>NZ_JBLWIG010000001.1:1397520-2363410 GCF_048381605.1 Microbacterium sp. S1037
ACCCAGGCTGTCAAGAACCGTAAGCAGGCTCGTAGCCGCTACGGCGCGAAGAAGGGCTGAGAACCATGCCTCGTAAGGGTCCCGCCCCGAAGCGTCCCGTCGTCAACGACCCGGTGTACGGCGCTCCCGTCGTCACCCAGCTGGTCAACAAGATCCTCGTCGACGGCAAGAAGTCCATCGCCGAGGCGATCGTCTACGACGCCCTCCGTGGCGTCGAGGCGAAGAACAGCCAGGACGCCGTCGCCACGCTCAAGAAGGCGCTCGACAACGTCCGTCCCACCCTCGAGGTCAAGAGCCGCCGCGTCGGTGGCTCGACCTACCAGGTTCCCGTCGAGGTCAAGCCGCACCGTGCGAACACCCTCGCGCTGCGCTGGCTCGTGAGCTACGCGAAGGGTCGTCGCGAGAAGACGATGACCGAGCGTCTGCAGAACGAGATCCTCGACGCCTCGAACGGCCTCGGTGCCGCGGTCAAGCGCCGCGAAGACACCCACAAGATGGCCGAGTCGAACCGCGCCTTCGCGCACTACCGCTGGTAAAACCCGCGGAGGGTCTGTGACCGAACCCGGTCGCGGACCCTCCGATGGGCCCGGCACCAACCTCCCAACAGGTAAGGAAGACACCCGTGGCACAAGACGTGCTCACCGACCTGCACAAGGTCCGCAACATCGGCATCATGGCGCACATCGATGCCGGCAAGACCACGACGACCGAGCGCATCCTGTTCTACACGGGCGTCAACCACAAGATCGGTGAGACGCACGATGGTGCGGCGACCACCGACTGGATGGAGCAGGAGCAGGAGCGTGGCATCACGATCACCTCCGCTGCTGTGACCTGCTTCTGGGAAAAGAACCAGATCAACATCATCGACACCCCCGGTCACGTCGACTTCACGGTCGAGGTGGAGCGCTCGCTCCGCGTCCTCGACGGTGCCGTCGCCGTCTTCGACGGCAAGGAGGGCGTCGAGCCCCAGTCCGAGACCGTGTGGCGTCAGGCCGACAAGTACGACGTCCCCCGCATCTGCTTCGTCAACAAGATGGACAAGCTGGGCGCCGACTTCTACTTCACGGTCGACACCATCGTCAACCGTCTGAAGGCCAAGCCCCTCGTCATCCAGCTCCCGATCGGTGCCGAGAACGACTTCGTCGGCGTCGTCGACCTGGTCTACATGCGTGCCCTGGTCTGGCCCGGCGACGCCAAGGGTGATGTCACCATGGGCGCCAAGTACGAGATCCAGGAGATCCCGGTCGACCTCGTCGAGAAGGCGCAGGAGTACCGCGAGAAGCTCCTCGAGACCGTCGCCGAGTCCGACGACGCGCTGCTCGAGAAGTACTTCGGTGGCGAAGAGCTCACCCACGAGGAGATCAAGGGCGCCATCCGCAAGATGACGATCGCCAGCGAGGTCTACCCCGTGCTGTGCGGCTCGGCGTTCAAGAACCGCGGCGTGCAGCCCATGCTCGACGCCGTCGTCGACTACCTCCCCTCGCCCCTGGACGTGCCCGCCATCGAGGCGCACGACCCCAAGGACGAAGAGGTCGTCATCGAGCGCCACGCCGACCGCGACGAGCCCTTCGCGGCCCTCGCGTTCAAGATCGTGACGCACCCGTTCTTCGGTCGCCTCACCTACATCCGCGTCTACTCGGGTCACCTCGACTCCGGCGCCCAGGTCGTCAACGCGACCAAGGGCAAGAAGGAGCGCATCGGGAAGATCTTCCAGATGCACGCCAACAAGGAGATGCCGGTCGAGTCGGTCACCGCGGGCCACATCTACGCCGTCATCGGCCTCAAGGACACCACCACCGGTGACACCCTGTGCGACCCGGCCAACCAGGTCGTCCTCGAGTCGATGACGTTCCCGGAGCCGGTCATCGAGGTCGCGATCGAGCCCAAGACCAAGGCCGACCAGGAGAAGCTGGGTGTCGCCATCCAGAAGCTCGCTGAGGAAGACCCGACGTTCCGCGTCGAGCAGAACGCCGAGACCGGCCAGACCGTCATCAAGGGCATGGGCGAGCTCCACCTCGACATCCTGGTCGACCGCATGAAGCGCGAGTTCAAGGTCGAGGCCAACGTCGGCAAGCCCCAGGTGGCGTACCGCGAGACCATCCGCAAGTCGGTCGAGCGTCACGACTACACCCACAAGAAGCAGACCGGTGGGTCGGGTCAGTTCGCGAAGATCCAGTTCGCGATCGAGCCCCTCGAGGTCACGGCCGACAAGACCTACGAGTTCGAGAACAAGGTCACCGGTGGTCGTATCCCGCGCGAGTACATCTCGCCGACCGACCAGGGCTTCCAGGACGCCATGAACGTCGGCGTGCTCGCCGGCTACCCCATGGTGGGTGTCAAGGCGATCCTCCTCGACGGTGCCTCGCACGACGTCGACTCGTCGGAAATGGCGTTCAAGATTGCCGGCTCGATGGGCTTCAAGGAGGCCGTCCGCAAGGCGAACCCCACCATCCTCGAGCCGATCATGGCCGTCGAGGTGCGTACTCCCGAGGAGTACATGGGCGACGTCATCGGCGACCTGAACTCGCGTCGTGGCCAGATCCAGTCGATGGAAGACGCCGCCGGCGTCAAGGTCGTCCGGGCCAACGTGCCGCTGTCCGAGATGTTCGGCTACATCGGCGACCTGCGCTCGAAGACCTCGGGTCGCGCCGTCTACTCGATGGAGTTCGACAGCTACGCCGACGTCCCGAAGGCCGTGGCTGACGAGATCATCCAGAAGAACAAGGGCGAGTAACACCGCTCTCCGGATGCCGGGAACTCGGGTTCCTGCTCGGGTTCCCGGCATCCACTCAAACTCAATACCGACTCTCTAGTAACCTGAGAACCATCCCCGTGGAGAATCGGTCGCAATCCAGCGCCCGAGACTTCGCAACTACGTCCTGAGGAGGACCCAGTGGCTAAGGCCAAGTTCGAGCGGACCAAGCCGCACGTGAACATCGGAACGATCGGTCACGTCGACCACGGCAAGACCACGCTCACCGCTGCCATCTCGAAGGTGCTCGCCGACAAGTTCCCGTCGGCCACCAACGTCCAGCGTGACTTCGCGTCGATCGACTCGGCGCCGGAAGAGCGTCAGCGCGGTATCACCATCAACATCTCGCACGTCGAGTACGAGACCCCGAAGCGTCACTACGCTCACGTCGACGCGCCCGGCCACGCCGACTACATCAAGAACATGATCACCGGTGCCGCTCAGATGGACGGCGCGATCCTCGTGGTCGCCGCCACCGACGGCCCGATGGCTCAGACCCGTGAGCACGTTCTGCTCGCCAAGCAGGTCGGCGTTCCCTACCTGCTCGTCGCGCTGAACAAGAGCGACATGGTCGACGACGAGGAGATCCTGGAGCTCGTCGAGCTCGAGGTTCGCGAGCTGCTGTCGTCGCAGGACTTCGACGGCGACAACGCCCCCGTCGTCCGCGTCTCGGGCCTCAAGGCTCTCGAGGGTGACGAGCAGTGGGTCAACTCGATCGTCGAGCTCATGGAAGCCGTCGACGAGTCGATCCCCGACCCGGTGCGTGACAAGGACAAGCCGTTCCTCATGCCCATCGAGGACGTCTTCACCATCACCGGTCGTGGAACGGTCGTCACGGGCCGCGCCGAGCGCGGTACCCTCGCGATCAACTCCGAGGTCGAGATCGTTGGCATCCGCCCGACGCAGAAGACCACGGTCACGGGTATCGAGATGTTCCACAAGCAGCTCGACGAGGCCTGGGCCGGCGAGAACTGTGGTCTGCTCCTCCGCGGCACCAAGCGTGACGACGTCGAGCGCGGCCAGGTCGTCGTGAAGCCCGGTTCGGTCACCCCGCACACCAACTTCGAGGGCACGGCGTACATCCTGTCCAAGGAAGAGGGCGGCCGCCACAACCCGTTCTTCACGAACTACCGCCCGCAGTTCTACTTCCGTACCACGGACGTGACCGGCGTCATCACGCTGCCCGAGGGCACCGAGATGGTCATGCCCGGTGACACCACCGAGATGTCGGTCGAGCTCATCCAGCCGATCGCCATGGAAGAGGGCCTCGGCTACGCGATCCGTGAGGGTGGCCGCACCGTCGGTGCCGGTACCGTCACCAAGATCCTCAAGTAAGTCTTTCCAGACTTCACTCGGCAAGGGCCGGGCCTTCGGGCCCGGCCCTTCGTCGTTCCCGGATGTCGTTCCCGGATGCCGGTCCTTCACGCCGCTACCGGGTGCAGTGCCGGATGCCGACACCCCGGGCCGCCGTGAGAGGAGCACGTCGCACGGCTTCGGCGCCTGAGCGAGACGGCGGTGCGGGGGAGCCGATGCCCGGGAGGTGGGGCCGATCGGGTGAAACCCGTAAGCTGAACGGGTGAGTGACACCCCCTTCGAGCCGAGTCGGCGCTCCCGTCGCGAGGCCCGAGCGGCCGTCGACACCCCCACGACAGACCGAATCATCGGTGTCGATAACGGTGATGCCCCCACTGAGCAGACGCGCTCTTCGCGCGCCGAGACCGAAACGCGGCCCGGGTCGCGGGCGGTGGAGCGGCCCTCCGGGAGTTTCTTCGGCACGTGGAAGCCGCTCGTCGCGGCAGCAGCCGCGTTGGTCGTGGCCGTGGTTGTCGGGCTGATCGTGACGGTGGCTTTCGACGGCGCGGCCGGTCGCAGCGCGGGCAGCATGTTGGCATCCATCGTCGTCGGCGGCACCGGGCTGGGCCTGATGGCGCGCACGCGTCCCGCCGGATTCTTCCGGGTGCGCGGCCTCGACGTGCTGTGGGGGCTCGTCCTCGGGGCGATCATGCCCTTCATCGCCGGGATCGGCGCGGTCTCGCGTGGGTGGCCCGCCTTCGAGGCGCTGTCGCTGCGGTGGTTGATCCTGGGGGTCGCGGCACCGTTCCTCGTCGTGATGATGCTCACGTTCTTCGCCATCGGTTTCGTCTATCCGGCGGCTCTCGCCTACGCGTCGACGCGCTTCTCGCCGACCATCGCCCGTGTCGTCTCGGGCGCGGTCTCGGCCGTCGCTTTCGCCGTCATCCCGATCGTCTTCGCGGGGAACGTCTCGGGTATGCCGTTCGCCCTCCCCGTCGGGCTGGGGATCGCGGCATCCGTGTTCGTCGCTCTGTCGCGCCGCTTCTGGGGACCGCTCCTGATGGGCCTGGTCTTCACGAGCGTGTGGGTGATGCTCTCGATCGCGGGGTTCGTCCTCGCCTGAGCGAGGGTTCGCGACACCCCCACGTGCCTGGTCAGCGGTTGCGCAGAACCGGAAACGCCGTGACGGCGAAGACCGTCATTACGAGCAGCTGAACCGCGGCGACCCCGCCCGCCGCCCCGGCGACGCCAGCGAGCGATGAGCCCACGAGCACCGCCGGAACGATGAGCAGCGCTCCGACGCAGACGGCGGTCAGGTAGGCGCCGTCGCGGCCCGCGGGGAGGACCACGCACATCCCCATGGCGGTGGCCAGCGTCATCGCAGCCAGCGCGATCCCTCCGAAGAGGGCCGTGAACGTCGAGATCTCGAAGCCGGGTCCCAGCACCACGGGCGTCGCCCACGGCACGACCAGGGCGAACCCCGCGCCGAGGGCGACGGCGAGGACGACGTGGATGCCGACGGCCCGGCGCATGCGTCGGAGGCCCGCGTCACCGGAGGCCGACGACACCCAGCCCTGGAAAGAGCCGGTGATCATGTAGACGCCGATGTAGCCGTACTTGAGCACGCGGTCGAACGGGGCGAATCCGATGGCGGCCGGAGAGCTCGCCACGCCGAGCGTGGAAAGGGGAGCCGTCTCGGAGAAAGTGAGGAGTCCCGCGGCCAGTGCGGTACGCCAGCCGCCCCGGTAGGCGCCCCGCGCGTCGGCGAGGGCCGCTCGCACGGAGAAGCGTTCCCGGAGGCCGATGAACCAGGTCGCGGCGAGGAAGGCCGCGAGAGTGCCGACGAGCAGGATCGCGGGGTACAGCAGCGGTGTGGCCGTGAGGAGCGCGGCGAGCGCCCCGGCGAGGTTGAGGACGATGCGCGGCACGGCGTCGAAGATCAGGGAGAGCAACGGTCGGCCGACGCCCACCGCGTACCAGCTGAGCGACAGTCCCTGCAGCGAGAAGGCGAGCGCGGACACGATCGCCAACGCGTGGTCGTCGGCGTGACTCGCGAAGGCGGCGACGATGGCGACGAGCGGCAGGACGAGCAGACTGTTGGCGCCTCGGACGACGATACTGGCGCGAAAGACCCGGGCGGGGTGCGACGAGCGCGCGGCTTCGACGGGGCCTCGGACGGCCCATCCGAACGTGATGATCGTGGCCGCCAGGGTGCCGAGCGCCTGGCCGATCGCGATCTCGGCGAAGCCGTCAGGCCCGGCCGCGCGGGTGATGAGCGGCAGCGCGATGAGGGGCGAGATCGCTGACACCGCCGAGACGGCCGTCAGCAGCGCGACGCTCCGGGCACGGTGCGGGCGCGGTGCCTCAGACGCGGTCGAGGTCACGTTCGTCCTCGGTGAGGGGCCGCAGAAGCACCGCGATGAGGATCCACGTGACCGCGAACCAGAACATGCTCGTCAAGGTCGCCGAGAGCAGGTACGACGCGAGGAGGCCGGCTGCGACGGGCTTCCGCTCCCGGGGCACGCAGACGAACACCGTCACGAAGAAGAGGACCAGCACCCCGAGGCCGACGATCCCGCCGTCGTAGAGCACCTGGACGGGCAGCATGATGATGTGCCCGCTGATCCCCGGCGTGCCGGGCTGCTCGTGGCGAAGGCCGAACGTGTTCGTCCCGTTGCCGAGCCAGAGGTTGACGCCCTTCATCTCCTGGGCGGCGAGCCCCGCGACCTCGAGCCGGAACCCGATCGTGCCGCCCACGAAGTCGACGTCGCCGATCTTGTTCTGCTGCTCGGGGTTCGTCGGGTCGGGCTCCCGCGTGGGCGCGGGTGACGGCGTGGTCCCCGTCGAGGATGTGGAGACGGATGCCGACGGGCTCGCCGTCGCGGGAAGGGTGCGGTCGGCGGGCGCGGTGCCTCCCATTGCGGCGATGATTCCGTACGTGACCACGAGCGTCGCGATGAGGATTCCCGCGGGGAGGATGCGGGTGATGCGCTCTCGCCACGAGGAACGCAGCGAGAAAAGCGTGAAGACGGCGAAGATGCCCAGCCCCAGAACGAGGCTGAACACGGCGGTCCGCGTCTGAGAGGCGACGAGCCCCAGCGGCACCGCCACCGCGACGGCGGCGATCTCCCACCGGCCGATACCCCTGCGGGTGATCGTGAGAAGGGTCCAGAAGATGAGGATCGACGCGTAGATGTTCGCCTCGATCGCGGTCACCCGCGCGACGTACACCTCGTAGAGGTAGTCGAAGTCGGTGCCGAGCGCGACCTGCCCGCGCGTGAGGTTCGCCACGGCGTATGCCGCGAAGCCGACCAGGGCCCACGGCGCCACGGACAGACGACCGAGCCGCGCGGCGAGATCCGCGCCTTCGGCCAGCGCCATCATCGACACCAGCAGGAGCAGGTCGATGACGAGCCAGATGAGGATCGATGCACTCCAGGTCAGGCTCGGCGAGAAGAGCAGAGTCGTGACGACATTCCATACGACGAAGGCCGCATACACGAGCGGGACGGGATGCCGCAGCGCACGGAAGAACGCTCCCCGCAAGACGGGGTGCACGAGCATCCAGCCGGCCAGGAGCAGGGGCACGACCTGTTCCACCCGCACCCGGAAGCCGACGATCTCGGCGTCGTAACGTCCGAGGAACGAACTCACCACGACCGCGGCGATCAGCCCGAGCGTGATCAGGCGCGTCCGGGCGGTGAGACTCGGTCGCGCGTAGGCCGTGGAGGCGGTGAAGAGGCTCATGATCGGGGCACCAGGTCCCAGAGCTCGGCGCGGATGCGGCGGTCGAAGGTATCTCTCGCGAAAAGCCGATCGAATCTCTCTCGCGCGGCGGCGGCGGCCGCACGGATCGCGCCCTCGTCCAGCGCATCGAGGGCCTTCGCCCAGGCGTCCGCGTCGCCGGGAGTGACGAGCAGCGGGCTCTCGCCCACGATCTCGCGGAGTCCGCCGGCATCGCTGACGAGCAGGGCGCGACCCGCACCGAGCGCTTCGATCGCGATCGTCGGCAACGGGTCGGGTAGCACGCTGGGAACCACGACGACATGTGCGGCGTCGAGGTGGGCGCGGACGTCCGTTGTGCGACCGATCACGTCGATCTGCGACCGTCGCGGCGATGCCTCGACGAGAGCCCGCACGTCCACCGCCTCACCGATGGGCGGGGCGTCGCCGAGGATCTCGAGATGAAGGTCCGTCCGCGCCATGCGGTTCCACGCGTCCAGGAAGACGCGATGACCCTTCCACGCGTTCCAGCGGCTCGCGATCACGACGCGGATGCCGTTCGCGAACGACGGGAGATCGGTTGGCGGGGCGTTGTCGAAGCCGTTGTGGACGACCGTCGTGCGCCCGCGCAGGTGCGAGGGGAGCGCCCGGGCCACCGCGGAGCTGACCGCGATGATGTGATGGGCGTATCGCAGGAACGGGATCACGGCGCGTGAGCTCGACCCGATGTGCTCGTGAAGGTGGAGGACCACACGGGCGCCGGCCAGTCGAGCGGGCGGCGCGGTCAGCGCGGCGGCGGCGGTGTTGACGTAGACCAGGGCCGGACGCGCGGCGATCAGTCGCATGCCGGTCGCCATGGCGCGGCGGGCGAGTCCGAGAAGACGTGACGGACGCAGGTAGGCGCGACGCATGATCGGGAGGGGGAGATGCCGAACCCGGATGCCCTGCTCGGCGAGCCGGCGCGAGAGTTCGCGTTCCGGGTAGTCGAGGTCGGTCGGCAGCCACACCTCGAGGTCGAGATCGTCGGGGACCGTGCGTAGGACTTCGAGGAGCACCCGGTCGGCGCCGTACATCTCGTCGGAGGGGTGCACGACGATCGCGCGGCGACGACTCACGAGGTGACCCTCTTCTTGAGCTCGCGGGCCGGGATGCCGCCGTAGACGGCTCCCGCCGGCACGTCGCGAGTCACCACCGCTCCGGCAGCGACCACTGCACCGTCGCCGATCGTCACGCCGGAGGTGATCGTGACACCGCTCGCGATCCAGCACCCGGAGCCGATCGTGATCGGCGCCCACTCCACGCCCTGGGACTTCACATCTCGCGAAGGGTCGCTCATGACGTGGTCCTCCGCGAACACACGGACCCCGGGCCCGAGCATGGTCTTCTCGCCGATCGTGACCCCGCCGGAACACCCGATGTAGCAGCCGGGCGAAAGGCTGCTACCGTCCCCCATGACGAGTCCGACCCCGATCGCGCGCGAGTAGTAGCTGCTCGGGCGGATGAGCGTTCCGGTGCCGATCGAGACGCGGTCACCGAAGCGGATGCCGTCCCGGCTCAGGCCCTGGATCTCGGCGAAGTCCTCGACGATGAGGTCCGTGCCGGCGTGAACGAGGTGTGCGTTGCGCACGCGCACGCCACGCCCGATGAGAGGGAGGCCGCGTGCGGAGCCGAGGCGCGGGCGAAGAGCTGCGCCGCGCAGGGCCATGGGCCCGACCTTCGTCGCGAGTTGCGCGCTCACGATCTGCCACCGATCGCTGCCGACCTCGCGCAGTCGCTCGCGCTGTTCGCCGACGATCTTGTGCAGAATTCCCATTGTTCAGCGAGTCCTTTGGCAATGCGGGCGAGGACGGAGGCTGAGAGGTCGGACCGAAATTGTCCATTCGTTCAGACCGACCACGAAGCGCCGCACGACGATCCCTGTCGAGCCCCCCTGTGAAGTATCCCCGGAATCCACGGTGAAATCTGGGATCTTCCCGAGAGCAGAACCCCCTCGCCGGGGAAGAAAGGCGAATGCCATCGCGTCCCGCCCTTGTATTTCCCGGCCGGACTTGCTCGTTCCCGGAATGCTCTGAACCGACTCAGGTAGCATACCGATCGCGCGGCAGGTGCCCGTCGCGCCCGACGCCGGATGACCGACTCGCGGCGTGATCGGATGAAAATGTCACGTAAGCCCACGCGCCGCCTTCGACCTCGCACGATCGCCTGGATCTCCCTCGGGGCTCTGAGCGCGGTCCTTGTCGCCCTGGCCGCCGCGGTGGCCATCGGAGGCTTCATTGCGCAGAAGGAGCTGCGAGCGGCTGTGCCCGTCGTGTCGAAGATGCAGGAGCAGTTCGGGTCGGATGACCGTGCCGCGCTGGCATCGTCAGTGTCGGAGTTGCAAGGGCACGCGGCCTCTGCTCGCGGTGCCGCTGACACGCCGCTGTGGTGGATTGCCGAACAGGCTCCTTTCATCGGGCCGTCCCTGCACGCCGTCCGCGAATCGACCGTGGCCGTTGACGAACTGGCGCAAGGGATTCTGCCCGCGCTCGTCGACGTTGATCCAGCGATCCTCCGCCCGACCGGCGGAGCGTTCGATGTGAATGCGATGTCGCAACTCGCTGGGCCCGTTTCGGAAGCTGCGGCTTCAGGTGAGCGTGCGGCGGACGCGTTGTCCGGTGTAGACCTTCAAGACACGCCAGGAATGCTGCGCGGACCGCTGTCACAGCTGACGGGCGCCGTGGCCACTCTCCAGCCGGCGCTCTCCCGGGCGAACGCTCTGATGCCGCAGCTGGCTTCGCTTATGGGACAGGACGGCCCCAAGAACTACCTCCTCCTTGTCCAGAACAACGCTGAGGCACGCGGTACCGGCGGGATTCCGGCCTCTGTGGTCGAACTCCGTGTGGAGAACGGCAAGATGGAGATTGTCAAGCAGGCCACGAGTCGAAGCTTCAAGAACAAGCGCGAAACGCCGATTCTTCCGCTCGATGGCGATGTCGTGAAGCTCTACGACGACAAGGTCGGCCGCTGGTCGCAGGACATGACGTCCACGCCTGACTTCGAGTTGTCCGCTCATCTGGCCGAGGCCTACTGGAAGGAATCTTTCGGCACCTCCGTTGACGGTGTGATGTCTATAGATCCGGTTGCGCTCTCGTACGTTCTTCGAGCGACGGGGCCCGTGAAGCTGAAAACCGGGGACGAGCTGACAGCAAGCAATGCCGTTCAGACGCTGCTCAGCGACGTTTACGCTCGATATCCGAACAACGCGGACCAAGACGAGTTCTTTGCCTCGGCCGCGGTGGAGATCTTCGACGCGGTGTCATCGGGCGATTTCAAGCCCGTCGCGTTCGCCGAAGCAGTCAACCAGGCGGTCAACGAGAATCGACTGTACTTCTACCCGTTCGACGACGCGACGCGCGGTGCTCTGGCAGGCTCGCGCCTGCTAGGGCCGCTTCCGGCGAACGAGCGCGACGGGCAGACGACTCTGGGTGTATTCGTCAATGATTTGACTCAGTCGAAGCTGAGCTTCTACACGAGCATTGCGACCGAGGTGCAGGTGAATCGCTGCTCGGCCACGCCTACGTACACCACGGTGATGACGTTTGCGAACACTTTGGACCCGTTGACCGCCGAGGGTTTGGTCCCGTACGTCGACACCGCCAGCAGGTACGACAAGGGAACGGTAGGTACGGACTTGCAGTTTTACGGCCCCGCGGGAGGCAAGTTCGTCAACGCAGCGCTCGACGGAGTGGATGTCTCGATCACGACGGGTGAACACTTGGGGCGTCCGGTCGGGCGGATGTGGATTGTGAATCCGATGGGCACTCAACACACTCTTGCCGTGAAGTTCGAGGGCGAACCGGATGACGGTGGCACTGTCTCGCTTGTGCACACCCCGATGGTGAATCCCGTTACGGCTACCGTCGTCGAGGTCCCTTGCGGCAACTGATGGCCGTGGCGTCGTAGCGCCGACTTCAGGGAAGCGATCGCCGTCAGAGGACGGAGAACACGTACGCGTAGCCCGCCAGCAATCCGAGATTCATCAGACCTGCAAGAGGTGCGAGCAAGCCGACCCCGCGGCGGACGATGACCGCCGCGACTGCGAGAGCGAGGCCTAGGAAGGCGCCTGCCGTCCCGAGGGCGAGCGTGTTCGTCAGAGAGATCGTTTCGATGAAGACCGCCCATAGGCGCAGCACCACGATCAGCTGGAAGCCGAGGGACGCCAGCGCGGCGAGCAGGGAGAGGGTTCCGAGGACTCGGGGGGCGGTCTTCACGGGCCGAGCCTACCCGAGCGCTGTTCAGCCGCCGGAATCGGCCGGGCGGGTGGGAAGACGAAGAAGTGGTAAAGCGCGAAGCGCAGAACGGTGACAAATGCGATCGACACGAGATTGACGATGTTGAGCCCCAGGGCCCCCGCCTCCCCGTAGATCGCCTCCAGAGCGCGCTCTCCGCCCCACACGCCCGCGGCGCCGGCGCCAGTACAGAGCGCGTTGACGAGGAGGAAACGAACGATTTGCCGACCTGTGCCCGTACGGGAGCGGGAGCGGAACGCCCACTCTCTGTTGCCGAAGTAGGCGTTGATGAGGGCGATGAGTGAGGCGATCACCTTCGCCGCGACCGGGCCGACCCCCGCGATCATCAGCAGGTTGAAGGCCGCAATCTCGATCCCGGTGCTGATCGCTCCCACGATGAGGAACCGCACGGACAGTGCGCCTGCGCGACGAAGATTCCTGGTGCGCCCCACGAGTGTCATACGCTACAGGTTCGGGGGAGATGGCGGGTGAATCGAGCCCCGGAGAGAAGCGGGGATGCCAGGGTGCAGGCGCAAGATCATGTCACGGTTGTGATACCAGCCTTCAACGAGGCCGAGGCGCTGCCGACATTCCTTGCCGAGATACAGGCTTCGTTTGCCGCTGTGGGCCGAACCGCAACACTCATCGTCCTGGACGACGCGTCGACTGACGAGACGGCCCGAGTCGGTTCCTCCTTCGCGCGGGTAGTTCGGTCTCCAATCAATCGCGGTCATGGCCCGACCGCGCTCGCGGCCTACGGCGAAGGTCTGCGCAGCGCTCCGGGGGCGATCGTCCATGTCGACGGTGACGGTCAGTTCTATGGTGACGACATCGTCCGTGTCGCGGTCGCTCTAGACCAATCGCAGGCCGATGTCGTCCACGGTGTGCGGCGCGGACGCTCCGATCCGTGGTTCCGTCGCTGTCTGAGCGCTCTGGTGAGGTTTGCAGTTGTTTTCTTGTGCGGTCAGTCCGTTCCTGATGTGAACACGCCCCTTCGTGCGTATCGTCCTGACGCCCTCGCTCGTCTGCTCGACGGGGTTCCCGCCGACGCGCTCGTCCCGCATGTCCATTTCTCTATCGCCGAGGCACGAGATCGACTCCGGGTTCGGTACGTCGCCGTCGAGAGCATCCCTCGTCGGGGGGCGGTTGCACAGGGCACGATGTGGGGAGGCGGTCATTCGCGCGTCATTCTTCCCCCTCCCCGTCTCGTGCGCTTCGCCGGTCGTGCGCTCGCCGAACTCTGGTGGATTGATATCGTCGGTGCGCGGTCTCGCCGACCTTCCTCAGGAGATGTGCGCGGTTGAGCATGCGCGTGAAGATCGCCGTCACGGGTCTCGCTATCTGCATGATCGTGGTTCTCCTGGCTACGTTGTCGCCGACACCTATCGACCGCGGATATCGTCCTGTCATCGAACGCTTCTTGTCGGTTCTCCGCCGCAGCGGTGCACCGGAATGGTTCGGATATCACTGGTTCGAATTCTTCGCGAATGTCCTCATGTTCATTCCAGTCGGCTTCTTCCTGGCGCTGATGTTCGCGACAAAATTCCGCTGGATCTCGTTGCTGCTGGTTTCGGCGCTGTCCGCAACTCTGGAACTCGCACAGTTCTTCTTCCTGCCCGCGCGATTTGCCGCAGTCGACGACGTTGTTGCCAACTCGCTGGGTGGGTGGGTGGGCGTCGCCGCGGCAGCGCTTGTCGTCACCTTGGTCCACGTTCGCGACCGCCGGGTTATCGACACATGGCGCGAGCATAATCTCGTCGCCGTGAGAGGCCCGGCCCAATGACCCGTCATTTCTCACTCGCGGGCTTTGCGACCGCGTCAGCTGCGCTCCTCGTCAGCACCGCGGCGTACCTCCCGATGCTCGTCAGCGGACATCTCACCCGAGACTCGGGTGTTTTTCTCTACACCGGGATGGTCATCTCCCGAGGAGGAATGCCGTATGTCGACTCGTGGGACCATAAGGGCCCTCTTCTGGCGGCCATCGAGGCTGTGGCATGGCAGCTTGGCGGGGGGATCGCAGGTGCCCCGCTCCTTGAGGGCATCGTGCTCTTCACTGGCCTGGCCATAGCCGGACTCGTATGGGGTCGCCTCATCGGGCGGGCGGCCGTTCCCACCGTCTTGGTAGTGGGAGTCACATATCTTGGCGTCTTCGAAGGCGGCAATTTCACTGAAACCTGGCTTTTCCCGCTGCAGCTCGTCGCGTACTCCGTCGTCGCACACATCGTTCTCCGGTTCGGTCGAGAGGCGTCGTCCCGAGCCGCCAGCTTCGCAGGTCTCCTGATCGGATGCGCCCTCGCGGTCGGGTTGTTCACCAGGATGAACAACGTCGTAGGACTTGTGCTCGTTGCGGTGAGCGGTGCGATTTTCTTTCGACGTCGACTCATCTTCAGCGTGGCAATCCTCGCGGTGGTCGTCGCCGTAGGCGCCGCTTTGTCGCTCTGGCTATGGAGCGGGAATGCGCTCCGTGCCGCTGTAGATCAGTACCTGCGCTATAACCTGTTCTATTCAGGCGGAGCGAGCATGGGGGAGCGTCTGAGCGCCTTCGGTTCCCTTGCGCAATTGCTCGTTTCCGGCGCCGCCGTTGCGGCGGTTCTCGCGCTCACGGGAGCATGGCTTCTTCGCGAACGGACGGCGGATGGCGCCACCGGAACTCGCCCTCTGGTCGTGGCGGTGTTCATAGCGGTCGGGGGCGTGGATGCGCTCTCCCAGATGATCTCCGGCCGGCCGTATCCGCACTATCTCGTCGTCGCCATCGCCGGCTTCGTGGTCGCGGGTGTTGTCATGCTGGCGCACCTTCTCCTCGAGTCGTCCAGCGTGAGCCAGTGGCAGGGCGGTCGCCGGAACCTCTCCCGCTGGATCGCCGCCGGGGGAGTGGTCCTGCTCGTCCTTGCGAGCTCGTCAACGAACGCACTCCAGTGGACGCGCATCGCCCTGGGGGCAGGGGTCGCCGTGCCGGGCTCCTACCAGGCGCAGCTCGTCGACCGCGTCATTGCCGAGACGAGCTCGAACGATCGCGTGCTCGTGCACGGGGCCGAGACATGGATTCTTGCTGCATCCGAGCGGCTTTCTCCGACCTCCATCACTTACTCGCTCCCTGTCGAGCAGGGATACGACGGACTGCCCGCACAGTATCTGTCCGACGTGGTGTCATTCCCTCCGGCTCTCATCGTCGAGTCTCCCGAGTCGTGTGGGATTTCGATCGAGTGCCCTCCCGAGGAAGCTCACTTCGAAGGACTGGCGCCATTCGTGGCGTCGTCCTACCAACTTGAAGGTGACATCGTCGGATTCCGGTTCTGGCGCCGCAATGCAGAATGACCCCGACAAATTGTCGAGGTCATTCTGTGCGGGACTGTGTCGTCTCAGCGGGAGGTGGCGTAGCGCGCCGCCGCCTCCAGGTAGGACGCGACTCGATCGGCTGCAGGAGCGAGTTCGAGGAACGACCGCTCGTAGGTCTCGTCTGACCGGCGGTAAGGGTCCACGACGTCGAAGTCCTCCGGGCTCGACGGCGGCTCCACGGTGCCCCGGAGGGCCGCTGCAAGGGCGACGCCGGCTCGCATCCCGTCTTCAGCGCTGGTGGCTCCGGACTCGGCGACAGCCTGCGGAAGACGCGGCTCGACGGCTTCTGCGATGCGGGCGAGTTCTCTCAGAGTGAATGTCCGGCGCATGGCGGCCGGAAGTGACTCCACGATCAGGCGTCGATGCTCGCGAGCCATAGCGACGATGAGATCGGCTCCGCGGATGAGGCTGTTGTCGATCTGGCGTGCACGGTGCATCGAAGCGTTGATACTGCGGGAGGCGGCCAGACGTTGGGCCTGCTCGGGGACCCCGCTGCCGACGAGCGCCCCCGTGCCGGCGCTCTCCACCCGCACATCTGCCACGGGCGACAGGGCGTGTGCGAGCAGCAACTCGGCGACGGGGGATCGACAGATATTGCCCGTGCACACCGAGAGGATGGAGAAGGTCACTTCTCGTCCGCCCTCTCACGCCGCGAGCGCCGCTCACCCTTGCTCGTCCCGGCGGGCTCCTCCGGAGCGCTGTAAGAGTACGCGCCGTAGCCGTAGCTGTCCGGTCCCTTCGAGGGCAGCATTGTCACGATGACACCGAAGAGGCGGCTCCCGATCGCTTGGAGCTTTTCGACGGCTGCGGTGAGCTGAGGCTTCTTCGTCGTGCCGGATGCGGCGACCATGAGGACACCACTCGTGAATCGCGAGATCACCGCGGCGTCTGTGACGAGGAGGAGCGGAGGCGCGTCGACCAACACGTAGTCGAACGCATCCGCCAGGGCCGCGAGCGTCCGCTGCATGGCCTGGCTGCCCAGGAGCTCGGAGGGGTTGGGGGGCGTCCGACCCGAAGGCAAGACGAACAACTTGCCGGTGCCCCACTGCTGCAGGACGTCGACGAGCTCCGCGCGGCCGATGAGAACGTCGGTCAGGCCCACCCCGCCCTCGATACCCATGTAGTCGGCGACGCGGGGGAGGCGGAGGTCTCCGTCGACCAGCACGACGCGGGCGCCCGTCTCGGCGAGAGCGATCGCCAGGTTCGCCGTGGTCGTCGACTTTCCTTCACCGGGGCCGGCGCTCGAAACGACGAAGGAACGCGAAGTCCCGTCCACGTCGATGAACTGCAGGTTTGTGCGCAGGCTGCGGAACGACTCAGCACGCGGGTTGCGAGGGTCGGCGTGCACGATGAGCGGTCGCTTCTTGGCATCCGGGTCCAGAGCGATGCCGCCGAGAACCGGTGCCTCCGTCGCTGCCTCGATGTCGTGCAGGGAGTGTATGCGTGTGTCGAGGACCGAGCGGAGCAGGGCAATTCCGAGCCCGAGCGCGATGCCAAGGACCACTCCGACAGCAATGTTCAGCGCGGTATGGGGCGATGCCGGCGAGGTGGGAACGAGAGCTGGCTCGATTGTCTCCACTCGGACGAGGCTGGCCGCTTCGCCCTCCGGCTTCTCAAGCTTGTTGACGACGACATCCGCGAAGTTTGAGCCGACCGAATTCGCGATCGCCGCGGCGAGCTCGGGGTCGGTGTTGGTGACTTTGACGGAGATGATTACCGAGTTGAGGGGCGACGAGGCCTCCACCGAACGCGCAAGCTGTTGCGCGCTCATATTCAGGTTCAGGTCGTCTACGACGCGATCCAGCACGACGGCACTGTCTACGACGTCGACGAAACTCACCGTGGCCTGTCGTGCGAAGTTCGTGCCTTGGGCCAGCTCGCTCACCCCGGAACTGTCGGAGCGAACCGACACATAGAGCTGCGTGTTTGCTTCATACGAAGGTGTCTGCAGCAAGGAGTAGCCGAAGGCTCCGGCCCCGCCGAGGATCGTCAGCGCAAGGATGAGGATCCAGTTGCGGTGCAGAATCCTGAGATAGTCGCGCAGTTCCAAGCCTCGTCCATTCCCTGGTGGAAGATGATGGAGGGCCGTTTAGAGTCCGTAGATTCTCGGGATATCCTTTCCCTAGGAAATCCGCGCTGAACTGGGCGCCCCCTCGACTACCCTACGACATTCGACGAACGGCGCCGGAGATGGCGCCCAGGAGACTCCATGAACGACCTGCGAACCTTGCTCTGGTCGACTGTGGAACGCGATGGGGCGGAGTCGATCAAAAGTGTCCCGTCACCCGACTCGGCCTCATTGAAGGCGTTGGTAGGCGTGACGACGCAGAACGTGCCGTCAAGTTCTTCGCGCACCATTCGAGAATTGGTGGGCGCGTCGTCGATGGCTTCTTCCTCCGCTGTTCCCGATCTCTCGGATCTCGTGGGGCCGCCTCGTGCTTCGGAAACGGCAACCACCGCCGACTTGACCGCGCTCGTAGGCGCGCGGGAGACGTCGGGCCAGGCCGGAGCACGACTGGATCTGTCGAAATTGATTGATTCCAGCGCAGACCTGCGAGGTGCGGACGAGGGTTGGCGGGCGCCCGACCTCGCGCAAGCAGGTCGCAGACCATTGTTTGGTGGCCGCAGGAAAGCGGGCGCCGTCAACTACATGAGCGTGGCCGTGGCGGCGCTAGCCGTCATCGTGCTCGTCGGAACCGCGTCGTTCGCCGTCGTCCAGCGCGCAACAGCCAACCCCGCGGATGCGGCCATGATCAGTTTGCGCGAGCGGGAAGCGGAACTGGCCAACGAGACGAAGGTGCTGCAGACCGCAGTCGACCTCTACGCGGGTTCTATTGCGGATGCCGCATCGTTGGCCGAGGCCAGCGCTCCCGTCCTCGCTGGGCTTCAGGGACGCGTTGATGCGGCGGTTTTGGCTTCCGCGGAAAGCACTCGTCTTGCCCTGCTCCAGAAGGCGACGCCGTCGGCGCCCGTCGCTGTCCCGATATACGCACGGGACCAGATCGACGAGCAGTCCTTCGACCAGGTCGGCAAGGCGATCGACGACGTCCGCCTCGCGCGTGAGACACTCCCGCCATTGGTTGCCAAAGCTCGTGACGCTCGTTCAACCGTCGTTTCGGCACTTGACGAGTACAGGTCGGCGCTTGCCTTGGTCGGGACGGCGATCCAGGCGGAGGCAGAGAAGCTCGTTGCTGAGAACGATTCGGCAGGGTCCAGCTTCCGATCTGCGGTGACCGACGCCGCGGCACGCATCGTGACTGCTCAGCGCTCTGGCGGTGACGGCCTCTCCGACATGCCGGCGTACGCCGCGGCGGTCGACGCGCTGCGCGCCGAGAATGCGCGTGTCGTCGCCGTTGAGGAGGCGGAGCGGGAGGCCACGCCGAACCGGCCGAGCAATCCGAACGGCGGAGCCGACAGCGGCAGTGGTTCGGACTCTTCCAACCCAGGCACCCCCTCGCCGGAGCCGTCTCAGCCCGCTCCCTCGCCGAACCCCGAGCCGTCGCCGGAGCCCACTCAACCGGAACCGACGCCGGACCCCGAGCCCGAACCGACGGAACCGTCGATCCCGAACCCCGACCCGACCGCTCCGATTGAAGGTGGCACCGCATGACGGCGGTGCCCGAGCATCCGACGCGTCGCAGCCAACGTCGGGAATCACCGGAGCCGATCTCGCGCGATCGAGGCAGGGTTGCCGGCGCGATTTTCGGGTGGACCTTGGGTGTCCTCGGCTTCGCGCTGTGCGCAGTAGGCGTCGTGGCCATGGCGTTCATGCAGCAAGCGGGTGTCGTGCGCACCGACCTCCTCGGAGCCCAGACCAAGCTGTCCTTCGTTCCGCAGATCGTGGCCAACCGAGACATCAACGGGCTGAACCAGGTCTCCGGCGAAGTGCTCCAGATGACGGAACGCGCGGATGCCGGATCCTCGGGCCCCCTGTGGGACCTGGCGTCGTCGATCCCTTTCGTGAAGGACAACACCCAGGCGGTCCAGGAGCTCACGGCGATGACGCGCGACCTCACCGGCCGCGCCCTGCCGCCGACGGTCGCCCTGTTGTCGGCATCCGACTTCTCTTCTCTCGCCGTCGAGGGTGGGGGTATCAATCTCGAGCCGTTCCGGCAGGCGGAGGGCGCTCTTCCGGAGATCACGAGCGCCTTCACGGATGCCAAGGCGGTCACCGACGGTATCGACCGGACCAACCTGCTCCCGATCGTCACCGAGCCACTCGACCAGGTGGCGCAGATCGTCGATCAGGCGGCTCCCTCCCTGACCCTGGTCCAGAAGTACCTCCCGTCTTTGCTTGCCGCGGCGGGCGGGGACGGCCCGAAGACGTACCTGGTGGTGTTCCAGAACAACGCCGAGATCCGCGCCACCGGCGGCAACCCGGCTGCCTCCAGCGTGATGGTCGTCGACAACGGACGAATCGAGCTCAAAGAGCAGTCCGATTCGATGGCCTTCTACGCGGCGGGCCAGGCCGGGCGCTCCGTGCTCGATCTTCCGGAGTCCACCCTCGCCCTCTACCCCGATACGTTCACGCGTTACTCGCAGGACTACACCTTCACCCCCGACTTCCCCACGACCGCGCGCCTGTTCGAGTCGTTGTGGAAGCGAACCGACGGCTCGCAGTTCGACGGCGTCATGTCGATCGATCCGGTCGTGCTCGCGCACATGCTCGAGGTGCTCGGGCCGGTCGATCTGCCGACGGGCGAGCAGATCACCTCTGAGAACGCCGTCAAGCTCCTGCTGAGTGACGCCTATCAGCGCTTCGGGGATGCCGGTGATAATGGGCGTTCGTCCGACGAGTTCTTCGCGATGGTGTCGTCCACCGTTTTCTCCCGCCTCGCGGGAGGCCAGTGGAACCCCATCGCCATGTTCGATCAGCTGACGCGGAGCGCGCAGGAACAACGCATCAATCTCTGGTTCACGGATGAGCAGGCCCAGGCGCTCGTGACGGAGGTGGGGCTCGATGGGGGACTGCGTCCCGACAACACGACCTCGACGCAGCTCGGGATCTACTTGAACGACTTCTCGATCGGGAAGCTCGAGTACCACCTGACCACTGATGTCTCTGCCACGTGCAACGCGGCTGATCGCACGGTGAACGTCTCGATGAACATGCACAACGGCATCACCGATGACATCACCAATGCCTACACCCTCGGGTTCCGGAACAGTGACTACGGTCTGCCGAAGACCACGATGATGCTCAACGCGCTCTTCTTCGCCCCTCCGGGGGCGACGATCACCGCGATGGACCCGGGTGACGGCGACATCCCGTCGCTCTCACGCAGCGGCGTCGAGGACAACAACACGGGCGAGAGTCGGATGGTCACCCTCGGCCAGAACGAGAACCGGACGATCTCGTACACGGTGCAGCTGCCGGCCGGACCGCTGGGTCCGCTCGACCTGCGTCACACGCCGACGGCGAACGACACTCCCGTGACGATCGACGCGTCGTGCGACCCCTTCCTCGCCGGGTTTGCTGAATAGAGCGAGCTGAGCGTGAGCCATGCGGTGCGCTAACGCGTATTGTTGTGAGGGTCCTTGGCTGTCGCATCTCTGACGGCTGATCCGGAAGCCGGTCGTCATTTCGTGAGGAAGTCATGCCTTCATTGAATAAATTGGCGCCGCGCGCGCTCCGACGGTTCATCAAACGTGTCAAAATTCACCAGGATGTCCGCCGGGAGTTCGCTGCTGATCGGCGGCGATATGCCGCGTCCATGCTCCCCGATGACAGGGCGATCGGTCTCTCTCTTTCAGGAATGAATCTCGAGGCGCAGATAACGAAGGACTACCACCGCATCGAGAAGGGGTTGGCTCTGAAGGAGCCACGCCGGCCGTTTGGTCTCGAAGTGCAGAAGCGCCTCGAGCGGCTCCTGCCGATGGCCGATCCGACCGCGCCATACGTCCAGCACGCTCAGAGTGCGCTTGCCGCACTCCAAGAGTGGAATGCCGGAGGCGGTGTCGCCGAAGAAATCAGCCCCGTGCGACAGCTCGCCAATGACCCTGCTCTTCCTGACCCCGCCTCGTTCTTCGGAACTCGTCACAGTGTGCGCGATTTTTCCACCCGTGCGGTCGAGCCGGACGTCCTTGAGCGCGCGGTAGCACTCGCGTTGAACTCACCATCCGTCTGCAATCGCCAGAGCTGGCGCATCTACTTCCGTCACGGGGAAGAGGCGAGGCAGACGCTGACGTTCCAGAACGGGAGCGCAGGCTTTCGAGACATCGTTCCTGCGGTGGCTGTCATAAGCGTTGACGCGCGCGCCTTCGCAGGCGCGAAAGAGCGCAATCAGGGATGGATCGATGGTGGCATCTTCGCGATGTCCTTCGTGTGGGCTCTGCACGCACTCGGCCTGGACTCCTGCATGCTGAACATGAGTGTGCCCACGCCAAAGGCAGAGGCGCTGAGACGCCACCTGAACGCGGAGGACTCGGAGTTGATCATCATGATGGTGGCTATCGGGTACGGTCGCGGTGGCCACAGACGTGCGCGGTCGCCTCGGCGCGAGGTTTCGACAGTGATCGTGGATCACTGAGCAATTTGTTACATGCGGCTTACGCCGTTGTGGTCCAACCGCGGCTAGACCACACAAGTGTCACGGCTTGTCCGGGCTGAATCGATCGGGCTGTCTCGCTCTGCGTATTCAACGGTGCCGTCGGAGAGCCCACCAGCTGAAGGGCGACGCTCTCAGGTGCGCAAATAAGGGTCAACAACTGGAACTGTCGTTGCGCCGCCTGCAGTGGCACCGAGGAAGCGCGGTCGCTGTCCGCGCTGAGCTCAACGACGACGTGTGCGTCAGCCGACTTCCATACTTCAGGCATTTGACTCGCCAGGTCGCCACTGAACTTGTGGGCCGCGGAGGACAGCGATGGGGTCCTGAGACCGGATGACTGAGTCTCCCACTGCAACGAACTTCCTTCTTCGACCCCGCCTATACCGTTCGGAGGAAGGTCTGAGAACGTCACAGCGCGGAGGTCCGCCCTTGGCGCCGCGCCGGTGAAGATCGTGTCAGCCTGGGCCATTGATGAGGGGCTCATCTGGAAGGCCACATTGCGTAGTGAGAGTCTCACGCTTCGACCTTCCGCTGCGGTCGAGGCGATCGGTGACCACTTCGCGGTCACGTCAGCGCGGAACGACGAGTCGTCGATGTACAAGTCGGAGCCTTCGTTCTGAACAAAGCTCGATCCTTCTTGATCCGCCGTCACGGAAATCGACGCATCGCGAACGAAGACGGATGCGTTCCTCGCTCGGATCGCGTTCATAACACCGTCGACGGTTACCCCCGTGATCGTCAGCACAGGGCGCGACTCCAACTTTCCCGCACTAGGGTGGCCCGTCGGGTTGATATCGGCGGCTACGGCGGCCCCGCGTATCGTGCGCGCGCTGAAGGACTGCACGATGTGGCCGAAGGATTCGCCTCCACGCGTCGCTTCGGTGAAGGCGCGAACGCCGGTGCCCACATCCTCTGCCGAGCAACCGATCACGCGGTGGTTTCTCCCACGAAGAGAGAACGCGGCGACGTCATCCGCGGCGGCACTGACTGAACACCCCAGAAACAACGTTCCCTCGCTCGGGTGGTGCGTGTCGAATCCCGATCGCGAAGGCGAGACGGCGCTGCAAGCGACGACCTTGTTTCCGTAGGAGCTTCCATATCCATGAGGATCGGCGCTGCTGGCGGGGATCGGTGGCGCGTCGTCCGTGTATGCGTGTCGTGCATGTCGCACGGTGCTGTTCTGCACCGTGCCGAACGCACTGCAGTTATCTAGCACGCCATAGCCGAGGAGTCGGGGCGCGTCGTCCTCCGCGAACGCGACATCGAGTCGCGAAACGGTGAAGGCGTAGCAACTTTTCATGTGGATGACCGGACCGTGCGCACTGATGCACCGGATGTCATCCACCGACGGGGCGAGTAGCCCAGCCAGATAGATCAGTGGTGCGCCAACGACCTTCGCAGTGGGAGATCGTCCCTCGACAGTGAATCCGCGAATGTCGGCGGTCCGACGACTGACTTCGACGACGCGCGTGTTGTCCGAATGCTTTTGACGAAGCGGCGCCATCGTCAGCACCTCGCCGCCACTGCTGGAGGCAACGATCGCGTATTCACCACTTCGTGCGACGCGATCGCCCGACGCTGAGCGCGCTCCGGGGATGGGATCGTTGGAGAACACCTTGATGAGCGTTCCGGCGCGCCAGCCAACACTGCCATCGATCGTGATCTTTGTGGTCGACCCAGCCGCGCTGTCACGCGTCCTAACTGACGTTAGAGACTTCACCGCGAATGGCGTCCCCCACTCCGCCTTTACTGAAATGACGGGCGCGGCGCCGACCTGCACCAGTGTCACACCGTAACCAGACAGCCGCAGCACGTCAGAAGAGGCCGTGATGGGACTGCTCAATTGATAGGTACCGGGAGCGATGATGGCTTCCCACCCGGAAGGGACGGTCCGCAGTGCGTCTGACAGTGCACGGCCGGATTCATTCCTCCCGGTTGGGTCTATCCCCGGATAGGTGTCCGAGGATATGTACACCGAGGCGCTGGAGGTCGATGACGAGCTGGGTCCCGTTGACGGCCGAGGCTGCAGAGTGGTCCGTAGGGCTCGATCTAGGATGACTGCACCACTTGCGGCGACGAGCCCGCCGGCAAGAAGTTCGCGGCGGCTGTGCGATGTCATTCCCGCCGGAATTGGGTCGGCGTCTTGGGGCGGCGGCTTCGTCACCGTCGACCCCGCTTGGCCATCCGTAGGACATCCGCAACGTCGACGCGGATGGCGGGAACGGTGAGGTAGGCGACCAGCAGTACTGCGCTCATCGTGGGCAGAATGGCGAGGACCTGCCACCAGGGGGCGAGATCCCACGTCAAACAGATGACGGGCGCAGTAATCAACAGCATCACCGTATAAAGAGCGACCGGTCGGGCGGCAGCCACGACCATCGGGCGGGGGGCAAGCCCAGCTCTTGGCATCGCGCGGAACGTCAAGATCGCCCAGTTCAGCAACAGCCCGATCGTCATGCCGATTGCGACCCCTATGGCGCCCCACGGGACGCCTGCGAACATGAGAGCGATCATGAGACTACGAGACAGGAGGGTGTATCGCAGTTGCATTCCTGTGAGTGCCTTCGACAGGAAGACCCAGTAGTACACGTAACCCAGCGTCTGGAAGACACCGCCAATGGCCAAGATGGCGAAGAGGCTTTTTGTCTCATCCCACTCAGGTCCCAGGACGATTTCCACGAGCGGGGAGCACAGGGCTGTAGCTGCGAAGAACACGCCGCCTATGACATAAGTCTGCAACAGTTGCGCTTGTCGCACATATCGCTGGAAAGTAGCGTCGTCCTCGATCTTGGAGAGTACAGGAAAGGCGACCCGCGTCATCGGCGCCGCCAACTGCTGTAGCGGCAATCTGTAGAGCTGGTACGCGCGGCTGTACAGACCTAATTGCTCGACGCCCCAGAATCGCCCGATCAGTACTGAGTCGATGTTGTTGCTCGCGTATGTGACGAGCTGTACGCCTAGGTTGTTTACGCCAAAACTGATGAAAGAGCGAATACTGGAATTGCGTGATGGCCAGGTCGGCGTCCATCGAGACGCGACCCAAAGGAAAATCAAAAGGAGGAACGCAGACAGAACCTGCTGGAGGACGAGTGCCCAGTATGTAGCACCGAAAATTGCTGCGACGATGGCCGCCGCAAACGACAGTAGCTGAGCTGAGACATCGGCAATTGCCATCGCCTTGAAACGGAGCGCCTTCGACGCTTCTGCTCGAAACTGCGCGGTAACAGCGTAGAGGAGAAAGACCACAGAGAGCGCTTGAGCGACCTGTACGAGTTCGGGCCGGCCGTAAAACCAGGAGATGGGGTAAGCGGCGAAGAAGACGACGATAGATACGAGAACGCCGACTACCGTGTTCAGCCAGAACAAATTGGACTTTTGTTGGTGCGTGATCTCGCGCGCCTGAATCGCGGCCGAGGAAAGGCCGAAATCGGCGAGGAGAAGCGCCAATCCCGTGATAGCCGTGACCAGAGCCACGGTGCCGTAATCTGCGGGCGTCAACAGCCTGGCGAGAATCATCAACGCACCGAATTGAATGGCGAATCTCAGGAACTGAGCCAACAGTGTGTGCGCGGCGCCCCGAGCGGCGGCTCCTGCAAGCGAAGTCATCCGGCGCGCTTCATTCCTGTCATGAGCATCATGCCGCGCTCACTCGTGCTTGACGAGTGCGGGTACCTCGTTTGGCGCGAGCCGTGGCTGCTGTGGGCCCAAACTCTGGCGAGCCCCGCCGCCCCAGCATCCCAAAGCTGAACCCCATGCAGAGGAACCAGATCATGAAGATCGACCCGTTCATTAGGCCCCAGCCGGTCACCGCGGTCACGAGGGTTCCTGCGGCTGCCGCGATAGCGCCTCGCGCCCAGGCTCCGGTCTCATCCACTCGACGCATCAGACGAATGCTCAGAATGATGAGAACCACGGCAGGCAGGAAGAAGAACAGCGCGGTCGGGATCCCGAGTTCCGTGATCTCGAGGAGGAACACGTTGTGAACCCGCCATCCTTGGGCGGTCAAGTTGTCAGTCTGCCCGACGACCGGTATGTAGTTTCCTGGGCCCACGCCCAACCAGGGGTTCTTGGAGATGGCCTCGAGAGCGACCTCGACGAAGTGTTGACGTGCACCTCCCTCGGGGTCACCTGTGAAGCGGTCGATGATGGTGCCAGAGAAGATCAGGGCTCCCGCGAGCACGACAGCCGGCACGACGAATCGAGAAGCCTTTGCTGACCTCGCAGGCATGATGATGAACCACACGAGGAGCGCGAGGAGATAACCCACGAAGTTCGCCCGGCTTTCCGACAAGCCAACGGGTACCAGAGCCACGAGGACCGCAAAGTAGGCGAGCCGGCGAGTGCGGGCCGTCGCCGATCCCGTTAGCGGGAGCAGGATAGCCATGAAAAGGATCATGACCTTGCCGACGGTTCCAGGATGACTGAAGGTCCCGCTCGCGCGGCCGCCTTCAAGCTCGGCAGTGCGGCCCTGGAGCGCGAAGATGGGAACTCCGCTGGCCTGAAGCACGGTGACTACCGCCTGAAAGAGGATGAGGACGGTTAGAGACACGATCAGTACGGTTTCGTGCCGACTTCCAGGAACGTAGTGCTTAGCGAAGTAGGTGCCCACGGCCCACGCTGCGACGCCGACCAGGAGGTACAGCACGTTGGTTGATAGTTGCGGGTCGGGCTCCCACTCGAAGATCGCACCTAGGACCAGCAGAACGAGGAACGGGAGGAAGAGCGCGAAGTTCGGGCGACGGCTGACGACGAACCCGATCACGAAGACTCCGACGATGACGACGTCGTATGTCTGCAGGGGGACTCCAGCGATCTCGACGCCGATGGGTCGCGGAACGAGCGTCGTCGCGATGATGACTGCGATCAGCGCGGTCGACCACCATCTGAGCGTTCCGAGCATCACGATAAATACGGCGACGGCGATCAAACCCAGAAGGAGAGTTGGCACGTTCGTCCTTCCGGCTCGTAGAAATCGCACGTGTGTCCAGCTCGATCGTAAATCACTCGACGGTTCTCGCACGCCGAGCGATGAGGCCGGACGCTGATTTACGGGTCTACACGTCCCCGAAGTTGGAGGTTCTGGGCTTCCTCATAGAATGGTGGAGATCGCGTCGTGTGCCGTGTCGTGCGTCGTTGACTGAGATGGGGGCTTCGAGGCGATGGTGAACCCGAGAAAATTTGCTTTGTCTGTGTTGGAAGGTGTCAGAGGGGCCGCGCTTAGTCTCTCCGTGCGGAGCGCGTTGGCTGGCCGACGGCGTGGTCGATACCACGTCCTGTTCGCAGCTCCTGGTGGAGGCAACATCGGTGACCAGGCTATGGCCGATGCTTTCTGCGAGCAGGTCGTCGGCGACGTGCACATGATCCTCATGAAGCCAGATGCCGTCGTGGTTCCGCAATATGGGAACGGCGCCCGGGAAGGCGTCGTGATTGCTGGCCTGATGTCACGCAACCCGCTGACCTTCGTCCCTGCCTTCTTCCGTATCGCGCGGGTGCTCCGTGGTGCCCAGACGCTTTCTGTTACCGGCGCGGACATCATGGATGGCGGCTACAACGCCGACGCGAGTCTCTTTCGGTGGAGGCTTGCTGTCGCAGCTCAGCGCGGAGGGGTGGAAAGCCGAATCCTGGGTTTCAGCTGGAACGGCAAGGCTCCGCGAGCCGTGTCCTACGCGGCGGCGACGGCCGCTAGAGCTGGAGTCCAGCTCTACGTGCGTGACCCGCTCAGCCGAGCCCGCATGGCGAAGGCGTCTATCGGGCCCACCGTTGGGGCGAGCGACACGGTCTTCTCGCTTCACGAGCAAGACCCGGATACCGACGTCTTCGCCCGGTTGAACCAGGCCCGCGCGGCGGGCGGGCGAATAGCCCTCGTGAACGCGAGCGCGCTGGTTTCGAAGCGGGTCGACCAGCCCTCCGAATACAGCCGTGTTCTCGCCGCGCTTCGCGACCAGGGCTATCTCCCCGTACTGCTGCCTCACGTGCACAGGGGCGCGGGAGGAGACAAGGCGGCGGTGCAGGCGGTCGTCGACGCCAGCCCCGGTGAGGCCTGGTACGTCGTTCAAGAGTTGCTGAGGCCTGCGCAGATCCGAGCGCTGCTCTCCCTGACAGACGTGGTGATTACCGGGCGCATGCACTTGGGTATCATGGCTCTTTCGCTCGGAGTTCCCGCCTTCGTTATTTCGACCCAGGGAAAAGTCGAGGGCCTGGGGCAGCTGTTCGGATGCGATGAGATTGCCGTTTCCGCTGAGCGTGGACTCGGCGAGGTGATTGCGGAGCGTGTCGCTAACTCGCGTCTCCTGGAGTCGATGAGAAGCCGAATCGCGGACCGGCTGCCCACCGTCAACGCTCTATCAGCCAAGAACTTCGACGGGCTTGCGCCGTTGCGCAGCGAGGGTGAGACAGCGTCGGTGGCTGCTTCCGACCCAATCCGGGACGCCTCGCGGGTCTCGGTGGTCATTCCCACTCATCAGCGCGCCCACTTCTTGCGCGCCTCCGTCGGTTCGGTTCTGGCGCAAACTAGGGCTCCGCTGGAGATCATCGTCTGCAGCGACGTTGAGGATGCCGCAACGGAAGCAATGGTCACGGAGTTGGCTGCGTCGACCGCAGTTCCATTGCGGTACATCTATGACCCCGAGACTCTGGGAGGGGCCTCGGCGTCGCGGAACGGCGGTGCGAAGGTCGCGCAAGGCGACGTCCTCGCTTTCCTGGACGATGACGATTCATGGGAGCCTGAATACCTACGGGTGGCGATCGAGGCTGGGGCGGCCGCGGCCACGGACATGACCGTCGTCGCCCGGTGGATGGTCAAGGGCGACGTGCGCGTCGCGGCTCCGCGATTGGAGTCCGGCAAGACTGCACAAGACGTCGTTGCCGTGAGCCTAGGGACGACAGGCAGCAATATGGTTGTTACTCGCGACGCATTCCTCCGGGTGGGTGGATTCGACGAGGCCATCCCTGTGAAGAATGACACTGACTTCTTCTTCAGGTTCTTGCTCGCCGGTAACACATATGTATCCGTCCCTGACCGCCTCGCCCTGCAGGTTAAACACGGCACGGGTCAGCTGACGGGGAACACTGAACGTCGCGCTGCCGGGACCAAGGTCTACATGGCGAAGCACGCAGCACACCTGCGCCTGCGGGACAGGCGTCATCTGCGCCTTTCCTATTACAGGATCAAGTATCACCTAGCGAAGAACCCACTGATGAAGTACGCCTATCTCGCGTTGGCTCTCACTAACTACTCGCCGAAGAAGTACTTGGAAGAAAGATCGGTGAGACGTGCATGGATTGAGTTGGAGAGTGCGGGGAAATGAATGACTCTTCATCGTCGCGGCGGAGCGTCGCCATCCTCGGAACGCGCGGGTATCCAAGCTTCTACGGAGGCTTTGAGACGGCGGTTCGTTCGCTTGCGCCGTACCTTGCCGACAAGGGATGGGACGTCACGGTGTACGGGCGGCCTGGGGGAACTGCTGCGAGTTCAGGTTTCGTCCCGGACTCTCGAGTGACAGCACGCACGACGCGGGGAGTAGAAACGAAGTCGCTGAGCACATTGTCGTATGGAGCGACTTCGGCCCTCGACTCTATGCGCCGTCGACCGGACGTCGCCTTGGTGATGAACGTAGCCAACGGCTACTGGCTGCCCCTCCTGAAAGCGCGCGGAATCCCAACGGTCGTCAACGTCGATGGGATCGAGTGGGAGCGTGAGAAATGGGGTCGTCTAGCCAAGGCCGTCTTCCGGACGGGCGCGCTCGCGACCGCGAAGTGGGCGGATTCTCTCGTATTCGATGCCCGCGCAATCGGCGACTACTGGGCGAAGGAGTTCCAACGCACGGGAGTTTTCATCCCCTACGGCGGTGATGTGCCGAAGGTCGGCGCGCCTCCTGAGGGTATGGAAAGCGGAGCCTACGTCCTTATTGTCGCCCGGTTCGTCCCGGAGAACACGATCGGCGAGTTCTTTGACTCCGTCCCACTGATTGCGCAAAGGCATCGTGTCGTGATCGTGGGTTCGTCCGGGTACGGAGGCGAGTTCGACCAGCGGGCCAAGTCGCTCGCTGAGGGGAACGCGAACGTAACCTGGATGGGGCATGTACGCGACGACGATCTTCTCCTCTCGCTTTGGCAACACTGCGGCGTTTACTTCCACGGGCACAGTGTCGGCGGAACTAATCCGGCCCTTGTGCAGGCAATGGCATGCGGTGCCCCAACGGTGGCCAGGGACACCGTATTCAACCGGGAGGTTCTTTCGGAGCAGGGTGGGAAATTTGTACTGCCGCGTCCGCAAGAGATCGCTGACGGCGTGAACTCGCTGATGAACGACCCAGAGGAGCGCGCTCGGCTCGCGGCGGTCGTCACGGCCAGAGCGGCCGATTACTACTCGTGGAATCTCGTGTGTGCGGCGTATGAAGCCGAACTCGATCGTGTGAGGCGGAAGTGACCATGGAACAAAGCCTTGTGACCTTTCCGATGCATGGGCAGCGCAAGCTCTCTAATGAGGGATATCGAACACGGGACGGACACTTCATCGAATGGTTCGGTCGTCTTCTTGACGGCAGCGGGCCTGTGGCTGTCCGATCGAGACCCGAGCCGCAGGCACTCCGTCCGGTCCATCGGACGGGTGCTCTGGCTCAGAACACGATCGCTGTAGACAGCTGGAGCTGGCGGGTACCAACGAAGGGTCCGCGCCAACGATGGTGGTGGACCTCGCGCGACTCGTACTCCACGCATGGTCTGGACACGTCTTCCCCGACGGTCATCTGGAATCCCTTCGTGAGCGTATCGAACGTATGGGACACGGTTGCTCACACGGGGCGCAGGGTAGCGTTCGACATGCTGGATGACTGGACTGACCACTATGCGTTCGAGGTGATCCGCAGTGAGGTGAAGCTCGCCTATCAGCGTCTCTTCGACCGCGTCGATATCGTGACAGCTAATTCGGAAGCGACCTTGGCGACAGCTCACGCATTCGGTCGATCTGACGCTCATTTGGTCACGAACGGGTGTGATCCCGAGCGTTTCCCCACATCATCCCTTGCTCAAGGACCGACAACAGTCGGGTACGTCGGCAAGATCGGCAAGCGAGTAGATCTCGAGCTCGTCCTCGGCATTGCCGCAGCGTTTCCCCAAGTCGTTTTCACTTTCGCGGGGCCGATTCTCGACAGGGAGTATGAGGCGCCACTGCGATCCCAAGCAAACATTCGCCTTCTTGGCGATGTTCACTACGACCGAGTGCCGGCGCTGCTCCAGACGTTCGACATCGGCTGGGTTCCGCATCGTGTCGGAGCAGGGGAGGTCGGTGGCGACGTCATCAAGACTTATGAATACCGAGCAGCTGGATTGCCCGTGGTGACGACACCCGTACTGGGAGCGAACGACAGAGGATTGACGGGTGTCCGTGTCGCGGGCCGTGAAACCCAGAAGTCGGTCTTCGCTGCGCTCATCGCCGGGGGTGAGCGCGTCCCACGCGAGACGACCACAATTCCTGCCGGAACTACCTGGCGGTATAAGGCCGTTGCGCTCTTGGATCGGCTGGGCGTTGAGCATTCCTGATCCCATCGCAGTGTGCGTCGCAACCTACCAGCGACCCAGCCAGTTGCGCACGCTTCTGGACGCCCTGAGCAAGCAAGAAGACGCAGGCCCATTTCGCGTCTACGTCGTCGACAACGACCCTGCCGGCACGGGAGAACAGGCCGCGACCGACTCGAACATTGACGTGGAGTACTTGAGGGAGCCTGAACCGGGCATCGTCGCGGCTCGCAACGCCGGACTTGCAGGCTCAACAGAGCCCCTCGTCGCGTTCATCGACGACGATGAGTACCCCGATGCGCGCTGGCTACGAACACTTCGCGACTGCCTCGCCCGAAGCGGAGCCGATGCCGTGTGGGGTCCGGTCGTATCTGTTTTTCCACCCGAGACACCGGCGTGGGTCCACCAAGGGGGATTCTTCAGTCGATCGAGATACGCAACGGGAACCATCTTCGATCAGGCCGCGACGAATAATGTGCTGGTGCGTCGCGCCTCCATCGATAAGCTGGCGCATCCTTGGTTCGACGAAAGCTTCTCGGAGAGTGGCGGCAGCGACTCGCACCTCTTCCATCGCATCCATAACGCGGGCGGGAGCATCGTGTGGTGCGACGAGGCGATCGTGTACGAGGACGTTCCGCTGAGCCGAATGAGCCTCCCCTGGCTTCGGCAGCGCGCTCGTCGAACCGGAAACGTCAGGGGTCGGCTCCTCGTCGAGGACGGGCGGCGGTCGCGCGCGTGGATCGAAGGTGTCGCTCGTATCGTCGCAGGCTCCGCCAAGTTGATGTTTGATCGTGTGCGGCGTAATCCGCTGAACAGTTCGTCACTCAACACGTGGATGCGGGGTTGGGGCGTCTTGGATGCGGCGCGAGGTCACGTGGTCGTCGAGTACCGCCGACCGCAGGGAGATAAGTCTTGAGAGTATTCATTGCCGCGCACGGCCAGCCCGACAACCTGGGAGATTCGGTTCTTCGGCGAGCGATGTTGGACGCGTTCATTCACACGAGAATCGAGCGTCACGTACTTGTCGAGCATGGCGGCAGCGATTACACCGCTGGTCTTGGCCTTACCGGTGATGACCGCGTGTACGCCTCGCGAGCCCGGTGGCAACGCGCAGCCCTGTCCTCGGCGGTACAGCAGAGAGCGGGCTTTGTGACCAATGCGGGCGAGGTGCAGTTGAACAGAAGACGCACCAAGATTGCCGTCGCGGACATACCTACTGCTGCAATTGTGCGCGCCCGCGGGGGCGTGCCTATTCAGACAGGGATGGCCTTCCGTGAGCCGCATGGTCCCTTTCCGTGGCAGATCGCCATCGTCTCCCGTCTGAGCAAGATCGCCACGTGGAGGGATCAGCCGAGCCGCGATTACGCGGGGGTGGGTGAAGTGACACCGGATTGGGCCTTCGCGCTCCACGGGTCGGGCGCGAGGTCGGGAGTACGGGATCTGCTCGTTGTGACCATGCGCGGCGACCGTCCAGAGCCGACTCCGGCGTTCTTCGAGTCAGTGAAGACGCTCGCCACGGCACGCGGCTTGCGTCCCGTCGTCATCAACCAAGTCGTGCGGGATAAGGCCCGCTCCGCCATGATGGCGCACGCCATGGACGTGGAATACATCGCACCATGGTCCGGAGGCCCCCACGACGACTTCGAGCGCGTTGTTCGCGATGTTTACGCGCGAACTCAGCTCGTCATGAGTGACCGTCTCCACGCCTTGGTGATCGGGCTTACCGAGGGCGCCCTTCCCATCGGGACGACCAGCGGTTCCTCCGAGAAGCTCGACCGGACTTTTGCAGCAGCTGGCATCCACGATGTCTCGTTCGACTATCGCGGTCTCGAGGCGGAAGAGATTGTCCGGCGCGGGATGGTCATTGCCGATCGTCGAGAGCAACTCATCGATGCAGTGGCAAGCGCCCGTAACCGCCTCGAAACGCTCGGTCAGCGCGTGCGGTCTGAGCTGCTTCCGTCCTCCTGATCGGATGGACCGCGAGTGATCTGACGGTAGAGCCGTCCGTACTCGGCACCGACGGCGGACCACGATCGGCGGGGCAGAGCGTTCCTGCCGTCGCGCCGGGAAGCAGTCGATTCGAACGATTGCGATGCTGCGCGCAGGATCTCCGGAGTCAGATCGCCGTCGTAGGTCTGCACCCACTCGGGGCCAGACTCCTCCATCAGGTCGTTCATCGTGGCTGAAGTGGGCACGAGGATGGGAGTTCCGCAACTCAGGGCGAGGAGCGCGGCTCCCGAGTTGTACATGCGCCGGTATGGCAGTACGACGAATGCGCTACGACGAATCTCGGCGACGAGCTCTTCGTACTCCAGGAGCTCGGCGCGGAACTCGACGTCGGATCCTGTTGATTGGAGCCGCGTCTCAACCTCTCGCCCGTATGCGGGATCGACCGGCCGCCCCATGATGGCAAGGCGGAACGTCTTATCCGTGAGGTGAAGCGCCGTAAATGCGTCGACGAGCTGCTCGATGCCCTTGTAGGGTCTCAGGAGTCCGAACAAGAGCATGCGACGCGCATCCCGCGCGAGGTCGGGACCGGTGGCTAGCTCGTTCGCGACCTGGCTGTAATCGCCGAAGGGGATGAACACCGCTTCCGGCGCATCGGGCGTCACGGAGGGATACAAGTAGACCCGTCGGGTGGCGGATGACTCCCACCATTTCAGAAGCCGTGACTCTGCGGACGTTCCTCGCTCGTGTGGTGACTCGTTATGGACAGTCCACACCGAAGGCTTTCGTCGTGCTCGGATCCTCAGCATCAGGGTCGCGAATAGAGCGTACTTGATCCACCGGCGCGTCTTCGATGACGCGCGAATGGTCGATTCCGGCCAGTGCAAGTGAATGACATCCCACCGTCCGAGGAGAGCCCGTCTCCAGGAGAACTTGACCACTCGGATGTCATCGGGTAGCGCGGAGACCAAGGCGTGTATCGGGGCACGAGGATTGGTGCCTTTCGAAGGGCGCATGAGAACTTCGATTGGCGGCCGGGGTTCTACTGAATGCTGGCTCTTCACCAGATCACTGTAGCCATGGTCCTTCGCTCGCCTATGCGAGCTGTTGCCAGATGGTTCCGGTCCAGACGAGTGACATCATCGAGTTCGGCGTCATGCGCCGGTTGGCGGCTCCGCGCAAACTGGTCAGATAGGTGGCACCGTGTCGCACGGTCACGGTAGCTGAACTCTCGCCGGAATTCACAACGTAGAGAATCTGGCCAGGCACGGCGCTCGCGACAAGTGCGGGTACGGTCCGACCGTCCGTCACGGTGCACAACAGAATCACCTGTGGGTCCCCGGCGCGGTAGATGAGTCGAACCGTCTCGCTGTTACTCACCTCATCTTGTCGTCGGGTGATGAGGCGTGACGCTTGTGTCTTTGTGGTCCAGTCAATCGTCGACCCTCGCGCGAACCCCACGGAAGGCGTGGAAAGCGACTCCGGGAAGCGAGCATTTTTCACTGTCACTGTGACGGACGACTCTCCGACAACCACGCCCTGAATTCGGCCACCGTCCCCGTCGCGCCAACGAAGCTCGATCCCGTCAACGCTCACTTCGCCCGTCTGCCTGCTCTGCAGCCCGCGCAGCGATGATCCAGAGGTGACGTTCTGCAGATCGATCGTCCAATCCTTCGCCTGCACAACGCTGTTGCTCAGGATCGCGCCGTTCGCGACGTCGTCGACCTGCGCTCGTGCTGTGGCATGCAGGCCGTGTACATCGAGCACGATGTTGTTTGCCTGAAGAAAGGGCATCGCGGAGTTCCGGAGGGTGATGTTCTGCAAGAGAACCCCTCGCGTCTCACGCCGGTTGTACTGGGAGTGGGAAGACGACGTACGCGGGATGATGCGGATGCCAGCGCCCGAGAGCCCGTCACCGAGGAAGCCTGTGATGATATGGCCCCATGATGCATCCGCCCCGCTCGACTCGGTGATCACCTGAGCCCCGGTGGTGCAGCGTACCGCCGTGCAGTCCTTAACCACGTGCTTGCGTCCCCGCAGAGAAAAGCCCTCGCGGCTATCCACGGCCATGCAGTTGTCGAACGTCACCAGTTCCGAGCAGGAGTGAGTGTCGAAGGCTGCCGCGGAAGCGCCATGGCACACCGAGTCGACGATGCGTGTGCCGTAGGTTGCTCCATACAAGACCACGGAGGAGTTCGTCGCGATGCGGGGAGTGTCGTCCGAGTAGGCGTGTCTTACTCGTCGGGCATGGAGATTGCGGACAACGCCGTAAGCGCTCGAGTTGTCGAGAATTCCATATCCGAATTGACCGGCAGACGGGTTGTCCACCGCTCGATCGATCTGCACGTTCTCGACGTCATAGGCGTAACAGCCGCGCATGAGTATGGCGGTTGCCGTCGACACGCGAACGTGTATGTCGCGCACGGCGGGGCGCATGAGCGCGGAGACGACGATCGTGGTTCCCCCCCAGCCCGCGCTCAGGCCGTTCGGGTCCGTGTCGACTCGGAAACCCTCGAACCGCACCGGAACGTCGCGTAGACGCGCTGCTCTGATGTTCGACGTGAAGGGTCCGTTGGGCGTGCCGACGAGAACCGCGGAATTTCCTGACGTTCGGTCGACGATCATGAAGTCACCTACTCGTGACTTGTTTCCCGAGTCCTGCCTCACCTCGGGGATCTCGTCGTCTGCATAAACCTTGACGACGTCGCCGCGCGCCCATCCAGGTGCTGACGTCATCGCCAGCTGCACCCCGGGTTGCTGGCCACCGCCCAGTTCAACGGTTACCGGTGTGATCGACGTCACCTGTATCGGATCGTCGTATGCGCCTGTCAGGAGCACTGCGGCCGCCGTGGGGTGCGCGCGAACGAGCGTCGCCTCGTTGCCGAGGAGCGTGATGCTCTTCCCCTCATTCGAGAGTGTTGATGCGAGGCGGTAGGTTCCCGCGGGAACGATGAGAGTCCCACCATCTGGGCAAGCTCCGATGGCAGCCTTCAGCGCGGGGGCGGAGTCCGCGGCCCCGCTCGGATCGAGACCCGGGAATCGTTCCGGGGTCGCCACCACAGCGATGAGATCGACAGTCTCGGAATCCACCGCCGAAACGTCTGCCGCGGTGAGGGCGACCCGCCCTGACCGGCCGTTCACGGAGGAAACCGAGCCGTCCGCCGCGCGCGCCCGAGCCGAGGGCAGGAGCGCTCCCGCTCCCATTCCGCCGACTACTGCTACCCCGGCAGCGAGCAGACCTCGGCGGGACTGCGTCGTGGCGCTCGCATGGGGGGAGGGGTGTTCGGACGCTGTCATGTCTGTTCCTCGATCGTTCTGCGGTGCAAAAGGTGTCTAGGGGTCTTGCTTCGGGCGGAGGTCAAGATCGGCCCGCGATCATCCGAACTGAGGGCAGAGGTTCTTCTGCGCTTCAGAGACGATGAGGGTGTTGTTGGAGCGGGCGGCGTCCGAGTCCTCGTTCACGATGTTTACCTCGGCGAGGGGGATGCCGGATTCGAGGTCGGAACACGCGTTGTTTCCGAGTTCGATCCACGAAGATTCGGAAGACGCCTCGCCTTGCCATCCATTCGAGACTGCGCTCAAAAAAGCTTCTTCGGGACCAATGGCGAGCTGCGCTTCGTTTTCGGGTGTGATGGGTTGCGCTTCATTCGGCGCATCTTGAACCGAAGATGACGGGCCTTCGTCCGGAGAAGTGGATCGGGTGGGCGCACTATCGCTCTGCAACGGCGAAGCGGGCTCGGACGCTGTTTCGCCGAAGGAGCACCCCGAGCACGACAGGAGTAATGCCAGCGCGCAGATTCCGACTTTGATGCCCTTCACCATCACGACCTTACGCATACCTGAAAGTTGGTTATGAATGTAAACCTGCTTCCCGCAGGGGCAAAAAGTCATTCACCTCGCACCCGGCGGGGTGGTGGGGGGCATGCCGATTCATAAGAATGAACCGCAACCCGTCGGCATCCCCGCCGGCACCGGTCCTGAAGGGAGACGCGCATGGGCGTGGACGACATCATCAACAAGGGCAAGAAGCTGCTCGATGAGAACCGCGACAAGATCGAAGAGGCGCTGAAGAGCGAGAAAGCCGAAGAAGTCAGCGACAAGATCCTCGACGGCGCCGCGGATGCCATCAAGAAGGTCGTTCCGGCGGAACAGCACGCGAAGATCGACGACGTGCGGCAGAACGTCGACAAGCACATCGGCAACGCCTGACCCGAAGCCACACGAAGCGGCGCCGCCCGAGGACGGGCGGTGCCGCATCGTCGTCGTCAGCCGAGTGGTGAGGAGAGCCGGTCGAGCGGCCAGACGATCGCGAAGACGGTCCCGATGACCTGATCGCGAGGGACGAAGCGCGCGCATCCGTCGGTCGACGCCGTGCCGCGACACTTCACCACCGAGTCCGACGAACTCGCCCGATTGTCGCCCATGACCAGGAAGGAGCCGTCCGGGACGGTGACGGGGCCGAAGCAGCGCGACGACGCCGGGACGCTGTCGCAATCCAGCTGCCCGGGAGCGAAGGCGAGGTCGTTTCGGACGTAGTCCTCGTCGAGCGCGGTCCCGTTCACTTGGACCCGGCCGTCCGCCGTGCAGCACTGCACGGTCGTCCCGGGCTCGCCGATGACCCGCTTCACGAGCGCATCGAGATTGCTCGGACCGAAGCCCACGAGATCCCCGACCCAGCCCGCCGCCCGACGGAGTGGGCTCGGCGCCGTGGCATCCGTCTCCCACGCCTCGGGGCGAGAGAACACCACGACGTCGCCCGGGCGAGGATCGGATGCGATGAGGGTGATCCGGTCGGCCAGGATGCGATCACCCGCCTCGAGGGTCGGCGACATCGATTCGGACGGCACCTGGAACGGCTTCACGACGAACGCCTGCAGGAGAAAGAGCACCAGCAGTGCGGCCACCAGATGCAGGATGGGGGAGCGGCGTACGCGCTGCCACCGGGTGCGCATCCTGGACGCGTCGGGATCACGGGCGCTCATGTGCCTGCCGCCAATCGGGTTCTCCGGCCGCACGGACGTCCGCGCGCGCCGACATGGTAGGCAGGAAGCGAACTCGTCGATGGCCGGGTGGCGGCGCTCTCACGAGCGGTTCACCCTCATAGGAAGCACCGCGCGCACCGGCGGCCGGGCGAGCGATGCTGAGGATATGCCGCGCGCGACACGCCCGGGTTTGCGACACGCCCGACGGGTCCGTAGACTAGTCCAGTTCCACATTCCGGCGTGCGCTCGGCGCGCGCCAGGATCACTGTCAGGGCAGTGCACAGGCGGCGCGTGAGCGCAGGGTCCTGGGCCGCGGGCAGCAGAACACCACACCGAACCCCCTCTTCCTTCACAGGATTCGCGCGCGTGCGTGCGAGGGGCGGGCCGGATGCCATGGCATCCGGTTTGACAGCTGAACAGCGGTGCAGCATCTCTCGCGTCAGCGAGGGGAAGTGCCAGGGTGCGTCAGCACCACCGTGCGTCCAATGCCCCAGGTCGGGTAAGACGCGAGAAAGAGAGAGAGCAGACAATGGCGGGACAGAAGATCCGCATTCGCCTGAAGTCGTACGACCACGCCGGGCTCGACTCGTCGGCGCGCAAGATCGTCGACACCGTGACCCGTGCCGGCGCCACCGTGGTGGGCCCGGTTCCCCTGCCGACCGAGAAGAACGTCGTGTGCGTCATCCGGTCGCCCCACAAGTACAAGGACAGCCGCGAGCACTTCGAGATGCGCACCCACAAGCGCCTCATCGACATCATCGACCCGACGCCCAAGGCCGTCGACTCGCTGATGCGCCTCGACCTCCCGGCCGATGTCAACATCGAGATCAAGCTCTGAGGTTCGACATGGCTGACATCAACTCCAAGATCTCCAAGGGCCTCCTCGGCACCAAGCTCGGCATGACCCAGGTGTGGGACGAGAACGGCAAGCTCGTTCCCGTCACCGTCATCGAGGTCGCTCCGAACGTCGTGACCCAGCTCCGCTCGGTCGAGAAGGACGGCTACAACGCCGTGCAGATCGGCTACGGCCAGATCGACCCCCGCAAGGTGAACAAGCCCCTCACGGCCCACTTCGAGGCCGCGGGCGTCACCCCCCGCCGTCACCTCACCGAGGTTCGTACCGCGGATGCCGCGGACTACTCGCTCGGTCAGGAGCTCACGGTCGACGGTCTCTTCGAGGCCGGCCAGCTGGTCGACGTCGTCGGCACCAGCAAGGGCAAGGGCACCGCGGGTGTCATGAAGCGCCACAACTTCAAGGGTGTGTCCGCTTCGCACGGTGCGCACCGCAACCACCGCAAGCCCGGCTCGATCGGCGCCTCGTCGACCCCGAGCCGCGTGTTCAAGGGCATGCGCATGGCCGGCCGTATGGGTGGCGAGCGCGTGACCGTCCTCAACCTCACGGTGCACGCCGTCGACGCCGAGAAGGGTCTGATGCTCGTCAAGGGCGCCGTCCCCGGTGCTCGTGGCCGCATCGTCTACGTCCGCAACGCAGTGAAGGGTGCCTGATCTCATGGCTGACTCGACTCTCGCGCTCGACGTCCTGAAGGTCGACGGCAAGAAGGCCGGCTCCGTGGAGCTGCCCGCCGACATCTTCGACGTCAAGACGAACATCCCCCTCATCCACCAGGTCGTCGTGGCGCAGCGCGCCGCGGCTCGCCAGGGCACGCACTCGACCAAGCGTCGTGGCGAGGTCTCGGGTGCCGGCCGCAAGCCCTTCAAGCAGAAGGGCACCGGTAACGCCCGTCAGGGCTCGATCCGCGCGCCGCACATGACTGGTGGTGGCATCGTCCACGGCCCCAAGCCGCGCGACTACGGCCAGCGCACCCCCAAGAAGATGATCGCCGCCGCCCTCCTGGGTGCGCTCAGCGACCGTGCTCGTGGCCAGCGCCTGCACATCGTCGACAGCTTCGGCATCGAGGGCGCGCCCTCGACCAAGGCTGCCGCCGCGGTGCTGACCGGCCTCGGTGCCGTCAAGAACGTCCTCGTGGTCATCGACCGCGACGACGAGCTGACGATCAAGAGCGTGCGCAACCTCGCGTACGTCCACGTGCTGACCTTCGGCCAGCTGAACGCCTACGACGTGCTCGTCTCCGACGACATCGTCTTCACCAAGGCCGCCTACGACGCCTTCGTCGCGTCGAAGTCGGGCGCCACCGAGGAGGTCTCGGCATGACCGCCGTCAACAAGGACCCGCGCGACATCATCCTGAAGCCGGTCGTCTCCGAGAAGAGCTACTCGCTCATCGACGAGGGCAAGTACACCTTCCTGGTGGACCCCCGTTCGTCGAAGACCGAGATCAAGCTCGCGATCGAGAAGATTTTCGGCGTCAAGGTCGCTTCGGTGAACACGCTGAACCGCGCGGGCAAGGCCCGTCGCACCCGCTTCGGTATCGGCAAGCGCAAGGACACCAAGCGTGCCATCGTCACGCTGAAGTCCGGCACCATCGACATCTTCACGTCTGTCGGCTGACGGTCGGGATAGAGGACAAGAACAATGGCTATTCGCAAGTACAAGCCCACGACCCCCGGTCGCCGCGGCTCGTCGGTGGCCGACTTCGCCGAGATCACCCGATCGACGCCTGAGAAGTCGCTGCTGCGCCCGCTGTCGAAGACCGGTGGCCGCAACAACCAGGGCCGCATCACCACGCGTCACATCGGTGGTGGCCACAAGCGTCAGTACCGTCTGATCGACTTCCGTCGTAACGACAAGGACGGCATCGACGCCAAGGTCGCGCACATCGAGTACGACCCCAACCGCACCGCGCGCATCGCCCTGCTGCACTACGCAGACGGTGAGAAGCGCTACATCCTCGCTCCGGCGAAGCTGTCGCAGGGTGACGTCGTCGAGTCGGGTGCCGGCGCTGACATCAAGCCCGGCAACAACCTGCCGCTGCGCAACATCCCCACCGGTACCGTGATCCACGCGATCGAGCTCCGTCCCGGTGGCGGCGCGAAGATGGCCCGTTCGGCCGGCGCCTCGGTGCGTCTGGTCGCGAAGGACGGCCCCTACGCGCAGCTGCGTCTGCCCTCGGGCGAGATCCGCAACGTCGACGTGCGCTGCCGCGCGACGATCGGCGAGGTCGGCAACGCCGAGCAGTCGAACATCAACTGGGGCAAGGCCGGCCGCATGCGCTGGAAGGGCGTCCGCCCGACCGTGCGTGGTGTCGCCATGAACCCGGTCGACCACCCGCACGGTGGTGGTGAGGGTAAGACCTCCGGTGGTCGTCACCCTGTTTCGCCGTGGGGCAAGGCCGAGGGCCGCACCCGTCACGCGAACAAGGAGAGCGACAAGCTCATCGTCCGCCGTCGTACCGCCGGCAAGAAGCGCAAGTAGGAGTAGAGGAAGATGCCTCGCAGCCTTAAGAAGGGCCCCTTCGTCGACGAGCACCTGCTTCGCAAGGTCGTCTCGCAGAACGAAGCCGGTTCGAAGAACGTCATCAAGACCTGGTCGCGCCGTTCGATGATCATCCCCGCCATGCTGGGACACACCATCGCCGTGCACGACGGTCGCAAGCACATCCCCGTGTTCGTGACCGAGACCATGGTCGGCCACAAGCTGGGCGAGTTCTCGCCCACCCGCACCTTCCGCGGCCACGTGAAGGACGACAAGAAGGGCCGCCGCCGCTGACGCGGGGGCGCAAGAGGAGAGAGAAATGGTGGAGTCCATCGCACGCGTGCGACACATCCGCGTGACCCCTCAGAAGGCTCGTCGTGTCGTCGCTCTCATCAAGGGCAAGCAGGCCGAAGAGGCCCTTGCCATCCTGAAGTTCGCGCCCCAGGGCGCGAGCGAGCCGATCTACAAGCTCGTCGCCTCGGCCATCGCGAACGCTCGCGTCACGGCCGACAAGACGAACGAGTACCTGGATGACGCTGACCTGTACGTGAAGAACGCGTACGTCGACGAGGGCACGACGCTGAAGCGTTTCCAGCCCCGCGCTCAGGGTCGCGCCTTCCAGATCAAGAAGCGCACGAGCCACATCACGGTCGTGCTCGCGACGCCCGAGACCGCTGAGGCGGCCCCGGCTCGCGCCAACAAGAAGGCGAGCAAGTAATGGGACAGAAGGTCAACCCGTACGGCTTCCGCCTCGGCATCACCACCGACCACGTGTCGCGGTGGTTCTCGGACTCGACGAAGGCCGGTCAGCGCTACGCCGACTACCTCGCCGAGGACATCAAGATCCGTCGCCTGCTGACCACGTCGCTCGACCGCGCCGGCGTCAGCAACATCGAGATCGAGCGCACGCGTGACCGCGTCCGCGTCGACATCCACACCGCCCGTCCGGGCATCGTGATCGGTCGCCGCGGCGCCGAGGCCGAGCGCATCCGCGCCGACCTCGAGAAGCTCACCGGCAAGCAGATCCAGCTGAACATCCTCGAGGTCAAGAACCCCGAGGCCGACGCTCAGCTGGTGGCGCAGGGTGTGGCTGAGCAGCTCACCGCTCGCGTGGCGTTCCGCCGCGCGATGCGCAAGGGCCTGCAGGGCGCACAGCGCGCCGGCGCCAAGGGTGTCCGCATCCAGGTGTCGGGCCGCCTCGGCGGCGCTGAGATGAGCCGTTCCGAGTTCTACCGCGAAGGCCGGGTGCCCCTGCACACGCTCCGCGCGAACATCGACTACGGCTTCTACGAGGCCAAGACGACCTTCGGCCGCATCGGCGTGAAGGTCTGGATCTACAAGGGCGACCTCACCAACAAGGAGCTCGCCCGCGAGCAGGCCAACGCGCCCAAGTCGCGCGGTCGTGACGACCGCGGTGGCGACCGTCGTCGTGGCCCGCGCAACGAGGCCCCCGTGGCAGAAGGAGCGTCGGCGTAATGCTCATCCCCCGCAAGGTCAAGTACCGCAAGCAGCACCACCCCGGCCGTTCGGGCCAGGCCACCGGTGGCACCACGGTGTCGTTCGGTGAGTTCGGGATCCAGGCGCTCACCCCCGCTTACGTGACCAACCGTCAGATCGAGTCCGCTCGTATCGCCATGACGCGTCACATCAAGCGTGGTGGAAAGGTGTGGATCAACATCTACCCCGACCGTCCGCTCACCAAGAAGCCGGCCGAAACCCGCATGGGTTCCGGTAAGGGCTCGCCCGAGTGGTGGGTTGCGAACGTCAAGCCGGGTCGCGTCCTCTTCGAGGTCGCCGGTGTCAACGAGGAACTCGCTCGTGAAGCACTGACCCGTGCCATCCACAAGCTGCCCCTGAAGGCACGCATCATCAAGCGCGAGGAGGGCGACGCGTAATGGCGATCGGCACCAAGCAGCTCGCCCCGAGCGAGCTCGACACGTTCGAAGACCAGCGCCTCGTCGAGGAGCTGCGCAAGGCCAAGGAAGAGCTGTTCAACCTGCGCTTCCAGTCGGCCACCGGCCAGCTCGAGAGCCACGGCCGCATCCGTGCAGTCAAGCGCGACATCGCGCGTCTGTACACGGTGATCCGTGAGCGCGAGCTCGGCATCCGCGCCACCCCGGCTCCGGTCGAGGCGACGAAGGCGAAGAAGAGCAAGGCGAAGAAGGCGGATGCCGCTGACGACGCCGCGAAGGAAGAGGCGGAGTAATGGCTACCGCGAAGAAGGCCGAGGCGCAGGTCGCCGGTCACGAGCACGCCGAACACGATGTCCGTGACGAGAACGCCCGCGGTTACCGCAAGGCGCGTCGTGGCTACGTCGTCAGCGACAAGATGGACAAGACGATCGTCGTCGAGGTCGAGGACCGCGTGAAGCACCCGCTCTACGGCAAGGTCATCCGTCGCACCTCGAAGGTCAAGGCGCACGACGAGACCAACTCGGCGGGCATCGGCGACCTCGTCGTCATCAACGAGACCCGTCCGCTCAGCGCCACCAAGCGCTGGCGCCTGGTCGAGATCCTCGAGAAGGCCAAGTAAGCCTCGCGGCTTGCTTGGAACCCAAGGAGTAAAAAGTGATTCAGAACGAATCCCGGCTGAAGGTCGCCGACAACACCGGCGCCAAGGAGCTGCTCACCATCCGCGTGCTCGGCGGCTCCAACCGTCGTTACGCCGGCCTGGGTGACGTCATCGTCGCCACGGTCAAGGACGCGATCCCGGGTGGAAACGTCAAGAAGGGCGACGTGGTCAAGGCCGTCGTCGTCCGCGTCGTCAAGCAGACCCGCCGTCCCGACGGCTCGTACATCAAGTTCGACGAGAACGCCGCCGTGATCCTGAAGAACGACGGGGAGCCCCGCGGCACCCGCATCTTCGGACCGGTCGGTCGTGAGCTTCGTGACAAGAAGTTCATGAAGATCGTCTCGCTCGCCCCGGAGGTCATCTGATCATGGCGAAAATCAAGAAGGGTGACCTCGTTCAGGTCATCTCGGGCGCCAAGCCCGAGCGCGGCGGCGACCGTGGCAAGCAGGGCAAGGTCCTCGAGGTCCTTCCCGAGCAGAACCGCGTCATCGTCGAGGGCGTGAACTACGTCACCAAGCACAACCGCGTGGGCCAGTCCCAGCGCGGCACCAAGACCGGTGGCATCGAGACGTTCGAGGCCCCGATCCACATCTCCAACGTCGCGATCGTCGACCCCTCGACCAAGAAGCCGACCCGTGTCGGCCACCGGGTCGAGGAGCAGGTCAAGGACGGCGTCAAGCGCACCGTCCGCGTGCGCTTCGCGAAGAAGTCAGGCAAGGACCTCTGAACATGAGCACCGTGACTGCCGCGGAGACTGGCAAGATCCAGCCCCGCCTCAAGCAGAAGTACAACGCCGAGATCAAGAAGGCGCTGCAGGACGAGTTCGGCTACGAGAACGTCATGCAGATCCCCGGCCTGGTCAAGGTCGTCGTGAACACCGGTGTCGGCGAGGCCGCTCGCGACAGCAAGGTGATCGATGGTGCGGTCGACGACCTCACCAAGATCACCGGTCAGAAGCCTGTCGTCACCAAGGCCCGCAAGTCGATCGCCCAGTTCAAGCTGCGCGAAGGCCAGGCCATCGGCGCGCACGTCACCCTCCGTGGTGACCGCGCGTGGGAGTTCGTCGACCGCCTCGTCAACCTCGCTCTGCCGCGCATCCGCGACTTCCGCGGCCTGTCGCCCAAGCAGTTCGACGGCAACGGCAACTACACCTTCGGTCTCCAGGAGCAGTCCGTGTTCCACGAGATCGACCAGGACCGCATCGACCGTGTCCGTGGTTTCGACATCACCATCGTCACCACGGCCAAGACCGACGACGAGGGCCGTTCGCTGCTGCGTCAGCTCGGTTTCCCGTTCCAGGCGGCGGACGCTCAGGCCTGATCCTTGGGCCCCCGGGTTTCCGGGGGCCCATCATCGAAGGTCGCCTGTCGTGTAACGGCAGGCGAAACCTCATGAACGAAAGAAGCAACACATGACGATGACAGACCCGGTCGCAGACATGCTGACCCGTCTGCGCAACGCGAACTCGGCGCACCATGACTCCGTGTCGATGCCGAGCTCGAAGCTCAAGACCAACATCGCTGAAATCCTCAAGCAGGAGGGTTACATCGCCGACTGGAACGTCGAAGACGCTCGCGTCGGCCAGACCCTCAACATGACGCTGAAGTACGGCCCGAACCGCGAGCGGTCCATCGCCGGCATCAAGCGCGTCTCGAAGCCCGGCCTCCGCGTGTACGCGAAGTCGACCGAGGTCCCCACGGTCCTCGGCGGGCTCGGCGTCGCCATCCTGTCCACCTCCTCCGGTCTCCTCACCGACCGTCAGGCCGAGCAGAAGGGCGTCGGCGGGGAAGTCCTCGCCTACGTGTGGTGATCTGACATGTCGCGTATCGGACGTCTTCCCATCGACATCCCCGCCGGAGTCACCGTCACGGTGAACGGCCGGGAGGTCTCCGTCAAGGGCCCCAAGGGCGAGCTCGCGCTCACCGTTGCGCAGCCCCTCGAGGTGTCGGTCGAGGAGAACCAGGTTCTCGTCACCCGCCCCGACGACGAGCGCGAGTCGCGGTCGCTCCACGGCCTGACCCGCACGCTCATCAACAACAACATCATCGGTGTCACCCAGGGCTACACCAAGGGCCTCGAGGTCGTCGGCACGGGTTATCGCGTGGCGCAGAAGGGCAGCTCGGTCGAGTTCGCCCTCGGCTTCTCGCACCCCGTCTTGATCGACCCGCCCGCGGGCATCACCCTCACGGTCGAAGGCAACAACAAGCTCACCGTGAGCGGCATCGACAAGCAGGCTGTCGGCGAGGCCGCCGCCAACATCCGCAAGATCCGCAAGCCCGAGCCCTACAAGGGCAAGGGTGTGCGCTACGCGGGCGAGGTCGTCCGCCGCAAGGCCGGAAAGGCTGGTAAGTAAGCATGGCTGTGCAGTCGAAGTCTGTTGCTCGCGCACGTCGCCACGCGCGCCTTCGCAAGAAGGTCGTTGGCACCGAGCTGCGCCCCCGTCTGGTCGTGACGCGTTCGGCGCGCCACGTGTTCGTCCAGGTCGTGGACGACAGCAAGGGCCACACCGTGGCCTCCGCCTCCACCCTCGAGACCGACCTGCGCGGCTTCGACGGTGACAAGACCGCCAAGGCCCGCAAGGTCGGCGAGCTCGTCGCCGAGCGTGCGAAGGCCGTCGGCGTGTCCGACGTCGTGTTCGACCGTGGCGGGAACCGGTACGCCGGTCGTGTCGCCGCGATCGCCGACGGTGCCCGCGAAGGAGGGCTGAACCTGTGAGTGACAACAAGGAGACCGAAGTGACCGAGCAGACTGCACCGGCTGAGGGTGCGGCTGCGGCCACGGCCCCCGCCGAGCGTGAGCGCGAGCCGCGTCGCGGTGGTCGCGAGCGCAACACCAACCAGCGCGACCGTGGTTCGCGCGACCGCAACGAGAGCCAGTTCCTCGAGCGCGTCGTGACGATCAACCGCGTGTCGAAGGTGGTCAAGGGTGGTCGCCGCTTCAGCTTCACGGCGCTCGTCGTCGTGGGCGACGGCAACGGCGTCGTAGGTGTCGGTTACGGCAAGGCCCGCGAAGTCCCCCTCGCCATCTCGAAGGGTGTCGAAGAGGCCAAGCGCAACTTCTTCCGCGTTCCGCGCTCGGGCTCGACCATCCCGCACCCCGTCCAGGGTGAGGCCGCTGCCGGTGTGGTGCTCCTGCGCCCCGCCGCCGCCGGTACCGGTGTTATCGCCGGTGGTCCCGTCCGCGCCGTCCTCGAGTGCGCCGGCATCCACGATGTCCTCTCGAAGTCGCTCGGCTCGTCGAACACGATCAACATCGTGCACGCGACCGTCGAAGCGCTGAAGTCGCTCGAGGAGCCCCGCGCCGTGGCCGCCCGCCGTGGCCTGGAGTTCGACCAGGTCGCCCCGGCCCGCCTCGTGCGCGCCGAGGCCGCCGCTCAGAAGGTAGGTGCCTGATGGCCGAGCGTCTGAAGGTCACGCAGATCAAGTCCAAGGTGAGCGAGAAGCAGAACCAGCGTGACACGCTGCGCTCGCTCGGTCTCAAGCGGATCGGCGACTCGGTCGTCCGTCCCGACGACGCGCAGACGCGCGGCTACGTCAAGACCGTCGCCCACCTCGTCAAGGTTGAGGAGATCGACTAATGGCTGACAAGAAGGACGAGACCGCCACGGTCGCCGCCCCGAAGAAGGCCTCGGCCCGTAAGACGGCTGAGAAGAAGGAAGCTCCCGCGGCCCGCCCCGGCGTGCTGAAGGTCCACCACCTGCGTCCCGTCCCGGGCGCCCGTACCGCGAAGACCCGTGTGGGTCGCGGTGAGGGCTCGAAGGGTAAGACGGCCGGTCGCGGTACCAAGGGAACCAAGGCCCGTTACCAGGTCAAGGTCGGCTTCGAGGGTGGGCAGATGCCGCTGCACATGCGCACCCCGAAGCTCCGCGGCTTCAAGAACCCGTTCCGCGTCGAGTACCAGGTCGTGAACCTGGAGAAGCTCGGCGAGCTCTACCCGCAGGGTGGCGACGTGACCGTCGCCGACCTGGTGGCCAAGGGCGCCGTGCGCAAGAACGAGAAGGTCAAGGTGCTCGGCACCGGCGACATCTCGGTCGCGCTGACCGTCTCGGTCGACAAGGTCTCCGGCTCCGCAGAGCAGAAGATCGTCGCCGCGGGCGGCACCGTCAACTGACGCCCGAACCCCGGAGGGGCCGGCGGCCTTACGGCCGTCGGCCCCTTCTGGGTTAGTCTGATTTGGTGTGCGCCTGCGGCGCGCCGAGATCGTTCTGGAGGAATCCCCTTTGTTCAGCGCCATCGCGCGGGTTTTCCGCACGCCCGACCTGAGGCGCAAGATCGCCTTCACGTTGGGGATCATCGCCATCTACCGGCTCGGTGCTCACGTCCCGTCGCCGTTCGTCGACTTCCCCAACGTTCAGCAGTGTCTGAGCGACTCCGGAAGCACCGAGGGTCTGCTGTCGCTGGTCAACCTCTTCTCTGGCGGCGCCCTGCTGCAGCTGTCGATCTTCGCGCTCGGCGTCATGCCGTACATCACGGCCACGATCATCGTGCAGCTCCTGCGCGTCGTCATCCCGCACTTCGAGACGCTCTACAAAGAGGGCCAGGCGGGACAGGCGAAGCTGACGCAGTACACGCGCTACCTGACCATCGCCCTCGCACTGCTGCAGTCGACCACCCTGGTCACCGTCGCACGTTCCGGCCAGCTCTTCGGCTCGGCCGGCATTCCCGAGTGCCAGCAGCTCCTGACGAATGACGTCTGGTGGGCTCAGCTGCTGATGATCATCACGCTCACCGCCGGTACGGGCCTCGTCATGTGGTTCGCCGAGCTGGTCACCGAGCGCGGCGTCGGCAACGGCATGTCCATCCTGATCTTCACCTCGATCGCCGCGACCTTCCCGGCCGCCATGATGTCGATCCTCAACTCGCGCGGTGTCGAGGTCTTCCTCCTCGTCCTGGCCGTCGGGATCCTGGTCGTCGCGCTCGTCGTCTTCGTCGAGCAGTCGCAGCGCCGCATCCCGGTGCAGTACGCCAAGCGCATGGTCGGCCGCCGCACCTACGGCGGTACCAACACGTACATCCCGATCAAGGTCAACATGGCCGGTGTGGTGCCGGTGATCTTCGCGTCGTCGCTGCTGTACATCCCGGCGCTCATCGCGCAGTTCAACCAGCCCCAGGCCGGTCAGGAGCCGGCCCCGTGGGTCACCTGGATCTCGCAGTACCTCACGCGCGGTGACCACCCGCTGTACATGCTCATCTACTTCCTGCTGATCGTCGGATTCACCTACTTCTACGTCGCCATCACGTTCAACCCCGTCGATGTCGCCGACAACATGAAGAAGTACGGTGGGTTCATCCCCGGCATCCGCGCGGGACGCCCGACCGCCGAGTACCTCGACTACGTGCTGACGCGCATCACGCTCCCCGGCTCGATCTACCTCGGCCTCATCGCGCTCCTGCCGCTCGTGGCCCTCGCCACGGTCGGCGCGAACCAGAACTTCCCCTTCGGCGGCGCCTCGATCCTCATCATCGTGGGTGTCGGTCTCGAGACGGTGAAGCAGATCGACGCGCAGCTCCAGCAGCGCCACTACGAAGGGCTCCTCCGATGACGGCACGCCTGTTGATCGTCGGCCCACAGGGCTCGGGCAAGGGAACGCAGGGCGTCCGCATCGCGGAGGCCTTCGGTATCCCCGTCGTCTCGACCGGCGATGTGTTCCGTGCGAATGTGGCCGCAGGCACCGACCTCGGCAAGCAGGTCACCTCGATCATCGACGCCGGCGACCTCGTCCCCGACGAGCTGACCAGCGCGGTCGTGCGTGACCGGCTGTCGCAGCCGGACGCGGGGGAGGGGTTCCTTCTCGACGGCTACCCGCGCAACCTCGCGCAGGTGATGCACCTCGATGAGTTCCTGGGCGGACGCGACGAGGCCCTCGACGCCGTCATCGCACTCGTGGTTCCCCGTGACGAGTCTCTGGCGCGCCTCACCGCCCGCGCGGCCGAGCAGGGCCGCGCCGACGACACGGCCGAGGCGATCGAGACCCGCTTGAACATCTACGAGCGCGAGACCGCCCCGATTCTCGGGGTCTACGGGACGCGAGGGATCGTCGACGAGATCGACGGTGTCGGCGGGCTCGACGACGTCACGGACCGGATCTTCGCGGCGCTGGACGCGCGCGGACTCCGCCGTCGTTCGGCTGACTGACAGTGGTCTTCCGCTCCTCGATCTACAAGAAGCCCGCTCAGCTGCGCGCGATGGTGGAGCCCGGGCTGATCACCGCCGCCGCGCTCGACGCCGTGCGCGCGCTGATCGCTCCGGGCGTCACCACGCTCGAGCTCGACGAGGCCGCCGCCCGGATCATCGCCGAGCGCGGTGCCGAGTCGAACTTCCAGATGGTGCGCGGCTACCGGCACACGATCTGCGCGTCGGTGAACGAGCAGGTGGTCCACGGCATCCCCAGCGAACGCCCCCTTCGGGCGGGCGACATCCTGTCCATCGATGCGGGGGCCCAGTTCCGCGGGTGGAACGGCGACTCGGCCTTCACAGTCATCGTGCCGGGCGACGCGCCGGAAGATGTCGTCGCTCCCCGGCGCCGCCTGTCGGAAGTCACCGAAGGCTCGCTGTGGGCGGGCATCGCGGCGCTGAGCCGTGCTTCGCACCTGGCGGAGGTCGGGGCTGCCATCGAGGCGTACATCGACGACAACGCGCCGGAAGGCGGCTACGGCATCCTGCGCGATTACGTCGGGCACGGGATCGGGCGGAAGATGCACGAATCGCCGAGCGTCTTCAACTACGCCGTGGCCGACAAGGGCCCGGAGGTGCGCCCCGGTCTTGCTGTGGCCATCGAACCGATGGTCGTCATCGGCGATCAGGCCACCGAGGTCGAGGACGACGGGTGGACCGTGTCGACGATCGACGGCACAGCCGGCTCCCATTGGGAACATAGCGTCGCCGTGCACGATGGAGGCATCTGGGTTCTCACCGCTCCCGACGGTGGTGCAGAAAAACTGGCGCCCTTCGGTGTGGTGCCGAAGGAGATCGATTCATGATGATGGCTGCGGCACGTAAGGCCACGAACTGGTTCGCGATCGGCATCACCGCTGCCGCGGTGGTGGTCGTGCTCGTCGTGGGCGGTGTCGTGTGGTTCGCCAACAGCCAGGCGACCTCGCCCGGGACCCTCCCGCAGTCCTCGGCGGTCAACACGGACACGGGTGCGATCTCGGTGGGCTCCGGCTCGAAGACCGTCGACACCTATGTCGACTTCATGTGCCCCATCTGCAACTCGTTCGAGCAGTCGTACGGACCGACCCTCCAGCAGCTCGTCGACGATGGCACGATCACGCTCAACATCCACCCGATCTCCATCCTCGACCGGTCATCGCAGGGGACCCAGTACTCGACGCGTTCCGCCAGCGCGGCCTACTGCGTCGCGGTCGACGACCCCGCGAACATTCCCGCTTTCGTCAAGGCGATGTACGCGCAGCAGCCCGCAGAGGGAACGTCGGGCCTGGACGACGCCACGATCGCGTCGATCGCGACGAGCGCCGGCGCATCGGATGCCGTGACCTCCTGCATCAACGACGGCACCTACGAGAAGTATGTGACGGCGATGACCCGTCAGACCCCGATCCAGTCGGGCGCGAGTGGTGTCTCCACTCCCACCATCGTCGTGAACGGGACGCTCCTCACCAACAAGACCGACCTGACCGGTGACCCGCAGAAGGACATCGTCGCCCGTCTGAACGGCTGACGACACTCCCGGCGAGTTGCCGGGTTGAGCATTACCACGTATGCTTGATCTTTGGTGCGTTGCGCCTTCATTGGCGTGTCGAAGCACCGAACCCCCATCCACCGCAGACCGGCCGGTCTGCAACTGAGCGTGAGCGAGTTTATGGCGAAGAAAGACGGTGTCATCGAGATCGAGGGCACGGTGTCCGAGGCACTGCCCAACGCGATGTTCCGTGTCGAGCTGACGAACGGGCACAAAGTGCTCGCGACCATCTCGGGCAAGATGCGGCAGAACTACATCCGCATCATCCCGGAGGACCGCGTCGTCGTCGAACTGAGCCCGTACGACCTCACCCGTGGTCGTATCGTCTACCGCTACCGCTGAGTCCGGCCGAGAAGTAACGAACCGCACCTCGCGGCTTCGAAGACAGCGAAACAGGAACATCATGAAGGTCAACCCCTCCGTCAAGCCCATCTGCGATCACTGCAAGGTGATCCGCCGCCACGGGCGCGTGATGGTGATCTGCAAGAGCAACCCGCGCCACAAGCAGCGCCAGGGCTGAGCTTCCAGCTCGACGTCGTTCCACTCGACGTCATCTCCAACTGAATACACACCGGCAGGATCAGATCCGCCACTCGGACGCTTCGACGAGCTCAGCGACCGAACGGCGGGGACACCTCGGGGCGGAGGCCCGAGCACCGATCCTGCTCCACACCTCCAGCACACTCTGAGGAGAGCCGCATGGCACGTCTTGCCGGCGTCGACATCCCGCGCGATAAGCGCGTGGTGATCGCACTTACTTACATCTACGGCGTGGGCCGCACCCGCTCCGTCGAGATCCTGAACGCGACCGGCATCAGCCAGGACGTCCGCGTCAAGGACCTCACCGACGACCAGCTGGTCGCGCTGCGCGACCACATCGAAGGCACCTACAAGGTGGAGGGTGACCTCCGTCGCGAGGTCGCCGCCGACATCCGCCGCAAGGTCGAGATCGGTTCCTACGAGGGCCTGCGCCACCGCCGCGGCCTCCCCGTGCGCGGTCAGCGCACGAAGACGAACGCGCGTACCCGCAAGGGTCCCAAGCGCACCGTCGCCGGCAAGAAGAAGGCGCGCTAAGCCGCGGGCTGAGCGTCAGGATTCAGGAGAACGCACATGGCACAGGCCAAGTCCGCCGCGCGCAAGCCGCGCCGCAAAGAGAAGAAGAACATCGCTGTGGGTCAGGCCCACATCAAGTCGACGTTCAACAACACGATCGTTTCGATCACCGACCCCTCGGGTGCCGTCATCAGCTGGGCCTCGTCCGGCGGTGTCGGATTCAAGGGTTCGCGCAAGTCGACGCCGTACGCCGCCGGCATGGCCGCCGAGTCGGCCGCCCGCCAGGCGCAGGAGCACGGCGTCAAGAAAGTCGACGTCTTCGTGAAGGGTCCGGGTTCGGGTCGTGAGACCGCGATCCGTTCGCTCACCGCGGCCGGCCTCGAGGTCGGCTCGATCCAGGACGTGACGCCGCAGGCCCACAACGGCTGCCGTCCGCCCAAGCGTCGCCGCGTCTGACGCGTCTGTTCCCGGGGAGAGTTCTTCGCTCCCCGGGAACGCCGCGCTCACGCGCGATTCAGACTTCCGGATGCCGAGACCCGCGGTCGCGGTCGCGATGGCATCCCGCGAGTACAACTCAACACCTCACCCCATTACACGTGTCATATAGCGGGCACGTGATCGAAAGGAACACATAGTGCTCATCGCACAGCGTCCCACTCTGACCGAGGAGAAGGTCGGGGAGTTCCGCAGTCGTTTCGTCATCGAGCCCCTCGAGCCCGGCTTCGGTTACACCATCGGCAACGCCCTGCGTCGTAGCCTGCTGTCGTCGATCCCCGGCGCGGCCGTCACGAGCATCCGCATCGACGGCGTCCTGCACGAGTTCAGCACGATCCCGGGCGTGAAGGAAGACGTCACCGAGATCATCCTGAACATCAAGCAGCTCGTCGTCTCGAGCGAGCGTGACGAGCCCATCACCGCGTACCTGCGCAAGACCGGCTCCGGCGAGGTCACGGCCGCGGACATCTCGGCTCCGGCCGGGGTCGAGGTGCACAACCCCGATCTGGTCATCGCGACCCTCAACGACACCGCGAAGTTCGAGCTCGAGCTCACCATCGAGCGGGGCCGCGGCTACGTCTCGGCCACGCAGAACCGCAACGAGTACGCCGAGGCGGGCCAGATCCCGATCGACTCGATCTACTCGCCCGTTCTCAAGGTCAGCTACCGCGTCGAGGCGACCCGTGCCGGCGAGCGCACGGACTTCGACAAGCTCGTCCTCGACGTCGAGTCGAAGCCTTCGATCGCTCCGCGCGACGCCGTCGCTTCGGCCGGGCGCACGCTCACCGAGCTGTTCGGCCTGGCCCGCGAGCTGAACGTCGAGGCCGAGGGCATCGAGATCGGTCCCGCGCCGGTCGAGACCGTTCTCTCGAACGAGCTGTCGATGCCGATCGAGGACCTCGATCTGTCGGTTCGTTCCTACAACTGCCTCAAGCGCGAGGGCATCAACACGGTGTCCGAGCTGGTCGCCCTCTCGGAGACCCAGCTGATGAACATCCGCAACTTCGGTCAGAAGTCGGTCGACGAGGTGCGCGACAAGCTCGTCTCGCTCGGCCTCTCGCTCAAGGACTCGGTGCCCGGCTTCGACGGTGCCCAGTTCTTCGGCGGCTACGACGAAGAGACCGTCTGACCCCGTCAGACCCGACCGAACCTTCCTACTGGAGTAACACGAAATGCCTAAGCCCACGAAGGGTCCCCGCCTCGGAGGCGGCCCGGCCCACGAGCGTCTGCTTCTCGCGAACCTCGCCGCAGCGCTGTACACGCACAAGTCCATCAAGACGACCGAGACGAAGGCCAAGCGCCTTCGCCCGCTCGCTGAGCGCCTCATCACGTTCGCCAAGCGTGGCGACCTGCACGCGCGTCGTCGCGTGCTGAGCGTGATCGGTGACAAGGAAGTCGTGCACACCCTGTTCACCGAGATCGCGCCGCTGGTGGCCGAGCGTGACGGCGGGTACACCCGCATCACCAAGGTCGGCAACCGCAAGGGCGACAACGCCCCCATGGCTGTCATCGAGCTCGTCCTCGAGCCCGTGACCAAGAAGCCCTCGTCGTCGAAGCCCGCCGCGGCTCCCGCTGCTGCCGCCCCGGCCGAGGAGCCCGCCGCCGAGGAGACCGTCGTCGACGAGACCCCCGCTGCCGACGAGTCGGCGGAGGCCGGCGCCGAGTCGCAGGACGAGGGTGCCGCTGCCGAGGCTGCTGCCGAAGACGCCGTCTCGGACGACGCCAAGGCCTGAGTTCCGCTCTCCGACGAAGCCCTCACCCCACCGGGGTGAGGGCTTCGTGGTGTTTCCGGGTCGCCGTAGGCTGGAGGGGTGCGTCTTCGACTCGACATCTCCTACGACGGAACGCACTTCCGGGGGTGGGCCCGACAACCGGGATTGCGCACCGTGCAGGGAACCCTCGAGGATGCCCTCGCGCGCATTCTGGGCGGTGACCCGCGTCTGGTCGTGGCGGGACGAACGGATGCCGGCGTGCACGCGTCCGGACAGGTGGCGCACCTGGATCTCGACGACCACCAGATGGCGAGATTGCCGCGTCGTCGCCGCGAAGGCGACGAGGACGACGCCGTCGCTGCCCTCGCGGGGCGTGTGCGCGGCGTTCTGGGCGCGTACCCCGACGTGACCGTGCACCGCACCACGCTCGCCCCCGCGGGCTTCGACGCGCGCTTCTCGGCGGTGTGGAGGCGGTACACCTATCGGGTCGCGGACGCGAACTCGGGATACGACCCTCTGGAACGCCTGCGCACGACCACGGTCAAGGCTCCTCTCGACGTCGAGGCCATGCACATCGCTGCTCAGCGCCTCATCGGCCTGCACGACTTCGCGGCCTACTGCAAGGCTCGCGAGGAGGCCACCACGATCCGCACCCTGCTCGAGTACGACTGGCGGCGCGGGGATGACGGCATCCTGGTCGCGAACGTGCGAGCGGATGCGTTCTGTCACAGCATGGTCCGCGCGCTCGTGGGCGCGTGCGTGGCGGTGGGGGAGGGGCGCCTCGACGTGGAGGACGTGGTCCGCATCCGAGACGACGGGCGCCGGACCCCCGACACCAAGGTGCTGGCAGCACGGGGGCTGGTGCTCGCGCAGGTGGGATACCCTGCCGACGATCTGCTGGCCTCTCGCGCCGAACAGACGCGGAACCGGAGGGATGCCGACGACATCGGCGCATGAATCGTCCAAGAGTGCATCCGCAACCCCCGTTGCGCGAGAGAGCGCGGCTCTAGGCTGGTGCCGTCATGAAGGTCATCTCGTACAACCTCCGCAAGCACCGCGCCGCCGGTGAGCTGTCGAAACTCGTCGACGAGCACGCGGTCGACGTGTTGTGCCTGCAAGAGTGCGACACGCGAGACATTCCCCTCGAAATCTCAGGTCTCCGGCTCGCCGAGGCGACCCAGCGCAATCGCCTCGGCCTGGCCGTCTACTACCGGGAGAACACGTTCCGGGCCGTGGAGGTGCGCGCGATCGCGCTGAAGAAGTCGCTGCACGACTACGTTCTGAAGCCGGCCGAGGAACGAATGCTGGGTGTGCGGCTGCGTGATATCGACGACGGCCGCGAGATCATCGTGGCGTCGTTCCACGCGGCGCCACTGACGGCGCTGAACTCTCTTCGACGGCACCAGATCCGCACGGCCCTCAACGAGCTGCAGAACCTCGGACCGGGGCTTCCCGCTCTCATGGTCGGCGACTACAACTACCCGGTCTTCAAGGAGAACCTGGGACAGAAGGTGCGCGATCAGGGGTACGAGCTCACTTTGAGTGACGCACGGACGTACACCCGGTACCGCTTCTTCCGCGGGCACTACGACTTCGCCACCTCGGTGGGTTTCGACATCGCTCACATCCGCACGTTGCCGCAGGGGCTGAGCGATCACTTACCGATTCTCATCACCGCCGAGGTATCGACGTCGCCCACGTCCGCTGGTTCCTGATCGACGAGCGCCAGCCGTCGGGACGCGAAAGGTGGGATCGCCCGAAGGGGCGATCCCACCTTTTCTCTCTCGCGTGTGAGCGTCAGGCGGCCGTCTGACGACGACGGCGCACGACGGCGCCGATACCTACCGCGGCGCCCGTGGCGACGAGCGCGCCACCGGCGATCCACAGACCCGTGGTGGCGCCGCCGTCGATGCCGGTCTTGGCCAGCCCCGCTGAGGCCGGCGGCGTCGTCGGGGTCGGGCTCGCCTTCACAACGAGCACCTGGGCGTGCAGGACGGTGCCGCTCGTCGCGCCCGTGAAGGTCAGATTGTAGGTTCCGTTGGCGTTCGAGGGGAACGTGATCCGGACGTTGAGCTTGCCGGCGTTCGCGCTCGTGTGCAGGTTGGAGTTGGTCTCGATCGCCGTCTTCACCATGCCGAGGGTTGCGCCCGAGGCGCTTTCTCCGGTGATGGAGATCAGCACGTCTTCGTTACCCGTGAACGGGGTGCCGGGCGTGGTGAAGGTCGAGGACTCGCCCGGAGCGATCGTGCTCGGCGTCGCGGTGATGGCGGACGGATCGACGTAGGCGTTGGCGGCGGTCGGTGCCAACAACACGGCTGCGGCCAGCGAGACCGCAGCAGCAGCGCGGAGGATCGTGTTCTTCATGGTGGGTCCCATCTCGGTGGCACGGTGGCCGGGTGGAAGTCGAAGAGCGACCCGCTCGACCTCTGCCGGTGAGGATCGCCCCAGACGGCAGTCTTTCGAAGGAGTCCGCCGGGGTGCCGTCATATCGCGGCGTATTCACGAGCTGAGGCTGTGGACTTCACCAGGGCCGGGCGGTGTGCCCGTGGTGACCCGTCTGTTCCTCGATCAGTTCCCGCCGCAGCCGGTGGCTCCGCGGCCGATCGCCGGACTCACGATCGTCGGCGTCACAACGGCACCGAGATGCGGCGTCCACGGCGTGGACACGCGCACGTCCAGATGCGCTTGTTCGCCGGGCGCAAGCTGAACGGACCACTTCAACACGGGTCGTCCCTCGAGGGTTCCACCCGCGAAGCCCGGCGGTATGCCGTCCGTCGTCGACGCGTACCCCTCCAACCTCCCTTCGGCGGGGAGGACGACGTACACGCCCGTGAGCGCTTCGCCGACGGGGACTCCGTACTCGCCGCCTCCGGTCACATAAGAGGGCAGGGAGGCCGGATCCGGGGCGTCGTTGCGCAGCGTGACGCCCAACACCGCCGAGTCCTGCCCGCACCACGCGACGTCGACGCTCGGGCGCAGGTAGGAGTCCATTTTCGACCCGGTACCGTCGTTGAGGTAGACCCCGAACGTGGACCGATCCGTGCCGTCATCGGGCAGCGTGCCCTGCAGCGTCGTTCCGTCGAGGATCGCCTGCTCGTCGGCATCCGCGCTCCAGAGCATCAGCCGGCCCTCGGAACCGGCCCTCATGAGGGCGGCGAGAAGGAGCTCGGGATCGGCGCGCCCCTCGGCGAGAGCGGAGAAGACGGCCGCTGTCGCTGCGCGGAAGAACTCGTCCTGACGAGCGGGGTCGGGGTATCGCTGATAGACCTCCTGCAGCAGCAGAGGCACGGCGTTGTCGGGCGTGAGGTGATCGCCGGTCGGCAAGGTGACCGGCCCCGTCGCCTTCAGGACGTAGCCGAGGGTGACGGGGTCAAGGGTGATGACGCCGTCGACGGTCCGCCCGCGGAGGCGCTTCCACATCTCTCGGGCGATCGGTGCACCGAGGGTGAAGTCCGGTACCTGCGTGACGTTCTGGATGTAGCGCGCCGGTCGCGTGTCGAAGAGATCCTGGACCTCGCCGGGGAGATCGACCACCGGCTCGGCTTCGACCGGGAAATCGGACGTCGACGCCTGGTCGACGAGCGCGAATCGCCCGTCCTGCGTGTCGACCTGCGCGACCGCGCCGACGATGCCGCCGAGCGAACGCCATTCCGCATTGTTCTGGAACAGGACGAGGTAGGACCGCTGTCCGTCGGTGCCCAGCATGCGCGGGAGCAGCAGGGTTGCTCGATGGAGAGCGTCCGATGCGGACGCTGCGCCGTCGACGAGCTCTCGCGCGCGCGTGACGCCGTCTCGAAGCGGACCGAGGAGCGGTGCCGTGTCGATGCGGGACAGTTCGTCCGCCGCGGCGCGAAGGTGCGTCGCGGCGGCGTCGGCCTCGGGTTCGAGCGACGCGATGACGGTCGTGTCGAAAGCGCCCTCCCGGGGCCGCAGGACGTCCGTGGAGAGCCCGGATGCCGCGGACGAGAGCGGCCCGAGACCTTCGGAGACGGCGGTGTCCAGCGCCGCGGAGGACACGGCGAGAGCCCGGAGTTGCGGCCCGATCCACGGAAGCGGTTCCGCCCACGACCACACGGGGTCGCTCGTCAGGGAGCGGGCGGCGGAGGTGTCGTCCCGGACGGTCGCGAGCGCCACCGCGATGGTCGGCGGATCGTGCGGGCCGGCCTCTGCGGCCTGGAGCGTCTGGCGTGCGGACGAGAGGTGAGCGACGGCCATGCCCCCGCGCACGCCGATCCACGCGGCCGCGACGAGCCCGACGACGAGAACGGCCCCGAGGCTCCAGGCGAAGACGCGTTCTGCCCGAGCCGCCGGCCGACGATCATGAGTACCGATCACCCACGAACAATAGGACGCCCTCGAGCGGGCGTCAGAGGCCCGGGTGGTGCGCGTCACCCTAGAATTGACCGCGACGGGGGAGGGTGCATGCGGAACCGGGCGCGTGGTGGTCGTGTCGTGCTGGGCGCGGTCGGTGTGGCGATGACGTTCGCCGTCGCCGGGTGCGGAGCGCCGCCGTGGGCGCAGGGCGGCAACGCTGCGCCGGCGTCTCCGTCGCCGACGCAGGTCTCCTCGCCGGCACCCCAGCCGGTGCCCAACGACCTCTCCAGCGGTTCGACGCAGAAGACCGTCACCGCCGGGGCCGTCTCGGCGACAGTGAACTACTGGTCCACGCTGTCGATGGACAAGTGGACTCCCACCGCTCTGAAGCCGGTGAGCCTGTCGATGGTAACGACGGTGACGCCCGACGACGGTCAGAAGGTCTACCTCCAACGCGCGACCATGACCGCGGTCCCGGGGAACGAGACGCAGTCCTTCGCGCCGCTCGCCGCTCAGACCGACCAGTCGAACGCACCCGGTTACCTCGTACTCGCGCCGTACAGCTACTCGCAGACGTTCAACGTCGGCGAAGTCCCCGCCGACGCCACATTTGTCACCCTGCAATTCACCTACGAGTACCTCGTGCAGGCGACGCCCACGTCGGACGAGTACGCCAAGCAGACGGCCAGCGACACGCTCACTGTCGCGATCGCGGGCGGCGGATCCGCCGGCTGATTCAGAGCCGGACGCGTTCCCACCGGTCTCCGCCGAGACGCTGAGCCGTCGACGCCGCCGTGTCCGCCTGCTCGACGAGCGCATCGAAGTCGTAACCTGCGGCTTCCGCGGGTACCCACCCGACGCTGGCCGAGAGCTGGACGGCGATCCACGACGTGGCATCCATCTCGGTGAATCGGCGGAGCACCGTTCGCACGTACTCACGGACCACGGTGTCGGGGCGCGCCACGACGACCACGAGATGACCGCTCGCCTTGCGTCCGATGTCTGCTTCGGCGGGAAACACCTCGGTGATGAGCGACTCGAACGCCGAGATGATGTGCGCCCAGTTGTTGTCGCCCGCCGCGCTGCGCAGGTGAGTCGGATCGTCCACCTGGATCGAGAGCGCCACCCAGCCGGGCTCTGCGGCACGGCCCGCACGTCGCAGACGATCGGATGCCGTGACGGCGAACTGCGGCCACGCGGTCGCCGTGAGCGAGTACCCGGGGGAGACCGACGTGAAGTAGAGCAGGCTGACAGTCGCGCACACGAGGTAGATGAGCATCGCGAGCCCGTTCAGCAGGCGCGGAAGCTGGAGGTCACCGATCGCTGCCGGAGCCACGATCGCCGAGACCACGCTCGCCAGGGCGAGGACGACGAACCCAGCCGAGACGACGAGGAGAGGGAGCATGAGACGCTCCCGTCCGTCGGGGGAGCGCCTCAGCTCGAGGATCGTCAGCCCCGCGAACACGGCGGCGGCGAGGAACGCCAGACGGAACACGAGGCCGTATGCGGCGGCATCCTGTGCGAAAAGGAAAAGCACGGCCGAGCACACTCCCTGCAGCGCACCCACCCACGGCAGGGCCCGCCCGCCCCGCCGCGCCCGGAAGCCCGACCAGATGAGCGCCGGCGCGCCGAGCATCAACCCCAGCCCCACACGGCGGAGTGACTCGTCGCCGACCGCGACGCCGACGACCGATGTCCAGGTGCTGCTCATCGCGAGCAGGAAGGCCAGCGACCAGAGCAAGGCCGCGCGGGAAGGGCGGGGGAGGAAACCCAGGCTGACGATCATGATCGACGCGAGGGTGGTGACCGTCGCCTGCGCGAGGCTGAGATTCGCGAGGGTCTCGACGGCCGTCACTCCTCGCGATCCTTCAGCGGGATCGGGAGGACGACCGTCACCGTGGTGCCGGATCCGAGTTCGCTTTCCAGTGACACGGTGCCCCCGTTCTCTTCGACGATCCCTCGGACGATCCCCATCCCCAGGCCCGTCCCCGGCGTCGAACTGTCTCGGGCCGCGCGTGAGCGGAAATAGGGGTCGAAGATTCGCGGCAGGTCTTCGGCCGGGATGCCGATCCCCGTGTCGGCGAATCGCAGGACGACGCTCTCGTCGCCGACCTCCGCGGAGAGACGCACCGTGCCGCCGCCCGGGGTGTACTTGATCGCGTTGCTCAGGATGTTGTCGAAAGCCTGCCGGAGCCGGAACGCATCGCCGACCACTTCGGCGGTGTCGGGAAGATCGTCGATGATGCTGACTCGGCGCGACGCGGCGGCCGGGCGGAAGGATTCCAGCGACGACGCGATGATTCGCATGGCATCCGCGGTCTTCGGCGTGTCCTTTTCCCGGAAGACACCTCGCGAGTTCGCCAGGATCTCGGAGATCAGCTTCTGCATGCGTTCCCCGGCGCCAGCGATGACCTCGAGCTGCTCCCGCACTTTCGGCGAGAGATCAGGGTCGTCGAGAGCCAGATCGGCGTGACCGATGATCGCGGTCAGCGGGTTGCGCAACTCGTGCGAGACCGTCGCAGCCAGTCGTTCGCGTGCGCGCTCGGCCTCGATGAGAGCGGTGATGTCGTGGACGATCAGTAGCGTGCTCTCCGGCTCGTCGGACGAGACGAGGCGTCGGGTGGAAGCGGACAGGGCGTGCCACGCCCCGTCTGCGTCGAACAGCCACACCCGCTCGTCGTCGAACTGCTCGCCTCGCGCGGCACGGGCGAACGGGCGCTCCGACTCGCTCAGCGGCTCGCCGCGCAGGGTCGCGTACTCCACGGCGCTGCCGGGCCGCTGCGGCTCGTCGCGATCGATGCCATACAGCGACAGGTAGGTGTCGTTGAGGGCGAGGACCTCGCCGTCCGCCGACATGCGCGCGATGCCCGTGTCGAGCCCGTTGAGCACCTGCGAGACGCGCCTCTCCTGACCCGTCACGCGTTGCAGGGTGCCCTGCAACCGACTGGCTTGGCGTCGCAAGAGCTGTTTGAACGCGCGGGTCTGCCTCGACGAGAGATAGGCCGTGATTCCGATGAACGTCAGTGACAGGAGGACGACGATGAGCCGGAGAGCGGTGGCCGGTCCGGACCCGTTCGCGGCGGCGTCGACCACGATGATGACGCCGACGGTCGCGAGAGTCGAGATCAACAGGGTCACGGCGAAATGGGTCGCGATCCACGTGATGGGGAACACCCAGAAGAACCCGAAACGCAGATCCGTGCCGAAGCTCAGCAGCCCGATGCCGATGATGTCGCCGAACGGGATGATGGCCACCGCGCTTCGCGGGAGGCGGTGCCAGGGGACGATGATGGCGACCGCGGTCAGGGCGATGACGACGCCGACGCCCGTCGAGAACGTCCAGACGGCGAAGAGGGACGGCTCCAGCGCCTGAGTGAGCAGCACGGTGATCACCACGCTGGCTCCGAGAACGAGCTGCAGGAGCCAGACGGAACGCGTCCTACTGCTGGGAGTGGACCCCTCGTCGAGCTCCAGCGCCCGGATCGGTGCTGCCGATCCGACGCTCCTTCCCGCTGACATGTCTTCGAGTGTATCGACGGTGGTGTAGTCTTCTGCGCGCCATCCTGTCTCTGCTCGCCGTTTGTGCCCACCGGGGCACGTCGTCCGGTCAGACTCCCCCTGAGGCCTGCATCCCGCAGTGTGATGGTCGTTCATCGACCTTTGCGCGCCAGCGCCCTCCCTCAGGAGACACCCGTGACCTCGACCTCTCGCCGACGCGCTCTGCGCGTGCTCGCGATCACTTCCGCGCTCGTCGTCGGACCGATCACCCTCAGCGGGTGCACTCAGGTCATCGACGCGTTCAACGCCTTCCAGGGCCACTCGTCGACGAATCAGTCGGTGGTCGTGCCGACGACCGCCCCGCAAGCGGCGTCGACCAGCATGCCGTTCGACTCGCGCTTCACCTACGACGGCTCGGTGACCCTGTCGTCCGAGGTTGAAGATGGTCTGGAGCTCCGGCTGGACGTCTGGGCCGTGGACCCCAAGCGCACGATGGAGTGGACACCCACCAACGAGAAGCAGCTCGGCTTCGCGGTCAACGTCTACGATCACCGCGTCGATGAGAAGGCCGTGCTGACGCAGAAGCGCCGGGTCTACCTCTCCTCGGTCTCGATCACGTCGCAGACCGCCCAGACCGGGGGACAGGTGTCGAACCCGTTCCAGTTCAGCGCCGATCCGCGCACCCTCGTGCCGTCGGACACGCTTCGATCCGACCGCGGACTGCTCCTCAACAGCTTCCAGGGCGGGCTGCTGGTGCCCACCACCTCGATCCGCCAACTACCGAACGACACGTACGGGATCACTCTCGAGTTCGCGCTGAGCGTCGCGGTCGAGGGAACGGCCAACACCGACTCGTCGTTCAGCCAGCAGACCGTCTACCAATACCTCCCCATCGCGATCTATCCCGTCGACAGCACCCAGACGACGCCGCAGAGCACCACCACCGACACCAACGGACGCGCGCCCGGATGGGGTCAGACGACCGATCAGGGCTGACCCGGCCTCGACGCTCGTTCGGCACGGCGCCCTCCCTGCCAGGCTCCCACCGATGTCAATGGGGGAGAGGCTGGCGCGGTCGGAGGCGGCGGCTCTCCATGAGCATCGAGACCCCGTCGACATCACCGACCCGGTGATGCTCGAAGAAGAGATCCGGGGTGTCGTCGTACCCGATCAGCGGCATCGCCGTGGCGAACGCGTCGCGGACGGACTGCTCGACCCGAGCGACCTCCGCGCCCGCCGGGAGCAGGAAGAAGACGGTGTCGCGCGCGGGCACCCCCGCGCCGACCGCGGACAGCGTCTCGCGAGCGGCATCCACGAGGGCGGTGAGCATCTGCTCGGCGCGCTCGTTGCTGTGGGCGGCCCGTATGAGGTCGATTTCGGGAATGCGCACGACGACCACGTCGATGGCCGAATGTTCTTCCAACAGATCGTGGGCCTCGCGTCGAAGTGCCCCGCGGTCGTGCGCTCGCGTCCCGGGGGCAGGGTCGTCGTCGAGTTGCCGGCCCATCTGGAGGGTGGCGATGGTGACGGCGCAGATGGTGAGCGCACTCACGACCGAGGTGAGCTCTGCGGAACTGACCTTCTCCCAGAGCGGTGAGTTGATCCCCGTCGCACCGGCGACGACCAGGCGGCTCGCGTTGTACGCGGCGAAGACCGCGAGGGATCCGGCGAGAAGGGATGTCCCGCGGATCGCGCTGACCGGTGCGCGGCGCGCCTCCATCGCGGCCAGAGTACTGAAGGCGGCGATGCCGAAGGTCTTCCAGAGGATGGCGTCGTCGAGGGGCATGACGTACGTCATGCCGAGCATGAGAATGGCGCCGGCGCCCGCGGTGATCGCACCGATCGCCCGTCGCGCGTTGAGGCGCCGAAGCCCCGCCCACGCCAACGCGGGGGCGAAGACGTTCGTGGCGTTGCCGATGGCGGCGGCGAATGTGCCGCCGCCCATCTCTTCGAGGATGTTCAAGAAAGCGCACGCCAGCGCGGCGAGCGCCGCGATCCCGAAGTAGCGGACCAGCTCGGCACGCGGCCCTCCGCGATCGTCACCGTGACGGCCGTGAGCGAGAAAGAGCAGCGTCACGGAGAGAGCGGCGGCGGCGACGGCGGCGATGAGATCGAGGACGGCCATCGGCGGGCGCTTTCTGCTCCTGCTCCCCTGAGCGGATCTTGAGGGAATCTTGCGGGGACGGTGCCGGATCGCGGCGGGCGTCTTGCGGTGAACCTACCAGAGTGGGACATGGCCGACACGCCACCCCTCCGAAAAGGAAAGACACCGCCATGACCGATGCGCGCAGCTTCGCCCCTCACACCAAGGCACTCGCCTACACGTCCGATGACGTGAACGGCGGGGCGGCCTCGGAGCATGGCTTCGCCGACGACTTCGCGGCGGTGCTGGAGAACACCTCGGTCCACCGCTCGACGATCGGCTGTGTCATCCCCGCGTACAACGAGGAGGAGTCGATCGCCGCCGTGATCGAGGCGCTTCTCGGCCAGACCCGCGTGCCCGATGTCATCCACGTCGTGGTGAACAACACGTCCGACAACACCGTCAAGATCGCGTCCGAGTACAGCGGCCCTCACGAGGTCGTCACCGATCTCGGCGAGCAGTTCACCGAAGTCTTCGTCCACGACATCGGCAAGAACCCCGACAAGAAGGTCGGTGCCCTCAACTACGGGTACTCGCTCGTCGAGGGCTACGACTACCTCCTGGGCGTCGACGGCGACACCATCGCCGACAGCAAAGCCGTCGAGTACCTCGAGACCGAGGCCGTCTCCGACTCCCGCATCGGTGGTATCTCGGCGATCTACACGATCGACGACCGCCCCATCAAGGGAGTGGTCGCAAAGTTCCTCACCGCCGGGCAGCGCACGCAGTTCGCGGCCTTCAACCTGCAGAACATGCTCCGTGGACGCAACATGGCCGTGCTCGGCGGGCAGTTCTCGATCTTCTCGACCAACGCGCTCCGCGACGCGATGAAGCAGAACCACCAGGTCACCCCGTGGGTCAAGGACTCGGAGGTCGAGGACTCGCTCCTCTCGCTGCAGATCAAGAGCGCCGGCTACCTGACCAAGATCAGCCCGTACGCCCGCGCCGACGTGGGCGGCATGACGACGCTCTCCGGGTACGACGCCCAGCAGGTGAAGTGGACTTACGGCGCGATCGAGCTGATGTGGCCCGGCCAGCGCGGTGACACCAAGGGGCAGCCCTTCCACCCCAACCTGCGCCTGCGGTGGTTCGAGAACTTCGGCATGCTGACGAACCTCTTCGTCCGCGTGGCGTTCCTCACCCTGCTCGCGGGATCGCTCTCGATCGGTGCGTTCGTCTTCTCGCCGCTGTGGCTCATCCCGCCCGTGATCGCCATGCTGCTGAACCTGCGCATCGCGCGCACGATGAAGGCCGTCAACCGTCGGGACATCCTGTTCGCCGTGCTCTTCTTCCCGGCCGAGATCTTCATGTGGATTCGCATCAGCCACTTCGTCCGCTCGTGGACGCGCTTCCTGTCCCGCAAGAAGGTCGACAACTGGGCGATGCAGGCCAAGGCCGAACGCGGTGGCGGACTCGGCCACTGGGCCCCGATGGTCGTGCTCCTCGCCGTCGCCGTCGCGCTCGCCGTGATCTGGGTCATGGTCGGCCCCATGGTGCAGTCGTCGATCCTGTGGATCGGGTGGCCGATCGTCGGTGTCGTCACCGTTCTGCAGACCCTCCTGATGTTCTCCAAGCTCGTCCGTCGTCACCACGGCTTCAAGGTGTGACGGACACCCGATCTGATCGCGACCCGAACGCGTCAGAAAACACGGATGCCTCGGCCCTGGGGAGGGTCGAGGCATCCGTTGTATCCGCCGGAGGGGCGAAGGATCAGGGAGCGGCCATCAACTCGGACGTGAGGCGATACCCCACCCCGCGGACCGTTTCGATGTAGCGCGGGTTCGCGGGGTTGTCGCCGAGCTTGCGGCGGAGGTTGGTCATGTGTGCCTCGATCGCCCGCTTGTCGGCCTCACCGACGAAGTAGCTGGTCACGTAGGACTCGCCTCGGAGAACCAGCGTGAGGTCGGCCTTGCTCCGCACGCGTCGCTTCGACTCCATGAGCGTCGCCAGGAGGTCGAACTCGGTGCGCGTCAGCTCCAGTTCGTCGCCGCCGACGAGCACGATCCGGCTGTCGGGGTCGAGCTGGAGGTCGCGGTGCACGATCCAGGGGCCGCCGCCAGGGGTGACGGCGTTGTTCGATCGGGCGGCGACGTCGGACGACGGGCGCGTCGCGAGTTCCGCGCCGGCGTGTTCCCGGGGCTCCGGGCCCTGGGATGAGGGAACGACGACGGGGACGCTCGTCGCGGCGGGTGGGGGAGCCGTCGGCGGGACGGCCGCGGGTGCCTGCTGTTCGGCCGGGCGTGCTGCCGGGAAGGACGGGCCCACGCTGTCCTGTCGCGGGGCGGCACCAGCGGTCCCGCCGGCGCGGGGCCGGCGCAGAAGCGCCTCGATGCGCGCGCGCAGCTCGCGCGGTCGGAACGGTTTCACGACGTACTCGTCGGCACCGGCGCCGAGTCCGAGGACGACGTCGGCCTCCTCCTCGAGCCCGGTCAGCATGATGATGTACGTGTCGCTCTGCGCCCGGATCCGTCGCGCGGCTTCGAAGCCGTCGATGCCCGGCATGTTGACGTCGAGAGTGGTGATGAGGGGCTGATAGGCGATGACGGCGCGAACCCCGTCGATGCCGTTGCCGACGGAGACCGTCGAGAAACCGGCCGCTTCCAAGACCTCGACGAGGAGATGACGGATATCCGGATCGTCTTCCACGATCACGGCCGTCTTCAGCATCTCCGTGCTGTCGCTCATCGCACCCACTCTTCTGGTTCGCACGAAAACGTGCCCACGTTCTCCCCCGAGACGCGGCGGCCACACGGACCGAGCCACATCTTTACACACTTTCGCGGGCCCCTGGGTGGCCCGGGGGCCGTTCGATGGGTGGTGTCAGCGGCTCTCACGCGTGAGTTCGACAGCGGCGGCGGGCCACCAGGTGCCCGCTGGAGGTCCTCCGTTGCATTCGCCATCGCTCTCGCCGGGGGGCTTGATCCACAGGGTCGTGTCGACGACTCCGTCGCCGAAGGAGCCGCCCGCCGGCCCGACGAGCCGCCCCGCCGGGTTGCACCACTCGGAACCGGCCGGGCCGGCGCCGTTGCGGGAGGTGTCGATGACCGCGTGGGTTCCCCCGAGGCGCTCGGAGAGGGCATGCGCGTAAGCGAACTCCGCCGCGGTGTCCTGATAGTTCGACACGTTCAGCGCCACCCCGCGTACTTCGCCGATGAGTCCCGTGGCCGAGATCAGCGAGGCCATCTCGTCGACCGGATGCCACGCGGAGTGCCCGCCGTCGAGGTAGATCCAGGTGTTCGTTCCGCGGACGTTCTCCACGGCGGTCCTGAGGTAGCTCGCGCGGTCTCCGGGGGAACCGCACGATGACGACAGAGCGATGCTGTCGGGCTCGAGGATCACGATCTTCTGCACATCGGGTGCGTTGCGAAGCGCATCGCCGATCCGCGCGGTCCAGTCGCGGTAGGAGTCGGGGTCGAGTCCGCCGGCCGAGTGATTGCCGCAGTCGCGGTCCGGCAGTCCGTAGACGGCGACAGAGAGCGCGGCATCCTGATCCCGCGCCTCGGAGGCGAGATGTGCGACGCGGTCCCAGACCTCGTCGACGGGGTCGATCTCGGGGGTCAGCCAGTACGTCGTGGGCTGAGCGGCGAGCCACGTGGCGGCGGCGGATTCCTCGGGCGTGGCCGAGGCATCGCCGGCGGCTTTCGCGGCCTTCGACTCATCCGGGGCGACGATGCGCGTGTCGACGGCGGGTGGACGGGCGGCGAGAGTCTGGAAGAGCGAGGACACGAGGTTCCCGACCACGGCTATCGCGGCGATGAGCGCGACGACGACCACCACGGCACCCACCAGGAAAACGACCCGAGGAATGCGACGGCGCTGCCGGCTCGGACGATGCGCTCTCCCCACGCAGTGGACTCTATCCGAGCATGGGTTCGTCAAGGGCGGCGTTCCATCTCGGGTAATTAATCAACGGTCGACATGTACTCTTTATTCGTGGGAAAACTGGTTTACAACGCGTTGGGTCATTCCTTCGACATCGAGGACCGAACGCTTTCCCACTTGCGCATGGTGTTCATGAACAAGCTGCGCCGCGGGGAGCCTTTCATGTTCCATTTCCCGGTCGGGGACGGAAGCGGGACGCGGACGCTCTGGATTCACCCGTCGATTCCGCTCGTCTTCCACTTCTACGGCAGTCGAGCGCCGCAGCTGAACCGCCGCTGGATCGACGAGCTCATGCATGAAGCGAGCTCGGCGAACGGATTGACGGTGATAGCCGAACCGGAGCCGGATTCGCCCGAGGCTCGCTCGGCCTAACACTTCAGCTGCATTCGGCGTCGACGACCTCGCGCACCTGGTCGAGGAATGTCGCGATGTGGTCGGCCGCGTCCGCCGGGAGAGTGAGAGCGAACTCTCGGATTCGCGCGGTGACGGGATCGATGGCGTCGGCGTCGACGGATCGATCGAAGGGCACGACGAACTTGCTGCGCCGGTCGTCCGGGTTCGCGATGAACCCGATCAGACCGCCGGCGTGGAGCCGGTCGAGCATCCCTGTCACCGATGCGGTCGACACCCCGAGCGCCTGAGCGATCTCCGTCGGCGTCACCGTCTGTCCGTCATCGGCGCGCTCGAGGATCAACCTCATCGCTGCCCGGGCGTTCTCGCTCGGGCCGCAATCGGTCTGGCGTCGACGGGCGAGGCGTGCCTCGGCCAGGCGCAGACGCTCGACGGCGCGGGCGGCAACCGTCGAAGGGTCGTCGTTCTCCACGATTGTCATCGTTCTCCTGTCGCCCAGACCGCCCGATCGCACAGTCTAGTTAGGCAAACGAGAATCACGCATGCCTATGGATCTCGCGGGATAGCGGATAGTTCATTTCGGGACGTGGAAAAGTCACTCTTCGCGCTAGGAGATAGTTAGGGAATCTAGTAAAATTTTTGTTACGACGAACTCCGGAAGGAGGCCCGCGATGGGCTCCTTGTTCTACGGGTCCTCCGCGGACCCCATCCAGATGCCGGACCGCGTGTTGGCGCACGTCAAAGTCGTGATCGCGACGAAGCTCCGACGGGGGGAGAGCTTCACCCTCTCGTGGCGGCATCCCGAAGGCGAGACCGTGGGACGGAGCACGATCTGGCTCCAGCCCTCGATCCCGCTGCGTTTCGTCTTCGGCGAGAGCGAGCCCGAGATGCTCGATCCGTCCCTGCTGCAGATGTACGCCAACTCGGCGAACTCGTCCGGCGGACTGACCGTCGACATCGGCGCGACGGAACGGTCCACCCCACTGCCCGCCTAAGTCCGGCTCAGACCGCGGCGAGGGCGCGACGGCGCGCGATCAGCGACACCCACTCCCACGCCGGGCACCGCGGGACGCCCCGCGCCACGACGTGCTCCCACGCCTCGACGTACACCTCTTCGAGAAGCAGCGCGGACCGTGTCGCATTCCGCGTCAGGACCAGAAGCACGGCATGGATGCGGGGAGCCGTGAGGTCGTAGAACGCGCCGAAGGCGTCACGGTCTCCCGCTGAGGCGCGCGTGAGGAGGGTGTCGGCATCCGCGTCATCGGTCGCCGCCGGCGGCATCTCCGTGATGGTCATGCGCTCCTCCTCCCGCTGGTGGTCACAGTCAAACGCCGTCCTGCGGGCGGAGGCCGGGGGTTGCGCGAACCGACCTCCTCGCGTAGGCGCCGGTGACGGTTCACCCCGCCGCGCGCCCGCCCGTCAAGCCCGCCTTCGACGTGAGCGGCGGAGCCTACGGTGAGGTCATGAAATCGTTCGTACGGTGGACGCTCGCAGCGGCCATGATCTTCGCCGGCGTCTCGCACCTGACGTTCGCGCGTCGCGACTTCCAGGCCCAGGTGCCCGACGCTCTCGTGGAACGGCTTCCCCTCGATCGCGACCTGGTGGTCGTGGCATCCGGAGTCGTCGAAGCGGGCTTCGGTCTCGCCCTGATCGCTCTTCCGCGGGAACGTCGGCGGATCGGCGCGGCTCTTGCGGCCTTCTTCATCGCGATCTTCCCCGGGAACGTCGATCAGTGGCGAAAGCGGCGCTCGGCCTTCGGGCTCGACACGGACCGCAAGCGCTTCACGCGTCTGTTCTTCCAGCCCGCGCTCGTGGCCGCGGCGTGGTGGTCTACGCGCTGACATACGTATGAAGTCCGTCGTGAGCATCGAGCTCACCTTCGACGAATCATCGGATGCCGCGGTGCGACGCGAGTGGGACGCCCTGCTCGCGGCCGGCTTGCCCAGTCAGGCGCAGCACACGGGCGCGAGCAATCGCCCGCACGTGACGATGCTGGTGCGCTCCTCCCTGAACGAGATCGACGGTTCGACGTTCGAGGACGGGCTGCCCCTGGGCCTGACGCTCGGGGCTCCCGTGCTTTTCGGCCTGGGACGGAGCCGAGTGCTCGCCCGTTCGGTCGTTCCGTCGGCGGCCCTGCTGCGCCTGCATGCCGCCGTCCACGCCGAGGCGGGATCGATCGGCGAGGACGATCACACCGCTCCGGGCGCATGGACGCCCCACGTCACTCTCGCGCGCCGCGTTCCTCTCGAGCGTCTCTCCGAGGCGTTGACCGTCGTGGCCGCAGCCGGGGGCGGAGAGCTGTCCGTGCGGGCGACGTGCCTGCGGCGCTGGGATGCCGCTGACCGCACCATCACTCACATAGCCGGACGTGGCACCCTGGAACCGTGCTGACCGACGATGCGCTCTCCTTCCTCCGCGAGTACCACCTCGCGACGCTGTCGACCGTGGGGCGACGGGGGAGGATCCACGCCGTGCCCGTCGGGTTCACCTACGAGGACGGCGTGGTGCGGATCATCGGATCCCGTGGGACGCAGAAGTTCGTCAACGCCGAGCGCAGCGGCCGCGCGGCGGTGTGCTCCGTCGACGGGGCTCGATGGATCAGCTTCGAGGGTCCGACACGCGTCACCGACGACCCCGAGGCGGTCGCACACGCCGTCGAGCTGTACGCGGCGCGTTACCGCCAGCCGCGCGTCAATCCCGAGCGCGTCGTGCTCGAGATGACCGTCGAGCGCGTCCTCGGCTCTCAGCCGTTCCGCGCCTGAGCGGCGTACCCTGGAGACATGTCCCCCGTCTCCTCGTCGATGCCCACCGGGCGTGAGGGGGTCGTCGGCGTGCGAAACGCCGGCGGCAGAGGCGCCGACCGCGCCGTTTCTCTCGCCGGCTGACCGGCGCCGGCGCGGGCCCGACATCTCGGGTCGCGCCCTTCCGCCCACCGCCCCCCTCGGGCGGCCGGGCTCCGCTCGCGCGCAGCACTGCTGCGCGCGGCATTCTGCTGCACGGCCGATGGTCGCGCAGCCCATCGACGGGATTCCTTCATGCACGCTCTCACCCCTGCCTCCGTACGCTCTTCGTTCGTCAATGTCTCGACGCGCGAACGCAGCGCCCTGGTCATCCCCACCGATCTCGACGGGAACGACTGGGACCGCTTGGACTATTTCGGTTGGCGCGACCCCAAGACGCCCCTCCTCGGGTTCGTCGTCGCCGAGATCGACGGAAAGCCGGTCGGTCTGCAGCTGCGCCAGGCCGAGCAGCCCACGCGGTCACGTCCGCAGTGCTCCTGGTGCGCCGACGTGACGCTGCCCAACGACGTCGTCTTCTTCGCCGCTCGGCGCGCGGGCAAGGCGGGCCGCGCGGGAAACACCGTGGGCACCCTGCTCTGCGCGAACTTCGAGTGCTCGCGGAACGTCCGGCGTCTCGATCCTCCGGCGTACCTCGGGCACGATGCCGCGGCCGCACGGGACCGCCGCATCGAGGGTCTGCGCGCGCACGTCGACAGCTTCTTCCGCGACCTGCGCGACGGAGCCTGAGGACACCGATGCCCCTGCCGCCGCACAAGCTCGGCGGCGGGGGCGCGGGCGCATCGACCCGCGGACTGCGATACTCGACGCGATGTCTCGCGCCGTCCCCCGCCCGATCGCGCTCCTCGTCGCGATCGCCGTGGCGGGCGCAGCGGTGACGGCGTGCGCGCCCGCATCGACGGCATCCCTCCCTCCGGCGACCGCCCCCTGCCAGGCCGGGGCCGTCGAGGTCCCTCCGGGAGCAGACGCGCTGCAGAGCGCGCTGGATGCCGCCGTCCCGGGCGATGTGCTCCAGCTGTCGCCCACGACATACTCCGGGCGGTTCGTCGTGTCGAAGGCGGGGACGACGGAGAGTCCGATCGTCCTGTGCGGCTCATCCGGCTCGGTCATCGACGCGGGCGGCACGGAGGACGGGTACGCGCTCCACCTCGACGGCGCGTCGTTCTGGCGCGTGCGGGATCTGAGCGTGCGCGGCGGGCAGAAGGGAGTTGTCCTGGATGCCGCCTCCCACACCGAACTGTCTGGACTGAACATCTCCGACGTCGGACAGGAGGGGCTGCACCTGCGGTCCGCGAGCAGCGACAACCTCGTGCACGACATCGTGGTCGAGCGCACCGGGCTCACCGACCCGAAGTACGGAGAGGGCGTGTACGTCGGCTCGGCGCAGTCGAACTGGTGCCGCTACACCTCGTGCGAGCCTGACCGCAGTGACCGCAACGTGTTCGAGCGGATCGAGGTGCGCGGCACCACCGCGGAGGCGCTCGACGTCAAGGAGGGCACGACCGGGGGAGTCGTCCGCGCCTCCGTCCTGACGGTGGGTCCGGATGCCGTGGTCGACAGCGCGGTCGACCTGAAGGGCAACGGCTGGACGATCGACGACACCACCGTCACGGGGCCGGTGGACGCGGTCTCCGTGCACGTCATCCTTCCGCCGTGGGGCGCGGAGAACACGGTGACGGCGAGCAGCCTGCAGCCGGGAGCGGGCGGATTCGGCGTGCATGTCGTCGGCGACGCCCGGTCGGCGGGCAACATCGTCTCCTGCGACAACAGCGTCACGGCGGGCGCGTCCCTGGCCAACATTCCCTGCCGGTGAGCTTCTCGCGGTACCCTTCAGTGTCTTCCCCCGGACATCCAGTCGCGTTACCCGACGCGCGAGGGGGAGAGTGATGGCCAACGCGTCCTTCGGCGAGCAGCTGATGTGGGTGCTGCCATTCGGCTACCTCGGCATCGTCTCGTGGGGTTTCTGGCTCGTCCGGAAGATCCTCGCCGCGACCGCGCGTCCCGTGAAGAACCTCTACCGGACGACGACCACCGTTGTGGTCCCCTCGTTCCACGAGGATCCCGATGTGCTTCTGCGGTGCCTGCAGACGTGGGTCCGGCAGGGTCCCTCCCGTATCATCATCGTCCTCGACGTGGCCGACGTGGAGGCGCAGACCCGAATCGAGGCACTCGCTCTGCCGACGGTCGATGTCGTGATGTTCCATCACCGGGGGAAGCGTTCGGCGCTGGGGGTCGGCATCCGCATGGTCGACACCGAACTCACCCTCTTCGTCGACTCCGACACCGCGTGGGAGGACGGGATGCTGGATGCCGTCCAGATGCCGTTCATCGACCCCGCGGTCGGAGCGGTGAGCACGCGCCAGAACGTCTACCTGCCGAAGTCCAGCGTATGGCGGCGCGTGGCGGACTGGATCATCGACCTGCGCTACACCGACTACGCCCCCGCGATGGGCCGCTTCGGCGGCATCATCTGCGCGTCCGGTCGGACCGCCGCCTATCGCACCTCGGTGATCCAGCCTCGGGTGGAGGACCTCGAGCACGAGATCTTCTTCGGCAAGGAGTGCGTCGCGGGCGACGACGGTCGCATGACCTGGCTGGTGCTCTCGCAGGGCTTCCGCGTCGCTCACCAGGACAGTGCGCGTGCCCTTTCGATGTTCCCCGGCACGTTCCGCGCGTTCGTCAAGCAACGCGTCCGGTGGAGTCGCAACTCCTTCCGCTGCTATCTCACGGCCATCCGCCACGGCTGGGTCTTCAAGGTGCCGCTGATCTCGCAGATCACGATGATGCAGATCCTGCTGACGCCGTTCACGATGTTCGTCGCTCTGGCGTACGTCGCGCTGGCCGCGCGCGCGGAGCATCCCCTGCTGGGGCTCGGCCTCGCGGTCGTCTGGCTGTTCGTCGGTCGCGGCATCCGCGGGATGTCGCACCTGTGGCGGCGTCCCGAGGACATCGTCCTGCTGCCGCTCGTCACGCTCGTCATCATCTTCATCTCGCTCCCGATCAAGGTCTACGCCCTGTTCACCATGAACAAGCAGGGGTGGCTGACACGATCGGCCGACACCCAGGGTGGCGAGGGGCAGACGGAGGCGAGCCTCGGTGGCGAGGGGCAGTCCGCCGAGAGCCTCGGGCTCGTGCCGCAGACGACGGAGGTGACCCGTGACCGATGAGGGAGGGATCACCGCCCACGAACGCGGGGACAGCCACTTCGCGTTCCGCGGCGTCGCGCGGGTCGTCATGGTGGTCGCCGTGGTCGTCCTCGTGGCGGGGGTCATTCTCGCGGGCAACTTCATCCATACGGGAACGTTCCTGCCCTGGCTGAGCAATGATGCGCGGTCGAGCACCGCCGTGGTGGGACCGGTGCCCGACCCCACCGAGAGCGCCGCGGAAGGTGCCTCCGACGCTGCGGCGCCCCAGACACCGGCTGATCGCGTGGCAGCCGAGGACACGCGTCTGTCCGGCGTCGCCGCGCTCGGGAGTACCGATCCGGCTCTGATCGACACCTGGAACACCGTCGTGCTGGGCGCGAAGAACGGTCAGCCGACGGGATACTCGCTCGCCGACCTCGTCGCCCTCGGCGCGGCACGCCAGGACGACGCGACGACCTTCACCCTGCTACGCAACGTCGTCGTCCGTTCCGGAGCCGAGCTCGACCTCGTCGCCCCGGGCTCGACGCTGCGGATGACGAGCTCCCCGGCGGGCAGTACGAGCATCGTGGGCTGGGGCGGGCATCTGCTGTTCGGCGGTCTCGAAGGATCGCCGTTGCGCATCACGTCGTGGGACGACTCGAACGCCGCCCCCGACACCGACGAGTCGGACGGCCGAGCGTACGTGCGCGTTCGAGACGGCATCCTGGCCTCGTCGTACACCGACTTCTCGGACCTCGGGTATTGGAGCGGGCGCACCGGGGGGCTCGCCATCACGGGCAGCGGGACGGTGGACGCCGGTGCCCGGCTCGAGAACTCGACGATGACCGGACTCCATTACGGTCTGTTCGCATCGGAGAGCACCGGGGTCGGCGTGTTCGACTCCACGATCACCGACTCGACGCTGACGGGCTTGGAATTCACCAACGGCGGTCACGACTTCCGGGTGGACCGCACCACGGTCCGCGATTCCGGTTCGGACGGCATCTCGCTCTCGCGCCAGTCGCGCGCGCTCACCCTGAGCGACGTGACCGTCGAAGGTGCAGCCGGCTGGGGTGTTCGAGTCGATGGGTCCGCCCTCGCGGACGGGCCGACGACGGGTGGCTACGGGCTGACGCCCTCGACCGGATTCACGCTGACCGACTCGCGCGTCCAGGACAACCGCGACGGCGGCGTGCGCGTGATCTCGACGGATGACACCGAGATCCACCAGTCCACCGTCGACGAGACCCGGACCGCCGTCCTCGTCGAAGGACCCTCCACCGGGCTGTCGGTGACGAACGCCGACCTCTCGTCGAGCGAGCTGCGTGGTCTCGACATCAACGGTCGGATCACGGATGCCAAGGTCTCGGACTCGCGCATCGTCGGACGACGGATCGCCACCGAACTTACGGGCGCCTCGGTCGTGATGAGCGGTAACGATCTGAGCGTGACCACCGGCTCCGCGATCGAGCTGGCAGACGGAGCCCGTGCGGACATCACGGGTAACACGTTCCACGGCGTCGGTCAGGACGCCGTCGCGATGTGGTCCGACTCGCGCACGATGCAGGCCGACAACGACGAGAGCGGCTGGACGTTCCAATGGGCGTGGGTCGGCTGGATGAACGAGCACCCGATGATGTGGATGTGGGCGCTCGTCCTCCTCATCCCCGCGATCGGGCTGCCGGTGCTGTGGAGGCGGCGTCGGGAGCACCAGCGGCTGCGCGAGTTGCTCCGCGAAGCGCTGCTCCGGCACGGCGAGGAGCAGGTCGCCGCGTATCGCGCGCTCCCGGCGGCGGAGACCGTCACCGCGCCCGCCGGTGTGCCTGTACCCGTGGCCGCGATGGCCCCCGCCGCGGCCTCCGCGGAATCGGGCGGCGAGAGCGGCGGCCCGATGCGCGATGCCCCGCACGGCGTTCCCCCGCGTCCGCGGGCGCCACGCGCTCCCGCGACGGCGCGACCGCGGTCGTTTGCGGACCTCCGCACGGGGGCCCTCGAGGGACGGACCTTCGCCTCGCTCCGCGAGTTCGCCATCGCTGCCGTGATCGAGGGAGGGTACTCGGTGCCCACCATCTCGCGGCTGTTCCGGATCCAGCAGTGGCGTCTGCAGCAATGGGTGGACGATGCCCTTCTGATGCACGCACCCCCGGTGAAGGAGCAACGATGAGCGATCACCTCGAAGCGGATGACCGGCTCGACGACGTGCTCCGCGCGCTCGCCGATCGAGTCAGGATGCTTCGGCGCGGTCGAGGGATCTCGCTGAGCGACCTGGCGTTCGAGTCGGGCCTGTCGGAGTCGCGTCTTCGCGGAGTGGAGTCCGGTCGGACGGCCCCGTCGTTGGCGACTCTCCTGGCGCTCGCCGAGACCTTCGAGATCGCCCTCGCCGACCTCTTCGCACACGCGACAGAGGTGCGGGATGACGGAGCGGATGCCGAGCCGCTCAGCCCCTACGTCGTGCCGAGCGAGGTCGTCTGGGGAGGGGAGCTTCCTCCGGCCCCCTGGGTGAGCGCCTCGGGTGGCACGGCCGACGACGCCACCGTGCCGGACGTGGAGCACCGCTCTCCCGCGCCGACGGCCGCTCCGACCGCTCCGCCGTTCGCGCCGACCGAGAAAGTCTGGGGCGGTCCGCTTCCGCCGGCGCCGTGGATGACCCAGGCATCCGTGCAGGCCGACGTCGTTGTCCCTCCGGTCGTCGAGCCGGCATCCGAGCCGCTTCCCCCGGAGCCCGTTCCCGCGCCGGCCGTGCTTGCGCACCGAGCGGCCACGTCCGCTGCCACCCGTGCCCACGACTACGCGCTCGCCCACGGCATGCGGGAGAACTCCGCCTACGTCTTCGTGGCTCCCGGCTCCGCGACGAACGCGGCCCCGCGGACCTTCTCGGATCTGCGGACCGGCGCATTGGCCGGACGGGATTTCCGCTCGCTCCAGGAGTTCGCTGTGGCCTCCGTCGTCGAGGGTGGGTACGCGCTCGCCGACGTCGCGCGGGTCTTCCGCATCCCGTCGTGGCGACTGGACCAGTGGGTGCGGGAGACCGGGCACACCCCGCGCTGACGGATGTGCCCGGCGCCGCCGGGCCTAGAGCGCGCGCAGCTTCTCGAGAAGAGGGGCGGCGATCTCGTCGACGAACCGCTGCTGCTGTTCGTCTCCGACCTGCACGATCGCGATATCGGTGAACCCCGCATCGATGAACGGGCGCACGCTCTCCGCGAGCTCGTCGAGGTCGGGACCGCACGCGATCGAGTCGGCGACATCCTCGGGACGCACGAACTGCGAGGCCCCCGCGAAGCCGGCGGGTGTCGGGAGGTCGGCGTTGACAGCCCACCCTCCGGCGAACCAGCGGAACTGGTCGTGAGCGCGGGCGACAGCGGCATCCCGGTCAGGATCCCAGCTGATCGGGATCTGCCCGATCTTGCGGGACTCGCCCTCGTGGTGCTGGTCCCACCCCTTGACGATGTCCCCGTCGGGCTCGGTCGTGATGAGGTGATCGCCCAGCGGCGCGAAGCGCTCGATCGAGTGCTCGCCCGAGACCGCGACCCCGATCGGGACTCCGCCCTCGGGGGCGTCCCACACGCGGGCCGAATCGACGCGGAAGTACTCGCCGTCGTAGGTCACGAGGTCGCCGGTGTGGAGGGCGCGGATGATCTCGATCGCTTCGACGAGCATGTCCTGGCGGGCGTGCACCGCGGGCCAGCCTTCGCCCACGACGTGCTCGTTGAGGTTCTCGCCGGAGCCCAACCCGAGAGTGAACCGCCCCTCCGAGAGCAGCTGCAGCGTCGCCGCCTTCTGTGCCACGACCGCGGGGTGGTATCGCACCGTTGGGCACGTCACGTATGTCATCAGTTCGACGTCCGAGGTGGCATGCGCGACCGCCCCGAGCACCGTCCAGGCGTAGGGCGCGTGACCCTGGCTGGTGAGCCAGGGGGAGTAGTGGTCGCTGGAGACCAGGAAGTCGTAGCCCGCGCGCTCGGCGCCGACGGCGTAATCGACGAGGGCCCGGGGGCCGCTCTGCTCGGTCATGAGGGTGTACCCGAATCGCGTCATGCGGGCCACGGTAGGCCGCACGCGTATCGCGCTCGCCGGGGTTGCGCGTCGGCGTCGGATACGGCAACGGGCCCGCGGCGTAAGCCGCGGGCCCGTTGCCGTAGCGTCAATCCTCCGGCGCGTGGATCACCTTCTCGTCGTCGAATGTCGTTCGATCCGCCTTCTGGGCGTCGTTGCGCGTCTTGCGCAGGCTCAGCCAGGTTGCCACCGCCACCGTCGCGGCGATGAACAGCAGCGAGAACCAGATCGGAATCTCCGGCACCCACAGCAGCGGCTCACCGCCGTTGATGAAGGGCACCTCGTTGACGTGGAGGGCGTGGAAGACGAGCTTGACGCCGATGAACGCGAGGATGACGGCCAGGCCCTGTGCCAGGTAGACCAGACGCTCCAGCAGACCGCCGATCAGGAAGTAGAGCTGACGCAGGCCCATCAAGGCGAAGGCGTTGGCGGTGAAGACGATGTACGCCTCCTTCGTCAGACCGTAGATCGCCGGAATCGAGTCGACGGCGAAGACGAGGTCGATGAAGCCGATGGCGATGATCACCAGCAGCATGGGCGTGACGAACCGCTTGCCGTCCTTGCGCACCGTCATCTTGTCGCCGTTGTACTCCTCGCTGACGGGGAGGATGCGCCGCACGAACTGCATGAACTTGCCGTTGGCGGGGTCGCTGTCGCCGTGGGAGAACGCCTGCTTGTAAGCGAGGAAGAGCAGGAGGGCGCCGAAGAGGTAGAAGATCCACGAGAAGTTCTCGATGAGAGCCGCGCCGACGGCGATGAATCCTCCGCGCATGATGAGCGCGATGACGATGCCGATCATCAGCACCTTCTGCTGGTACTTCTTGGGCACCGCGAACCCGGTCATGATGATCAGGAACACGAAGAGGTTGTCGATCGACAGCGCCTTCTCGGTCAGATACCCGGCAAAGTACTCGCCGCCGTACGTCCAGCCCGAGAACACGCCGATGCCGACGCCGAAGAGCAGGGCGAGGCCGATGTAGAACGCGGACCACCGGGCGGATTCGCCGATCGTCGGCTCGTGCGGCTTACGGACGTGAACGAAGAACTCGAACACGAAGAACGCGATCGTCACGGCGATCGTGATGATCCAGATGAGCGGGGTGACGCCCATGGAGGCCTCCAAGGGAAATAGGTGTACGACAAGACACCAAGGTCTCCTCCACCCGGCGAGATGGGCCGACGTCCCGGGTCCACGATGGTGTGGCCGTATTGACGAGAACGTCGCGGTGGGAGTACTCCCCTTGCTGAGCACGATTCTAGCGGACGCACATGACCGCGCGGGGGCTGGACCCCGATCCGTGCGCTGTGCTAGTCGGTGGAGAGGGTCGCCGCGCGGGTGCCGCGCAGGTCGACATGCAGCGCGGCGGAGCCGGCCGTCGGGTCGAGACCGAGGGCGGTCAACGCGTCGAAGCGCGCGTCACCCGCGGGTGCAGTGACGCGGAGGCCGGTGAGCTCCAGCCGGGGAAGGTCCCCCAGGCCCGGATGAGGGCTGTCCTGCCAGTCGATGAGGAAAGGGAGTCCGTCCCACGCGTTGCCGGCGCGTCGGGTCAAGCGCCACGACAGCTGAACGCCGTCCGGGCGCACGCGCCCGAGCGGCTCCACGTCGCCCGGATCGGCGCCGAGGCTGCGCAGGCGTTCGACGGTGGCATCCAGGTCGTCTGGACGAAGGGCGAAGCCTGCGAGGCGCGGGGCGCTGAGGCTGCTGATCCCGAACGTGGGAATCTCGGATGCCGTGCGGACACCGTCGGGGTCGGGTCCGATGATCTCGAGGTAGCGGCGACCGGGCTGGCCGTCGACGGTGAGCGCGATGAGCGCGTTCGCGGTGCCGGTCGTCGTGTGGCGGCCGCCGGGGGCGCCGCGAACTCCGGTGAGGCGTTCGATCTCGTTGATGGCGTCAGCGAGTGAGGGGCCCGCGAAGACGAGATGGTCGAGGTCGGTCGACATGAGGTGCTCCGATCGGTCGCTTCTTCGACTCTGCCGCTCTCCCACCGCTCGCGCATCCGCGGCGTCATGCGGCGTCACCGTCCTCGCGTCAGAGCGGTGGGTGAGACCCGCCCGTGACGACGTCGACGAGGGCGCGCATGTCGTCGGCGTCGAAGTCTTCGCGGCTGAGCGCTCGGAGGATCACCGCGCCGAGCAGGGCCTCTGCGGCCGCCTCGAGGCGTGCTCCGCTCGTTCCGCCCATCGCCTGCGACAGGCGCTCCATGAGGGGCGCGGCGAGGATGGCCTCGCGCAGGCGTCGCCCGATCTCGGCGTTCTCCGCGGCCGCGGCGACGAACGATCGGAGGAGCCCCTCGCCGTCGGGACTCGCGCGGAGGGCGAACAGGTCGGCCAGCCACGCCGCGAGATCGCCGCGGGCGTCGCCCGTGGCGGGGAGATGGCGCCGACCGTCCAGCAGGTGGCCCTCGAGGATCGCCTCGGCGATGACGTCGCCCTTGCTCGACCACCAGCGGTAGATCGTCTGTTTGCCGACCCCCGCCCGCCGAGCGATCCCTTCGATCGCGAGGTGTTCGTATCCGCCCTCGGCGAAGAGTTCCGCCGCCGCCTCGAGGATCGCCAGACGGGCGGCCTCGCTTCGGACGGGGCCACTGCGCGGAAGAGCCATGACACACATTCTGGACGAGACTCGACAGAAAAGACGAGACGGTCCGTGTTATCTTGGCGTCGACTGGTCGGAGCCGACGGTGCTCTCTCGTGCACCGCACGAGAGGAACCCCTTCATGGCTGAACTCCTGCATCGTCTCGGGACCTTCGCGGCCCGCCGCGCATGGACGATGATCGCCGCGTGGGCCGTCATCCTCGGTCTGGTGGTCGGCGGCTTCCTCATCGGTTTCAGGGGCCTCAGCTCGAGCTTCGACATTCCCGGGACGGCATCCGGAGACGTCGTCGCCCACCTCCAGGACGAGCTGCCGGACTTCAGCGGCGCCTCCGGCACGGTCGTGTTCCGCACCGACGACGGGGCGGCTCTCACCGACGCGCAGAAGGGCGAGATCAGCGCGCTCGTGTCGTCGGCGGGTGACCTTCCCGACGTCGCGCGGGTGACCGATCCCTTCTCGACGCAGCAGCAGCTCGACGATCAGCGGCAGCAGGTCGTCGACGGTCGCCAGCAGCTCGCCGACGCTCGCGCGCAGGCGGAATCGGGACAGCAGCAGCTCGACGCGGGGAAGGCGCAGCTCGACGCCGGACAGGAGCAGCTCGACGCCGGGCGCGCAGAGGTCGAGGCTGCGCCCCTGCCTGCCGTGCAGAAGCAGGCCCAGCTCGACGCTCTGAACGAGCAGCAGGCACAGCTGGACCAGCAGCGCGCTGCCCTCGAACAGCAGCAGACGCAGGTGACCGACGGGCTCACGCAGATCGCGGCGCAGGAGACGCAGCTCGCCGATGGTGCCGAACTTCTGTCTTTCGCGGATGCCATCCGCCTCGTTTCCGACGACGGTTCGACCGCGATCGTCAATGTGTCGTTCGACAAGCCCCGGCTCGAGCTCCCGGAAGCATCGAAGGAAGCGGTCGTCGAGCACTTCTCGACGAGTGTCTCCGGGGTCGACGTCGCCTTCAACACCGAGATCTCGCAGGGCATCCCCGAGATCTTCGGTGTCGGCGAGGTCATCGGCATCGCGGTCGCCGGTGTCGTCCTGCTCGTCGTCCTCGGTTCCCTCCTCGCCGCCTCGTTCCCGATCGTGACGGCGATCGTGGGGGTCGCGATCGGAGCCATGGCCACCCTGTCGTTCTCGGGTGTCGTGCAGATGGCATCCGTCACGCCCTTCCTCGGCGTGATGCTGGGGCTCGCCGTCGGCATCGACTACGCGCTCTTCATCCTCTACCGCCACCGTCGTCAGCTCCTCCAGGGTGCTGACGTCATCGAGTCGATCGGACTGGCCAACGGTACGGCGGGCAATGCCGTCGTGTTCGCCGGATCGACGGTCATCGTCGCCCTCCTGGCTCTCAACATCACCGGCATCCCCTTCCTCGGACTGATGGGTACCGCCGGTGCCGTCAGCGTGCTCGTGGCCGTCCTCATCGCCGTCTCGCTGACCCCGGCTCTGCTCGGGTTGGCGGGAACGCGCATCCTCAGCAGGAGGGCGCGCGCGAAAGCAGCCCTCGCGGGGGAGAACGATCAGCCCCGTCGAATGGCGTCCCTCGATGCCGAGGAACACCCCCGACGCGCCGCCCGCGTCGATACCGCGCCCGTGGCGACAGTCGGGCGCGAGGTGCGGCCGATGTCGACCGTGCGCGCCGTGGTGACCATGGTGGTCGCGACCGCCGCGCTCCTCGTCATCGCCCTTCCCGCGCTGTCGATGCGTCTCGGCCTCCCCGACGGCGGGTCCGAGGCGGAGGACTCCTCCGGCTACAAGGCGTTCACCTGGACCGAGCAGGCCTTCGGCGCGGGATCGAACGCGCCCCTTCTCGTCACGGCCGCCCTCCCGGACGGCACCGCCGAAGCCGACGTGCAAAGCCTGCAGCTCCAGGTCGCCCGGGAGCTGTTCGCGCAGGACGTCGCCGCGGTCGCGCCGGTCGCCGTCTCGGACGATCGCACGCTCGCGGCGTTCCAGGTCATCCCGACGGAGGGGCCGAACGCGGTCTCGACCGAGCAGCTCGTCCGCGACCTGCGCGCGCTGCCGCCGGTGAACGGCGACATCGAGCTCGGCGTCGCGGGCGCCGCCGCCATCAACATCGACATCTCCGAAGGCCTGGCCGACGTCCTGCCGGTCTACTTGATCGTCGTCGTGGGCCTGTCGTTCCTCATCATGGTCATGGTGTTCCGCTCGTTGCTCGTGCCTCTCATCGCCACCGGCGGCTTCGTGCTCTCGCTGTTCGCGACCTTCGGCGCCGTCACCGCGGTGTTCCAGTGGGGATGGCTGGGCGACCTCTTCGGGCTGCACAATCCCGGCCCGATCCTGAGCTTCCTGCCCGTGATCCTCGTCGGCATCCTGTTCGGTCTCGCGATGGACTACCAGCTGTTCCTCACGACCGGCATGCGCGAGGCATGGGCACACGGAGCCAAGCCGCGCCTCGCGGTGGCGCAGGGTTTCCGCGCGGGCCGCACGGTCGTGACCGCGGCGGCGATCATCATGATCGCCGTGTTCTCGGGGTTCATCACCTCCGAGGCGGTCATCATCAAATCGTTCGGTCTCGGCCTCGCGCTCGGGGTCCTGCTCGACGCCTTCCTGGTGCGCATGCTGCTCGTCCCGGCGATCATGCACGTGCTCGGTGGAGCCGCGTGGTGGTTGCCGCGGTGGCTCGACCGTGTGATCCCCAACGTCGACGTGGAGGGGTCCGCGCTTGAGCGTCGTCACCCCGCCCATCACGGCTGAGCAGTCCGTCGTCATCGGCGCAAGCCCCCGACGACCGGGGACGACGGGCGTCAGGATGCCGGTGACCACCGATTCCGAGGAGGACGACGATGACCGATCGCGAAGAGACGCAGGACGCCCCCGTCATGGACGGCGCTACGGACGCGGCGCCCGAGGAGAAGAAGGCCGGCGCACAGGAGCAGCGTTCCGCGGATGCCGCCGTGGAGGACGACGATCTCCCGAGTGAGGACCTGCAGGACGACCTGCGGAGCATTCGCGCTTACGGCGAAGACCGCTGACGACCCGCGTGAAGAGCGGCGGCCCTCGTCCGGAGCCAGGTGGGGGAGAGGCTCGACGGACGAGGGTCGTCGCACGCGCCGGTGAAGGGGCGTCATCCGCGCCGGCGATGCCGGGGCTGGGTGAGAAGAACGCTACGCCGATCCGGAGCGTTTGGGACCGGATTCAGCGAACTCGAAGGCGGCGCCGCAGCACCTCACGGAATCGCCACGTGCGGCGGCGGAGCGCATGCCGACGAGCCGCCCGTCGCAGGGTACGCGCCCACCTGTCGAGGATCGCCCTCTCGTCGTAGAGGCGCGCGCGGGCGATCGCTTCTCGACGCATCCGGGTCAGCGTCGCGTCGTCGAGGTCCGCCGCATGTCGCACGGCGTCGGCAAGTGCGGCCACGTCCCCAGCCGGCACGAGCCAGCCGGTGCGTCCGTCGTCGATCAGCTCGCGGGGGCCGTAGGGCACGTCGTACGCGATGGGCAGACAGCCGGATGCCATCGCCTCGGCCACCACCATCGAGAACGCCTCCGACCTGCTCGTCATCAGCAGCACCGAGGCAGTGGCCAGGGCGGAGACGGCCGCGGGCTGAAAGCCTCGGAAGCGGATGGCGGAGTCGGCGGCGGCGCGCGCCTCCAGGGGCGCGCGGCTCGGACCGTCACCGTAGACGTCGAGCGTGAGACCCGGGTGGTCGCGCCGCGCCACACCCACCGCGTCGACCGCGTCTTCGACCCGCTTGATGGGTGCCAGGCGCGACACGACCACGGCTCCGCGGCGCGGAGAGGCGACGTCGACGTCCGGCGGGATCGTGACGGGATGCGCCACCGCGGACAGGAGGGGGAGGGGTCCCGCATGCCGCCGCGCATCCCGCGCCTGTCGCTCGGTGCAGAACACCACCGCGTCGAACGCACCGAGCCGGCCGAACACCTCGGCGCGGGACGCGCGGATGGCCGTCCCGTCGTCCGTCAGGTGAGAGCCGTGCACGATGTGCAGCACGACGACGTGCGGGCGCCGGTAGTCCGCGGCGAAGCGCGCCATCGCCTTGCTGTCGACGAGGAGGAAAGAGCGCTCGCCGGCGGTCAGGTGGTCCAACCATGAACGGTAGACCTCGCGAACCCCGTTCCACGCGGCCCGCGGCGTGCCGTCCGGGTCGCAGGCGATCACGACGCGTCGCCTCCGGCCCGAAGCGCGGGAGACGTCTCGCCGGTCGCTCACGGCCAGCGTGCCGTCGGCGCGCAGGTGGTCGATCTGCTGCACGGTTCCGTTCGCGTCGACTCGGATGCGACGCCGGGTGAGTCCGCCCGTCGGCTCCTCGACGGCCGACTCCGGCAGGGGATCGAAACCGTCCGCCGCACGAACGCGGCGGCCGGGGAGATCGTTCTCGCGCAACCAGTCCCAAAGATTCGTAACACGAACGCGTTCGGACAGCGCACCGCGACGGGTCAGCTCTGCCGCGGCCTCGGCGGCATCCTCGCGATCATCGCAGGTGAGGACGTGGACGGGGACATCGCCTCGTCGGTCGAACAGGCGCGACCGCTGCAGGAGGGCGGCCGTCAGCCCTCCGAAGTCGCGGGGGATCCCCCATGTGAGCACGAACTGCCGTCCGGTGGGGAGTGCGGTCATGCGTCGTCGGCCTGGATGTCGGGGCTCTCCATGCCCGCGACTCTACGTGCTGACCTCGCGGCTCCGCGCGCCGCCGAGGCTCGTCCGCGGCCGATTCGCAACCCGCCGTCCGGAGCAGCGCCGGTGACGCAGGATGGGCGCATGTCGATGCTGCGCAACGGTCTGTGGTGGGTGCGGGACTACGTCTACGCCATCTCCGCGCAGGCGCGCGCCGTGCGGAGGAGGGGTCTCCCGGAAACGCTCACCGAGGGCGAGGGCGTGCCGATCCTCCTCCTCCCGGGCATCTACGAGACATGGAGGTTCCTGGAGCCCCTCGCTCGCGCCCTCCACGACCGCGGCCACCCTGTCCACGTCGTCACCGAACTCGGCGGCAATCGTCGACCTGTCGCAGAGGCGGCCGAGCGCGTCGCCCGTCTCCTGATCGCCCGCGATCTCCGGGACGTGGTCATCGTCGCCCACAGCAAAGGCGGTCTCATCGGCAAGCACGTCATGGCGTTCGACCCCGCGGGAGAGCGCATCCGCGCGATGGTGGCCGTGGCGACCCCCTTCGGCGGCTCGCGCTACAGCCGACTGATGCCGACGCCGTCGCTGCGCGCCTTCCGATCCGGCGACGCGACCATGCGCGCGCTCGCCGCATCGGCGGACGCGAACACCCGCATCACCTCGATCTACGGCACTTTCGATCCGCACATCCCCGAGGGGAGCGAGCTGGCCGGGGCGAAGAACGTGCGTCTTTCCACGGGAGGTCACTTCCGCGTTCTCGCGGACCCCCGAGTGGTCGCCGAGGTCATCCGCGTCGCCGAGTGAGCTCACCGGCCCCCGACACTGCCTCCACTCATCCCGCCCCCGGAGAAGCCGCCCCCGAAAGATCCGCCCGAGAAGCTCCCGGAGCTGCCGCTCGAGGCGGCGGGAGCGCTCGCCGACTGCAGGGAGCTGAACGTCGAAGCGAAGGCCGCGGTCGAGAAGCCGTGCGACCCGCCGTACCAGCGCAGATCGTCGCCGGTCTCGCGCACGTGCGTGTCCAGCGCCTCCGCCCACTCCTTCTCCACGCCCCAGACCACGGCCCACGGCAGGAGACGCTCGTAGAGGTGCAGCACCTGGGTCGGATCGCCCGCGTCGACCGGTCGACGTTCCGCGCCCTCCGGGCTCTGCAGGACGCGCAGGCGGTCGGCTTCGGCGAGGGCCAGATAGTCGCGCAATCCCCGGAGGTGATCACGGGCAGGTGCTCCGGCATCCGTCACCCGATCCCGGTAGCGGAGGAACACAAAGGTCAGGATGCCGGCCACCACCGTCGCCGGGACGGCGGCGACCTGCCACCAGGCCGGAGAGGTGCCCGCGGCGGCGACGATGAGAGTCGCGATCGCGACGATGAAGGCCCCGATCGAGAGGCCCACGGCGAGCGCCGAGCGGCCGTGCCGTGGTGGTTCCGTCCACCCTCGCCGCCGCAGCTCGGCGGCTGCGGCCTTCGGGAGCGTCTGAAGGGCGATCGCGACGTCCTGGCTCTGAGGGCCGAGTGTCACGCGCGCTCCCGGCTGCGCGTCGGCGCCGAAGACCGCGTTCAGGATGCCACGCCGAAGCGGAGTGGGATCCTCCGCGTCGACGAGTTCGAGGATCAGCTTCTTCGAGTCGACGGGGTCGTCGATGACGCGGAGATGGCCGGCGATCGCGGTGTCGAGGATCGCGGCGGGCACCCCGGCCCGTCCCCGCTGGACGAGTTCGGCGCCCTCGAGGACGTCGACATCGTCCGGAGGGCCGTACTCGGGGACGATCACCCCTCGTCCAGCCGCATCCCGTCCCCGCCGTCGCGCCACGAGAGCCGCAGCGACGCCCGCGGCACCCAGACCGACGGCGCCGAGCGAGACGCCGCCGAGGAGCGGAGCGTTGTCGACCGAGAACTGCTCGAGCGGAGTGCGGTACACCTCGCCGGGGACGAACGTGCCCCGGACGAACCCGACGGCGATGGTCATGTTCTCGCCGGGTCCGAGAGCGGTCGCGCGAGCGGACCAGGTCAGGGGTGCGCCGGCCCCTCCCGAGGCGGCGATGTCGCAGCGCGTCGTGGAGCCCCGCGGGCCCTCGTAGCAGGACGCGGCGCCGTCGAGGGCGGCATCCGCCAGTTCGGCGTCCACCGTCAGCCGTGCGGTGACCTCGCCGAACGGCTGGGCGGCGTCCGTGCCGTTGATCCCGCGGTAGAACTCGTCGGCGTCGGTGTCGGCGAACGCGCGGATGGTGTCTCGCTGCGTGTACGAGATGACGTAGGTCTGCACGCCCCTCACGTAGGTGTCGTCCCCGGTGAGGACTCGCACCTCCCGTCGGCTCTGCTCGACCTCGTACGGGACCGCCGATCCGCTGCCGTCGGTCACGGAGACGACCTCGGTGTGCAGAGGGACCCCGTCGTAGTCGTCGGGGATGACGCGGATGATCCCCTTGTTCTGGTCCTCGTCGGGGAAGCGCGCGAGGATCGTCTCCGTCACCTCCAGCGCCGCGTGTCCGTCCGGACTACGGCTGAGAACCATGTCGGCGTCGAACGAGTCGAAGGTGAAGTCGTCGACATCGGCGCGAGCGAGCGGCGCACCCGCGAACGTCAGGGCGAGGAGCGCGAGGACGAACAGTGCCGAGAGCACGGCGTGGCGGAGTCGAGGGCTCGGAGCGGCATCCATTCTTCGACGGTAGCGAGGCCGAGCCGGCGGGAACTCCACCGCGAGGAGGATTCAGGGCAGCAGCACGCTCTCGCCCGGATCGTCGGGTGACAGATCCCCGCCCGCCACGGCCAGGACCTCGACGTTCTCAAGCGTGGCCGCGCCCGAGAGGGTCGTGAGGAAAGCGGTGTCGGCGGCGTCGCGGCCAGTGGCGATTCGGACGTACTCGGGACGGGGCGCGAGGCGTGTGGCATCCACGACCTCCCATCGGCCGTCGACGAAGGCCTCGACGACGGCGTGGAAGTCCATCGGGCTCAGGCCGGGAGCGTAGACCGACACGAGTCGCGCAGGAACGCCGACCGCTCGCAGCAGTCCCGCCGTGAGGTGCGCGTAGTCCCGGCAGACGCCCTGCCGGAGAAGCAGCGTGTGAATCGCCGTATCGGTCGGGCCGCTCGAGCCGGGGACGTACGACAGGTGCGCGGCGACCCAGTCGGGGATGTTCCGCACGCTCTCGGCAGGGGTGGCGCCGCCGAACCACGACAGGGCGGTGGCGGCGAGCTCGTCCGACGGGATGAATCGGCTCGGCCGAAGATATCTGAGCGGGTCGACGACATCGGATGCCACGGGCTCGGTCGGCCGCTCGACCTCGGCGCGATAACGCACGACGACCTCTCCCTCGGGGAGCGTCGCTCGATGGAGGCGGGTTCCGTGCTCGTCCGCGATCTCTTCCGCGGCGAGGGGACGGCCGTCCACGGTCAACGTGAGTTCTTCGCTCCGCGCCCAGCCTCGCGCGACCGCGAGCGAGAAGACCGCGTCCGTGGCGTGGTCGACGCGCAGGTCGAGGTGGGACTCGACGTGAGTCGTCATGCCGCCACGTCCGGGGTTCCCGACGTGTGAGCGATCGGAGCCGTTCCGACGCCGTCGACGGCGCCACGCATGCGCTCGAGGAACTGGATGACCGCCGCAGCCTCGGTCTCGCTCATGCCGTGGGTCGCGAGCATCATCTGCGCGTGCATGTTCCCCAGCACGTGACGCATGTCGTTCTCGGTGTGCGCTGTCACGGCGATGAGGACTTTCCGTCGGTCGCTCGGGTGCGGCTGTCGTTCGAGATGACCGGATTTCTCGAGGCGATCCAGGAGAGCGGTCATCGACGCCGTCGAGATTCCGAGATAGCGAGCGAGATCGATCGGCGTGACGTCGTGGTGCTGACGGCCGCGCCGGGTGAGGAACCGGAGCACGAGCATCTCGTTCTCGCCCATCGACATCGACGCCTGGGTTCGCCTCCGCATGGACATCTCTGCGGCGCGATATGCGCGCAGGGCCTCCATCACACGCGCTCCGCGCTCGTCATCGGTGCTGTCGCTGTACCAGTAGGAAGGGGGACTCGCATCGATGCCGGTCATGGACGTCCTCCGAAAATTTGCCTGATATCTCGCTTGCCTATTCGCTAGTCTACCTAGTAAGTTCCTAACCAAGCAACGAGGAGAGGAAACATCATGGCGAAGCTGTTCTACGGAACCACCCCCGAGCCGATCCTGGTCGACGACCGGATGCTCGCCCACGTCAAGGTGGTCGCCGCGACCAAGCTCCGCCGCGGCGAGAGCTTCACCCTCTCCTGGACGCACCGCGCCGACGAGCCCGGCGGGCGATCCACCATCTGGCTCCAGCCCGCGATTCCGCTGCGTTTCGTCTTCGACTCCGAGCAACCGGAGTCACTCGACCAGGAGTTGCTCAAGCGCCTCGCGAACGACGCGAACTCCTCTCGTGGCCTCAGCCTCGACGTCACGGTCGACGCCAAGCCGGCCGCCACTCCCGCGAAAGCTCCGGCTCGTTCGTCGGCTCAGCGGTCCTTGGTTCGCGCCGCCTGAGGCCCTCCGGCCCTACGCGGGCGGCGGTGGGGCTCCGTCGAGCGGGCGGTCATCCTTCGGCTCTCGCGTTTCTGCGCCCTCCGCGCGCACGCGGATTACACCGAACGCGAAAAGCGCGGACCCGCCCACGATGAACACCAGCTTCACCGAGGCGTGCGCGTCAGCGGGAAGGAACAGCGTCGGCGTCGCGAAGACAAGCGCGGCGAGCGCGCTGAGGGCAGCGCCCAGCGGGCGCGATCGACGACTGTCCATCCCGATCCCTTCGATTGCCCCCAGCCTAGAGCGGGCGTGATCGCATCCGCGTAGCGGGACCATCCGATCGGCGGATCATGCGGTGCTCGCCTCAGCTGCGCTCGTTCTCCCCATCGGCAGTCGTCTCTTCCCTGCCCGACGGAACGGCCGCATCGTCTGCGGCCTCGCCGATGGACTCTTCACCTCCGAAGTCGGCCCCCGCGGACCCGCCGCGCGGCGCGGCGCGGAGTAGTTCGTTCATCTCGGACATGAAGCTACCGAGCTGCTGCTGCTGCCACCGAAGGTCGCGGGTGCGGTCTTCGGCGTCCCGGAGGACCGATGCCGCGTGCTCGGTGATCTTGTCGGCGATGCGTTGGGCGCGTTCGCGGGAGGTGTCGAGAATCTCTCGGGCCTTCACCTGGGCATCGGCCTCGACCTGCTGCGCCTGAGCGCGGGCGAGGCGTTCGTAATCGTCCGCACGGGCGGAAATCCGACGGGCGTGCTCGAGAGCGGCGGCCACCTGCTCGCTCGCATCGCCGGTGATGCGCTCCGCGTGCGCGACGGCCTGGTTGTGCAGGACGAGGAACTCCTGTTGCGCCTCATCTTGGCGGCGGGTCAGTGACTCCTCGAACTCGAGGACCCGCGCGGTCATCTCGCGCACATCGCGTTCCGCTTTCGCCCGGAGCTCCCCGGTCTCTCGAGACACCATCGAGCGCAGAGCGGCCGCTCCCTTCTCCGCTTCGGTGCGGATCGCGACGGCCTCGCGCTCGGCCTGGGCGACCTTCTCGGCGGCGTGTGCGCCCTCACGCTCGAGACGGGCGGTGTGGGCGGTCGATTCGGTCTCGATACGCAGACGCACCTGATCAGCGTCGTGTTGCGCCTCGGCCCGGAGACGGTCCTGTTCGGCGAGTGCCTCATCGCGAATCGAGGCGGCTTCGTCGTGGGCGCTCGCCAAGAGCCGCTCGGCCTGAGCGACGGCGTTCTGGACGAGGACACCGGCTTGCTCCTCTGCGACACGGAGGATCGCGTCGAAGTGCTCACGGCCCCGTTGCGGATCGTCATCGTCTCGGGACGCGAACTCGTCCGACAGCGCATGCACCTGAGACTCGGCGTCGGCGGCCCGCGCGGAAGCCGCGCGAAGCTGCTCCTGCAGGCTGGCAACCTCTTCCGAGTACCTCCGGGCAGATTCCTCGAGTTCGGCATCGTGCTCGGCACGCTGCTGAGCGAACATCGTTTCGGCGCGGCGCTTGGCGTCCTGCGTGTCCTCCGCGGCTCGGCGGACTCGTTCGGCCAGCTGCCGGATCGCCTCGTCAACGGCCTCGCGGTCGTATCCCCGGAAGCCGACGGGGAAGACCGGGTTGCCCTCGACCTCGCCGCTGGTGGACAGCAGCTCGTCGAGGAGGGCATCGGTCCCGGCGACCTCCGTGTCGTCACGTCGGTCGTCTCGGTGGTCGTTCGCGATCTCGCGGTCGTCGGTCACGGGCTGTCCTCTCGCGGTGTGGCGTCCCGTCGCGGACGTCGCTTCGATTCAACCCCACGCGGGCGATCGCCCAGGAGAGCTCGGAGCAGGTTCCAAGGGGATGCGCGGCCTCGGCGACCGGGTGCCGTGGTGCGGAGACCGCGCATCCGAGGAGAGCGACCGAATGAGAAAGGGTGCTTGGGGGAGAACCATTCCTGATCGCTCCCGAAGAGAATCGCACGTCGAGGTGCTCGTCCGTCGCGGGAAGAGGCATTCCTCACCCGGTGAATCGCCCGTTGGAAGAGTGCAGAGCCTCACCGTCATCGCCGCGTCCTCGGAGCGAAAGACGGGCAGAGCCGCAACCGCGATGCGGCCCCCCGGCACGCAGGCGTTCCGCAGGCTCTGCCCGCCCGACCAGCATCCGGCCTCCGCACGCATCCCTCGGTGGGGCAGAGCGGAAATCACCCGCGATCCGCGGATGAGTCATCCGCGCATCGGTGGTGCGGCTGAGTGCACGGTAATGTTGCGGGGCCACTGACCACGCGCGGAGAGCCGAATGACCCGAACGACGGAGCTGTCCGCGGCGACCGCCGGCGGCGGCCGACTCCGGCGCCCCGCCCTCGTCGCCACGGCGGGTGCGATCGCTGCCTTCGCGAGCGCCGGTCTGATCTGGCTGTGTCGTTCGTGGGATCCGAGTGTCCACTACGTCAGCCAGCTGGGGGCGACCGGGATGTCGACCGCCCCCGTCTTCAACCTGGCGCTTCTGTTGCTGGCGGTCGCCACGGTGCTCGTCGACCGCGCGGTGGTGGGCAGTGCGCGGCCGTACCGGGCGGGGTGGCCCGTCGCCGCGACCCTGGTCGCGTGCGGCCTCTGCTTCGCGCTCGCTTCCGTCGTGACGTGTTCGCCGGGCTGCCCCGTGCCCTTCACCCCCGGCGCGTTGCCGCAGGACCTCGTGCACATCACCTCCGCGGTCACGGGGTTCGTGCTCGCGATCATCGCGATGGCGCAGGTGGCCGCGCTGCGGCGTCGGCCGTGGATGAGAGCCGCGAGCGTGGCCACGCTCGTCGCGGTGGGAGCCACGTCGTTCACCGGCGCCATGATCTCCCTCTTCCGCGGCGACACGGTCCTCGGCGGCAACCTCGAGTTCACCGCCGCCACGCTCGCGATCGCGTGGTTCGGGGTCTTCGGCCTGCAGGTGGCGTCCGACGAGCGCATCTCGGCGTCCTGACCTCAGACCTGGGCCGCGAGGGATCTCACCGGACTCAGCCGGGTCGCGAGGCGCGCAGGCACGATCGAGGCGCTGATCGTGAGAGCCGCCGTCGCTGCCACGATGACGACGATGGTGGATGCCGGGATCGACGGCGCGACGAACACGGGGCCATCGGCGAAACCGGCGGCGTGCGGCATCCATCCGAAAAGGGACTGCGCGCCCGCCCAGCCGTAGACCGTTCCCAAGACGAGGCCGATCACGACCGAGGTGACGACGACGTGCGCGGCTTCCCAGACCACCATCGTTCGGACCTGCCGGACGGACAGCCCGAGAGCGCGAAGGAGGCCGAGCTCACGCTGGCGCTGAAGGATGCCGAGGATCAGCAGGTTCACGACTCCCACCGCGGCGATGACCGCGGACACCCCGACCAGCCCCATCATCACTCCGGTGAAGACGTCGACGGAGAGGGAGAGCTCGGCGGGGATCTCCTCGCCGAGGACGACGTGGAAGAAACGCGTCGAGGTGGCTGACGCGACGGCGAACATGGTCACCAGGGTCACACCCATGACGACGCCGACTGCCATGCGCGCGGACCTCTCCGAATGCCGCAGGGCGTTGCCCGCTGCCATCCGAGCGACCACGCTCCTCCCGAACAGCGCTCCCACCCCACGCAGCGCAGGCGGGAGGAAGAGAGTGGCGCCCAGGATGATCCCGGTGAACGAGAGCGCCCCTCCGACGAAGCTGAACAGGATGCCCGAAGACGACACTCCCCCCACGGCGATACCGACCGCCAGCAGCCCCGTCCCGACGATGGCCAGCGCGGCCGCCGTGACATGACGGCCGCGTCGCGCGACGACCCGCTCACGCGGCGCTTCCACCGCGTTCGAGAGCGCCTGGATGGGGGTGACGACGCCGACCCGCCGCGAACCGACCCATGCGGCTGCCCAGGTGACGAGGATGACGGCGATCGAGGGAGCCGCGAGATCGGCACGGAGAACGGTCCACGGAACGTCCAGCCCCCAGGCATTCGAGGCGAGCCGCAGTCCGACGAGAGAGACGACGAGACCGCCGATCAACCCCGCCGCCGCACCGAGGCACCCCAGAACGAGACCTTGGCGAGCAAGGACCGTCCGCTCACGTCGAGCGGAGGAGCCGAGCAGTCGCAGAAGCGCGATGCGGCGCGTCCGCCCCGCCACCACAGTGGCGAAGGTGTTCGCGGTGACCACCGCGCCGACGTAGATCGACAGGCCCACCAGCACGGTCGTCGCGATGGTGAGCACGCTCTGCACCCCCTCGACCCCTTCCAGTCCGGGCTGTGTCCGGATGAGGGTGGCGACGTACTCCGTGACCGAGAGGAGGACGACACCGAATGCCGTCGAGATCGCGCCGACCAGCACGGTGGCGCCCATGCCGGGCTCGCGCAACCAGGCCGCAGCGCTCCGGCGGGCGGGGGGAGTGGCGACGAGGGCGGTCATGCTGCAGCCCCTTCCGCGCGGAGCATGAACGACGAGATCTCCTCGGCGGTCTGGCCGGGCTTGTCGGCGACGACGCGACCGTCGGCCACGAAGACGACTCGGTCTGCGCGGCTCGCGGCTACGGCGTCGTGCGTGACCATGGCGATCGACTGACCGAACTCCCGCGCCGCTGTCCGAAGCAGCTGCAGCACTTCGCGCCCGGACCTGCTGTCGAGGTTGCCGGTCGGCTCGTCTGCGAAGACGAGATCGGGGGCCGTGGCGAGAGCGCGGGCGATGGCCACGCGCTGCTGCTGCCCGCCGCTCAACTGGTGCGGGCGATGGTTCATCCGCGCCGACAGTCCGAGCGAGTCGACGAGACTCGCGATCCGTGCCTCCTCGGTCGCCGAGGGGCGCCGAGCGTCGAGGTCGAAGGGCAGCCGGATGTTCTCGGCCGCGGTCAGTGTGGGAACGAGATTGAAGGCCTGGAACACGAAGCCGACGCGCCGTCGCCGCAGGACCGTCAGCTCAGCGTCGGACAAGCCCGTGATCTCCTGCTCGCCGAGCCACGCCCGACCGCTCGAGGGCGCATCGAGGCCCGCCATCACGTGCATGAGGGTGGACTTGCCCGAACCGGACGGTCCCATGACGGCGACGAACTCGCCGCGGCGAACGGTGAGCGAGACTCCGTCGAGCGCATGAACGACGTTCGCGCCGTCTCCGAAGGTTTTCGTGAGGTTCTCGACGCGGGCGGCGAAGCCGGCGTCGCTCGGGGAAATGTTCATGCCTCCCACGCTAGAAATCCCCGTGTCGGAGCGCGTCGGCTCGACGGAGGACTTCGTGGTCGGAACGTCATCCTCGAGAGTGACGGGGCGCGACGGCGGGACGCGAGCCGCTACCGGCGGACCGTTAGCGTTGACGTGTGAATCGACGACTGGCTTGGCGCATCCTCGGATGGGTCGCCCCCGCCGCTGCACTCCTCGTCGTGCTCGCCGTGCTCCGCGGCGCGGGTGTGCCGCTCACCTTTCCCGGTGTCGTCCTCACGCTCCTGCTTCTCGTGCTCGTTCGCGTCGTCGTCGTACGCGCCCGTCGTCGCGCTGATCGCCGTCGCACTGATCGCCGCTGACGCACGGGCGTCGGCGGCGATCAGCGAACGCCGTCACCCCTCGTTCTCGCTCTCGATGAGTCCCCAGGCATGGGCGGCCCGGATGGCGCTGGCCCGGTCGGAGACTCCCAGCTTGCGGTAAAGGCTCTGCAGCTGCGTCTTCACGGTGTTCGGCGACACGACGAGGATGCGCGCAATGTCGACGATGGTCGCCTCGGGCGTCAACTGAGCCAGGACTACCTGCTCTCTCTTGGTGAGATGAGGGACGCTGACGGAGGATGCAAAGAATGAATCGCGAGTCAGGACCTTCTCGCGAGCGCCGCTGGACAGAGCGCTGAGAACCATCGCGCGGTCTTCCGGAGCGACCGCACTCCACGGTGTCCAGAGGTCGTTCCTGATGCTGATCGCCTCCGCGCGTTGCACCGTGCTCCGTTGCGCGGCAGACCCGTTCAACCGGATGTCGGCCACGATGCTGACCACCAGGCTCTCGAGCGAAGCCCGCGGCGAGGACTCCTGATGGATGCCCCACTTCACGCTCATGACATACGCCTCGTGGGCGCGACCCGCGTACAGCTGCGACAGGGCGATGGCCGGAGCCGTCGCCGAAGACAGGCCGAACGGACCCTCGAACAGCGCGAGCGCTTTCCGCGCCTGGCGGAGAGCGATGAGCACCTTCGCGCGAGCCGTGAGCATCTGCGTGGATTGGAAGTGCGAGGGCGGGGTGCTGCGGGCACGGACGCCCCATGACCGCAGCATCCCGAGCGCGTCGGGCGCCGCCCCGGAGAGCAGCAACGCGAGGGCTTGAGTGGCGGCGGCGTAGGGCCACAGCTCGCGCGCCGATGCGGTGGCCGGAACGGACTCGAGAATGGTCCGAGCGCCGAGTGCGTCGCCGCGTTCCAGCGACAACCAGGCGGAGGCCAAGCGAAGGGTCTCCCCCCACGGCGTGTCGAACCATCCGTCCGCTCGAGCGGTCTCGATGCGGGACTCCGCCGCACGCACATCGCCTTCCAGCAGCGCGATGACCGCGAGGACCCCACGCGCGCGCGCCCTCTGGGCAGGCGGTGCCGTTCGCTCGACCTGACCGATCGCCAAGGAAGCATCGCGAAGCTTGCCCATCGCGAAGTGCGTCATGCCGACCTGGTACCAGCCCTCCGTCACGATGTCCGCTCCGAGGTCCTGGCGACGACGAAGCGCGTCGACGAGCAGGGCGGCCGATTCGGTGGCGAGCGCGAAGCGGCCCGCGGCCCGCAGCAGGCTCACCCTGAGAAGGAGTGCCTCGATCCGCCCGTGCGCCGCAGCCTTGGCTTCGGGGAGCTTGCTGAGGGCGCTGATCACGGCGACCGGCGTCTCGGATGACGTCACAGTCTCGGGGTCGAGCGTCAGAAGGGTGTCGACGACGATCGGGTCGGAGCCGCCATGCGAGCGCAGGGCAGAGATCAGTGTCCGGAAGCTCTCGGCATCGCGAGCCCACACCTCGGGCCCGGATGAGCGCAGCACGGAGGCGAGGGTCGACCATTGGCCGGCGTCGGCGGCCAGCTGGGCCGCCCGCAGGGGCTCACCCGTCGCGACGAGATGCTCCAGCAGTCGCACGCGCGCTTGTTCGACCTCGGCGGGGCGCCGGGCCTCGATCTCGCGCAGCCACTGCGCTCTCACGGGCTCCGCGAGGACGAGGCGGGTCGAACTCGGCCAGACGAAGCCCGCGTCCTGCAACTCCGACAGCAGCTGCTGGGTCGTCGCGGTGGTGGAGTCGATCCCGATCGCCTCCGCGAGCTCGACGTTGATGAACGGTGCGACGGCGAGCAGGCGCAGGTCGTCGGTGATCGGCGTCGTCAGATGCTGTTCCATGTCACCGGTCAGCGATCGACTCGCATACTCCGCGACGGCTTCCGCCTCGTCCCGGCTACGGAGCGAAAGCCCCTCCAGGCGGAGCCGCGAGCTCACGAGCTGAGCGAGGGCCGGCCACCCGTGTGTGCGTGTCATGACGACGTCGAGAGCCGCATCCGAGATCTCGACGCCGTTGAGCTCGAAGACAAGCCCGAGCTCGGTGCGCGACATCAAGAGATCAGCGGGCGGGAGCACGTGGACATCGAACTCGAGGGTGACCAGGGGGCTCTCGAGACGGGTGACGTGCCGGGTGGCGGCGACGACGCGGAGATCACCGTCGGCGCGGAGGAGATCGAGGATCTGTTCAGACGTCACCCCGTCCTTGTCTGTGAGGTTGTCGACCAGGAGGACGTGCTGCGCAGGCCCCTCCTGGAACGCCACCGAGACCCTTTCGAACCTGTCGGGTGTGATCTGTGCGGCGTCGATCAGCTGGACTCCGATTTCTGGGTCGTCGACGAGAGCGGTGGCGAACTGCCGGAGCAGCGATGTCTTTCCGACCCTGGCGGGGCCGCGAAGAAGCACCACATCGCTGGTCACGGCGTCCTTCAACGTCGTCACCGTGTCGCAACGAGGAGTCCAGAATCGGCTCGCGCGGCGGGAGGCGCGCGTGAGAGAGGGTGAGGTGTCCAGGTCGATCAGCATCGGGTATCTCCAACTCAGTGACCGTCGCCCTCTTCCCTCCGGCCTTGAGGGAGTGGCGGTCCGGTGTTTCGCGTGATGGCGCGCACTGCTGATCATTGGGGGTGATCCGTTCGACTCCCCTCACGCGAGGGGGTCTTTCATCCCCCGCGTCATCCCTTCGTCACCCTCTCCGCATCACACTCTCCGCCCCGTCGGGCGTGGCGCGGCGGTGTTTCGCGGTCCCTCGCCCGGGGCGCTTCCGGTGAGGGGCGTCGAGGGGTGGACCTCGCGTCTGCCTATGCTGCGTCCGGCTCGGCGGACCGTCGCCGGGCGTGCGAAAGGCGGGATCGAGTGGATATGCAGCGGGTGGTTCGCGTTCTGCGGGCCTACTGGAAGGCGATCGTCGCCCTGACCGTCGCCGGCGGCCTAGTCGGTCTGGGCTGGAGCGCGCTGCAGCCCCGTGTGTATACGGCGGATGCCAGCGGCTACGTGGCCGCGGTGACCTCCGACAATTCCACCGGGGCGGCTCTCGCCGGCGACCAGTTGGCGCTGTCGAAGGTCAAGTCGTTCATCGACATGGGGTACTGGCGCAGTGTCGCAGAGTCCGCCCGGGAGGATCTGGGCCTGACGGACAGTCCGGAATCGCTGGTGCAGCGCATCCAGGTGTCCAACCCGGTCGACACGGTCAACGTGAAGGTCCAGGCCAGCGGGCCGACACCGGAGTCTGCGCGGGACCTGGCGGAGGCGTGGATCCGCGGCATGACCAAGGAGGTGAGTGGCCTGCAATCCCCTGGCTCGGGTGAGGGGGCGGTCCAGTTGATCGCGGGGGATTCCGCCCGTCTCCCGACGTCGCCGTCGTCTCCGAACGTTCGACTCGCCGTGGCTCTCGGAGCCATCGGCGGAGCGGTTCTGGGCATCGTCTTCGCGCTCGTGCGGCGCGCGTTCGACCGGCGCCTGCGCTCGGTCCGCGATATCACGGAGGCGGTCGACGCCTCCGTGATCGGCGTGCTGCCGGTCGAGAAGGAACTGGCATCCGGACGCGCCGTGTTCTCGTTCGACGACATCCGGGACGGGCGGGGCTCCTTCGCACACAAGGAGGCGATGCGCGAGCTCCGCACCAACCTCCAGTACGTCGACGTCGACCACCCCGCGCGGGTCATCGTGATCACGAGCCCGCTCCCGGGCGATGGGAAGTCGACCACCGCGGCGAATCTCGCGGTGAGCATCGCGGCGACCGGCCAGTCCGTGATCCTCATCGACGCGGACATGCGCCGCCCCGTGCTGGGCGGGATCTTCGGCTTCTCGGATGACGTCGGCCTCTCGGATGTGCTGGCCGGACGCGCACGCATCGAGCAGGTGGCTCATCAGGTCGATGAGCATGGTCGCCTCTTCGTCGTCGCGGCCGGTCGTACGCCTCCCAACCCCACGGAGATGGTCGGCTCTCAGCGCATGCAGCAGCTCACCCGGAGGCTCGCGGACGACATGATCGTCGTCATCGACTCTCCTCCCACCCTCGCCGTCGCGGATGCCGCGGTGATCGCGAGCTGGGCGGACGGTGCCGTTCTCGTCGTCACCGCCGGACGCACCACGGACGACATGCTCGTTCGCGCTTCGGAGAACATCGAGAAGACGCGGGGTCGACTGCTCGGCGTCGTCTTGAACCGCATGCCACTCCGAGGCGCGGATTCGAGCTATTACGGAGCGCAATACGGGGGGTACTACGGCTATGGCGTGCCCGCGGATCCGCAACGCGCGTGGTGGCGGCGGGGAGGGTTCAGCGGCTCGCGGCGAGCGCGCGATGGCGACATCGAGATCGAGGGCGATCCCGGCCCGCGGCGCCGCTCGGACCTCCCGCCCGACAACGTCAGCGGTCTGCGGACTCTGTCGCAGAAGAGGACCGCTCCCGCGCAGTCAGGTGAACTGGCGGGTGAACAGGGCGCGGCTGTCGCCGCGGCGTCCGGAGCCACACCGGAGGGCGCGGCTGACAATCGTCGCCGTCGTCGCTCGTGATCTCCTCACCGGCATGAAGGAGGGCGCCGATCCCGTATCGGATCGGCGCCCTCCTTCATGCCGTCGTCAGTGCGCCGTCGCCCCGGGAGCGACCACTGCCTTGAGAGTTCGCGCCAGGATGACGATGTCGCCCATCAGCGACCAGTTCTCGACGTAGAACAGATCGAGTCGGATGGCGTCGTCCCACGCGAGTGCCGACCGACCGCTGACTTGCCACAGTCCGCTCATTCCCGGTCGGACGATGAGGCGCCGGCGCGCATCGTCGTCGTAGAACGCGACTTCCGCATCACGCTGTGGGCGGGGCCCGACCAGGCTCATGTGGCCGCGAAGGACGTTGAACAGCTGCGGCAGTTCGTCGAGGGAGTACTTGCGCAGCCACCTTCCGATCGGTGTCACACGCGGGTCGTTCTCGACCTTGAACAGGGGCGTCCCATCTCTTCCCTGTTCGACCAGCAGCTCACGTAGGCGCGCGTCGGCACCGTCGACCATCGAGCGGAACTTGAGCATTCCGAAGTGCGCTCCGCCTTGGCCGACCCGCTGTTGATGGAAGAGGATGCGCCCGGGGCCGGACATCCGCACGAGGGCGGCGACGGTGAGCAGGACGGGCGAGAGGAGCAGGATCAGCGTCGCCGAGCCGACGATGTCGAACGCACGTTTCAGGACTCGTTGCGCGGCGGAGTACTGAGGTGTCTCGATGTGCACGAGAGGAAGACCGGCGACCGGTCGCGTGTGGATGCGCGGTCCCGCCACGTCGACCAGATTGAGGGCGACGATGAGGTGCTCGCGTCCCGGCTCCAGGCCCCATCCGATGCGCCGGATGTCTTGCGGTTCGAGATGTGCGCTGCCGGTGATCAGGACGCTGTCGGCGTCGAGGTCCTCGAGCCGCTCGCGGAGGAGGCGTGCTTGATGCCCGTCCCACCCGCTGCGGAGGGCGTCGTCGCTGAGGGCGTGTACGCCGACGACGACGAAGCCGACCTCTGGTCGACGTCGGAGTTCGGCGGCGACGCGGGAGTTCTCCTGTTGCCCGCCCACCAGGACCACGCGTGTTGTCATCGCGCCATGTCGCCGTCGGCGCACGAGCCATGATCGGCACGCCGTCCGCATGCCGAGCAGGACGGCGGTGCCGACCGGCAGGCTCAGGAGGAAATAGCCGCGCGACAGGTCGACGCCTCCCAAGTAGACCCCGATCGCGATGAGGCCGAACAGCTGTAGCGATGCCCCGATGATCAGTCGATGCTCGGCGATACCGTGTCCGATGACTCGACGATGCCTGCTCCCGCTCAGTGCGAGAGCCACGAGCCACGCTGCGGAGAGCAGAACGGAGACAGCCGTGTAGCTCACGGGCAGTGCGCTGACCTCGATCGGATGAGGTCCCAACCAGAGCAGCTGTGCCCCGAAGACCGCGGCCAGCACGACGACCGTGTCGACGAGGACGAGGAGCCGAGCGTAACGGCGCTCCCACGGCGTTCCCGTAGCACTCCGGGGGAGCGTGAGTGGAGCGGAAGAAGGTGAAGTCAAGGTTGAGGCGGCGAAGTTCATGAATGCTCCACTGACGGTGGCGAGGGCCGGGAAGGCGACCGCCGCGGGGTCGGGAGGAATGCGGCGGGCCTCGGAACTGTGCCATTCGCCGGGGGCGCTCTCGACCCGGCCGATCGAACTCGAGGCCGGGTGAAGTCGCTTGTGTCGAGGAACGAGCATGACCGGCCGTGCGAACCCTCACGGCCTGGCGGCACCGCGGAGGATGTCGACGCTGATCCCCTGAACAATCACCCGGCTCTGGGGATCCTTCACCAGCGCCTCGTCGGCAGACCTGCGGAGGTCGATGATGCGCCCCGGCATGTAAACATGTTCATGTTCGCGTAAACCGCAGATCAAGCTGGGGAGATGAACGATGCGCCGGACCCGTGGAACGACTTCGCCCAGGAGCTGGGAAAGCGACTTCTTCGCGCCCGCGCGACGCGCGGACTCTCCCAAGAGCACGTCGCCCACGCGGCAGGTCTTGCGACCTTCACCTATCGAAAGCTCGAGAAAGGCGAGTCCAACCCGGGGACGCCCGCCAACCCACGTCTGAAGACGCTCGTCGTGCTGGCGGAAGTGCTCGACCTGTCCCTGGACGAGTTGATTCCCGAGAGGCCAGGAGGGGTGGCGCCCGGGCGTTGACCTCGATGTCGGAGGGTCGTGGTTCACTCTCCGTGTGCCCACCGATGATCGGGTCGTCGCGCGGCGACGACTCAGCGAGAGAGGTGTCAGGCATGAACTCAATCCCCGCGAAGCACTCTCCGAAACCGGAGAGGTGTGCTTTCGTGTGGTGCACGACGGAGCACGGTCGGACCGTCCACCCGGACGATGAGACACATCGAAGTGCCGGTGCGGGCTTTCCGGCACGGGTTCGGGAGGGGGTCATCGCCGGCGGTGGCATGGCGACAGACGTCGAAGTGGGTCTGGTCCGTGGCCCCGACGACCGTGAAACCTGGGTCGCCCTCGAGTTCGGTGCTGGACGCATGGTCGCGATCGACACCGAGGCCGCGCGCGTTCTCGGCAGGCTTCTGTGTGAAGATCCTGATATCGCCGCGGCGTTTCGGAACGAGGCTGGGTGAGCGGGGCACGGGGCGGTTGCGTAACGCCTGGAAGCGCGCGGCGTCGCTCTTCCGCGACGCGCGCGCAGATCGTTCGACGTCGGGATGGCCGTGCACTGCTGCGTGCTGATTTCACCCGAGAATTCGTCCTTCCTCAGGAGGGCGACGGCGGCCGCGCGTCGCAAGCGACCTGCGTTTGACTGGGGGAGCGTGGAGCTGCCACGCGGAAGGAGCCCCTCGATGTCCCCGCCCCGTTCCTTGCCCGCGGCCCACGTGATCGTCGTCTGCACGGCGAACGCGATCCGCTCGCCGTTCGTCGAGAACCTCCTACGCCAGCGGCTCGCGGAGAAGGGGGTCGAGAGGGTCGAGCTCGAGAGCGCGGGAACCGCGGCCCGAACGGGGCTCCGCGCTGAGCCGGGTGCACGCAGCCTCGCGCTCGCGATGGGTTTCTCGCTTGAGGAGCATCGGACGCGGCCCTTGGGCGACCGGATGCTCCGCTCGGGGACCGTCGTGCTGTGCGCTGAGCGGGTGCACCGACGGGTGGTTCTGGGGATGCGCCCCGACCTCGTGGCGACGGTCTTCACCGTTCGCGAGTTCGCGCGACTCGCCGGCGCCGCACGCTCGACGAGCGCGGTGGCTACGTGGCCGGCTCTGCTCTCCGCCGTCTCCCGCGCTCGTGTTCTGGATCGTCACGTCGATCGAAGCGAAGACGATATCGTCGACCCGATCGGACAGGGGCATGCGGTGTGGGCCGACTTCGAGAGAAGCGCCACGAGTGCCGTTGATGCGATCGTCGAGGCCACGTCCGACCTGTTCATCCCGAGCGGGACCGGCCACGTTCCCGTTGGACCGATGACGCGCAGAGAGTACCGTGAGTCGACCCGAACCCCACGCTGAACGCCCGCGGATCTGAGAGACCTTCACGCTGCAGGGCTTGTGCTCGCTGCTCCGGTGTCATCGGCGGCGACGAGCCAGCCGGCGGAGGTCGTCATGGCTGTCCGCCGGCAACGAGTGGCCGCACGGCCAACGGGCATGCCCCACGTCGGGCCCGACGCCCGAGCTTCTCCCTCGCGGAGAGGCGGGTGAAGTCAGAGTCGCGCGGCGGGGGTTCGGGTCGGTCCGCCGGCCAGGGACGGTACGCGGCCATCCTCCGTCTCGGCGCGCGCCATCATGCGGCCGAGGCCGATGCCGGCGCCGAGCGAGATGACGATCCACGCGAGCAGGGCGACCAGGAAAATGACGACCATGGGACTTCTCCTTTGGAGTCCGGGTGGTGCAACGACGAGGTGACTACTGCTGCTCACAGTAGTGGCGCCGGGCGTAGAGCAGGCGCATCGGCGCGACGAAAGATCGACGATTCTTCAGCCGCGACCGCCGAATGTCCGTCGCACGATGCGAAGCAGTCCGAGGAAGCCGAACAACCCGATCACCGCACCGAGTACCGCGAAGAGGGTGACGGATCCGCCGAGGACGGGACCCCCGCCGGAGATGATGAGGACGACGGCGATCACCACCGCCGCGATGGAGACGAGAGTCGATGCAGCCTCGGCCGTGACCCGGTTGAGGATGCCGCCGGCATCCTTCCCGTCCTCGGAGCGAAGGGTGACACCGATCGAGCCCTTCTCGATTCCCGTCAGAAGAGCCTCGAGGCGCCGCGGCATCCGCTGGATGCGCGCCATCGAGATCACGGTCGCAGCTTGGAGGTCCGTCGCCAGACGCGTCACGGACAGGGTTCGCCGCAGCAGTGTCGGCATCAACGGCAGTGCGCGCCCCACCATGTCGAAGTCATCGACGATCACGCGCAGGCACCCCTCGAGGGTCGCGAAGCTGCGGAATGCAGACGCGAGCTCACCGGGAAGGGCAATGCGGTGCTGACGGATGACGTCTACCATGCGTGTGAAGATCGACCCCTGGCCGCCGGTCCGCAAGTGCTCGGTCGTGAGGACGATTCCGACATCGTGCCGGAATGCTTCCAGATCGACGTCGTCGGGGGCGTCGACGATGAGGAGAAGCGCGTCGGTGGCCGCCACGTCGTTCTCGCTCAGGGCGGCCAGCAGCAGGGCCGTCATGTGCTCGCGTCGGCTGCGCTCGATGATCCCCACCGCTCCGAAGTCGATGAGTCCCAGGGTGCCGTCGCCCTTCAGAAGGACGTTGCCCGGGTGGAGGTCGGCGTGGAAGACGCCGTACACGAGGATCTGCTCGATGACCGTGGACATGAGCACCTGAGCGAGCCGATCCCGTTGCTCGGGTCCGAGCGCCGCGAGGAGCTCGGCGGAATCGCTCAGTGCGGCGCCGTCGACCAGGTCCATCGTCAGAACCCGCGGTCCGCTCGCGTCGGGAAAGACCCGTGGAACGGAGACGAGGCCTCGGCGATCGGGCTCCGCCCTGTCGATCCGCTCGAGGGTGGAGCGGATCATGTCGGTGTTGCGGGCCTCGATGCGATAGTCGAGCTCCTCCAGGAGCGTCGCGGTGAAGCCCCGCGCGACCGACGCGATGTGAAGGTCTTTCCCCACCCGCGTGCGGGCCTCGGCGCGATGAGCGAGTCTCCCGATGATGTCGGCATCCGCTTCCACCTGCGCACGGGCGGCGGGACGTTGGACTTTCACCACCACTTCGGTCCCGTCGAGCAGCCGTGCTCGGTGGACCTGAGCCACGGAGGCGGCCGCGAGCGGCGCACGATCGACCTCGGCGTAGACCTCGTCGATCGAGGTGCCGAGGTCAGTCTCGATCACCTCGCGCACCGTCTCCCAGGGCAGGGTCGTCGCCTTGGTCTGCAGGGTCGACAGAGCGCTGAGGTATGGCTCGGGGATGAGGTCGCGACGGGTCGAGAGCACCTGGCCGAGCTTGACGAAGCTGACGCCGGCGTCGTTGATGGTCGCGACGATCGCGTTGGCGCGCTCCTCCGCGGTGCTCAGCTCTTGTTCGACCCGTGCGTGACCGCCGTGGAACAGCCACCCCACGCCGTGTCGGGAGGCGATCGCGAGGATCTCGAGGTAGCGGCGGGTGCGCTTGCGTTGCCGCAGTGCGGCCCGAACGAGGTCGACGGGGTTGGGAAGGGGGCGTGTGGGGAAGATCGCCTCGCTCGCCACCAGCGCTGCCACGCCGATCGCGAAGGCCCATGCGATGGCGAGGGCGATCAGGGCGAGCCAGAGTCCCACGTTTCCCGCGGCGTCGGGGGAGGTGCCCGTCTGTCGGAGGGTCCACTCCGCGACGGGGACGCCGACGAAGAAGACCAGCAGCCCGACGACGATGCTGCGGGGCCAGCCGACTGCGGTCCCGAGGATGCGGCGGGCGACGAACCCCACGAGCACCGCCGAAACGATGGCGGCGACGGAGATGAGGAGGCTGACGACCACGGGGTCAGCGTAGCGGCAGCGTCAGGAGATGCGGATATGCCCGCAGCTTCCGCAGGACCAGTGGGCGAACCTGCGGGAAGAGTTCTCGACCAGCATGGTGAGGCACGACGGGCATCGAGGAGCGAATCCCCGGTCACTGTCGTCGTCTGACGATGTCTGCGGTACGGAGAGGTGAAGTGTCGAGAGCATGCGTGTCCTTCGGGTGGGTATGCATTCTTACATGCGCATGCGAAGGATGCGGTGTTGTCCACACGGGCCATCCGTGCCGCGCCACAGGACACGCGGTGAAACGTCGGACGCCTCGGCCCATGCCGAGGCGTCCGACGGGAGCGCTGAGATCAGGGGCGACCCATGCCGTGGTACGTCCAGCCCGCGGCGCGCCACGCGGACGCGTCGAGGCAGTTGCGGCCGTCGATCACGATGTGTCCCCGGGTGAGCGTGGCCGCGTGCGCCGGATCGAGCTGATGACGGTACTCGTCCCATTCGGTGACGACGATGACGGCATCCGCGTCCTGGAGCGCCTCGTCACGGTCGTGCACGTAGGTCAACTGCGGGTGGATGCGCTGCGCGTTCTCGATCGCCGCGGGGTCCGTCAGAGTGACGTCGGCGCCCAGACCGTGCAGGCGAACCGCGACGTCGAGGGCGGGGGAGTCGCGGATGTCGTCGCTGTGCGGCTTGAAGGCCGCGCCGAGCACGGTGACCTTCTTCTGGTAGACCGAGCCGCCCAGGGCCTCGCTCGTCAGGTCGACCGCACGGTCGCGTCGACGGAGGTTGATGGCGTCGATCTCGCGCAGGAAGGCGACGGACTCGCCGCGCCCGAGTTCTTCGGCGCGCGCCGAGAAGGCGCGGATGTCCTTCGGCAGGCACCCGCCACCGAAACCGATACCGGCCCCGAGGAAGCGACGACCGATACGGGCGTCGTGCCCGATCGCGTCGGCCAGGGTCGTCACGTCGGCCCCGGTGACCTCGGCGATCTCGGCGATCGCGTTGATGAAGCTGATCTTCGTCGCCAGGAAGGCGTTGGCCGAGACCTTCACGAGCTCGGCGGTGGCGTAGTCCGTGACGATGAACGGCGTACCCTTCGCGATCGAGGGGTGGTAGACCTCGCGGAGGATCTGAGCGGCTCGCTCACCCTCGGCAGTCGCGACGCCCTCCGAGAACGGGACGCCGGCCACCAGTCGGTCGGGGTCGATCGTGTCCTGGACGGCCCATCCCTCCCGGAGGAACTCCGGGTTCCACACCAGGGTCGCCCCCGTCTCACTCACCCGCGGGGCGAGCGTCGCGGCGGTGCCGACCGGAACGGTCGACTTCCCGGCCACGAGATCGCCCTCGGACAGGTACGGGAGCAGTCCGTCGACGGCGGCGTTCACATAGGTGAGGTCGGCCGCGTACCCACCCGCCTGCTGCGGGGTACCCACGCCGATGAAGTGGACCTTGGCCCCCTGCGCGGCGGACATGTCGGTCGTGAAGGAGAGTCGGCCCGACGCGATGCCCTCGGTCAGGATCTCCTGCAGCCCGGGCTCGAAGAAAGGCGCCTCGCCCTTGCCCAGCGCGGCGATCTTGCGCTCGTCGACATCGATGCCCACGACCTCATGGCCGATGGATGCCATCGCCGCCGCGTGCACCGCACCCAGGTAACCGCACCCCACTACAGACAAACGCACGATGAAAGCCTTTCAGATTCTTGTCGACGCGACGCGGATGCATCCTGTCGCGGACCCGCGGACACGCGGGGATTTCACGCGGCGGTGTCGCCCGGCGCCAGGGCGGCGCGAGCGGTTTTGCCGAGAATGACGAAGTCGCCGAGGAGCGTCCAGTTCTCAACGTAGGACAGGTCGAGTCGGACGGATTCCTCCCACGAGAGCGACGAGCGGCCGCTGACCTGCCAGAGCCCGGTGATTCCGGGCTTGGCGAGGAACCGGCGGTGGACGTGATCCGCGTACTGGGCCACCTCGGACGGCAGCGGAGGTCGGGGACCCACCAACGACATCGAACCGCCGATCACGTTGAAGAGCTGGGGCAGCTCGTCGAGGCTGAACTTGCGCATCACCCGGCCGATCGGCGTCACGCGGGGGTCGTTCTTCATCTTGAACAGGACCTCGTTGCCGGAGTCGCGTTGTTGCGCGGCGAGATCGTGAAGAAGGTCCTCGGCGTTGACGACCATCGAGCGGAACTTGATCATCGTGAACTCGTTGCCGTGATACCCGACGCGCGTCTGGCGGAAGAACACCGGCCCTGTGCTGGAGAGGCGCACGGCAATGGCGAGGAAGGCGAGGACCGGGCTGAGCAGGATGACGCCCGTCACGCTCGCGACGAGGTCGACGGTCCGCTTGAGGAACACCTGCCCGCGCGAGAAGCGCGGGGTCTCCACGTGGATGAGGGGGAGACCCGCGACCGGTCGGGTGTGCAGGCGCGGACCGGCGATGTCGATGATGCTGGGGGCCAGCACGAGGTGCTGACGCCCGGCTTCCAGGCTCCACGAGATCTGCTTCACCTTGTCGGCGGGGAGCTCGTCGGCGCTCGTGACGGCGACGGTATCGGCGCCCGTGACGGACAGAGCCCGTCCGATGTCACCGACGTGACCCATGACGGGGATGGTCGTCCCGGGGATCACGTCGGCGATCTTCCCGTTGGGCACGCACGCCCCGACGACGCGGTAACCGGCACTCGGGGTGCGCGCGAACTCGCGCGCCAGCTGGGTGACGGACGTCAACGATCCGACCAGGAGCACGTTGGCGGAGTACTTGCCCTGCGACCGCTGGACGATGAGCCACTGGCGCCAGAGCCACCGCGTGAAGATGAGGACGGCGATCCCGGCGGGGAGCGAGATGAGCAGGTAACCGCGAGCGACGTCGATCTGCGTCAGGAAGGCGAGGATCGCGACGGCGCCGAACACACGGAAGCTCGAATCGACGATCCGCACGTACTCCTGGGAGCCGGTGCCGATGACGCGGTCGCTGCGCGAGTCGACGAACGACAACGCCCACATCCACGCGACGATCAGGATCGCGGAGAAGATCCAGTACGACAGGTCGGTGATGCGACCGTCCTTGCTGGCGGCGACGGCGACGTTGCCGGTACCGAACCAGACCAGCTGGGTGCCGTAGACGACCCAGACCAGGGCGGCGAGGTCGGTGAGGAAGAGATTGCGGCGATAGCGCAGGCGCCAGCGATCCCGCGGGTGTGCGGCCACGGTCGTCGGCGCCGGGGTAACAGGGATCTGCTCATCGGCGTCGGCGATGCCGCCGTAGCTGTCCTGCGACGCCGATGTCGCGTCGACTCTCAGGTCAGACGTCACAGTGCTTAGGCCTTTCCCCCAGGGTGCCTGAAAATTCACTTTCTCCCCGCTGAACGATAACAGGCGGATCTCACCCAGTGAATCACCCTCGGGTGAATGCGATGTTTCGGGAACACGCGCGATCCGGTCACCTTGCTCCCGTCCGGAAGGCGTCTCGCGGTGACGGAAAGCGGTGTCGTTACACTCGGGCAACGGATGATCGCAGGCCCTCGACGGATGCGCCGCGGCCGAAAGGACCATCGATGACGCGTACGCGAACGCGCTCCGCACGCGCGAGAAAACGCCGCCGCGCCGCCCTCCTCGTCGCGGTCGTCGCGGTCGTCGCCGTCGCGGCCGCCGCCATCGCCGTGCCGATCGTGCTCGATCGCTTCGCCGCTTCCGCCCCCACCGCGGTCTCGACGCCGTCCTCGCGGGGCGAGTCGCCGGGCCCGGCTGATTCCCCGACACCGACACCGACACCGACTGCGACTGCGACTCCGACACCGACTCCGACGTCGCCGGTCGCTCAGCCCTGTGCCGGTGGTGACACCCTTCTCACGATCTGGGCGCACCCGGATGACGACATCATCTTCGCCAACCCGACGATCTCGGAGGCGATCGCGGCGGGTGACTGCGTCCGCACCGTCTTCGTCACCGCGGGCGACGCCGGCCGCGGCATGGATTACACCCGAGCGCGAGAGCTCGGCATCCTGCGCGCCTACAACGTCATGCGAGGAGAAGAGGGGCTCTGGGACGAGACCGAGATCACCCTGGACGCGGGGATGCGCGTCGATCGTCTGACGCCGCAGGGAGACCCCCGGGTGTCCGTCCTCTTCGTCCGTCTCCCCGACGGCAACATCACCGACGGAGGCTTCGCGGCGACCGGGTACGCGACGCTGAGCAAACTGCTCGACGGGTCGATCGCCTCGCTCGCTCCCATCGACGGCGGCCCCGCGCTGAGCAGCGCTCAGCTCACCGCGAGTCTCGCGGAGCTCGCCGAGGCGTTCCACCCCTCCCAGACGCTGACCCACATTCCGCGGGGTAGCGCGTTCGCGCCCGGCGATCATCCTGACCACTCGGTCGTCGGCACCCTCGTGCGTGACGCGATCGGACCGACCGCGGACGCCGGCCCGGGGCTGCGCTACTTCGTGGGTTATCCGTCCGAGAATCTGCCCCGCAACATCGAGGGGGCGGCCCTCGACACCAAGGTGGAGGTCTACCGGGTCTACACCCAACAGGACGACGTCATCCGTTGCGCCGACCGCGATGGGTGTCTCAAGACGCGCAAGTTCGGCGAGTGGCTCCGGCGGTCCTACCCCAAGACCGAGGCTGAACTGCAGATGCCCTGAGTCCGTGGGTACGGCTCAGTCCCGGAGGCGGAGCAGAGACACCGCGACCTCGTGGCATCCGTCCGGCGTGGGCAGGCCGTAGTCGATCTCGATCACCGAACGCAGATCGGCCGCGAGCTCGTCGGCAGTGGGGTCGGATGCCAGGGCCTCGAGGATCGGCACGATGAGGTCGTCGTATTCGTCGTCGGGCCAGCCGTCGCCGATATCGCGGACTCCGATCGGATCCCACTCCCAGAGGACGGCGCGTACGCGCAGAGCAGCGGGCGACAGCGACCGCGGCGGTGAGGACGTCTGCATGGAGGCGAGTGTGGCTGCGCTCCCTCGGTGTGCGCTGAGCGTTGTCGATGGACCGGATGAGTCGCCGTGGATGCCGGACCCCGCCGACCGGGGGGACTCTCGGGCAGTGACAGGGATACCCGGGGTCGCCGCGATAGCGTCGAGACGGAAGACGAAGAACCGAACCGGAGGTCTCGCGACCCGACCGGCGCGGTGCAGCAGAAGAGGATGGAACCGCCGTGCGCACTGACGACGATCCCTCGCCCGACACGGCACCCGACGCCCCCGCTGTCGATCGCGCGCGCCGCGCTCGACTGACCCGGCGCGGACTGCTCATCGGCGGGCTGGCAGTCGTCGGACTCGGGGCGGGTGCGCTGGTCTACCGCAACGTCCGCCGGAGCTCCGGCCCCGTCGGCACCTGGGTCTCGCTCGCGCCGATCCTGCCGGCATCCCTTCCCTCCCCGTTGCCGCCCTCTCCGGCTGTGCAGGCTGCCGGCACCGACACCGCGATGGCGATCTGGGCCCACGCCGACGACGACATCATCTTCGCCAATCCGGCGCTGTCGGAGGAGATCGCCGCGGGACGTACAGTTCGTGCCGTGTTCGTCACGGCGGGCGACGCGGGCAAGGGCCTCGAGTACGCGGAGCAGCGAGAAGCCGGCATCCGTGCCGCATACGACGAGATGCGCGGCAGCACAGCGCCCTGGCAGGAGGAGAAGCTGACGCTCCTCTCGGGCGCACAGGTCACGCGGTTCACCCCCTCGGACGAGCCGCGTCTTTCGCTCACGATGATGCGGCTTCCGGATGGAGGTCTGGATGCCGAGGGCTTCGTCGCGACGGGCAACGTGTGCCTGACGCGGCTCATCAACGGGTCGGCGGCGACGCTGACATCGGTGGACGGCTCGACCGTCTACGACCGTGCGCGCCTGTCGGCGACGATCGTCGAGCTCCTGGGGGCTGCCCAGCCGAGCCACGTGACCACGAACATCCCGCACGAGAGCGCCTTCGCGCGCGGCGATCACCCCGACCACTCGGCCGTGGGTTCGCTCGTGCGAGCCCTCGCTCCGGAAGCGGGCATCGGGCCGGAAGCGATGTCGTACTACGTGGGGTACCCCTCGCAGAACGAGCCCACCAACGTCGACGGCGCGGTTCTCGACACGAAGGTGCGGATCTACGAGACGTACGCCGCGGACGACCCTGTCGTGACCTGCGCCGATGCTGCCGCGTGCCTCTCTCAGCCGGGGTTCGGGGCGTGGTTGCGCCGGTCGTACCCGAAGGGCGAGTCCGAGCTCCGCTTGAGCTGAGGGCCCGGCCGTCGTCGGCGGCAGCGGCGTCAGTGCTCGCTGTCGCGCCGCGGAATCGTGACGCGCAGTCGGTAGCCTCCGCCGCTGCGCGCCGCGGCGTCGAGGTGGCCTCCGAGCAGCTCGGCGCGCTCGCGGAGACCGAGCAGGCCCGTCCCGCTCGAGGGGAGGTGTATGCCGCGCTCGGTCGCGGCGTCGTTCTCGATGACGATGTCGATCGCGGCGGTGTCGGCGGTCGCCGTGACCTGGACGCGCGCTCCGGGCGCGTGCTTGCGGGCGTTCGTCAGGCCTTCCTGGACGGTGCGGTAGACCGCGCGTTGGAGGGGAGGCGCGAGATCGGTGGGGAGGGAGATGTCCAGCTCCGCCTCGAGACCGCTCTCGCGCACGAGTCGGGGGAGATCGTCGACCGTGGGCTGCGGTTCGGCGGAGTCGGTGCGCGCCCCGTCGGCGCGGAGTACTCCCACCATCTGCCGGAGCTCATCGAGCGTCCGCACCGCGAGGGAGCGGATGACCCCGGCGATCCGTCGTGACTCGGGGTCGGGAGAAGAGACCTGAAGGGCTCCGGCCTGGACGGCGACGAGGCTGACCTGATGAGAGACGACGTCGTGCATCTCGCGTGAGATGCGGACGCGCTCGCGCCGCAGGACGTCCTGTCTCTCCCGCGCGCGCTCCGTTTCGCGCGCGAGCGACAACTCCGCGACGCGGTCGGAGAGCTCGCGGTGCGTGCGGACGAGTGCGCCGAGGGCGATGGGCGTCGCGGCATACATCAGGGCGTAGAGCAACGCCGGTGCGAGGAAGTCCATCGCGGGCAGCTGCCAGTCGGGCAGGAGGAAGCAGCCGAAGGTCACCGCTCCCGCAACGACCAGCAGAGGGATGCGACGGGTCCGCACCGCGACCGAGTACAGGGCGATCGGGGCGGCGATCGTCATGGAATCCACGACGAGGCCCGGAAGCACGAGTGCGAACGACACCCAGGGCAGGCGGCGGCGCACGAGGAGCCCGGCCACCGCGATGAGAGCGAGAGCGGTCTCGATCGTCGACCACGAGGGGATCGAGACGGCGACGTCGATGAAGGCCGCCGCAGCGAGTGTGAGGTCGACGACGACGGCGAAGCCGCGCGTTCCGCTGAGTCGTTCGACGGCCCGCGGGACGAGGCGCGTCATGCGCGGCGCCGACGGGGGCGTGCCCGCTCCGAGATGAGAGCCGCTTCGAGCCGCGTCGACACGGACAGCTTCGACAGGATCGCGCTGACGTGGTCCTTGACGGTCGCACCGCTGAGGTGCAGTCTTCGGCCGATCTCGGCGTTGGATTCGCCCGTGGGGAGGCAGGCCAGGACGTCGCGCTCGCGATCCGTCAGGAGGGCGATCCGCCGCACGGCGTCGTGGTCGGGCGCGCCGGTGTAGCCGTCGACCAGGGTGCGCGAGACCTGCGGCGACAGCACCACTCCGCCGGCGGCGAGCGTGCGCACCATGGCCGCGAGGTTCTCCGGCGCGGTGTCTTTGACGAGGAATCCCGCAGCGCCGTCGTGCAGCGCGCGAGCGATGTACTCGTCCGTGTCGAAGGTGGTGAGGATGCCGATGACCGGGCGGTGGGTGTCGTGTCGCAGGTCGCCGAGGATGTCGAGGCCGCTGCGCTCCGGCATCCGGATGTCCAGCAGGACGACGTCCGGGCGTTCGCGGCGGATGGTGTCGACCGCGACTCCTCCGTCCACGGCGGCGACGACCTGGATGTCGGGTGCGGCGCCCAGGATCAGCTCGAAACCGGAGCGGACGAGGGCTTCATCATCGACGACTACGACCCGGATCACGACTCACACCCTACGACGACCGCAGGGCGACGCGAAGGGCGGGGGAAGGGCGGGGGTGGCGGTGACGCGCCCCCGCCCTGGTCATCAGTCGTCCGAGACGGTGACGGTGACGTCGATGTTGCCGCGCGTGGCGTTGGAGTAGGGGCACACCTGGTGTGCCGCGTCGGCGAGCTGCTGGGCGAGCTCGTGCTCGATGCCCGGAAGGACGACCTCGAGGAGGACGGCGAGCTGGTAGCCGCCCTGGCCGTTGGGTCCGATCTGCACGCGGCCACCGACCGAGGAGTCCTCGATCTTGACCTTCTGTGCGCGCGCGACGGAGTGCAGGGCGCTGTGGAAGCAGGCCGCGTATCCCGCGGCGAAGAGCTGCTCGGGGTTGGTGCCCTGGCCGGATCCGCCGAGCTCCTTGGGCGGCGCGACCTCGAGGTCGATGTACTCGCCGGCCGAGACGTGGCCGAGACGGCCCTGACCGGTGGACAGCGCTTCCGCGGTGTAGAGAACGTCCATGAATGTGTTCCTTTCTGGGGACGAGGGGGTTGTCGAGCGGATCAGGAGGCGGCGCGCGTCGCGCGTTCGGCGGCGACAGCGTCATCCGGGTGGTCGCGCAGCTCACGCATCGCGGCCGTCAGCTGGTGGAGCGCATCGATGAGGTCTCGTGCGCTGTCGGCGTCGGGAAGTCCCGAGCCCTGCGCGATGCACCGCGGCACGTGCGCGAGTTCGGTGCGCAGCTCGTAACCTCTCGGCGTGAGGGAGACGGTGACCACGCGCTCGTCGCGTCCGTCACGGGTTCTTGTCACGTACCCGGCCGCCTGCAGGCGCGCGAGCATCGGCGACAGCGTTCCCGAGTCGAGCTGAAGCGCCTCGCCCAGGCTGCCGACGGTCTGGTCGCCGTCGTTCCAGAGCGTCACGAGCGCGATGTACTGCGGGTACGTCAGGTTCCAGGGCTCGAGCAAAGCCCGGTAGGCCTGGGTCGTCGTGCGGTTCGCGGCGTACAGCGCGAAGCAGACGAGGGCATCGACAGCGGGCATGAGAAAAGGATTGCACACAATTGAGTTGTGCACAACCAAACCCCTCGACCCTCACTCGGTCGAAGGCACGACGCTCCCGTCCGCGAGCGAGATGGTGATGTCCGCACCCGCGTCGAAGGACACCTTCCACACCGGCTCGCCGCTGGTGCGGTCGATCTCGACCTCGTCGATGCCGCCGCCGCGATGGGCCGCCACGGCGGTTCGTACGGCATCCGCCATCGTCGTCCCCGCGTTCTCGAGCGCGTCCCGATCCTCGGTGTCGACGGTGTCCGCGTCCCTCCGCGAAAGGACCTCGCCTCCGTCGGCGCTGATCCGCAGATCCGCGGCTCGACCGTTCGTGACGACCTGGACCTCCCACGTGCCGTCGTCCTCGCGGTCGAGATCGAAGGCGCGTCCGCCCGCTTCTGATTCGGCGCGGACGACGGCCGAGACGACCGTCTCCGAGCTGCCGGAGCTCGTCGCGGGGGAGGTGCAGCTCGTCAGGCCGAGAGCGAGAGGCGCGGCCGCGAGGATCGCGAACGGGAGACGAAGAGATGCCATGCCGGGAGGTTAGTGACGGACTCTCCGCACACGTTCGCCGTTGCGCTCGCGGGCAAGTTCGTGTTCGTGTGCTTCGTGTTCATGTGCGGAAGTACCAACTCGTCGGCATCACGTCAACCGTCCCCTTCCGTCCAGATTCGGATCGAACGATGTGGTCATGAGCGAGATCACTGCACACCACGGACTCTTGACCGATATCGACCTTCACGTCGACGACACCGGTGGCGCGGGTCGCCCCGTCGTCCTCATCCACGGCTGGCCCCTGTCGGGGGAGTCCTGGGCGCACCAGGTTCCGGCGCTCGAGGAGGCCGGCTACCGCGTCGTGTCCTACGACCGTCGCGGCTTCGGTCGCAGCGACAAGCCCCGCACGGGGTACGACTACGACACCTTCTCGGACGACCTCGAGGCGGTTCTGGCCGCGCTGGATCTGCGCGACGCGACTCTCGTCGGTTTCTCGATGGGAGGCGGCGAGGTCGCCCGCTATCTCACCCGGCACGGTTCCGACCGCGTGCACAGCGTCGTCTTCGCCGCGGCGGTACCGCCGTACCTCGCGAAGACCGACGACAACCCGGAGGGCCCGCTCGACGAGGAGACCGCCGACGGCATGAAGCAGGGGCTGAAGGACGATGAGAAGGCGTTCTACCACCAGTTCACCACCGACTTCTTCTCTGTCGACGGCACGCTCGCCGTGTCCGAGGCGGACCGCGCCGAGGCGGAGCGGCTCGCGAATCAGGCCGACCACCACGCAGCGCTCAAGGCGATGGAGGCGTTCGCCACCACGGACTTCCGCGACGACCTGCCCAACGTCACCATGCCCACGCTCGTCATCCATGGCGACAGCGATTCCACCGTGCCCTTCGAGGGCTCGGGTGCGCGTACGCACGCGGCCATCCCGGGTAGCGAGCTCCACGTCGTGGCCGGCGCTCCGCACGGCGTCAATGTCAGCCACGTCGAAGAGTTCAACCGGGTTCTCCTGGACTTTCTGCAGCGCTGATCCTCGCGCGGCCGGGTGCGAGCCCGGCCGCGCGGGTGAGTCCCGCGGTTCGGTCGGGTGAAGCGATAGACGGGCGCCACGCGTGACGCCCCGTCACCGTCGGACGCCCCCGGGATGCCGTGGGATCACACCTCTACGGTGACGCTCATGAGCGTCCGCGATGCCCCACCCGGCGACGTCACCCCGATGCGGCGACGACGACGCCGTCGTCCCCACCGCCCGTGGCGCGAGGGCGGGGCGACGACGGCGCCGTGGGGGCTGGGCCTGCTGGGGTGGGCGACGGCCACCGGGGGTGCCGGCGCCCTCGTCGCAAGGGAGCTCTCCCTCGTCCTGCCCGCTCCGATCGCCGCGACCGCCGCGCAAGCGATCATCTGGCTCGGATTCGCGGTACCGGTGGTCTGGGCGTGGAGCCGGTCCCGCCCTCGCGGTCTCCTGGACTTCCGCGTCGTCGATCTCCTGTACGGCGTCGTCCTCGGTGTCGTCGTGCGATTCGTCCAGGGCGCCCTGGCGCAAGCCGGGGGCGGCCCGCTGCCGTGGCCCTCCACGACGACGGTCGACGGGGCGCTCCCGGACGGCTTCGTCGTCGACGCGATCTCCGGTGTCGCGGTCGCGCCCGTCCTCGAGGAATCCTTCTTCCGGGGCGTCGTGCTGGTGTGCGCGTACACGGTCGTCCGCCGGTGGTCGGGGCGCCTCGCGGGAGCGGTGGCCGCGACGGCCATGTCGACCGTGCTCTTCGTCGCCGCGCACCTCCTCGTCGCGTCGTCGTCCGTGTCGGATGTGTGGGCACTCGCGCTCCTGGGGGTCGTCACGGCTGCCCTCGTGCTCGGGACGGGCCGGCTGTGGGCGGCGGTCGCCACGCACGTCGTGTTCAATGCCACGGGGATCGCCCTCGTCGCGGTGGGCACTCTCTGGCGATGACTCCCTCGTCCCTCGCGGGCTGACGGTGCGCGCTCCGTTTGGCGTCGGCATCCGAATGTCGTAGTCTTGATCTTTGGTGCCTGCCTCTCTGCGAGCAGGTTGCCCGAACGTGAGCCCTCCACCGGCCCTGTTCCCCGGTCTTCGACACGGGAACGGACCACCGGAGCGGGATTCACGAACTCCTCCGTTCGATCAAGAAAGCAGCACTACTGTGACGCGCACTTTCACCCCCAAGGCCGCTGAGGTCACGCGCGAGTGGGTCGTTATCGACGCCACCGACGTCGTTCTCGGCCGCCTGGCCTCGCACGCGGCGGTCCTCCTCCGCGGCAAGCACAAGCCGACCTTCGCCAACCACATCGACTCCGGCGACTTCGTCATCGTGATCAACGCCGAGAAGGTGGCGCTCACGGGTCAGAAGCTCCAGAACAAGAAGGCGTACCGCCACTCGGGCTACCCGGGCGGTCTGAAGTCCGTCACCTACGACGAACTCCTCGAGAAGAACCCCGTCCGCGCGGTCGAGAAGGCCATCCGCGGCATGCTGCCCAAGAACAGCCTCGGCGCGGCGCAGCTCAAGAAGCTCAAGGTCTACCGCGGCGCGGAGCACCCCCACGGTGCCCAGCAGCCCACGGCATACACCTTCGACCAGGTCGCCCAGTAAGCGCCGCCGGATAAGGACGAAACAGTGTCGAACATCGACTCCAGCAACTACAGCACCGAGACGCCGGCCGAGCAGTCCGTCGTCGCCGCCGAGCGCCCCGTGCTCTCGGTTCCCGGCGCAGCCGTGGGCCGCCGCAAGCAGGCCATCGCCCGCGTGCGTCTGGTTCCCGGCTCGGGCACGATCACGGTCAACGGCCGCACGATCGAGGACTACTTCCCGAACAAGCTGCACCAGCAGCTGATCAACGACCCGTTCACGGTGCTCGAGCTCGCGGGCTCGTACGACGTGATCGCGCGCATCTCCGGTGGCGGCCCCTCGGGCCAGGCCGGCGCGCTGCGCCTGGGCATCGCCCGTGCGCTCAACGAGATCGACGCCGAGAACAACCGCCCGACCCTGAAGAAGGCCGGCTTCCTCTCGCGCGACGCTCGCGTCAAGGAGCGCAAGAAGGCCGGTCTCAAGAAGGCCCGCAAGGCGCCTCAGTACTCCAAGCGCTGAGTTCGAAACTCCGTATGCCTCTTTTTGGCACGGACGGGGTGCGGGGGCTGGCCAACGGCCTCCTCACCGCCGAGCTCGCGTTGCACCTGGCCCAGGCGACTGCCGTCGTCCTGGGCCAGGGCCGTTCTGCGGAGGCGCGCAAGGCCGAGGGGCGTCGCCTCACGGCCGTCGTCGCCCGCGATCCTCGCGTCTCGGGGGAGTTCCTCGCGGCCGCCGTCTCCGCGGGCCTGGCTTCCTCCGGTGTCGACGTCCTCGACGCCGGCGTGATCCCGACCCCCGCCACCGCGTTCCTCATCGCCGACCGTGACGCCGATTTCGGCGTGATGGTCTCGGCCTCGCACAACCCCGCTCCCGACAACGGGATCAAGATCTTCGCCCGCGGCGGCACGAAGCTCCCCGACATCGTGGAGCAGCGGATCGAGCGCGCCCTCGAAGGGCAGCGACTCCAGCCCACCGGTGCCGACGTCGGCCGTATCCGGCGTTTCGCCGACGCGGAAGACCGCTACGTGCTGCATCTTCTCGGTTCTCTGCCGCACCGGCTCGACGGCATCCACGTCGTTCTCGACTGCGCGCACGGCGCCGCCGCCGGTGTGTCGCCCGAGACGTTCAAAGACGCGGGCGCCACGGTCACCGTGATCGGTGCCGACCCCGACGGGCTGAACATCAACGACGGCGTGGGCTCGACGCACCTGGACGTGCTCGCCGAGACGGTCGTGCGCCTCGGAGCCGACGTCGGCATCGCCCACGACGGAGATGCCGATCGGTGCCTCGCCGTGGACGCGCAGGGCAACGTCGTCGACGGCGACCAGATCATGGCGATCCTCGCCGTCGCGATGAAGGAGCGCGGGACGCTCGTCGACGACACGCTCGTCGCCACCGTCATGAGCAACCTCGGTCTGCACCGAGCGATGGAAGCCCATGGCATCCGGGTCCTCCAGACCGGCGTCGGAGACCGCTACGTGCTCGAGGCCATGAACGAGGGCGGATACTCCCTCGGCGGCGAGCAGTCGGGGCACGTCATCATGAGCGACTTCGCCACGACCGGCGACGGTCTGCTGACGGGTCTGCACGTCGTCGCCGAGATGGCGCGGCAGGGCAAGACCCTGGCCGAGCTGGCGTCGCTGATGACCGTGTACCCGCAGGTGCTCGTGAACGTCCGCGGGGTCGATCGCGACGGTGTCGACGATGAGGGCGTGCAAGCGGCGGTCGCCGCATCGACGGCCGAGCTCAGCGACTCCGGGCGCGTGCTGCTGCGCGCCTCCGGCACCGAACCGCTCGTCCGCGTGATGGTGGAGGCGGCGTCGGAGGATGTCGCGCGGGCCCACGCCGACCGGCTCGCCGATGTCGTGCGGGAGCGACTCGCGCTGTAGCCGCTCGTCCCCTCGACGAGTTCGAGAACGTCCGCGGGCGTTCGGTCCCTTCGACAGGCTCGGGGACCTCGATTCATCTGAGTCCCCGAGCCTTCGTCGTTCAGTACTCCAGCGACTCGATGTAGCGCAGCAGCACACCCTCGCGCAGAGCCCAGGGGGAGACCTCGAGCTCTTCGACGTCCATGGCCTTCATCGCGCGCTCGACCACGATCGCGGCGGCGACGATCTGGAACGTCCGATCCGCGGTGATGCCGGGCAGTGCCTCGCGCGCGTCGGCGGGGATCTGCGCGAGACGCGGGATCCAATCCTTCAGCTGCCGCCGGGGCAGGACCATGCGGTCGATCCCCGACCAGCCCGGCACCGGGTACCCCGCGAGCTTCGCGAGAGAGCGGATCGCCTTCGACGACCCCACCACGTGGTCGGGGCGGGGGAGGGCGGCGAAGCGCTCGGCCACCGGCGCCAGGACGGACATGGCGTGCTGGCGCAGCGCGTCGATCTCGTCGGCGCTGGGCGGGTCGTGAGGGAGGAACTGCACGGTCGAGCGTCCCGCGCCGAGCGGGACCGATTCCGCGAGATCGGGTAGCTCGTCGGCACCGCCGGCGATCTCGAGCGATCCGCCGCCGATGTCGAACAGCAGGATCTGTCCCGCCGACCAGCCGAACCACCGCCGCACCGCGAGATAGGTGAAGCGCGCCTCGGTCTCCCCGCCGAGCACCTGCAGCGGCTGGCCGAGGGCTTCCTCGATCCGCGCGATCACGGCGTCGCCGTTCGTCGCCTCGCGGACCGCCGACGTCGCCGTCGCGAGGAGTTCGTCGACCCCTTCGGCCTCGGCCGTCGCGCGGGCCGCGGTGACGGCATCCACGAGTCCCTTCACTCCCTCGGGCGAGATCGACCCGTCGGGCTGGAGGTAGCGCATGAGGCGCAGCACCGAGCGGTGGGACGTGGTGGCTGTGGGGCGGCCCCCGGCTCGCGCGTTGGCGACGAGCAGGTGGACCGTGTTCGAGCCGATGTCGAGGACTCCGAGACGCACGGTCCGAGCGTAGTGGGAAGGCGCCGATCGGCCCGCGAGTAGCATTGCCGCGTGTCCGAGACCGCCGCCGCACCGTCGCTGAGCCCCTATCGACAGATCGATCGAGCCGAGTGGGCCCGCATGGCCGGGGGGATCGAACAGCCGCTCACCGAGACCGAGGTCGTGCAGTTGCGCGGCATCGGCGACCGGCTCGACCAGCGCGAGGTCGCCGAGGTCTATCTGCCGTTGAGTCGCCTGCTGAGCCTCTACGCGCGCGCCACGCGGCGACTGGGGGCCGACACGAGCGCCTTCCTGGGAGAACCGGATGCCACGACCCCCTTCGTCATCGGGGTCGCCGGATCCGTGGCGGTGGGCAAGTCCACCATCGCGCGCCTGCTGCGCGAGCTGATGAGTCGCTGGCCCGACACCCCGCGCGTCGAGTTGGTGACCACGGACGGTTTCCTCTATCCGAACGCCGAGCTCGAGCGGCGGGGCCTCATGGACCGGAAGGGCTTCCCGGAGTCCTACGACCGGCGAGCTCTCGTCGAGTTCCTCAGCGAGGTGAAGTCGGGGGCCGAGGAGGCGCGCGCTCCGTTCTACTCCCACGTGCGGTACGACATCATGCCCGACGCGCACGTCACCGTGCACCGGCCGGACGTGGTGATCGTGGAGGGGCTGAACGTGCTGCAGCCGCCGCCCTCGCCGAACGAGGTCGCGGTCAGCGACCTGTTCGACTTCTCGATCTACGTGGATGCCGATGCTGCCCACATCGAGCGCTGGTACGTCGATCGCTTCCTGGCGCTGCGCGACAACGCCTTCACGAACCCGTCGTCGTTCTTCCGCGTCTTCGCGGACATCAGCGACGAGGAGGCGGTCGAGCGGGCACTGGGCTTCTGGCGTGAGATCAACCTCCCCAACCTCGAGGAGAACGTTCTGCCCACGCGGCACCGCGCGAAGCTCGTGCTGCAGAAGGGCGCCGATCACACCGTCGAATCGGTGCTGCTGCGCAAGCTCTGAGCCCTCGCATCCAACGGGAGTTCGTTCAGGCGCGGCCCCGTAGACTCGGAAGCTATGTGCGGAATCATCGGTTACGTGGGTCCTCGGCAGAGCCAGGACATCCTTCTCGCGGGCCTGTCGCGGCTGGAGTACCGGGGTTACGACTCCGCGGGCATCGCCGTGATCGACGGTGACGGCGGGCTGGGCATGCGCAAGCGCGCCGGCAAGCTGGCGGTCCTTCGCGAGGACCTCGAGTCGTCGCCGATGCCCAACGGGACGACCGGCATCGGGCACACCCGCTGGGCCACGCACGGCGGCCCCACCGACGCCAACGCGCACCCGCACCTGGCCGACGACGACAAGCTCGCCGTCATCCACAACGGCATCATCGAGAACTTCGCCGAGCTCAAGAGCGAGCTCGTGGGCGACGGCTTCGCCTTCCGCAGCGAGACCGACACCGAGGTCGCCGCGGTCATGATCGGTCGGGAATACGCCCGCACCAAGGACCTCGTGCAGGCTTTCCGCTCCGTCGTGTCGCGCCTCGAGGGCGCCTACACGCTGCTCGCGATGCACGAGGACCACCCCGGCCTCGTCGTCGGCGCGCGCCGCAACTCGCCGCTCGTGATCGGCCTGGGCGAGGGCGAGAACTTCCTCGGCTCCGACGTCGCCGCTTTCGTCGAACACACCCGCAACGCGCTCGCCATCGGGCAGGACGAGATCGTGGCCATCACCCCGGACGGCGTCGAGGTGACCGACTTCTCGGGCGCTCCCGTCGAGGTCGAGGCCTTCGAGGTCACCTGGGACGCGTCCGCGGCGGAGAAGGGCGGCTGGTCGTCGTTCATGGCCAAGGAAGTCTCGGAGGAGCCCGAGGCCGTCGCCAACACGCTGCGCGGCCGGATCCACGAGGGCCGGGTGGAGATTCCCGAGCTGGAGGGGCTGGACGAGTTCCTCGCCGACATCGACCGCATCCTCGTCATCGCCTGCGGAACCGCCGCGTACGCCGGCATGGTCGGCAAGTACGCGCTCGAGACCTGGACGCGCGTCCCCGTCGACGTCGAGCTCGCGCATGAGTTCCGCTATCGCGACCCGGTGCTCTCCCCTCGCACCCTCGTCGTCTCGATCAGTCAGTCCGGCGAGACGATGGACACGCTCATGGCCGTCAAGTACGCCCGCTCGCGCGGCGCGAAGACCCTGTCGATCTGCAACACGCAGGGCGCCACCATCCCGCGCGAATCGGATGCCATCGTCTACACGCACGCGGGCCCCGAGGTCGCCGTGGCCTCGACGAAGGCGTTCGTCGCGCAGATCACCGCGCTCTACCTCCTCGCCCTGCACGTGGGTCGTGTCCGCGGCGCCGTCGACGCGATGGCAGCCGTCGAGGCGGTCACCGAGCTCGAGGCGGTCCCCGGCAAGATCGCCCGCGTGCTCGAGAGCGAGCAATCGCGCATCGAGCAGCTCGCGCACTGGATGGCCGACACCCGCTCGGTGCTGTTCCTCGGCCGCAACGTCGGGTACCCGATCGCGCTCGAAGGCGCGCTCAAGCTCAAGGAACTGGCGTACATCCACGCCGAGGGTTTCGCCGCCGGTGAGCTCAAGCACGGCCCCATCGCCCTGATCGAGCCCGGCCAGCCGGTGTTCGTCGTGGTGCCCTCGCCGCGCGGTTCGGGAGAGATGCACAAGAAGGTCGTCTCGAACATCGAGGAGATCCGCGCCCGCGGTGCCCGCGTCATCGCGATCGCCGAGGAGGGCGACGTCGCCGTTCTCCCCGCGGCGGACGAGGTGCTGCGCATCCCGCTCGCGGCTCCTCTCTTCGAGCCGCTGCTGGCCGTGGTGCCCCTCCACATCTTCGCCATGGGTCTGGCCGAGGCCAAGGGCCTCGATGTCGACCAGCCGCGAAACCTCGCGAAGTCGGTCACGGTCGAGTAAGCCAGACCGAGGAAGGGGCCGGATGCCGTGGCATCCGGCCCCTTCCTCGTCCCGGCGACCGGGCAGAATGGACAGGATGCCAGGAGGGGAGGGTGCATGATCGTCGGAATCGGCGTCGACCTGGTCGACGTGCCCCGTTTCGAGGAGCAGCTCGCGCGGACCCCGCGGCTGCTGCCCCGCCTCTTCGCGCCCGCGGAGCGCGTGCTCAAACCCCGCTCCCTCGCCGCACGATATGCCGCGAAAGAAGCGCTCATCAAGGCCCTCGGCGGCTCGGACGGCGTGTACTGGACCGACATCGAGGTCGCGTCCGAGCCCTCGGGCCGCCCGGTCTTCGCCCTGAGCGGTGAGACCGCCGACACGATCGCGGCCCGCGGCATCACGGTGTTGCACCTGTCGATGTCGCACGACGCGGGGCTCGCCACCGCGTACGTGATCGCCGAAGCCGGAACGCCGACCCCTCCAGGAGACACCGCATGAGAATGGCACCGGGAGTGCTCCGCGAAGCCCTCGTCGACGTGGATGCGATCGCGGAGAACGTCCGACACCTCCGACGCCTCACGGGGGTCGAGGTCATCGCGGTCGTCAAAGCCGCGGGGTACGGTCACGGCGCGCATCGCGCGGCGGTGGCCGCCCTGCGCGGAGGGGCGACCCGGATCGGCGTGTCCGACATCGACGAAGCTCTCGCGCTGCGCCGGTCGGGCATCCATGCGCCGCTGTTCGCGTGGTTGCACGCGCCCGGGGCGTCGTTCGTCGAGGCGGTGCGCCACGACATCGAGCTCGGAATCTCCGACATCGACCAGTTGCTGCGCGCGGCGGACTCGGCTCAGGGCGATCGCCCCGCGGCGGTGCACCTCAAGATCGAGACGGGCCTCTCGCGTAACGGTGTCGCGCCCGCCGACTGGCGAACCGTGTTCGCTGAGGCTGCGCGCCTCGAGCGCATCGGACGGCTGCGCGTGGTCGGACTGTTCTCGCACCTGTCGAACACGAGCGAGGCGGACGACCTCGCTGCGCTCGCTCGCTTCGAGGAGGGCGTCGTTCTCGCGGCATCCGCGGGTCTTCATCCGCCGCTTCGGCACATCGCCGCGACGCACGCGGCCATCGCGCTCCCGCAGACGCGTCTGAACGCCGTGCGCATCGGCATCGGCATCTACGGCATCTCCCCGTTCCACGATCGGACGTCGGCGGATCTGGGCCTGCGCCCGGCCATGACCCTGCGCGGCGCGGTGTCGGCCGTTCGCCGCGTGCCGGCGGGAACAGGGGTGTCGTACGGCTACGCCTACCGCACCGAGCGCGACACGACCCTCGCGCTCGTGCCCCTCGGGTATGCGGACGGCGTGCCCCGACAGGCCTCGGACCGTGGGCCCGTCGTGATCGGAGGGCGCCGGTTCACGGTCGCCGGGCGCATCGCGATGGACCAGTTCGTCGTCGATGTCGGCGACCACCCCGTGTCGGTCGGCGACGAGGTCGTGCTGTTCGGTGATCCGACCCTCGGGGTCCCCGCGGCGCGCGACTGGGCCGACGCCGCCGACACGATCGACTACGAGATCGTCACGCGCATCGGCGCCCGGGTGCCGCGTCGGGAGGTCGGCGCATGAGCGTGCCCGAAGAGCTGCTCGGTGAACGCCGTGTCGACGGTCCGGGCGACATGGAGGAGCTCGGCCGCGCTCTCGGGCGCGCGCTGGAGCCGGGCGACGTCGTCGTGCTGACCGGCCCGCTCGGCGCCGGCAAGACGACCCTGACCCGCGGGATCGGCGAGGGGCTCGGCATCCGGGGTCCCGTCCAGAGCCCGACCTTCGTGATCGCGCGCACGCACCCCTCGCTGGTCGGGGGGACGCCTCTCGTGCACGTCGACGCCTATCGTCTGGGGGCTGCCGTCGAGCTCGACGATCTCGACATCGATGTGGCGGGATCTGCGGTGATCGTCGAGTGGGGGCGCGGGGTCGCCGAGTACCTCGCCGACTCCTGGTGGGAGATCGAGATCGACCGTGAGGTGGGCGGTCGCGGTGTCGACAACGCCTGTGGCGAGATCGCTCCGCACACGCTCGACCTCGATGCGGACGCTCCGCGGACGGTGACGATCTCGCGTCGACCGTGACCTGTGCGCGCCACGGTTGTCGCGAAACAGCGACATCGCGGCGACACGGGTGCGACATCGGGTCAATACGGTGGATGCCATGAGTCGATCCCCCCGCTCTCCCTCGGTCCGCCGGACCCTCGGTGTCTCCGCCGCTCTCGCCGCCCTGGTTCTCGTCGGGTGCAGCGCGGAGCCGGTGGCATCCGTCTCCGCCCCTTCGCCGTCCATCGATCCGGGGACGTCGACGCCGGAGCCGGACGTCGCCCGGGTCGCCGGATACGACGTGGGCGAGTTCCCGCCGGTGCCCCTGTTCACCCTGCCCGACCTGGCGGTGCTGGACGACTCGGCCTCGGCCTTCACGATCGAGGCGTCGTCGTCGCTCGCCTCGCTGCCGGGGGTGACGGTCAGCTCCGCGCCGTGCGACGCCGGGCAGAGCGTGAGCGCCGGAGCCGGTACGGCGGTGCTGTACGGCGACGGCTCGGGTAGCTATACCGGGCCCGACGGCGCCGTCCGCAACTTCGGTGACGGGTCGGGGTCGACGACGATCGGCGGCGTCGAGATCCAGAACTTCGGCGACGGATCGGGGTCGTACACCTCGGGCGACGTGTCGATCCAGAACTTCGGTGACGGCTCGGGAACGTACCGCGATGCGACCCGCGACGTGCAGATCTTCGGCGACGGGTCGGGCACGAGCACCCGCGGCGACGAGAGCATCCAGAACTTCGGCGACGGTTCGGGGACCTACCGCGCCGGAGCGGTCGAGATTCAGAACTCCGGCGACGGTTCCGGGTCGTACCGCGACGGCACCGTCGAGATCCAGAACTTCGGCGACGGCACCGGCCGCGTCGACGGGGTGACCGTATCCGTCGCCCCGCTGGCGCCCGTGCCGCGGCTCGGCGTGTTCCCACCGCTGACGGCGCTGGCCCCCGTGACGAGTTGCGGCACCACCCTGACCCTGTCCGACGCGGTGCTGTTCGACTTCGACTCGGCGGAGATCCGCCCGGATGCGGTATCCGTGCTCGACGCGCTCGCGACCGTCCTCACCCAGGCGGCCGTCCCGGCGGCGACCGTTTCCGGACACACGGATGCCATCGGCACCGATGCCGAGAACCAGGTGCTGTCGGAGCGCCGGGCGCAGGCCGTCGTCGAGGCGCTCCGCCAACGGGGGACACCCACCGACTGGACGGCGGAAGGGTACGGAGAATCCCGGCCCGTCGCCGCGAACGAGATCGACGGGGCCGACAACCCCGCGGGTCGCCAACTCAACCGCCGGGTCGAGATCCTCGTCCCCACTTTCGGAGGCTGACATGCGCAGAATCACCGCATCCGCCCTGGCCCTGGGGCTCGGCCTCGCCGCTCTCACCGGCTGCGCCGTGAGCATCACGGACGAGAAGGATGCCGCCGGCCCCCTGCCCTCGCCGACCGACGCCACGAGTGTCGAGGCGGTCACGGACGATCCGCGGCCCGAGGTGATCGCGCCGCCCGCCCCCGACGCCTCCGATGCGGCCGAGGCCCCGTCGAACCTCCGTACCCGCGACGAGGCGATCTCGCTCGCGGACACCACCGTCGCCTGCACTCCCGGTCTCGTCATCGCCGACGACGGCAAGGTCGTCCGGGTCGAGGGGGCGTGCGACGACGTCACCGTCTCGGGCTTCGCGACGGTGGTGGTGCTCGACGACGTCTCGAGGCTCACCGTGAAGGGGGACGGGATCGTCGTGTACGCCCAGCAGGTGGGCGATCTCGCCGTCAGCGGCGACGTGAACACGATCCTCTGGCGGGGGAGCGCCCCACGCCTCGACGACACGGGCGTCGCGACGACGTCCGTCCGGGACGAGCGATGAGCGCGCCGGTCCCCGTCTGGGCCCCGGCTCCGCCGCGGACGAACGGTCTCGCGATCGCCGCCTTCGTGCTGGGGCTGTGCGGATTCGGCATCCTGCCCGTCGTCTTCGGGCACGTCGCTCTCGGACAGATCCGTCGCACCGGCGACCGCGGGGCGACCCTCGCCATCGTCGGTCTCGTCCTCGGGTATCTCGTCCTGGCCGCCACGATCATCGGGGTCGGCGTGCTCATCGCCGTCGCGGTCGGTGTTCCCGTGTTCGCCACGTGGGTGTCGTCGTGAGCGACGAACGCCCAGGCATCCTGCTCGTCGACGACGACGAGACGATCCGCGCCGGTCTCGGGGCTTTCCTCGAGCGCAGCGGCTACCGCGTCGTGGTCGCAGCCGACGGGCAGGAGGCGCTCGACGTGCTCCCCACCGGCGACATCGCGCTCGCCGTGTGCGACGTCATCATGCCGCGTGTCGACGGGCGCGAGTTCGTCCGCCGCGTGCGCGCGGAGGGGCGCTGGCTGCCCATCATCCTGCTGACCCAGGTGGGCGAGTCGTACGAGCGCAGCGCCGCCCTCGACGAGGGCGCCGACGACTACCTCAACAAACCGTTCGACCCGCAGGAGCTGCTCTCGCGCGTCCGGGCGGTGCTGCGGCGCAGCGTGCCGGGGGAGCGCCCGTTGAGCGCGGCACCGCGACTGAGGGCGGGAGCCCTCGAGCTCGACCGGTCCGCGCGGCGCGTCTGGCGCGACGGCGCCGAGGTGACCCTGACGCCCAAGGCCGTGATGCTGCTGGACTACCTCATGGCGCACCCCGGGGAGGTGCACACGCGCGACCGTCTACTGACCGCGCTGTGGGGCTTCGACTTTGTCACCTCGACCCGCGCCATCGACCACCGCATCGCCGAGCTGCGGCGCGTGATCGGCGACGACCCCGGCGCCCCGCGCTACATCGAGACCGTGCAGAGTGCGGGATACCGCTTCGTGCACCCGGTCGGTGCCGCATGAGCCGGCGGGCGGCGGTTCTCGCGATCGTGCTGCCCGTGGCGGTCGGCGCGATCGTGGCTCTCTCGCTGTTCGTCGCCGGGGAGCGGAGGGCGCTCACCGTGAGCACGGCCCTGCCTCTCGTCGCGGTGTACATCGGCGTGGTTCTCTCGATCATCGCTGCCGTCATCGTGACCGTCGTGGCACGGCGGGGCCGGGCAGAAGCAGCGCGCGCCGTCGCGCGGGACGAGGGATACCGCGCGGGGCGCGGTGAAGAGCGCGAGGCGCATCGACGCTTCCTCGCGCGGCTCGACCACGAGCTGAAGAATCCGATCACGGCCATCCGGGCGACCCTGGCGGGAATCGATCCTGCCGCGGCTCCCGCTCACGTCGAGGTGATCGACGCGCAGGCGCGACGACTCGCAGCGCTCGTGGGAGACCTCCGCAAACTGTCCGAGATCGAGACGAGGCCGCTCGAGACCGAGCCGGTCGACCTCGAGGCGCTCGCTCGCGACGCGGTGCACGCGCTCGAACAGCAGCGCCCCGAGGCGAGGGGGCGCATCAGCGTCATCGCCGAGCGGGTGCCGTGGTCGGTCCCGGTGCTCCCGGCAGACCCCGATCTACTCGCCCTGGCCCTCGACAACGTCCTCGCCAACGCGGTCAAGTTCTCGGCATCCGGTCCGATCGAGGTCCGCCTGCGGGAGGACGGCGGCGGGGCCGTCATCGAGGTCGCCGACACGGGACGCGGGGTCCCGGCCGACGCCCAGGCCGTCGTGTTCGACGACCTTGCGCGCGCGGCGAACGCCCGTGATGTGCCCGGCTCGGGTATTGGCCTCTCTCTCGTGCGGACGATCCTCCACCGTCACGGCGGGGACGTCGAACTGCGCTCGCGCGAGGGCGCGGGAACCGTCGTCACGCTGCGGTTGCCGACCGCCTGACCGGAGCCGGCACGCGGTCGGCCGCCCAGACCTCGCGGAGCGCGAGAAGCGTGGGGACCGGCTGCTCGACGTGTGCGAAATGACCGCTGTCGTCGAGGACGATCTCGTCGAGATCGCGGATCAGCCGCCCCCACCGCTGACCATCGCGCGCCGCGACGAACACGTCGTGGCGCCCCCGGACCACGCGGACCGGGCACGCGACACGCCGCCAGACGGCGTCGTCGTGGGTGCGCGCCGCGCGAGCGGCGGCGAGGAACGAGGCGGGTCGGATCTCGTACGCGAGGGCGTCGCTGACCGTACGGTCGACGCGCGCGGGATGCCGGAACAGCGGCCGTGCCAGCAGGCGCAGCAGGCCCGTTCGCGCCAGCAGGGAGAGCAGCGGTCGTGACAGGGGCCCGAGGCCGCGCAGCAGGCGCATCGCCAGGACCATGCCGCTGAGTCCGGGCAGGGTCAGGATGCCGCGGACCGGGTGCTGTGCCACCATCCGCGCTCCCCGTCCGCTCGGCGAGACCACGCCGACGGCGACCGTCGCGCCGGGGAAGCGCGCGGCGACATCCAGCGCGACCACCGCCCCGAGCGAGTGCCCGACCACGCGCCAGCGCGGATACCCGAGTGCGCGCGCGACGGCCGCCACAGCCACGGCGAGGTCTCCCGCGTCGGGAACGGGGCCGGCCGACTCGCCCCAACCGGGCAGGTCGATCGCGATGATGTCCGACAGGGGCCGCCGCATCCCGTCCGACGCCGCGATCAGCGGAATCCACGTCCGCCACGATCCGGCTGCGCCGTGCAGCAGCACGGTGGCGACCGGACTCCCCGACGCTCGGCCCGCGTGGACGACGATCGTCCCCACCGTGGTGGGAACGGCGAGCCGTCGCAGGCCGAGGTCGGTGGCATCCATGATCCTTCTTCGGAACACGGACCCCGATCGGATGCCACGACCCGCGGCGGATAACCTGGAACGGTGATCCTCGGCATCGACACCTCGCTCGGCACCGCCGTCGCGGCGATCACGCGCGACGGTGAAGTGCTCGCGGACGAACAGAGCGCGAACCCCCTCGGTCACGCGGAGGTCATCGGCGATCTGTTGCGGCGCGCGACGTCCGCGGCCCCGGCGCCGACGCACGTGGCGATCGGGATGGGACCGGGCCCCTTCACGGGACTGCGGGTCGGGATCGCGACCGCTCGGGTGTACGCGCTGGGGCGCGGTGTCCCGGTCGTGCCCGTGCCCAGCCACGACGGCATCGCGCTGGGAATCCTGCTCGCCGATGCGCTGATCGACGTCGAGACCCCGCGCTTCGCGGTCGTGACCGACGCACGCCGACGGGAGTTCGCCTACAGCGTCTACGACGGTATCGACGACGACGGCCTTCCCGTCCGCGTCTCGGATGCCGCGCTCAGCCCGCGCGACGACCTCGATGGCCGCCTGGCCGAGCTCGGCGCGGCCCGCGTCGACGCGACGAGCGTGTCGGCCGCGATGATCTCCCTCGCCGCAGCCCGCGCCCTCGACGCCGGGCGCACCCTCGCGGGTCCCGAACCGCTCTACCTGCGCAGCCCCGATGTCGTCGCCGCACACGCCCCGAAGAGGGTGAGCGGATGACGACGCGCGGCGCCACCCTCGACGACCTCGACGCGATCATGGCACTCGAGCACGCCTCGTTCCCGACCGACGCCTGGAGCGCGGCGATGATGCGCGAGGAGCTCGCCTCGCCCCACTGCTGGTACGTCGTCGTCGAAGAAGCGGGCCGTGTGATCGGGTACGCGGGTCTGCGCGCGGTGCGCGGGGCTCGGGATGCCGACGTCCAGACCATCACCATCTCCGAGGCCGCGCGCGGTCGAGGGCGGGGGCGAGCGCTGCTCACGACCCTGCTCGAGGAGGCGGGCCGTCGGGGCGTCCACGACGTGTTCCTCGAAGTCCGCGCCGACAACCCCGTCGCTCAGACGCTGTACGCCTCGGAGGGGTTCGTCGAGGTGGGGCGCCGCCCGCGGTACTACCAGCCCGACGACGTCGACGCGATCGTGATGCAGCTCGACCTGCGCGGTTGGGCGGCGCGCCGCGCCGAGGGCGTGGCATCCGCGTTCGCAGAATCGGAAAAAGGCACCGGATCCGGAGCAGAACCGCAACGGGATCCGGATCCGGCGCCATCTTCCGGATCCGTGAACGCCCCGACGACCGGAAAGGGTTGGTGCTGATGCACGCCCCCCTCGTACTCGGCATCGAGACCAGCTGCGACGAGACCGGGATCGGGATCGTCCGCGGTCGACAGCTCCTGAGCAACACGATCGCCTCGAGCATGGACGAGCACGCGCGCTATGGCGGCGTCGTCCCCGAGGTCGCCGCCCGCGCGCACCTGGAGGCCCTCCAGCCCTCGATCGATGCCGCGCTCGCCGAAGCGGGCGTGACCCTCGCCGACCTCGACGCCGTCGCCGTCACGAGCGGCCCCGGGCTCGCCGGTGCCCTGATGGTCGGTGTCGGCGCGGCCAAGGGGCTCGCGGTGGCCCTCGACAAGCCGCTGTACGCCGTGAACCATCTCGTCGGTCACATCGCCGCCGACATCCTCGACGTCGACGCCGGCGAGCTGGAGTACCCCACGGTCGCCCTCCTCGTGAGCGGCGGGCACACGTCTCTCCTCCTCGTGCGCGATCTGACCAGCGACGTCGAGCTGCTGGGCGAGACCATGGATGACGCCGCGGGCGAGGCCTTCGACAAGGTCGCGCGACTGTTGAAGCTGCCGTACCCCGGCGGTCCCGAGATCGATCGCGCTGCGGCTTCCGGCGATCCGACCGCGATCCGCTTCCCGCGGGGGCTGTCGCGCGCCTCCGACATGGCATCCCACCGCTACGACTTCTCGTTCTCGGGCCTCAAGACCGCCGTCGCCCGGTGGGTCGAGCAGCACGAGGCGGCGGGCGAGCCCGTCCCGGTCGCCGACGTGGCGGCGTCGTTCCGCGAAGCCGTGGTCGACGTGCTCGTCACCAAGGCCCTCGACGCGTGCGAGCGCTACGGCGTGCCGCGTCTGCTCCTCGGCGGCGGCGTCATCGCCAACAAGCGCCTGCGCGATGTCGCCCTCGAACGGGCCGCCGCCGCGGGCGTGGCCGTCCGCATCCCGCCGCTGCGGCTCTGCACCGACAACGGTGCGATGATCGCGGCGCTCGCGGCCGAGCTCATCGCCTCGGGTCGTCGTCCGTCGACCCTCGCCTTCGGCGCCGACTCGACGCTCCCCGTCACCGAGATCCAGGTGGCGGAGGATCAGGATGCCGAGCCTCCTGCGCCGCAGCCCGGAGCCGCCGCGTGAGCGAGGCGTCCCCGCCGACTCGGCGCGCGCGCAAAGAGGTCGAGGGCCAGACCGTCCTCCCCGAGCCCGCGAAGACCGACCCCGTCGATTCGGGCGCGGAGGAGGGCCGCCTCGCGACAGCGCAACTCGAGATGGCGGCCTTCGGCGACCACGTCATCCCCTACGTCCCCCCGGCACCGAAGCCGCCGCCCTCGCTCGCGCCGTGGGCCCTGCTGCTCGCGATCGCCTCGTTGGCGTCGTCGTTCTTCTGGGGGTGGCTGCTCCCGCTCAGCGCGGTGGCCGCGATCATCGCGACGATGTCGTTGCGTCGCGCGCACGACGGTCGACGCGCGGCGACATGGGCGCTCGTGCTGGCGCTGCTGTCCGCCGTCTTCAGCGCCGGGTGGCTGATCTGGGGCTTCTCGCAGCTCGCCGCGTGACGGGCTCAGACGCGATCGGCCAGGAGGGCGAGCCGCTTCGAGCCGATACGCGTGAGGATGAGCGTCGCCGCCTCGTCGCCGCGTAGGAACAGCTTCTTGCGCAGCATCGCGGGATCGACGTCGACGCCGCGCTTCTTGATCTCGAGCGTCCCGATGCCGCGAGCACGCAGCGCCTGCGCGAGTTTCTTCGGGTCCGCCGGGAGCTGCTCGCGCACCCGGAACGATGACACGAACGGGCTCGTGAGCGCCGCGTCCGAGGTCAGGTAGGCGATACCCGGGGCCAGCATCCCCGCGTCGAGCGCGCGAGCGACCTCGCCGATGAGCCGCGCGCGGATGACCGCTCCGTCCGGCTCGTGCACGAACGCCCCGAGCTCGCGCGGCTCGACGTCGGGGGAGTCGGCCGAAGCCGTGAGCTCCCATGCCTCGTCGCCGCGCACGACAAGGGCGGCGCGACGCACGTCGTCGCGGGCGAGTGCTCCCGACCAGAGGACGAGCTCGATGGTCGAGCCGTCCGCGCTGATCCACTGCGCCTCGAGGTCGTCGGGGATCTGGTCGCGATCGAAGCCCGGTCCGAGCTTCACTCCGCCGGGCCGTTCCTTCAGCAGCGCGAAGACCCAGTCCAGGGAGGGCGACCACTCGGCCGACGACACCTGTCGCGTCTCGGAATGCCCGGCGGTCCGTCGCGCGGGATCGAGCCACACGGCATCCGTTCCCTCGAGGTCGACGTCTTCGGCGCGCGCATGTGTCACGGTCACGGCGTCGTCGAAGGGAGCGAGGTTGTACGCGGCGATCGCTGCCGTCACCTCATCGGCGTCGACGGCCCGGACCCGGATGCCGAGACCCGCCATCCCGAGGGCATCGCCGCCGATGCCGCAACCGAGGTCGGCGACGTGCGTGATCCCCGCGGCACGGAACCGCCCGGCATGCCGCGCGGCGATCGACAGGCGCGTGGCTTGTTCGAGGCCCGCTCGGGTGAAGAGCATCCGCTCGGCGAAGGGGCCGAACTTCGTCGTCGCGCGGACCCTCAACCGCGCCTGACCGACGACCGCCGAGACGAGGTCGGGGGAGTGGCCGGCGGCACGCAGTCGCGACACCGTCCGCGCCGCGTCGTCGGTGGACTCGATCCGGCCCACCTCGTCGAGCAGGCGCAGGCCGTCGGGCGTGAGGAGGGCGGTCAGCTCGCGGGTATCCACCGATTCAGCCTAGGTGCGCGATTGTGTTGGCACTCGCGTTGCGTGAGTGCCAGCGCTTCTCTACACTCGGATTAGCACTCTCCCCGCGTGAGTGCTGACAAGTCTTCTGTAACGAGAAAGAAGAGGTAGACCGTGTCGGTTTCCATCAAGCCGCTCGAGGACCGCATCGTCATCAAGCAGGTCGAGGCTGAGCAGACCACCGCGAGTGGTCTCGTCATCCCCGACACCGCCAAGGAGAAGCCGCAGGAGGGCGAAGTCGTCGCCGTCGGCCCCGGCCGCATCGACGACAACGGCAACCGCGTCCCCCTCGACGTCGCCGTCGGCGACCGCGTGCTCTACAGCAAGTACGGCGGCACCGAGGTCAAGTTCGGCGCTGAGGAGTACCTCGTGCTCTCGGCTCGCGACGTGCTGGCGGTCGTCGTCCGCTGATCCCGAGCGAGATCGTACGAAGGTCCCGGATGCCATGGCATCCGGGGCCTTCGTCGTTCCCGGTCGCGTGATCTGGCAGGAAAGAGAGCACCGACGACGCTCCGATGCGCGACCGCCCGCGTAGGCTGGATCGGTGACTGCCGCTCCTTCCGCCCCGACCGGGGGGAGCACCCGCGGTGCCGTGTACGCCCTGAGTGCCTACCTGCTCTGGGGCGTCCTCCCGATCTACTTCCTGCAGCTCAAGCCCACCGGCCCGTTCGAGGTCGTCGCTTGGCGGATCATCCTCGCCTTCCTCTTCTGCCTGATCCTGCTGACCGTCCTCCGCGCGTGGCGACCGTTCCTCGCGATCGTCCGGCAGCCTCGCCTGATGGGCCTCACCGCTGTCGCGGGCGTCCTCATCTACATCAACTGGCAGACGTACCTCTACGGCGCCCTGACGAACCACGTCATCGAGACGAGCCTCGGGTACTTCATCAACCCGATCGTGACGGTGTTGCTCGGGGTCATCGTGCTCCGCGAGCGCCTGCGGATCGTGCCGTGGATCGCCATCGGCCTCGCGGTCGTCGCCGTCGCGGTGATCGTCATCGGGTACGGAGCGTTCCCCTGGATCGCCCTGACGCTCGCCTTCTCCTTCGGCTTCTACGGGCTCGTGAAGAAGCAGATCGGCCCGGCCGTTGATGCCGTGAGCGGTCTGACCCTCGAGTCGCTCTGGCTCCTCCCGGTCGCGGCGGTCCAGCTGGTGTTCGTCGCGAACCTGACCGGCATCACGCTCGGTACGGCCGGCGCGCTGCACACCGTCCTCCTGCTGCTCGCGGGAGCGGTCACCGCCGTCCCCCTGCTGCTCTTCGCGTCGGGCGCGCGGCGCGTCCCGCTCACGGTGATCGGCCTGCTGCAATTCGTGGCACCCATCATCCAGTTCGCGATCGGCGTGTGGGTGCTGGGGGAGCCGATGACGCTCGAGCGGTGGATCGGCTTCGGTCTCGTCTGGGTCGCCCTCATCGTGCTGAGCGTGGACTCGATCGTGATGTCGCGTCGCCACCGTCGCTCGGTTTCCGACGTCGCAGAACCGGTCTGACCGGCCACTTTCTGCGCTATCCGGCCCGACCGGACGAGGCACCTACGCCATCGCGGACGAGAGCGCCAGGGTCGTTATGGGGCTGTGACCACGACGACGCACATCGTTAACGAACGGCAACACGACGAAAACGTGCGCCCGGTTAGGTTTAGGTCACCAGGCGACCTCACGTGTCGCCCAACGTTCATTCACAGCAAGGAGCACTATGAACGTCTTCACGCGTAGCCGCGCGGGCAAGGTCCTGGGCGGTATCGCCCTGGTCGGTGCCAGCGCGCTCGTCCTCGCCGGTTGTTCGGGTGGCGGCGGCAACGACGCCGCGGCGCCCAGTGCGTCCTCCGGCGGCGGCGCCGTGTCCACGGCCGACGGCACGTTCCACGTCGGAACCATCCTCCCCGCCACGGGTAACCTCGCGTTCCTCGGCCCGCCCGAGGTCGCGGGTGTCAAGCTCGCGATCAAGGACATCGAGGCCACGGGCTCCGAGTTCCCCTTCAAGGTCGAGCTCACCGAGCGCGACTCGGGCGACACCACGACCGACATCGCGACCCAGTCCGCCACCGAGCTCGTCGACGCCGGTGCGGACGTGGTGATCGGTGCCGCGTCCTCGGGTGTGTCGTTCACCTTCATCGACCAGCTGGTCAACGCCGGCATCGTGCAGATCTCGCCGGCGAACACCTCGCCCGACTTCACCACGTACGCCGACGACGGGTACTACTGGCGTACCGCTCCCTCCGACGTGCTGCAGGGCCGCGTGCTCGGCAACCTGATGGTCGGCGACGGCGCAGCCAACGTCGGCATCATCTACATCAACGACCCCTACGGCATCGGCCTCAAGGACAACGCGACCAAGGCCATCGAGGCCGCCGGTGGCGAGGTCTCGGTCGCGGTCCCCTACAACCCGGGTGACACGGTCTTCACCTCGCAGGTCGACCAGCTGCTGCAGGCCAAGCCCGACGCTGTCGCGGTCATCGCGTTCGAAGAGACGTCGTCGATCATCCCGCAGCTCGTCAGCACCCAGGGCTACCCGGCCTCGAAGGTCTACTTCGTCGACGGCAACCTGTCGAACTCGTACGAGTTCCCGGCGGGCACGCTGCAGGGCGCCAAGGGAACCCTCCCGGGCAACCCGGCCGACACCGACTTCCAGGCTCGCCTGAAGGAGGTCGACCCCGCCCTCACCGACTTCAGCTACGCGCCGGAGTCCTACGACGCCGTCATCGTCGCGGCTCTCGCCGCGGCGCAGGCCAAGGACGACTCGGGCACGGCGATCCGTGACAACCTGCAGTCGGTCTCCGAGGACGGCGAGAAGTGCACGACCTTCGCCGACTGCCTGAAGCTCATCAACGAGGGCAAGGACATCGACTACGACGGTGTCTCCGGCCCGATCACCTTCGATGCGAACGGTGACCCGACCGAGGCGTACATCGGCATCTACCAGTACGGTGCCGACAACAAGTACACCCTGCTGAACACGGAGTTCGGTTCGCTCAACGAGTGACCTGACACCACGTGAGGGGCTCGGATCCGAGAGGATCCGGGCCCCTTTCGCATGTCGTCGCTACGGCGTGAGGCCGCAGACGGCGGCCGTGGCCGACAGGATCGCGGCGGCGACCGACGGCGACCGCTCGAGCGGGATGACCACGTCGCGATCCTCGACCCGGACCACGAGGTCGAACAGGGTGCCGACCTTGTCTTCGGCGATCGCGTGCGCATCGCACCGCTGCGGCGTCAGGGCGACCGTCATGGTCGAGGGAGGGTCGTCCGCGCGCACGGTCACGTCCAGCGGCGTCTCGCTGCCGGCGGGGAAGCGCAGCAGGGGAGTGCCTCGCAGGGCGCGGAGTTCGGCCGTCCCCGCCCCGGCATCGCCCGTCGGCTCGATCGAGACCTCGAGATCGATGGTTCCGCCTTCACCCACCGCCGCCGACGCGACCGAGATCCGGGCGACGGATGCCACGGCCTCCCGACCGCACTCGGTCTCGGCCAAACGAGCGAGCACGCCGAGCTCGTCGGTGACGTCCAGCGTCGCGTCACGGCGGCCCCCGTCTTCTTCGAGGCGCAGTACCGCCCGGGCCGACGGATCCTCCGTGACGCACCGCAGCGCGGGCAGCGTCACCGGGAGGTCCGCCGTCCGGCCCGGGGACAGCGTCACGGGTCGCTTCGTCTCGCCGCCGCCCGGCTCCGCGAGCACGGGAGAGGTGAGCGTTGCAGACGTCACGACGACGGCGGAGTCGCCGTCGTTCGTCACCCGGAGCTGCACGCGGCCCGGAGCGATGTCGCCGCGTTGCTGCACCAGCGCGACCGAGACCGTCGGCGGCGGGGTACTGCTCGCGCATGACGAGAGCGCGACGCCCACGATGGTGAGCGCCGCGCTCGCGGCATATCGGCGTCGGATCAGGCGGGTGACTCCCGGTTGTCGCGCTTCGCGTCCTCGTCGGCCGCGAGGGTACCGAGGTACAGCTCGATGACGCGGGGGTCGGTGAGCAGCTCGCGGCCGGTGCCGGCGTACGCGTCCTTACCCTGGTCGAGCACGTAGGCGCGGTGGCAGATCTGCAGGCAGCGGCGGGCGTTCTGCTCGACCATGATGATCGTCACCCCGGCGCGGTTGATCTCGGCGACCCGGAGGAACGTCTCGTCCTGACGCACGGGCGACAGACCCGCGGACGGCTCGTCGAGCAGGAGCACCGACGGGTCCATCATGAGCGCTCGACCCATGGCGACCATCTGGCGCTCACCGCCCGAGAGCGAGCCCGCGCGCTGACGGCGTCGCTTGGCCAGTTCGGGGAACAGTCCGCTGACGAACTCGAACCGCTCGGCGAAGACCTTGGGCCGCTGGAAGAGACCCATCTGCAGGTTCTCTTCGATCGACAGGCTCGGGAACACGTTGTTGTTCTGCGGGACCATGCCGACGCCCTTGCCGACGAGCTTGTCGGCCTTGAGCGAGGTGATGTCCTCGCCGTTGAGCAGCACGGCGCCGCCGCGGATCTTCACCTGACCGAAGATGGCCTTCAGCAGCGTCGACTTGCCGGCGCCGTTCGGGCCGATGATCCCGATGAGGTCGCCCTGGTACGCGTCGACCGTGCAGCCGTTCAGGATGTTCACGCCCGGCAGGTAGCCGGCCACGAGGTCATCGGTGCGCAGCACCGCGGTGCGGGTGGTGGTGGCGGTGTCTGTCATCAGAGCTTCCCGTCCTTCTCGTCGGCGATGAGCTCCGCTTCCGCCTCGGCGGCGGCCTCGGCCTGGATGGTCTCGAGCTGCGACGTGGTCATGTCGCCGAGATCGGTGTCGTGGTGGGCGCCGAGGTAGGCGTCGATGACGGCCTGGTCGCTCATGACGGTCTCCGGCGGCCCTTCCGCCACGACGCGACCCTCGGCCATGACGACGACCCAGTCCGAGATGTGACGGACCATGTGCATGTCGTGCTCGACGAACAGCACGCTCATCCCCTCCTTCTTGAGGTCGAGGATGTGCCCGAGCAGGCTCTGCGTGAGCGCCGGGTTCACGCCGGCCATGGGCTCGTCGAGCATGACGAGCTTGGGGTCGCTCATGAGCGCGCGCGCCATCTCGAGGAGCTTGCGCTGGCCGCCCGAGAGCGACGCGGCGAAGTCCTCGCGTTTGGCGTCGAGCTTGAACCGCCGCAGCAGGTCGTCGGCTCGCGTGGTGTTCTCGGACTCCTGCGAACGCCAGATCGCCGGGATCAGGGCGCGGAAGATGTTCTCGCCCTTCTGCCCACGGGCTCCGAGCAGCATGTTCTGCAGCACCGAGAGACGCCCGAGCGACTTGGTGAGCTGGAACGTGCGGACCATGCCCTTGCGCGACACCTTGAACGCGGGGACGCCGGCGAGGTTCGACCCCTCGAAGCTCCAACTGCCCGTGTTGGGCTTGTCGAAGCCCGTGAGCAGGTTGAACAGGGTGGTCTTCCCGGCACCGTTGGGGCCGATGAGAGCGGTGATCTGCCCGCGCGGGATCTCGAGGTGGTCGACGTCGACGGCCTTGAGGCCGCCGAACTGGCGCGTGACGTTGTCGGCGACGACGATCGGGTCGACCTTGGCGCAGCCGGGTCCGACCTCGCCCTTGACGAGCGGGTGGGTGACGGTCGTGTCAGACATTGAACGACAGCTCCTTCTTGTTGCCGAAGATGCCCTGTGGTCGGAAGATCACGAGGAGCATCAGTCCGATGCCGACGAGGATGAAACGCACCTGCCCTGTCTGGGTGCTGGACATGAAGCCCAGGATGCCGACATCCCGCAGTCCCACGATGATGCCGTTGGACAGCGACAGGAGCACCCAGAACAGCATCGCGCCGACGATCGGCCCGAGCAGGGTGGCCGCGCCTCCGAGGAGGAGCGCCGTCCAGATGAAGAACGTCAGCGCCGTGCCGTAGTTACCGGGCTGCACCGCGCGGGGGAGGATGAACACCACTCCCGCGAGGCCGCCCATGACGCCGCCGAGCACGAGCGCCTGCATCTTGTAGGCGTAGACGTTCTTGCCGAGGCTGCGCACGGCATCCTCGTCTTCACGGATGCCCTTCACGACGCGACCCCACGGGCTGCGCATGAGGAGGAAGACGAGGAGCGTCGCGATGATGACGAGGGCCCACCCGAACAGGCGCACCCACCAGTCGTTCGCCGAGTAGGTCCACGGGCCGATGCCGTAGGTGCCGCCCGGCAGGGGGTTCAGTGCTTGGAACTCGCGGTTGTAGCCGTTCAGACCCTGCGAGCCGCCCGTGATGTCGGTCAGACCGACCGTCGAGACGACGTAGCGCACGATCTCGGCCGCCGCGATCGTGACGATCGCGAGGTAGTCGGCGCGCAGGCGCAGGGTCGGGATGCCGAGGATGAAAGCGAACAGCACGGAAGCGGCGATCGCGATGAGGATCGCGAGCCACACGGGAGCCGAGAGCGAGAGGGTCGCGATGGCGAAGGCGTAGGCGCCGACGGCCATGAAGCCCGCCTGACCGAAGTTGAGCAGTCCGGCGTAGCCGAAGTGCACGCTGAGGCCGATGGCGGCGAGGGCGTAGGCCGCGGTGGTCGGGCTGATGAGCTCGCCCGCGGCGTTGTTGAAGATCGAAAGCCAGTCCATGTCGTCTTTCCTCAGCCGATCCGCTCTTTACGACCGAGCACACCTTGCGGCCGGAACAGCAGCACGCCGATGAGCACGATCAGGGCCACCGCGTACCGAAGGTCGGGTGGGATGACGATGGTGGACAGTTCCGTGATGATGCCGATGATCAGCGATCCCACGAGGGCACCGAAGGCGCTGCCGAGACCGCCGAGGGTCACGGCGGCGAACAGAAGGAGCAGGATCGCGAAGCCCATGTCCCACGTGACACCGCGGTAGAGGCCGTAGAGCACGCCCGACAGGCCCGTGAGAGCACCCGCCATGACCCACACGATGCGGATCACGCGGTCGACGTTGATGCCGGAGGCTGCGGCGAGCGAGGCGTTGTCGCTCACGGCGCGCGTGGCCTTTCCGATCCGCGTGCGGGTGAGGAAGTAGCCCACGGCTGCGAGCATCACGATGCTCACGCCCATGCTGATGATCGAGGTGAGGGTCACCGTGACGGGGCCGATGGTGACGTTGTCGGTGATCCCCGTCGTGATGTTCCGCGTGCCACCGTCGAAGAAGTAGAGGTAGAGGTACCGCAGGACGATCGACAGACCGATCGTCACGATGAGCACCTGGACCAGTCCGACCCCGCGTTTGCGGAGGGGTTTGAAGAGCACGGCATCCTGTGTCCAGCCGAGCGCGGCCGAGAGGGCGACCGTCAGCACCACCGCCAACAGGAGGTTCCACCCCATGGCGGTGAAGACGTAGAAGATGATCGCGCCGAAGGTGAGCATCTCGCCGTGGGCGAAGTTGTTGACGCCGGTCGTCCCGAAGATCAGCGAGATGCCGATCGCGGCCAGGGCCAGCAGGAGGCCGAAGTTGAGGCCGTAGAAGAAGCGCGAGAACAGCGTGTCCCAGATCGATCCGGAGGCCGCGGTTCCTTCTCCCGTGGGGAAGAGGACGTTGACCGTGTTGGTGGTCCCGATCGTCACGTCGCGGGTGATGTTGTCGGGGTCACGCGGGACGACGCCGTCCGGGAGCGTGTCGACCTTGAGCTCGGCGGTGTACTCGCCGGGCCCGGGAACCGAGACGGCCCAGCGACCGTCGGCGCCGGTGGTGCCCACCTCGGAGAAACCAGACCCCTCGACCGCGATCTCGACGCCCTCGACGGGGTCGTCGCCGGCGCGGATGATGCCGCCGATCGTGTACTGGGTGGAGACGTCGCCGGTTCCGGCCGAAGCGGCCGGGGTGGGGGCGGTCGTCGTCTGGGCGCTCGCGGGTGACGCGAGGAACAGGCTCAGGACGGCGACGGCGCTCGCGAGGAACGCCACGAGGATGGCCATGCGGGATAGGGTGCGCGATCGTATCGCGGTGGGGGAGGGATAACCCACGGAGTCTCCAGTTCGGCAGCGCTGACGAAGTCGTCCCGTCAGCTTCGACGGTCGACGCTACGAGCGTAATGTGTCGCGGGTGTTTCACCGACTGGCTTGTTAGCGAACCGTGTCATCACGAGTGCGTACGGCGGCCGGACCTCTCGGGAACAATTCCCAGGCTCTCGACGCTTAGAATTCCATCGGACGTCCCTTTCACACAGGCGCTACGGCGCAGGAGGATCCATGGAGCAGCACGACCCCTTCGGTTTCATCGGACTGACGTATGACGACGTGTTGCTCCTTCCCGGGCACACCGACGTCATCCCGAGCGAAGCGGACACGTCGTCGCGCCTCACCCGTCGCATCACCGTTGCCACCCCTCTTCTTTCGTCCGCTATGGACACCGTGACCGAGGCACGCATGGCGATCGCGATCGCGCGTCAGGGTGGCATCGGAATCGTGCACCGCAACCTCTCGATCGAAGACCAGGCGGCGATCGTCGACCAGGTCAAGCGCAGCGAGTCGGGCATGGTGTCGAACCCCATCACGACGACTCCGGATGCCACCGTCGCCGAGGTCGACGCGATGTGCGCCCAGTACCGCATCTCGGGTCTTCCCGTCGTCGACCCCGACGGTGTGCTGGTGGGCATCATCACCAACCGCGACATGCGCTTCGTCTCGGGCTTCGAGCGTCAGACGACCCTCGTCAAAGACGTGATGACGAAAGAGGGACTGATCACCGGGCACGTCGGCATCCACGCCAACGACGTCATCGCGACGTTCGCCAAGCACCGCGTCGAGAAGCTGCCCCTCGTCGACGACGAGGGCAAGCTCGCCGGCCTGATCACCATCAAGGACTTCGACAAGAGCGAGAAGTACCCCCTCGCGACCAAGGACGACCAGGGCCGCCTGCGCGTCGGTGCCGCCATCGGCTTCTTCGGCGACGCGTGGCAGCGCGCCGAGGCGCTGCGTGACGCGGGCGTCGACGTCCTCGTGGTCGACACCGCCAACGGGCAGTCCGCGGGGGTCATCGACATCGTGACGCGCCTCAAGGCCGACGAGTCGTTCGCCCACATCGACGTCATCGGCGGCAACGTCGCCACCCGCGAGGGCGCTCAGGCGCTCATCGACGCGGGAGTGGATGCCGTCAAGGTCGGCGTCGGACCCGGCTCGATCTGCACCACCCGCGTCGTGGCCGGTGTCGGCGTGCCGCAGGTCACCGCCATTTACGAGGCCGCGCAGGCCGCGATCCCCGCGGGCGTGCCGGTCATCGCCGACGGCGGTCTGCAGTACTCGGGCGACATCGCCAAGGCGCTCGTCGCGGGCGCCGACACCGTGATGCTCGGCTCGCTGCTCGCGGGGACCGACGAGTCGCCGGGCGAGATCGTCTTCCAGGGCGGCAAGCAGTTCAAGCAGTACCGCGGCATGGGTTCGCTCGGTGCGCTGCAGACCCGCGGCAAGAAGACGTCGTACTCGAAGGACCGCTACTTCCAGGCCGACGTCCCCAGCGACGACAAGCTCATCCCCGAGGGCATCGAGGGCCAGGTGCCGTACCGCGGCCCCGTATCGGCGGTCGCCTACCAGCTCATCGGTGGGCTGCGTCAGTCGATGTTCTACGTCGGCGCGCGCACCGTCGAAGAGTTGAAGACCAAGGGCAAGTTCGTCCGCATCACCTCGGCGGGCCTGAAGGAATCGCACCCGCACGACGTGCAGATCGTCGTCGAGGCGCCGAACTACAAGAAGTAACGCGTCATTCGAGTGGGGCCGGGCAGGTGACTGCCCGGCCCTCTCTCGTGCGCGATCGTGGGGCGGACGAGGGTCCGCTAAGCTGGTGGGCTCGCTTCCCGGCGGGCCGACCGGCGAACGGCGCACGCGCGTTCGAGGTCGACGCCACCGCCACGAGCGGTCGACCGGAATCTCCCCATGGGCTACCTCGACCTCACCGCCATCTCGTTCACCCTGCCCGACGGGCGGCCCCTCCTCGACGAGGTGACGTTCCGCGTGGGGGAGGGCGTGACGACCGCGCTCGTCGGTCCGAACGGGGCGGGCAAGTCGACGCTGCTTCGCATCGTGCGCGGCGAGGAGAAGGCCCACGGCGGTGCGATCGCGATCGGCGGCTCCCTCGGGGTGATGGATCAGTTCATCGGCCACGGGAAATCCGGCGAGACCGTCCACGACCTCCTCGTCGCGGTGTCGCCCGCGCGCATCCGTCGCGCGGCGCTCGAGCTCGAGGCATCCGAGAACGCCCTCATCGAACACGACGACCTCGACACCCAGATGCGGTACGCCGCGGCGCTCGCCGACTACGCCGACGCGGGCGGGTACGAGCACGAGACGGTCTGGGACACGTGCGCGATCGCCGCTCTCGGAGTGCCGTACGAGCGAGCGCGGTTCCGGGAGCTGGGCACCCTGTCGGGAGGGGAGCAGAAGAGGCTGGCCCTCGAGGCGCTGCTGCGCGGCCCCGACGACGTTCTCCTGCTCGACGAGCCCGACAACTACCTCGACGTCCCCGGCAAGCGCTGGCTCGAGGACCAGTTGCGCGCCACCGCGAAGACCGTTCTCCTCGTCTCTCACGATCGCGAGCTCCTCGCTCGCGCGGCCGACCGCATCGTGACCCTCGAGACGGGCAGCGCCGGCAGCACCGCGTGGGTGCACGGTGGCAGCTTCGCGACGTACGCGGAGGCCCGCGAGGACCGCATGGCGCGGCTCGACGAGCTGCGCCGCCGCTGGGACGAGGAGCATGAGAAGCTCCGGGCCCTCGTCGCGCGTATGAAGGTCGCCGCCGCCGCCAACGACGGTTTCGCCTCGCGCTATCAGGCCGCGGTGACCCGACTGACGAAGTTCGAGGCGGCAGGTCCGCCCCAGGAGCGCCCGCCCGAGCAGGATCTGCAGCTGCGCCTGCGGGGCGCCCGCACGGGCAAGCGCGCGGTCATCGCCGAGAAGCTCGAGCTGACCGGGCTCATGAAGCCGTTCGACCTGGAGGTCTGGTTCGGCGACCGTGTCGCGGTCCTCGGATCCAACGGCTCGGGCAAGTCGCACTTCCTGCGGCTGTTGGCCGCGGGGGGCACTGATCCCGACGCACGTCTGGGACACGTGACCACCGTCGGCTCCGGACTCGACCGGGTCGCCCACACCGGCAGAGCGATCCTCGGGGCGCGCGTCGTACCCGGGTGGTTCGCCCAGACGCATCGGCATCCGGAGTTCGTCGGGCGAACGCTCCTCGATCTGCTTCACCGCGGTGACGACAACAGAAGGGGGATGCCACGGGATGCCGCGAGCTCGGCCCTCGACCGCTACGGTCTCGTCGCCCAGGCGGAGCAGGACTTCGACACGCTGAGCGGTGGGCAGCAGGCGCGGTTCCAGGTGCTCCTCCTCGAGCTGTCGGGGACGACCCTGCTGCTGCTCGACGAACCCACGGACAACCTCGACCTCGCGTCGGCCGAGGCTCTCGAAGACGCCCTCGCGCGATTCGAGGGGACGGTGCTCGCAGTGACGCACGACCGGTGGTTCGCGCGGTCCTTCGACCGGTTCCTCGTGTTCGGGTCGGACGGCGAGGTGTACGAGTCATCCGAGCCGGTCTGGGACGAGCAGCGCGTCGTGCGGGCGCGGTGACCGTTGCGCCGGTGATCGTCGCGGCTACGCTGTGCGCATGATCCGGCGGAGGATTCACCCCGAGGCATCCGTCTCGGCCCGGCGCACCGAGGCGTTCACCGACGGGGTGTTCGCCATCGCGGCGACGCTCCTCGTCCTGGGTCTCACCGACCAGTCCCTCGGTACGGTGCGCACGAACGACGACCTCGCTCAGGGTCTTCTCGCGCTGGCGCACCCGGTGTTCTCGTTCGTCATCAGCTTCCTCATCCTGTGCGTGATGTGGATGACGCACGTGAAGCAGTTCGAGTGGATCGTTCGGATCGACGACACGGGGATGTGGCTGAACAACATCCGTCTGCTCCTGGTCGTGCTGGTGCCCTTCACATCCTCGCTGAACACGTCGTACGACGGCCTGCTGCTCGGGCGGATTCTGCTGCCGATCAACTTCTTCCTCGCGATCGTGGTCGGCTGGGTGCAGTGGGCCTGGGCCGTGCGATCGGGGGCTGTCGCCGATCTGTCGGAGGACGACGCGCGGCGACTGGGCAGGGCCGGCCTCAGCGCGGTGATCATCAGTGCCGCGGCCGTGGCGCTCAGCCCCTGGATCGGATCGCTCGCCTTCCTCCTCTTCGCCGTCGACGGACTGTTGACGCGCCTCCTGCGCGGAGCCGATGCCCCGCTTTCGGCCGACGGTCCACCGGCGACCGGCGGCGGGGTCGGAGGTCGCGGGTAGGCTGGGCGGGTGACCATGGAGATCGACCTCGGCCGCGCCAAGCGCGCCCGCCGCGCCTACACCTTCGACGACATCGCCGTCGTGCCGTCGCGACGGACGCGCAACCCCGAAGACGTGTCCACGGCGTGGACGATCGACGCCTTCTCGTTCGAGATCCCGGTGCTCGGCGCCCCCATGGACTCGGTCGTCAGCCCCCGCACAGCCATCGAGCTCGGTCGTCTGGGCGGTCTGGGCGTGCTCGACCTCGAGGGTCTCTGGACGCGGTACGACGACCCCGAGCCGCTCCTCGCCGAGATCGCCGGGCTGCCGGATGCCGATGCCACCCGCCGCATGCAGCAGCTCTACTCCGAGCCGATCAAACCCGAACTCGTGCGCGATCGTCTCGCCGAGATCCGCGCCGCGGGCGTGACCGTGGCCGGAGCCCTGACGCCGCAGCGTACCCACGACCTGTACGAGACGGTCGTGGCCGCGGGGGTCGACCTCTTCGTCATCCGCGGGACGACGGTGTCGGCCGAGCACGTGTCGAGCGTGGCCGAGCCGCTCAACCTCAAGAAGTTCATCTACGACCTCGACGTCCCCGTCATCGTCGGCGGCGCCGCCACCTACACCGCGGCCCTGCACCTCATGCGCACGGGAGCCGCCGGCGTACTCGTCGGCTTCGGTGGGGGAGCCGCGTCCACGACGCGCGCCACGCTCGGACTGCACGCGCCGATGGCGACCGCTGTCGCCGACGTCGCCGGCGCTCGCCGCGACTACCTCGACGAGTCGGGCGGACGCTACGTGCACGTCATCGCCGACGGCGGTGTCGGCACCTCCGGTGACATCGTGAAGGCCCTCGCCATGGGCGCGGATGCCGTCATGCTCGGCGTCGCGCTCGCACGCGCCACCGACGCTCCCGGTCGCGGTTTCCACTGGGGACCGGAGGCCCACCACGCCAAGCTGCCCCGCGGGCGTCGCGTCGCGGTCGACCGTGTCGGTCCGCTCGAGCAGGTGCTCTACGGGCCTGCGCCCGTCGCAGACGGCACCGCGAACCTGATCGGCGCCCTGAAGAAGTCGATGGCCACGACCGGCTACTCCGACCTCAAGGAGTTCCAGCGCGTCGAGGTCGTCGTGGCCCCCTACGGACACTGATGCCGGAGTCCGCGTGACCTCGTCGCCCGCCATCGCTCCGGAGATCCCCGAGGTCTTCCCGCCGACGCTGCGCGAGGTGATGCTGCGTCCGCGATGGCTCGCGCTGCTGGCGTTCTCGCTGGTGGTCGCCGGGGTCCTCGCGTGGCTCGGACAGTGGCAGTTGGGGCGCGCGGTCGACACCGCGCCCTCCGAACCCGGGATGACCGAGATGGTGCGCCCCCTCGACGAGGTCGTGCAGCCGGGCGCCTATCTCGCCGAGCCCCTCGTCGGCCAACGCGTCGAGACGAGCGGGCGGTGGATCCCCTCGGACTTCATCGTCGTCTCGTCGCGCTTCAACGACGACGTCGAGGGCTACTGGGTCACGGGTCAGCTGCGGATCGATGACGGCGGAAAGCCGGCATCGATCGCGGTCGCGCTCGGCTGGGCGCCCACCCTCGACGCCGCAGACGCCGCCGCCGACGATCTCCGCGCTGCCGCCGAAGCCGATCCCACCGCACGAGTCGACGTCACGGGGCGCCTGATCTCCGACGAGGGGCCGGCGCGTCCGGCTTCCGGCGTCGACCCGCAGACGCTGACGCGCATGTCGCCCGCGATGCTGCTCGGTCGGTGGCACGACGTCGACGGCGTCGCGGTGTACCGCCAGTACGTGGCGTCGCAGACGGCGATCGGGCCGCTCGAGGCGATCTCGTCGCCGGCTCCGGACGAGCGTTCCCGCGTCAACTGGTTGAACATCTTCTACGCGGCGGAGTGGGCGATCTTCGCCGGCTTCGCGCTGTACCTCTGGTACCGCCTGGCCCGCGACGCGTGGGAGAAAGAGGTCGAAGACCTCGAAGACGCCCAGGAAGAGGCGCAGGCGGCGGGGCCGCCGGTTCCTCGCGACTAGACTTGGCGCATGCCGCGTCCCCCGAAACTCGCCTCTTTCCCGGCGATCCGCGGAGCCCTGACCTTCTACCAGATCTGCTCGATCATCACCGGTATCGGCCTTCTGCTGCTGGTCACCGAGATGATCCTGAAGTACACGCCCATCCACGTGGAGCTGTTCCTGGGCGGATCCGGCGGGTTCCTGTGGTTCGCGGATGCCATCGCCGGCCCCGGATGCCAGTGGTTCTCGCTCTTCATCCCCGGCGGTGACGGGTGCGAGATGATCTCCACGGGTGATGGCGTCAACATCTCGTTGGCGATCCTGGTGGTGCACGGCTGGTTCTACGTCGTGTACCTCATCTCGTGCTTCCGCGTGTGGAGCCTGATGCGCTGGCCGTTCCGTCGGTTCGTCTTCCTGGCCCTCGGCGGCGTCGTCCCGTTCCTCTCCTTCATCCTCGAGGTGCGTACCGCCCGCGGCGTGCGCGCCTACCTCGCCGAGCGCGAAGCCGCCCTGGCATCCGCTCCCGTTCCCGCCCCGGAAGGCAACCGGTGACCGAACAGACCGAAACGTCCCAGCGCCCCGTCCTCGTCGTCGACTTCGGCGCCCAGTACGCGCAGCTGATCGCCCGCCGCGTCCGCGAAGCGGGCGTCTACAGCGAGATCGTGCCGCACACCGCCTCGGCAGAAGAGATCGCGGCCAAGAACCCCGTGGGCATCATCCTCTCCGGCGGGCCCTCGTCGGTGTATGAAGAGGGCGCCCCGAGCCTCGATGCCGGAGTCTTCGATCTCGACGTGCCGACGCTCGGCATCTGCTACGGCTTCCAGGTCATGGCCAAGGCCCTCGGCGGCGAGGTCGCGAACACCGGCCTGCGCGAGTACGGGGCGACGGATGCCACGATCGTGACCGAGGGCACGCTGCTCGAGGGGCAGCCGGTCGAACAGAACGTGTGGATGAGCCACGGTGACCAGGTGTCGCGGGCTCCCGAGGGCTTCGAGGTGCTCGCCCGCACCGCACACACGCCCGTCGCCGCCTTCGCGAGCGACGCACGTCGCATGTACGGCGTGCAGTGGCATCCCGAGGTCAAGCACTCCGACCACGGCCAGCACGTGCTCGAGAACTTCCTGCACAAGGCGGCGGGTCTCCCCGCCGACTGGAACAGCGGCAACGTGATCGCCGAGCAGGTCGAGCGCATCCGCCAGCAGGTCGGGACGTCGCGCGTCATCTCGGCGCTGTCGGGCGGCGTCGACTCCGCCGTGTCGACCGCCCTCGTGCACGAGGCCGTCGGCGACCAGCTGATCGCGGTGTTCGTCGACCACGGGCTGCTCCGCCAGGGCGAGCGCGAACAGGTCGAGAACGACTACGTCGCCTCGACCGGGGTGAAGCTCATCACCGTCGACGCGCGTGAGACCTTCCTGAACGCCCTCGCCGGCGTCAGCGACCCCGAGCAGAAGCGCAAGATCATCGGCCGCGAGTTCATCCGCGCTTTCGAGAAGGTGCAGGCCGACCTCGTCGCCGAGGCCAAGGCCGAGGGCGAGCAGGTGCGCTTCCTCGTGCAGGGCACGCTCTACCCCGACGTGGTCGAGTCCGGGGGCGGAACCGGTACGGCCAACATCAAGAGCCACCACAACGTGGGCGGGCTCCCCGAGGATCTGCAGTTCGAGCTCGTCGAACCGCTGCGCACCCTCTTCAAAGACGAGGTCCGCGCGATCGGTCGCGAGCTGGGTCTGCCCGAGGCGATCGTCGGCCGCCAGCCCTTTCCGGGGCCCGGTCTTGGCATCCGCATCGTGGGCGAGGTCACCGCTGACCGTCTCGAGATCCTGCGTGCGGCCGACGCCATCGCCCGCGCCGAGCTGACCAAGGCCGGCCTCGACGACGAGATCTGGCAGTGCCCGGTCGTACTCCTCGCCGATGTGCGCTCCGTCGGCGTGCAGGGCGACGGTCGCACCTACGGTCACCCCATCGTGCTGCGCCCGGTGTCGTCCGAGGACGCCATGACCGCGGACTGGACCCGCCTGCCCTACGACGTGCTGTCCAAGATCTCGAACCGCATCACCAACGAGGTGAAGGACGTCAACCGCGTGGTGCTCGACGTGACGTCGAAGCCGCCGGGGACGATCGAATGGGAGTGAGCCCTCGGCCACTCGCGCGGCAAGACGCCGTCGTCCTCCGGGCGGCGGCGTTTTTACTGCGCGCGTTGGTCGTGGTGCCCGGTTTGGGGCGCGAATCGGCGGTCGGGGCGGGGAATGGCGCGCCCCGAACGGATGAACACGCCCCAAGCGTGGGTACGCGGGTACCGGGATGCCAGGGGAGGATGGAGGCGTGATGCCGTTCCCCGACGCCTGGTACCTGATCCTTTCGAGCAGGCTCATCCCCGACCTCGACGGCGGGTACACGATCTCGACGCTCGCCCGCGCGCGTCAGATGGCGGATGCCGGCACTCAACCGCTTCTCCTCACCGTCGATCCGGGGACGCCCGACGCCCATGCCCAGCACCGCGCGACGTTCGTGGAGCGCGGGGCGGCGGCGGCATCCGAGGTCTTCCGTAATCTCTTCGATGAAGCGGTGGACGTCGAGGGAGGGGCCGCGGAGTGGCTGCGAGCGGCGGCCACGCCCGGCGAAGCCGATCCCACCCTGGAGTACCGCGACGTCTCGGGCGGCGCCGTCTCCCTGCCCAACGTCGTCGACCCCGATTGGCACCTGACGACGGCGCCGATCGTGATTCGGGATGCCGCGGGCGAGCCTGTCGGCGTCGTCGCCGGGTTCGGTGCGCTCTACCGCGCGTGGCTCACGCACCTCACCGGACAGCTCCGCGCGGAGAATCCGCGTCCCGTCGTCGTCATCTGCGAGTCGCGGCAGCTCGGGGAGCTGATCGTCGGGTGGGGAGACGATGACGTCCGGATCGTGCACACGGTCCACACGATCCACCTCGAAGCCCCTTATCGTGCTGACTCCGACCTCAACGCGCTCTGGACGCGATGGTTCGAGATCGCTCCGCGCTTCGACGCGGTGCTGTGGCCCACCGCACAGCAGCGTGACGATGTGCGCGAACGTTTCGGGACCGCGGCGAACGACCTCGTCGCGCCGCACGCCGTCCGCGCGCCGGAGAGGGTCGTCCCCGCGGCGGACCGCGACGCCGGTCGTGTCGTGGTGCTCGGTCGCCTCGCTCCCGGCAAACGTCTTCCCGCGGCCGTCCGCGCATTCGCCCGGGTCGTCGCCGAGGTCCCCACGGCGCGGCTGGAGCTGTGGGGAGCCGGCGCCCAGCGAGAGGCGCTCGAAGCCCTGGTCGCCGAGCTCGGCCTGGCGGGAAGTATCTCGCTGCCCGGGCTCACGAACGACCCCGGTGCCGTCCTCGACGGCGCGGCCGTGTACCTCACCACCTCGGCTTTCGAGGGGCAGGGGCTCGCCCTCGCCGAAGCCCTCGCGCACGGTACCCCCGTGGTGGCCTACGACATCCGCTACGGCCCGCGCGACATGCTCGCCGGGGGAGGTGGCATCCTGGTTCCGGATGGCGACGAGGGCGCCCTCGTCGCGGCCCTCGTTCGTGTGCTGACGGATGCCGAGGTGCGCGAGCGTCTGTCGACCGAGGCCGTGGACGCGGCGGCGACCCTGAGTCCGGCGCGCGCGATGCAGACGCTGGCCGCGGCGTGCGGGGAAGCCCTGTCACGCCCCCGGCGGCGCTGACCTCAGGCGCGGTCGGCGGCGCGGGCGGCTGACCGGACGGCGCTGACCGCGGCAGACGGAGAGCCGCGGAAAGCGGGCCCGTGGCCGGGGAGAACCCAGTCGGCGTCGAGGTCAGCGATGCGAGCCAGGGACGCCAGAGCCTCGGTCGGGTCGTCGGTGAAGGGGGCGGGACCCGGTCCCGTACGCCCTGTGAGGACGTGGCGGGTCGTGAGCGCATCGCCGACGAAGACGGCGCGGACTTCGGGGGAGAACACGGCGACGCTTCCCGGCGAGTGTCCGGGCATCGAGATCACGCGGGGCGCTCCGGGGAGGTCGAGAGTGGTGTCGCCGTCGATGCTCACCACCTCGGTCAGCCACTGCGGACGCATGCCCTTCCGGATGCCGAACGCGGCGAAGCTCAACAGCGGCCCGATGCGCATCGGCCCGACCGGGGCCTTCGGCTTGTCTCCACCCCGCGCGCGATCGGCGTCGGCGGCGTGGACGAAGACCGGGATGCCGTGGTCGCGACGCAGGCGCTCGGCGAAACCGACGTGGTCGCTGTCGCCGTGCGTCAGGACCACCCCGCGGATGTCGTCGATCGGACGGCCGATGGTGTCCAGCTCCCGCCGGAGATCGGCGTACATGCCGGGGAGGCCGGCATCGATCAGGGTGATGCCGGCGGGCGTGGTGATCAGGTAGGAGGCGACGATGTCGTTGCCGAGGCGGTGAAGGGAGGGGGCGAATCGCATGGGGTGACCTTTCGCGGGATGGCTACGAGCAATAGCCATGATAGCTTATATACGTAGCCATGAGGAGCGCTGAATGCCGACACCCGAACGAACATCTCTCGCCGAGATCGTCGCGCAGGCCGCCCGACTGCTGGAGAGCGGCGGTCCGACCGCCGTCACGATGCAGGCGGTGGCGGCGGCCGTCGGGGTCAAGGCCCCCTCGCTGTACAAGCGCGTGCGCGACCGGGAAGCGCTTCTCGGTCTGGTCGGGATCGCGACCGCGGACGACCTGACACGCCGACTGACGGATGCCGGGGGCGACCTCGCTGAGCTGCTCACCGTCTTTCGCCGCTTCGGTCAAGAGCGACCGGAAGCGTTCCGTCTGCTGTTCGCTTCGTCGATCGACCCCGAGAGGCTCGCGGCGACCAGCGAACCCGTGCTCCGCGCGACCGCGGCCGTCGTCGGTCCCGACCGTGCGCTCGATGCAGCGCGGTTGCTGACCTCGTGGGCGCTCGGATTCATCACGATGGAGCTGACGGGCGCCTTCCGTCTCGGGGGCGACCTCGACGAAGCCTTCGCGTACGGGATGCGTCACATCGTGGGCTCACTGACCTCGGGTCAGGACGCGGTGCGACCGGCCCAGGGGTCGTAGTCGGCGATCAGGTCCTCTTGCGCGGGACGTTCGGCATCCGGGACATGCTGCAGGTTCACCCGCACGCGGTACCAGAGCGAGCTCGAACCGCGCATGCCGTCGACGAGGATGTCGGCCGGGTGGAGGGCGTCCGCGGCTTCCGGATGCCGTGACTTCCACGTCTCGAGGGCATCGAGAGCTTCGGGCTTGGTCTTCGTGCGCGCGACCTCGATGAGAGGCATGGTCGAGGGGCGGCGACCGGAGCCGTCGGAGCCGCGCGGAGGCTTCTCGGCGGGCCCCAGCTCTTTCGCGAGAGCCAGGAGGGCGTCGAGGGATCCGGCCGCGTCGTCGATCCCGGCGTGCGGATCGCCGATCGCGCGGAAGCGCTCGGGCACGGTGAGGACGGTGAACTCTTCGGGGCGGCGGTCGCGGACCTCGTCCCACGTCAGCGGAGTCGACACGCGCGCGTCGGGGAGCGCCCGGATCGAGTACGCCGAGGCGACCGTGCGGTCCTTCGCGTTCTGGTTGAAGTCGACGAAGACGCTTTCGCCGCGTTCCTCCTTCCACCAGCGAGCGGTCGCGAGCCCGGGCGCGCGGTTCTCGACCTCGCGGGCGAGCGTCTCGGCGGCGAGGCGTACGTCGGCGTAGTCCCACTCGGGACGGATGCGCACGAGGATGTGGAGCCCCCGCGAGCCCGAGGTCTTCGGCCATCCGACGAGCCCGTGGTCTTCGAGGACCTCGCGGGCGATGAAGGCGACATCGACGATCTGTGCCCAGTCGACCCCGGGCATGGGGTCCAGATCGACGCGGAGCTCGTCGGGGTGGTCGAGGTCCTCAGCCCGAACGGGGTGAGGGTTGAGGTCGAGGCAGCCGAGGTTGACGACCCACGCCAGGCCCGCGGCATCCCGGATCACCGTCTCCTCGGCGGAGGTGCCGGAGGCGTAGTGGAGGGTTGCGGTGTCGATGAAGGCGGGGTGCTTGTCGGGCACACGCTTCTGGAAGAACGGCTCCTGGTCGAGGCCCTTCGAGAAACGCTTGAGCACCATCGGTCGGCCTCCTGCTCCCCGCAGGGCGCCCTCGGCGACGTCGAGGTAGTAGCGCACGAGGTCGAGCTTCGTCAGGCCGGGTTGCGGGAAGACGACGCGGTCGGGACTCGTGACACGCACCTCGTGGCCGTCGATGTCGAGGATCTCGGGGGGAGTCTTCGCGGGGCTCATGGCGCGAGGCTAGCGCCGACACCCACGCGTCGCGCACCCCTTGCGGCGCGCGCAGGCGGTGCGGCGCAGGTGCGGGATGCGCGAGCGTGCGGGGTGTGCGCGCCCGGCCGCAGGCGGTGCGGCGCAGGTGCGGGATGCGCGAGCGTGCGGGGTGTGCGCGCCCGGCCGCAGGCGGTGCGGCGCAGGTGCGGGATGCGCGAGCGTGCGGGGTGTGCGCGCCCGGCCGCAGGCGTTGAGTGTCCAAAACACCCGGACGATTCTCGGAAACCTCCGGGTGTTTTGGACACTCAACCGGGGGCGGGGTGGGGGTGCGAGCGGCGTGTCGAGGCGCGGGAGCGCGCGCCGGGAACGACGAAGGGCCGCCCCGGCACGGGACGGCCCTTCGTGCGAGGGTGCTTAGTTGTTGCCGCGCAGGATGGCGATGAGGCGCAGGATCTCGACGTACAGCCACACGACGGTGACCATGATGCCGAAGGCGCCGACCCAGCCGTAGACGCGAGCCGCGCCGTTACGCACGCCGCGCTGGATCTGGTCGAAGTCGAGCACGAGCGAGTACGCGGCCATGATGACCACGACGACACCGATGATCACGCCGAGCGGGATGCCGAGGATCTTGATGGTGCTGTACATGCCGAACGCGCCACCGGCGATCGGGGCGTTGAACAGCATCAGGACGATGTTGAGGAGGCCGAACACCATGTAGCCGACCATGGCGATCAGGAAGATCTTCGTGGCGCGGGCCGAGGCGCGCACCTTTCCGCTCGCGAAGAGCGCGAGGGTCACGCCGACGACGGAGAGCGTCGCGAGCGTCGCCTGGATGACGATGCCCGGGTAGATGAACTCGAAGAACGCCGAGATGCCACCGACGAACAGGCCCTCGAACGCCGCGTAGGCGAGGAACACGGGGACGGAGGGCTTCTTCTTGAAGATCGCGACCATCGCGAGCACGAAGCCGACGAGGCCACCGACGATCATCGGGGCGGCGCTGGGGCTGGGGTTCGCGACGCTGACGCCGGCCATCGACCAGATCCAGCCGACGACGGCGCCGACGACGAGCACGCCGAACAGCGCGAGCGTCTTGAAGACGGTGTCTTCGATCGTCATGCGATCGGTTTCGACGGCACCCGCCGCGGGGGCGGTGTACATGCCCTCGAGGTTGGCCGCCTCAGCAGCGGCCGCCGCGCTCGCGGCGGGAGCCGCGGGAGGGCTGTAACGGGTCTGGGCGCCGGCACGAGGGTCCTGGAACGCCGGGGTATTGAATGCCGGGTTGTTGAGGGCCACGGGGACTCACACTCCAAATGATGGTCATCACAGCACCGTGCTGTCACACAACACTAGCCGAGCAGGGTGCGAGATTCCTTGTGTTGACTGGGATTCCGCTATGAGCAAAGGAGCCGTTCACCCGCCCTCGCTACCGTGGGCGGGTGCCGCTCGAACGCCCGCTCATCATCGGCCACCGAGGCGCTCCCGGATACCGCCCCGAGCACTCGCCGAGCTCGTACGCGGTGGCGATCGCCGCGGGAGTGGATGCCGTCGAACCCGACGTCGTCCCCTCGAAGGACGGCGTGCTGGTCGTTCGCCACGAGAATGAGATCAGCGCGACCACCGACGTCGCGACGCGGCCGGAGTTCGCCGAACGTCGCACGTCGAAGGTCGTGGACGGGGAGCGGCTGACCGGGTGGTTCGTGGAGGACTTCACCTGGAACGAGCTGCGCACGCTCCGGTGCCGCGAGCGGATCCCCGCCCTGCGACCGGGCAGCGCGGCTTTCGACGACACCGAGTCCGTGCTGTGTCTGCGGGACGTCCTCGACCTCGCCCGGAAGGGCGGCGTGGGGGTCGTCCTCGAGATCAAGCACGCGGCGGCGTTCGCCGCGCAGGGTTTCGACATGGCGGCGCTCGTTCGCGACGAGTTGCGCGAGGCGGACTGGCTGGACGACCCGACGCTGGTCATCGAGTCGTTCGAGCCCCTCGTTCTGGCGCGGCTGCGGGAGCTCGGCATCCAGGCGCCCCTCGTCCAACTCATCGAGGCGGGCGGAGCACCGTGGGACCTGCGCGAGCGCGATGGAGCCGCTGCCGTGACGTACGCGTCGATGCTGACGCCCGCAGGCCTGGACGCTCTCGCTCGCGAGGTCGACGGCATCAGTCCTGACAAACGGCTCATTCTGGACCCCGGGCGGCTCGGACGCGCTCGCGGCCCCGCGCGGTTCGTCGCCGAGGCTCAGGACCGTGGTCTGCGAGTCTTCACCTGGACATGCCGCCCGGAGAATATGTTCCTCCTGCCGGGGTATCGCCGGCACGGCGGTCAGGCTGCGTTCGGTGATTTCCGGTCGGAGTGGGCTCATCTCCGCGACGCGCGGCTCGACGGGGTGTTCGTCGATCATCCCGACCTGGGCGTTGAGGTCTTCGGCGGCTGACGGGGAGCGCAACCCCTGCCGATCGGGAGGTCGGCCGCGTGAGGATGGCCGCATGACGGTTGACGTGACGGTGGTCGGCGGTGGCATCTCGGGCCTCGCGTGCGCGCGGGTGGTTCAGGATGCCGGGAAGACGGCGCGCGTGCTCGATCGCGGGCGCCGCGTCGGCGGGCGTCTGTCGAGCCGCACGTTCGAGGGGCGTCCGGTCGACCTCGGAGCGTCGTACTTCGTCGTCGGCGAGGCGGACCGATTCGGGCACGTCGTCGCGGACTGGGAGGAGCGTGACCTCGCGCGCCCCTGGACCGACACGTTCGTCGTCGTCGACGCGGACGGGAACCAGACGCCGAAGCCGGGGCCGATGCGATGGGCTGCTCCGCTCGGACTCCGCTCGCTCGCTCTCGACCTCGCCCAGGGGCTCGACGTGGTGTCTGAGCGGACGGTCGAGCGTGTGGAGCCCTACCGCATCGACGGGGAGCCCTCGGGCGAGGTCGTGCTCGCGATGCCGGGGCCACAGGCGGCGCGCCTCACCGATGCCCGTCTCGGCTCGGGGGCCGCGTGGGAGCCCGTCATCGCCGTTGTGCTGCGGTGGGACGAGCGACAGTGGCCGGCCGACCTGCACGGCGCCTTCGTCGACGGCGATCCGGACGTGTCGTTCATCGCCGACGACGGGGATCGGCGCGGCGATGGGGCTCCCGTCCTGGTCGTGCACACGACCGCGGACCGCGCCCGGCGGCACCTCGACGATCCGGACGCGGCGATCGAGCCCGTCCTCGCTGCCACCCGCCGCCTCCTGGGGATCGGCGCTGGCCCCGTCTCGGCCTTCGCGCACCGGTGGACATTCGCGCGCCCCGCCGCGACGACCGGTCAGCCCTTCTTCCACTCGCCCGGCCTGTCCGCGTGCGGGGACGCATGGGGCGAGAGCGCTGCGGTGCGCACCGCGTGGTCGTCGGGTGATGCTCTCGGTCGCGCGCTCGCGGCATCCTGAATCCGTCTTCCCGAGGCGATGTCGGAAGGCCCCTCTAGGGTGGGGCCATGGATGTGGGGATCGACGCAACGGGGGTGCGGCGCTCGTTCGGGACCGTTCAGGCGGTGCAGGACGTGACGTTCGCGGCGTTGCCGGGCCGGGTGACGGGGCTCGTCGGTCCCAACGGCTCGGGCAAGACGACGCTCATGCTGATGTTCGCCTCGTTGCTCCAGCCCGACGCCGGTGAGATGCGGATCGGCGGCGTCGATCCGATCGCCGACCCCACGGGTGCGCGCCGTCTTCTGGGCTGGATGCCGGACTCTCTGGGCGCGTGGCCGAGCCTGACGGCGCGCGAGGTCCTCGTTGCGACGGCGCAGCTCTACGACATTCCGCGAACGGCGGCCCGCGCGCGCGCCGACGAGCTGCTCGAGCTCGTCGACCTCGCCCCGCTCGCGACGTCCGCGGCGCGGGTGCTCTCGCGCGGACAGAAGCAGCGTCTCGCGCTCGCGCGGGCGCTCGTGCACGACCCGAAGGTGCTGCTGCTCGACGAGCCGGCGTCGGGCCTCGACCCGCAGGCGCGCATCGCGCTGCGCGTGCTGCTGCGGCGCCTGGCGGGCGAGGGGCGCACGATCCTCATCTCGAGCCACGTCTTGTCCGAGCTCGAGGAGGTCGTCGACGGCGCGGTCTTCATGATGGACGGCCGCACGGTCGGGACCGATCGGGTCGCCGCGGCGGCGACGCGCACGCGGTCATGGCGGGTCCGGCTGCTCACCGATCCGTCGCGCGGGTCGCAGGCGGGTCGCGCCGAGGTCGCGGCGGCGCTCGGGCGTGCCCCCGACGAGATCGGGGTCGATCGCCGAGACCTGCTCGTGCCGTTCGCCGACGAGGCGGGGGCCGTCGCCGGGCTTCGCGCGCTGGTCGGTGCCGGCGTTCCGGTGGTCGAGTTCGCTCCGGCGGTGGGAGATCTCGAGCACGCGTTCCTCGACCTCAGAGTCGGCCCCGGCGGCGAGGGGAGCCCCGCATGAACCTCCACCGCCTCGGAACCGTCATCGGCATCGAGCTGCGTCAGCGCGTGCGCTCGGTCGGGTGGTACGTGCTGCTCGGGGTGTTCTTCGTCATCCTGATGGCCGTCCTCGCGCTGTCGTTCGCGTCGTTCGCGCTCGCCAGCGGGGGCAATGAGTGGTTCTTCTCCCTCGTCATCATGCTCGTGCTCCTGCTCGTGCTGCTCGTGTCTCCGACTCTCAGCGGCAGCGCCCTGAACGGGGATCGGGATGCCGCGACCCTCGCGCCCGTTCAGGTGACGCTCGTCACGACGGCCGAGATCGTCATCGGGAAGTTCCTCGCCGCGTGGATATCGGGGCTCGCCTTCCTCGTCGTGGCCTTGCCGTTCCTCGCGGTCGCCACCGCGGCAGGCGGCCTGAACCCGGGAGTGATCCTCGCCTCCCTCGGCATCCTGGTCCTCGAGGTCGGGGTGGTGGCCGCGGTCGGTGTCGGCTTCAGTGCCGTGGTCGCGCGGCCCATCTTCTCGGTCGCGAGCACGTATCTCGTCATCGCCGCGCTGTCGATCGGAACGCTGATCGCCTTCGGTCTCGGCGGACTCGCGGTGCGGAGCGAGCAGGTGTCGATCACGCGTGACTTCGACTGGAATGCATTGCCCGAGGGATGCGCCCCCGGCGCCCTCGACGGGTCCAGCCAGTGCCCCACATACGACGAGCTGCCCTGCATCGAGAACCGGTACACCTCGGAGGTGCCGCGCTTCGATCGCGTGTGGTGGGTACTCGCCGCGAATCCGTTCGTGATCCTGGCGGATGCCACGCCCCCGACCTACGTCGACGGCTATCCGCGTGACCTGTTCTCGCAGATCGCCTATAGCGTCCGCCTCGCTCAGAAGGCGCCCGAAACCGAGACGCGGTTCGACGGGTGTGTGGCACCCGAGGATTCGTGGTCGAACGAGACGCCGGAGGACCAGCTCGAGGGCACGGTTCCCAGCTGGTTCGTGGGGCTGATCGTGCAACTGCTGATCGCGGCCGGGTTGCTGACCTGGGGAATCGGTCGGACCCGTACACCGGCGAAGCGCCTGCCGCCGGGGACGCGTATCGCCTGAGGTCGCGGCCGACGTCGGGGCGGAGTGCCCGTGCTGACGACTCGGGATCGAGGGTCTCGGGACTTGGGGGCCGGGGGAGGGTGGCGTCAGCGCTCGAGGCTGGAGGGGTGGAGTCGGTGTGCGTCGCCCTCAGCGCAGACGCGCGGCCAGTGCCACGGCATCGTGAGGGGCGCGGCCGCGCGCATCGTTGTCGAAGTAGGCATAGACATCGCGCGACAGCCCGTCGGCGGAAGCGGTGCCGTCGAGCCAGCCGCGGATGCGGTCTGCCCACGCATCGAGCTCCGGCCCGGCGTACCCGCTCGCGTAGAGCTCTGTGGAGCCGTGGAGTCGCACGTAGACGTGGTCCGCGGTGAGGGCGTCGAACACGGGCCAGCGGCCCGCGGTGTCGGCGAGGACGAGGGCGACATCGTGTGCGCGAAGGATCTCGGCCGCACGCGGGTCGGAGAAAGAGGCCGAGCGCGGTTCGAGCGCGTGGCGGAGGGGCACATCGGCCTCGACCTCGAGCCAGTCGCGGCCGTCCAATCGCTGATCGTGCTGCCGGGCGAGTTCGAGGGCGGCACCGGTCGTCCGCGGGAGCTGCGAAAGGAAGCCGTCGAGCACGTCGGGATCGAAATCCACCCGATCGGGCAACTGCCAGAGGAACGGGCCGAGGGTCGGGCCGAGCGCGAGCACACCGGACGCGAAGAAGTTGGCGAGCGCTGTGTGCACGCCGACCAGGCGCAGCATGTGCGTGACATACCGCGAACCTTTGACCGCGAAGACGAAGTCCGCGGGCACCTCTTCGCGCCAGCGCCGGTAGCTGGCGGGACGCTGCAGCGAGTAGAAGGAGCCGTTGAGCTCGAGGCTGCGGAGGTGCTCGCCCACGTACGCGAGCTCGCGCCGCTGTGCGAGCCCGCGCGGATAGAAGTCTCCGCGCCAGCGCGGATAGCGCCAGCCCGAGATCCCGACGAAGGCGGTCGCGCTCAGGCGTGGCCCTCGGCGGCGGGGAAGCCGGGGTCCGCGGCGTCGCCCGTGTCGTCGGCGAGATCGACGTGCTCTTCGGCCTCGGCGGCGTCTTCGCGTACCTCGTCGGTCACGGCGTCGGTGGGGGCGGCCGAGTCGGCGTGGGCGTCGTCGGCGTGGCGGGAGGGGATGTCAGGAGTGCTCATTCGTCCACGGTGCGCCCTCGACCTGTCGTGGTCGACAGGCTTGCGCTCGAGGGCGAGAGGTGCGAGGGGCCGGGGGAGGACAGGGGGCGAAGGGAGGACCGATTCGCCCGGATCGTCCTCCGCCCGTCCCTCCTCCTCCCGCCGTCACGGTGCCGCGCCGTCGGTCAGCGCGCGCCGTCGGGGAACCGCCGCCCATGCCGGCGGAGCGCGCGTCAGTCCGTGGCATCCGGGATCGACGACTCGACCGCGGGCCAGGCGGGGAGCGGGTCGTCGAACGAGGTCCACGCCGCGGGGCCGGCGGCGAGCTCGGCGTCGGTCAACGCGGCGTCGTCGAGGATGTGCGCGAGCCGCGGAGCGGAGAGATCGAGTCCCGTGAACGCGATCTCCTGACCGAGGCCCATGCGGCCGTCGTCGGCTCCGATCGGTTCGATCCACATCGCCGAGCCCACGTGCTCCCACCGGGCCAGGATGCCGGGACGGCTGGCGAGACGGCAGAATCCCGCCGAGCGGACGAGGCGTCCCGCGGCCCCGTCGTCGAGCCGGTCGAGGGCGGCGGAGAGGCGCGCGGGGTGGAACGGGCGAACGTGCTCGTAGCGCAGCGTCATGACGCGGTTGTCGCGCATGTACGGGTCGTGCTCGTCGTTCAGGGCGTGGACCCACCCGGCGCGCTCGAGGATCTCGCCCTCGTGCGACGCCTCGGACGCGAGGTCGTTGAGCGGGTCGCGCGTCAGCCGGACCACCGCGCCCGGGTTCAGGTGCGACGCCAGAGCCATCTGCACGGCGAGGGCGGGTGTCGGCACCTGCTCCCAGTTGATCCAGACGATGCGGGTCGCGAGCTCGAGAGCGAGAGCGGCCTGGCGCGCGCGAGCACCGACGTCTCCACGCGTGTCGCCGGGGGCGGCGGATGTCACGAGCGCGGTGTCGTCGAGGAGGTCGCCGATCATGTGTCGGGCGTCCACGACGCAGACGGCTTCGACCTCAGCACCCCCACGTGCGGTGATCGAGTGGATGAGGTCGATGTCGGCGGCCATGTCGACGACCACGCGCTCGTCGTCGGTCCGCGGCCGAGGGAGGGGCAGCGCGTGCGCGGCGCGGAGGTCGGCGAAGCGCAGCAGATGGAGCGGCCGCGCCAAGGCGATGGCGGTTCGTTCGGCGTAGGACCGGCGTTCGGGGGCGCAGACGCCCATGATGGCGATCGTTCGGCGCATGGCATCCACCTCTCGTTTGTCAGGGAGCTCTCGACACCCTACCTTGTTAATGAGAATGGTTATCAACAAGGAGAACGCCATGAAGGTTCGTGCCTCGATCAAGTCCCTGAAGAAGCAGCCCGGCGCGCAGGTCGTGCGTCGGCGCGGCAAAGTCTTCGTGATCAACAAGCTCAATCCGCGCTTCAAGGGGCGGCAGGGGTGAGTCGTTCGTAGACTCGCGACGTGGAGTGGTGGGGTCTGACCGCCGGTGTCGCGATCGGCCTCGCGCTCGCGGGCCTCATGGCGTGGCGGGGTCGCGCGGTGCTGCGGCGACGTCAGGCGGAGGAGATCCAGGATGCCGCGACGTTCGGCTGGATGAAGCTCGAGGCCCCGTGCGGCGACGACCCCGGCGATAACGCGAACGAGAACCGTTCTTGATTGCCTAAACATATTGCAAAGCGTTTATGTGTGTGGTCTTCTTGCGGTGTGGACAAGATCGCGGGGCTCGCTGACGCCGCGGAGCTGTTCAAGGTCCTCGGCAACGACTCGCGGCTCGCGCTCGTGTGGTTGCTGAGCCGCGAACCGCTCACGGTCGGCGCGCTCGCCGATCAGGCCGGCCTGTCGCAACCGTTGGTGTCGCAACACCTGCGCACGCTGCGGCAAGCGGGACTGGTCGAATCCGAGCGTGAGGGCAAAGAGATCCGATACGCCCTCGCCGATCAGCACGTCGCGCATGTCGTGCTCGATGCGATCGCCCACGTCCAGGAAACGACCGACCAGGGGAACGAACATGAGCACCACTGAGACCCACGCTGAGCACACCGTCGACGAGCACGCGCACGGCGACAACTGTGGACACGAGGCCGTCGAGCACGGCGACCACGTCGACTACGTGCACGGCACCCACCACCACGCGCTGCACGGCGATCACTACGACGAGCACGAGGCCCAGGCTGAGCACACCGTGGCCGAGCACGCGCACGGCGACGACTGCGGACACGAGAGCGTGCAGCACGACGACCACGTCGACTACGTGCACGACGGTCACCGTCACGCGGCGCACGCCGACCACTACGACGAGCACTGAGGTGTGAGGGTATCCCGCGGCGACAAGCGCGGGATGCCGAGTCGAGGGCCCGTTTCCCCGATGGGGGAGGCGGGCCTTCGGCGTTGCCGGGGTCAGGCCTGCACGCGGAAGGCGCGTCCTTCGAAGCCCACCACGTCGCCGAGCTGCAACTGCCGCCCGCGGCGCCGTTCGACCTCGTCGTTGACCGTCACGTAGCCGTCGATGATCGCCTCTTTGGCGTCTCCGCCGGAGTCCAGGATGCCGGCGAACTTCAGGAACGCGCTGAGGCGGATGCTCTCGCTGCCGACGGGGACGTCCTGGGGTACGGGGCGGGTCATGGTTTCAGCATGGCAGGGTCTGCGCGCGGTCCCCTCGGTGAGTGTCCAAAACACCCGGACGATTTTTCGACGCGTCCGGGTGTGTTGGACACTCGAGAGGCAGAGCCGCGGCCGGGAGGTCGAAGTGAAGAGCTCGGGGGGAACCGAGACGTGGACGCGACGGCGGGAGTCGAACCCGCCACGCCTTCGGTTATGAGCCGAGGCCCGGGACCGCCCGGATCGCCGCGATGTGCCCCCACGCTAACCCGGGCCCCGCGGGCCTCCTACGGGCGTTGCGGATCGTGACCGGATGTGTCGCCGTGTGGCGAAGGTGCACGCCGACTCTCCAGGATCGCCCGCGTCGAGTGCTCCAGATGCGCGCGCACGGCCCGCTGCGGATCCGCCCACGCCTCCTCGACGTACTCGCGGTGTTCCTCGGTCAAAGCCCCGGGTGCGTACGCCGGGCGCACGTGCGTCAGCAGCAGGTGCATCTCGGAATCGAGGCGCCGATACTCCTCCGCGATCCGCGGGCTGCCGGCCGCATCGACGAGCGCGAGATGCACGCGCGCGTGCGCGTCGAGCGTCGCGGGCCAGTCTCCGGATGCCTCGGCGGCGGCGAGGGCATCGAGGGCGGCGTCGATCTCGGCCGGACGGATGCCGCGACCCCGCGCGATCCGCACCGCTTCGGTCTCGAGAGCACAGCGCAACTGCTGCAGCGCGACGAGCGCGTCGTCGTCGAGCAGTGACACGCGGACGCCGCGGTAGGGCTCCGCGGTGACGAGGCGTTCCGCGGCGAGCCGGGTGAGGGCCGTGCGGGCGGTGTGCCGCGAGACGCCGTGCGTCGCGCTCAGCTCCTCCTCCCGGAGGGGTGTGCCGGGCGCCAGTTCGCCGGAGAGGATGCCGGCACGCACCGCGTCCGCGACGAGGTCGGCGGCGCGAGGGCCGGGTACGTGGGCTGCTGTCGCGGCGGAGGCGGGGGAGTCACGCGGGGGCCGTGGCATCCGGAACCTCCTGACGTCGACGAGACGGAACCGACACGACGGCGAGGCCGATCGCGATGAGCGCGAGGCCGATCGCGCTGACGGGCGTGAGCTGCTCGTGCAGCACGAAGAGGCCGAGGAGGGTCGCCGCGAGGGGCTCGGCGAGGGTCAGCGTCGAGACCGTGACGGCCGTCAGACGCGCGAGGCCCCAGCCGAACAGGAGGTACGCGACCGTCGTCGTGATCACTCCCAGCCAGAGCGCGAGCGCGAGACCGTTCGGGGTCGTGAGCCACGACGCTCCGGCGATCAGGAGAACGGGCAGGCTCGCGACAGCCGCGACGCCGAACACCGTTCCCATCACGCGCGTGGAGTCCCACCCCCTCTCGATCAGCGCCTTTCCGCACACCGTATAGAGGGCGTACGACATTCCCGCGCCGGCCGAGGCGAGCAGCCCGCCCGGCGCGAGCACCACCGCCCCGCCGGTCACCCCCGATACGAGCACGACGCCGGTGAGCGCGATGGCGGTGGCGAGCATCCACCGGGGTGAGGGGAGGCGGCGTGAGCGGATGGCATCCACGATCCCCGTCGCGATGGGGGCCGATCCGAGGGCGACCACTGTGCCGATCGCGACGCCGTTCTCGCGTGTCCCGAGGAAGAAGAGCGGTTGGTAGGCGAGGACCCCGATCGCTCCCACGGCGATGAGCGCGGCCGTGGAGACGCGCGATCCGGTGGGCGTCGGCGTGCGCGGGCGCCGCGCGAGCGCGAGCAGACCCAGGATGCCGCCGCCGACGACGATCCGCGCCGCGCCGACCGCAAGGGGCGAGGCATCGACGCCGGCGAGCGCTTGCGCCGTCCCGGTGGTGGAGAAGCACAGTGCCGCGGCGAGGATCGCGAGAGCGGGAAGCATGGATGGATTGTTACACAATCTGGCCGCGCGTGTCGCCGCGCGGGCGGGCTGCCGTGCCGTCGTGCGGAGTTCGTTGCGGACACGCCGGTTCGGGATGCCGTGAGGCGGCGTGTCGGCCGCCAACTCCGCGCGATGGTACGCAGAGGCGGGGCGCGGGCGGCGGCGCTCGGGCCCCTCCCCGGTGGGACGGACGCTCAGGAACCGCTGTGTAACGTAGGTGCATGGCGACGACGGCGGGGCGAGGCATCCTGGCCCTGATCGTCGCCGGGGGGCTCCTGGTTCTCGGAGCCGCCTCGGCCCTCCTGGTGGATCCGTTCGCGCGCACGCCCATGGTCGTCGACGCCACCACCGAGTGGCTCGCCCGCATTCTGCTGCTGTTCGGGGTCGGCTGGATCGTCGTCGGCGCGGTTGCTGCCCGCACGCGTCTCGTGCGCCGCCCCGGTGCCGCCGCCGCCCGCGCGAGCTGGATCGCCTCGACGCGGCCGTGGCGAGCGGCGGAATCGAGCCTCGGCCTGCTGCCCCTCGACCGCTGGCTCATGATCGTCGTCCCCGCGGGTGTCCTGGTCGCCACGCGTGTCGTTCAGACGCCGCGCGACGGGCTCTGGGGTGCCGCGCTCGCCGTGGTCGGGTGGCTCTTCTTCGCGATCGTGGTGCGGTTGCTGCTCGGCAAGCGCTCGCCGTGGCCGATCATCGCCGCCGTCGGGGGAGCTCTCGTCCTGCGGTGCGTCGTCGCGCTGGCCGTGATCTCGGTCTCGGGTCCCGAGGGGATCTGGCCCGCGCTGTGGGCGATGCCGGTGGTCCGCGTGCTCTATCTCGCGCTGGCGTTCGCGCTCCTGGCCTGGGTGTTCGTCGTCGCCGGCTGGTCGCTGCGCCCGCAACTGGGGCGTCGGCGTGCGACCGGTGTCGCCCTGGCCGGGATGGGGATCGCGTACGCCCTGCCCGCGGCGACGATCGCCGTCGTCGGGGCCGGCGACGCCCTGCGCTCGTGGAACGAGCAGATCGGCGTGCTGCCCTGGGATCTCGCCCGGTTCACGGGCGGGCGCGACGGTGACATCCCCGCCGAGCTCGTCATCGGCGCGGCCGTCGCGGGTGCGGTCGTGACGATCATCGGCATCCTGCTCGCTCTTCCGCAGCGCTCTCGGGAACGCTCGACGCTCTAGTCAGCTCGCCAGGGTGCGGTCGAACGGACCGCCCCGACGGATGTCGCGCACCTCTTTGCCCAGCGGCATGAGCGACACCGGCACGAGCTTGAAGTTCGCGATGCCGAGCGGGATGCCGATGATCGTGATGCACAGCGCGATGCCGGTGAGGATGTGCTCGAGGGCGAGCCACCACCCGGCGAGGATCACCCACACCACGTTGCCGAGGAACGAACCGACTCCGGCGGTCGGCTTGGCCACGATCTCGCGCCCGAAGGGCCAGAGCGCGTACAGCCCGATGCGGAACGACGCGATGCCCCACGGAATCGTCACGATGAGGATGCACAGCACGATCCCCGCCAGCATGTAGCTGACGAAGAGCCAGAAGCCCGACAGGACGAGCCACAGGATGTTGAGGATGAGGCGCATGCCTCCATCATGGCGGGAGGACTCCGGATGCCAAGGGGGCGAGGCCGATGTCGGAGCCCCCGCCTAGACTTGGACGCGCCATGACCGACGCCTCCACGCCCCTGATCGTCGGCGGTCCCGCACCGTCGGATGCCCGCCCCGACGCCGACCTCCTCCAGGGGCTCAACGGCCCTCAGCGCGAGGCCGTGACTTACCGCGGGCAGGCGCTGCTCATCGTGGCGGGTGCAGGGTCGGGCAAGACGAGCGTGCTCACCCGACGTATCGCCTCGCTGCTCCGCACACGCGAGGCCTACCCGAGCCAGATCCTCGCGATCACCTTCACCAACAAGGCCGCCGGTGAGATGCGCGAGCGCGTCCACCAGCTGATCGGTCAGAAGGCCGACGGCATGTGGATCTCGACGTTCCACTCCGCGTGTGTGCGGATCCTGCGGCGCGAGGCCGAGCAGTTCGGCTTCACCAAGGCCTTCACGATCTACGACTCGGGTGACTCGCGCGCGCTCATCAAGCGTCTCGTGAAAGAGCACGAGGGCGACTCGTTCGGCCTCACTCCCGCGGGCACGCAGAGCCGCATCTCGAAGCTCAAGAACGAGCTCGCCGACGCCGAGTCGTACGCGCGATCGGCGAACATGAGCGACCCCGCTGAGCGCATCTTCGTCGAGATCTTCTCGTCGTATCAGCGTGAGCTGCAGCGGGCCAACGCCTTCGACTTCGACGACCTCATCGCGCAGACCGTCTACCTGTTCCGCGCCTTCCCGCAGGTCGCGGACCGCTATCGCAAGCGCTTCCGCCACATCCTGGTCGATGAGTATCAGGACACCAACCACGCGCAGTACGCGCTGATCCACGAGCTCACGCGGCCCGTCGGGGCCGACGCCGAGCCGTTCTCCTCTGGCGGAATGATGATCTTCGACGCGGAGCCCGCGGGCGACGATGCCGCGTCGCTCACGGTCGTCGGCGACTCCGACCAGTCGATCTACGCGTTCCGCGGCGCCGACATCCGCAACATCAGCGAGTTCGAGCGCGACTACCCGGGCGCCAAGGTCGTGCTGCTCGAGCAGAACTACCGCTCGACGCAGAACATCCTGTCGGCCGCCAACGCGGTGATCTCGAACAACTTCGACCGCAAAGACAAGAAGCTCTGGACCGACGTCGGGGCGGGAGACCCGATCATCGGCTTCACCGGCTACTCGCAGCACGACGAGGCGCAATTCGTCGCCGACGAGATCGAGGCGCTGCACAAGAAGGGCGTCGACTACTCCGGTATCGCGGTCTTCTACCGCACCAACTCGCAGTCGCGAGCGCTGGAAGAGATCTTCATCCGCTCCGCTGTGCCTTACAAGATCATGGGCGGCACGAAGTTCTACGAGCGCGCCGAGATCAAAGACGCCCTCGCCTACCTGGTCGCCGTCGCGAACCCGGCCGACGGCATGGCGGTCCGCCGCATCCTGAACCGCCCCCGACGCGGCATCGGCGACGTGACCGAGACGGCCATCGCCCGCTACGCCGCCGAGCACGACATCACCTTCCGTGACGCCCTGGCCAACTCCGCGCAGATCGGCGTCGGGCCGAAGCTTCAGAAGGCGATCGACCAGCTCGACGCGGTGCTCACCGAGGCCACGGCGATCATGCTCCCGACATCCGGAGAGCTCGCCCCCTCCACCTCGGTCACCGAGGGTCTCACTCTGCTGCTCAACAAGAGCGGGTACTTCGACGCCCTGCGTGCCAGCAAAGACCCGCAAGACGAAGCCCGCCTCGAGAACCTCGACGAGCTCATCGCCGTCACGCGAGAGTTCGCACGGAACAACCCCGAGGGGACGGTCATCGACTTCCTCACCGAGGTGACGCTGGTGGCGGATGCCGACGACCTCGACGACGCGTCCGGCTCGGTGTCCCTCATGACCCTGCACACCGCGAAGGGCCTCGAGTACGACGCCGTGTTCCTGACCGGTGTCGAGGAAGACCTGCTCCCGCACCGGATCTCGGCGAATGAGCCCGGTGGTCCCCAGGAGGAGCGGCGACTCTTCTACGTCGGCATCACGCGCGCGCGCAAGCGTCTGCACGTGTCGCTCGCGATGACCCGCGCGCAGTTCGGCGAGGTCACGGTGGCGATGCCGAGCCGTTTCCTGCAAGAGATCCCGGCCGACCTCATCGACTGGCGCCAGTCTCCGGGCGACGTCAACGGTCGAGGCGGGTCGCAGTCGCGCGCGCTGAATGCGCGCGGCCGCCGCCCGGGTCAGAGCGGGGGCGGAAGCCGCTACGGCGACGACCTCGTCCCGCTGCCGAAGCGCGCGCCGGCCGACCCCAGCAAGTTCCCGAACCGCATCCCCGCCAAGGTCCGCGACAACGGCGACATGGTGCTGGCGTCGGGCGATCGCATCCGTCACGACGACTTCGGTGAGGGGCGTGTGGACGCCGTCACGGGCGAGGGGGCGAAGCGCGTCGCGCACGTGCGCTTCGACACCGTGGGCCCGAAGAAGCTGCTGATCAAGATCGCGCCGATCACGAAGCTGTAGCCGGAGGGTCACCTCCGAGTTCACCCGGCGGAGACACGAGGAGAAGGCGCGCGGCTAGGCTGGCCCAATGGCTCTTTTCTCGCGCCGAAACAAGTCCGACGACCGCGCTGACACCACGATCGAACCGGGCGAGCAGCCCGTCGACCCGGCCGGTCCGAGCGACGCCACCGATTCCGCGGACGCCGGCACCGACGCCGCAGCCCCGCCCACCCCCAGCGTCACCATCTCGACCTCCTCCTTCCGCGGGGTCGGCGCCGCCCCCGAGACCCCGTCGACCCCTCCGGTCGCGGCGCGTCCGTCCGCTCGGCAGCCTGGCCCGATGGAGGCGCCCGAGGGCTTCGAGTCGATCCCCGGCCTGCGCGACAACGCGCTTCTCGCGACCGCGCTCGCTGAGATCAAGGGTCAGCCGGAGCCTCCCCAGCTGCTGAACGTCGCTCGCCAGTTGCTGCAGGGACACGTCTTCCTGCGCGTGAAGGGTGACGCACGCGCTCTTCTCGCCGAGGGCAAGGACCTGCCCCTCGCGATCGCGACCCGCGGAGACGAACAGCTCGTCCTCGCCTACAGCAGTGGCCAGGCGCTCAGCAAGAGCGTCGAGGCCGACGGTGACCGCGACACGTCCGCGATGGGGCAGCCGATCATGGCGCTCCTGCGGCACGTCCTCGACGGTCCGTACGCCGGAATCGTCCTCGACCCGGCGTCCGACGACGCGCGTGCCGTGCTGCCGTCGGCGCTGCTGGAGCGCATGGTCGGCGAGGCCGATGAGCAGCTGCGCGTCAAGACGGCGCTCAGCGAGAAGCGCACCGACGACACGGCCTCCGCGATCGTCTCCGCCATCGTCGACGGCGTCCCGCTCTGGATCGCGGTGAACCAGACCGAAGAGGGCGGAGCGGTCGGGGTCGCCGAGTCGCGCTCGGCCACGGGCGAGCGTTTCCTCGAGGTGTTCTCGCACCCGCTCGAGCTCCTCGCGCTCGGCCGCGGCGACCAGCCCGTGCCGCTCAAGGCGGAACAGCTGGCCAAGGCCCTCGCGAGCGACGAGGGGCTCACCGGCCTGCTCGTCGATCCCGCCGGCCCGTGGATCCGTCTGTCGCGCGCCGACCTCGCCCCGGTGCTGGCGCTCGCGGAGTAGATCCGCCGTTCCCGGCCGCTGCGTCGGTCCGCGCGGGCGAAACTCCTGAGTTTTCGCGGTGTCGCCCCTCCGGTGGTCGCCGCGCGGCGCAAAACCGGTAGATCCTCAGGAGTTTCGCCCACGGGCGGACGCCGTGGATTCGGGCGTCCGAAGCGTCAGACCCCGTACAACTCGCCGACCGGGACGGCGACCGGCAGGACGTTGCCCGCGGGTGCGAGCGGGCACGCCCACATCGGGTCGTACGCGCACGAGGGGTTGTACGCGAAGTTGAAGTCGATCACGAGCGTCTCCGGGGTCGCGCCCCGGCCGAGGTCGGCGCCCTTGATCGTGTCGATGAGGTAGCGGCCGCCGCCGTAGGTCCCACCGGGCCGGCCGGCTGCGGCATCCCGAACCGGCACGAACAAGCCCCCGCCGTACGAGGTCAGCCGCCACACGTCGAGAGACCCCGTGTCGGGCAGCTCGACGCGGCCGATGCGTTCGAAGCCGACTTCGCCGTCGGTTCCGGTCGTGGCGACGAACGACGCTTCGTCGGCGTCGAGCAGCGGCACGTCGAACCGCCATGCCGCGTCATAGGGCGCGAGCGGGAGACCCGCGAACGCCTCACGCTGCTCGGGGAGCAGAGGCGTCGCGGGATGCCCGGCGAAGAGCGCGTCGCGCTCGATACGCCAGAGCTCGTGCGCCTCTTCGGGGTCGTCCGCCTCGCGCACGGCGTCGTAGAGGGCGAACACGCGGCGACGCCAGTCGGCGATCTCGAGGGCGGTGCGGGCAGCGGCGGAGGTCATCCTCTGAGCGTAAGGGCGGCCGGATGCCAGGGCTCGGGGTGGACAGCGGGCGGTAGCCGTGATGCTCTGGGCCCCCCCGGCCCCGGATCCGGCGTGCACCTCGAGCGCGTGAGCAGGGGAGCGCATGGTCCGCGCCCCGGAACGCGACGACCACGATCGCAACGGGGCAGACACGACCCCGGCCCGCGCACTAGCGTCGGGGCATGGCATCCCCTCGCATCACCCTGACCGCACCGGGCCCGCACGGGGACCGAGAGATCGGGCTGTCGAGCCCCGACCGGGTGCTGTGGCCCGAGGTGGGTATCACGAAGCGCGAGCTGGCGGAGTACTTCCTCGCCGTCGCCGATCCGTTCCTCGCGGCCAACGGGAATCGCCCTGTCTCGCTCGAACGCTTTCCCGAGGGCATCGGCGGGGAGAGCTTCTTCTCGAAGAACCCGCCGAAAGGGGCGCCCGACTTCGTCGAGGCGGTCACCGTCACGTACAACAGCGGGCGGCGGCATCCGCAGCTCATCGTCACCGAGATCGGCACCGCGGTCTGGGCGGCGCAGATGAACACGATCGTCTTCCATCCGTGGGCGTCTCTCGCGAGCGACCCCGATCACCCCGTCGAACTGCGCATCGACCTCGACCCGCAGCCGGGTACGGGCATCACCGAAGCTGTCGCGGCGGCGCACGAGCTGCGCGCCGTGCTGCGCGAGGCGGGTCTCGAGGCCTGGATCAAGACGAGCGGCAACCGCGGCCTGCACGTGTTCTGCCCGATCGAGCCGACGCACGAATTCCTCGACGTGCGGCACGCGGTGATCGCCGCGGCCCGGGAGCTGGAGCGACGGATGCCGGAGGCCGTCACCACCAATTGGTGGAAGGAGGAGCGGGGACAGCGCATCTTCGTCGACTTCAACCAGGCGAACCGCGACCGCACCATGGCGGGGGCCTACTCGCCCCGCGCCCTGTCGGCCGCGACCGTGTCGACGCCGATCGGGTGGGACGAACTCGACGGCCTCGACCCGAGCGTGTTCACCGTGCGCACGATCCCCGAGCGGTTGGCATCCATCGGCGACCCGTGGGCGGACTTCGCGGCGAATCCCGGCCGCATCGACACGCTGTTGGAGTGGTGGCGGCGCGACCTCGACGACGGCCTGGGCGAGCTGCCATTCCCGCCGGAGTTCCCGAAGATGCCCGGCGAGCCGCCGCGCGTGCAACCGTCGCGCGCGAAGGCCCCCGAGGCCTGAGCCCGGCCGCGCGGCTGGCTCAGTCGAGCACGCCGCCCAGGTCGTACGCGTTCACGGCCTCGAGCTGCGCGAACGTGCAGGAGCGGGCGTCGCGGTCGGGACGCCACCGTTCGAACTGCACCGTGTGGCGGAAGCGCATGCCCTCGAGCTGGTCGTAGCGCACCTCGAGCACGCGTTCGGGACGCAGCCGGACGAACGACACATCCTTGGACGCCGAGAACCGCGAGCGATCGGTCTCTCCGACCACCGCTTCGCCGTCGGCATCCCGTTCGACCAAGGGGGCGAGCTCGTCGATCAGCTCGAGACGACGTTTGTCGGTCCAGGCGGAGACGCCGCCGACGCCGTGCAGTCGACCTTCGTCGTCATAGAGTCCGACGAGGAGCGAGCCGACGCCCTGACCCGACTTGTGGATGCGATACCCCAGCGCGACCACGTCGGCCGTGCGGGCGTGTTTGATCTTGAACATCGTGCGCTTGTTCGGCGCGTACGGCTGGGCGAGCGGCTTCGCGACCACGCCGTCGAGGCCCGCGCCCTCGAACTCGGCGAGCCACCGGCGCGCGAGGTCGGGATCGTCGGTCGTGCGTGTGACGTGCACCGGGTGGGGGACCGCGCCGAGCAGATCTTCGAGCTGCGCTCGCCGCTCGGAGAAGGGCTCGGATTGCAGATCGCGGTCGCCGCGCGCGAGCAGGTCGAACGCGATGAACATGGCCGGGGTCTCTTGCGACAGCATCGTCACGCGCGAGGCGGCGGGGTGGATGCGCTGCGACAGTGCTTCCCAGTCGAGGCGCTGGGCGCCGGGCTCGCCGCGCGCGACGACCACCTCGCCGTCGATCAGGCAGGGTTCGGGCAAGATCTCGGCGAAGGCCGCCACGAGCTCGGGGAAGTACCGCGTGAGGGGCTTCGCCCCGCGGCTCCCGATCTCGACGTCGGTGCCGTCCCACGACACGAGCGCCCGGAAGCCGTCCCACTTGGGCTCGTAGCTGAACCCGCCGTCGACCTTGCTGTGGTCGGGGATCGCCGGTACGGCCTTCGCCAGCATCGGCGCCGGGATCTCGTACGCCACGGTGTTAGTCCGAGCTCTCGTCACCGGCCAGGGGGACCGGGTTCCGACGCTTCTTGCGGCGCGCCCACTCGGCAGGCTTGTCAGGGCCGTTCCAGACGGTGATGATGCCCCACGCGACGGCGGTGAGCGGCACGGCGAGCAGGGTGCCCAGGATGCCGCCGATCGCCGTTCCGCCGGCGAGCACGACCAGGACGACGAAGGAGTGCAGCTTCATCGTGCGCCCCATGAGGACGGGCTGGAGGAAGTTGCCCTCGAGCTGATTCACCAGCACGACCACGCCGACGACGATCAGCGCGACGATCGGCCCGTTCGTGACGAGAGCGACGAGCGCGGCGAGGATACCCGCGGTCACCGCGCCGACGATCGGGATGAACGCCAGGAGGAACACGAGGACCGCGAGCGGCAGCGCGAGCGGCACCTGCAGGATGAGCAGACCGATGTAGATGCCGACCGCGTCGACGGCGGCGACGGAGGCCGTGCCGCGAACGTAGGAGCCGAGGACCGTGACGGTCTTGTCGCCGATGCGGCGCGCGCGGTCGTAGTGACTGCCGTGGAACGGCCGCAGGACGAACTCCCACATACGCGGGCCGTCCTTCAGGAAGAAGAACAGGATGACGACCATCAGCACGAAACCGGTGACGAACGACGCGATCGCACTGACACCGGCCAGGGCCCCCGTGCCGAACTGCGAGCTCGTGACGAAGTCTTGAATGCCCTGCACGACCTGGTTGACCTGGTCGGGTGAAACGGCGAACGGGAGGGTGTGGTACCAGTCCTGAGCCTGCTCGAAGCCCTTCGTCGCCTGTGACGACAGGTAGTCCCACTGGTTGATGACCGCGTTGACGACGAGCCAGCCGAGCGCGGTCAGGACGACGACGACGGCGAGGAGCGTCAGGAGCGTCGCGAGGACCGAGGGCACGCCCTTCTTGCGCATCCACATGGTCACGGGCCCGAATGCGGAGGCGAAGATGAGGGCCAGGATCAGGGGAATGATGACGAGCGTCACCTGCTGGATGCCCCAGATCAGCCCCGCCACGAGGACCACGACGACGATGATCTGCACAGCCCGCACCGCGAGGCGACCGAAGCCGTCGGCCCACAGGCTCTTCGGTGGCGGCTCGACCGCTGCCGCGGCGGAGGCGATGGCGTCGCGGGGCGCGGGTTGACGAGAGAACAGGCCCATGCGATGACGTTAGCGCGAGGCTCCGACATGACCCGCGCGGCTTGCGCGGGTCGCCGTCGCGGATTAGACGAACGCGCTCATCCCGGTGATGTCGCGACCGAGGAGGAGCGCCTGGACGCTCTCGGTGCCCTCGTACGTGTGGATCGCCTCGATGTCGGCCATATGCTGCATGACCCCGTTCTCGAGCAGGATGCCGTTGCCACCCAGCAGGTCGCGGGCGATCGCTGCCACGCGGCGGGCGGCTCGCGTGTTGTGATACTTCGCGAGCGATGCCTGCGTGGGGCGCAGGCCGCCCGAGGCCTCGAGGTCGGCGAGGCGGCGGCAGTAGAGCTGCATCGCCGTGAGCTCGTCGAGCATCTGCGTCAGGCGTTCCTGCACCATCTGGAACTTCGCGAGGGGCTTTCCGAACTGCATGCGTTCGGTGGCATATGTCCGCGCGATCTCGTAGCAGGCGGTCGCATGGCCGAGGGCCGACCAGGCGACGCCGGACCGTGTGGCGAACAGCACGGTGGACGCGTCCTTGAAGGTGTGGGTGCCGGGGAGGACGGCATCCGGAGCCAGACGCACGTCGTCCATCGCGATGTGGGCCTGATGGATGCCACGGAGCGACACCTTGCCCGTGATGACGGTGCCGGTATATCCCGGGGTGTCCTGCTCCACGAGGAAGCAGCGCACTTTGTCGTGGTCCTCATCGCCCTCGGCGTCGACGCGGGCCCAGACGAAGGTGATGCCGCCGGAGGCGCCGTTGCCGATCCATTTCTTCGTGCCGCTGAGCGACCATCCGTCGGCCGTGCGGGTCGCGGTGGTCTCGAGCGAGACCGAGTCGGAACCGTGGTCGGGCTCGGTCAGCGCGAAAGCGCCGAGGACCGTGCCGTCGGCGAGGGGCTTCAGCCAGCGGTCCTGCTGCTCGGGGGACCCGAAGAGGGCGAGCGTGCGGAGCGCCAGGCCGCCCTGCACCGCGAGAGCCGTGGCGAGCGAACCGTCGTGGCGCGACACCTCCATGTTCACGAGGCCGGCGGCGAGCGGCGAGGAGTCCGGCAGGTCGGGGTGCTCGATGCCGTCGGTGAACAGCTCGAGCTCGCCCATGCGCCGAAGAAGCTCGACGGGGTAGGTCGCGGCATCCCACTCTCCCTGCATGCGCGTGCCGACCTCGTCGCAGAAGGCCTTCGCGCGATCCCAGACCGCGCGGTCGGCCTCGGGGATGTCGGCGAACACGCCGTAGTAGTCGGTGTCGCGGCGGCCGAGAAGGTCGTAGTGCGAGACGCGCTCGCCGGGGAGCGTGCGGGCATCGGCATCGATGGTCATGGTTCCCAGTATCGCTCAAGTTGGTACTGGGTGTCACGCTGTGATCCCGTGCCGTGTGTCGTGGAATCGTCGGCCGCGGGCGGGATGCGGCGCTGAGTGTCCAGAACACCCGGGCAGTGTCGCGCTCGCTTCCGGGTGTTGCGGACACTCACGCGCATCGGGGTGTGGCGAGGGCGGCATCACGCGGGTAACCGAGGGCGCGCCGGGTAGGGTCGCGAGGGTGAGCGCGCTGACCTTCCTCCCCGCGGTGGAGAACCCCGAACTTCTGGCCGCACCGGTCGCTGCGGCGATCGCGGCGATGGATGCCACGACCGCCGCGCGCATCGAGGTGGCGGCCGTCGACCCGGCGCTGGCCGACACCGCCGCGTTCTGCGAGGCCTACGGTCAGAGCCTGGACATCTCGGCGAACTGCCTGGTCGTGCAGGGGACCCGCGGCGGCGTCACCTCGACGGCGGCCTGTCTCGCCCTGGCGACGACCCGCCTCGACGTCAACGGCGCGGTGCGGCGCCTGCTCGACGCGCGCAAGGCGACCTTCGCCCCGATGGACGACGCGGTCGCCCAGACCGGCATGGAGTACGGCGGGATCACGCCGGTCGGCATCCCTTCCGCGTGGCGTCTGCTGCTCGACGCGCGCGTGGCCGCGCTGCCGCGAGCGATCATCGGTGCCGGGATCCGCGGCGCGAAGCTGTTCCTTCCCGGTGTGGTCCTGGCATCCCTCCCCGGCGCCGAGGTGATCGAGGACCTGGCGAAGCCCGTCGCCTGATAGCGCGGGCCCTGCCGCGTGTGCCGTGGCGGGGTTCCCTGACGCGTTCGCCTGTCGAGTGTCCAAAACACCCTGACGATTTTTCGAGGCGTCCGGGTGTTTTGGACACTCAGCGGGCGTCGACGGAAGCGGCACCGCCGAACGAGCGCGCGCTACTCGCCGAGCGAGGCCCGCAGTCGCCGCGTCACCTCGGCCGCGGGCATGCGGCGGGGGAAGGCCGCGACGATGAGGTCGTCGCCGGCCGCGTCGTCGCCGGCGGGGTGCACCCCGTAGCGACGGAGCACGTCGTCGAGAGCGCGACGGAGGACGGATGCCGGGACCCGGGCGCCCCGCATGAGCCGGCGCAGCACGTGGTTGTGCACCGCCGTGACCAGGGCTGCGAAGCCGACGGCATCCAGGGGATCGAGACCGGGGAGCGCTTCGCGCAGGTACTCGTCGAAGAGGCGCTCGTAGCGGAACACCGTGATGATCTCGCGGTCGCGCAGGCCCGGAACCTGACGCACGATCGCGTAGCGGCGCCGCGCGAGCTCGGGGTCGGCCGCGAAATGCCGGAACACCCGCACCGACGCTTCGCACACCGCCGCCCACGGGTCGTCGTGAGGTTGGGCGAGGTACGCGCGGGTCTCGTCGAGCAGCACCTCGTGATCGGCGAAGACGACGTCTTCCTTGCCGCCGAACTGCCGGAAGAACGTCGAGCGCGACACCCCCGCGGCCTGCGCGATCTGTTCGACCGACGTCTGGTCGTACCCGCGCTCGGCGAACAGGTCGATGGCCGCGGCCACCACGGCCGTGCGGCTCGAGGGGGCAGCGGCGTCACTCACCCTCGAAGCCTAACGGCGCGTGGTCTCAGCGTCGCCGCGACCGCACTCGCACGACGATGACCACCGCGGTCCCCACGATGAGGAGCACGATCGCCCCGATGGCGAGCGACAGTGTCGCCGAGGCATCCATTCCGCTGTTGGCGAGGCGCGAGGGACCGGCGGCGACGGGGCTCGTCGCGGATGCCGACGGCGACGGGGAGTTCGTCGGGGAGGCAGTGGGGGTGGGGGTGGGGCTCGGGGTCGGGTTCGGCGCCGGAGGAAGCGCCGCGAGAGCCGCCTCCGCGTTGATGAGTCCCGCGCCGACCGAGTTCTCGACGGATACGAAGTCGTTGGGAGCTTCCATGGGCGTGGCCGTCGAGGTGAGGAGGGCGCGCAGGCCCTCCTGGCCGAGGTCCGGGGCCTTCGACAGCGCCAGCGCGGCGACGCCGGCGGCGTTGGGAGCGGCCGCCGAGGTTCCGACGAACGTCTTCACCGCCGGATCGTCGGTGGGCATTCCCAGGACCGAGTTGCGCGCGCGGTCGACCGAGATCACGTCGGGTCGGCTCACCACGGGTCGCGGGTCGAGGATCGCCGACGGCGGGTCGGCGGTGGCCGACCCGAACGCCCAGACGACCGGGCCGTAGCTCGAGAAATACTCCATCTCGGTGGGGTCGTTGACCGGAGACGCGCCGATGGAGAGGGCCGCGGGGTCGCCGTTGTGCCCGGTGTTGGTCCGCCCGACGATGTCGTCGCCCGCCGAGCGCCAGTACTCGGCTGACAGGAAGGTCGCGCCCTGGCCGAAGATGACGGAGATGGGTGGGAGGGGCAGGGAGGTGTCGGCATCCGGAATCACGATGCGGGCGACCGAGATCTCGACCTCCGTCGGGTTCGCGGACGCGGGGAGCGTCACGGTGAAACCCGGAGTGCCGTCGAGCATCCGGGCCGCGGGAGTCGCGAGAACGTCGCCGTCGACCGTCACCACCGGAACCAGGAGGCCGCTGACCCGGCCGAGCGGCTCTCCCCACTGCACGTCGACGGTGGTGCTGCCACCGGCGGCGAGGGTGTAGCCGAGGGTGGCATCCGTGCCCTCGCCGGGATCCATGTCGAGGCAGTCGACGGGGGCGTCCCAGCCCTCTGCCTGGGCGCCCGTCACGATCTCGTCGGGGCAGGCCATCGGGCGGTACGCGGGGGTTTCCCAGCCGTTGATGGGGGATACCTCCTGGCCCGGGCGGGGGTCCCGAGCGAGGGCCGTCGAGTTTCCGGCGGCCGAGAAGTACGCGACGCCCGCTTCGTTCGCCCGCGCGATCGCTTCGCCGACGGGGGAGCGCTGGAAGACGGGCTCGTTCTTGGGCTCGACGTCGTCGACGATGACGTCCGCCCCGTCGGCGACGAGCATCTCGATCGCCTCGATGACGGATGCCGCGTGCCCCTCGTCGACGGAGGCGAAGGCGAGCTCGGCACCCGGCGCGATGCCGTGCACGAGTTGCACCATCGCGCGACCTTCGTCCGTGCCCTCGGCGGCTTCGCGCACGACGTGGACGGGGGTCTCGTGTCCGCAGGGGTTCCCGGGTCCGGGGAGAAGCCCGTTCGCGATGTCGTCGGCGACGGTCGCGCCCGGAGCCGAGGTGCGGCCGAAGGAGTCGGAGATGACGCCGACCTTCACGCCCGTACCGTCGACGCCGAAGGCCTCTCGCGCGATGTCGGCGCGCAGGGGCGCGTCGGCGTCGACGGGGATGGTGCGGCACGATTCCGGCGCGGCGGGTGGGGCGGCGAGAGCCGCGGGGGCGACCCCGCCGGTGATGAGGATGAGAGCGAGGGCGAAACCGACGGACGTACGCAAGGCGGGGGACTCCTGGTCGATGACGCCGTCGGCCGGGTGGCTCGGCGGTGGCTCGAGGAGCCGACGAGACTCATCCTATGGTTTGCACTCAGCTAACGCACAGGTTTCTCGCGAGCTCGAGATAGCGGACTCGTTCAGCTCTTCGCGCCGGTGAAGGCGAGAGCCCCGCCGAGGCCGATCATCATCACGCCGCCCGTTCCCGACAGCGTCGAGATGCGCTTCGGCGATCGGGCGAACCAGGTGCGCGCGGTGCCCGCGGCGAGGGCCCACACGCTGTCGCACGTCAGCGCCATCAGCTGGAACGTCAGCCCGAGGATGAGCAGCTGCAACCACACGGCACCCGCGTGCGGTGCGACGAACTGGGGCAGCACGGCGACGAAGAAGGCGATCGTCTTGGGGTTGGTGAGGCCCACGACGAATCCCTGGCGCAGCAGCGTCCACGAGGAGGTGGGTCCGCGCGTGGCACCCGCGACGTGCGCGTGGCGGTGGCGGATGGCCTGGATGCCGAGCCACACGAGGTAGATCGCCCCGACGATCTTCAGCACGGTGAACGCCACGATGGACGAGGCCACGATCGCGCCGACACCGAAAGCGACGGCGAGCACCGCGGGAACCGTGCCGAGGGCGTTGCCGACGACGCTCAGGACACCCGCACGGCGACCGAGGGCGATGGAACGTCCGATGACGAACAGCACGCTGGGCCCCGGAATGACGATGATGACGACGGATGCCGCCACGAAGGCCAGCATGTTCTCGATCGGAGGCATGCGTGCAGCGTACTGCTCTCGCGTTTCGGGGACGTTCCGTTGTGGAGCGTCGGGGCGTTGCTTGCCGGTGTTGGTCGATTCGGGGGTGCTCGGGCGGCGAAGTGCGGCAAGTCACGCGGGGTCCGGGTCGGCGTGCGGAGGCTTCGTTTGCCGGTGTTGGTCGCTTCGGGGGTGCTCGGGCGGCGAAGTGCGGCAAATGACGCGGCATCGCGCGGGAACGGAATGCTTCGTTTGCCGGTGTTGGTCGCTTCGGGGGTGCTTGGGCGGCAAAGTGCGGCAAGTCACGCGCGTTGTCGCCCTGCGCGCGCTGTCGCGCCGGCGCGCGGACGCTTCGTTTGCCGGTGTTCGTCGCTTCGGGGGTGCTCGGGCGGCGAGGTGCGGCAAATGACGCGGTATCGCGCGGGAACGGAATGCTTCGTTTGCCGGTGTTCGTCGCTCCGGGCGGCTCGAGCGGCCAAGTGCGGCAAGTGACGCGGCATCGCGCGGGAACGGAATGCTTCGTTTGCCGCTGTTCGTCGCTTCGAAGCGCTTGAGCGGCAAAGTGCGGCAAGTCACGCCGGGACCGCTCTACGCCGGCACGGCCTCCCGCGCCAGCAGCTCGCTGATGCGCCCCACGCAGCCGCCGCAGCCGGTGCCCGCGCGGGTCGCGGCCTTCACGCACGCGACCGTCGGCTCCCCGGCCGCGATCGCCTCGCGGATGGCCCCGGCGCTCACGCCGTTGCACCAGCACACCGTCGCGTCCGCGGCGAAGGGGTCGGCGACGACGGCCATCCCGGCATCGGGGGCGTCGAGCCGGAGCAGCGACGAGCGGTCGGCCGGGAGCTCCGAGCCGCGCTCGAACAGCAGGGTGAGCTCGGCGCCGGTGCGAGGCATCCCGACCGCGACGAAGCCGGTGAGCACGCCCTCGACGGTGACGAGCTTCACGTAGGCGCCCCGCGCGGGGTCGGCCCAGAGGGTGACCTGGGGGCCGTGGCATCCGGGAGCGTGTGAGAACGGGTCGGCGTCGACCGCGCCCCCGGCCACCACGTCGATCCCCTCGGCCTTGAGCATGACGACACCGGGGCGTTCGACGGATGCCGGCCCCGAGACGCCCGTCGAGAGCAGCGCCGCGAGGCGGTCGGCCTGACGCCAGCCCGGTCCGACGAGTCCGCTCGGACCGCCCGGGACGCGGCCGTGGGCGTCGGCGTCCGCGGGGTCGGCGACGTGCGCGCAGTCGCCGATGGCGAAGATGTCCGGGTCGGTCCACGAGCGCGAGGAGCCGTCGACGAGGATGCCGGCCGACGTGGCGAGTCCGGCGAGGGATGCCACTTCCGTCCGCGCCGCGACCCCGCACGACAGCACGAGCAAGTCGCCCGCGAGCACCTTGCCGTCGGCGCAGACGAGGCCGTCGAACCACGCGTGTCCGTGGTCGTCGTACCGGAGAAGGATGCTCTCGGCGCGCGCGTGGTGCGCCATCTCGACGCCGACGGCCGTCGCGGCGGAGGCCAGCACTCGGCCGCCGTTCTCGTCGAGCGTCCGGTTCATGGGGGCTGCGGAGTGGTAGGCCACGACGACCTCCGCCCCGGCCTCGGCGGCGGCCAGCGCCAGCTCCATGCCGAGGACTCCCGCCCCGAGCACGACGATCCGCTGCCCGGCCGAGACGGCTGCCCGCACGTGCTCGGCGTCGGCGAGGTCGCGCAGGGCGACGACGCCGCGGGGGAGGGGAGCCCCGCCGAGGTCGAGTTCTGCGGGGCTGGCTGACACGGAAGCCCGGTCGCGCCGCGCGCGTTCCATTCCGGCGAGCGTCGGGACGTTCGCGCGGGCGCCGGTCGCGAGCACGAGCCGGTCGTAGTCGAGACGGATGCCATCGTGCAGGCGCACCACACGGCGGTGGCGGTCCACGCCCACCACCGCCGTCGCGAGATGGAACCGCACTCCGGCTTCTTCGGCGACGCGGCGGTCGTCCATGTCGAGACCCGCGCGGTCGGTGCGGCCGACCGCGTACTCGGCGAGCAGGACGCGGTTGTAGACGTCGTGGGGTTCGGCTCCCACGACGGTGAGATCGATGCGCCCGTCGCGCACCGCGGGCAGCAGCCCGTCGATGAGCCGCGCCCCGACGGGGCCGTAGCCCACCAGCACCACACGCTCAGACATGTGTTCCCTCCTCGGTGCGAACAGCGCCCGGATGCTCCGACACCACCACGGGCCCGTGCTCGAACGCCGGCACGGGGACAGTGGCATCCGGAGCCACCCGCACCCGCGTGCGCTTGAACTCGGGCATCGCCGAGGTCGGGTCGACGATCGCGTCGGTCAGGCGGTTCGCGCATTCGTCGCCGGCGTAGTGGAAGGGCAGGAAGACGGTGTCGTGACGGATGTCGGTCGTCACGGTCGCCCGCGCCTTCACGGTGCCGCGCTCGTTCGACACGGCGACCAGCGCACCCTCGCGGATGCCGAGACGAGAAGCCGCCGCGGGGTGGATCTCGAGCCGCGCCTCGGGGCGCGCGCCATTCAGCTCGGCCACTCGGCGGGTCTGCGTGCCCGACTGGTACTGCTGCAGGTACCGGCCGGTGACGAGGGTCAGTTCGCCGCCGCGATCCGTGGGCGCCGGGGGAGTGGCATCCACCGGCACGAGACGCGCGCGGCCGTCGGGGTGGGCGAAGCGCTCGGTGAAGGGGCGGGGAGTGCCTGACGAGCGGTACGGCCAGTAGGCCTCGACGCCGGTGTCGAGCAGTTCGTGCGAGAGGCCGGAGTAGTCGGCGATGCCGCCCTCCGACGCGCGGGCGAGCTCGTCGAACACCTCGGCCGGGTCGGTCGACCAGGTGGATGCCGCGCCCAGGCGCCGCGCGAGCTCCGACAGGATCCACAGCTCGCTGCGGGCTCCCTCGGGTCCAGGCAGCGCCCGGCGACGGCGGATCACGCGCCCCTCGAGGGAGGTCATCGTGCCCTCCTCCTCGGCCCACTGCAGCACGGGCAGCACGATGTCGGCGAGCTCCGCGGTCTCGCTGAGGAAGAAGTCGCAGACGATGAGGGTGTCGAGCGCCGCGAGCCGCGAACGCACGGCCTCGACGTCAGGGGCCGAGACGACGACGTTCGACCCCGCGACGAGTAGGGTCTTCACCGGACCGCCGAGTTCGCCGAGCAGGGCGGTGGCCGGGATGCCGGCATCCGGAAGGTCATCCGGATCGATGCCCCACACCCCGGCGACGTGCCGGCGGGCTTCGGGGTCGCGGATGGAGCGGTATCCGGGCAGTTGGTCGGCCTTCTGGCCGTGCTCGCGTCCGCCCTGGCCGTTGCCCTGGCCGGTGAGGGTGCCGTAGCCCGAGCCCTCTCGGCCGACGAGGCCGAGGACGAGCGCGAGGTTGATCGCGGCGGTCGCTGTGGCGGTGCCGTCGACGTGCTGTTCGACGCCGCGTCCGGTGAGGATGTACGCGCCGCCCGCGGCGAGGCGCCGTGCGGTCTCGCGCAGCTGGGCGACGGGGATGCCGGTGGTCGAGGAGGTGCGTTCGGGCCACCATGCGGCGACCGACCGCCGGAGGGCGTCGAACCCCGTCGTGCGCTCCTCTATATGCGCGCGGTCGTCGAGGCCTTCGGCGATGACGATGTGGGTGAGGCCCAGCAGGAGCGGTAGGTCGGTGCCGGGCGCCGGCTGCAGGTGGGTGCCGGCGCCGTCTTCGGTGAGGCGCGCGGTGGCGGAGCGGCGCGGGTCGACGACGATGAGGCCGCCGTTCGCGCGCGCCCCGGCGAGGTGCGCGAGGAACGGGGGCATGGTCGCGGCGACGTTCGAGCCGAGCAGCAGGATCGTCCGCGCGTCGTCGAGGTCGGTGACCGGGAAGGGAAGGCCGCGGTCCATTCCAAATGCGCGATTGGATGCCGCTGCCGCCGACGACATGCAGAACCGGCCGTTGTAGTCGATGCGCGAGGTGCCGAGCGCGACGCGGGCGAACTTCCCGAGCTGGTACGCCTTCTCGTTGGTGAGTCCGCCGCCGCCGAAGATGGCGTTGGCGTCGGGTCCGTGGGCGGCTTTCGTCTCGCGCAACGCTGCGGCGACGGCATCCAGTGCCTCATCCCAGGTGGTCTCGGCGAGGGTGCCGTCGGGGCGCCGCATCAGTGGCATCCGGAGTCTGTGGGGGGAGGCCAGGAGCTCCGCCGACGTCCAGCCCTTGGCGCAAAGTCCTCCCCGGTTGGTGGGGAAGTCGCGGCCGGTGACCGTCGTGTGGCCCGCGTGGCTGACGGTCATGGCGCACTGCAATGCGCAGTAGGGGCAGTGGGTGTCGGCGGAGCTCATGGGGTCAGATCCGCGTTCCGGTCTTCTTCGACATGCGGAGGTACACGCCCGCAGTGAGGGCGAGGAACGCGACGTAGGCGAGGGCGAACCAGCCGAGGGCGGGGGTGTACGAGCCGAACGTCGTCTTCGAGAAGCCGAGCAGCTGCGGGATGAAGAAGCCGCCGTACGCGCCGATCGCCGAGATGAGGCCGAGGGCTGCGGCGGCCTTGCGCTGCGCGCCGATTCCGCCGTTGGCCTTGAGGGCGAAGATCGTCGGGATCATGCGGTACGTCGAGCCATTGCCGATGCCCGCCGCCGCGAAGAGCACGAGGAAGCAGAGCAGGAAGATCGCGAAGTTCTGCATCGGCAGGGTGAGGATCACACTCAGGATGCCGAGCCCCATCACCGTGAAGGCGCCGATCGTGATGACGGTGCCGCCGAAGCGGTCGGCAAGCTTGCCGCCGTAGGGGCGGGCGAGCGAGCCGACGAGGGCGCCGAGGAAGGCGAGGGTGACGGTGGCGGTGCCGATCGTGAATCCCTTGAAGTCGGGGAAGGTGTCGGCGAGCAGCTTCGGGAAGACGCCCGCGAAGCCGATGAACGAGCCGAAGGTGCCGATGTAGAGCAGCGAGAGCACCCACATGTGCGGCTCTTTGAGAGCGGCGAGGGATGCCGTGATGTCGGCCTTCGCGGCGGAGAGGTTGTCCATGCGGAAGTAGGCGCCGACCATCGCGACGAGGATCAGCGGCACCCAGATGAGTCCCGCGAGCGGGAGGTTGAGCGTCGCCGCGGCCCCGACGGTGATGACGATGGGGACCACGAACTGCGCGACCGAGGCGCCGAGGTTTCCGCCGGCGGCGTTGAGTCCGAGGGCGTATCCCTTCTGCGCGGCGGGGTAGAAGAACGTGATGTTCGACATCGAACTGGCGAAGTTGCCGCCCCCGAAGCCAGCGAACGCGGCGATCAGGAGCAGCAGGCCGAAGGGCGTCTGCGGGTTCGCCACAGCGATGGCGAGGCCGATGCTCGGGATGAGGAGGAGACCGGCGGACACGATCGTCCAGTTGCGGCCGCCGAAGCGCGGAACCATGAACGTGTAGGGGATTCGCAGCGTCGCGCCGACGAGGCTCGGCATGGAGATGAGCCAGAAGATCTCACCAGTGGAGAGCTGGAAGCCCGCCGCCGGCAGCGAGACGACGACGACCGACCACAGCTGCCAGACGACGAAGCCCAGGAACTCGGCGAAGATCGACCACCGCAGGTTGCGGGAGGCGATGGCCTTGCCCTCGGTGGCCCACTGGGTGGCGTTCTCGGGGTTCCAGTTGTCGATCCAGCGGCCGGGGCGGTGGCTGAGTTCTGCGCTGGCTGTTGCGGGCGGCGCCGTGGTGGCTTCGGGGCGCGGGTCGGTGACGGTCACGGGGTCCTCCGTTGGGCGATGTGGGGAGGTGCAGCGCCCCGCATGGACGGGGCGTGCCGCCAGCGTAGGAACGGGGCGTTACCCGGGAGGGCGTCGGGAGGGGCGGGCAGGTAACGGTTGTCTCACCCCGCCGGGCGGGGTGGGAGAGGGGGAGTTTACGTGGGCGTTACATGGAATCAGCGACGATATCCTTCCGCGACTCGGTGCTGGCATGAGTCCAGGCGCTGCGCTATCGCTCGAAGGAAGCTCGTCCAGTGGTGAACAGGCGGAGTGGAGAACGAATGCGCCGCTCTGCTACTCGCTCGCCTACCTTGACGGCATCGATGACGCGACCGGCAGATCGCTAGCCCGTGCGGCTTCATGACGTCATGGAGAAGAACCACTTGGCTCACACCATCAGGTCATACGATCGCTTGCTGCAAGGGCGATTGATCTTGAACGCTGGTGGGATGCAGCGTACGTTGACGGCTACCGGATCGCCCTCCATAGCTTCTTCATGGAGGACGAGGACCTCCGCAAGATCCAACTATTCCCAACTTTTGACTCCAGTGACCACCCCGGCGTCGCCGCAACCGACGATGCGGGCGGAGCTGACAGCGGGGCCGGGACGCAGACTGGAGATCACTCGACGCGACACCTACCTCCACTTCCCGAGCCGACAGAAGTAATTGCCAGGTTCCAGCGGAGCGAGAGCAGCGCGATTCAATCGATCGAACGAAACTTTGCAACGGTGGTCGGCGCGATGCCTAAGACGGGCGTGCCCAGACAGACCCATTCCTCGATGGTCAGACCGACGACAACGAACCGCTGCCCTCCATCTGGCTGACCGTTCCGCCGCCGAGGTCAGGGCAGCGCGCGATCATCCTCGCCGGCTTCGGTCATGTTCCGGCTCGTCGCGGCACCGGTCAAGGTCTCGGCGATTGCCAGGGACGGATTGGCCCGCGTAGCAGCCAGGTGGAGGCAAAATCGGCCCCCGCTCGCCGCCCTATTGTGGGTATGATCGCCGAAATGAGCTGGGGGGCCAATGTCGGCTGAGGACTTCAATGAAGCGGTGGCCAGGGGCGTGGACGCCCCTCTGAGGCAGGGGGACGTTATCGAGGCAGTGGCGGCTGACTCTTCGGCGTGGACGAGATATCTGCTGGTGCTCACTGCGGACTGCGATCTCGCAAATCAGAAAAATGCGGGAAGAATCACCTGCATACCGCTACTCCCTGCCGAGGACTACCTTCTTGCTCTTCTGCTGCCTGAACATCGAGACAAGGCGGTTCACCGTCTCGCGGAGGATTTCAATGATGATTTGAAACGTCGCGGGAAGAGAGGGATTTCGATCGAGCGTCTAATCGAGTGGGTAGGCGAGTCTGGCTTCGACGAGATCCTTGAGGCATTAGAGATAGATCAGTCAAATGGTGGCGATCTGTTGTCGCGGTACGATGGTATTCGTTTCGCGCTCGAGCCTGTGAAAACACTGGACGACGCCGTCGCGAATATCGTGGCGGCGCAGCAGAGATTTGCGCAACCAAAGTCCGCCGAGAAACTTTCTGCGGCGATGCGGGATGTCCTATCGAATAGGTTTCGCCAACCTCCCGGCGACTCTCTCTTCTTGGGGAAAATATCCCCAGGCTACGAAGCGGGGTACTTTGCATATCTTCGACACATTGAGCAGGTCTGGGAGCAAGACATCAGCTTGTCGGCGGCGCGCTCGCCTTCGGCTTATCGCAGGATTGGCGCCCTGAGTGATCGGTTTACGCATGCAGTAGTCCAGCGGTTCGCCATGGTCTTCATGCCTATTGGGCTGCCAGTGGAGTACGAAAGAATTCGAGACAGCTACGCATCGGACTTCGGAAGGCTTGTAGTTTGAATCCTCTGATTACCTCGCCAAGAGCTCTTCGAGAATTGTCCACGGGCATAGCGGCTGACGCCATCGCCACGGCCCCAGGCCTCTTCGCGAGAAGCTACGAACACTTCGATGTTCTTCTTTCGACCTCTGATACAGCCGACACGCCGCTTGTGTTGCTCTGGCGTGAGAAGTTTGGGAGGGACATGTTTGTTCCCCCCCAGTTGGCTGCGAGTCGCCGGGAGACGTTGGGCCGAATGGCCTCCTTCGCCGAGCGTGCCGAGTCCGCGCAGCTGACACTTCCCAGGGGCTGGCACCAGTACAAGCACGAAAATTTGGTGTCCTTCTTCGCTGTCCCCGGGATGGATGTAAATCGAGTCAGGTGGATCACAGAGCGTGTGAACCGCGGCCCTGGGCTTACGGTCTTCTGGAGAGTTGACACACCAAAGAGCCAGGTACGGCTGGAGGAGTTCCGGCCGGAAGTTCCTGACCTGCCTGGTGATGTCTTTGAAGTATGGGATAGCGCGCTACAGAATCTACAGTCACAACTTGAGAGCGTTCGAACTGCGGCAGACGCAGAGGTTTACCTCCCGCATCTCGCGCCCACCGCGCAAAAAGATCAGACGCTGGCTGGGTGGTTGAGCGTTGCGAGTCCCGACCAGCAGTCGTTCATCGCGGCGCCCACGGATCGTTCGATTCGACTTCGAGGGCCGGCGGGCTCTGGGAAAACCCTCGCGCTGACGCTGAAAGCCGTTCGTGAGACGCTCGCTGCGCGGACGTCTGGCTCCCCGCTTCGCGTTTTGATCGCTACGCACAGTTGGTCTCTGGCCAGCCAGATCTCGCACAACATCGACATGCTCGGGGTCGGAGATCTGCCGGAAATCGAGGTCTTCCCTCTGCTCGCAGTTGCCGAAAATCTCGCACCGCAGGCTGCTGAAGGAATCGACGATTACGCGGTGGTCGGCGACGACAGCTTCTCTGGCAAGCGGGCGCAGCTGGACGAGATTCTCGATGTTCTTTCTGACTTCCTCGCTACGGATTGGGTTACGTATAAGAAAACTACATCTCCGGAGCTGCGCGCGCGGTTCGAATCCGACGACGTCGGAGACCATCTTGCTCTTGCCTGGGACCTCCTGACCGAATTCGGGTCCGTGATTGGTGCGGCAGGAATTTTCCCCGGGGCGGGCTCGGAATCACGGTATATCCAGACTCCGCGGTCCTCGTGGATGCTCCCACTGGTTGCGCCTGGAGATCACAGGGTCATCTTCCGTCTTTATGTGCGTTACATGAAGAATCTAGACGAACGGAAGTTGATTACGACGGACCAGGTCATCGCCGACTTCTTGAACTACCTCGCAAGTCATGCGTGGAATCGAGCTCGCCGAACCCATGGGTACGATCTGGTTTTCGTAGATGAGTTCCATTTGTTCAGTCCGCTCGAGCGACAGGCCATCCATTATTTGACCGCCAACGTTCTGGAGTATCCGCGAATTTTCATGGCGATGGATCCGCGACAATCCCCTTCGGAGGTCTTCATTGGAGTTGCAGCGGATTCGACGCAATCGGGAGGAAACTTCCCACCGGAAGAAGATCTGGGTGACGTGACGAACTTGGAGTTGTCCAGCGTCCATCGGTTCACCCCTCAAATTCTCTCTCTCGTCAAACACATACACCACGCGTTTCCGACATTTGCGTTGGGCGACGATTGGGAGGTTGACTTCGCAAATGTCACGTCATCGAGATCGGATGGCAAGAAGCCGCTCGTACTGAATGCGGGCACCGCCTTCGCTGAAGAGAACGACATCGTTAGGGCAGTTCATGACGTGTATCAGCGCGGGCGGGTCGCGATAGCTGTAGTTGATGGCCGTTTCTGGCCCCGATATAGCCAGCTTGCGGCGACTCTTTCGCAGTCAGGCAAATTTCATGTGGCGACGCTTAGCGCGCGCGCCGACATCGATGACATTGGATATCGAAGTCGCGGCATCGTTCTCGGCGCGGCCGAACATCTCGCCGGACTCCAGTTCGAGACGGTACTGACCGTAGGGCTTCCCAATATTCACGACACCGCTCCGGTGCATGAGCGACGTCGCCTCCTATCGCTTCTTTATCTAGCGGTGACTCGAGCCGAATCGGAGGTTCGGATCTTTACCAACGATGAGGACGGGGGTGTCCCGGATGTCCTGCTCCAAGCTGCAGCTCAGGGACACGCCGAGGTTGCCCGCGGCGCTGAAGCGTAATGCAGATGGGTGTCTCGCCCTTGACCGCTGCACCGTTGCGGGTGACTGCGCTGGAGCTGCGTATCTCTTTCATCATCGCCTCCCTGCGGTGCGGGGCGGTGTGGGCGCGGTTCCAACAACCTGACGGCGGGGAGTGCCGATGAGCGACCAGACGACGACGGACCGGATCGAGCGCTTCGAGCCGTACGCCACCGACGAGAACCTCGCCGAGCTGCGCGCACGCCTGGCCTCAGCGCGACTCCCCGAACGCGCGACGACACCCCACGACGCGCGAGGCTCCGATCGGTGGGAGCAAGGTCCGCCTCTCGCCGACATCGTGGAGCTCCTCGAGTACTGGCGCACCACCTATGACTGGCGGGCATTCGAACGCCGACTCAACGAGATCGGCCAGTTCCGCACGCTCATCGACGGGCTCGGCATCCATTTCCTCCACCGCCGTTCGCCGCGGCCGGATGCCACCCCGCTCGTCCTGACCCACGGCTGGCCGGGGAGCGTCGCCGAGTTCGTCGACATCATCGACGAGCTCGCTGAGCCTCAGGATGCCGAGACCCCGGCGTTCCACGTCGTCGTGCCGTCGCTCCCGGGATTCGGCTACTCCGACAAACCCACCGACGAGGGGTGGGGTACCGAGCGCATCGCGGCTGCGTGGGTCCAGCTCATGAGCAGACTTGGGTGCGACCGCTTCCTCGCTCCCGGGGCGACTGGGGTGGGCCGATCACCATCGCGCTCGGTGGTCGGTTTCCGGCGCAGGTCATCGGCATCCATACGACGACCCCGATCGCGCCGCCCGGGCTGAGGCTCGACGTGCTCGACGCCACCGAACGGCAATGGGTCGAGCACACCCGCGCCTTCGAGAGGAATCGTCTCGCTTACGCGCAGGTCATGGCGACCGCGCCGCAGACGATCGGCTACTCCCTGGTCGATTCGCCCGTCGGGCTGCTCGCGTGGATCCTTGAGAAGTTCTTCGAGTGGAGCGACACGGTCGACTCGCCGTTCGAGACCATCTCGCGCGACCGCTTCCTCGACAACGTGACGTTGTACTGGCTCACCGCGACCGGGGCATCAGCGGCGCGGATCTAATTCGAGAGTCATCAGTCGCTCGACCCCGACCTGCGCGTGACGGTGCCCGCGGCCCTGACGACCTACCCGCACGACATCGAGAAGCATCCGCGGCCCTGGGCGGAGAATCGGTTCCGCCACATCGTGCGATGGCGGGCGCCCGAGGCGGGTGGCCACTTCCCCGCGATGGAGATGCCGGGGGAGTTCGTGCGCGATCTGCGGGAGGGGTTGGCGGCGGTGCTTGCGGCGTCGGTGTGAGGTGCCAGGGAGCCGCCGGGGGCGCATTCCGCCCCTCGTTACGAGGGCACGCGCGTCCCGCCGGCGTCTGAAACCGGGCGAAAACGCCGCGCCGCGAGCACGAGCACCCCGAGACCGCCGGTGATCCCCACCCAGACGACGAGGAGTCCGGTGGCTATCAGCGCGGTGAGCGGCAGGACGGAGAAGGCGACGTCCGCGTCGATGGAGCCGGAGTTCGGGAGCCAGATCGCTCCGGCGGTGAGGAGGGCGTAGGCGATGGCCGTCGACGTGAGCCAGGCGCCTCGCATCCGGCGGCCGCGACGCAGCACAGTCATGGTCCCGCCCACCAAGCCGGCGATGATGGCGACGCTCACCGCCGCGAGCACCACCCATGGTATCGACGAAGCCACGAAGCCACCCATCAAGTCGCGGCAGAAGAATGCCCTGTTGTCGCCCCAGCTTGTGTCTGGACGACGGCATTCGGCGCTGACGAAGACGATGTAGAAGAGGACGATCGTGCCACCTGCCACCAGCGCGCCCAGGCTGAGGACGAGCCAGCCCCAGCCGTAGCCCGAGCGTGGCCATCGCCGCTTTCCGCCGTTCCCCACGTCGTCAGTGTGGCATTCCGAGAGGGAGATGACCGAGTGTGTTCCGGATGCCGAGACCTCGACGGGTACGGTGCCGTCAGTCACGTGGAGTGGCGGGGTCGACCACCGCAGCCACCGCTTCGATCTCGACGAGCTGGTCGTCGTACCCGAGCACGGTCACGCCGAGGAGCGTGCTCGGCACGTCGTGCTCGCCGAATGCCTCTCGAACGACCTCCCACGCCGCCACCAGGTCGGCCTGGCGCGTCGAGGCGACGAGGACGCGCGTGTTGATGACGTCCGTGATCCCGGCGCCGGCCTCGCGAAGTGCGATCGTCATGTTCTCGACGCACTTCGCCGCCTGGGCTGCATAGTCGCCGACGCCTGCGGTCGTGCCGTCCAGGTTCAGCGGGCACGAACCGGCGAGGAAGATCAGCCGCGCGTCGGCGGCAGCGGTGGCGGCGTAGGCGTACTCCGCGCTGTCGGAGAGCGCGCTCGAACGGATGAGCGTGACGGCGGTGGGCATGTTCTGACCTTTCGCGGGCGGGCTCAGACGTTGCGGGCCATGAGCACTATCGGGGCGTCGAGGGTCTCGGGGTCGGCGGCGAATCCGAACGACTGCAGCTCTTCACCGTAGACCGGGCCGCTGCCGCCACCGGATAGTTACGCGCTCTGAGCAGACGCGGCTGTCTCAGGGCTCCGCCCACCCCTCGGCATCCGGCCGCCCGTCATCGCGCCCACCGTTCCCGCTCCGGCACCGGAGACCATGGCCACCTCTCCTCGGCTCCCGCCTCCACCGGCTTGTACGCCGGCCGGCCGCGGATGCACAGTCCGTAGAACCACGTCGTCCCGCACGCGGCGCACTTCGCGAACAGGACGATCGTGTACTTCAGGTCGGATTCGGCCAGTGGCACCATGTCGCGGAGGGGAACGTCGGCGCGGAGGACATGCATGCGTCCGTCATCCAGTCGCTCGGCGAGCCGATCCTCGGCGACGCGAATGTCCAGCTCGCGCTGGCCGTAGCTCATCCGGTACTCGGCGACCGACGTGCAGACGTCGCAGTCGGGCAAGGGAAGGTCGGGCGCGAGGGGTGGCATTCCCCGATTCTGCCTGGCGCCGTGGAAGGAGGTGCGCCTCGCGCGACCGGCCGAATCACGTCGGCGGTGTGCCCGAACGACCTCGCGGATACATCACCACTCCGACCGTGATCACTGCGCTCCCGATGACCAACAAGACGGACGTGGACAACCACAGGGGAACACCTCGGGCACTGGTGACGGTCGGGTCTCCCAGCGCCAGGAAGATCGTCAGAAAGACGAGGCCGACGAAGAGGATCATCGAGCCGACGATGATGACGAGCTGCGCCGTCGTCCGCGTCACCGGCGGTTGCTTGGGCTGGCGCATGCGCAGATCGTACCTACGGCGAGCCAAGGACGCTTCGCGGAACGCTGGCCCGGTCTGCCCGGTGGGTGCGTTCGCTGTCATCGGCAGGGAGTAGGTGTTGCCGTCGAGGCCCGCGGTGAGGTGCGCCTCGGCGTGCTGCCCCAGCCTCCCGGGTGTCGGTGGCGAGAGCTATGGCCGCGCACGGTCGGATCGACGATCAGTCGGCCGATGCGCAAAGCGTCATCGGCCGGGGTGAGCTGCACGTGGCCGACGGGCTCGCCCTCTCCGGTGTCCAGCATCCAGGCGGTCGCGCCGGGTCGTTTGTGCAGATCGTCGAGGTCGCTCGGGAGGAAGGGCCACGTCATCCACGGGCCGGCGAAGGCGTAGAGAGCCTCGGCGTCGGGAACCCAGCTCGCGACGACAGGCAGGTCTGCGTTCGTCCGAGGGCGTAACGAGTGCACGCTCTTCACCGTAGACCGGGCCGCGCAGGGAATGCTGCCGCCATCGAAGAATCACACGCTCCGAGCGGACGCGGCTGTCTCAGGTGATGAGCAGGCTTCAGTCGGCCGGCAGCTCTTCGGTGGCGGTGGGGCGCCCGCGCACCGTTGCCGCCGAGACGATCAGAGCGCCGCTGACGACAGACGCGGCAATCACCGCCGACCCGATCAAGATCGCGGCGAGGAGCGATTGCCGAAGGCGCAGACTCTCGCATGTCGCCGCGTCGTACACCACTCCTTCGCACGCCCCACCCGGAACCGTGCCCGCGAAGAGGGAGATTCCGGCGATCAGCGCGATAGCGCACGCGGCGAAGGTGACGAGGGAAAGAATCACACGCATGAGGACCCAACGTTGAGCGTGAACGACAGCGTCCTCGGGCAAGGCGCTGCATACAACGTATCGATCGTGCGCGTCTCGCCCTGAACACGTGGCGAGAGCAGAACGATTCCTCACCCGTTGCGCGAAGGCGTCGCGCTTGCTTCTCTCACGCCATTCTGAGCGAGCCCAGCACGACATCGACCTGGTCCGCGAGGTGGTCGTCGTCGATGGGAACGAAGCCGAGAACAACCACCCGATTCGCCCCCAAAGCAGCGCACATCGCGACGACCGCGAACGCGTCGGCCTCGCCCCGGACGACGGCGCAGTCGATCCCCGCCAGCGTTCCGTACTCGACATGGTCGATGTGCACGTGCGGTTCGCTCGCGTGAACGACACTCATCATGTCCACGCCATAGTCGCGCACCGTCATCACGCCGATCTCACGATGCGCGACGACGCGGACGACCGCCTCGCTCCATCGCGCCGTCAGCAGGGGATCGTCGCCGCCTGTGCCGTGCTCGATGCGTGCGCCGGACGGCACGTCGATGGTGAACGCCTCCGCCTTCGTCGTACGCAACTGGGGAGGCGTCTCCACCGAGGGAAGCTCGTCGGGAACCCGGAAGGCCACTCGTGAGTGTGTGAACAACACCCGACTCACTGCACCGGTTGGACGCTGCCGGCGACGACCTGCCACCGCCCATCGATGATCGACCAATAGCGGAGGTAGTTCATCTTTCCTTCGACGTGGTGACCGTCGTCGATCAGCCGTGCGTCGATCAATGAGTCGACCCGAGCCCTCCCCGCGTGCTCTCGTGTCGATCGATGCAGCTCGACCAACTGCTCGAAGCGAACCGCTCCGGTCGAGTGGGCGTTCAGGTCGGCTTCGCGGTCGGTCAACGAGCCATCAGGAAGCTCGAACGTCAGACCCTCGAAGAGCAAGTCCTGCAGGGCATCCGTGTCGCTGCGTCGCATAGCTTCGTGGAGGGCGTCCTGGGCCGCGTCGACGGTGCGCCCCGACGCATCGCGCGTTGTCATGCCCCGAGGCTAGCGCGGGTAGGAATGGCCCCGGACGCGCTTTGCAACAGTCCCGACGGGGTTGTGCTCGTTCCGCTCAACGACGACGACCATTCCCGACAACGGGAAGCCGATAGGCCGGGATTCCCCCGCCGGCCCACGAACCGCCCCACCCGTGCACGGTGCACACCTCGCGGTGTGAAGTTCGCCACCCGCGCCACTGTGCTGCCCGGCCGACCTTTCTAGCGTGAGGGGAGCGCGAAGACGCGCACCAGAACGCTCGAATCGCGTCCGACGCAGCCGTCGGCGCGGGGAGGTGAACGACGATGTCTCTCGACGAACTCGACACTCGCACCACGACACCGCTCTCGGTGTCCGGCCTCGCGCATCTGCCGTGGCGGAGCCCCTCAGCCGGGACCGGTCGGCCCGCTGTGCGTGACGTGACCGAAGAACTCAGCTACCGCGGCCTCGAACGGCGGGCGGCCGCGTGCGCGGAGCAGTTCGCCGCGCGCGGCATCGGACGCGGGGACGTGGTGGCGATCATGCTGCCGAACTCGGTCGCGTTCCTTGCCGCGATGCTGGGCGCCTGGCGCGTGGGCGCAGCCGTCACGCCGGTGAACCCCACGTTCACGGAACGGGAACTGCGCTACCAACTCGACGACTCGGGAGCGCGTCTGCTCGTGACGGCCGGCGCCCCCGCGGTCGAGGTCGAGACGTTGGCGCCGGCGGACCTCGCGCGCATCCCCGACCGACCCGTCGACGACCCGCCCATCACCCCCGACACACTGGCCCTGCTCGTGTACACGAGCGGCTCGACGGGCCAGCCCAAGGGCGTCATGCTCGATCACGCCAACCTCAGCGCCATGGCCGCCTCCCTCCGCCGCCACATCGAGCTCGGACCCGACGATCAGGCGCTGCTCGTCCTGCCCCTCTTCCACGTCAACTCGCTCTGCGTGAGCTTCCTCGCCCCCATCAGCGCGGGCGGCAGCGTGTCGATCCTGGAACGCTTCGCCCCCGGCACGTTCCTCGACGCGATCCAGCGTTATCGGCCCACCTACTTCTCGGCGGTGCCGGCGATCTTCGCCCGCCTGGCCGAGGTGCCGCGGGAACAGATTCCGCGCCTCCCCTCGCTGCGCGTGGCGATCTGCGGCGCCGCGCCGGCCAGCGCCGAACTCCTCGCCCTCAGCGAGGAGCGATTCGGCATCCCGATCCTCGAGGGCTACGGCCTCACCGAGGCCACGTGCGCCTCGGCGTGCAACCCGCTGTGGGGCGAACGCAAGCCGGGCACCGTCGGTCGCGCGCTCCCGGGCCAACAGATCGCCATCCTCGACGACGAGGGCCGTCTCGTGCCCCCGGGCGTGCGAGGCGAGGTCGCGATCCTCAGCCCGACCGTCATGCGCGGATACCTCGGACGACCGGATGCCACGGCCGAGGTGATGCGCGGAGGATGGCTGCGGACGGGGGACATCGGCATCCTGGACGAAGACGCCTACCTGACGCTCGTCGATCGGGCCAAGGACATGATCATCCGCGGCGGCGAGAATCTGTACCCCAAGGAGATCGAGGCCTTCCTCGCCACGCATCCCGCGGTGCTCGAGGCCGCGGTCGTGGGGCGTCCCGACCCCGTCTACGGCGAGGTTCCGCTCGCGGACGTGGTCCTCCACCCCGGCGAGGCGGTCACCGAGGACGAACTGCGCGCTCACTGCGCGCAGGGTCTCACCAAGATCAAGGTGCCCGCCGAGATCCGCATCGTCACGGATCTCGTACGCAACCCGGTCGGCAAGGTCGACAAGCCCGCAATGCGCCGCGCGCTCGCCGCGGCCGCCGCCTGACCACTTCTCTTCCCCCATCCCGTCACCGAAGGAGTTGTCATGGGATTCAAGACAGCGGATTTTCCGCCCGTGGATACGACCACGTTCCTGCACCAGCCGCTGCGCGAGCGGATCAGGGCGCTGAGCCTGCACTGGGTGGAGTACGGCTTCGGTTCACCCCGCATGATCGCCGCGACCTACGTCGTCAAGATCGTCGTGCTCTGGCTCCTCGTCGGCAGCATCATCATCACCGCCACGAGCGGCGTGGGATGGTTCTGGCAGGTCGACCAGTGGTGGAATCAGCCGATCGTCTACCAGAAGGCGATCATCTGGACGATGCTGCTCGAAGCGATCGGACTGGCCGGTTCGTGGGGGCCGACTGCGGGCAAGTTCAAGCCCATGACCGGTGGCATCCAGTTCTGGGCGCGGCCGGGCACGATCCGGCTGCGGCCGTGGGCGTGGGTGCCGGGGACGGCCGGTGACACCCGGACGGTGTTCGATGTCGTCGTCTACCTCGGATTCCTCGCGGCGCTCGCCACGGCGCTCGTGCTCCCCGGCACGGTGACCCCCGCGCTCGCCGCGGCGCTCCCCGAGAACACGAGTGGGTTGGTGCAGACCACTCCCGTGATCGTCGCGATCGCGCTCCTGGTGATCGTGGGCGTTCGCGACAAGACGATCGCGGTCGCCTCGCGCATCGAGCAGTACCTGCCGGCGCTGGTCTTCTTCGCCACGCTGTCGTTCGTCGACATGATCATCGCGCTGAAGCTGCTCATCGTGACCGTGTGGGTGTGCGCGGGCATCTCGAAGTTCGGCAAGCACTTCGTCAACGTCATCCCGCCGATGCTCAGCAACACCCCGTTCTGGCCGCCGCGGTGGCTCAAGCGCGCGCTGTACCGCGACTTCCCGCGCGACGTCCGCCCGTCGAAGCTCGCGCACTTCATGGCTCACGCCATGGGCACCACGGTCGAAATCGCCGTTCCGCTCGTGCTGCTGTTCTCACAGAACTTCTGGGTCACGCTTGCCGGGGTCGTCCTCATCGTCGGCTTCCACCTGTTCATCTTCTCGACGTTCCCGCTCGCCGTCCCGCTCGAGTGGAACACCCTGTTCTGCTACGCCGCGGTGTTCCTCTTCCTCGGATTCCCCGCGCAGTCGGGGTACGCGGTCACCGACTTCTCGAATGGGTGGCTGCTCGCCGGGATCGTCGCGGCGCTGCTCTTCTTCCCGGTGCTCGGCAACCTGCGCCCCGACAAGGTCTCGTTCCTGCCGTCGATGCGCCAGTACGCGGGTAACTGGGCGTCGGCGCTGTGGACCTTCACCCCGGGAGCGGAGAAGAAGCTGGATGCCGTCATCCGGCCGACCTCGAACCAGGTCGATCAGCTCACGCAGCTCGGCTACGCGCCCGAGATCGCCGAGATCACGATGCAGCAGACGCTGGCGTGGCGCTCGATGCACAGCCAGGGCCGCGGTCTCTTCTCGGTGCTGTACCGGGCACTGCCCGACATCGAGACGCGCACCATCCGCGAGGGCGAGTTCGCCTGCAACTCGGTCATCGGATTCAACTTCGGCGACGGACACCTCCACGACGAGTCGCTCATCCGCGCCCTGCAGAGCCGCTGCCATTTCGAGCCCGGGGAGTTCGTGGTGGTATGGGTGGAGTCCCAAGCCATCCACGCCAACTTCCAGGAGTACAAGGTGATAGATGCGGCCCGGGGTGTCATCGAGCGGGGACGGTGGCGCGTGGCGGATGCCGTGGCCGCCCAGCCGTGGCTTGCGGACGGCCCCATCCCGCTCGAGCGGTCCTGGCGTGCCGATGCGGCCGGCCGAGTGGCCGACGTGACGAACAGCGTCCGAACGGTCTCGCGGAGGCGGGGAGAGCGGGTACCGAAGTGACGAGAGCGGTGGTCGTGGGCAGCGGTCCGAACGGACTGGCCGCTGCCGCGACACTGTCTGCCGCCGGTCTCGACGTCCATGTCGTCGAGGCGGCCGAGGAACTGGGGGGAGGGGCGCGCAACAGCGAGCCCCTCCTCGCGGGTCTCATCCAGGACCACTGCGCCGCGGTCCACCCGATGGCGGCCGGCTCGCCGTACTTCGCCGACCTCGACCTGCCGGAATCGCCCTGGGTGCTCCCCGAGATCGACTGCGCCCACCCGCTCGACGACGGCGACGTGGTGCTGCTGCGCCGCTCCATCGACGACACCGCGGCCGACCTCGGGCGCGACGGGTGGCGGTGGCGAACGATGTTCGGCCCGTCGTCGCGGTCGTTCGCGGCCCTGTCGGAAGACATCCTGCGCCCGCTCGTCGGCATCCCTCGTCATCCCTTCCTCCTCGCGCGCTTCGGGGCGTCCGCGGCGCTGCCCCCGCTGTGGACCTCGCGCGCCTTCGCCGAGGAGCGGACGCGCGCGCTGTTCCTGGGCGTCGCGGCGCACGCGTTCCAGCGCCTCGACCTGCCCCTCGTCGGCGGGATCGGCGCGGGCATCATCACCGCCGGGCACGCCGTGGGGTGGCCCGTCGTCGCGGGCGGCACGGGGACGCTCACCGCGGCGGTGATCGCGCGGCTCCGCGAGCGCGGCGTGACGTTCGAGACCGGGAGGCGCATCCGGTCCCGACGAGACCTGCCCCCGCACGACGTCGCCATGCTCGACGTGCACCCGCACGCCGTCGCCGAGATCCTCGGGGGGAGCATGCCCCGTCGCACGGCCGAGGCGTTCCGGCGGTTCCGCCCGGGGCCCGCGGCCTTCAAGGTGGAGTTCGCCGTCGAAGGCGGTGTGCCGTGGCGGGCGGAAGAGACCGGCCGCGCGGGTACCGTGCACCTCGCCGGGTCGGCGCGCGAGATCGCGGCGGCCGAACGTGACGTCGCCGAGGGACGGATGCCGGACCGTCCGTTCGTCCTCGTCGGGCAGCAGCACGTCGCCGACCCGCAGCGCTCCGTCGGGGACGTGCACCCGTTGTACGCCTACGCGCACGTGCCCGCCGGATACACGGGGGATGCCACCGAAGCCGTGGTGTCGCAGATCGAGCGGTTCGCGCCCGGATTCCGGGACCGCATCCTGGCGATGCGGGTCATCACCGCGACGGAGTGGAGCCGGCGGAACCCGAACTTCGTCGGGGGCGACATCCTCACCGGCGCGAAGACGCCGCTGCAGTTCACACTCGGTCCGCGTATCACGGCGCGGCCGTACGATACGGGGGTGCCGGGCTACTACCTCTGTTCCGCTGCCACGCCCCCGGGGCCGGGGATCCACGGCCTGTGCGGGGTGAACGCCGCCCGTCGCGCGCTGCGCGGCATCGTGCCCACGCCCACGGGACGGTCGGCGGAGGTGCAGCCCGCGTGACGACGGCATCCGAGTCCGAGGCGGGGCACGCCGACGACGTGGCCGAACTGCTCGCGCTCGTCGCGCGACAGCTCGACCTGCGCATGCCCGAGATCGTCCGCGAGATGCGCGACCTCCTGGCATCCCGTATCGACGACCTCGGTGGCGATCCGCAACTGGTCGAGATGCTGCAGGCGAGCATCGAAGGCAACGTGACGACCATCTGTCACATCCTCGCCAACCACATCGACCTCGACAGCCTGCAGCCCACGACCGCTGCTGTGGAGTACGCAGCGCGCCTCGCGCAGCGCGACGTGCCGCTGTCGGCTCTGACGCGCGCCTACTACCTGGGGCAGAGCATGTTCCTGCGCCTCGGGATGGACGAAGCGGAGCGTTTGGGCGTCGCGGACCGGGTCAAGATCGACGTCGTCCGTGAGATCGCCGATGTCGTGCACCGCTACATCGACTGGATCCTGCAGCTCGTGACGGGCGTTCATGAGCAGGAGCGCCGACGCTGGTGGAGCACGCGCGCGACCCTCAACGCCAGCATCATCCTGAAGGTGCTGCGCGGAGACTCCCTGCCGATCCGCGGATTCGCGTCGGAGACCGGGTACACGCTCGCGCAGGCGCACCTCGGGGTCATGGCCTGGTCGGATGTGGATGCCGAGGAAGCGGCGCGCCAGCACGAGATCGATGTTCTGCTGCGCCGGCTGGCCACGGTGGTGCGCTCTCCCACACCGCCGCTGATCACGGCGGTGGACCGGTCGACGGCGTGGGCGTGGTTCGGGGCACCGCTCCTCGACGCGGGCGTTCTCGCGCAGGTCGAGGAGCTCGTGGCGACGGTGCCCGGCGTCCGGATCGCGCTCGGCGAGCCGGGTCACGAGGTCGAAGGCTTCCGCCGAACGCACGAGCAGGCCGCGATCGCGCGGCTCGTGGCGCTGTCGTCGCCGCGCTACCGCGATCGCGTGGTGGTGTCGTACGCCGACCCGCAGGTCGCGCTGGTCCAGCTGCTGACGAAGGATGCCACGGCGACGGCGACGTGGGTGCGCGAGGTTCTGGGCGACTACGCCGGTGCCGGCGAGCATGCCCGCTCGATGCGCGAAACCGTGGCGGCGTACTACGCCGCCGACAAGAACGCGGTGCGGGCGGCGGAGCACCTCGGCGTCCATCGCAACACCGTGCGGCAGCGCGTCGATCGGTTCGAGGGCTCGGTCGGCGCGCGCGGGGTGGATCCTCTGCAGGTGGCGCTGGCCCTGCGGATCTACGACGACCTTCTGCTCGACAGTGGTGATCCGCGGCCCTCGTGACGCTGATCGCCGAGTGTTACGGTTCGGGTCGCCTTCGATCGCTTGAGCCTGCGGCATCCCGTAGCTTCGTTTCACCAACCCCCTCCGAAGGCAGGTGAAGCCATGTCCCGCACGATCTCGTCGACAGTCCACCCGATCCAGCGCTGCATGGCAGCCTCGAACCCCTCGGCATGGTGGGACGGCCTCGTGGTCGACGCCGACGGCGCGACCGTGACCGTGGCACTGCTGAACGGCGCGACGACGGAACTGCGGGTCGTGGGACCCGCGGTCGACATCGCGGTAGGGGAGCCGGTGGCCTACCACCCGGTCGCGGAACTCCTCAGCGCCGCCGCGATCACCACGACCGCGCGCGTCGCGTAGCCGAACGGCCGCCGACGAAACGTCAGCGGCCGCGCGGGAAGAGAGCAGTCAGGCAGACATCGAGGCCATCATGGCCTCGCACTTCATAACCATGTCGTCGCAGGCCATGGCGCAGTAGCGGCACATCTCGTCCATGTCGGCGTGGGCGCGGCACTCGGCGGCGCAGGCCTTGCCCATGGTCATGCAGGCGGTCATCATGGCGCTCATCACGTCCATGTTCATCCCGGCCGGACGCATCATCATGTGCATCGTCGCCTGAGCCATCTCGACCATGTTCGAGCACATGGCGCAGCACGTGGCCATCTCGGGGCCGTGCATCATGTCGCTGCCGGCGCACATCGCCGCGGCCATCGCGCAGGCGTTCAGGGACTGCATGCATTCCTGCATGGCATCCATGTCCATGGTCATCTCGCCCATGTCCATCGACTTCATCATGGCCATCGTGTCCATTGCTTCTCCCGAGTGCTCGTTGTGACGGAGGGACCGGATGCCGCGGAGGGACTCCGGCGTACCGGCGATGCTACGCCGACGTCGTCGACGCTCGACAGGGTTCCGAGGTGGTTGATCAGAAATCAGGGGAATCGACCGAGGGCCTCGACTGTCTGACGGGCAGCAGCCCGCGCGCGGCGAACACCTTCTTCGCCGCGAACGTCGCGTTCAGCGCCCGGGGAAAGCCGCAATAGACAGCGGCGTGGAGCATCGCCTCGGTGATCTCCTCCGGTGTGAGCCCGACGTTGAGCGACGCGTTCACGTGGACGTCGAGCTGGGGCTCGCACCCGCCGAGGGCAGTCAGGATGCCGAGGGTGACGAGTTGGCGCTCCCTCGGCGCGAGGGTCGGGCGGGCGTACATCTCGCCGAAGGCCCACGCGACGACCTGGTGAGCGAGTTCCGGGGAAACATCGGCCAGTGCGTCGATGACTCTCGCGCCGGCGTCGCCGTCGATGGCATCCAGAACCTTCTTGCCGGAGGCGAACTTCTGCTGGCGATCCGTCATGGCTTCTTTCCTTCTCGGGTGGTGAGGGTACGGCGGTAGACGCGCACCTTGTCGTCGAGCGCTTTCTCGTGGGCGCGGAGGACGGCGATCTGCTCTCGCACGGCAATCTGATGGGCCTCGAGGAGGCGGAGGCGGTCGTCGATCGTCGCGTCGCCGAGCTGCCGCAGGTCGGCGTACTCGCGCATATGCGCGATCGGCATGCCGGTCTGGCGGAGTCGGAGCAGGAATGCGACCCACTCGACGTCGACCGCGCTGTATCGGCGCTGGTTGCCGGCGTTGCGGGCCACGGGGCGGATGAGGCCGGCGCGCTCGTAGTAACGCAACGTGTGCGCGGTGACCCCCGTCGCTTCCGCCATCTGCGCGACGGTCAGGAGCGTCTCGTCGTCTGCCATGCGGTCAGGCTAAGAGTTCGAGCGCGCTCGAAGTCAAGCGGGCGCGGAACGGAGCACGGCGTCAGCGGGCCGGCGAACGCGGTACTGTGCGGAAGCAACGACTCTCGGAGGAACAACGATGAGCATTGCCTTCTTGCTGACCACCCTCGTCGTGGTCGCCACCCCGGGCACGGGGGCCGTCTACTCCATCGCCGCCGGGCTTTCTCGGGGCACGAAGGCCGGCATCATCGCCGCTTTCGGTTGCACTCTCGGCGTGATCCCGCACATGATCGCCGCGATCACCGGACTCGCCGCGATCCTGAACGCGTCGGCGATTGCTTTCCAGACCATCAAGTGGCTGGGGGTCGCCTACCTGCTCTACCTCGCCTGGCAGACCTTCCGTGACAAGTCGCTGATCGACGTCGACGCGAGCGCGGAGCCCGTCTCGTTCTGGCGCGTGATCCGAACCGCCGTCTTGATCAACCTGCTCAACCCGAAGCTGACGATCTTCTTCTTCGCTTTCCTGCCGCAGTTCGTTCCCGCAGGCGAAGCCAACGGCACCTGGCACATGGTTTGGCTCAGCCTCGTGTTCATGGCGCTGACGTTCGTCGTGTTCGCGTTCTACGGCGTCTTCGCCGCGACGATGCGCACCCAGGTGATAACTCGGCCGAAAGTCATGGCGTGGCTGCGCCGCACATTCGCGGCGACCTATGTTCTGCTCGCCGGACGGCTCGCTCTCGAGTCGCGGTAGGGGCCACCGGCGATCGGTCCCAGAGGTACCGCGTGAGCGTGGCCCCGTGGCAAGAGTCCTCATGACCGGAATGTCGGGCACGTCGGCGGGACGGACAGGTCTCGTTCGGGGTCCCGAAACGCTGAGAATGCGTGACGCCGGCCGCGGAAACACGAGAGTTAGGGCACCCTAAAAACTGACAATCGCGCTCACAGCTTGCGCTCAGGAATCGCGATGTCGAAAGCTGGAATCCACGAAGGGGAGTAGCTCCGGACCGCGCGCGGTCCGCGGCGATGTCGACATACTGGCGTTCACGACGATCGCCCGGCATCCCACCTCGGCCGCACGGCGGCGAGGCGAGCGAGACCTTCGGCCCGCCCAGGCCGAAGCGTCGCTGTACCGTCTTCGGCCGCGTCCGACCGGAGATCACCCATGCCTCGCGCGCTTATCCATCGCATCGGCCTGTGCCTGCTCATCGCGGCGCCCGCCATCGTCTTCCGCCTCTTCGGGTTCCATCCGAACGCCGTGCTCGACCTCGTCGTGTTCGGAGCGGCCGTGGTGGCGGCGAGCTTCATCCTCGCCTGGGCGGCCGAGGCGGCGCAGAAAGACATCTCGGGGCCGCTCGCGATCGCGATCCTCGCGCTCATCGCCGTGCTGCCGGAGTACGCCGTCGACCTCTACTACGCCTTCCGTTCGGGATACGACCCGGCGTACGAGCAGTTCGCCGCGGCGAACATGACCGGCTCGAACCGCCTGCTGCTCGGCTTCGGCTGGCCGCTCGTCGTGATCGTGGCGCTGATGGTGGCGAATCGGGCGGCGAAGCGCACGCGGGCTGCGCGGGTGTCGTACCTGCAGTTGCCCGAAGAGTCCCGGCTCGACGTGGGCTTCCTCGCGGTGCTCGCCGTCCTCGCTTTCGCGATCCCCTTCCTCGGACACATCCCCATCTGGTTCGGCCTCGTGCTGATCGCCGCGTTCGCGTTCTACCTCTGGCGCGCCAGCCAGGCCGAGAACGACGACGAGGAGCACTTCGTGGGACCCGCGGCGCTCATCGCCGACATGCCGCAGCGTCCCCGTCGCCTGACCGTGATCGCCCTGTTCGTCGTGGCCGCGGCCATCATCCTCGCCTGCGCCGAGCCCTTCGCCGAGGCGCTCGTCGACTCCGGGTCGGCGCTGGGGATCGACAGCTACTTCCTCGTGCAGTGGCTGGCGCCCCTGGCATCCGAAGCTCCCGAGTTCATCATCGCCGTGATGTTCGCACTGCGCGGCATGGGAGCGGCCGCGATCGGCACGCTCATCGCGTCGAAGATCAACCAGTGGAGCCTGCTCGTCGGGTCGCTCCCGCTCGCGCACTTCTTCGGCGGCGGCGGGGGAGACCTTCCCCTCGACGCGCGTCAGATCGAGGAGTTCGTGCTCACCGGCTCGCAGACGGTCATGGGCGTGGCGATCATCATGGCGCTGCGTTTCCACTGGTGGTCGGCGGCGTCGCTCGCGGCGATCTTCGCGGTGCAGTTCTTCGTCACCGACACCGGGGGACGCTACGTCCTCTCGGGAGTGCAGATCGCGATCGCCGTCGTCGCCCTCATCGTGCACCGACGCAGCGTGCTGCCAACCCTGGCGGCGCCGTTCCGGCGGCGGTTCGTGCCCGAGGCGCTTCCGAGCACGGCGCAGGGCTCGTCGGGGGAGTCGACGATGACCGGCCCGCAGCGGACGAGCGTGTGACGGCGCGCGGCTGCCACGGCTCTCGGTCGCGAGGCCGGGGCAGCCGCTAGGCGATCCGCCGGAAACGGGGGCCGGAGTACCCGTCGCGCTCGACGTCACCGGTGAACATGTCGACGGGACGCACCCAGTACGAGTAGTCGTCGTACAGCTTGCGGTACGAGACGAAGACCTCTTCGGTCTCGGAGTGTCTCGCCACCCCGAACACTTCGTAGCGTTGGCCCTTGAAGTGCTCGTAGATCCCGGGTTCGATCTCCACTCAGGCCGTCCGCGACTGCAGGTACTCGCAGAGACGACCGGTCGTCAACAGCTCCTCGCCGAGAGCGATGAGGTGCCCGCCGGAGAGCGGGAACTCGCCGGATCGCTCCGTGAGGGCGGCCGTCCACTTCCGGTCGCAGTCGACGTTGAGATAGATCGAGGCGGGACCGTGGTTCAGGTGGACCGCGACGATCCCGGACTCGAGGTGCTCGGGGTCTTCCTGGGGGAGGACGTGCACGGTCGCGTGGGCGACGTGGTCGTGCTTCTCGTAGTCGGCGACCCACTCGGAGATCTCGGCGAACGTCGGGCGGGAGCAGGTCATGCGTCGAGACTAGTCGGCCGGGGGCTGAGCGACCCCTCGGAGAGCCGCCGATCTCCGCTCACGACGCATGGATGCCGCGAGCCCGAGGAGAAGCCCGGGCTCGCGGCATCCTGCTCGTGACGGTCAGGGTCGACCGCCGCCCATGCCTCCTCCTCCCGTGCCCATTCCGCCGGACGCGGCGACGCCCGCGGTGACCGAGGTCGCGCTGCCGTCGACGGTCACGGTGTACGACTGCCCATCGGTGATCGCCGCCGACGTGAAGACCACCGAGCCGAAGGTCTTCGTGGCGGTGTAGGTGGCGATGACGGTGCCGGTGGCATCCTGGATCTCCACCGTCGAGCCCGCGGAGCCCGACGCCGTCGCGGCGAGCCAGCCCTGAGCCGACGACTCGTCTGGCGACTCGGCCATGCCGGTGCTGCCGATCGCGACGAGCGTGCCGCCCGAGACGTCGATGCCGCCGTTCGAGTCCAGCGCGCCGTTGTTCTGCGCGGTCGGACCGAGGACCGTCACGTCGCCGCCGGTCATGGTGATGGTCCCGTTCGAATCGAGCCCGTCACCGTTGGCATCGATCATGAGCGTGCCGCCGGAGATGGTGATCGTCTCACCGGTGTCCTGCATACCCCCGCCGCCCATGCCGCCGCTCGAGCTCGTGCTGCCCGAGGCGTTCACGCCGTCGTCCGACGAGGTGACGCGGGTGGTGCCGCCGGCGATGCGGATGTCGGCCGATTCGAGGCCCTCGTACGATCGGCTGATCGTCACGTCGCCGCCCGTGATCGCCAGTGCGGTCTCGGAATGGATGCCGTCATCCTCGGTCGCGAGAGAAACCGAGCCGCCGGTGATCACGGCGTCGGTCTGCGCGTCGATGCCGTCGTCGGTGGCGGTCGCTTCGACGGTTCCGCCGGCGATCCACACGTATCCCTTCGTGGCGTCGTCGGTCTGATCGCTCTTGAGGGCGTCGCCGCCGGCCGTGAGCGTCAGCGTTCCGTCCTTCACCACGAGCGAGTCCTTGCCGCGCAGGGCGTCGTCGGCGGCATCCACCGTGATGGTCCCGCCGATGATCGCGAGGTCGTCGGTGGCCGAGATCCCGTCGTTGCCGGTGTCGGTGACGCTCAGCGCGCCGGAACCCGAGACCGTGAGGTCGCTGTCGGCGTAGATGGCCGCGCTCGCCTCGGCGGCGGCCGAACTCGCCGCGGTGACCGTGTTGGTGGAGCCAGCGGCGAGGTTGATGGCGACGTCGTCGGCGGTCACGACCTGGATCGCTGCGCCCGAGCTGCTCGCGATGGTCGCGTCGTCGAGGACGAGGATTACCTGTGCGTCGTCGGGGGCGGCGACGACCACCTGCCCGTCGAGCGTGCCGCTCAGCTGGTAGACGCCGGCGGCGGTGATCGTGACGGTCGCGCCGTCGACGGTCACTCCCGCTGAGTCGCTGGAGGCGGTGGATCCGGCGAGCGTGATGGTCTCGGCATCCGAGAGGCTCCACTCGTCGTCGTTCACGACCGTGCCGTCGGCGTTCGCGGCGAGCAGCTCGGCGGCGGCCGCGGGGATGGTCTCGTCGACATCGGAGACGGTCTCGACGACGGAGGTCTCGGCCGCCTGCGTCGAGCTGCCGGTGGGCTGCGCGGTGACCGCGCATCCCGCGAGCACGAGGCCGGCGAGGGCCAGAGGGAGAGCGAGGGGGATCAGGCGGCGGCGCATGGCGTGTCCTTTCGGGTGGGGTGGCTGGAGGCGAAGGGGCCCGTGAGAACGCGGGTCCATCGGTTGCGGGGCAGGTCGGCGCGCAGGGCCGCCATGCCGGTGGCGTACTTGCTGATCCGCTGCGGGCGATGACCCGCGCGCCAGAGCGCCCGGTCGAGGGCGCCCGCCTGCCCCGGCGATTTGGTCTCGACGATCGCGAAGCGCGGGAGGGTGAAGCCTCCGCCGTCGGCGTCGATCCACCGCAGGTCGAGGTCGATCGTCGCCCGCGAGGGGATCTCGCCCGGCAGGAGCAGCGTCGTGCGCCTATAGAGGGTCTGCAGTCGTGCGTCGAGGTCGTCGGCGCGCTCCGGCTGCACCCCGATCGCTGCGAGGGCGGTCGCCACCTCGTCGCGGGCTTCGGCGGTGAGTCGGTCGACCGCGTCGAGGTCGTAGGCGTCGCGCTCCTTGCGCGTGAGGCCGCGCGCCCCGCGCGTCTTCATCTCGAGGAACGCCGCTCCCGTGTCGAGGTAGGTGCGGGTGCGGAGCTTGAAACGGCGTCGACGCCCGTGGGCGGCGAGGCGGAAGCTCAGTAGGTCGGGGGTGTCGAAGTACACCGAGCGGTAGGCGAGCTCGCGCTCGCCCGCGATCTCGAGAGCGGCGGGAGCATCGGCCGAGCGCTGGAGGGCGTGGAGAAGGGATGCCGTGGCCTCGATCGGCACGACGTACTTGCGGTCGATGCGGGTCAGGAGGGCGGCGTCGGTCGTCAGCGCGTCGAGACCCACCGAGGGCAGGGCCGCGATCGCGGAGGCCGCGCCGTCGCGAGCGTTCATCGGGTGCCGCCGATCAGGTCGGCGAAGCTCTGCTCGGTGTCGGTCGAGGGGGTGCGACCCGGGCCGGTCGTGGGGCCGGTGCCCGTGCTCGTGGTCGTTCCGAGGCGCGGGTCGAGGGATGCCGTCGGCGCGGGCGTCCCCACCCGGTACCGCACGTCCACCAGCGTGGTGTCGTCGACCAGGTCGAGCTGCTGCACCGTGAGGCCGGTCACCTCGCCGCCGAGCAGACGTTCGAGTTCGGCGCGCAGCTCGCCCTCGTCGGCGATCGCGCGGTCGAGGTGCACGGTCTGATGACGCGAGCGCGACAGCACCCGCGGGTGGTCGGCGACGGCGAGGACGGCCACGATGAGGCCGACGAGCACGAGCGGGGTGGCGAGCTCGGCGTGCGGGAGTCCGCAGATCAGGCCGATCGCGAGGGCGGCGAAGTAGTACGCGACCTCTCGCTGCGTGATCTCGCTCGAGCGCAGGCGGATGATCGACAGCACGCCGAAGAGGCCGAGTCCGAGACCGAGGGCGACCTCGGCGGTCCCGAGGACGGTCGCCACAGCGAGCACACCGACGTTGACGCCGAGGAAGGCGACCACGAGGTCGCGGCGCCTGTGGCGCTGGAAGTACACCGCACTGAGGAGGACGGCGGCGACGAGGTCGGTGGCGGCGATGATCAGGGCGGTGGTGGTCATGGGGTGCTCCTTGTGGGGGTGAGGGATGAGGGGCGGGGGGACGGGGTGCGGACCTCGGGTGCGGGGTCACGGGTCTCGGGGAAGACGAGCGAGCGCTGCACGCCGTAGCTCAAGACGAAGAGGACGCCCTCGGTCACGACCTTCGCGGGAAGGAGTGCGAGTCCGTTGTCGGTGAGGAAGGACATCCACGCGATGTTCGAGGCGAGCAACGCGAGCGCGAGCACGCCGTACCGCACGGCCTGCGCGAGCATCGGTCCGCCGCGTGCGCGGAAGACGACACGACGGTTGACGGCGAAGTTCGCTGTCGCCGACAGCACCCGCGCGGCGACGATCGAGGGCACGAGCCAGCCGGTCAGCGCCTGCAGCACGAGAAGAGCGACCGTGTCGACGACGAAAGCGGCCAGCGACGACGACGCGAACAGCAGCACCGGGAGCAGGACGCGCAGGGAGTCGCGTACCGGGCGGAAGTGGCTCGACGCGTTGTGATCGAGATACACCGTCTCGATCGGCACTTCGTGCGCGGCCAGCCGGTCGGGCCCGAGGCGCAGCAGCATGCGCTGCTCGTACTCGAAGCCGTCGCCCGGGATGCCGAGTGCCCAGCCGAGACGGTCGGAGGGGATGCCGCGCAGTCCTGTCTGCGTGTCGCTTACGCGCCGCCCCGTCGCGAGGTGGAACAGTCCGCGCGCGATCGTGTTGCCGAGGCGGCTGCGCAGAGGGACGTCGCCGCGAAACCCGCGCACTCCCAGGACGAGAGCGCTGCGTGCCTGCGCCGCGTCTTCGCGGAGAGCGTCGGCGATGCGGCAGACGTCGGCCGGCGTGTGCTGGCCGTCGGCGTCGGCGGTGACCACGTCGGCATCCGGATCCTGAGTCGCGATATGGGCGAAACCGGTCTTGAGGGCCGCACCCTTGCCACGGTTGCTCTCGTGCGCGATCACCCGCGCGCCCGCGGCGCGGGCAGCCGCGAACACGCTCGCGAAGGCCGGCCCGCTGCCGTCGTCGACGATGAGGACGTCGAGGTCGGGATCGGCGCGGAGCAGATCGGCGACGAGGTCGGGCAGGCGCGGGCCGGGCTCGAAGGCCGGGATGAGCACGAACATCGCTCAGCCCGCCACGTAGAGGATGTCGCTCGTGCCGCGCTCGCCGCCGTTCGAGGGCGAGTTCACCACCTGGCCGTTGAAGTACATGGTCGACGAGCCGCCACCGTCGAGGTTGTAGGCCGTCGTGGCACCGAGCGACAGCATGATGTCGGCGAGCCCGGGCAGCGTGACGCCCTCGCTGTATCCCTCTTGGCGACCGTCGACGACCACGAAGACGAGGTGGTTGTCGTCGATCACGCCGACGGCGGTGCGAGGCTGGTCGCCCTGGATCGAGTGATTGCCGACGTTCGTGTCGATCTCGACGTCGTCGATGCCGTCGACCGTCTCGCCGTTCTCGACGATCGCGGGGCCGAAGCTGAGGGTGTTCCAGACTCCGGATGCCAGCAGCTCGTCGGCAGTGGTCTGCGTCTCGTCGTAGACCTCGACATGCCCGTCGGTGTAGAACGCCAGTCCCTGGCGCGCGCCCTCGTCGCGGTACACGACGCCGTTGCGGATCTCGATCCCCGTGGAGCGGAAGCCGTAGTAGTCGCCGTTGATCGCGAACACCGCTCCGTTGGCGGCCGCGATCTCGCTCGTCGTCTGCGTGATGTTCTCGCCGAACTGATTGTTCGCGAAGGCGGAGCGCAGATCGGTGGCGTCACTGAGCACGACGTCGGCCACGTAATACGTGAGCGTGTCGGTCGTGACCGTCGAGAGGGTCACCGAGGTGGAGCCGTTGCTGTAGCTCGTGTCGGTGAGGGTGGTCGCCTCCGGTTCGGGTGTGGTGGTGGTGACCACGGCGGCGTGCTCGGCTTCGTACGCCGCGACATCGGTCACCTCGACGTGCGGGATGAGGAACCGATCGGCCGCCCACCACGTGACCCCGCCCGCCACGAGCACGAGACTCAGGCCGCCGGCGAGGAAGGCCCGCCGAGCGACACGGCGGCGCGGGGCGCGGGCGCGGGTGGCCGGGGGGCGCGGGGCCGGGGCGATCGATCCGCCCGGGAGGGTGTCGGGGGTGGTCTGCTCGGGGTCCATGGCATCAGAGAAGACGCCGCGCCCTACCCGTGACCAAAAGGCGCCCTACCCGCGGCCAAGAGAACCTATGGGTGTGCCATGAGCGCTGGGCGCGCCATCATCGACTCATGGCCGACACCCTCGACGCGACCGACCTCGCCCATCTCCGCCGAGCGATCGAGCTCGCCCAGCTCGCCCGCGATCACGGCAACCACCCGTTCGGTGCGCTCCTCGTGACCGCTGACGGCCGTGTCATCGAAGCCGAGAACACCGTCCTCACCGACCGTGATGTCACCGGTCACGCCGAGACGAACCTCGTGCGCCGCGCGTGGACCGAGGTGGATGCCGCCGAGTTGCCGGCATCCACTCTCTTCACCTCGTGCGAACCCTGCGCGATGTGCTGCGGCGCGGTCTTCTGGGCGGGGATCGGCCGCGTGGTCTACGCGCTGTCGGGGACGGGGCTCATCGCCCTGGCCGGACCCGAGGACGACGGCGCCTCGCTCGACCTCCCGTCGCGCACCGTCTTCGCGCACGGGACCCGCCCCGTCGAGGTGTCGGGCCCGCACCTGGAGGACGAGGCGGCTCAGCCGCACGTGGGATTCTGGCGCTGAGATCGCTCGCGGACGTGGTGGCCTTACGCCGTGACCTCGAGGAGGACCGCGGACTGCGGAGTGATCGCGAGATCGAGCTCGAGGTCACCCGTGTCGGATACCCGCACCTCGCGGGGCTCGGACGTCTCGCCGCTCAGCGCGGTCTGCGTGAGCGAGACGGTCCGGCCGGCCCACGGCAGGTTGGCGATCGAGACGTGCGCCGAGGTGACACCGGCGGATGCCAGCTCCGCCCGCTGCGGGGGCAGGTCGAGGCTCAACTCGATGCGCTGCTCTCCGATCGGGATGCGGAACGTGAACGTGTCGCTCTCCCTCTTCTCCAGCGCTGAGGCGGGGGCGACGAAGTTCGCGACCAGCACGCGGACGGTGTCGCCGTCGCGGCCCGCCGCGCAGGCGAAGCCGGAGGTGTCGCCGCCGGTCACCGCGAGCCGCTGACCCGTCATCGTTCTACCGGCGAGGATCAGCGCGCGGGCGCGCTCATCGGGTCCGTCGGCGCCGTAGACGCCGGCGGGATCGACCATGCCGTAGTGCGGATCCCGTCCGCTGTCGGCGCGGAAGAAGAAGGCGCTGTCGATCGCCGTGTCCTGCAGGGCGATCGCCGTCGCCACCTGGAACGCACCCTTCTCATCGGAGGGGGCCGAACTCGTCGGGATCGAGAGGTAGTTCCAGTAGCAGAGCATCAGCTCGGTCTTCGTGAATCCGTACTCGTCCAGCAGGCGACGAAGCTCGTCGGCGACGTAGCCGAAGTTCAGCGGGTCGCGGCTGGAATCGGTGAACCACAGGAACGAGAAGAAGTCGAGCGGCAGACCATGCTCGCGGACGTAGGCGAGGAAGCCCTCCCGGTAGGCGGCATCCGCGTTCAGGGGGAAGGCGACGGCCGGGCCCCCGATGATCAGCGCGTCGTCGACGCGCTGGACCGCGGCGCAGAACGCCGCGTACATGTCGTAGAACTCCTCGGGGCGACCCGCGAAGTGCAGCGGGCCGAGGTCGGGCTGATCGCCGAACTCGAACATCCGGATCGGCTTGGCGGGGCCGCCCGCCCACCCCTGCGCGTAGTGGCGGACCACGTGCTCGACGACTCTGCCGTAGACCTCGATGTCTTCGGCGGGCAGCTTGTTCTTCGGGATCGAGCTGGCCACCGTGAAGAGCACCTCGGCGCCGATCGCGTGCACGGCCTCGACCCACTCGTCGGTCGCGGTGAAGTTGTAGCTCGCCGGATCGTCGGGGTCGGCGGCCCAGTCGGGGAAGAGGCTCGTCGGATTGTCGCGGGTGTCGAGCCGCGACATCCAGTCGAACGAACGGATGACGCTCACTCCCGCCTCGCGCCAGATCGGCGTCAGATCCGGGAACTGTTCGAATCCGGTGGCGGGGCCCGGGATGCCGCCGACCCCATTGAGGGGCTTCCACGCGCTGACGGCGCTCGCGTCGACGTGCACGGAGCGGACGGTCTGGGAGGTTTCGTGGGTAAGGGACATGGGATTCTCTCCTCGACCGATCAGATGGGCATTCTCAGGAGCCGGTTCGCGTACTCGTTCGCGATGGGCTCGTCGTGGGCGAGGAACTCGATGCGGCGCCGGAACGTCTCCGGCGTCACCGAATCGAACTCCTCGTTCATGGACTCGATCGAGCGATCGTGCACTGCCCGCACCCGCGGGAGTCGCCGTCGCATCACGGCGAGCTGCGCATCGAGGAGGGACTGGTCCTTCGCGAGCTCCTGGGCGAGCACGACCCCGTCCTCGATGCTCATGGCCGCTCCCGAACCGAGGTACGGCGTCATCGCGTGTGCCGCGTCGCCCAGGATCATCACGCGCCCGCGGAACCACGGGTAGGGCACCCAGACCGTGGAGTACGGCGTGTACGCCACGCTCTCGGAGTGCAGCACGTCGTCGAGCGCGTCGCTGAGCCACTCCGCCCCGCCCATGAGTGCGAGAGCGCGGTCGTGCATGATCCTCGGCATCTCGGCCGGGTCGTAGCGCGGACGCCCCTGCTCCGCGACCGTCAGGACCATGTACATCGTCTCGGCCGACAGCGGGGTCAGCATGATCTTGCCGCCGTAGCCCTGGCAGATGATGGGCTGGGTCAGGCGACGACGATTGGGCAGGGCGCATCGCCAGGCGACACCGCCGACGGGCTTCGGGTCGTACTGCGCGCCGAAGTACTCGTGGCGGATCTGCGAGTTGATGCCGTCGTAGCCGACGACGAGGTCGTACTCGGCGCTGTCGCCGGTGTTGAAGGTGACAGTCACCCCGTCGTCGTGCTGCTGCAGGTCGGCGACGGTCGTCGCGAGACGGATGGTGCAGCCCACTTGGAGCGCGCGATCGGTGGCGATCTCGAGGAAGCCGATCCGCGACATGGTGACGCACCCGGGCAGACCCTCGTCTTCGGTGCCGTAACTCATGGTGCTGAGCAGGCGTCCGTCGGGGTCGTAGAGGTCGATCGCGGGGGACTGCTGGCCCATCTCGAGGCAGCGCTCGAGGAGGCCGATCTCACGTATGGCACGGAGGCCGTTCAGGCGGAGTCCGAAGCCGACGCCGGGAACGCTGTTGTCGGGCTTGATGTCGATGATGTCGACTTCTGCGCCGATCTGGGCCAGGGCGGTGGCAGCGCAGAGCCCGCCGAGGCCGGCTCCGACGATCAGGACTTTCTTCGCGGCGGGCATGCCGTGCTCCTCTCTGAGCGGATGGCTTCCGAGCGGCCGCTGGCGAGCGAAGCCATCTCTGGAATCCGAAGCTGAATACGTATTCGGATTTCTCACGGTAGCCTCGACCTGACGAAAGGGCAAGCCGACATGGAGTCTCGCGTGAGAGCGCAGTCAGCGGAGGCGACGCTGCCTCCCGCGACGCAGGAGCGCAGTCGCGCCTCGCTCGAGCGAGTGCTGGATGCCACGGTCGCTCTGCTCGTGCAGCGCGGGGCGACGGGGTTCACGGTTGCGGAGGTGAGCACGCTCGCGGGTGTCGCGGTAGGCACGATCTACGGCCGCGTCGGGAGTAAAGAGGCGCTGTTGCTGGCCGTCTCGGCACGCGAACTCGATCGCATCGACGCCGACATGGCGGAGTCGCTCGCGGATGCCGCGGAGCAGGGCGGCGATCTGGTCGACGCCATCGCGCATCTGATCGATGCCCGCCTGACGATCCTCACCAGAGAGGCGACGCTGCTGCGCGCCATCATCCGCGCCGCCGACGACTATCCGGCCGCAGCCGGACGCGGTCACACCTCGGGCTCGGTCGTGCAGCGAACCGTCACCGACGCTCTCGCGCGCGTCTGCGATCGCTTCGGGATCACGGTGACCACGGACGACCTGTACTGGGCCGGCGACGTCGTCGAGGCCGTCGCGACCCATCACCTCAGCATCGGCCTCCCCGACCACGCCGCCCCGGCCCGCCGCGTCGACTCGGATGAGTTCGCGCAGCGGTTGACCGAGACCGTGGCATCCTTCCTGCTCGCGAGAGCCGGGATGAGCGACCCCGCCCCGCCCGCGGCGTCGCGTTCGCGACGCTGATCCGGGGTCGGATGCCGCGTGCGCGACGCCGCACCCGACTCACGCGACTGCGCGGATGACTCCCGTGATGATCAGCGTGATCACCGTCGTCCACAGGGCGATCGCCGCGGCCTGCCACGCGAGCACGCGCATCGGCGGGACCCCGGTCGAGGTGAGGGCCGCGGCCGTGAACTGCGTGGGCAGCAGGAGGGGGCCGAGCAGGCTCACGCCCGGCGTTCCGTAGCGGTGGTAGGCACGCTCGAACTTCTCGCGGCGAGCGGTGGCGGGCTTCGCCGAACCTCCTCGGCGAGTGGTCACGGCCGTGCGCACGCGCGAGGTCGCCAGGACGACGACCGCGACGCAGATCAGGTTGCCGACGGCTCCGGCGAGAGCCGCGACGATCGGGTGGATGCCGCCGATGATGCCGATCGCGGCGGCCCCCTCACCCTCGATGAAGGGCACGGCGCCGGCCAGGGCCACGACGAGCGGCTGGACGAGGTCGGGAACCTCGGCGACGAGGTTCTGGAAACCGAGGACGAGATCGGAGACGGGGTTCGACATGGATGCTCCCGGGGGATGAGCCCGCGGCGTGTTCCGCGGTGATTCCATCCCAGCGAGAGCGGCCCTCCGACGGCAGTGTCACGGTGTCACGGTGAATCCGGAGGATGTTCCGCCCCACCCATGACGAATGTCACGGCCGTACAGTGGCCGGGGTGAGCACTTCCCCCGCTGCCGCGTACGCCCGTGACGTCCGCGTGACGTGGTGGTACACGGTCGTCTCGATCATGATGCTGCACGTCTTCGGCCTGGTCGTCTGGGCCCTCGTGCTGATCCTGAACGAGCCCGCGTGGATCACGGCGCTCTACGTCGTCGGGGCGGCCGGGTCGGTGGCATCCGCGATCCTGCTGCTCGTGCACTACCGGCGCGAGCCGCTAGACGACGGCGATGTCAGCGCGCGGCGTCCGGTCTGGCCGTGGGTGCTCGCCGGGTCGGCGTCGGCCGTGCTCGCCGGAGCGGCCGCGGGCTCCCTGCTGCTCGGCACCGTGCTCGTCGCCCAGACCCTGTGTCTCGTGCGGTGGCGAGCGGGTATCCGGCTCCGTCTCGTCGTGCTGCTGACCGTCGTGATCATCGCCGCGTGGATCATCGAGGTCACACGCCTCAACCCGGACGGATACGTCGCGCAGATCGTCGGGATGGGCATCTTCATCGCGATGCTGCCGCCCCTGACCGCGACGTCGCTGTGGTGGTGGGACATCGTGCGCGAGCTCGATCGCGCCCGTCGCGCTGAGGGTCGTCTCGCCGCCGCTCAGGAACGCCTGCGCCTGGCAAGCGACCTGCACGACCTGCAGGGGCACCACCTCCAGGTGATCGCGCTCCAGCTCGAGCTCGCCGAGAAGATGATGGGGCGCGATCCGGAGGCGGCCGTCGAGCAGGTGCGCGCCGCTCGGGCCAGCGTCGACGATGCGCGGCGCGGCACCCGCGACCTCGCCGCGCGGTTCCGCGGGGTTCCCCTTCCCGATGAGCTCGCCAATGCCGCCGACCTGCTCCGCGCGGCGGGTCTCACCGTCGAGCTACTCGTCGACACCGAGGCCGGTCGAGCCCCGGCCGACGTGCTGGGTCCGGTGATCCGCGAGTCGACGACGAATGTGCTCAAACACGGCGGTGGGGTGTCGGCATCCCTCTCCCTCGCTCGACACAAGGGCGCGTGGGTGCTGACCGTCGAGAACGATGCGCGCGCCGCCGCGTCTCCGGTCGGAGACGGCGCCGGGCTCTCGGGAATCGCCGAGCGCGTCCGCCGCGTCGGCGGAACAGTGGATGCCGCCCACGCGGGCGATCTCTTCCGCATCACCGTTCGCGTGCCCGAGGAGGTGCCGGCATGATCCGCGTGCTCATCGCCGATGACGAAGACATGATCCGCACGGCACTCGCCGCGCTCCTGCGCCTCGAACCCGATCTCGAGGTCGTGGGGGAGTGCCGCGACGGCGAGAGCGCGATCGTCGAGGCCGAGCGGTTGCGTCCCGACGTGTGCCTGCTCGACCTCGAGATGCCCGGGCTCGACGGTGTCGACACGGCCGCGCGGATCCTGCGGCGTGTGCCGTCGCGGTGCGTGATCGTCACGCGTCACGCGCGGCCCGGTGTGCTGCGGCGCGCGCTCGGTGCGGGGGTCGACGGCTTCCTGCCGAAATCACGGCCGGCGGATGACGTTGCCGCGGTCATCCGCGAGGTCGCCGCCGGGCGACGCTATGTCGACCCCGAGATCGCCGCCGACGCCCTGAGCGACGAGCGCAGCCCGCTGACCGACCGCGAGCTGGACGTGCTGCGCGCGGGGGCGCGAGGAGAAACGGTGGCCGAGATCGCGTCGGCGCTGCACCTGTCGGCCGGCACCGTGCGCAACCACGTCTCGTCGGTGCTCGGGAAGCTCGGTCTGGCGAGCCGCCAGCAGGCGACGATCCACGCGCGGGAGCGGGGCTGGATCTAGTCGACCCGTGCGTTTTCGATCGCAGGTCGCGCGCATCGAACAAAGACGAAACTGATTTAGCAGCTCGTCACAATCGCAACCTTTTCTTCCCCTATTCTCAGCGATATGACAGGCGCTATTCAGGTTGCGGGAGTGGTCAAGAAGTTTGGTGACGTCACGAGCGTCGACGGTCTGAACCTGACCATTCCGCAGGGGTCGTTCTACGGCATCGCCGGCCCGAACGGCGCGGGCAAGACCACCTCGATTCGGATGATCACCGGTCTTCTCGAGCCGGATGCCGGCACGATCGAGGTCGCCGGAGTCTCGGTGTGGCCCAACCCGCGGCGCGCCAAGGCCCTTCTCGGATATGTCGCCGACAACCCGCCCTTGTTCGGACGTCTCACCGCACGGGAAATGCTCGACTACGCGGGGATGCTGCGCGGAATGGCATCCGCCGACATTCGCAGCCGCGGCGACGATCTGCTTCGCGTGCTCGACCTGGAAGCCGACGCCGGGCGTCCCATCGCCGACTTCTCGCTCGGAATGACCAAGCGCGTCGGCCTCGCCGTGGCGATGCTGCACAGCCCGCGCGTGCTGATCCTCGACGAACCCTTCGGTGCGTTGGACCCGGTCAACACGCAGGTGATGGAGCAGATGCTGCAGCGCTTCCGTCAGGGCGGCGGCACCGTCGTCTTCTCGAGCCACGTGCTCGACGTGGTCCAGAAGCTGTGCGACCGCGTGGCCATCATCGCCAAGGGCACCCTCGTCGCCGAGGGCACGGTGGCAGAACTCGCGCCGAACGGTTCGTTGGAGGATGCGTTCGTCGACATCGTCGGCGGCCGCGACCTCGCGGAGGGGGATCTCGCATGGCTCTCGTCCTCGCCCGCCTGAGGCTCGCGATCCAGATCGGGGGCGCGCGCGCCTCCGCTCTCGGCATCGCCACCTTCGCGCTCGGCTGGGCGCTCGGCATCCTCGCGGGGCTGTGCGGCGGTGCGCTCGTGGCGGCCCTCGACTCCGGGGTCGAGGCCTTCGGCGACCTTCTCGTGCTCCTGCTGTTCGTGGCGCTCTTCGTGGGGTGGGTCGTCCTCCCCATCACCACGCCCCTGCCGATCGCGAACATCATCGATCCCACGGTGCTCGAGCAATACCCGCTCAGCAGGACGCAGCAGGTGAGCGGGCTGCTCCTCGGTGGACTGTTCTCGCCGATGGCGGCGGCGACGTTCCTGACCGCCATCGGCGGCGTCGCGCAGATCCATGTCGACCTGCCCAGCAGGCTCGCGGCCGTCGCGGCGGGGCTGTTGTTCACCGTGATGTGCGTGGCGACGTCGTACGCCGTGCGCGCACTGTTCGCGGAGGCGCTGTCGGCACGTCGCGGACGTGACGTGGCCGTGATCCTCTCGAGCCTCGTGGTGGTCTCGATCTACGTCCTGCCGCACGTGTTCGCTCCGATCCTCGGTGCGGCCGAGGACGCGGGGGCGATCTTCCTCACCGTCCTCACCTGGACGCCCCCGGGCGCGGCAGCGGCCGTCGGCTACGTGCTCGACACGGGCGATCTGCCCGGTGCGCTCGCGCGGTTCGGCGTCGTGATCGTGACCATCGCGCTCGCCCTCGTGCTCTGGGGCGTCGCCCTGCGCCGGCATGTGAAGGGCCACACCGCTCGGGCCGTGGCATCCCCCCACCGCCGGTCGGCGCGGGTGCTGTCGCTCGTGCCGCCGGTGCTGCGTCCGCTCTCGGCCGGCGCCGCCCTGGGGGCGGCGAGCCAGCAGTTGCGCTACTACTTCTTCCGGGCGCCGCGCGCCGCGCAGTTCCTGATCGTCGGCCCCGTTGTCGGCGTGATGTTCGCCGCGGCGCAGGTGCATACGACGGGGCTCCCGTTCGCTGTCGCCATCGGAACCGTGGCCATGGGGTCGGGCGTGCTGCTGAACCTCTTCGCCTGGGACGGGCGCGGGGTCGAACTGACGGTGCAGACCGGCGCGTCGCTCGCATCCGTGCTGCGGGGGAAGATGCTGGCGGTCTCGCTGTTCCTCGTTCCCGCGGCGGCCGCGCTCACCATAGGGCTCGGGATCGCGAGCGGGACGGCCGATCAGGTTCCGACGGCGCTCATCTCCGCGCTCGCCGCCCTGGCCCTCTCGTTCGCCGTCGGCGCGGTCTCGAGTTCGCGCAACCCGTACGACCAGGAGACCCCGCAAGGGGACCGCAGCACACTGGCGGTGCGTGCACTCGGCGCGTCCGGTGCCGCTATCGGCCTCGTGCTCCTGGCCGGGTGGCTGAGCTCTCTCGCCCAGGCGTTCCTTCCCGTACAAGCGGTGCTCGTCGCGGCACTGGTGGTGGCCGTCGTCGCCGCCGTCGTGTCGACCAGGGTCAGCGGGCGGTATCTCGACCGGCATCCCGATCGGCTGCTCGCTGCCTTCACCCCACGCTGAACCTGCACGTCCCGCCCCGACCGTCGGACCTCGCCACCGCGAACCGACGCCACCCACCCAGAGGAGAACCCATGTCCACCCCCGCTGCTCAGCCCAGCAAAGGCCGTCTTTGGCTCAACAGCTTCATCATGGCGCTCGCGTCCAGCCTCGGCTACCTCATCGTCGCGCTGCTCGGTCAGCACCAGACGCTCGTCATCGTCATCGCGATGTCGGCCATCGTCGTCGTGCTGACGCCGATCTTCTACTGGGTCAACGTGCGCCGCATCCGCCTCGGGGCTGCGCCGCGCCGCGACTCCTGAGCCTGTTGCGCAGCGAACGGAGGGGGTCCCGGCATCCGGGACCCCCTCCGTTCTGACGGGCTGGGGTCGGGGGCGGCGGACCTGTCTAGTAGGCTTGTCGATTGGCGCAGATCTCTTGATATCGAGAGACTTTTGCCTCCTCCCACCACCGATCGCCCAGCGAAGGATTGTCCGTGGATCTCTACGAGTACCAGGCACGTGATCTTTTTGAGAAGTACGAGGTGCCGGTGCTCGCCGGCATCATCGCCGACACCCCTGAGGAGGCGAAGGCGGCCGCAGAGAAGCTCGGTGGCGTCGTCGTCGTCAAGGCTCAGGTCAAGACCGGAGGCCGCGGCAAGGCCGGCGGCGTGAAGGTCGCCAAGAACCCCGACGAGGCCTTCGAGGCGGCGCAGGCCATCCTCGGACTCGACATCAAGGGCCACGTCGTCAAGCGCGTCATGGTCGCCGCAGGCGCGCGCATCGCCAAGGAGTTCTACTTCTCGGTGCTGCTCGACCGCTCGAACCGCTCGTACCTCTCGCTCTCCAGCGTCGAGGGCGGCATGGAGATCGAGGAGCTCGCCGTCGAGCGTCCCGAAGCCCTCGCGCGCATCGAGGTCGACCCGATCGAGGGCATCACGCCCGAGAAGGCGCTCGAGATCGCTCGCGCCGCCAAGTTCGACGAGGAGCTCGCGCCCAAGGTCGCCGACGTCTTCGTCAAGCTCTTCAACGTCTACAAGGGCGAGGACGCCACGCTCGTCGAGGTGAACCCCCTCATCCAGAGCGAGGACGGCGACATCATCGCCCTCGACGGCAAGGTCTCGCTCGACGAGAACGCCGGCTTCCGCCACCCCGACCACGAGGCGCTCGAAGACAAGGACGCCGCCGACCCGCTCGAGGCCAAGGCCAAGCAGCACGACCTCAACTACGTCAAGCTCGACGGCCAGGTCGGCATCATCGGCAACGGCGCGGGTCTGGTCATGTCGACCCTCGACGTCGTCGCGTACGCCGGTGAGAAGCACGGCGGCGTCAAGCCCGCCAACTTCCTCGACATCGGCGGCGGCGCCTCGGCGACGGTCATGGCCGCCGGCCTCGACGTCATCCTCGGCGACGAGCAGGTCAAGAGCGTCTTCGTCAACGTCTTCGGTGGCATCACCTCGTGCGTCGCCGTGGCGGAGGGCATCGTGAAGGCCCTCGAGATCCTGGGCGACACCGCGACCAAGCCGCTCGTCGTCCGCCTCGACGGCAACCAGGTCGAGGAGGGCCGCGAGATCCTCGCCGCCGCCAACCACCCGCTCGTCACCCTCGCCGCCGGTATGGACGAGGGCGCCGACAAGGCCGCCGAACTGGCCAACGCGTAAGGGATAGGGACAGAGAAATGTCGATCTACCTCAACAAGGACTCCAAGGTCATCGTCCAGGGCATCACCGGAGGCGAAGGCACCAAGCACACCGCCCTCATGCTCAAGGCCGGCACCCAGGTCGTCGGCGGCGTGAACGCCCGCAAGGCCGGCACGACCGTCACCCACAAGGACGCGTCGGGCAACGACGTCGAGCTCCCCGTCTTCGCCTCGGTCGAAGAGGCCATGCGCGAGACCGGCGCCGACGTGTCGATCGCGTTCGTGCCCCCGGCCTTCACGAAGGACGCGATGGTCGAGGCCATCGACGCCGAGATCCCCCTCCTCGTCGTCATCACCGAGGGTGTGCCCGTCGGCGACACCGCCGAGGCCTGGGCGTACGCGAAGTCGAAGGGCGAGAAGACCCGCATCATCGGCCCGAACTGCCCCGGCATCATCACGCCCGGCGAGGCGCTCGTGGGCATCACCCCCGCGAACATCACCGGCAAGGGCCCCATCGGCCTCGTGTCGAAGTCGGGCACCCTGACCTACCAGATGATGTTCGAGCTGCGCGACCTCGGCTTCTCGACCGCCATCGGCATCGGCGGCGACCCGGTCATCGGCACCACGCACATCGACGCGCTCGCCGCGTTCGAGGCCGACCCCGAGACCAAGGCCATCGTCATGATCGGTGAGATCGGTGGCGACGCCGAGGAGCGCGCCGCCGCCTTCATCGAGGCCAACGTCACGAAGCCCGTCGTCGGCTACGTCGCCGGCTTCACCGCCCCCGAGGGCAAGACCATGGGTCACGCCGGTGCCATCGTCTCCGGCTCCGCCGGTACCGCTCAGGCGAAGAAGGAGGCCCTCGAGGCCGCCGGCGTGAAGGTCGGCAAGACGCCGTCCGAGACCGCCGCCCTGATGCGCGAGATCATCGAAGCGCTCTGACGTTGCGTTTGTGAGGGCCCGGATGCCATGGCATCCGGGCCCTTTCGCGTTGCCGCCGCGGCGCGTCTGCGCGCCTGTCGGCGCCGTCGAGTGTCCAGAACACGCCGTTATGCGGGGCGACTTTGCGGCGTGTCTTGGACACTCGACGTCGTCGCGGCGGAGCCGCGGTGGGCGGGCGGGCGACATGCTCGCGGAACGGGGAGGGGCCCGGATGCCGTGGCATCCGGGCCCCACCAACGCGCGGGGCTCAGCCGAGCAGCGCCTCGACCGGCCCGCGGGCGAAGAAGATGACGAAGCCGGCGGCCACGATCCACAGCAGGGGGCTGACTCGGCGGGCGCGGCCCGACAGTGCCTGGATGAGCACCCAGCTGACGAAGCCCGCGCCGATGCCGTTCGCGATCGAGTAGGTCAAGGGCATCACGGTCACGGTGAGGAACACCGGGATGAGCACGGACATGTCGCTGAGGTCGACGTGGCGGATCTGCGCCATCATCAGAGCGCCGACGATGACCAGGGCCGCGGCGGCGATCTCGGTCGGAACGATGCTGGTCAGCGGGGTGAAGAACATCGCGAGCAGGAACAGGCCGCCGGTGACGACGTTCGCGAGGCCCGTGCGAGCGCCCTCGCCGATGCCCGAGCCCGACTCGATGAACACGGTGTTCGACGACGACGAGGTCGCTCCACCCGCCACCGCGCCGATGCCTTCGATCACCAGGGCGGAGCGCAGACGGGGGAACGTGCCGTCGGGAGCGGCGAGACCGGCTTCGCGGGAGAGGCCGGTCATCGTGCCCATCGCGTCGAAGAAGTTCGTGAAGACGAGCGTGAAGACGAGCATCAGGGCGGCGAGGACGCCGATGCGGCCGAAGGAGCCGACGAGGTCGACCTGGCCGACGAGAGAAAGGTCGGGCAGGCTCACGAGCTGCGCAGGGAGCGTCGGGACGCTCAGGCTCCAGCCGCCCGGGTTGACGTCGGAGCGGGCGCCGAGGTGCGCGACCGCCTCGACGATCACCGCGATGATCGTGCCCGAGAGCAGACCGATGAGAAGTGCCGCCTTGACCTTGCGCACCAGCAGCACGGCGGTGATGACGAGCGTCAGCACGAACAGCGTGGTCGGGATCGTCGCGATCGAGCCCTCGACACCGAGGCCCACCGGCGGCGAGCTGAGCCCGGTCGAGGTGACCAGGCCGCTGTCGACGAAGCCGATGAACGCGATGAAGAGACCGATGCCGACGGTGATCGCGGTCTTCAGGGCCAGCGGCACGGCCTCGAAGATCATGCGACGAAGCCCGGTGACGGCGAGCAACACGATGATGAGGCCGTTGATGACGACGAGCCCCATGGCCTCGGGCCAGGTAACCCCGCCGACGATGCCGACCGCGAGGAACGAGTTGATGCCCAGGCCCGCGGCGAAAGCGAACGGCAGGCGGGTGACGAGACCGAACAGCATCGTCATGACGCCGGCGGTGAGGGCGGTGGTGGCCGCGACCTGGGGGAAGCCGAGGGCGTTGCCGGAGACGTCGGGGGTCCCCGACAGGATGATCGGGTTCAGGATGACGATGTAGGCCATCGTCACGAACGTGACCACGCCGCCGCGGACCTCGGCGCCGACGGTCGAACCGCGGGCGGTGATCTCGAAGAACCGGTCGAGGCCGTTCTTCGGTTCGGGGGCGGCCGTGGTCTCGGGAGCAGAAGCGCTCATGAAGGCTCCAGAAAAAGGGGGAAGGGGCTAGACCGGAGGGGAAGACGCCGACGTATCGTGGGAGACATGTCGCTCTCAGGAGAGTATCTGCCCAGCACCAGCGAGTGGGCCCGCCAGCAGGCCGAAGCGTTCGAGGCCTCGGGAGGCCGGGAAGCCGCCGAGCTGCGGGGCGTACCCATCATCGTCCTCACCACGGTCGGGGCCAAAACCGGAGGGCTCCGCAAGACCGCGCTGATGCGGGTCGAGCACGACGGAAAGTATGCGGTCGTGGCCTCCAAGGGCGGCGCTCCCGAGCACCCCGCGTGGTTCTACAACCTCGTGAAGAACCCGCGCGTCGCCCTGCAGGACGGCGACGAGAAGAAGGAGTACGACGCGCACCAGGCCGAGGGGGTCGAGCGCGAGGAGTGGTGGGGCTACGCGACCGAGGTCTGGCCCGACTACGACGAGTACCAGAAGAAGACCGAGCGGCGCATCGAGGTGTTCGTGCTGGAACCGGTCGACTGACGCCTCGTGCGAGGGGTCCGCACGGGCCGCTGAGTGTCCAAGACACCCGGACGTTCTGAAAATTTGTCCGGGTGTTTTGGACACTCGGCCATCGTTCGCGGACGTTGCTGGATATCGCCCGGGTGTTTTGGACACTCGATGAGGATCACCCGGCACGAGCGGGGGTTGCGGGTTGCGGGGCGGGGAGGATGCCGCCGGCAAAACCTCACACGAACGACAGCCCCGCGTGAGAGAAACGTTCGCCGGGGGTAACGCCGGGGCGACGGCGGGGGAAACCTCGGCTGCTTAGCGTCGGGGCATGGCCCGCTCGAACCCCGCAACCGGAACGAAACACGCCGCAGACGCGTCGGCAAAGTCCGCCGCGTACGGTGACGGCATGCTCCACCCCGCGTCATCCGGATCCGTCGTGGTCGTGGGTGCCGGGATGGTGGCGCATCGCTTCGTCGAGAGCCTCACCAGCCGGGACACCGACGGCCGCTGGGTGATCACCGTGCTCGGCGACGAGGCCCGCGGACCCTACGACCGCGTCGGCTTGACCGGGATCTTCAGCGGCAAGACCCCCGACGACCTCACGCTCGACCCCGCGGTGCTCGACCACGAGCGGGTGCGTGTCGAAACCGACGCGCGCGTCACCACCATCGACCGCGCGGCGCGCACCGTCACCACCGCGGCCGGCTCCACCTACGACTACGACCGTCTCGTCCTCGCCACCGGCTCGTACGCCGCGCGGCTCGCGCTCGACGGCTTCGACCACCGAGGCTGCTTCGTCTACCGCACGCTCGACGACGTCGCCGGCATGCGCGCCTGGATCGCTCAGCGCTCCGCACAGCTCGGCCGCCCCCTGCGCGGCGCGGTCGTCGGCGGCGGCCTGCTGGGCCTCGAAGCTGCCGGTGCGCTCCAGGCCGAGGGCGTCTCGCCCTTCGTGCTGCAGTCGAACGAGCGGCTCATGTCGGCGCAGCTCGACCTGGGCGGCGCGAAGGCGCTGCAGCGGCTCATCGAGGCACGCGGCATCGAGGTGCGCACGCAGTCGGTGACCACACGGGTGGATGCCGACAAGTCCGGCGCCGTGGTCGGCCTCGAGCTGCGCGACGGCACCTGGGAGGCCGTCGACATCGTCGTGTTCACGGTCGGCGTGCGTCCCCGCGACGAGCTGGCCCGCGCCGCGGAGCTCGCGGTCGACCCGCGCGGCGGCGTCGTGATCGACGCGGGCTGCGACACCTCCGACCCCTCCATCCTCGCGATCGGCGAGGTCGCGAGCTTCGACGGACAGTGCATCGGCCTCGTCGCCCCGGGCTACGCGATGGCCGAGGTCGCCGCGACCCGCCTGCTCGGGGGAGAGGCCGCGTTCGACGGCTTCGACACCTCCGCGAAGCTCAAGCTCTCGGGCGTCGAGGTCGCCAGCTTCGGCGACGCGTTCGCCGAGACGCCCAAAGCCCTCGACGTCACCTACGCCGACCCGGTGTCGGGCGTCTACAAGAAGCTCGTGCTGAGCGACGATGCCCAGACGCTGCTCGGCGGCATCCTCGTCGGCGACGCCTCGGCCTACACCTCGCTCCGTCCGCTCGTCGGCCGGGCGCTCGGCGGCGACCCGGCGGCGTATCTCATGCCGAGCGACCTCGCCCCGGCCCCGCAGGGCGACCTCCCCGACGACGCGATCGTGTGCTCGTGCAACGGCGTGACCGCCGGTACGGTCCGCGGGGCCGTGACCGAGCACGACTGCGCGGATGCCGCCGAGGTCAAGGCCTGCACGAAGGCCGGGGCGGCGTGCGGTTCGTGCTTCACGCTCGTGAAGAAGCTCGTTCAGACCGAGCTGGCGGCATCCGGGAAAGAAGTGTCGAACGGCCTGTGCGAGCACTTCGCGTTCACCCGCGCGCAGCTCTTCGACGCCGTCCGCATCTCGGGGCTTCGAACCTTCACCTCGATCGTCGAGCGCTTCGGCACCGGCCGCGGGTGCGACATCTGCAAGCCGGCTCTCGCGAGCATCCTCGCGAGCCTGTACGCGGAGCACGTGCTCGACGGCGAGCTCGCGACGATGCAGGACACCAACGACCACGTCATGGCCAACATCCAGCGCGACGGCACGTACAGCGTCGTCCCGCGCATCGCGGGCGGTGAGATCACGCCCGAGGGGCTCGTCGTGATCGGCGAGGTCGCGCGCGACTTCGGGCTGTACACGAAGATCACCGGCGGCCAGCGCATCGACATGTTCGGCGCCCGGCTCGAACAGCTCCCCGCGATCTGGAAGCGCCTCGTCGACGCCGGCTTCGAGTCGGGGCAGGCGTACGGCAAGTCGCTGCGCACGGTGAAGTCGTGCGTGGGGCAGACGTGGTGCCGCTACGGCGTGCAGGACTCGGTCGGCATGGCCGTGCAGCTCGAGCTGCGCTACCGGGGCCTGCGCTCGCCGCACAAGATCAAGTTCGGCGTCTCGGGCTGCGCGCGCGAGTGCGCCGAGGCCCGCGGCAAGGACGTCGGCGTCATCGCGACCGAGGCCGGCTGGAACATGTACGTCGGCGGCAACGGCGGCTTCACCCCGCGCCACGCGGTGCTCTTCGCCGAGGGTCTCGACGACGAGGGCCTGCTGCGCGCGATCGACCGCTTCCTGATGTTCTACATCCGCACCGCCGACCGGCTGCAGCGCACCGCGCCCTGGATGGAGGACTACGAGGGCGGCCTCGAGGCGCTGAAGGGTGTCGTGTTCGACGACACGCTCGGCATCGCCGAAGACCTCGACCGGGCGATGGCCGCCCACATCGACAACTACGAGGACGAGTGGGCCGCGACCCTTGCCGACCCCGAGAAGCTCAAGCGGTTCCAGAGCTTCGTCAACGCCCCCGACACGGCCGACCCCACGCTCGCCTACGTGAGCGAGCGCGGTCAGCCCCGTCCCGCCACGGCCGAGGAGCGCACCTCGGGCGCGGTGTTCATCGGCGGCACGACGCTGGCGGTGCGCTCGTGACGATCGTGAACGCGACGAGGACGGATGCCATGACTCCGGATGCCGAGACCCCCGCCGCCGCAACGCCCGAGGCGACCGCCGTGCCCGCGCCCGCGGCATCCGTCCCCGGTTGGACCCGCATCTGCCGCGTCGACGACCTGCTCGTCGAGCGCGGGGCGGCCGCCCTCGTCGACGGGCGCCAGATCGCGCTGTTCCGCACCTACGACGGCCGACTCTTCGCGACCGACCAGATCGACCCGTTCAGCGGGGCGGCGATCCTGTCGCGCGGGATCGTCGGCGACCGCGGGGGAGTGCCCACCGTGGCATCGCCCATGTACAAGCAGGTCTTCGACCTGCGCACCGGCGCGTGCCTCGACACGCAGGGCAAGGAACCGTTGAGCGTCCGGGTGCACCCGGTCGCGGTGACCGACGGCGTCGTGTTCGTCAAGCTCGCCCCCGCGGATGATTCCGTCGGCGCAGGAAAGGACCCCCGATGATCGCTCTCGCAGGACTCGACCTCACCGATCGCCTCGTCGTGTGCGTCGGCGGAGGCACCGTCGCCGAGCGGCGGATCGCCCGGCTCCGCGCCGCGGGCGCCCGGGTGCGCCTCGTCGCGCCGGTCGCGACCGACGGGCTGACCGCGCTCGCCGCTTCCGGCGACATCGAGTGGCACGCGCGCCCGTTTGCGGCCGCGGACCTCGACGACGCCTGGTTCTGCCACACGGCCACGGGCTCGGCATCCGTCGACGCGTCCGTCGTCGCCGCGGCCGAGGCGCGCCGCGTGTGGTGCGTCAACGCCGGACACGGGGGCAAGGGCACCGCGCGCCTCGCCGCCGAGACGACGAGCGGCGACGTCATGGTCGGCGTCGTCTCGACCGCGGGTGCCGACCCGCGCCGCACCGTCGCCGTGCGCGACGCCATCGCCCAGCGCCTCGCCGAAGGCGCCCTTCCGCTCCGCCGCCGACGTCGCCCGCTCGTGGGGAGCGTGGCGCTCGTCGGCGGCGGCCCTGGCCCGGTCGACCTGATGACCGTGCGCGCCCGCGCGCTGCTGGCCGAGGCCGACGTCGTCGTGCACGACCGCCTCGGCCCCACCGGGGTGCTCGCCGAGATCGGCGACGACGTCGAGCTCATCGACGTGGGCAAGCGCCCCCAGCACCACCCGGTCCCGCAGGACGAGATCAACGCGATCCTCGTCGACCGCGCCGCGAAGGGCCTGCGCGTCGTGCGTCTCAAGGGCGGCGACCCGTTCGTCTACGGACGCGGCGGTGAAGAGGTCATCGCGTGCCGGGCGGCCGGCATCCCCGTCGAGGTCGTCCCGGGGATCTCCAGCTCGATCGCCGTCCCGTCCGCCGCGGGAATCCCCGTGACCCATCGCGGCGTGGCCGGTACCCTGCACGTTGTGAACGGTCAGGAGTCCCCGAGCGAAGCGACCCTCGCGGCGCTCCGCGACGACACCGCCACCGTCGTCGCCCTCATGGGGGTGAGCGCCCTGCCGCGGTTCGTCGCGGCGGCCCGCGCCGCGGGCGCTCCCGAGGACCGCCCCGTCGCCTTCGTCGAGAACGGCCACACGCCCGCCCAGCGCACGATCCGCACGACGCTCGCCACGGCGATCCAGGATGCCGAGACCCACCGTCTCGCCAACCCCGCGGTCCTCGTGTTCGGCGAGGTCGCCCGGCCCGACCTGCTGCTCCCGGTGGCGGTCGCCCAGAGCGAGGGGATCGGGTGACCACACCCGCGCGGACGATCAGCACGGTGCTCCAGGGATGCACCGTGCTGCTTCCCGTCGACCGGCGGTCGGGGGAGCTGTCCGCCGCGCTCGAACGCCACGGCGCCCGGGTGCGCGTGGCGCCCGCGCTCACGATCGTCCCGCACGTCGACGACGAGGAGCTCATCGCGCAGACCCGCAGCCTGGTCGACGACCCGCCGGACGTCGTCGTCGCCACGACGGGCGTGGGCTTCCGTGCGTGGATGGAGACGGCGGACGAGGCGGGACTCCACGACGCTCTCGCCCCGGTGCTCGACGCCGCGCGGATCGTCGCGCGCGGACCCAAGGCCCGCGGCGCGATCCAGCAGGCGGGATTCGAGGCCGACTGGGTCGCCGAGAGCGAGACGGCGGCTGAGCTGCGCGACTTCCTCGTCGCCGAGGGGATCGAGGGGCTGCACGTCGCGGTCCAGCATCACGGCTCGGGGGCCGACGGCCTCGACGAGGCCTTCGAAGCCGCGGGGGCGCGTGTGACGAGCCTCACCATCTACCGCTGGGGTCCGCCGCCCGATCCCGAGGTCGTCGCGGCGTCGACGCAGCAGGTCGCGCGCGGAGAGATCGACGCCGTCCTGTTCACCTCGGCTCCCGCGGCACGCGAATGGATCCTCGCGGCCGAGCGGGCCGACGCGCTCGACGGGGTGGCATCCCGTGCCGCCCGCGGGCACGTCCTGGTCGCCGCCGTCGGCCCCATCACCGCCGGCCCCCTGATCGAGGCGGGGATCCCCCCGCTCATCCCCGACCGCGGTCGACTCGGAGCCCTCGTGCGCGCGGTCGTCACGTACTACGGCGGGGCGGACGCTCCGCTCATCCCCACCACGGCGGGGCGCCTCGGCATCCGGTCGTCCGGGATCGTGCTCGACGGCGTCTTCACGCCCCTGCCCCGCACGGGCGTCGAGATCCTGCGCGCGCTCGGCCGCCAGCCCGGGGCGGTGGTCTCGCGCGCCGACCTCATCGCGGCGCTGTCGAGCGCGGAGTCGAGCGGGCACGCCGTCGAGGTCGCTGTCGCCCGTACGCGCGAGGCGCTGGGCGGGCTCGACCTCATCCGCACCGTGTACAAGCGCGGCTACCGGCTCGACGTGATCGACGAGGAGGACGCATGACCGCTGTACTCATCGCCTGTGCGCACGGCACGAGATTCGAGGAGGGGCGCGTCGTCGTGCGCGAACTGCTCGAGGTGCTGCGCGAGACCGCGCCCGCGGGCGTCGAGGTGCACGAGGCCTACGTCGACGTGCACGGGCCCTACGTCACGGACGTCGTCGCGGCAGCGCGCGAGCGCACGGACGACATCGTCATCGTGCCGCTGCTGCTGTCGACGGGCTATCACACCGAGGTCGACCTCGTGGAGGCGGCGGACGGGCTTCCCGTGGCTCCCGCGCTCGGCCCGCACCCCGTGCTCGCCGAGATCCTCGTGGACCGCGTCCGCGCGATCGGTGCCCGCACGGACGATACCGTGGTGCTCGCCGCCGCGGGCTCCACACGCCCCGGCGCGGTCGTGGACGTCGAGCGTATGGCCGAGCTGATGACGGAGGCCGGCATCGCCGGTCCCGTCGTGACGGCGTACGCCGCGGCATCCGAACCCCGGATCCCGGATGCCGTGAACGAGGCGCGCGAGGCCGGTCGCCGCACCGTCGCGGCGAGCTACGTCCTCGCGCCGGGGCATTTCTCGCGTGTGATCGAGAAAGCGGACGCGGATCTCACCACCGCTCCGATCGGTGCTGACCCGCGGTTGGCGACCGTGGTGTGGGAGCGGTGGGCGACGGCGCGCAGCGCTGCGACGGCGGAGGTGGCTGAACCTGTCGAAGCCTCCGGTCGGGCGCCGGGGGCGGACCCTTCGACGGGGTCAAGGCCCTCTCGGCGCCGCCTGCTCGGAACCTTGCGCGACCTCGTCTCGGGCGCTCGCCGCCGCGCCTGAGGGGAGCGCTGGGGGAGCGCGGGTAGGGTCTCTCACGCCCATGCATCGCCTTCTCGTCGCCCTTCTGGCCGCTCTCGACGCCGTCCTGGCCGCCGCGGGCGGTATCGCCGTCGTGCTCGCCCCGCTCGCCCTGCTCTGGGTGGCCGGTCTCGGCAGCCCCGACTGGAGTGCGCTGTGGCCCGCAACGGCCGCCATCTGGCACCTCGGGCACCTCGTGCCGCTCGCGGTGACCCTCCCCGACACCTACCTCGCTGCCACCGGCATCGACCCCTCGCTCGCGAGCTTCACCCTGTCGCTCGCTCCGCTGGCGTTCGCCGCGTTCACCGCGCTCTTCGCCGCGCGCTCGGGCGTTCGCGCCGCGGAAGCCGGGGCCGGGATCACGGGATGGCTCTCGGGCTCGCTGGTCTTCGCCGCGATCGCGAGTGTCGTCGCGTTGACCGGCAACGCCGCGCTCGTGGCATCCGAGACCTGGCTGGCGATCCTGCTGCCCTCGCTGCTGTTCTTCGTTCCTTCCCTCCTCGGCGCCGTGGTCGGGGCCTGGCGCGTCGGCGACGACGGGCCGATCGACGCGCTGCGCGGTCAGCTGGCGCGCCTGCCGGGAGCATGGGGGAGCGTGCCGCCGCTCGCTCTGCGGGGCCTCGCCCTCACGACGCTGGGACTCGTCGGTGCCGGCGGGGTCGTCGTCGTCGCGGGACTCATCGCCCGCTCGACCCAGGTCATCGGCATCTACCAGGCGAGCAACGCGGATGCCATCGGCGCCACCGTCATCGCGCTCTGCCAGCTCATGTACCTCCCGACGCTCGTCCTGTGGGCGGTGGCGTTCATCGCAGGTCCGGGGTTCGCGGTCGGCACCGACACCGCCGTCACCCCCGCAGCCACGCAGGTCGGCGCACTCCCCGGCATCCCGGTGCTCGGGGCGATCCCCGACACGACCTCGCCGTGGCTGCTCCTGCTGGTGCTGCTCCCCGTCGGTATTGGCGCCTTGACCGGGTGGATCCTTCGATCCCGGATGCCACTGACCACCGACCCCGAACCGGTCGGCCCGCGTCTGGTCCTCGCGATCGTCGTCGCGGCGCTCACCGGCGGGGTGGGTGCGCTCATCGCGGTGGCGTCGACGGGAGCGATCGGTCCCGGGCGCCTGGCCGACACCGGCCCGGAGGCGGGCCCGCTCGCCCTCGCCCTCGGTCTCGAGGTGCTGGTCGGCCTCGCGATCCTGCTGCTGAGCCCGCGCTTCGGTCCGACGGCCGCCGACGAGGTCACGCCGCGCCTGCAGGACGAGGCGCGCGACGAGGTGCCCGCGTTCTCGTTCAGCCCGCGCGCGCACGCACCGTTCGACCGCGACGAGCACGCCACCGGGCCCGCCCCCACCGTGTCGGCGCCCGGCACGGGAATCGCCCACGACGTCTGGCCGAGTTCGTATCGCGCCCCCGGCGAGACGGACCCGGCGGGCGAGCTCAGCGACGACGAGGTGCGCGCGCGCATCCGCGCGGCGTGGGCGAAGCCCGACGACGACGGTTCGGCGGGTCGGGGCTGAGCGTCACGCGCTCGGCGGGCCCGGACGCACCTGCGTAGACTGGCCTCCGTGCTCACGGTCGCCGTTCTCATCTCCGGCACCGGCTCCAACCTCCGCGCCCTGCTCGAGGCGGCTGCCGCCCCCGACTTCCCGGCGCGCGTGGTCGCGGTCGGTGCGGATCGCGAGGCCGACGGCTTCGCGCACGCCGAGCACTTCGGCATCCCCACGTTCCTCGTTCCCTTCGGCGCTTTCGCGACGCGCGAGGAGTGGGGCGCCGAGCTCGGAGCGCAGTTGGCGGTGTGGAACCCCGACCTCGTCGTGCTGAGCGGGATGATGCGTCTGCTGCCCGCCGACCTCGTCGCCGCGTGGGAACCGCGCATCATCAACACCCACCCCGCGTACCTGCCCGAATTCCCGGGTGCCCACGGTGTTCGCGACGCTCTCGCCGCGGGCGTGGACCAGACGGGGGCCAGCGTCATCGTCGTGGACTCCGGCGTCGACACCGGGCCGATCCTCGCCCAGGAACGCATCCCGGTCCTCCCCGGCGACGACGAAGCCGCCCTGCACGAGCGCATCAAGCCCGTCGAGCGACGTCTGCTGATCGACGTCGTCCGCCGTATCGCCGAGGGCGAGCTCGACCTCGCCGCCGCGGCATCCCGCACCCCCTGATCCCCGCGGGCGGTCGCCCGCTCTTCGAACCGCACGAGACACAGGAGCCGCAGCCATGGCCGGACCCCGCCACGACCCCGCCGACTACCGTCCCCGCGACATCGTCCCGATCCGCCGCGCGCTGGTGTCGGTGAGCGACAAGACCGGCCTTCTCGAGCTCGGGGCCGCTCTCGCGGCGGCCGGGGTCGAGATCGTCTCGACCGGCGGCTCGGCGACGCTGCTGCGCGAGGCCGGTTACGACGTCACCGACGTCTCGGCGGTGACCGGCTTCCCCGAGTCGCTCGACGGTCGCGTGAAGACCCTGCACCCGAACGTGCACGCGGGACTCCTCGCCGACCTGCGCTTGGAGGGCCACGAAGCGCAGCTCGACGAGCTCGGCATCCTGCCGTTCGAACTCGTCGTCGTGAACCTGTACCCGTTCGTCGAGACCGTGGCATCCGGAGCCGAGGGCGACGACGTCGTGGAGCAGATCGACATCGGCGGTCCCGCGATGGTGCGCGCCTCGGCGAAGAATCACGCGAACGTCGCGATCGTCGTGTCGCCCGAGTCGTACCCCGCGATCATCTCGGCCCTGCAGAGCGACGGCGGGACCTCGCTGGTGCAGCGTCGCGAGCTTGCCGCGCGCGCGTTCTCGCACACCGCCGCCTACGACACGGCGGTGTCGACGTGGTTCGCCGAGGGGACGCTCGGCGACGACATCGACCTCCCGGCGCACCTGACGATCCAGGCCGAGCGCCTCTCGACGCTGCGTTACGGCGAGAACTCGCACCAGCGCGCCGCGATCTACACGCGCGTCGGCGGTCACGGCATCGCCCAGGCGACACAGCTGCAGGGCAAGGAGATGTCGTACAACAACTACGTCGACGCCGACGCCGCCCTGCGCGCCGCCTTCGACATGGTCAAGCCGGCCGTCGCGATCATCAAGCACGCGAACCCCTGCGGCATCGCTGTCGCAGCGCCCAACGCCCTCGACCCCATCGCCTCGGCGCACCTGCGCGCGCACGAGTGCGATCCCGTCTCGGCGTTCGGCGGCGTGATCGCGGCCAACCGCACGGTGACGCTCAAGATGGCGGAGAACCTGCGCGACATCTTCACCGAGGTGATCATCGCGCCCGACTTCGAGCCCGAGGCGCTCGAGGTGTTCAAGCTCAAGAAGAACCTCCGCGTGCTGCAGCTGCCCACCGACTGGCAGCAGGAGCGCATGGACGTGCGCCTCGTCTCGGGCGGCCTGCTGCTGCAGGATGCCGACCGCTTCCCCGACGACATCGAGTCGGTCGCGAAGGACTGGGAGCTCGTCTCGGGCGAGCGCCCCGCCGAGATGGAGAGCCTGATCTTCGCGTGGAAAGCGTGCCGCGCCGTGAAGTCGAACGCGATCGTGCTCGCCCAGGGCTCGGCCACCGTGGGCATCGGCATGGGCCAGGTCAACCGCGTCGACTCGTGCCGCCTCGCGGTCGAGCGCGCCGGCGACCGCGCTCACGGTTCGATCGCGGCATCCGATGCGTTCTTCCCCTTCGCCGACGGCCCGCAGGTGCTGATCGACGCCGGGATCTCGGCGATCATCCAGCCCGGCGGTTCGGTGCGGGATGCCGAGGTCGTCGACGCCGCGCGAGCCGCCGGCGTCACGATGTTCTTCACGGGGGAGCGTCACTTCTTCCACTGACCCGCGCTGTTCCCGCCGCCCCCGCGACTTCGGTTGCGGGGGCGGCGGTGTTTGTGCGGCGTGCGGTGGGTGCCGCGGGGGCGGGACGCCGCGGCATAAACGCTGTTTGCGCACATAAACGCGTGGGGCTCGTGTTTATGTGCGTGGATCGTGTTTATGCGTGGGAGAAGGCGCCGATGCCGGTGCGAGCGCGAGCGGCGCGGGTGCGGGCGCTCGCTTGAGCGTGGATGCGGCCCTCGGCGCGGGGCCGCGGGCGCGGAGGGGCAGGGCGCTGTGATCGGGTGCGGGTCGCGCGGCTCAGGCGCTCAGCGCGATGAGCTTCGCGATCGTGTTCGCGTTGCGGGCGGTACCCGTGGCGCCGAGGCGCTTCTCGAACCAACCGGCCTGCAGCTTCGACCCGCCGATCCCCTCGGGATAGCGCACGAACACCTCGCGGCCGTCGAGCACGGCCTCCTCGGGGATGCCATCGGGCACCGCCAGCGCGACGACCGGTGCGGCGTCGAGGAACACCGTCTGAACCCAGCGTCCCTCCGAGGCGTCGGCGAACGGATTCCGCGCATGCGCATCCGCCAGCTCGGTGTGCGAGCGAACGATCACCGGAAGGTCGTGGCCGAACGCGGAACGGACCGCATCCCGAACCGTCCCGGCAATCTCGTGGGGGGAACGGCCACCGTCGTCGAGCACGACGTTCCCCGCCACCTGCAGCGTCTCGACCTCACCGAGACCCGCGGATGCCAGCACCTCGCGCAGCAGCGGCATCTTCATGGCCGTGGGTCCACCGACCCCGCGGATGAGGGCGACGGAACGGGGCATGGCGCCAGATTACGCGGAGTCGCGACCGAGCGTCTCGAGCAGGCGGAGCCAGACCTCGCTGACCGTGGGATACGACGGCACGGCGTGCCAGAGCCGCTTGATCGGGACTTCGCCGACGACGGCGATCGTCGCGGAGTGCAGAAGTTCCGCGATGTCGGGGCCGACGAAGGTCGCGCCGACGAGGACGCCACGGTCGAGGTCGACGATCGCGCGCGCTTTGCCGACGTACGCGTCGGACTGCTCGCTGGAGCCCGCGACGTGTGCCAGGTCGTAGTCGAGCACTTTCACGTTCAGCCCGCGCTTCTCGGCGCTGGCGGCGGTGAGACCGACGGATGCCACCTCGGGATCGGTGAACGTCACCTGCGGCACGGCGTCGTGGTCGGCGGTGGCGACGTGGGCGCCCCACGGAGCGTCGTCGACCTCGCCACCCTGCGCCCGCGCGGCGATGACGTCGCCGGCGGCGCGAGCCTGGTACTTGCCCTGGTGGGTGAGGAGCGCACGGTGGTTGACGTCGCCGACGGCGTACAGCCAGTCGAAGCCGCGCACGAGGAGCGTGTCGTCGACATCGAGCCACGACCCCTCTTCCAGCCCGACGGTCTCGAGGCCGAGGTCGGTCGTGCGGGGGACGCGGCCCGTCGCGACGAGAAGCTCGTCGGCGGTGACGGTGGTGCCGTCGGACAGCTCGAGCACGCGGCGCCCATCGTCGACGCGGCGGGCGGCCGTGGCATCCACGCCCGTCTTCACCGTGACGCCGCGCGAGCGGAGGGAGTCCGCGACCAGCTCGCCGGCGAACGGCTCGGTGCCGCCCAGCAGCCCCGAGCGCGCGATGATCGTGACCTGGGCGCCGAGGCTCGCAAACGCCGTCGCCATTTCGGCACCGACGACGCCGCCTCCGAGGACGGCGAGCGAGGCCGGGACGCTCTGGACCGCGGTCGCCTCGCGGCTCGTCCACGGTTCGATGTCGGCGAGGCCCGGGATGTCGGGGAGCAGTGCGGCGGAACCCGTGCACACCGCGACCGCGTGGCGGGCGACGAGGTCGGTCGTCGTGCCGTCGTCGGCGGTGACCTGGACCGTCTTCTCGCCGGTGAGGCGTCCGTGCCCGCGAACGAGGTCGATGCCCGCGCCCTGCAGCCACTCGACCTGGCCGGAGTCGTTCCAGTCGCTCGTCATCGTGTCGCGGCGCCGAAGGACAGCGGCGACGTCGAGGTCGCCGGTGACGGCCTGCTTCGCGCCGTCGACGTCGCGCGCGGCGCGGAGCGCGGCGCCGCTGCGCAGCAGCGCCTTCGAGGGCATGCACGCCCAGTACGAGCACTCGCCGCCGACGAGCTCGGACTCGACGATCACGGCGGTGAGCCCCGCCTGCACCGCGCGGTCGGCGACGTTCTCGCCGACGGGGCCGGCTCCGATGACGATCAGGTCGTACTGGCGTTCGCTCATGTCCTCACGCTATCGAGGGCCTCCGACATCGGGGAGGGGTTGCGCGCGTCCCCGATGGCGGCCGGGGTTCGGGGCGCGAAATGGCGTTGGGGGCGGAGAATCTCACGCCCCACGCGGAGAAACGCGCCCCGAACCCGCACGTCGACCCGTCGACGAACGCTCCCACCGCGGGACTTGACGCCCGACCTGAACCGGTTTAGGCTCAACACCACTGAACCGGTTTAGACCGACGGATGCCACAGCGAGGTGCACCATGACGAACGAGACGCGACCCACGATCGCCGACGTTGCGCGGCGCGCCGGGGTCAGCAAGGGCCTCGTGTCGTTCGCGCTGAACGGCCGCGCCGGCGTGGCCCCCGACACGCGTGACCGCATCCTCTCCGTCGCCGCCGAAATGGGTTGGAGCCCGAGCCTGCGAGCGCGGTCGCTCAGCGTCGGCCGAGCCTTCGCGTGCGGCCTCGTCATCGGCCGCAGCCCCGACGTCATCGCCGCCGACCCGTTCTTCCCGTCGTTCATCGCGGGCGTCGAGGACGAGTTCTCCGTCTCGGGCCAGGTGCTCGTGCTCGCGGCCGCCACCCCCGGCCGCCACGAGGAGGAGACCTACCGCGGACTCGCGGCCGACCGTCGCGTCGACGGCGTGATCCTCTCCGACCTCCGTGCCGACGATCCGCGGATCGACCTCGTCGCGAGCCTCGGCATCGCGGCCGTCACCCTCGGCGTCCCCGACGTCGACAGCCCCTTCACCTCCGTCTCGGTCGACGACGGCGCCGGAATCCGCCTCGCCGTCGACCATCTCGCCGACCTCGGCCACACCGACATCGCCCACGTCGCGGGGCCCTTCGCGATGCTGCACGGACGCCACCGCGCCGCGGCGTTCGAAGCCGCGGCGCAGGCGCGTGGCATCCGGGTCCGTGTCGTCGAGACCGACTTCAGCGCCGCTGACGGGGCGCGGGCCACCACCGCCCTGCTCGACGCCGAGGTCCCGCCTACGGCGATCGTGTACTCGAACGACAACATGGCTGTCGCGGGGCTCGGCACGGCGCAGCGCCGCGGCCTGTCGGTGCCCCGCGACCTCTCGATCACCGGGTTCGACGACACCGAACTCGGCCGGCACCTTTTCCCCGCCCTCACGAGCGTCTCCACCGACGCGCGGGGCTGGGGAGCGGCCGCGGCCCGCGCTCTGCTCCAGGCGATCGCGGGGGGAGAGCCCGAGGCGCTGGCCCTCGCCGACCCCGGCCTGCAGGTGCGCGACTCCACCGCGCCGCCGACCCGAAGCTGACACCCGCGGGCCCCCGCCCGCCCCACAAGGAGGAAGACATGCGACGACGCATTCTCGCCACAGCAGTAGCCGCCACCGGCATCCTCGTCCTCTCCGCGTGCAGCGGAGGCGGCGGGGGAGCATCCGGGATGGATGCCAAGGGCCCCATCACCATCTGGTACTCCAACAACGCCGCGGAGATCGCGTGGGGTCAGCAGATGGTCGAGGCCTGGAACGCCGACCACCCCGACGAGCAGATCACCGCGCAGGAGATCCCCGCCGGGTCTTCCAGCGAAGAGGTCATCGGCGCGGCGATCACCGCGGGCAACGCCCCGTGCCTGGTGTTCAACACCTCGCCCGCGGCGGTGCCCGGGTTCCAGCGCCAGGGCGGCCTCGTGAACCTGTCGGACTTCCCCGACGGCGAGCAGTACATCAAAGACCGCAGCGGCGACCTCGCCGACCAGTACCGCTCCGACGACGGCGGCTTCTATCAGCTGCCGTGGAAGAGCAACCCGGTCATGATCTTCTACAACAAGGACCTGTTCGCGAAGGCCGGCCTCGACGCCGAGAACCCGCAGCTGTCGACGTACGACGAGTTCCTCGCCACCTCGCAGAAGCTGAAGGCGGCGGGCGTCTCGGACTACGCCATCAACCCGGCGCCCACGAGCGAGTTCTTCCAGTCGTGGTTCGACTTCTACCCGCTGTACGCCGCGCAGACCGGCGGAAAGCAGCTCGTCGAGGACGGCAAGGCCACCTTCAACGACGCCGACGGTGAGGCCGTCGCGAACTTCTGGCGCACCATCTACGCCGACAAGCTCGCCGGCAACGAGCAGTACCAGGGCGACGCGTTCGCCGACGGCAAGGCCGCGATGGCGATCGTCGGGCCGTGGGCCGTTTCGGTCTATAAGGACAAGGTCAACTGGGGTGCCGTGCCCGTGCCGACGGAGAAGGGCACCGCGGCCGACCAGACGTGGACCTTCAGCGACGCGAAGAACGTCGGCCTGTTCACCGCGTGCCAGAACAAGGGCACCGCGTGGGAGGTGTTGAAGTTCGCCACCAGCCAGGAGCAGGACGGGAAGTGGCTCGAGGCGACCGGGCAGATGCCGCTGCGCACCGACCTGACCACCACGTACGCCGACTACTTCAGCGCCAACCCGGCGTACCAGCAGTTCGGCGACCAGGCCGCGCGCACCGTCGAGGTGCCGAACGTCACCAGCTCGGTCGAGATCTGGCAGGCGTTCCGCGACGAGTACTCCAAGTCGGTCATCTTCGGCGAAGAGGACGTGAACACCTTCCTCTCCAACGCCCAGACCCAGATCGACCAGCTCGCGGCGGGGAAGTGACATGACCGTCGATCTCACCCGCACGCCCGGGCGGACCGGGGGCGACCCCGGCCGGTCCGGTCGTGCGGGGGGAGTGGGGGATGCCGGGAAGAAGCGGCGCCGCCTCCTCGGGGCGCAGCCGCTCGGCATCCTGTTCTCCGCTCCGTACCTGATCTTCATCGCGGTCGTCTTCGCCTACCCGATCGTGTTCGCGGTGTGGATGTCGTTCCACGACTACTTCTTCACCGCCCCGGGCGCGAACGTCGACCGGCCGTTCGTCGGCCTCGACAACTACGTCACGGCGCTCAGCGATCCGGCCGTATGGCGGTCGTTCGGCAACGTCGGGATCTTCCTGCTCATCAACGTCCCGCTGACGGTCGTGCTCTCGATCGTGCTGGCCACGGCGCTGGACCGCGTCGTGCGCGCCCGGGCGTTCTTCCGGGTCGCGTTCTACGTGCCCTACGTCACGGCATCCGTCGCCGTGGTCGCGGTGTGGCTCTTCCTGTTCTCGAACGACGGGCTGATCAACAACGCCCTCGGGCCGCTCGCGCCGAACCCGTCGTGGCTGGTCAACTCGGCGCTGGCGATGCCGACGATCGCGCTTTTCGTGACGTGGAAGGGGCTCGGGTTCTACATCCTGCTCTACCTCGCGGCGCTCCAGAACGTGCAGCGCGAGCTCTACGAATCGGTCGCGGTCGACGGTGGCGGACGCCTCCGGCAGTTCTTCTCGGTGACCGTCCCGGGCGTGCGCCCGGCGACGTTCCTCGTGGTGCTGCTCGCCACGATCACGGGCGCGAATCTCTTCACCGAGCCGTACCTGCTCACCAACGGCGGCGGCCCCAACGGAGCGTCGACCTCACCCGTGCTGCTGATCTACCAGAAGGGCATCGAGCAGCAGAACCCCGACGTCGCCGCGGCCATCGGGGTGGTGCTGATCGTCTTCGTGCTGATCATCGCGGCGCTCCAGCGCCGGTTCGTGGGGAGGGAGGAATCATGAGATCCAAGGTCGTGACCTACGGCGTGCTGACGCTCGGGGCCCTGGCGTTCCTGTTCCCGTTTTACTACATGGTCGTCGGCTCGCTGCAGACGAACCCCGATACCTCGATCGCGGGGGCGTTCCCGCACCCGTCGAACCTGACGCTCGAGAACTACGTGGCGATCGACGGACGCATCAACCTGTTGAAGGGCCTCGTCAACTCGGGGATCTTCACCGGGGGAGTGATCCTCGGCACCATCGTGTTCGGCGTGCTCGCTGGGTACGCGCTCGCGGTGCTGAAGTGGCGCGGCCGGTCTGCGACGTTCGCCCTCGTGCTGCTGGTTCAGGTGATCCCGTTCCAGCTGCTGATGATCCCGCTGTACGTCATGATCGCCCGCGACTACGGGCTGAGCGACAGCTACCTCGGCATGATCCTGCCGTTCTTCATCAACTCCACGGCGGTCGTGATCTTCCGGCAGTACTTCCTGCAGCTCCCCAGGGAGCTGTTCGACGCCGCCCGGATCGACGGGGCCAATGAGTTCCGGCTGCTGTGGAGCGTCGCGCTGCCGCTCGTGCGTCCGGCGCTGCTGACCGCGGTGCTGCTGACCTTCATCGGTCCGTGGAACGAGTTCCTGTGGCCCTTCCTCATCACGAAGGACGCCGCGATGCAGCCGCTCGCGGTGTCGCTCGCGAACTTCATCTCCACGATCGCGGCATCCACGACCAATCCCTTCGGCGCGATGATGGCCGGCGCCGTCGTGCTCGCCGCCCCCGCCGTGGCGCTGTTCCTGATCTTCCAGCGCTACTTCACCTCCAACGACCTCGGATCCGGAGTGAAAGGATGACAATGACCCCCGAATCCCCCGTCCCCTACCGCCTCACACGTGTGGGTGTGGTGATGACCCCCGAGCCCGGGAACGCCGACGAAGCCGAGGGTGTCCTCAACCCGGCCTCGGGCCGCGGCCCGGACGGCGAGCTGTACCTGCTGCCGCGCCTGGTCGCCGAGGGCAACGTCTCGCGCGTGGGCCTCGCCCGCGTCGTCGTCGAGGACGGTGTGCCCGTCGCCGTCGAACGCGAGGGCGTGGTGCTCCAGCCCGACCGCGGGTGGGAGCGCGGCGCCGACAACGCCGGAACCGAAGACCCGCGCACGACCTGGGTCGAGGCACTGGGGCTGCACGTCATGACGTACGTCGCCTACGGCCCGCTCGGCCCACGCACAGCCGTCGCGGTCTCCGAGGACCTGCGCGACTGGCGGCGGCTCGGCCCGGTGCTCTTCCGATACCAGGAGGACCTCGACATGGACCTCAACCTGTTCCACAACAAGGACACGGTCTTCTTCCCCGAGACGGTCACGGCCCCCGACGGCAGCGAGGCGTTCGCCGTGCTGCACCGACCGATGTGGGACCTCGGCGAGACCAAGCCCGGACAGGGCGTGCGGGTGCCGGCCGGCGTCGAGGACGAGCGGCAGTCCATCTGGATCAGCTACGTGCCCGTGGCATCCGTCCGCGAGGACCTCGCGAACCTCGCGCTGTGGGAGCAGCATCACTTCGTCGCGGGACCGGAGTTCCCCTTCGAAGAGGTGAAGATCGGTGGCGGCCCGCCGCCCCTTCGCATCCCCGAGGGGTGGCTCGTGCTGCACCACGGGGTGACCGGCGTGATCGACAGCGCGTTCTCGCAGCAGCAGAAGGTCAACTACGCGGCGGGAGCCCTGATCCTGGATGCCGACGACCCCCGCCGCGTGATCGCGCGGACGCCCGAGCCGCTGCTGGCCCCCGAGACCGACGACGAGCGCAGCGGCATCGTGCCCAACGTCGTCTTCCCGACCGCGATCGAGGAGATCGACGGCCGCCACTTCGTGTTCTACGGCATGGCCGACTCGAAGATCGGCGTCGCCCTGCTCGAGCGCACGGACTGAGACCCGCGCCGCGCCCGACGCCGTGACGGCTCGGGCGCGGTGCGGACCGAACCCCCGCCCGCGCTCGACGCCCTGACGGCTCGGGTTCGGGTGGACGGACACCCCCCATCGAAAGGATCCCCCTCCCATGAACGCACGATGGAGTGCGCGCATCACGGCGGCCCTCGCAGCCGTCGCCCTGGCGGTGCCGATCACGGCGGGCCCGGCGTCGGCCCTCGCGACCTCGTCCACCGCCACGGCCGAGGCCGCCCCGGCCGCGCCGCTGACGAACCTCGCCCATCTCGACTTCCTGCTCGACGAGGCCACCCCGCCCGCGGGCGTCGCCGGCCACTCGACGTACCGGCAGGCCGAGGAACCGACGCTGCTGGCGCCGTGGACCTACGCCGACGCCCGCGACGGAGGTGCCTTCGAGCGCGTCGGCGGCGGGCCGCTCGACCCCGCGACCGGCGATTGGGGCCAGGGCGCGTACAACGCCGACGACAACACCCGCGCCGCCGTCGTCTACCTCCGCCACTGGAAGCAGACCGGCGACGCAGACAGCCGGCACAAGGCCTACGAGCTGTTGCGGACGGTCGCCTACCACCAGACGACGGACGGACCCTCGGCCGGCAACGTCGTGCTCTGGATGCAGCCGGACGGCGAGCTCAACCCGTCCGCCGAGCCCGTCGAGTTGCCCGACCCGTCCGACTCGGACCCGAGCTACTGGACGGCACGCACGGTCTGGGCGCTGGGGGAGGGGTATGCGGCCTTCGTCGACGACGACCCCGCCTTCGCGGCCTTCCTGAAGGAGCGCCTCGCCCTGTCCCGCGGCGCGATCGAACGCGACGTGCTGTCGAAGTACGGCCAGTACACCGAGGCCGACGGCATGCGCGTGCCCGCGTGGCTCATCGTCGACGGGGCGGATGCCTCGGCCGAGGCCGTCCTCGGACTGACCGCGGCCGTCCGCGCCGGCGACGACACCTCGGCCACCGCGGCGCGACAGCTCGCCGAGGGCGTCGCGGCGATGGCATCCGGGAACACCCGTCAGTGGCCGTACGGCGCGATCCTGCCGTGGGCGCAGTCGCCCGCGATGTGGCACGCGTGGGGCTCGCAGATGCCCGCGGCCCTCGCCGAGGCGGGAGACCTCTTCGGCGACGATGCGCTCGTCGCCCCGGCGATCACGGATGCCACGAGCTTCACCACCACGCTGCTGACAGCGGGAGGGCCGGACAACGGCTGGTTCCCGAGCCCCACCGATCGCGTCCAGATCGCGTACGGTGCGGACTCGCGTGTGCAGTCCCTGCTCGCGCTGGCCGACACGACCGGATCGTCGGCATTCGCCGAGCTCGCGGGACTGCAAGCCGCGTGGTTCTTCGGCGCGAACCACGCCGGAGCGCGGATGTACGACCCGTCGACCGGTGTGACCTTCGACGGCCTGCAGCCCGACGGGACCGTGAACCGGAACAGCGGCGCGGAGTCGACCATCCACGGGCTCTTGACCGCGCTCGCCCTCGACGCGCACCCCGAGGTGGCCGCGCGTGCGACGGCCCTCACGTCCGTCACCGACCGCGTCGGCCTGACGTTCGTCCAGGCGGAGGATGCCAGCTCCACCGACGGCACCGTGTCGACGCCGACGTCGTGGACGGGCGAGTCGAGCTGGTCGGGCGACGCTCTCACTCTGAAGCCCGGGCAGAGCGCGACGTGGGACATCGGCTCCGGAGACACGAAGCGCTGGGTCGAGCCGGTCGTGTTCTCGCAGCCGAGGGAGCAGTCGCTCTCGCGATGGCGCGGGAACGGGGCACTGAAGATCACCGGCCCCGCGCAGGGCATCTCACCGACCCCGGGGGCGCTGCTGCCGCGCGCTCTCACCGCGCCCGTGTCCGAGCGCCGGACGGAGCTGAACGTCACCGCCCAGCGCGGCGATCTGATGCTCGACGGACTCATCGTGCGGCCGTTCGTGTCGCGCCTCGTCCTCGAGGGCGCCGGAAGCCGCAGCGAGCTCGTGCAGTCCAGCGCGCCCGGTGCGCAGCGGACGACCGTCACGGGCGGCGGTACGGTGCGCGTCTACGACGCCCGCGGCGTGCTTCTGCGCACGGCGTCGTTCGACGGCGAGATCACGGTGGTCCTGCCCTCGGGCGGGTTCGCGGTCGCGGAGCGCTGAGCGCCGGCGGTGCCTGACCGCGGCGTCGACCTCGCGTGGGTCGGCGCCGCGGTGGCATCCGCTCACCGGGGTCACCCCGACGCGTGGATCGCCTCCACCACCGCCTGCACGTGCCGGCGGCGCACGGCCGCGGCGGCGACCGTCAGCGAGACGATCCACGGCGGGAGGTCGTCCGCGACGGGACGGACGCGGCATCCGGTCGTCGGCACCACGTCGGGTATCACCGCGACTCCGAGCCCGGCGGCGACGTACTCGGGGACCGTCGCCAGTTCGCCGACCTCGGCCACGATGTGCCGGGCCATCCGACGGCGCTCCAGCTCGCCGTCGAGCTGCACGCGGTTGCCGAATCCCGGGAGCACGTCGATCCAGTCGTCGCCTGTGAGTTCGGCGAGGGCGATCGGCCCGTCGGCAAGGGCGAGCGGGTGCGCCTCGGGCAGCACGGCGACGTAGGGGAAAGAACCGAGCGGTCGCGAGACGGCACCGGATGCCGAGGGCAGAGCCGTCAGCGCCAGATCCAGCCGGTCGCGATCGAGGTCGTCGAAGAGCCCCCGCGAGCCGGTGGCCGAGACCGTGACCCGGACATCGACCAGCGGGTGCGTGCGACGGAGGCGGGCGAGGATCCGCGGGAGGTCGATGACCCGCAGGCCGGCGAAGGTGCCGATGCGCACGAGGCCGCGGACGCCGGTCCCCGACTCGGATGCCACTCCCCGCAGCGCGTCGAGATCGGCGAGCAGCGCGCGGGCGAGGGGGAGGAGCGCCTCGCCGGCGGGCGTCGGGCGGACAGCCTTCGTGGAGCGCTCGAACAGACGCACGCCCAGGTCGCGCTCGAGGCTTGCGAGACCCGCCGACACCGTCGACTGCGCGGCGAACAGGCGGGCGGCGGCGGCCGTGACATTGCGCTCGTCGGCGACCGTGACGAGGTATTCGAGCAGGCGCGTCTCCATGGCGCAATGATAGAGCTGATCGATCATCAGCATCGAAAACGTTCGTTTCCCTCGATGTCACGCCCGCGGCATCCTGAGCACATGACTTCCTCGATCGTCGTTCCGGTGGCCGTTCCGGCGACCACCGCGCGTCTCTCGCACCGGACCGGGTTCTGGGTCACGGCCGCCACGTTCCTCGCGCTCATGGCCTTCAACACGGTGCCGACGCCGCTCTACGCGCTGTATCAGGCACGCGACGGCTTCCCTACGTTCCTCATCACGGTGATGTTCGCCGCGTACTCGATCGGCGTCACGGTGTCGCTGTACCTGGCCGGGCATCTCAGTGATCGCCTCGGTCGCCGCCCGCTCATCCTCGCGGCCACGGTGCTCGAGATCGTCGCGGCCCTGGTGTTCGTGCTGCGCGCCGACCCCGCCAGTGTCATCGTCGCCCGCCTCGTGGCCGGGCTCGGCATCGGACTCCTGACGGCCTCGGCCACCGCGCATCTCGCCGATCTGCGGCGCGTGTCACATCCGGCATCCCCGGGTTTCGCCGCCACGGTCGCGGGTGTCGCGAACATGGGCGGCCTGGCCCTCGGTCCGCTGATCGGCGGCCTCTTCGCCGAGTTCACCCCCGCGCCGCTCGTGCTGCCGTACGTCGTCTTCCTCGTCGGGTTCCTCGCGCTCGGCCTCGCTTACGTCTTCGTTCCCGAGACGGTCGAGGTCGACCGCTCCTTCCGGTACCGGCCGCAGCGGGTCCGCATCCCCGCGGACGGACGGCGCGCCTACTGGGCTGCCGGGACCGCGGCCTTCGCGGCGTTCGCGGTCACGGGGCTCTTCGGCTCGGTGGCCCCGACGTTCCTCGCCGGGCGGCTCGGCGTCACGGATCACCTCGTCGCCGGTGCGGTGTCGTTCTCGGTTTTCGGTGCCGCCGCGGTGTCGCAGGTCGTGTTCGCGGGCCGCTCCATCCGCACTCAATTGCGCCTCGGGCTGGTGGCGATGATCGCCGGGCTCCTCATGCTGGGCGCGGCGGACCTCTCCACCTCCGGCATCCTGTTCGTGAGCGGCGGCATCGTCGCGGGAGCCGGCGTCGGGCTGCTCTTCCGCGGCGCTCTCGCCACGGCCGGGTCGCTCGCCGACCCCCGTACCCGCGGCGAGATCACCTCGGGCGTCTTCCTCCTCGCCTTCGCCGGGATGACCGTGCCGCCGCTGGCCGTCGGCATCGCGCTCCTCGCCCTCCCGCTGGTGCCGGTATTCCTCGGCTTCGTCGTGCTGGTGCTGGCCCTGACGATCTGGGGCGGCCTGGTGATCCTGCGCGAGACCGCGCGGGTCGCCTGACGGATCGGCATCCGGCCCCGCGTCGTCGCTCGCCAAGTGTCCGCGGCACGCCGTGTCGGGCCGGGGGATGCGGCGTGTCGTGGACGCTCGAGCTCAGCCCCACGCTCGTGTCCGATTTCCGCCAGCCGATGTCGGAGGTCGGTGGCAGGGTGGATGCCATGAGCCTCCCCGTTCCGACCGCTCCGGGCTTCGCCGAGCGCTACCGCGCGATCCAGTCGCGCGACCGGCGCTTCGACGGGCAGTTCGTCACGGCCGTGCGGTCGACGGGCATCTACTGCCGACCGAGCTGCCCCGCACGGACGCCGAGAGAAGCGAACGTCACCTTCTACGCCACCTCGGCCGCGGCGCACGAAGCGGGCTATCGCGCATGCAAGAGGTGTCTGCCCGAGGCCGCCCCGGGGTCGCCGCTGTGGGACGTGCGCGGCGACGTCGCCGCCCGTGCCATGCGCCTGATCGCCGACGGCGTGGTCGACCGCGAGGGGGTGCCGGGCCTCGCGCGACGGCTCGGGTACTCGCCGCGCCACCTCACGCGCGTCCTCACCACCGAGCTCGGGGCGGGGCCTCTCGCCCTGGCTCGCGCGCATCGCGCGCACACCGCCCGTGCGCTGCTGGTCGGCACCGACCTCTCGTCGGCTGATGTCGCCTTCTCCGCCGGGTTCTCCAGCATCCGTCAGTTCACCGAGACGATCGGAGAGGTGTTCGGCATGCCGCCGCGCGAACTGCGCGCACGGCGCTCGCGGGCGTCCGGGGCGGAGGCCTCCGCGGGAGAGATCGATCTCGCCCTCCCCGTCCGCGGACCGATCGACACCACGGGCCTCTTCGGGTGGATGCGCGCCCACGCGATCCCGGGCGTCGAGGTCGGAGACGACCGGTCCTTCGCCCGGGTCGTGCGCCTGCCCGGCGGGCCCGGGTGGTTCGAGGTGCGCCTCGCCGACGACGGCCGGCTGCGCCTGCGCGCGCGCCTCACCGCCCTCGCCGACCTGGGCACGCTCATCGCGCGCGTGCGTCGCCTCTTCGATCTCGACGCCGATCCGCTGGCCGTCGACACCGAGCTGTCCCGGCATCCCGAGCTCGCCGCCGCCGTGGCGGCGATCCCCGGGGTCCGCGTCCCCGGCGCGATCGACGCGGGCGAGATGCTCCTGCGCGCGATGATCGGCCAGCAGGTCAGCGTGGCCTCCGCCCGCACGATGCAGGGGCGGCTGACCGCCGAGCTCGGCGAGTCGGTCACGATCGGTCCCGAGCCGCTGACCCTGTTCCCGGATGCCGCGGCGATCGCCGATCGAGGACTCGAGGTGCTGCGCGGTCCCGGTGCCCGCATGCGGGCGATCGTGGGCGTCGCCGAAGCCCTGGCGGACGGCTCCCTCACGCTCGGACCGGGCGATGACGGCGTCGAGCAGCGCGAGCGGCTCCTCGCCCTCCGCGGGGTGGGCCCGTGGACGGCCGACTACGTCCGCATGCGGGTCCTCGGCGATCCCGACGTCCTCCTCCCCGGCGACGTCGCGGCGCGAGCGGGGGCGGCGGCCCTGGGCCTGCCGTCCGACCCGGCCGGCTTCACGGAGTGGTCCGCGCGGCTGGCTCCCTGGCGCAGCTACGCCATGGCTCACTACTGGTACGCCGCTCCTGTCACCCAGGCGTGGCGGCTGTCGGGTGCCGAAACGGCGGCGGCTGCCGCGGTCCGGCGGCCCGGGAAAGCCGTCACCCGCCGTCCGCCTGCCCCCGAGAGATCGCACCGCCGATCCGCGTCCCTCCCCACCGCCTCCGCGTCTCTCCCCACCGCACCCTCGACCCCTGCCGCGCCCGCGACCCTTACCACGCCCGCGTGCCCCACCGCCTCCGCGTCCCTCCCCACCGCACCCGAAAGCGAGCCCCGCCGATGAGCACCTCGACCCTGCAGTTCCTCGACACGCCCGACGGCCCCTTCGCGATCCTCGTCGACGCCGACGGACGCGTCCTCGTCTCGGGGTGGACCTCCGACGCGGAGGCGGTGCTCGCCCGTCTTCGGCCGGACCGGCGGCCCGACGAGGTCGTCGAAGGCACCACCGCCGCGGCCGACGCGGTGCGGGCCTACTACGACGGCGACCTCACCGCGATCGACGCGGTCGAGGTCCGCCAGTTCGGGACGCCCCTTCAGCAAGCGGGGTGGGACGCCCTGCGTCGCATCGCGCCGGGAGCGCCGCTGACCTACACCGGCTTCGCCGCGGCGCTCGGTTCTCCCGCGGCCGTCCGGGCGGCGGCATCCATCTGCGCCCGCAACGCTCCGGCCCTCTTCGTACCCTGCCACCGCGTTCTGCGCGGCGACGGCACGATGGGGGGATTCGCGTGGGGGACCGACGTCAAGCGGCGTCTGCTGGAGCGCGAGGCGGGGTGAGGCGAGGGGCGGTCGCGCGGTCGCTCTCGTGTGCTCGCCCCGATCCGACTCTTGCCCTCCGTCTTCTCACGGGGATATCCTGAAGGGCTGTCACACCCCCGGGCAGCTTCCGCTCATCTCAAGGAGGATGCCATGGACCACATCGACGCCCCCGTCGCCCGTGTCGCTGCGCCCTCCGTCTTTTCCGCGCGTCCTCACGGGCGCCACTAGGGCCTCTCGCCGGCGCTCGAGCGCCGCCCACCGCGCCCGTCCCGGCTGAGTGCCGGTGCCCTCGGCATCCCCTTTCCGCGCCCGATCCCGGCGCTCGCTTCGACCCCTTGAGGATCATGACTTCCGCTTTGCCTCGCCCGCACCTGTCCACCCCGCGCGCTCTCGCTCGGCTTCTGCCCATCGCGCGTCCCGTCATCCCGCGCCTCATCGCGGGCGCGGTCACGGCCCTCATCGCGAGCCTGCTGGCGCTGGCGATCCCGCTGGTGCTCGAGCAGATCGTCGCCGGACCCATCGCCTCGCTCGACCCCACCGCCCTCGTGTGGGGGTCGGTCGCCGTGCTCGCGCTCGGACTCGCCGAGGCGGCGATGGTGTGGCTGCGCCGCTGGTTCGTCCTCGCACCGGCGACGAAGGTCGAGTACGACCTGCGCCAGTCCTTCTACTCGCGCCTGCAGCGCCTGCCCGTCGCGTTCCACGACCGCTGGCAGTCGGGCCAGTTGCTGTCGCGCATGATGCAGGACATCAGCATGCTCCGCCGTTGGCTCGCCTTCGGCGTGATCCTGCTCGTGGTCAACCTGCTGACCATCGCGATCGGAGCGGTCCTGCTCTTCCGTTGGCACTGGTTGCTCGGTGCCCTGTTCCTCATCACGTCGGCCCCCGTCATCTACGTCGGCTTCCGCTTCGAGAAGCGCTACGGCGCCCTGACCCGTCAGAGCCAGGACCAGGCGGGCGACCTCGCCACCTCGGTGGAAGAGAGCGTCCACGGCATCCGTGTCCTGAAGGCCTTCGGCCGGGGGCGTCACGCCCTGCAGAAGTTCACCCGACAGGCCGAGTCGCTGCGCGAGACCGAGATCGACAAGGCGCGCGCCGTGGGCTGGATCTGGTTCTTCCTGGTGCTCCTGCCCGACATCGCCTTCGCGGTGTGCCTGGGCGCGGGCATCGTGCTGAACCAGCTCGGGCAGCTCCAGGTCGCCGAGCTCGTCGCGTTCTTCGCGATGGCGACGGTGCTGCGCTGGCCGATGGAGTCGATCGGATTCCTCTTCTCGTTCCTCCTCGACGCCCGTACCGCGACCGACCGCATCTTCGAGGTGTTCGACGAGCAGAACACGATCGTCGATCCCGAGAACCCGCGCACGATCGCGGAGCCCCGGGGCGAGCTCACCTTCGAGGGCGTGCGCTTCCGGTATCAGGATGCCGCTGCCACCGAGCCCGATCTCATCGACGGCGTCGATCTGGTGCTGCGTCCCGGCGAGACGATGGCTCTCGTCGGTCTCACGGGCTCCGGCAAGACGACGCTCACGACCCTGCCCGGGCGCCTGTACGACGTCACGGGTGGACGCGTGCTGCTCGACGGCGTCGACGTGCGCGAACTGACCCTCGCCGAACTGCGCCGGCACGTGGGCATGGCGTTCGAAGACGCGACGCTGTTCTCGCAGACGGTGCGCGAGAACGTGCTGCTGGGTCGCGAAGACCTCGAGCCGGGCTCGGCCGAAGCCGACCGCATCCTGCGAGAGGCGCTGCAGGTCGCGCAGGCGCACTTCGTCTTCGACCTTCCTGACGGCCTCGACACCGTCATCGGCGAAGAGGGGCTGAGCCTGTCCGGCGGGCAGCGTCAGCGGCTCGCGCTCGCGCGCGCCGTCGCGGCGCGTCCGGCCGTGCTGGTGCTCGACGACCCGCTGTCGGCGCTCGACGTCGACACCGAGGCCCTCGTCGAAGACGCCCTCCGCGAGGTGCTCAGTGAGACGACGGCCCTCGTCGTGGCGCACCGTCCCTCGACGGTGACGCTCGCCGACCGGGTCGCGCTCCTCGAGAACGGCCGGGTCACCGCCGTCGGCGCTCACTCCGACCTGCTCCGCGAGAGCGAGCACTACCGGTACGTCATCTCGAGCCTCGAGGAGGCGGAACGCGAAGCGCGCACCGGCGCGATCGACGTGATCCGCGCACATGACGACGACACCCTGACCGAGAAGGAGGCGACCCGATGAGCACCGCGACCGTCTCCGGAACCAGCGGCGAAGACCGTTCCGACTACACGCGCGACGAGAGCCGCGCGATCCGTCAGCGCTCGCTGCGTCTGCTCGGCTCGCTCGTGTCGCCCCTGCGGTGGCAGCTCGTCCTCGCGGCGGCCGTCCTCGTGGTGTCGACCGCGCTCCGCGTCGCCGGCCCCGCACTGATCGCGTACGGCATCGACAACGCGCTGCCCGCGGTGATCGATCGAGCCGATTGGATGCCGACCATCGGCGTCGTGGGCATCTACCTTCTGGCGGGTGTCGGCGGGGCCGTCCTGATCGGCTGGTACGTCGTGGTCGCCGCGCGGCTGACCCAGGCGGTGATGCTGGATCTGCGCAAGCGCATCTTCCTGCACACGCAGAAGCTGAGCCTCGAGTTCCACGAGTCCTACACCTCGGGGCGCATCATCTCGCGCCAGACGAGCGACCTCGACACCATCCGCGAGCTGCTGGACGGCGGCCTCAACGAACTCGTGTCCGGTGTGCTCTACGGTCTCTTCACGCTGGTCGCTCTGTTCCTCATCGACTGGCAGTCGGGGCTCATCCTGACGGTCATGGGCATCCCGATGTACCTGCTCATGCGCTGGTTCTACCGTCGCTCGCAGGTGATCTACCGCGAGTCCCGTGTGATCAGCGCGCAGGTCATCGTGAAGTTCGTCGAGACGATGACGGGGATCCGCGCCGTCAAGGCGTTCCGCAAAGAGCCCCGCAACGACGAGGAGTTCGGCAAGCTCGCCGGCGACTACCGCGATGTGAACATGCGCTCGATCCGTCTCTTCGGCACGTTCGAGCCCGGCATCATGGCGGTCGCCGCGGTGTCGGTGGCGGTCGTGCTGCTGTGGGGCGGTGGCCGCGTGATCGCGGGACCCCTCGAGATCGGTGTGCTGACGGCGGCCGTGCTGTACGTCCGCAACTTCTTCTCGCCGCTTCAGGAGGTCGCGTTCTTCCTGAACTCGTATCAGTCGGCGACGGCCGCGCTCGAGAAGGTGTCGGGCGTGCTCGAGGAGGAGCCCACGGTTCCCGACCCGACCGACCCGGTCGATCTGTGGGAAGCTCAGGGCCACGTCCGCTTCGACGAGGTCACCTTCGGCTACAGCGACGACCGCGTCATCCTGCCGAACTTCTCGCTCGATATCCCGGCGGGGCAGACGATCGCCCTCGTCGGCACGACCGGCGCGGGCAAGTCGACGCTGGCCAAGCTCGTGTCGCGCTTCTACGACCCCACGGCGGGCGCGGTCACCCTCGACGACGTCGATCTCCGCCGCCTGCACCCGAAGGACCTGCGCCGCGCGATCGTCATGGTCACGCAGGAGGCGTACCTCTTCAGCGGAACGGTGGCCGACAACATCGCGCTCGGAAAGCCCGACGCGACGATGGACGAGATCCGCACCGCGGCGCGCGCGGTGGGTGCCGACAGCTTCATCGAGAAGCTGCCCGACGGCTACGACACCGACGTGAACAAGCGCGGAGGCCGTGTCTCGGCCGGGCAGCGGCAGCTCATCTCCTTCGCCCGGGCGTTCCTCGCGAACCCCGCGGTGCTGATCCTCGACGAGGCGACCGCGTCGCTCGACATCCCGAGTGAGCGCCAGATCCAGGACGCGCTGCAGACCCTGCTCGCCGATCGCACCGCGATCATCATCGCGCACCGCCTCTCGACGGTCGCGATCGCCGACCGCGTGCTGGTGATGGAGCACGGCCGCATCATCGAGGACGACACTCCCGCCGCCCTCATCGCCGGCACCGGCAAGTTCGCCCAGCTCCACGCCGCCTGGCGCGAGTCTCTGGTCTGACCTCTCTCCGACCCGCGGATGCCACGCTCCAGCCGTCACGGTGGGGGGTGGCATCCGGGGTTCGGGGTGGCTCCGTGGAGGGCTGTGCGTAACCGCAACGGATTCGGACCTGCGCAACAACCTCGGATTCCGGGGCACCCGCGGTCCGATTCCGGTGCGCCGATCCGAATCTGCGGGCACCCCGTCGAGCCCGGCTCAGCCCACCACAGCCAGCCAGCCCACCCGGCCGACCCAGCCCGACGCGATTCACCAAAATCGGCTCCGCATGATGGATTCGGATGGGGGAGTTGACGACATCCGATTCCGGTGCGCCGATCCGAATCTGCTCGTGGTTCCGGTCGCCTCGCGCCACCCGGCCTGCTCCGAGCTGCACTCACGCCGCTACATGGAGGCCCTGGGCGAGAGCGGTCGCGATGACCCTCTCGACGGCCGGCCAGTCCGCTACGACGTCGCGATAGGTGAAGCGCAAGACCGTGTACCCGCGCGCGATGAGCTCTCGATCGTGGTCGAGGTCGCGCTGTCGGTCTTTGGGGGTCGAGTGGAAGGCGAAGCCGTCGAGCTGGACGACGAGTCGATCGCCGATCAGGACATCGACGTGATGTCCCGCAATCAACACCTGCTGGCGGATCGCTACGCCCCACGGAGAGAGACGAACGACGAAGATCGTCTCGAGCCCAGAGTCGGACTCCCCCCGCGAGACGGAGGCGAGTCGGCGCGCCACGGGCGAGCGCCAGTTGACGTTGGCGATGACGTCCGGGTGCAACCGTTCGCGGCGCAACGCCGACTCCCACACGACCAGGGCCTGTTCGAACGATAGGCAGCTTGCCACGTGCTCGAGGCTGTCGAGCATCGACTCGACGAGCTGATGCGGCGGCAGCGGGACGAGCGGCGACGACCAATGCGCGACGACACCCTCTCCCGGAGGGCGCCCGTCGGCCTTCACGGTGACATGGAGCGAATCGCCGACGCCCGGGGGGATCCACCACCCGCGGAACGCTGCGGCGCTGACGCACGCGAGCCGTGCCGACGACCGCGCGGCCTGCACGAGGGCGGCCGGAGCGTTCGTCGAGGCGACCCAATAACGCCGCACCCGGTCGACCTCGCCCCGCGTGATGGCTGTGCGCAGACGACTCGCGGGGACACCGGCATCCAGAATCTGCTGCCGATGCACGATGCCGCCATGCTCTGCCACCCACTTCGCGATGTCCATCGCTTCACCCTGCCCGCGCGAGCGTCGCGCCGCGTGGCAACAGCGGTCAACGGTGCACGGCTCGGGGAAGTTCGCATTTGTGGAGGGAAGGCCCCGCCGTCACCGAATCGGAACGGTGCAGCGGATTCGGACGAGCGAGCGGATCTGAGCCGAATCCGCTGCCCGAATCCGATTCTGTTGATCAGCCCACGCGCCGCGCGTCAGACGCTGACGCGCGCGATGACCTCGCCGTACTCGGTCTCGCCGACGGGCTGGAAGCCCACGCGCTGGAAGAAGGCCTCGGGGCCACCGACGCCGGGTTCGTAGATGACGTCGACGTGGTCCATGCCGCGCTCGCGCGCCTCGGCGAGCACCGCGGCGATCGCGTAGCTGCCGACGCCGCGGCCCTGCTCGTCCGCGTCGACGTTGATGCGCCAGAGGACGGAGCGGAAGTGCTCTTCGTGCGCGTCGGGATCGAAGTTGGCGCTGACGAAGCCCACGACCTCGTCGCCGTCGAGCACCACGCGCTGCCACGACGTCGAGGGGTTCATGACGGTGGCGGCGATGCCGTAGCTCACCGGGGCCAGGAACTGTTCCTGTCCGGGCTTCAACGACAGCGTGTTGACCGCCACGATCGTGGCGGCGGACAGTTCGACGAGACGAAGGTCGGCCATGCGCCCAGGCTATCGGCCCGACGGGGGTGTGCAACCTTCGGGATGCCGCAGAGTCACGGACGAAACCCGCAAGGGGCCGTCGCGGCGACCACCGAATTATCTTGACATCAAGAGACTTTGCCGAGGTGCGATAGGCTGAAACCACACCCTGGCCGCCTCTACGGAGAGATCTGACGTGCCCGATTCCACCATCATCTACACGTACACCGACGAGGCGCCGGCTCTCGCCACCGCGTCGTTCCTGCCCATCGTGCAGGCCGTCACGAAGCAGGCGGGGGTCGACGTCGAGACCCGCGACATCTCGCTCGCCGGCCGCATCCTCGCGGCCTTCCCCCAGCGCCTCACCCCCGAGCAGCAGGTGGGCGACGCGCTCGCCGAGCTCGGCGGTCTCGCGACGCTGCCCGAGGCGAACATCATCAAGCTGCCGAACATCTCGGCATCCATCCCGCAGCTCAAGGCCGCGATCGCCGAGCTCCAGTCGCAGGGCTACGACATCCCCGACTACCCGGACGAGGCGACGAGCGTCGAAGACAAAGACGTGCGCGCGCGCTACGACCGCATCAAGGGTTCCGCGGTGAACCCCGTGCTGCGCGAGGGCAACAGCGACCGCCGCGCCCCGCTCGCGGTGAAGAACTACGCGAAGAAGCACCCGCACCGCAACAAGCCGTTCGGCGAAGGCTCGAAGACCCGCGTCGCCACGATGGGCCACGACGACTTCTTCTCGAACGAGAAGTCGGTCGTGATCGCCGACGACGACGTCCTGTCGATCCAGCACGTCGCCGCCGACGGCACCGTCACCACGCTCAAGGAGGGCCTGAAGGTCCTCCAGGGTGAGATCGTGGATGCCACCTTCCTCTCGGCCGCGGCCCTCGACGCGTTCCTCGCCGACACGCTCGAGCAGGCGAAGGCCGACGACGTGCTCTACTCGGTGCACCTCAAGGCCACGATGATGAAGGTCAGCGACCCGATCATCTTCGGCCACGTCGTCAAGGCGTTCTTCGCCGACGTATTCGACCGCCACGGCGACGCCCTCGCTGCTGCCGGTCTCACGCCCAACGACGGTCTCGGCTCGATCCTCGCGGGTCTGGCGAACGTCGAAGGTGGCGACGCCATCGCTTCCGAGATCCGCGACGCCCTGGCATCCGGCCCCCGCCTGTCGTACGTCAACAGTGACAAGGGCATCACCAACCTGCACGTTCCGTCCGACGTGATCGTGGATGCCTCGATGCCGGCCCTCGTGCGCAACGGCGGCAAGCTGTGGGGCGTCGACGGGGGAGAGGACGACACCCTCGCCGTCATCCCCGACTCCTCGTACGCCGGGGTCTACCAGGCGACGATCGAGGATGTCATCGCCAACGGCCCGCTCGACCCGGCCACGATCGGTTCGGTGCCGAACGTCGGGCTCATGGCCCAGGCCGCCGAGGAGTACGGCAGCCACGACAAGACCTTCGAGATCGCCGCGCCCGGCCGCGTGCAGGTCGTCGCCTCGAACGGCGACGTGCTGCTCGAGCACGAGGTGAACGCGGGCGACATCTGGCGCGCGACGCAGACCAAGGACGTGGCCGTGCGCGACTGGGTGAAGCTCGCCGTGACCCGCGCCCGCGCGACCGGCGCGCCCGCCGTGTTCTGGCTCGACGAGAACCGCGCGCACGACCGCAACCTCATCGCCAAGGTCAACGAGTACCTCGCCGACCACGACACCGAGGGGCTCACGATCGAGATCCTCGCCCCCGCCGAGGCCACCAAGTACTCGCTCGAGCGCATCCGCCGCGGCGAGGACACGATCTCGGTCACGGGCAACGTGCTGCGCGACTACCTCACCGACCTGTTCCCGATCCTCGAGGTGGGCACGAGCGCCAAGATGCTCTCGATCGTCCCGCTGCTCGCGGGCGGTGGCCTGTTCGAGACGGGCGCCGGCGGTTCGGCTCCCAAGCACGTGCAGCAGCTCGTGCAGGAGGACTACCTCCGTTGGGACTCGCTCGGCGAGTTCTTCGCCCTCGCGGCGTCTCTCGAGCACCTCGCCGACACCACGGGCAATGAACGCGCTCGCGTCCTCGCCGAGACCCTGGATGCCGCGACCGGCACGTTCCTCGAGAACGACAAGTCGCCCGGCCGTGCCCTCGGCACGATCGACAACCGCGGCAGTCACTTCTACCTCGCGCTGTACTGGGCGCAGGAGCTGGCGAAGCAGACGAAGGATGCCGACCTCGCCGCGGTCTTCGCGCCGGTCGCCGAGAAGCTCGCGGCCGAGGAGCAGACCATCGTGTCCGAGCTCAACGCGGTCCAGGGCCACCACGCGGAGATCGGCGGCTACTACCGCCCCGACACCGCGCTCGTCGAGAAGGTCATGCGCCCGTCCGCGACCCTGAACGCGGTGGTCGACGCGCTGCGTTGAGTCGCTGACACGCTGAACCCGGGAGGGGCGGATGCCACTGGCATCCGCCCCTCTGCCGTCGCGACGCGCCCCCGGGCGGGATCGCGCCCGCGTCCCACGGCCCGCCGGGACCGGTCGAGTGTCCAAGACACGCCGTAACGGCCGCCCCGATTACGGCGTGTTTTGGACGCTCAACGGGGGCTGCTCGGGCCCGGGGTGCGGGCGCGGAGACGACGGAGGGGGCGGATGCCATGGCATCCGCCCCCTCGCGTGTCCGGGCTCAGTAGTGGACCGACACCTCGGTACCGCGGTACGCCCAGTCGTAGAGCTCCTTCGCGGCGGAGATGGTCATGTTGATGCAACCGTGGCTCATCGGCGTGCCGAAGTTGTTGTGCCAGTACGTGCCGTGGAAGCCCTCGTCACCGTTGAAGTACGAAACCCAGGGGACGTCCTTCGTGCAGTAGTCGTAGCCGGGGACGCAGCCCATGTCCTGCATCGACGTCTTCCAGCCGATGCGGAACTCGCCGGTGTGGGTGGCGTGCTCGCCCGCGCCCGACGAGATCGACCAGGAGCGATAGACCTGCCCGTTCTGCCAGAGCGTCGTGGTCTGGGTGCTGAGGTTGACATCGATCCAGCGCTCGGTCTTCGTCGTCTCGAACGGCGTCTCGCTCACCGTCAGGGCGAATCGTCCGTTGCCCTCGGCGAGCTGGGAGGCGAAGGCCGCGGCGATCCCCGTGGTGTCGCCGAGTGCGCGTCCGGTCTGGCCCTCGGTGTTCGTGTGGATGACCTCGCCACCCTTGTCCACGATCACGTCCGCGTTCACCGCGCCGCGGTCGACGGCCGCGGGGAGGCCCGCGACGGCCTGCTGGATCGCCGCTTCGTCGGCGGAGATCGCGAAGTCACCCGTGCCGTCGGGCGTGATCGTGAGCCACGAGGCGGCGGTGGCCCGGTCGACCGGGACCGTGCGCTCGTCGCCGACGTAGAAGCCGGCGTTGTCGAGGATGCCGTTCAGCTGCGCGACGGCCGCGTCGGCCTCTTCGGTGGTGACCGGGGCCTCGACCGGGACGACGCCCGCCTGCGCGGTCGTGCTGACGGTGCCGGCGTCGAAGGCGCTCTGGAGGGCGGCGGTGACCGCGGCTGGGTCGATGCCCTCACCGGGCTGCGCGGGAGTTGCGACGTACGACTGCGAACCGGCGTCGTACGCGACGGTCGCGTCGACGGGAGCCTTGTAGGTGTCGGGGGCGAGGTCGCGGAGTGCCGCCGCGGCCTTGGCGGGGTCGACGTTGATCGCGACACCCGTGCCCTCGGGGAACCACGACGAGGGCTTCCACATCGGGTTCTCGGAGAACGCCTTGTCGGCGATGGCCTGCGCGTCGACCGTGGCGCCGAGCTCGGCACCGGTCACGGTGACCGAGCCCGCCGGGCTCTCGACCGCGATGCTCGTGTTCGCCAGTCGGTCGGAGATCGCCTGGGCCGCGGCTCCCGCCGTGAGGCCGCCGATCTGCACGCCGGCGACGGAGGCTCCGGGGGCGATGAGGACGAAAGATGCCGCCAGCAGCGCGACGGCGGTCGCGCCCGCCGGGATGCCGATCCACAGGCCCGATCGGTTCTTGCGCTTCTTCGGCTCGGGCGGTGCCCACGCGTACGTCGCGCCGTCGGTGCTGTTCGCGCCGTCGGTCATAAGTCAAACCCCCCGATAGTCAGTCTTCTCATGCTAAAGGCGAGTGTTGCGTGTGCGCCGTGAGCTTTATCACGGTCTTATCACGTCGAGGACGATGCAGCCCGGGGCTCGCGGCCGCGTCCATCGAACGGACGTCAGGCGGCGAAGACCTTGCCCGGATTCAGGATGCCGAGGGGATCGAACACGCGAGCGATCTCGCGCTGCAGCTGCCACTGATCGTCCCCGAGCTCGTCGGCGAGCCAGCGGCGCTTGAGCACGCCGATCCCGTGCTCTCCGGTGAGCGTGCCACCGAGTTCCAGCGCCGCGCGGAACACCTCCTCGGCCGCCTCCCACACGATCGGCGGCACGTCGGGACCCTCGAAGACGAAGTTCGGGTGCAGGTTTCCGTCGCCGGAGTGCGCGACGGTCGGGATGACGAGGCCGTACTTCTGCTCGATCCGCGCGATCTCGTCGAACATCGCGGGCAGGGCGGTGCGCGGCACCGAGACGTCCTCGATGAGGGTGGTGCCGAGTGATTCCATGGCGGCATGCATCGATCGGCGCACGGCGAGAAGCTCCTCACCCTCGGCATCGTCGGCGGCGACGGACACCTTCCCGCCGGCCGCGGTCAGGACCTCGGCGATCGTGCGCGCCTCGGCAGCGGCGACCGGACCGTCGGTCTGGATGGTGAGCTGAGCTGCGCCCTGCGGCGGTTCGGGGAGTGACAGCAGGCGGTGCACGGCCGCGAGGCACCTGGCATCCATCAGCTCCATGATCGCGGGCTGGACTCCGGATGCCGTGACCGCGGCGGACGCGACGGCGGCGGCGCGCACCCCGTCGAACAGCGCGGTGAGGGTGACGCGCTCGCCCTCGACGAGACGTCGGAGCTTGAGAGTCGCTCCCACCACCACGCCGAGAGTGCCCTCGGAGCCGATCACGAGAGAGGTGAGGTCGAGACCCGTGACGCCTTTCACGCTGCGATGGCCGAGGTGCATCAGCCGGCCGTCGGCGAGCACGAGGTCGACGCCGAGGACCGCGTCGCGCACGACGCCGTACTTCGCGCAGAGCAGGCCGCCGGCACCCGTGGCGATGTTGCCACCGACCGTCGAGATCGCGCGGCTCGCGGGGTCGGGAGCCCACCACACGCCGTGCGGCTCGAGAAGGGCGTTGAGCTCGGCGTTGACGATGCCCGGCTCGACCACCGCGAGGAGGTCGTCGGGGCGCACCTCGAGAAGCCGGTCCATGCCGCGTAGCGAGAGGGCGATCTCACCGCCCCCCGTGTTCGCTCCGCCCGCGAGACCCGTCCCGGCACCGCGAGGCACCACGGGAGTCCGCGTCGCGGTCGCGATGCGCATGACCGCCTGCACGTCGGAGACGGATGCCGCGTGCACGACGGCGAGGGGCGTGCCGTCGGAGGCGTGGCCCGACTTGTCGGCGCGGACGGCGGCCAGAGCGTCGGGGGAGGTGTCGACGCGGTCGCCGAGCTCGGCGCGGAGAAGCGCGAGCGTCGCATCCGCCGCACCCCGCGCGGGAGTCGCCGCCGCGCCGTCGGCGCTCACGCCAGACGCCGCCGGCCGTTCAGCGCGCCGAGGACCACGGCGACGATCGCGAAGCCGAGGCCGATCCACGCCTGGCCCATGCTCCACCACGCGACGGTGGCGGCGGCGTACACGAAGAGCTCGACGAGGGCGCGGATGAAGGGGTGCACCGCGAGCACCGCGCGCGGCGACACGAACAGGGCCCAGATCAGGATCGCGAGGAGGGGGGCGCCGATCCCCGCGACGATGTTCCACGGCAGCGGCCACGCGGTGAAGCCCCAGATCGCGAGGGTCACGAATGCGAAGATCCCGCAGAGCACGCTGCCGATCTCGATCGCGGTCGGACGCGGGCGCATGCCGGGAGCGAGCGGTGCCTGCGCGCGGACGTTGGGGGAGTCGGTCACCCCGCCATTTTACGCGGGCCGGTCGGCGCACCCTCCCGACTCTTTCGCCATCGAGCCGACAGCGATCCTGTGCAGGAACAGTGGATGCCGGAACACGAGGGATGCGGACACCTTTACCCGCTAAAGTGGCACCGTCGCGACTGGCGTTGAGGTGGGACACCACCGGGGAGCGACCGCTTGACGGTATTCGACCGCACGCCTGGGTCGATGCGGTATCTCCGCGGACTCGCCGAGTCCGTGGCATCCGGAACCATCGTCAAGGAGATCGCATGACCGATCCGTACTTCAACGCCCCCCTCTCCGAGGTCGACCCCGAGATCGCCGAGGTGCTCGAGCGCGAGCTGAACCGTCAGCGCGGATTCCTCGAGATGATCGCGTCGGAGAACTTCGTTCCCGTCTCGGTTCTGCAGTCGCAGGGCTCGGTACTGACCAACAAGTACGCCGAGGGCTACCCGGGTCGCCGCTACTACGGCGGTTGTGAAGAGGTCGACGTCGCCGAGTCGCTCGCGATCGAGCGGGCGAAGCAGCTGTTCGGTGCCGAGTTCGCGAACGTCCAGCCGCACTCCGGTGCCTCGGCGAACGCCGCGGTGCTGCACGCGATCGCCCGCCCCGGCGACACGCTCCTCGGTCTCGCCCTCGACCAGGGCGGTCACCTGACCCACGGCATGAAGATCAACTTCTCGGGCCGTCTCTACGACATCGTCGCCTACGGCGTCGACCCCGAGACCAGCGTCATCGACATGGACGAGGTGCGCCGCCTCGCCGTCGAGCACAAGCCGAAGGTCATCATCGCCGGTTGGTCGGCGTACCCCCGTCAGCTCGACTTCGCGGCCTTCCGCGCGATCGCCGACGAGGTGGGCGCCCTCCTGTGGGTCGACATGGCGCACTTCGCCGGTCTCGTCGCCGCGGGCGTGCACCCGAGCCCCATCCCGCACGCGCACGTCGTCTCGACCACCGTGCACAAGACGATCGGCGGCCCCCGTTCGGGCCTCATCCTCACCAACGACGAGGCGCTGGCGAAGAAGATCAACACCGCGGTCTTCCCCGGGCAGCAGGGCGGTCCGCTCATGCACGTGATCGCCGCCAAGGCGACGGCGTTCAAGCTCGCGATGACGCCCGAATTCAAGGAGCGTCAGGAGCGCACCCTCCGCGGTGCGGCGATCCTCGCCGACCGTCTCACCCAGGACGACGTCAAGAACGCCGGCATCGCCGTGCGCTCGGGAGGCACCGACGTGCACCTCGTGCTCGTCGACCTCCGCGAGGCCGAGATCGACGGCAAGCAGGCCGAAGACCTGCTGCATGACATCCACATCACGGTCAACCGCAACGCCGTCCCCAACGACCCGCGCCCGCCGATGGTGACCTCGGGTCTGCGCATCGGCACTCCGGCGCTCGCGACGCGCGGCTTCGGTGACGCGGAGTTCACCGAGGTGGCCGACATCATCGCGCTCGCGCTGATCCCCGGCGCCGACGTCGAGGCCCTGCGCGCGCGCGTGGCGAAGCTGACCGAGGCGTTCCCGCTGTACCCCGACCTGCAGCAGTGAGCCCCGCCGGGGCGGGACCGTCAACGCGGCGGCCCCGTCCCGGCATCCGCTCCTCCGCTGACGCGGATCGTGCGGTCCGCCGCACCGCCCCCGCCCCGGGACCGCACGCATAAACGCGATCCGCGCACAGAAACACGGGGAGAGCGCGTTTACGTGAGTGGATGGCGTTTATGCGTCACGGAGCGTTCATGCGTGGGCACACCCCGCACGACCCATCGACACCCAGGAAGAGGGATGCCATGACGGCGACGATTCTCGACGGTAAGGCCGCGTCGGCGGCGATCAAGGCGGAGCTCACCGAGCGTGTCGCCGCCCTGCGCCAGAAGGGGATCATCCCGGGTATCGCGACGGTGCTCGTGGGCGCCGACCCGGCCTCGCAGCTGTACGTCGGCATGAAGCACAAGCAGTCCGAGGCGATCGGGATGAACTCCATCCAGGTCGAACTGCCCGCCGAGGCCACTCAGGAGGAGGTCGAGGCCGTCATCGACCGTCTCAATGCCGATCCCGCCTGCCATGGCTACATCGTGCAGCTGCCGCTGCCGAAGCACCTCGACACCGACGCGATCCTCGAGCGCATCGATCCGGCGAAGGATGCCGACGGCCTGCACCCCACGAACCTCGGACGCCTCGTGCTCAACGTCAACGCGCCGATCCTCACGCCCCTGCCGTGCACCCCGCGCGGTGTGATCGAGCTGCTGCTACGCAACGACTACGACCTGAAGGGCAAGGAGGTCGTGGTCGTCGGCCGCGGCGTCACAATCGGCCGTTCGATCGGCCTGCTGCTCACCCGCCGCGAGATCAACGCCACCGTGACGCTGACCCACACGGGTACGGCCGACCTCGCGAAGCACCTGCGCGAGGCCGACGTGATCGTCGCCGCCGCGGGCGTGAAGCACATCGTGCGCGCCGAAGACGTCAAGCCGGGCGCCGCGGTGCTCGACGTGGGCGTGACGCGCGAGACCGACCCCGAGACCGGGAAGTCCCGCGTCTACGGCGACGTGCACCCTGACGTGGCTGAGGTCGCGGGCTTCGTGTCGCCCAACCCGGGCGGCGTCGGACCCATGACGGTCGCCCTGCTGATGACGAACGTCGTCGAGGCCGCGGAGCGCGCCGCCGCGGTCTGACGGTGAACGGGGTGCGACCGCCGAGCGAACGGACGGAGCCTCGCGTGCAAGGGCTGGGCAGGATCCCTCTCCCCGTGGGATCGTATGTGCATGACTGAGTCCGTGCTGAACGACCTCCTCCGCCGCGTCACCGAGAGCGGCCTGCTCGACGACGCCCAGATCGACGAAGACAGCGTGATCGGTGTCGGACACCTGGATGCCGCCGGCGTCGAGGTGGAGGTCGACCTCGACCCCGAGATCGACGACGAGGACGAGCCCGACCTCGACGGCATCCTGTCCAACCTGAAGGACATCCTCTCGGTGACCGAGGACCGTTGGAGCGCGATCGTCGACGAGATCGCCACCGAGATCGAGGAGGCGGTGGACGACGACGAGCTGAGCGCGGACATCGACCTGCGCACCGACCTCGAGGCGATCGGCGTGGGCATCTTCGCCGACGCGATCATCGTCGTGTTCGCGGGGGAGACGGCATTCCCCGACGCGCTCGTGCACGTGCAGCTCACGCCCGAGCTCGAGGTCGAGGACATCGAGATCATCGGTGACGACGACGACGAGGACGACGACGAAGACTGACGCGCGATGAAGGGGGCCGGACGGATCGTCCGGCCCCCTTCATCGTTTCCGCGGAACGCGAATCAGGCCGCGGCGCCGCCCAGCGAGCTCTCCATCGCCGTGATGCGGGCGTGCTCGTCGAAGCGGAACGTCATCGACCCCGTGGCATCCTGCACGGTGGCCGCCGAGAAGGCGCCATCGGCCCACTCCAGGGTCCAGCCGGCCAGGCGTGCGAGGTCCCACACCGAGCTGCGCGGGTCGGCGGGCGTCGTGGTCGACAGGATGCGCGGCATCCGGACTCCCGCGTGCGCGACGGTCAGAGGCGGCAGCGGGGCGTCGAGGAGCAGGACCGCGCGCGTGCCCGCGTCTCCGACCGGTGCGGAATAGTACGGTGATCGGCCAGTCACCTCGACCGCGACTCCGGCGATGACGTGCGAGGCCTCGGCGATCCAGTCGGCGTCTCCGGCCGCGTCGGCGGGAAACGGGGCCTCGGGGGAGGACAGCTCGGCGATGCCGTGCTCCTGCCCGTACGCGCGCAGGCGAGCGGCCGGGTTCTGGTCGCCGCCGCCGTTCGGGTGCGCCCATCCCCAGAGCACCGAGCGCGGTCCCGGCGCGATCGAGGCGACGAGGTGCGCGCGGGCGACGAGCGTGCGGTTCGGGTCGTCGAGAGCGCTGAAGGTCAGGGTGCCCGCCGCGAGGTCGGTGTCCCAGCGGTGGGGACCGAGGGCGTCGGCGGCGGTGCCGAGGTCGTCTTGCCGCAGCGCGGTGAAGAACGCGGCTCGGTCGGCGAGGGGTTGAAGCGCGGGGAACGTGGTCATGTGCTCACCCTAGAGACGGACCCTTGGTGCGAGGTCTCAATAGCTTGCGCGTTCGCCGCTCCCCGGCGCGGCGAACCGCTGCGCGAGGGCCTCGGAGGCGCGCGCCAGCAGGGCGACGTCCGCCCCGACCGCGACGAAGTCGGCTCCGGCGTCGAGGTAGGCCTCCGCCACCGCGGGGTCGAACGCATTCACGCCGACCGGGGTCCCGGCATCCCGGCACGCGGCGAAGACGGCGTGGACGGCCGCGACGACGTCGGGGTGCGACTGCCGGCCGAGAAGACCCATGGATGCCGAGAGGTCGGAGGGGCCGACGAAGACGGCATCCACTCCCTCGACGGCGGCGATCTCGGCCGCGGCGGCGACTCCGGCGGTGGTCTCGATCTGCACGGTGAGTGAGACGTGCTCGGTCGCACCCGTGAGGTACCCGTCGACACGGTTCCAGCGGGCGCTCCGGGCCAGGGCGCTGCCGACCCCGCGGATGCCCGCGGGCGGGTACCGCGTCGCCGCGACCGCTGCGCGCGCTTCGTCGGCCGACGACACCATCGGCACGATGAGGTTCTGCGCGCCGAGGTCGAGCACCTGCTTGATCACGACCGGGTCGTTCCACGGCACGCGGACGACCGGGGTCACCGGGTAGGCCGCGGTCACCTGGAGGAGCACGAGCACCGTCTCGAGCGAGGTCGCCGAGTGCTCCATGTCGAGCAGCAGCCAGTCCAGCCCCGATCCCGCGGCGATCTCGGCGGCGACGGGGCTGCCCGAGCACACCCACATCCCCGCCAGGGGACGATCGGATGCCGCGAGAGCCGCGCGGAAGGTCGGGTTCAGACGAAGCGGCACGAGATCGTTCCCATCGGTCCGTAGTCGCAGAGCACGTCGTCGCCCCGCGACACCCACATCGGGCGTGTGAACGATCCTGCCAGGATGATCTCGCCCGCCTCCAGGCGCGCGCCGTGCTGGGAGAACTTGTTGGCGAGCCACGCGACTCCGGTCGCGGGGTGGCCGAGCACGCCCGCGGCGACGCCGGTCTCCTCGATCTCGCCGTTACGGCTCAGGACGCCGGGGACCCAGCGCAGGTCGATCTCGTCGGGGCGCCTGTGGACGTCGCCGAGCACCATCGCGCCGTAGGCGGCGTTGTCGCTGATCGTGTCGACGATCGTGCGTCCCTCGAGCTCGATGTGGGAGTTGAGCACCTCGAGCGCGGGGACGGCGTAGTCGATCGCGGCGAGGGCGTCGTCGAGCGTGCAGTCGGGCCCCTCGAGCGGCGTCCTCAGGACGAACGCGAGCTCGACCTCGATACGGACGTTCGAGAAGTGCTCGACGGGGATCTCGTCGCCCGACCGGTAGACGGTGTCGTCGAACATCACGCCGTAGTCGGGCTCGGTGATGCCCGTCGCCTGCTGCATGGCCTTGGAGGTCAAGCCGATCTTGCGCCCGACGAGCGTGCGACCCGCGGCGAGCTGCGTGTCGCGCCAGCGGCCCTGGATCCGGTACGAGTCGTCGACCGTGGCATCCGGGAATCTCGCCGTGATCCGCGGGATCACCGAATGCGTCCGGTCGGCTTCGGCGAGTTCGGCCGCGATGGCGTCGATCTGTTCGTCGGTGAGCATGGGTTCCTCTCCAAATGACTACCCTCGTCCCACTTCTGGCGGTGCATGTCCCGATCGTGGTCGGTCGAGCGGGGCTCAAGTAGCCATAAGTGGGACATCGTCTGTGGGGGCGCGCGGGGTCGGTGGGGTCAGAGCTGGTTGCCGAGCTTGAACTCGGAACCGGATGCCGAAGCCTCGGGCGGGCGGGTGTAGCTGAAGCCGTCGGCGCCGATCGTCACGGCCATCTCGCTCGAGTCCGTGCGTGCGCGCACCGGTTGCGGGTTGCCGTCGAGGTCGAGCACGAGCGAGCCGTCGGTGTACCAGGAGGGGACGACGGGGTTGCCCCACCAGTCGCGGCGCTGGTTGTCGTGCACGTCCCAGGTGATGACCGGGTTGTCGGGGTCGCCGGTGTAGTAGTCCTGCGTGTACACCTCGACGCGGTGGCCGTCGGGGTCGCGCAGGTACAGGTAGAACGCGTTCGAGACGCCGTGGCGGCCGGGGCCGCGTTCGATGGCATCCGACCGACGGAGGGCGCCGAGCTTGTCGCAGATGGCGAGGATGTTGTGCTTCTCGTGGGTGGCGAAGCAGACGTGGTGCATACGGGGGCCGTCGCCGCCGGTCATGGCGGTGTCATGGACGGTCGGCTTGCGGCGCATCCAGGCGGCGTAGACGGTGCCCTCCTCGTCCTGGATGTCCTCGGTCACCCGGAAGCCGAGCGCTTGCATGAAGTTGACCGCGCGGGGCACGTCGGGCGTGATCTGGTTGAAGTGGTCGAGGCGGACGAGCTCGCCGGGGGAGTGCAGGTCGTACCGCCACGACAGGCGCTCCTGGTGCTCGGTGTCGAAGAAGAACTCGTACGGGAAGCCGAGCGGGTCGACCACGCGCACGGAGTCGCCGATGCCCTTGGTGAACCCGTTCGGTTCGCGGCGCACGTCGCAGCCGAGCTCTTCGTAGAACGCCACGGCCTTGTCGAGGTCGTCGGACGAGCGCACGCGGTACGAGAACGCGGCGACCGCGGCCACCGGGCCTTTGCGCAGCACGAGATTGTGGTGGATGAACTCCTCGGTGGAGCGGAGGTAGATCGCCTCGTCGTCCTCCTCGGTGATGTGCAGGCCCAGGATGTCGACGTAGAAGACCCGGGATGCCGCGAGGTCGGTGACGATCAGCTCCATGTAGGCGCAGCGCAGGATGTCGGGTGCGGGCGCCTGGGGCGTCGGGATGGGGTTGTCCGAGTGGATCGGGGCTTCCTGGGTCACCCAGAAGCCCGAGGAGGTCTTCTCTTCTTCGGTGTGCTTTGCCATGGTTCGCGTCCTTGCGTGTGGTCGGGAGGGTCGGGCGGCGGCGGCTCAGTGGGCCTGCGCCTTGCCGAACGTGGGGTTGTGGGCGGGGCCGAGCGTGATGTGCACGGCCTGCTGGTCGGTGTAGAAGTCGATCGAGCGGTAGCCGCCCTCGTGACCCAGGCCCGAGGCCTTCACACCGCCGAACGGGGTGCGGAGATCGCGGACGTTGTTGGAGTTCAGCCACACCATGCCCGCCTCGACGTTCTGCGCGAAGTTGTGCGCGCGCTTGAGGTCGCTGGTCCACACGTAGGCGGCAAGGCCGTACTTCGTGTTGTTCGCCAGGGCGAGCGCCTCTTCGTCGGTGTCGAAGGGCGTGATCGCGACGACCGGCCCGAAGATCTCCTCCTGGAAGATGCGCGCGTCGGGGGAGACGTCGGCGAAGACCGTGGGGCGCACGAAGTTGCCCTCGGGGAACTCCTCGGGCCGGCCGCCGCCCGCGACGAGACGTCCCTCGGTCTTGCCGAGCTCGACGTACGACATGACCTTCGCGTAGTGCTCGGGGTGCACGAGCGCGCCGACCTCGGTCGCGGGGTCGTCGGGGTAGCCGACCGTGACGCGATCGGCCTGCGCGGCGTAGCGCTCGACGAACTCGTCGTACACGTCACGCTGCACGAGGATGCGGCTGCCCGCGGTGCAGCGCTCGCCGTTGAGCGAGAACACCCCGAAGATGGTCGCGTCGATCGCGGCGTCGAGGTCGGCATCCGCGAAGACGATCGCCGGGCTCTTGCCGCCCAGCTCCATCGACAGGCCCTTCAGGAACGGCGCAGAGTTCGCGAAGATCAGCGACCCGGTGCTGCTCTCGCCGGTGAACGAGATGAGCGGCACCTCGGGGTGCTTCACGAGCGCGTCGCCGGCGTCTTCGCCGAGGCCGTTGACGAGGTTGAACACGCCCTCGGGGAGACCCGCCTCCTCGAAGATCCCGGCCCACAGGGATGCCGAGAGAGGGGTGAACTCGGCCGGCTTGAGCACCACGGTGTTGCCGGTCGCGAGCGCGGGGCCGAGCTTCCACGACTCGAGCATGAAGGGCGTGTTCCACGGCGTGATGAGACCTGCGACGCCGATCGGCTTGCGGTTGACGTAGTTGAGCTGGCGCCCCGGCACCTTGAAGGCGTCGTCGGTCTGGGCGACGATCAGGTCGGCGAAGAAGCGGAAGTTCTCCGCCGCCCGTCGGGCCTGACCGAGCGCCTGGGTGATGGGCAGGCCCGAGTCGAAGGACTCCAGCTCCGCGAGGCGCTCGTCGCGCGACTCCACGATGTCGGCGATGCGGTGCAGCACGCGCGAACGCTCGCGGGGAAGCATCCGGGGCCAGGGTCCCTCGGTGAACGCCTTCCGGGCGGCGGCGACGGCGAGGTCGATGTCGGCCTTCTTGCCGGCGGCGGCGCGCAGATACGTCTGGTTCGTCACCGGGTCGAGCACGTCGAACGTGTCACCGTCGACCGAGTCGACGAACCGGCCGCCGATGTAGTGCTGGATGCGCTCGGGCAGATCGGCCGGGACGCGGCGGGTGGTGGTGAGCGGGGTGGTCATGCGGGCTCCTTCGGTGAAGAGGGGTGGCTGCCGGGGACCTCGCGATCCGCGACGTCGGCGTCGTGGGGGCGTGGGGTGTCGGCATCCGGGATCATCAGAAAGCGGGCAGGCCGAGCGCCTCGTCGGGGTGCTCGTGGATCATGTAGGCGTCGAGGGTCGCGGAGCGGTGGCGGCGCGAGGCCTTCTCGATCTCGGCGAGCGGGGCGCCGGTCTCGATGAGGACGAGGATGTTCTCGTGCTCGCGCACCGACTCGGCCGCGCGACCGGGCACGAAGCTGAACGTCGAGTCGCGCAGGTGCCCGAGGCGGGCCCACTCGGCCTGCACGAGCTCGAGCATGCGCGGGTTCGCGCACCTCTCGAACAGGATCGCGTGGAACTCCTGGTTCAGCGCGGTGAAGGCGCGGGGGTCGAAGTGCTCGAGCGTCTCGACCATCAGCTCGTTCACCTGGCGGGCCCGGCGCACGTCGTCGGTCGTGAGCGCACGTGCCGACAGGGCGGTCGCCGCCCCCTCGAGGATGCTGAGCGACTGCATGCTGAAGCGGTAGGCGGTGTCGTCGACCATCGACACGCGCGCGCCCACGTTGCGCTCGAACATCACGAGGCCCTCGGCTTCGAGCTGGCGGATCGCCTCACGCACCGGGACCACGCTCATGTCCAGCTCGCCGGCGATCGTGCCGAGCACCAGGCGGTAGCCGGGGGTGAACTCCTGTGAGGCGATGCGGTCCTTGATCCAGTGGTAGGCCTGCTGCGATTTGCTGCGGCTGGGGGCCGGTGTGGCGGGGGCCTGCGTCGCGCGGCGGTCGGGCGCGGCACCGGGGGTCGTGGCATCCATCAGTTCTGCCTCTCGCTCTCGTAGCGCGCGCGCCACTCCGCGTTCATGGGGAAGAGCCCCTCGACCGGGTGACCGGATGCCACCTGGCGGGCGATCCACGCATCCTCCTCTTCCTGCGCGAGGGCGGCGTCGACCACTTCTTCGGCGAGGGCGGGAGGGAGGACGATCACGCCGTCGCCGTCGCCGACGAGGATGTCGCCGGGTTCGACGGTGGTACCGCCGCAGCCGATCGCGACGTCGGTCTCCCACGGCACGTGCCTCCGGCCGAGGACGGCGGGGTGCGGGCCGGCGGTGAACACCGGGATGCCGACCGCGGCGACGGCCTCGGCGTCTCGGACGCCGCCGTCGGTCACGATCGCGGCGGCTCCGCGCGCGTGCGCGCGAATCGCGAGGATGTCGCCGAGCGTTCCCGAGCCGGTCTCGCCGCGGGCCTCGATCACGAGGACCTCGCCCTCTTCGACGGCGTCGAACGCACGCTTCTGCGCGTTCTGGCCGCCGCCGTGGCTGGCGAAGAGGTCTTCGCGGTGGGGGAGGAAGCGGAGCGTGCGGGCGGTGCCGACGAACCGGCTGCCCGGGGTGAGGGCGTGGACGCCGTCGATCGTGACGTCGTTCAGGCCGCGCTTGCGCAGCTGTCCGCTGAGGGCGGCGACGGGGACGCGGCCCAGCTTCTCGCGGAGGGCGGGGGTGAGCGCGGGAGCGGGCGGGGTCAGCCCCGCGGCCGCAGCCGAGCCCCACGCCTCGGTGCGCTGGGTGTCGTCGACCCCGGGCAGTGAGCCGATCGCGGCGTCGAAGGATCGCGAGCCCTCGACCACCGTGGTGCGGAGCCGGCCGGTCGAGTGGATGCCGGCATCCACCTGAACCTCGACGACGTCGCCGGGCACGACCACCGAGGATCCCGCGGGGGTGCCGGTGAGGATCACGTCGCCGGTCTCGAGGGTGAAGTGCTGCGAGAGGTCGGCGACGATCTGGGCGAGGGGGAAGATGAGCCCGGCGGTGGTGTCGTCCTGCACGATCTCGCCGTTCACCCACGTGCGCAGGCGCAGGGCCGCGGGGTCGACGTTGCGCGCGTCGATGAGGTCCGGGCCGAGGGGCGTGTAGCCGTCGCCGCCCTTGGAGCGGACGTTCGAGCCCTTGTCGTTCGCGCGCAGGTCGTACAGACCGAAGTCGTTCGCGGCGGTGACGGATGCCACGTGCGACCACGCGGCATCCGGAGTCACCCATCGCGCGGGCTCGCCGATGACGAGTGCGATCTCACCTTCGAAGGCCAGCAGCTCGGTGCCGGCGGGGCGCACGATCTCAGCGCCCGAGGGAGCGAGCGAGCTGGACGGCTTGAAGAAGTACGAGGGCGTGGCCGGGCGACGGCCGCGCTGATCGGCGCGGGAGGCGTAGGAGAGGTGGACGGCCACGATCTTGCCGGGGCGCGCGCCGAGGGCGGTGAACCGGGGGTCGGTGTCGGTCATGGGTGCTCCCTTGCGTCGTATCTGAAATCGTATACGATGTTGCCCACCCCAGCAACAAACGCCTCGTCGCCGACGACGACGTCCGGGGTCTGACGATGACGTCTCGAAGGAGTCCCATGTCCCGCTCACAGTCGCCGGGTTTCACCCCTACCGGCACCATCTCCACGTCCACGGACCGCCGCCGGGTGGTCTTCGCAACGGTCGTCGGCACCACCGTCGAGTGGTACGACTTCTTCCTCTACGCCTCGGCCGCGGGCCTCGTCTTCGGCCAGTTGTTCTTCGCGCCCGCCGGTCCCGGCATCGCGCAGATCCTTTCGTTCCTGACCGTCGGACTGAGCTTCCTCTTCCGCCCGCTCGGGGCGTTCCTCGCCGGTCACCTCGGCGACAAGTACGGGCGTCGCGTCGTGCTGATGCTGACGCTCATCCTGATGGGCGCCTCGACCACGCTCATCGGCGTGCTGCCCACATACGACGCGATCGGTGTCGTGGCGCCGATCCTGCTGATCCTCCTGCGCGTGCTGCAGGGCATCTCTGCCGGCGGCGAGTGGGGTGGTGCGGTCCTCATGGCCGTCGAACACGCGCCCAAGACCAAGCGCAGCCTCTTCGGCGCCTCCCCGCAGCTCGGCGTGCCCCTCGGCCTGCTGCTCGCGAGCGGCATGCTCGCCCTCATGGCGCTCATCGCCCCCGGCGACGCGTTCCTCGCGTGGGGCTGGCGCGTGCCGTTCCTGCTGTCGTTCGTGCTGATCCTCGTCGGCTACTACGTGCGGCGGAAGGTCGAGGAGAGCCCCGTGTTCGTCGAGATCGCCGAGCGCAAGGAGCAGACCCGGATGCCGATCGTGCAGCTGTTCCGCAAGCACGCGCTGCTCGTGATCATCGCCGCGTTCGTGTTCGCCGGCAACAACGCCGTCGGCTACATGACCACCGGCGGCTACATCCAGCGCTACGCGACCAACCCCGACGGCCCCCTTGGGCTCGCGACCGCCGACGTGCTCGGCGCCGTGACCCTCTCGGCGGTGTCGTGGTTCGTCTTCACGCTGCTCGGCGGGTGGCTCGGCGACAAGATCGGGCGCCGCAACACCTACATCATCGGGTGGATCGCGCTGCTCGTCGCCATCGTGGCTCTGTTCCCGCTGGTGAACACCGGGAGCGTCGCACTCCTCGCCCTCGGGCTCGTGCTCCTGACGGTGGGACTCGGCCTGACCTACGGTCCCCAGGCGGCGCTGTACGCCGAGCTGTTCCCGGCATCCATCCGCTTCTCGGGGGTCTCGATCTCGTACGCGATCGGTGCGATCTGCGGCGGCGCGTTCGCCCCGACCATCGCGACGGCGCTCGTGGATGCCACCGGCACCACCGTGTCGGTCACGGTGTACCTCGCGATCATGGCGGTGCTCGGCCTCATCGCGACGCTGCTGCTGCGCGACCGCAGCGGTATCCCGCTCGGCCCGGACAACGAGGCCGCGCAGGAGGTCAGCCCCGTGCGCGGATTGTCTCGGGTCTGACGCTGGGTTCGGCGGCCCCGTTGCGCTTCGGCGTGGCGGGGCCGCTCGGCGTCGGCGCGTGGTGGCGGCTTCGTTTGCCCGAAGTAGTCGGTGGTGGGGGTGTGGTGCGGCGATGTGGGGCAGGTGAGGGGATGCCGTGGGTTGGGGCGGTGGGTTGGTTTGTCTGAGGTGGTCGGTGGTGGGGTGTGGTGCGGCCATGTGGGGCAGGTGAGGGGATGCCGTGGGTTGGGGCGCGGGTTGTTCGTTTGCCCTAGATGGTCGCCTGCGAGGGCGCGAGGTGGCCATATAGGGCAAGTGAGCGGATGCCATGGGTCGGTGCGGGCGTTGACTTGCCCGAGGTGTCCGCTGATGGAGTGCCGAGCGGCCAGGTGCGGCAGATGAATGGATGCCGCGATGGTGGGCGACGCGCCGCTGCCGGGGCGATCGCGAAGACCGAGGATGTCAGCTGACGCGGGTCCGCCCGGCGAACGCCGCGCGCGCCCGCTCCACGAAGGGCGAACGGTGCGCGGAGAGGTCGAATTTGGTGACGCGGATGATGCGCCATCCGAGGTCGGCGAGCATCTCGTAGCGTCGGATGTCGCTTGCCCACTGGTGCGGGTCCGTCAGGTGCTGCTCGCCCTCGTACTCGAAGCCCACCTTGCGCTCCGGATAGGCCAGGTCGATGAGCGCCACGACCTTTCCGGCCACGACCACCGGCCAGTTCAGCGACGGCTCGGGGAGTCCCGCCGCGATCAGCGTCAGCCTCGTCTCGGTCTCTTTCCTCGACCGCGAGCGTGTGCGCACCAGGGGTAACGCGTCGCGGAGAGTGGCGGCGCCCCGCCGTCGCCCCGCCTCCAGGGCCGCCGCGAGCTCGGCGATCGTCGCGAGCGCCGGCGGGTCGTCGGGGCGCATCGGCTCGCGCACGAACGCATCGCCCAGTGCGACGAGATCGTCCCGGTGTAGCAGGGCACCCATCATCGCCCACGTGGTCGCCGGGCTCGTCGCTCGCAGGCCGCTCGCGGGCTCGGTGCGGACGCTGCCCATCCCCTCCGCGATCGAGGTGCCTCGCACTCCTCGAGCTCTGCTCGCACGCGAGGGGAGGATCACCCCGACGTCGAGCGGGCGTTCGACGAGTCGGCCCGATGAATCGCGGAGGTGAAAGACCGACGAGGGCAGCGGTGCATCCCACACCACGGCCGCCGCGACCAGAGAGAAGAATTCACAATCCCGCATCCGTGCGGCGTACTCGGTCGATCGACGTCGAACGGATGCCTCGAATCCGTCGTCCGGCGGGGCCGAGCGCGTCCGCACGCCGTGGAACGGAGACGAGAGGTCGGCAGCCCGGAGTCGTCGCCGTGACACGCCCAGCTCCACCGCCGCACCGACCGAGAAGGACTCGGGCAGTTCGTCGGGCAGGGATGCAGCTCTCACCCTTGCAACATCACACTGTCGGAGCGGCGCGTGGGCACGGCATCCGCAATCTGTGGAGAACCCCGCCTCCGTCGTTTGCCGCACCTGGTCGGCCGCCGCCGCCCGCCCCGGCCCTTCGCGGCAAACGAGCGTCCGGGGCCCGGCGTCATTTGCCGCACGTTGCCGCCTCGTGTGCACGGCGCCGACTATCTGCGGCAAACGAATGGATGCCGCCTCCGGCCGCTCGCGATCGCGGTGCCCGAGGCGACGGCGCGCGTCCTCAGGCGTCGCGGACCTCGACGTTCGCGCCCCAGCCGTCGTAGTCGCCCTTCCTCGCCTCGACGACGCCGATGACCTCGGTGAGGAATGTCGCCACCGACGCATCGGTCAGCGTCTCGACGCGTGTGGCGACCAGGATGAGGCGTAGCCCTCGGCGGTGGATGTCGACCGTGAAGCCGCGCGAGCGGAGATCGTCGGCTGCGGCATCGGCGGATCTGCGAGAGCGGAAGTACGCGAAATGTTCGACCGGTCGCGGGGAGGTGAAGTCCTCGCCGAGCTCTCGGCGAGGTGCCACCTGTTCCGGCCACATCGCGATCTCGCGTCCGACCGTCGCCGAAGGTCGTGCGGGTGGTGCAGAGGGCGCGGATCTGTAGACGCTCTGCTCATCGGCCGCGTCGGCGAAGTCCTCCCAGTCCGCGTTGGCGAGGTTGAGGTTGTTGTCCACGGCCCAGAGGTCGGCCGCGACACACCGGAACGACGGACGCCCCTTCTGGAGGTCGACGACGAGCACGGGGGAGCCCTCGGTCGTCAGGGTGATGTCATCCGCGATGAAGAGGACGGACGCACCCTCATCGTTCTCGGGAATCGCCGACCGGACGTCGTCCTCCGTCGCGCCGTACCAGCGGGCGTCATCGACGAACTGTACGTACCCGCGAAACCCATCGGCGTTCTCGGTGCGCACCGCAGCCACGAGGTTCATCCATTCGTCCGCGGGTGCTGCCGCGGTGCGGACGAGAAGTGAATCGCTCGTTCGAGGGAGGGAGTCCATGCGGTCCGTATGGCGGTCCCGGGCCGCGGGTGACGCGTGTCAGATCGCCCGACCCGGGGTCAGGATGCCACGCGGGTCGAGCGCGGCCTTGATCGCGCGCTGCACGTCGAGGGCGGTGGCATCCTGCTGCCAGGGGAGCTCGTGGCGCTTGACCGAGCCGATGCCGTGCTCGCCGGAGATCGTGCCGCCGAGCGACAGCGCGAGGCGCGTGATGTCGTCGATGACGAGCTCGGCAGCGGCGTACTCGTCGGGGGTGTCGCCCGCCTCGACCGTGGGGTGCAGGTTGCCGTCGCCGGCGTGGGCGACCACCGCGATGCGGCGGCCGTGGCGCGCGGCGATCTCGCCGATGCCGCGGAACACGGTCGCGAGCGCGGCGACCGGAACGCCGACGTCGCACGAGACCCGCAGCCCCTGCGCCGTGAGCGCGGGGTTCGCGAGGCGACGGGCTTCGAGCAGGCTGTCGGAGTCGCTGATCTCGGTCTCGGCCGCGCCGTGCGCGCGGCAGATGTCCGTGATCGCTTCGGCGGTCTCGTGAGCTGCGAGTCCGACGGTCTGGCCGACGAGCATCGCGGCGCCGGGGGAGGGGAGGCCGCTCGGGTGGAACGCCTCGATGATCTCGACGCTGCGCGCGTCGATCAGCTCCAGCACCTCGGGAGCCGCGGGGCCGGACACGATCGCGGTCACCGCGCGCCCGGCATCCTCGATGTCGTCGAAGCTCGCGCGGAAGGTGCGCGGCTGCCCGGGCGGCACCGGCTTGAGGCGCACGGTCGCCGCCGTGATCACGCCGAGCGTCCCCTCGGAGCCGGTGAACAGGCTCGTGAGGTCGTAGCCGGTGGTGTTCTTGCGCGTGCGCGCGCCGGTGCGCATCACGCGTCCGTCGGCGAGCACGACCTCGAGGGCGGCGACCACGTCGGTGGTCACCCCGTGCGCGACGCAGCGCAGGCCGCCGGCGTTCGTGGCGATGTTGCCGCCGATCGTCGACCACTGCGCGCTCGCCGGATCGGGCGGGAAGAAGAGCCCGTGAGCGAGGGCGGCGGCATCCAGATCCGCGGTGATCACCCCGGCCTCGACGTCGGCGAGGCGGTTGTCGACGTCGATGTCGAGGATGCGGTTCATCGCCTCGAGCGAGATCACCAGGCCGCCCGCGTAGGCAACGGCTCCGCCGGAGAGACCGGTGCCCGCGCCGCGGACGGAGACCCGGATGCCACGGGCGTGCGCCCACGCGAGAGCCGTCGACACGTCGTCTGTCGAGGCGGCCCGCAACACGGCGATCGGGAGGCCCTCGGGCTGTGCGCGCGAGCTGTCGACGGCGTAGGCGGCGAGGCTCGCGGGGTCGGTGAGGAGGCGGTCGCCGAGCGCGGCGCGGAGATCGTCGAGGTCCGTGGGGGCCGCGCCTGGAACCGGGGACGAAGCGGCATCCCGCCCCGCGCCGACGAACGCCGGGGCAGCGCCCCGTCCGTTGACACTCACGAGTTCACCTTGATGATCTCGCGCTGATACGGAGCGATCACGGAGCCGCTGATGCGCAGATCGAGCAACAGGAAGGGGCGTTGCTCGGGGTCTCTCCCCGTCCAGTCGGCGAGCGCGTCGAGATCGGCGACCTCTCGGACGACCACCCCCTCCGCGCCGAACCCGCGCGCGACCGCGGCGAAGTCGACCTCGGGGATGAGCATCGGCTCGCGCGCGAGACCCTTCAGGCCGTAGAGGTTGATCTCGGCGCCGTACGCGGCGTCGTTCCACACCACCGCGATGCCGTGGCCCGCGGCCGTGCGTACGGCGCTCTCGAGGTCGGCGATCGCCATGAGGCCGCCGCCGTCACCGGTGGTGAGAACGACGGTCGACTCCGGGCGCGCCGCGATGGCGCCCGCGACCGAGGGGAAGCCGAGGCCGATCGACTGATACGCGGTCCCGACCATCATCACGCGGTCGGGCGAGGCGACCGGCCAGTACATGTTCGACCAGCCGAGGAAGTGCCCGCCGTCCGAGACGACGATGCGATCCTCGGGGAGGAGCTCGCCGATCCGCGCGGCGGCGGAACGGGGATCGAGGCGGCCGTCCGGTGCCAATCCCTCGCCGGCCTCCTGCCCGCGCAGCGTCGCGACATCGACGCGGTCGCGCCACCCCGACGGCGCCGCCCCGCGAGAGCGCAGGCGGTTCACGATCTGCTCGGCTGCCACCGCGGCATCCGCTCGCACGAATCCGCCCACCTGGGCGTGCGTCGCGGTGGGGGCCACGTCGACCTGGAAGACCTGCGTGCCGGGGGCGAACAGCTCGCCGAAGCGCATCGTGAACTGGTTCAGGCCCGCTCCGAAGACCACGGCGACATCGGCCTCGCGCACGAGCTCCATGGCCCCTTCGGCGCCGAATCCTCCCGTGACGCCGAGGTCGTACTCGGAGGCGGGGAAGATGCCCCGACCGAGAGCGGTGGATGCCGTGATCGCCCCGGTCATCTCGGCGAGGTGCCCGAGCGCCGGGCCGGCGTCAGCGAGCCACGCGCCGCGGCCGGCGAGCAGGAACGGACGCTCGGCCGTCGCCAGGGCATCGGCGATGCGGTCGAGCGTGGCGTGAGCTGCCGGACCCTGCGGAGCCAGGGGAGCGGGGATCGTCACGGTCCCGGCATCCGTCAGCTCGCCGGCCTCGCGCGTGACCACGTCGTAGGGGATCGCCAGCACCACGGGAACGCGGTACGTCAGCGCGTGCTCGAGCGCGATGAGCACGGTGGCCGAGGCGTCGCGATCGCCGACCGTGTAGGTGCGCACGCCCACGGCCGAGGCGAGGGCGACCTGGTCGACGCCCCAGGGGCGCGGGCCGGAGGTGGGCTCGTCGCCGACCACCAGCAGGAGGGGGACGCGTGCCTGGGCCGACTCGGCGAGCGCGGTGAGGGTGTTCGTGAAGCCGGCGCCGTAGGTGGCAGTCGCGGCGGCGATGCGGCCGGAGGCTCGATAGTGCGCGTCGGCCGCCACGACGCCTCCGGCTTCGTGGCGCATGGCGGTGAAGACGGCGTCGGTGTGCCGGTGCAGGGCGTCGAGGAAGTACGCGTTGCCGTTGCCCATCACGCCGAAGACGTGGTCGAGGTGGCGGCCGAGGGTGTGGGCGACGTGCGCCGAGACGATGGGCATGCGGAAGCCTTTCGCGAAACAGTGACGGGAATGAGCCGTATGTGTCTCGCGCGGATCTCGCGCTACGTGCCCCTTTTTCGAGCAGCGACGCACGGCTTCGTGCGCCTGACACGGCGATCATATACGATCCGCGAGCCTCTGGGAGTCGTCGTGTCGGCTGACGAGGCCCGGATGCCGTGGGCCAAACTCCTGTGCTTCGGTCGGTGTCGGCCTCGACGGGCGCCGAGAGGCGGGACCGCGCCGTTTTCTCAGGAGTTTCGCTCGCCCGAGCCGGCGGGCTCCCGCGATGCAGGGAGTGCGAGGTCCATGCCGGGACCGTCGGCGGGCCGCCGGACGAAGCCGTTGCGTTCGTAGAATTCCGCACGCCCGTGCGCGGCGAACAGCTGCACGTCGTGCACGCCGCGACGGTGCGCCTCATCGACGAGGCACCGCACGATCGCGGCTCCGATCCCCGCGCCCCGTGCGCGCTCGGCCACGATCATCTCCGTGACGAATGCGTGCAGGGCCCCATCGCTGATCAGTCGACCCATTCCGACGAGCACGCCGTCGTCGTCACGCGCTGTGCAGATGGCCCAGGTGCCGGAGAGAGCCCTTTCGAACGTCTCCGGTGGCCATGATCCCCACCCCGTCTCGGCGTACAGGGCCGCGAACTCCGCCGCGGTCGGGGGATCGAGCGAGATGTGCACGAGCGAGAGGCTACCGCGGCGGCTGTCACGTTTCGCCGCGCCCGCGACAGGAACGGGGTGAAGAGAATGAGAGAGGACTCCTCATGAACCACGATCCCTTCGCGGCCCTCGCCGCGGCCGACCCGGCGCGCGACGTCTCGCTCCCCGCCTCCGACGTCCGTCGCATCGTGCGGGCGGCGACCACGCGACCCCGTCGGCGGCGCTGGATCCTTCCGACGGCGACGATCGCGGTCGTCTGCGCCGTCGGCATCCCGGGCGCGGCCGTCGCCTCCGGCTATCTCGCGCGCACGGGGTGGTTCGGCTCGCCGAACCCCGGCTCCCCGGAGGGGACGCAACCGGTCGGCACCGAGGCCGACGGCAGCGAGTGGATCGACACGTCCGCCGCGGACTACGGCGATTACGCCGTGACCCTCTGGCCCGCGTACGCGACCCTCCCGCCCGGCTACGACACCGCCGCGTTCGCCCGCGCCATCGCCGCGGACGCGCCCGAGGGACTGCGCCAGGTCACCGGCATCCGCAGCGAGTTCGAGCAGAACGCCCGGTGCGCGTGGCGCACCGAATGGCTGGATGCCGACGCCCTCGGCGACGCGGCACGAACGGCGGTCGCCGCGCAGACGTTGACCGAGGCGGCGACCTGGCCCGCGACGGTGGCGACCGACGGCGGCGGGATCGTGGACGAGGAGCGCGCGCTCGCCGCGGCCGCGACCGCCGGCGACCGTTCGGGGGTCGAGGCCGTCGACGCGTGGTGCGGCGAGATGCTTGAGGGGCGCGGACGATGACCCCCGACGAGGAACGGCGGCGCTTCGAGGCGGCGGTGGAACCGCTCATCCCCGACCTCCTGCGGTACTTCGTGCGCCGCGTCGACCCGCGCGCCGACGCCGACGACTGCGTGTCCGAGACCACGCTGGCGCTGTGGCGTCATCGTGGGCGCTTGCCGGTGGCATCCGGGGATCAACGGATGTGGGCGTTCGGGATCGCCCGGAACGTGCTCTCGAACCACGTGCGCAAGAGGGCGCGCCGCGCGCGCATCGACGAGACCCTCGAGCGGGAGGAGCGCGAGCCGGTCAGCGACGAGGCGTTCCTCGCCCTCGAAGCGCTGGGGACGCTCTCAGCCGGTGACCAGGAGCTGCTGCGACTCGTGCTGTGGGACGGTTTCGGTATCGCCGAGGCCGGAGCGCTCGCCGGAGTGCGGCCGGCGGCCGCGCGCAAGCGTTACGAGCGTGCCCGCGCACGGCTGCGCGCGGCGTTCGCCGAGCTCGAGCCGGGGAACGAGCGCGAGACGACGCCGCGCTGACCCCCGGCCGGGCGGGGTCGTGGCCGTTCCGCTGACTCGCGCCGAATGGCCGCGCGCGCCGTGTCGCGCCGGGAATTCGGCGCGAGTCAGCGGGGAGGGGGAAGGGGGAGGGGAGAACCGGCGCGGTGGGTCTAGGGGCGCGCGCGGGCGGACAAGAGGTGGCGGCACGGCGGGCGGAAGCTGACGGAGCGGGCCCGCGCACGACGGCCCGGGACACGAATCGAAGGAGCCGAGATGTCCGACCCCACCCCCGCCCTGGCCGATCCCGAGGTCGAGGCCGCCGCCGCCTCGACGAACGTCGACGACGCGGCCCTCCTCGCCCGCGTGCAGGCCCCCGAGGGACAGGGGAGGGAGATCCCGGATGCCGCGACGCGCGAGGTCATCGGACGAGCACCGGTGCACACGGTCGCCGACGTCGACGCCGCCGTGGCCCGCGCCCGCGCGGCGCAGCCGGGGTGGGACGCCGTCGGGCATGGGGAACGGCGTCGCCTGCTGCTGGCCGCGGCCGACCGCATCGAGGCGAACGCCGAGGCGCTCGCGCGTCTGCTCTCGCGCGAGCAGGGGAAGCCGCTCGACGGACCCAACGCCCGGTTCGAGGTGGGCGCGTGCGCCGCGTGGCTGCGCACCGCCGCCGGCACCGAGCTGGAGCCGGAGGTGGTCGTCGACGATGGAGAGGTCTACGCCGAACTGCACTACCGCGCCCTCGGCGTCGTCGCGGCGATCGGTCCCTGGAACTGGCCCATGATGATCACCGTCTGGCAGATCGCCCCCGCACTGCGCATGGGTAACACCGTCGTGGTCAAGCCGAGCGAGTACACGCCGCTGAGCGTGCTCGCCCTCGTCGACGTGATCAACGAGGTGCTCCCCGACGACGTGCTCATCGCCGTCTCGGGCGACCGCGACGCCGGAGCGCGCCTGACCGCGCACCCCGACGTCGACAAGGTCATGTTCACCGGATCCACGGCCACCGGCCGAAAGATCATCGAGAGCTCCGCGGGCAACCTCGCCCGCCTCACCCTCGAGCTCGGCGGGAACGACGCCGGCATCGTCCTGCCCGACGTCGACCCCGCCGCGATCGCCGAGGGGCTGTTCTGGGGTGCCTTCATCAACACCGGCCAGACCTGCGCCGCGCTCAAGCGCCTCTACGTGCACGACGATGTCTACGACGCGGTGGTCGACGCGCTCGCAGGATACGCCGCGCACGTGCCGATGGGCCGCGGTCTCGACGAGGGGACGGTGCTGGGCCCGCTGCAGAACAAGCAGCAGTTCGACATCGTCGACCGACTCGTTCAGGATGCCAAGGCCTCCGGCGGCCGTGTCGTGCTCGGCGGGGAGCCGGCCACCGACCTCGGCGAGCTGTTCTACCGCACCACGATCGTGGCCGATGTGGCCGACGGCGTCGCTCTCGTCGACGAGGAGCAGTTCGGGCCGGCCCTGCCCGTCATCCGGTACTCCGACGTCGAGGACGCCATCGCGAGCGCGAACGGCCTCGATGTGGGTCTCGGGGCCTCGGTGTGGTCGAGCGACCGCGATGCCGCCCGCCGCGTCGCCGCGCGCCTGCAAGCCGGCACCGTGTGGATCAACTCGCACGGTGGCGTGCACCCGATGATCCCGTTCGGCGGGGTGAAGGGCTCGGGCTACGGCCTCGAGTTCGGCGTCGAGGGGCTCAAGGCCCTCGGCGTGCCCCAGGTCATCAACGGCTGAGCGGCATGGGCGGTGCGTGCCCCGCCGGATCCCGGCGCGCCCCGCCGGACCCCGGCGGACCCCGGCGCGCCCCGTCGTCCCGCCCGGCCCCGCCCGGCCTCGCGCCGTTCCGTCCGGCCCCGCGCCGTCCCGCCTCAGCCCCGCATAAACACGATCCGCTCACGGAAACACGTGCACAGCGTGTTTCTGCGAGCGGAGAGCGTTTATGCCGGGGCGGAGCCGTGATCGCCGAGCGGTTCCGGCGCGGGTCGTGCGTCCGTCGTCAACGCGGACGCATCCGTGGTCAAGTCGAGCGGCTCGGTTGCGCGGAGGATGTCCTCAACCGGATCGGAACCCCGTGACCCCGCAGCCCGGCTCGCTCCGTACCGCAGCACCGCCCCGCACCGCAGCACCGCCCCGCACCGTACCGCAGCACCGCCTCGCACCGCCGCCGTCGCTCCACCCGCACTCGCTCCGCCCGCACTCGCTCCGCCGTATCCGGGTCGTCCACCGACCCCGCCGAACCCTCGGGAGACTCCATGACCGTCGCCGACCTCATCCTGCGGGGTGCCGTGGTGCACACCGCCGACCGCTCCCGCCCGACCGCGACAGCGCTCGCCATCGCCGACGGGCGTCTGCTCGCGGTGGGGACGGACGATGAGGTGCTCGCCACCGCGGGGCCCGCGACCGAGATCCGCGACCTCGACGGCGCGACCGTCGTCCCCGGTCTCGTCGACGTGCACAACCACCACCTCATGGCCGGCGAGGCCGACCTCTTCCAGCTCTCCTTCCCTCCCACCGCGGGACTCGACGAGGTGCTCGCCGCCGTCCGCGCGTACTCCGCCGGACTCGGCCCCGACGAATGGGTCGTGGGCGAAGCGTTCGGCAGCGTTCTGCTCGACGACTTCTCGCGCGCCGAGACCCGCGCGCGCTTCGACGAGGCGGCGGGCGGACGTCCCGTCGTGCTGACCGACGACAGTCACCACAACCGCTTCGCGAACTCCGCGGCGCTGGCGGCAGCCGGCATCCGGTCCGACACCCCCGACCCCGCCCAGGGGCGCATCGTGCGCGACCCCGAGTCGGGTGAGCCCACCGGACTGCTCATGGAGGCCGCGACCCTGGCTGTCACCGAGGCGCTCGACCGGAGCCTCGCCCGCACGCCCGAGCGCTACCGCCGCGCGAGCGCCCGCGCGATCGAGATCCTGCACTCCTTCGGCATCACCGCTTTCCAGGATGCCGCGGCCACCGTCGAGATCATGGGGGCGCTCCGCGACCTCGACGACACCGGCGATCTGCACGCGTGGGTCGTGTCGTCGCTGCTGTCGAGCGAGTTCCTGTTCGCGAACACGCCCGTGGGCGACGAGCTCGTCGCACGGCGCGAGGAGTTCCGCACCCCGCACCACCGCCCCGACTTCGTCAAGGTCGCGCTCGACGGGGTGCCGCCCACGCACACCGGGGCGTTCCTCACCCCCTACCTCCCGAGCGCCGACCACGGCCACGCGCACTGCGGGGTCACGACGATGGCCCCTGACGAGCTGACCGACTGGCTCACCCGCACAGCCGCCCAGGGGCTGGGCGCGAAGATCCATTGCACGGGAGACGCCGCCGTCCGTGTCGCGCTCGACGCGATCGCGGTGGTGCGCTCCGGCGGTGACACGAGCACGCGCTATCAGATCGCCCACGGCCAGTTCGTGCATCCGGACGACCGGCAGCGTTTCGTCGACCTCGACGTCTCGGCCGACATCTCACCGTTCCTGTGGTTCCCGGGCGTGATCCCTGATGCCATCGCCCAGGTGCGTGCCCAGCCCGAGGCCGCGCATCTCCAGCCCAACCGCGATCTCGTCGATCGCGGCGTGCTCGTCGCGGGAGGCTCCGACTGGCCCGTCAGCGTCTCGCCCAACCCGTGGGAGGGCATCCAAGGGCTCGTGACCCGGGCCGACCCCCTCGGTCGGGCGCCCGGCACGCTGTGGCCGGAGCAGGCGCTGACCCTCGACGAGGCGTTCGAGGTGTTCACCGTCAACGCCGCCACGGCGATGGGGCTCGGCGACATCACCGGTTCGCTCACCCCCGGCAAGTCGGCCGACTTCGTCGTCCTCGATCAAGACCCCTTCACCGTCGACATCGAGCGAGTCGTCCACACCCGCGCGGTCGAGACCTGGTTCGCGGGCCGGCGCGTGTGGACGCCCTGAGGTCTGGCATCCGCGTTCCGCCATCCGGGTCCTCCGAAAGCTTCCCCCCAGCACCACCCGCACGACAGCACCCGTCACCCGCATCACTTCACCGCTAGGAGCATCATGAAGCGCCCTCTCCGCCTGACCGCGATGGCCTCGGTCGTCATCGCCGGACTCGCCCTCTCCGCCTGCAGCACGACCGCCGCCGACGACGCCGGGAGCGGGGCCACCGCCCCAGCCGAGCGCGGCCCCGTCAAGAAGATCCTGTTCGACTACCCCTTCACCGCTCTGCCCGTGTACGGCGCCATCGTCAACATCGTCGAGGCGCGCGCCGCGGAGAAGGGCGTCGAGGTGAGCTTCACCAACGACGAGATGGACCTGCAGAAGCAGGTCAGCCAGCTCACGTCGAATCTCGGCAGCGACGTCGACGCCGTCGTGTCGTTCCCCGTCGATCCCGCCAGCCTCGAGTCGGTCGCCCAGCAGTACCGGGCCGCCGGGAAGTACTGGGTCACGTACGGCGGAGACATGACCAACCAGGACGCCACCCTGCAGTTCAGCTTCTACCAGTCCGGCTACGACCTGGGGAAGGATGCCGCGGAGTGGGCGCTGAAGAACGTCGGCCCGAACGCCGAGGTCATCGTGCTCAGTGAGACCGAGCGGCAGATCGGACAGGAACGCACGCAGGGTCTGCTCGACGGCCTGAAGGAAACCGGCCCCGACCTGCAGATCGTCGGCGAGCAGCAGGCGGTGACCCCGGATGACGGGCTCTCGGTCACCACGACGCTCCTCGCGCAGCATCCGAACGTCAACGTCGTCGTCTCGGCGGTCGGCGACGCGGCGCAGGGGGCGTACCAGGCGCTCGTCGCCGCGGGCCGCGCCGAGAACGACCCGAAGACCTACGTCGGCGGTCTCGACCCCAACCTGTTCCTCCTGCAGAAGATGCGGGACGGCAACTTCTTCCGCGCGGCCACCTACTTCTCGCTCAAGGACCTCGTCGACAACGTCATCGACATCCCCGTCGCTCTCGGCGAGGGGAAGACGGATGCCAGCGTCGACCTGCCCGTGAAGGTGGTCACCGTCACCGACCCCGACCTGTCGAGCTACATCACCGAGCTCGGCGGCTGACGCCCGGTGGGGCGGGTCGACCCCGCCCCACCCCCTCCTTCGCCCTCGACGAGATCGGAACCAGTCATGTCTGTCACCGTGCGCGGTCTGACGAAGCGGTACGGGGCGACCCTCGCGCTCGACGACGTCACCCTCGACATCCCCGGCGGGCGCATCCACGCGCTGCTCGGCCACAACGGCGCCGGGAAGTCCACCCTCATCGCCTGCCTCGGCGGCGGTGTCGCCCCCACCGCCGGCACCATCGAGATCGAGGGCGCCACCTACGATTCCCTGACCCCGAGAACCTCCATCGCCGCCGGAGTGGCGGTGATCTACCAGCACCTGAGCCTGCTCGAGAACATGACGGTGGCCGAGAACCTGTTCATCGGTCAGGAGCTGACCGCCGCGGGGCTGATCCGCCGCGGGGAGCAGCGCCGTCTCGCTCGCGCGGCGCTCGATGCGGTCGGCGCCACGGGTATCGACCCCGACGTGAAGGTCGCGACGCTCCCGATCGGGCAACGGCAGCTGGTCGAGATCGCGAAGGTGGTGCGTCGCGACGCGCGGCTGATCGTCTTCGACGAGCCGACCGCCGCCCTGTCGCGAGGGGAGGCCGCGCGGTTGGGAGAGCTCGTCCGCGACCTGGCCGGCCGGGGGATCGCGATCCTTTACGTCACGCACCTGTTGGGGGAGGTTCTGGCCCTCGCGGATGCGGCGACCGTCATGCGCAACGGTCGCGCGGTCTGGTCGGCCGAGGGGGCCCAGCTCACCCGCGCGTCGCTCGTCGCGGCGATCAGTGACGGGCACGGAGCGACCAACGACCGCCCCGCACCGCCGCGCCGCGACGAGACTCCGGTGCTCGAGGTCCGTGGGCTCACCGCTCCCGGCCTCAGCCCGATCGACCTCACGGTCGCGCCGGGGGAGATCGTCGCGTGCTACGGGCTCGTCGGTTCCGGACGCACCCGCTTTCTCAGCACGATCTTCGGGCGCATCCCGCGCTCGGGCGGCACGCTCGCGATCGACGGCGTGTCTCGGGAGACACGTTCGCCCGCCAAGGGGCTGCGCGCGGGGATCGCCCTGGTGCCCGCGGACCGCGCGCGTGAGGGACTGTTCGCCGCCCTCCCGGCACAGGACAACACCGTGATCGACGCGATGCGTCGGCTCGGATCCTGGGGCCTGCGCTCGCTCAAGGCGGAGCGCGGGGTGTTCGACCGCGTGGCCGGCACCCTCGCTCTGCGCCCGCGTGCGGCCGACCTCCCCGCGGGTCGGTTCAGCGGCGGCAATCAGCAGAAGATCCTGCTCGGGCGCTGGGTCAACGACGCGGCCCGCACCCGGGTGATCCTGCTCGACGACCCGACGCAGGGCGTCGACGTCGGTGCCCGCAAAGACATCTACGACGCGATCAAGACGCTGGCCGCCGAGAAGGGCATCGGCGTGATCGTCGCCACGAACGAACCCGAAGAGGTCGTCGACCTCGCCCACCGCTGCCTCATCTTCGCGAGAGGCGCCGTCATCGACGAGGTCGACGTCGCTCAGACCACGGCCGACGGTCTGCTCTCGGCCGTCCACACCGCCCCGGCCGCCCCCGCCGAACTCACCGAAGGAACCCGCCCGTGACTGACTCGTCCGTGACGCCCCCGCCCGTCACAGAGAACCGCTTCATCCGCGCCGCCGTCGAAGGCGTCGTGCGCACCCCGCTGCTCATCGTGCTGATCGTCCTGGTCATCGGCGTGCAGATCGCCACCGATTCCTTCTTCGGATGGCAGAACATCCGCGGCATCCTGCAGGACAGCGCCGTGATCGCGATCGTCGCCATCCCCGTCGCGATGCTGCTCATCGCGGGATACATCGATCTCTCGGTGGGTTCGAGTCTCGCTCTCGGCGGGGTCGTGGCATCCCTCGTCATGGACAAGGGAGCCGGACAACCGGCGGTCGCGATCGTGCTCGCGATCCTCGCCGGGGCGGTGGTCGGGCTCGTGAACGCCGTGATCATCACGGTGTTGGGCCTGAACTCGTTCATCACCACGCTCGGCACCCTCACCGCGGTGCGCGGGGTGGCGCAGCTGATCAGCCCGACGCCGCGCAACAACTTCGGCGACCAGTTCGGACTGCTCGGCGTCGGCACGGTCGCGGGCGTTCCCCTGTCGGTGTGGATCGCGGTGCTGCTGCTGATCGCCGCGGGGATCTTCCTCTCGCTCACCCCCACCGGGCGGCACGTCTACGCCGTCGGCGTCAACCGACAGGCCGCGTACTTGTCGGGCGTGCCGGTGCGGAGACTGCCGTTCGCGCTGTTCGTGCTGTCGGGGGCGATGTCGGGCTTCGCCGGGACCATCGTCGCGGCCCGGCTCAACAGTGCCCCGGCGGGACAGCTCGGTGCCGGTTTCGAGCTCGTCGTGCTGACGGCGGTCCTGCTCGGCGGCGTCGCGCTCACCGGCGGCGAGGGGACGATCTTCGGCGTCGTCGTAGGCGTGCTGTTCTACGGCGCGCTGAACAACTCGCTCGTGCTGCTGGGCGTCACGACGTTCTGGCAGGCGGTGGCCAGCGGCCTCGCGCTGGTGGCGGCCATCGGTCTCAGCGCTCTGACGCACGTGCTGCGGATGCGGTTGGCGACGGCGCGGGCGCAGAGGTTGGTGGCGCTGGCCGCCTGAACCTCGTTCCTCGCAAAGCCGCGCTCCCTCGGGGGCGCGGCTTTCGCGTGCTCCGATCCGGTCCTGTGGTGGGCGGAGGGTGAGGGGTGGAGGGAGGATCAAAGCGGCACGGGTGTCCTCCGTTCGTCCCTGGCCCTCTGCTCGTCACGGGCGGCCCCGGGGCTCGTCCCGAGCCACCCGCGCACACGAAAGAGCCGCGCCCCTCTCGGGGACGCGGCTCTCACTCGACGCCGTCTCAGCGCTCCAGCGGACGCGCGGGGTCGTACTCGACCGGATGCACGGTGTTCGAGAGCAGGCGTCCGTGCGCGCCGAAGGTGAAGTGCGTGGCACCCGAGCCCGACTCGTCGGTGCCGAACAGCACCCCGTGGGCGCGCAGGGCCTTCTGGTCGCGGTGGTCCGCGATCGTGACCGAACCGCACGGGATGACCTTCTCGCGCCACGTGAACACGTAGATGCCGGGGCGCACACGCCACACCGTGTTCTCATCGGTGTCGGCGAGGCCCTGCTCGGGGCCGGCGAGGCAGTGCCACGAGTACCAGTGCGGTGAGAGGTACACGTGCTCGTACGCGTGCACGGTCGAGTACACCCACAGCACACGGCGGCCGATCAGCTCGTCGGTCGGCGCCGGGGCCTCACCGTGCTGGTCGAGCTCCTCGATGCGCGCGGGTGAGAAGCTCATCTGCACCGCGGTACGCCCGGGGGCGGCGGTGCCGAGGGTGCTGACCACGGTGAGCGCGTGCCCGCTGCGCAGGTCGAGGATCAGCGTCACGGCCTCGTCGGGGCGCGCGGCGGGGGTGTACTGCGCGTAGTAGAGGTCCTCGTCCACCTCGATGACCTCGACGGCGTCACGTCCGGTCTCGGGGCCGGCGGTCCACTCCACGGCATCCGCGTCGAAGCGGTACGCCGTTCGTGCGCCCTCGTCGTCGACGGTGGTGAAGGTGCGCCCGGCGAGGGCATCGGTCAGGTCGGCCTTGGCGGCGTCGAAGCCGGGCGCGAGCCCGTCGAGCGGCAACCAGGTGCGCGTGTCGGACAGGTTCAGGGTGTCGGTCGTCATGCGATCTCTTTCTGTGGAGGGAGGGGAGGAGCGGGACGGATGCCACGGCCCCACGCCACGCGGGCGTCGGGTGGGCACGGAGGTGGCATCCGCGGTCAGAGTCCGGGAACGGGGTCCTTGCCCTTCTCGGCCGAGGCCACGTTGAAGGACTCGAGGTCGTCGGAGAGTCCGGCGTAGACGGCAGGCTTGCGACGACGCAGGAACGCGGCGTACCCGATGCCCCCGATCGCCGCGAGCACGAGCAGCAACGGCATCAGGCGGATCGCGGGTTCGCTCGAGCCTGCGACGATGTCGAAGTTGGCGACGGCCAGGACCACGATCACCGACAGGGCGACGAAGCCGATGCCGGGCGCGATCAGCGTGCTCCACCAGCGGCGGTCGCCGCGGCGGCGGAAGAACACCACGATCGACAGGGCCGCGAGCGCCTGCAGCACGATCACGGCGAGCGTCCCGAAGCCGAGCATCGCGGGCACGAGGTTGAGGATCGGGTCGAGACCGGCCAGTGCGAAGATCCCCGCGACGATCGCGGCGAAACCGGCCTGGACGATGCCCGCGAGCTGCGGGGCGCCCGACGGGCGTGTGCGGGCGAGGGCGAAGGGCAGCACACGAGCGCGGCCGAGGGCGTAGAGGTACCGGGTCGCGGAGTTGTGGAAGGCGAGCATCGCGGCGAACAGGCTCACCAGCAGCAGGATCTCCATGACGACCGTCAGCTGCGGGCCCAGGTAGGTCGCCGCGAGGCTGAAGATGAGGTCGCCGGTCGCGAGGTGCTCCTGGGCGGTGCCCTGGGCCTGAGCGACGCCGGTGGCACTGACGACGGCCCAGGTGGTGACACCGAGGATCACGCCGATGGCGATGATCGCGGTGTAGGTCGCGCGCGGGATGGTCTTGAGCGGAGTGCGCGCCTCTTCACCGAACAGCGCGGTCGCCTCGAACCCGAGGAAGCCCGTCGCCGCGAGCAGCAGCCCGATCGGGAGCGAGCCCGAGAAGACGGCCTCGGGTGAGAAGGCGCCGAGGTCGAAGCCCGTCTGCACGAGCACCGACACGTCGAACACCACGAGCATCAGCACCTCGAGTACGAGGGCGACACCGAGCACCTTCGACGAGAAGTCGACGCCCGTCCGTGCCATGACGAAGCACACGATGATCGAGAGCAGGCCCCACACGTACCAGTGCAGGTCGAAGCCCGTCAGCCCCGCGATGATCGACTGCATGAAGAAGCCGCTCGTCCCGATGGTGCCGACGACGAAGAAGTTGTAGCCGAGCGTGGCGATCAGGCCCGCGATGAGGCCGCCGGTGCGCCCGAGGCCCTTGACGACGAAGGCGTAGAACCCGCCCGCATTCACCAGCTGCTTCGACATCTGCGCGTAGCCGACGGCGAACAGCAGCAGGATCGCCGCGATGATGAGGAACGATGCCGGGGTCCCACCGCCGTTGCCGAGCGCGATCGCGAGCGACGCGACGACGACGATGCCGGTCAGCGGCGCGACGGCGGCGAGAACGAGGAAGACGATGCCGGCGACACCGAGCGCGCCGCGCTGCAACGCGGTGGAGGAGCCGGCGGAAGTCGGGTCGGTCATGGCGAGTCCTTCGGTTCGGTTTCCGAGCGGGCGTCGATGCCCGCTGCAGCGATCTTGCTCCGCCCGGACGCCGCGGACTTGACCGCCGGTGAGGGGGCCTGTTGCGTCCGTGCAGGGACGGATGCCGAGGCCTCGGGACCCGCACAGGATGGGCGGCATGGACCTTCAGCTGACCTCCCGCCGCGCCCTCGTCACCGGTGCCGCCGGCGGAATCGGGCGTGCCGCCGTCGAGGCGCTCGCCGCCGAGGGCGCGCGCGTGGGCGCGATCGACGTCGACCCGCGGGTGCGTGAGCTGGTTCCGCCGACGGCCGTCGCCGACCTCACGGATGCCGAGGCGGCGGCCGCCGCGGTCGAGGCGTGCGCGCGCGATCTCGGCGGAATCGATGTGGTGGTCCTCGCCGCCGGTATCTCCGGCCCCGTCGGCACCCCGCTCGATCGCACAGCCCTCACCGACTGGGAACGCGTCTTCGCGGTCAACGTCACCGGTGCGTTCCTCACCCTCCGCTCCGCGCTCCCGTGGCTGCGTCGGTCGGACGCGCCCGCGGTCGTCGTCGTGGCGAGCGATTCGGCGCTCGTCGCGACCGCCGGGATGGTGCCCTACGCCGCGTCGAAGGCCGCGCTGCTGCAGCTCGCCCGAGCCGCTGCCGTCGAGCTCGCCCCGGAGGGGATCCGCGTCAACACCGTGTGCCCGTCGATCGTCGACACCCCGATGAGTCGCGGAGATCTCGGGATGCCGAACGGCTTCGCCGCCGCGGAGTACCCGGTGCAGACGCCGGCCGAGGTGGCGGACCAGATCGTGCTCTTGGCATCCCCTCGTCTGCGACCGGTGTCCGCGGCGACCTGGGTGTCGGATTTCGGTGTGAGCGCGCGATCGGGTTTCCCGGCGTGAGCGGACAAGCGTGAACGGAGAAGGAGGAACGATGAACGACGAACTCCACGGACAGGTGGCCCTGATCACGGGCGGTGGGACGGGGATCGGCGAGGCGGTCGCCCGTCGACTCGCCCGCGAGGGGGCGCACGTGTTCGTGACGGGCCGACGCCTCGAACCCCTCGAGCGCGTCGCGGCCGAGATCGGCGGTACCGCGATCGCCGCGGACGCTGCTCGCTCCGCGGACGCCGCAGCGGTGATCGCGCGCATCCTCGAGGAGCGCGGGCGGCTCGACATCGTCGTCGCCAACGCCGGCGGGCACGGCTTCGCCACCGTCGCCGACACCGACGACGACGCGTGGGAGGCGGCCCTGCGCGCCAACGTCACGACGGCGTTCGTCGTCGTCCGCGCGGCTCTACCCGCTCTCATCGCGGGGCGCGGCCGGGTGGTCGTGATGTCGTCGATCGCGGGGCTGGCGGCCGGTCCCTCGGTCGCGGGCTACACCGTGGGCAAGCACGCACTGATCGGGCTGACCCGCTCCCTCGCCCGTGATTACGGGCGGAACGGCGTGCGGATCAACGCCGTCTGCCCGGGCTGGGTGGCGACGCCCATGGCCGACGAGGAGATGGACGCCTTCGCCGCGGCGGCGGGGCTGATCGACCGCGAGCAGGCTTACGCGACGGTGACGCGAGACGTGCCCCTCGCCCGCCCCGCCGAGCCGGACGAGATCGCCGCGGTCGTGCGCTTCCTCGTGTCGGGTGAGTCGTCGTACATCACGGGCGCGACGATCGTCGCCGATGGTGGGGCGCATATCGTCGACGTTCCGACGATCGCTTTCGACCACGCGGGGATGTGACCGCGCGGCCGGCGGCGCCGTCCGCCGGTCGCCCGGTGTCCCATTTCTGGTCGGTGGAAGGCCCCTCACCTCACCACTTCTGGGACAAGCTCCGTCAGAAGTGGGACATGGGGAGGGCGCGGGCCCGCGTCACCGCCCCGCGCGGCACTCGCTCGGCGAGAAGCCGAACGCCGACTTGAACGTGCGGCTGAAGTGCGCGGCATCCGGGAATCCCCATCGCGCGCCGATCGCCGACACCGACTGATCGGCGAGCAGCGGATCCGTCAGGTCGCGGCGGCAGCGCTCGAGGCGGCGTGAGCGGATGAGTGCGGCGACCGTGGTGCCCTGCCCCTGGAAGAGCGTGTGGAGGTGCCGCGTCGAGATGTAGTGCGCGGCGGCGATCGTTCCCGGTCCCAGGTCGGGGGAGGCGAGGTGCGTGTCGATGTGCTCCTCCACGCGGCGGCGCAGAGCGGCGTGCGGATCGGTCGCGGCGACATCGCTGCCGAGCTCGTGCGCGTACACGGTCGTCAGCAGGTCGAGGGCCGTGTGCACGAGTCGCGATCCGGACGGGCTCGCCACCTGATCGAGGTGGGTCCCGAGCTGCGCGAGGAAAGGGGCGACGACGCCCCCGAGTCCTCCATCGCCGGGGACGCGCACGGCCGTCAGCTGAGCGAGGGCGGACGACGGCAGGGGGAGGGCGCTCGGCGCGAACATCGTCACGATCGTGCGGAACTCGCCGCTGAAGCACAGCGTGTAGGGCCGCGAGGTGTCGTAGACCGCGAAGTCTCCGGGTCGCAGGAGTGCTTCGCGACCGTCCTGGATCAGCAGACCGGTGCCGGCGAGCATGAGGCTCATCTTCATCGCGGGGCCGTCGGCGCGCGCGATCAGATCGGGTGTGCGTTCCACCACGTGCGGCGAGGCGGCAACGGTACTGACGTGGATGCCATCGGCCGAGGCCGCGCGAATGGAGCCGCGGAATCGATCGGGGTCGGCCGCGGTGACGTGCAGCGGGACGAAGCTGTCGTCGACCGCCGCGCGGAACGCGGTCAGGTCGGCGGCATGGATGGCGGTGACACCCGATCCGGGTCGGGTCATGACGATCGACATGGGAGACCTCCTCGTTTCCCTCGACATTCGGCTCCCGCATCATTTTTATCCGACGCTTGTAGAGCCAAAGTTTCCCGAATATTACCTCTCTGTATCGGCGGCCGCGAGTGCCTCTCAGCGCAACATGTCGACGAGCGCGTCGACGGTGGCACGCATGCGCTGCTCGCGCGCGGTCTCGGGGAGCAGGATGCCGTTGGCCTGCATCCCGTTGACCGCGTGCAGGATCGCGTCGCTCACGGCCTGCACGTCGAGGCCGTCACGCACCTCGCCCTGCGCCTGTGCCTCGGCGACCATCTCGCCGAACGCCCGCTGCCATTCGCCCATCAGATCGCGGAACAGCCCGGCCAGTGCGGGGTCGGCCGCTGCGTATTCGAGGAACGCGATCACGATGCGCGCCTCCAGCGCGCGTTCCTCGTCGATCGGCGCAGCCTCGAGCAGGAAGGCCCGGAGTGCGGCGAGCCCCGTCGCGCCGGACGCGGTACGGTGCGCGGCGGCGCGCGCGTTCGTCGCGGCGAAGACGTGCGCGAAGGCGGCGGTGAGGATCGCGCTCTTGTCCGGGAAGTAGTGCGTGACGCTGCCGTTGGCCAGGCCCAGCTCGCGCGCGAGCTCCCGCATGGTCGTCGCCTCGATGCCGCGCTGGGCGATCAGGCGCCAGGTCGCCAGCACGATCTCGTGTCGGCGGGCTTCGTGATCGACCAGTCGGGGCATGGACGTCCTCCTTCGTGTCCGGATGCCGCGGGGGAGCGCCCAGACCGGCTCACCCTATCCGGCGGGCCGGGATCGGTCGGTCAGCGCTACCGCGCATCCTTCGCGGCATCCGTCATCGTCGGGCCGGCAGAGGCGCCACGACGGCCGGCCGCCGCTCAGTGCGCGCAGCGGCAGGTCGCTCCGTCACCGCAGCACCCGTCGCTGCCCTGCGCGTGCGCCTGCGACGACTCGGGCAGGTCGAGCGCGGGATTGCGGTCGAGGAATCCGTAGGGCTTGAGCCAGAACCCGGCGTAGTCGACCGGCATGATGGGCCAGTCCTCGGGCCGCGGCACGTGCGTGAGGCCGAAGGTGTGCCAGAGCACGAGGTCGGCACCGTCGATCGAGCGGTCGTCGGCCGTGTATGCGGGCAGCCCCGCGCCCCCGGCGTGCGCGTTGGGGTAGCGGCCGGCGGGCCACCGCTCCTCGGGGTCGTACGCGGTTCCCCACAGGTGCTTCGTCGCGAAAGCGGCGCGCGCAGCCACGGTCGAGGCCGGGTCGGCCATCAGCAGAGCCGTGGGCTGGGGAATCAGGTGGTACGCGGTCGGCTTGCCGACATAGTTCGTACGGTTCGTCGACTGCACCTCCCACACGCGCGCCACCGAGGTGTCGGCCTCGCGCTGCGCCTCCTGCTCGGTGCGCAGCGGGGTGTGCGACCACGTGAAGGCGTTGCCGAACGGGTTGTCGTCGCCCATCGGGATGCGCACGGCGTCCACCTCGAACAGGCGGTTCTCGTCGCCGTCGATCGCCATGTCGAGGCGCGCCGAGAACAGGTGCTGGTGCACGGGAGCGAAGACCCCGGGGGCGATCTCGGGCGCGTGCCGGTTGGTCAAGCCGGGCTCACCGCCGCCGACGAACACGATCCCGGTGGCCTTGGCCTCGACCTGGATCGAGCCGTCGAGGTAGAAGTACCAGAAGAAGCCGTAGTCGTAGTTGCCGATCGTCGCGAAGTACGACACGACCAGGCGGCGCGAACGCCGTACGTGCGAGCCGACCGGGCCCGGCTCGGTGTGCTTCCACAGCACGCCGTAGTCCTCCTCATGCATGCATACCGCGTTCGGAATGCGCATCGCGTGGCCGCGGTCGTCGGCGACGTGCCCGTCGAAGTAGTGGATGACGCCGAGGCAATCGCATCCGAGTTCGAGGTGGTTCGCGTTCTTGCCGAGCAGGTACTCGCCCGCGTCGAAGTAGCTGATCCAGAACCGCGTGTTGCTGGTGTCGCCGTACGGCACGACCATCTCGGGCACGCTCGCGCGCGACAGCACCGGGCGATCGTCGAAGCGCACGTCGTGCAGCACGAGTCCCTCGCGGGCGTTGAAGTCGACGCGCAGCGTCCAGTTCTCCCACTGCACGTGCGACCCGTCGACGTGGAAGCTCGGGCCCTCGGGCTGCGTGATCTCGATCGGCTTCAGCGTCGTCCGCGCGGGGCCGGTGGTCTCGGGGTCGTACCTGCCGCTGCCGGCCGGCACGGGGGTGTCGCCCTCGTCCTCGATGCCGATCACACGGTTCGCGGTGAGGTCGATGTGCACGATGAGCCCCTCGACGGGGTGTGCCCAGGCGATGTCGTCCTCGCTGTCGCGAAGGAACGTGAGGGATCGGATGACGCGACGCCCGACCTCGTTCTCGCGTCCGACGAAGCCGGGGGCCAGGGGGGTGCAGAACGCGAGGTCGATCCGATCGGCCAAGCCGCGGCGGCCCATCGCGGCGCGCCACTCGGGAGATGCCTTGACCAGTTCGGCGGCGCGCTCGTACTCCTCGAAGAGATACTGCGGTTGACCGTAGGGGGCGGAGTCGGCGGCGTACCGGCGGCTGTGGACCACCGCACCTGCCGTGATCGACACGACGGCCTCCGTCACCTCTCCGGTGGCGGTGTCGAGCAGGGTGACATCGGCGCGTCGGTCGATCGGGTCTCCCGGATGCCACGACGCCACCGCCTTCTTGTCGGGCTCCGCCGGCAGCAGCATCGGCACCCGCACGGTCTCGCCGAGCAGACCGGCCGCGACGAGGACGTCGCGCGTGCGCTCGATCTCCTCCGCGGTCAGCGGATCCAGCGGGTGGAAGGCGGGGCCGGCGCCGATCGCCGTTCGGGCGTCGGGATTGCCGCCGGGCTGCGGGGGAGCGGAGGGAGCGTGCTCGTGCATACCGACCACCCTGCGGGACGGATCGCGCGCGCGTTTGTCTGCGCGCGCGACACCGATGCCCGTCGGTGCGCGATGTCAGGCTCCGGCCAGCTCCCGCAGGACGCTCTCGAGGATCAGGCGTTGGCCCACGAGGGTGGGGTGAACGCCGTCGGGGAGAAGCCACCCGGCCGGCGCGCCCTGAAGCTGCGTGTGCACGTCAACCACTATGCCGTCGTGCGCTCGGACGGCGTCCGCGATCTCCGCGACATCGGCCTCCCGCCAGGTGATGCTCTCCTGCTGGAAGGGTTCCCACACGTCGGCATCGGCCTCGACGACCGGAGGAGGGGTGAGGCACACGTGCGCGGCCTCGGTCTCGGCGGCGATCAGATCGGCGAGCAGTCCCAGGTTGCGGCGGGTCTCCTCGATCGACTGCATACGAGCGCGGATGCTGCCGTGTCGGCGGGCGTCGTTCGTTCCGAGCATCTGGATGACCCAGGTCGGCCGCGCCGCGGCGATCAGGTCGATGCGCGCCACGGCCTCCTGCGTGGTGTTGCCGGTGATGCCCGCGTTGACGACGCGGATGCCGTCGGCCGGACGATGGAGATCGAGGTAGGCCTGCAGGTGGTACGCCCACGACAGCGAGTCGTCGGTGATGGAGTCCCCGAGCGCGAGGATCCGATCCCCCGCCGCGAAAGGGAGGCGGTCGGCGAGATCGGCGTCGACGAGGGCGGCGGAGGCCCGGACGTCCGCGGCGAAGGCGGCGTGATACCCGGCGAGGGTCGTCTCGTCGACTCCGGCGAGCAGAGCGGCGAAGGGTGCAGCATTGGTGGTCCCGACGCCCGCGCGCTGGACGAACGCCTGCCCGGCGGGGTGAACGAAACGAGCAGTCACGCGATGCGGGTCGGACATCTCGGTCATGGGGCGGTCCTTCCAGGACGAGGGGGGACGGAGCGGCGGGAACGGGGCGGTGATGCGGGGTCAGGTGGAGCGCACCGCGAACCGCCGCTTGCGACGCAGGTGGTCGACCGCGACGGCGGTCACGAGGATCACTCCGGTCGCGACGTTCTGCCACTGCGGGTTGGTGTTCGTCAGGGCCAGGGTGTTGTTGATGACGGCGAACAGCAGCGCCCCGAGCGCCGTCCCGGCGATGGTGCCGACGCCGCCGAAGAGGCTCGTGCCACCGATGATCACGGCGGCCAGCACCTGGAACGCGAAGCCCGTGCCGCCCGCGCCCGGGTCTGCGGTGGCCACGCGGGAGGCGAGCAGGACGCCGCAGAGACCCGCGACGACCGCGCTGATGACGTACAGCGAGATGTTCATTCGCGAGGCACGGATGCCGTTCGCCCGTGCGGCGGTCGCGTTGCCACCGAACGCCCGGATGTTGTAGCCGAACACCGTGTGCTGCAGGACCACGTGCGCGGCGATGCCCACCGCAATCGCGTAGAAGACCAGGAGGGGGATGCCGAACAGGTTGAGCTGCGCAAGGTCGGTGAAGCCGCTGGGGAAACCGAAGCGGGGGATGCCGCCGGTGGCCACGACGACCACACCGCTCGCGGCGAAGAGCATGCCCAGGGTGGCGATGAACGGAGGGACGCCCACCCAGGTGATGAGGGATGCGTTGACCAGGCCGAGCGCCGCGCAGACGGCGAGGGCGACGACGATCGCGAGCGGCCAGGGCACGCCCGCGTTCATCGAGATGCCCACGGTGACTCCGCCGACGGCGAAGAGCGAGCCGATCGAGAGATCGAGGCCGCCCCCGACGAGGACGAGCGTGGCAGCGCTGGCGCCGATGAAGTACAGAGCGCTCGACCGGAGGATCTCGACGATGTTGGCCGGGGCAAGAGCCTGGGGGTTCGCCGCCTGCGCGACGAGGATCAGCAGCACGATGATGAGGATCAGGCCCAGCTGCGGGGCGGCGCCGAGGCGCCGAACGACGTTACGCACGGGTGGGGACTCGCTCTCTGAGGTCGGGACCCGGCCGGGGCCGGGTCCCGACGCCGGTCACTTCGCGGGAAGGTTGCTCTTGTCGTAGAACGTGCTCGTGGTGGCGATGAAGGCGGGAAGAGTCTGGCCCTCGGAGAGCTCCTTGACCGCTTCGACGGCCTTCGTCCCCGACTCGCACCAGCCCTGCTCGCCGACACCCAGCAGGCTGCCGTCCTCGATCGAGGCGCGGTGATCGTCGGTGAGATCATTGGCGACGACGTTGACCTTTCCGGCGAGTCCGCGCTCCTTCACGGCGGTGATCGCGGCGGCGACGGAGGTTCCCTCGATGGGGAACAGCGCCGTGATCTCGGGGTGCGCAGTGAGCATGTTGCTGAACAGTTCGGGAGCCTTCGTCGGATCACCGTTCGTGTAGTCGCTCGCGACGACCTTCATGTTCGGGAAGTGCTCTTTCGCGTAGTCGGTGAAGCCCTGGATCTCCTGCACGTGCGGGGTGGTGCTGGCCGACCCCGAGAGGATGCCGACCTGCGCGTTCGGGTCGGTCTTGCCCAGCCCCTCGGCGATGAGCGCGCCGAGCTGCGTGGCATCCGTCCCGACCTGCGTCTGCTGGCCGGTACTCGGGTCGCCCGCGTTCTGGGCGACCACGTAGATGCCGGCGTCGCGGGCCTGCTTGATGACGGGGGTGAACAGTTCGGGGATCGTCGGGAAGACCACGAGCGCGTCGGTGCCGTTGGCGATCGCCTGGGAGATGAGGTCGATCGCGCCCTGGTTGTCGACGGCGCTGCCCGAGGTGCCGACCTCGACCGGGGTCCAGCCGTTCTTCTTCGCGGCGTCCTCGAAACAGCGCCCGACGTCATCGAAGGCGGGGTAGAAGGGCGCGGGGTTGACGTACGTGATCGTCTTGACTTCGCGGAGATCGCCCGAGGCGGACGAGGAGGCGGCGATCGAGCCGCCCGAGAGCGCGCCGCACCCGGTGAGGGAGGCGACGAGGGTGGCGCTGGCGAGCGCTGTGGCGGCGAGACGCCGAATAGGGGTAGGGGACATGCGAGGACCTCTCTGTCGTTCGTCGGGTGTGGTGCGGGTGCCGGTCAGGCTGTGGTGTCCGCCGGGGCGGTTCCCTCATCGCCGGTGACCGCTCCGGTGATGAGGCCGATGATCTCGTCGCGCGTGGTCCGAGCCCGTTCACGGACTCCGGCGACGCGGCCGAGGCGCATGACCTGGATGCGATCGGCGAGGTCGAAGACGAGCGACATGTCGTGGCTGACGATGATCACGGTGTTGCCACGCTCTCGGAGCGTTCGGATCATGTCGGCCGCCTGAGCGGTCTCGCGCACCCCGAGCGCCGCGGTGGGCTCGTCCAGCAGCACGATCCGTCCGCCCGTGCGCATCGCCCGTGCGATGGCGACGATCTGCCGCTGCCCGCCCGAGAGCATGCCGATCTCGGTTCGCACCGACGCGACCGAGACGCCGAGCTCGTCCAGGAAGGCGCGTGTCTCGCGCTCCATCGCTCGACGCCGGACGAAGGGGCCGCGGCGCGGGTACTGGCCGATGAACATGTTCGTGGCGACGTCGAGCACCTCGACGAGAGCGAGGTCCTGGAACACGGTGGCGATGCCGGCCGCGCGGGCGGCGGCCGGATTGGTGAATACCTGCTCGACACCGTCGACGCGGACACTGCCCTCGTCGGGTCGGTAGACCCCGCTGATGGTGCGGATCAAGCTGGACTTGCCCGCGCCGTTGTCTCCGACCACGGCGAGGATCTGGCCGGCGTGGGCCGCCAGGTGCACGTCACGGAGCGCCGCCACGTGGCCGAAGCGCTTGGTGATGCCCTGCAGTTCGAGACTCGGCACAACCATGGTGAGTCAGCCCTTCCGATCGTCGGTGACACGGGGGATGCCGCGACGAGTCGGGTGAATCGTCGAGGCGAGGCTCAGTAAATACTTCGTTTACCGAACCTGTCAAGACAAATCTTGGACACGAAGCGCATGAATACTTCATCGACCGAAGTGTTCTATTGGCTGGGGCGACGATGACGGGTTATGTTCCCGGCATGAGAACCTTCGCCGACGTCGCCGGAGACGACGCGGCGAGCACGCGTCACCGGGTGCTCGCCGCCGTGCGCGACCACGGTCCGATCAGCCGTGCGGAGCTGGCCCGCCGCACGGGTCTTGCCGCGTCCACCATCACGACGGCGACGCAGGGCCTGGCCGTGGAGGGGGTGCTGCACGAGACGGAGGATGCCGGCGAGTCGGTGTCGCGAACGGGGCCACGGGGGCGGGGGCTCAGTGTGGATCCCGCCCTTGCCTCGGTTGCGGGTGTCGACTTCGGCTTCCGCACGGTCCGTGTGGTCGTCTGCGACCTGCATGCCCGTGCCCTCGCGACACGGGAGAGTCGGCTCGCCGAGCGGTACTCGAGCGAGGAGGGGTTGTCGGTCGCGGCCGAGCTCTACCGCGCGGCGGTGGCGGAGCTTTCCGCGGGTCAGGGTGCCGTGGTGACGGTGGGCGTCGCCCTGCCCGGCCCCATCGACGCGGTGCGACGACGTGTCATCGGCTCTTCGGTGCTCCCGGGGTGGTCGGAGGTCACTGCGGGCCGACTCGCCGACACGTTCGGTGTCGACACCGTCGTGGAGAACGACGCCAATCTCGCCGCCCTGGGTGAGCACGTCTTCGGTGCGGGACGCGACGTCGCGGACTCGCTCACGGTGAAGTTCCACAGCGGGATCGGAGCAGGACTGATCGTCCGCGATCGACTGGTCGGCAGCGCCGGATCGGGTGAGATCGGGCACTTCGCCGTCGCAGCGGACGGACCCGTGTGTCGATGCGGGAAACGCGGATGCCTCGACACCTTCGCCGCGATCCCCGCCCTCCTGGAGGCGGTCGCCGGCGGGGCCGCGACGCCCGACGTGCGTTCGCTCCTCGCGTGCACGGCCGCCGGTGATGCGCGCGCGTCGCGGATCGTCTCCGACGCGGCGGAGCTCGTCGGCGACGCCGCCTCCCGGGCGTGCCTGTTGTTCGCCCCGCAGCGGGTGATCGTCGTCGGCGCGATGGCCGAAGCGGGCGATGTCGTGCTCGAGCCGTTCGCCCGCGCGCTGCGGCGGGGGCTTATCCCCGACACGCCGTCTGCGCCCGAGATCGTACGCGGCGAGCTCGCCGAGAGGTCGACCGTGATGGGGGCCGTCGCTCTCGCGCTCACCGCCTCGGGATGGCTTCCGGTCGCTAGCTGACGAGGCTATTATCGAGCGATAACACCGCCTCCCGGAAGGACCGCGGATGCCGACCCCCCGACGCCGTCCCGCGCGCGACGCCGAGCTGCTCGCCGCCTCCGTGCGGGCCTTCGCCGCGCGCGGATACTTCGGGACGTCCACGGGGCAGGTGGCGGCGGAGATGGGGGTCTCGCAGCCGTACGTGATCCGCACGTTCGGGTCGAAGCTCGAACTCTTCGTCCGCACTCATGCGTTCGCCGCGGCCGAGATCGTCGAGGTCTTCCGCGCGGCGATGAGCGGCGGCTTCCACGGCGAGCGTCTCGGCGCGGCCTATCGAGAGCTCGTCCTGTCGAACCCGTCGGCGCTGCTCGTGTGGGCGCACGCCTTCTCCGCGGCGACCGCGGAACCGGCCATCGGGGCCGAGTCGCGCCGCCAGTTCGACGACGTGTACCGCACCCTGCGAGACGCGGGAGCGTCCGATCTCGAGCTGTGGGCCTTCATGGGGCGCGGGATGCTCATCAACAACCTCCTCCTCATGGAGGCCCCGCGGTACTCCCGCGACCACGATTTCGCACCGCTCGTCGACCTCGTGTTCGGCGCGCGGCCCGGATCTTCCCCCCACCCGGCGCTCTCGGCGCCCCCGCCCCCCGATCAGGAGTGACATGAGCGATCTCGTCCCGTTCACCGACAACTTCAGCGACCTCTCGAACCCCGACGGCTATCAGTTCGAGTTCCGCTGCGAACGCTGCGGCAACGGCTACCGGTCGGCCTTCCGGTCCGATCCGCGTGCCGCCGGTCAACGGCTCGCCCGCGGCATCGGCAACCTGTTCGGCGGGCAGGTGTCGCAGTTCACCTCGATGGCGGATCGGCTCCTCGATCGCGGCACGAACTCGCCGGCGAAGGATCAGGCGCTGCGAGCTGCGACGGCCGAGATCGCACCGAAGTTCCACCAGTGTCGCGCGTGCAGCGACTGGGTCTGCGACGACGTCTGCTGGAACGACGGCGTCGGGCAGTGCGTGCGCTGTTCGCCGATCGCGGTCGAGGAGCTCGCGCAGCTGCAGGCCGAGGCGCGACGCCGACAGGTGCAGGAACGGCTCGAGACGGTCGACCTCGTGGGCGGAGTCGATCTGAAGTCGCAGGCCCGCCCGCGCTGCGGTGCGTGCGGCGCGCAGTCGCACGGCGGCAAGTTCTGCGGGGAGTGCGGATCGCCACTCGTGGTGGTCGCGACCTGCACCGGTTGCGGTTCTGAGAACCCGTCGGGCGCGCGCTTCTGCTCCTCGTGCGGCACGGGCCTCGCGTCCTGAGGGTCCGCGTGGTCCGCTGACCCGCGCTCGGGCGAAGCCGTGCGGAGCGCCCGCGGAGCGGGGCGCGAGCTACAGCGCCCGGCTACAGCGCCTCGCGCACGGCCGCGGCGGCGGATGCCAAGCGCGCGGCGATCGCGGTGTCGTCGAGGGCGGTCGCGACGTAGACCGCGGCGACCGCGGCGGGCTGGCGCCCCTGCACGCTCAGCGGCACGGCCACCGCGCGCAGCGACGGCACCACCTCGTCGTGACTCGTCGCCCACCCGCGCTCCGCGGCGTCCGCGACCTCGGCCGCGAGGCGCGCGTCGACCGTGTCGGGCCAGCGACGCGGGGGAAGCTGCGACAGGATCGCGCGGCCGGGCGCGCCCCGGGTCACAGGATGCCGAGCCCCCGGCCGCTGCGCCACAGCGGTGACGGCATGTCGCGGCTCGACGCTGGCGAGAGTGACGCACTCGTCGTGGTCGAGCACGACGAGGAAGCACGTCATTCCCAGCTCATTCGCCGCCGCGGTCAGTTCGGGCAGGGCCTCGGCCTGCAGGTCGGCGGCGACGCCCGCGGCCAGCGCGGCGAGGCCTGTTCCCAGGCGCACCGCGCCCGCGGCATCCCTCGTCACGAGCCCGTGGTCTTCCAGGGTGCGCAGCAGGCGATAGGCCACGGAACGATGCAGCCCGACGCGCGCGGCGAGGTCGTCGATCGAGAGCGGAGTGCGCGCGTCCGCGAGTTCTTCGAGCAGGCGGATGCCACGGCTCAGTGTCTGCGACGCGGGAGACGCGTCTTGCCGTGCGGGCATGAGCGAGCTAACCTCTCGTTCGATAGAAGAACGGTGCGTTCGAATATAGAACACACACGTCACGGTAGCAAGCCCGACATCGACGTCAGGAGCAACGATGCAGTTCCACCACCACGGTTACGTCTCCGGTGACCCGCGCGTGCACAACGCCGCGGGCACGGGAATCGACCGTCCGACCGACCTGCCCGACCGCGTCGACGTCCTGATCGTCGGCTCCGGCCCCGCGGGCATGCTGCTCGCCGCACAGATGTCGCAGTTCCCGCAGCTCGCCACGCGCCTCATCGAGAAGCGCGACGGGCGTCTCACGCTCGGTCAGGCCGACGGCATCCAACCGCGCAGCGTCGAGACGTTCCAGGCCTTCGGCTTCGCCGATCGGATCACCGCCGAGGCTTACAACATCGGGTGGATGAACTTCTGGGCGCCCGACCCCGACGACCCGCAGCGGATCATCCGCACGACCCGCACCGAGGACTACGGCTACAAGATCAGCGAGTTCCCGCACCTCATCGTCAACCAGGCGCGCGTGCTCGACTACTTCGCCGAGGCCGCCGCGAACGGGCCGGCGCGCATCACTCCCGACTACGGCGTGGAGTTCCTCGGCCTCGAGGTGCACGACGACGACGTCGAGGTGCGGGTGCGCACGGCGTCGGGGGAGCGCACGATCCGCGCGAAGTACGTCGTCGGCTGCGACGGGGCGCGCAGCGGGGTTCGCCAGGCGATCGGCCGCACCCACGTCGGGGCCGCCGCGCAGCACGCGTGGGGCGTCATGGACGTGCTCGTCGAGACCGACTTCCCCGACTGGCGCATCAAGTGCGCGATCAACGCCGCCGCGGGCAACATCCTCCACATCCCGCGCGAGGGCGGGTACCTCAGCCGCATGTACATCGACCTCGGTGAGGTCGCGGCCGACGACGACCACCGCGTGCGGCAGACCCCGATCGAAGAGGTGATCCGCCGGGCGAACGAGATCCTTCACCCGTACACGATCGACGTGAAGCAGGTCGCTTGGCACAGCGTGTACGAGGTGGGTCACCGGGTGACCGACCAGTTCGTCGACGACCTCGAGAACCCCCGCGTCTTCCTGACCGGTGACGCCTGCCACACGCACAGCGCGAAGGCGGGCCAGGGCATGAACGTGTCGATGCAGGACGGCTTCAACCTCGGCTGGAAGCTCGGCCACGTGCTGACCGGTCTGGCATCCGCCGACCTTCTGCGCACCTACGACGAGGAGCGTCGCCCGGTCGCGCAGCAGCTGATCGACTTCGATCGCGAGTGGTCGTCGCTCATGGCCCGTAAGCCCGGCGAGATCACGGACCCCGACGAGCTGGCGACCTACTACCTCGCGACCGCGGAGTTCCCGTCCGGCTTCGGCACGCACTACGCCCCGTCGCGGATCGTCGCGGCGGATGCGGCGGGGGAGCTGGCATCCGGATTCCCGGTGGGCAAGCGCTTCAAGAGCGTCGAGGTCGTGCGGGTGTGCGACGGCAACGCCGTGCATCTCGGCCACCACGCGCGCGCGGACGGCCGGTGGCGCGTGTACGCCTTCGCGGATGCCGACGGCTCGGCGCTGGCGACCTGGGCGACGGAGGCGCGAGCCATCGTGGAGCGGCTCACCCCCGTCGGAGCCGACCTCGACGCGGTGTTCGACGTGAAGGCGATCTATCCCGGTCGATGGGAGGACGTCGTCGACGTGCCATCGCTGTTCCGCCCCCGTTCGGGACCGCTCGGGCTGACCGACCTCGAGAAGGTGTTCGCCGCCGCGCCTTCGGCCTGGACGAGCAGCGACATCTTCGCCGAGCGGGGGATCGGCGCCGAGGGGGCCGTGGTCGTCGTGCGTCCCGATCAGTACGTCGCGCACGTCCTGCCGCTCTCGGAGCCGGAGGGGCTCGAGAGGTTCCTCGCGGGGGTGATGGCCGTGCCGGCGGCCGCGGCATCCCCCGCATAAACGCGATCGACGCGCAGAAACGCGAGCACACCGTGTTTATGCGAGTGGATGGCGTTTATGCGTGATCACGGCGGCGTCGGGGCCGCGCGACGATGCCCCGACCACCCCGACCACCGCGACGGCCGCAACCACCCCCGCCCGCAACCACACCACCCGCAGCCGTCCACAGCGGCGACCCAGAAGCTCGCTTTGTACGCCACGTATATCGGCGCCGAGACGCGCGCTGACCAGAATGAGCGGGAACGCCCCGCCCCGACACAGGAGGACCCATGACCGATTCGCGCGAGAGCGAGCTGCTGGCATCCGTACCCACCGGCCTGTTGATCAACGGCGAGTGGCGCGCGGCCGAGGGCGGCAAGACCGTCGCCGTGTACGACCCGGCGACCGGCGACGTGCTGATCGAGATCGCCGATGCGAGCGTGGATGACGGCGTCAAGGCGATGGATGCCGCGGCCGAGGCGTTCCCGTCCTGGGCGGCGACGCCCGACCGTGAGCGTGCCGAGATCCTCCGCCGCGCCTTCGACCTGCTGCAGGAGCGCAAGGAGGACATCGCGCTGCTGATGACGCTCGAGATGGGCAAGCCGCTCGCCGAAGCGCGCGGCGAGGTCGTGTACGGCGGCGAGTTCCTGCGCTGGTTCAGCGAGGTCACCGCGCACACCCAGGGCCGCTACGGAGCGAACCCCGAGGGCACCGGTCGCATGATCGTCACGCAGCACCCCGTGGGGCCCTGCTACCTCATCACCCCGTGGAACTTCCCCCTCGCGATGGCCACCCGCAAGATCGCCCCGGCGCTCGCCGCCGGCTGCACGGTCGTCATCAAGCCGGCCACCCTGACGCCGCTGACGACGCTGTTCTTCGCGCAGATCCTGCAGGACGCCGGTGTTCCGGCCGGTGTCGTCAACGTCGTCACGACCACGAACACGGGTCCCGTCTCGGAGCGGATCATCTCCGACCCGCGCCTGCGCAAGCTCTCCTTCACCGGGTCCACCCCGGTCGGCGTGAAGCTCCTGCAGCAGGCGGCGCCGGGTGTACTCCGCACCTCGATGGAGCTCGGCGGCAACGCCCCGTTCGTCGTCTTCGAGGATGCCGACCTCGACAAGGCGGTCGACGGCGCGATGCTCGCGAAGTTCCGCAACATCGGACAGGCGTGCACCGCCGCCAACCGCTTCATCGTGCAGCGCAGTGTCGTCGAGGAGTTCACCGCCCGTGTCACCGAGCGCGTGCAGGGCATGAAGATCGGCCGCGGCACCGAGGACGGCGTGCAGATCGGACCCCTGATCGACGACCGCGCCGTCGACAAGGCCAAGACCCTGGTGGGGGATGCCGTCGAGCGCGGCGCCACGGTCACCACGGGCGGTTCGCCCATCGACGGCCCGGGCACATTCTTCGAGCCGACCGTCGTGTCCGACGTGCAGCCGGGCAGCGACATCCTCCGCGAGGAGATCTTCGGACCCGTGCTCGCGATCGTCCCCTTCGACGACGAGGACGACGCCGTGCGTCTCGCCAACGACACCGAGTACGGCCTCGTGTCCTACGTCTTCACCGAGTCGCTCGCGCGCGGTCAGCGAATGATCGACAAGCTCGAGACCGGGATGATGGGCCTCAACGTCGGCGTCGTCTCCAACGCCGCGGCCCCCTTCGGCGGCTGGAAGCAGTCCGGCCTCGGCCGCGAGGGCGGCGACGAGGGCATCCACGAGTACCTGCAGACGAAGTACACGCTGACGGCCAACCCGTACGCCTGACCGGGCCGCAGAAGACACCGGATGCCACGACCCCGGTGCCCCGCGAGGGCCCGAGGTCGTGGCATCCGCCGTTCTCCGGCTCGCGACGCGGGCGAAACTCCTGAGTTTCGGGCGACGGAGCCGTGCGCGGGGTCAATCCGTTCGGGCGCGTCGCGACTTCTCAGGAGTTCGGCCCGCGCGGCCCGAGAGCTTGGCACAGGAGCGGGATCAGCGCCGGGTCGACTCGCCGGGCACCAGCTCGACCGGTACGACGGCGCGGTCGCCTTCTCCGCCCGACATGAGCGCGTCGAGGATGTCCATCGCGCGACCCGCGATCTTGGCCCAGTCCTGTCGCACGGTGGTGATCGTGGGGGAGATCTGGCGGGTCCATGCGACACCGTCGAACCCGCACAGCAGGATGTCGTCGGGGACGCGCCGCCCCTCCTGAAGGGCCCGGAAGAACGCCCCCACCGCGTGCAGGTCGCTCACGGCGAACACGGCGTCGACGTCGGCATCGGTCTCGAGCAGTTCGGCCATGGCGCTCTGCCCGCCGTCCATGCCGTAGTTCTCGCCGATGATCAGCACGTCGTCGGCCGCGAAGCCGCGATCGGCGAGCCCGGCGAGGAATCCCTCGCGCCGCTCCTTCGTGGAGGGCAGGTACCCCTCGCCGCCGAGCATGGCGAAACGGGTGCCGCCGGCATCCACCAGGTGGTGCGCGGCGGCGCGACCGCCGCCGAAGTTGTCGGAGCGCACCCACCCGCCGATGAGCGCGGAATCCGCCGGTTCGTCGCACGCGACGATCGGCACGGGGCTCGCCTGCAGCCGGTGCACGCCCGACCGGGGCGGACGCGAGGGCGAGAGCAGCACGCCGTCGGTGGTGCGCACGAGGTTCTCGAGCGCGTCGAGCTCGTTGTCGGGCTCGTAGTCGGAACCAGCGAGCACGAGCGACCAGTCGCGCTGCGCGCCTTCCCGTTCGAAGGCGTGGGCGAGTTCGGCGTAGGCCGGATGCCGCACGTCGGGCAGCACGATCCCCACGGTGGTGCGGTCGGTGCGCCGTCGCCCGGACGTGCGCGGGTATCCGAGTCGCTGCGCGGCCTCAAGCACGCGGTCGCGCAGCTTCGGGCTCACCCCGCGGTTGCCGGTGAGGGCGTTGCTGGCGGTCGCGAGACTGACTCTCGCCTCGGTCGCGACCTCTTGGAGGGTCGGCGTTCGGCCTGGACCGTCGGTCATTCGGCATCCCCCCGCCGCGAGTGTACCCACTCGTCCGGGAGGAGGTGCGCCGCCACGGCGCGCACGATGTCGGCCAGCGCCGCGGCTTGCGCGGCGAACGCGCGCTCACCCCAGCCGGCGTCGGCGGTCGTGGGGTCGCCGATCACCCCCGAGGCGGACAGGTCGTCGACGTGCCAGGGCACGCTGACCGTTCCGAAGGGGCGTGTGAGCGAGTCGGCCGCAGCGGTCACCTCATCGAGACCGTCGGCGCGGGCGGCATCCATGTCGACGGAAGCCGGGTCGAGCGCGAGCAGCACGCTCGTCTCGTAGTGACCCGCGTGGGCGTCGAGATCGCCCGTGGTCACGCCCTCGGCGAGCTCGGGCGGCAGCGCGAGTCCGGGCACGTGCACCGCGAACGCCGCGAGGCCCCGCCGCTCGCGGAGCTGACGGCAGGCGACGTGCAGCAGCTCCGGGTTGCCGCCGTGGCCGTTGACGAACAGAAGGCGACGGATGCCGCTGGCGGCCACGCCGCGACCGATGTCGTCGGTCACGGCCAGCAGCGTTCGCGGTGACAGGCTGACCGTGCCGGGGCGTCCGGCGTGCTCGGGAGAGAAGCCGAACGGCACGGCGGGCAGGACCCAGGTGGCGACGTCCCTCGCCACGCGGGCGCTCGCCGCCGTGGCGAAGGCCGCCGCGATCGTGGTGTCGGTCGTCACCGGAAGGTGCGGTCCGTGCTGTTCGGTCGCGCCGATGGGGACGAGGGCGACCCCGCCCCGCGCGGCGATCGCGGCGACCTGCGTCGAGCTCGTCACGTCAGTGCATCCCGAGCAGCACCCGTGCCTCGGCCCGGGCGGACGGGTCGGTGTCGTACACCCCGCGCGAGGCCAGAGAGAAGGCCGTGGCGCCGACGGTGCGTTCCCCGCGCGCCCACATGCACGCGTGCTGCGCGGTCAGTCGCACGAGCACGCCCTTCGCGCCGAGCGTCTCGGAGACGACCTCGGCGATCTGGTCGGCGAGGCGCTCCTGCATCTGAGGACGAGCGGCGAGCACGCGCAGCATCGCGTCGAAGTCACCGATGCCGGCGAGTGAGCGGTCGGGGAGGTACACCACCGACACCACCCCCTGGAACGGCAGCAGGTGGTGCTCGCACATCGAGGAGTACGGGATGTCGTGCACCGCGACGGCCCCCGGGTACACGCCCTCGATCGGCTCCCCGCCGCCCAGCGCGCGGTGCGGGTCGCCGTACATGCCCGAGAAGAGGTCGAGACCGGCGTGGGCCACGCGACGCGGGGTGTCGACGAGGGTGGGGTGGTCGGTGTCGAGGCCGATCGCGCGCATGTACATGCGGATCCCCTCCTCCGCGGCATCCAGATCGGGGGCGGTGTGGGTGGCGGCGACGGCGGTGAGTTCGGTCATGGGAGTCGGCCTTTCGGGGGATCAGTGGAACAGGAGTGCGCTGGCGCGGTCGACGTAGGAGTGGAACTCCGGGGAGGTGGTCATCTCGAGGGTGCGAGGCCTCGGGAGGTCGATGTCGATGACCTCTTTGATGCGGCCCGGGCGCGGGCTCATCACGGCGACCTTGTCGCTCAGGAACACCGCCTCCTGCACGCCGTGCGTGACCATCACGGTGGTCGCCTGCTGCTCGCTCCACAGGCGCTGCAACTCGACGTTGAGGCGCTGCCGGGTGACGTCGTCGAGCGCACCGAAGGGCTCGTCGAGGAAGAGCACGCCGGGTCGCAGGGCCAGGGCGCGGGCGATCGCGACGCGCTGCCGCATTCCGCCCGAGAGCTGCCAGGGGCGGGCCTTGGCGAACTGTTCGAGCCGCACGAGGTGCAGCAGCTCGGTGACCCACTCCTTGTCGACGGGGAGTCCGGCGATCTCGAACGGGAAGGCGATGTTGCGCTCCACGGTGCGCCACGGCAGGAGGGCGTGGTCTTGGAAGGCGATGCCGTACGCGTGGGTGCGCCGGAGAGCGGAGGGCGCGAGGTCGTTCACCGTGGCCTCGCCGGAAGTCGGCGTGTCGAGCCCCGCGAGCATGCGCAGCACCGTGGATTTGCCGCACCCCGAGGGACCGAGGAGCGAGAGGAACGACCCGCGCGGGGTGTCGAGGTCGACCCCGTCGACGGCGACGACCGTCTCGCGGCGGGTGGCGAAGTGGCGCGTGAGTCCGCGGATGTGGACGCCGGACGCGGTCATACCGGACGCGGTCATGCGGGGCCTTTCTGAGCGAGGGTCGAGTCGCGCGGGGGGAAGCGGCCGGCGAGCAGGAGCGTTTCGGCCGCGACGACGAGCCCGTAGGCCGCGAGCGACAGCAGCACCGTGACGACGACGAGCGTCCAGAGCAGGCCGTAGTCGGAGTACGACTTGCTCGTCAGCAGGTTCGCGCCGAGTCCCTCGAACGAGAACAGGAACTCGTACAGGGTGGCGGCGGAGACGGTTGCGGGGGCCGCGAGTTTGAGGCCCGCGAACAGCGAGGGGAGGGATGCCGGCAGCTGCACGAACCGCAGGAGCGTCCATCGTCCGCCGCCGTACGCGCGCACGAGGTCGGAGGTCTCGGGAGTGGTCGAGGTGAGCCCCGCGCCGATGTTCATCAGCAGGGGGAAGAAGGTGACCACCGCGGCCACGACTGCCGCGGTCAGGATGCCGGAGCCGAAGACGGCGTAGATGACGGGCGCCATGGCGATCAGGGGCACGGTCTGCAGCAGGAGGGCGAGGGGCAGGAAGATCGAACGGAGCGCGCGCGACACCGTCAGGGCCACGGCGCCGATGAAGCCTGCGCTCACCCCGAGGAGCAGCCCGACGGCGCTGTGGAGGAGCGTCACCCCGATCATCGGCGCGAGGGCGGCGCGCCGCTCAGCGGCATCCGCGGGGTTTCCCGCCCCGTCGACGAAGAGGTAGCGCCACACGTCGATCGGGGTCTTGGCGAGGTACGGGCTCAGGCCGGACAGGGAGATCGCGAGCTGCCAGCCGACCAGCAGCAGGGCGGCGGTGGCGAGGGTGCACAGGGTCGTCCAGACCCAAGTCGGTAGGCGGGTCATCGGGCACCTCCCGTGTGCGTGGTCCAGGGTGCGAGGAGACGCCCGAGCAGGGCGATCGCGCCGTATCCGAGGGCGGATACGACCGTCGCCAGCAGGGCGATGGCCCACATGCCGGTGTAGTCGCCCACGTACTGCTGCGAGATGAGCAGCCGGCCGGCGCCCTCGTCGACCCCGACCGTGAAGAACTCGCCGGTCATGGCGCCGAGGAAGGCGGCCGGGGCCGCGAGCTTCAGAGCCGCGAGCAGAGCGGGGATCGCCGAGATCACGCGCACCTTCCGGATCGCCGTCCAGGAGCTTCCGCCGTACGCGTGCACGAGGTCGATCTGCGCGGGGGCGGCGGAGCGCAGCCCGAGCAGCACCCCGACGATCAGCGGGAACTCGACCGCCAGCAACGCCAGCACGACACTGACCCCGCGGCTTCCCGACGGGGTCAGCAGGACGACGATCGGGGCGATCGCGGCGGCCGGCGCGCACGCGGCGACGACACCGAGCTGCGAGGCGAGCGGTCCGAGCGGCGGTGCCACCATGACCAGGATGCCGAGCACCAGCGCGATCACGACGGCGATGCCGTAGCCGGTCACCGCCGCCCCCGCGGTCGCCGCAAGTCCCTCGGCGTACGCGCCGCCGAACAGTCCGGTGATCGCGCGGGCGAAGACCGGGAGCGGCGGGGGCACCGGCCCCGGAGTGCCGTTGGCTCGCTGGTACACCGTCACGGCGACGACGTGCCAGGCGACGATCAGGACGCCGAGGCCCGCGACGCCGAAGAGGACGCCGCGCACGGGAGTGGGGATCATGTCGTGGCGTCCTCTCTGGTCGGTGTGTCGGGTGGGGCTGTTCAGGATGCCGGCACGGTGAAGCCGGGGATCAGGTCGGGGTTCTCGGCGTAGACCTCCTGGAGGAGCGACGTATCGAACATGCTCGGGTCGGCCGTGATGCCGGCCGCGGCGAGCGAGGAGACCGCCTGATCGATCAGCTCCGGCGTGAGCGTGAAGATGCCGTTCTTCACGGTGTCGGGCGTGAGCATGAAGGAGGGCAGCACGGCCGCGGAGTCGACTTGCAGCTGACGGTCCAGGCCGTTGTCGGCGCCACCGTGCTTCATGGCGATGTCGGCGATGGCATCCGTTCCCTTGCTGAGGGCGCTGTTCCAGCCCTCGATGCTGGCCTTCATGATCGCCTTGATCTCGTCGCGGTTCTCGGACAGCTCCTTGTCGCTGACGACCACGGCGTCACCGAACTGCGCGTAGTTCGCGTCGGCGAAGGACATCGTCACCACATCGCCGCCGGCGTTCTTGACGGCGATGGGGTAGTTGGTGAGGAAGCCGATGAGGGCATCGACCTCGCCGTTCATGAGCGGGTCGACGCCGTTGGGGACGGAGACGAACTCCACCGTGTCGGCGGGGAGGTCGTTGGCCTTCAGCACCGCCTCGACGGCGAGCTTGCCGCCCGCGTCGACGCCGATGCGCTTGCCCTTGAGGTCGGCGACGGTGCGGATGGGGTTCTTCGCGAGCGAGACGAAGCCGACCGGGTTCTTCACGAACTGCGCGCCGATGATCTTCAGCCCGGCGCCGTCGTTGATGGCGCCGGTGATGCCGGTGAGGTCGGATGCGAGACCGATCTGCGCCTGGCCGCCGAGGACGAGGTCCCACGAGTTGGTGTTGCCGCCGCCGGCGATGAGGTCGACCTTGTCGAAGCCGGCGTCGGTGTAGTCGCCGTCGTCCTCGGCGAAGTAGTAGCCGGCGAATTCGTAGTTCTTGATCCAGCTCAGGGCCACGCTGGCCGTGCCGAACGAGCCGGAGGTGGAGGCATCCGTCGAGGCGCCGGGCGAGGAGCACCCGGAGACGGCGAGGGCGAGGGCGAGGACGCCGGCGGCTGCGGCGGCTGTGCGCCGACGGTGGCGGCGCAGCGCGGTGGGCGGGTGGGCGGGGAACAGGGCGGTGCGAAGGTGTGACATGTCGGGAGCCTCCGTATCGGTGAGTGTCCCGCCAATGTAAATGTTTTACTTTTCGTGAATAGGCCATCCGTGTGTCGATTTGATTTCATGCCGCGGGCATTCGCCGCGGGCGACCTCCGCCGTCGTATCGGGTCGCCGCGTTGCGGTGCCGCGCTCCGGAGTTCTCGAGCACGATCGCCGCGCCTGTGGTCTGATCCTGACGATCTGCCGCCGATTCTCCGGAGCGCGGCCCACCGCCACTCGACCCCGCCCGCCCCGGACCCGCCCGCCGGCTCCGGCGCCCGCCGGCTCCGGCGCCCGCCGGCTCCGGCGCCCGCCGGGCCGAACTCCTGACTTTCGTCCGTGGGTGGCGCCATCCGGGTCGCCGAAGAAGGACGCCACTCCTTTTCTCAGGAGTTTGGCCCACCGCGCTCGCGGGCCACCGCGTGCGCGGCCCGTCTCAGTCGCCCGCGTGCCGGTCCAGGAACGCGAACACCTCGGCGTCGTCGACGCCGGGGAACATGCCGCGGGGGAGCGGCGAGAACATGTGCCGGTGCACGCGGGCACTCGGCCACGCCTTGCCCGACCAGCGCTCGGCCGCCTCGGAATCGGGGCGACGGCAGCACGACTCGTCGGGGCAGCGTGAGACGCCACGCGTCGAGGTCTCGCGACCGCGGAACCAGCGCGCGTCGTCGAACGGCACCCCCACGGTGATCGAGAAGTCGCCATCGGATGTCGAGCCGGTCTGGGTCGAGCACCAGAACGTCCCGGCGGGGGTGTCGGTGTACTGGTAGTGCTCCGTGGTGCGGTTGTGCTCGTCGAAGGCCGATCGCGCCGAGAACTTCTTGCACACGATCTGACCCTCGACCGACCCGGTGACGTCGGTGGGCAGGGGGAGGCCGTCGTTCTCGTAGACGCGCGAGATGGCCCCGTCGCCGTCGACGCGGAGGAAATGCAGACGGATGCCGAGATGCGCCGTCATGAGATTCGTCATCCGCATCGCGGCGGCCTCGTGCGTGACGCCGAACGCGTCGCGGAAGTCCTCGACGGCGAGGTTGCGGTCCTTCTTCGCCTGAGCGAGGAATGCGACCGAGCTCGTCTCGGGCATGAGGCAGCAGGCGGCGTAGTAGTTGATCTCGAGGCGCTGCTGGAGGAAGTCCGCGTAGTCGGTGGGCGGCCGGTGACCGAGCAGGCGGTGCGCCATCGCCTGCAGGGCCATCGAGCGCAGACCGTGGCCGCCGGGGATGGATGCCGGGGGAAGGTAGATGCGTCCGTTCTCGAGGTCGGTGACCGAGCGGGCGGAGTGGGGGAGGTCGCTGACGTAGATCAGCTCGAAGCCCAATTGCTCGGCCATGATGCTGACGGTGCGGTGTGTCAGCGCCCCCGTCCCGTGGCCCGCGGCTTTGAGCTGCTTCTCGGCCAGCTTCTCGATGTCCGGCAGGTGGTTGTCGACCGCGCGCATGCGCAGACGCATCTCGGTGTTCGCGCGTCGGGCTTCTTCGGGGCTCGCGATCGTCTCGCGCTCGCGGCGCTGCAATTCGCGATGCAGGCCCAGCACCGCCTCGATCGTCTCGTCGCTGGTGCCCTTGGTCACCTTCATGGGAGGGATGCCGAGCTGCTGGAAGAACGGGCTCGACTGCGCGCGCTCGAGCTCGATCTCGAGTGCCGCGCGCCGGTTCGGGGGCTCGGTCGAGAGCAGCTCGGTGACCTCGGTCTCGGTCGCGCGGGCGATCTCCTGCAGGAGGGAGAGCTTCGGCTCGCGCTTCCCGTTCTCGATCAGGCTGAGCTGGCTCCCCGCGACGCCCACCAGCGCGCCGAGCTCATCCAGGGTGAGTCCGCGAGCGAGTCGGTGGTGGCGGATGCGGTGTCCGAGGGTGGTGAGTTCGAGCGACGAGGCCATTCCTTGACCATATCGAAAGATCAGCGGTTTTTATGACTCGATTTTGCCTAAAGATCGGCTGATAGCCCGTCAGAGTAGGGGAACACCACAGAATTCCGCTCAAAGGAGACGACATGGCCCTCGCCGACATCTTCGCCCGCCCTACCGGCCGCGCCGCCGCGACCGCCCCCGTCGCCCGCCCCGGTTACGGCGCGCGTCCTGACGTCGACGGTCCCGGCATGCCCGGCCTCCTCGCCTGGGTCGACCAGGTCGCGGCGCTCACCCAGCCCGATCGCATCCACTGGGTCGACGGTTCCGCCGCCGAGAACGACGCGCTCCTTCGCGAGATGGTCGACGAGGGCAAGCTCATCAAGCTCAACCCCGAGTGGCGCCCGGGCTCCTACCTCGCGCGTTCGCACCCCGGCGACGTCGCCCGTCTCGAGTCGCGCACCTACATCGCCTCCGAGCGCGAAGAGGACGCCGGCCCCACCAACAACTGGATCGCCCCGGCCGAGATCCGCGAGACGCTGAACGGCGTCTTCGAGGGGTCGATGCGCGGTCGGACGATGTACGTCGTCCCCTTCTCGATGGGCGCCGTCGGAGGCCCCCTGAGCCACATCGGCGTCCAGATCACCGACAGCGCCTACGCCGTGGCATCCATCGGCGTCATGACCCGCGTCGGAAGCGCCGTGACCGCGCAGATCGCCGCCGGTGCTCCGTGGGTGAAGACCGTGCACTCGGTCGGTGCGCCGCTCGCGCCGGGTGAGGCCGACGTCGCGTGGCCGTGCAACGACGAGAAGTACATCGTCCACTTCCCCGACACGCTCGAGGTCTGGTCGTTCGGGTCGGGCTACGGCGGCAACGCGATCCTCGCCAAGAAGTGCTTCGCCCTGCGCATCGCCTCCGTCATCGGTCGTGACGAGGGCTGGCTCGCCGAGCACATGCTCCTCATCCGCGTGATCGATCCGAAGGGCAAGGCGTACCACGTGGCCGCCGCGTTCCCCTCGGCGTGCGGCAAGACCAACCTCGCGATGCTCCGCCCCACGATCCCCGGTTGGCGCGTCGAGACCCTCGGCGACGACATCACCTGGATCCGTCCCGGCGAGGACGGGCGCTTGTGGGCCATCAACCCCGAGGCCGGCTTCTTCGGTGTCGCTCCCGGCACCGGTGAGTCGACGAACGTGACCGCGATCGAGACGCTGTGGGGCAACACGATCTTCACGAACGTCGCGCTCCGCCCCGACGGCGACGTGTGGTGGGAGGGCCTGACCGACGAGGCGCCCCCGCAGCTCATCGACTGGGAGGGCAAGCCCTGGACCCCCGCGTCCGGTCGTCCCGCCGCGCACCCCAACTCGCGCTTCACGGTCGGCGCCGCTCAGTGCCCGCAGATCGCGGAGGACTGGGAGGCCCCCGAGGGCGTCCCGCTCGACGTCATCCTGTTCGGCGGACGCCGCGCGACGAACGTCCCGCTCGTCGTCGAGGCCACGGACTGGTCGCACGGCGTCTTCCTCGGCTCGACGGTGTCTTCGGAGAAGACCGCCGCGCAGGAGGGCACCGTCGGCGAACTCCGCCGCGACCCGTTCGCGATGCTCCCGTTCTGCGGGTACAACATGGGCGACTACTTCGGCCACTGGCTGAATGTGGGGCAGAAGCTCCGCTTCGACCGCGCCCCGCGCATCTTCCAGGTCAACTGGTTCCGCAAGGGCGACGACGGCCGCTTCCTGTGGCCCGGCTTCGGCGACAACGCCCGCGTGATCGACTGGATCATCCGCCGCGTCGACGGACAGGTCGACGCCGTGGACAGCCCGATCGGACGCCTGCCCCGTGTGGACGACCTCGACCTGTCGGGTCTCGAGATCCCCGCCGCCGACCTCGACGAGCTGTTCGCGATCGACCGTGACTCGTGGCTCGCCGAAGCCGACCTGACCGAGGAGTTCTTCGACACCTTCGGTTCGCACCTCCCCGCCGCGCTCCGCGCCGAGCTCGCCGCTCTGCGCTACCGCCTGCAGCGCGCCTGAGCCCGCTCGCCCCGCCCGCCTCCCCGCGGTCGGGGCCGAGCCCTTCGAATCCGATGCCCCTCCCGTTCTTGGCGCGCAGGAGGGGCATCGGTACGCCCGCCCCGGGCGTGACCCCGCGCATGGCGGGCGCCCCGCCGGCCCGAGCCGTCGCACGGGCGTTGCCGCGGCGCCGGGGCCGTTGCGCTGGCGTTCGCGCGGCGCCGAGCTGTCGCGCGAGCGTTCGCGGCACCGAGCCGCAGCGCTGCCGTTCGCGCGGCGCTGAGCTGTCGCGCGAGCGCTCCCGCGGCACCGGTTCGTCGCATAAACGCTGTTTGCTCACGGAAACGCGTGGAGAGCGTGTTTCTGTGCGTGGATCGTGTTTATGCGTGCTGGCGGGCGAGGGGCGGCGCGGGAGCCCGCGCGGACGGTGCGGGCGATGCCGGGGGCGTCCGTTCGCCGGTCGGCGATGCCGGGGCGCGTCTGCGCGGGGCGTCCGCGCCGTCGCGGTCACGCATAAACGCTGTCTGCTCACGGAAACGCGTGGAGAGCGTGTTTCTGTGCGTGGATCGTGTTTATGCGTGCGGGCGGGCGAGGGGCGGCGCGGGAGCCCGCGCGGACGGTGCGGGCGATGCCGGGGGCGTCCGTTCGCCGGTCGGCGATGCCGGGGCGCGTCTGCGCGGGGCGTCCGCGCCGTCGCGGTCACGCATAAACGCTGTTTGCTCACGTAAACGCGTGGAGAGCGTGTTTCCGCGCGCGGATCGTGTTTATGCGTGCGCGCGCGCCCGCCCCCGAAGCCCCGAGCCGCCCGCGGCCAGCAGCGACCCACCCCGCGCCGGACCACCGGCCGAAGCCGACCCCGCTACACCAGCAGCTGGTGCTTCGCCAGATCCCGGTACAGGGGAGTGGATGCCACGAGCTCGCTGTGCGTGCCCTGACCGACCACCCGGCCGTTCTCGAGCACCACGATGAGGTCGCTGTCGACGACCGTCGACAGGCGGTGCGCGATGACCAGGAGCGTGCGGTCGGTCGCGACGGCGTCGATCGCCTCGCGCATGCGCTGCTCGTTGACGCCGTCGAGCGACGAGGTCGACTCGTCGAGCAGCAGCACCGGGGGAGCCGCCAGCAGGGCGCGTGCGATCGCGAGGCGCTGACGCTCTCCGCCCGACAGCATCACGCCGTCCTCTCCGACGGGGGCGTCGACGCCGAGCGGGCTCCGCTCGAGCACGTCGCCGAGGTTGACCTCGCGCAGGACGCGTTCGCAGTCGGCGTCGGATGCCGCGGGCGAGGCGAGCCGCAGATTGTCGGCGATCGTGCCGGCCAGGGTCGGGGCGTCCTGCTCGACGTACCCGAAGCGGGCCCGCAGCTCGTCGCGCGCGAGGTCGCGGGCATCCACGCCGTCGACGAGGATCGCGCCGTCGGTCGGGTCGTAGAAGCGCTCGATGAGCGAGAGGATCGTGCTCTTGCCCGCCCCCGACGGCCCCACGAGCGCCACTCGCGACCCGCGGGGCACCGTGAACGACACCCCACGCAGGACCTCGCGGTCGCTCTCGGCGGAAAGGTCCTCCGCCTCGAGGTGCACGTCGGCGAGGACCGAGCGGGCCTCCCGAGCCGCCGCCTCGCGTGCCTTCACGACGTGCTCGGGGTAGCGGAACCGCACGTCGCGGAACTCGAGGGCCGCGGCATCCGGAACCGACGTCGCCGCTCGCGGCTGGTCGCCGTCGCTCTCGAGGGGGAGATCGAGCACCTCCTGGATCCGCCCGAGCGCGCCGAGCGCCTGATTCACCGACGTGATCGCGCCGATCGCGGAGGCGAGGGGCTGCACGAGAAGGAAGAGGAAGATCACGAACGTGACCAGGGACGCGACGTCGATCGCTCCGGATGCCACCCGGTACCCGCCGACGCCCAGCACGACGAGCAGCGACACCTGCAGGGCGACGAAGGCGATCGGCACGATCAGGGCCGACACCCGCGCGATCCGCACCCCGGCGTCGTAGGCGGCGGTCGCCGTCTGCGTCACAGCCGCGGTCTCGCGGTCGGTCGCGCCGGCGGCGCGAATCGTCCGGATTGACCCCACCGCTCGCTCGACCCCCGACGAGAGCTCCCCGACCCGTGCCTGCTGATCGGCCGAGGCCGCACGGATGCGCGTGCTGAGCAACACGACCACCGCCAGCGAGGCACCGACGACCACCACGATCAGTCCGAGCAGCAGCGGGTCGATGAACGCCATGGCGATCACCGCACCGACGAGGATGAGCGCGTTGCCGACGGCATCGGCGAATCCCTGGGTGAGGACGGCGTACAGCAGCGTGGTGTCGGTGCCGACGCGCGAGACGATGTCGCCCGTGCGACGGGCGTCGAACTCGCTGATGGGCAGGCGCAGGATGCGGGCGATCAGGCGCTTGCGTGACGAGTACACCACCGCGGTGCCCGTGCGCTGCAGGAGGTAGTGCTGGAAGCCCGAGATGACCGACGACAGCACGACGAAGCCCACGAGCAGCCACACGAGGGTGCCCAGCGGTACGGCGTTCTGCACGCGCGTGATGACCTGGCCGACCAACAGTGGCTGCGCGAGCGTCGCGGCGGCGCCGAGCACGCTGAGCACGGCGACCGCGGCGAGGGTGCGCTTGTGCTCGAGCAGGAACGGCAGCAACTGGCGGAACGACGCGCGCGGCCCCTCGGGGGTGCGGCGGCCGCGCCGGCCACGCGCGGGGGCGGGAGAAGACATGCGGACCTCGTTCTCTGGCATCAGATTCGACCGTACTTCTTGTGCGCGGCTTGTTTGGACACGCCCAGGGCACTGGCGATCGCGAGCCAGGACGACCCGCGCAGGCGTGCGCGGCGCACCTGCGCCTCCTCGAGGCGCGCGATCTCGTGGCGGAGGACCGCAAGGCGGCGGAGCTCGGCCAGGGGTTCGTCGTCGCCGAGCCCGCCGAGGGCGGTGCGAATGGTGTCACTCATGCGTCAATCTTCGTTGACGCGCCGTCAAGCGTCAACATCTGTTGACTTCGCTGCGAGCGAAACGTCGGATGCCACGACGCTCGGGCCCGCGGCATCCGACGTCATGGTTCGACCGCCACTGGCCGCGCCGCCGACGGCCTCGGTCATTCGCCGACCGATGCGTCGCGCATCCCGGCCGCCCGGCGCACCCCCGGCCTCGCTCGCGACCGTCACGCCCGGAGCCCGGCGGGGACGCCGTCTGAGACGGCCGGGCCGTGTCGGAGCCCCTGGATATGGTGGACCGGTGCCTGAGCCCGTGATCGCCGCAAGAGACCTCGTCAAGCGCTACCGCGCGAAGGGGAAGCCCGACTTCGTCGCGGTCGACGGGCTGTCGTTCGAGGTGGCGCCGGGCGAATCCTTCGGCCTGCTCGGGCCCAACGGCGCGGGCAAGTCGACGACCATGAAGATGATCGGCGCCGTCTCGACGCGAACCGCGGGCGACCTGAGCATCCTCGGCCTCGACCCCGATCACTACGGCCCCGAGATCCGTTCGCGGCTCGGTGTGATCCCCCAGCAAGACAACCTCGACGCCGAGCTGAACGCGCGCGAGAACCTCTACGTCTACGGTCGCTACTTCGGTCTTCCCGGCAAGGTCTGCGCGCAGAAAGCCGAAGAGCTCCTGGCGTTCGCGCAGCTCGAAGACAAGGCGACGAGCAAGGTCGAGCAGCTCTCCGGCGGCATGAAGCGCCGTCTCACGATCGCCCGGGGGCTCATCAATGATCCGCGCATCCTGCTGCTCGACGAGCCGACGACCGGACTCGACCCGCAGGCGCGACACGTGCTGTGGGACCGCCTCTTCCGCCTCAAGGAGCGCGGTACGACGCTCGTGCTGACGACGCATTACATGGACGAGGCCGAGCAGCTGTGTGACCGGCTCATCGTCGTCGACAAGGGCCGGATCATGGCCGAGGGCTCGCCCGCCTCGCTCATCCGCCAGCACTCGAGCCGCGAGGTGCTCGAGGTGCGATTCGGCTCCGATCGCAACGAAGAGGCCGCCCGCGCCCTCGGGGGCATCGGCGACCGCGTCGAGGTGCTTCCCGACCGCGTTCTCGTCTACGCCCACGACGGCGAAGCCGCGCTCGAACGCGTCGTGGCCGCGGGGTACACGCCCCTGACGTCGCTCGTCCGGCGATCGAGCCTCGAAGACGTCTTCCTCCGCCTCACCGGACGGTCACTGATCGAATGAGCACACCCCAGACCCCGGATGCCGTCCGCCACCCCTCCGCCGACGAGTTGCGCGCCGAGGCGCTCGCCTGGGCGCGCAAGCCGCGCCGATACGGCTCCTGGTACGTCACCGAGCACATGGTCCGCACGATGCGCGCCTACGGGTGGACGATCGTCGTCGGCGCCCTCGGCCAGCCGATCCTCTACCTGCTCGGTCTGGGACTCGGCCTCGCCGCGCTCATCCAGGGCCAGATCGACGACGGCGGGCGTGCCGTGCCCTACCTCGTCTTCATCGCGCCGGCGCTGCTGGCCACGGCGGCCGTGGGCGTGGCATCCGAGGAGTTCACGTACCCCGTCATGTCGGGCTTCAAGTGGCGTCGCTACTTCTACGGCTTCAACGCCTCGCCGCTGTCGTCGCCGCAGATCGCGAACGGCGTCGTCCTGGGCGCCTCGGCACGCATGTTCGTCGGCGTCGCGGCCTATTACCTCTTCATCTGGCTCTTCGGCGCGGTCCCCGAGCCCGCCACGGGATGGCTGTCGATCCCCGTGGGCCTGCTCGCCGGGGTGAGCTTCGGCGCGCCCCTCATGGCCTTCGCCGCTTCCCTCGAAGAAGACAAGGGTCAGTTCGCTCTCGTGCAGCGGTTCGTCTTCGTCCCGATGTTCCTGTTCTCGGGCACGTTCTACCCCCTGTCGACGCTGCCGTGGTTCCTGCAGCCCATCGGATGGGTCTCGCCGCTGTGGCACGCGACCGAGGTCGGACGCATGCTCACGTACGGTCCCCTCGAGCCGCTTCCCGCGCTCGGACACCTGGCGTACCTGCTCGCGCTCGCCGCGGGAGGATACCTGGCGGCGCGACGCATCTTCGAACGGAGGCTCGCGGCATGAGCGCCGCCACGACTGTGCGACCCACGCGTCGCCGCGGCGGCGTCGGAGCCCTCTGGGCAGGCAACCCGCAGGCGGTGCTCCAGCGCAGCTTCCTGGCGGCGCGCTCGTCGAACTGGGTCGTGGTGGTGTCGGGCTTCTTCGAGCCGGTGCTGTACCTGGCGTCGATGGGCATCGGCCTGGGCGCGCTCGTGGGTGAGGTCCAGACTTCCACCGGCACGGTCGTCCCCTACGCCGCGTACATCGCCCCGGCGCTCCTCGCCGTTTCCGCGATGAACGGCGCCGTCTACGACTCGACGTGGAACGTCTTCTTCAAGCTCAACTACGGCAAGCTCTACGAGGGGATGCTGTCGACCTCGCTGGGTCCGCTCGACGTCGCGCTCGGCGAGATCCTGTACGCGCTGATGCGCGGGCTGGTCTATGCGTGCGGCTTCATGGTCATCATGCAGCTGTTCGGGCTGAATCTCGCGCCTACGGCGATCCTGGCCCTTCCCGCGGTGGTGCTCATCGCGTTCGGCTTCGCGAGCCTCGGCATGGCGATCACGAGTTACATGAAGACGTTCCAGCACATGGACTGGATCACGCTGATCATGCTGCCGATGTTCCTGTTCTCGGCGACGTTCTTCCCGATCACGCAGTATCCCGAGTCGATCCAGTTCGTCGTCCAGGTGTTCCCGCTGTGGCACGGTGTCGAACTGATCCGCGGTCTCACGACCGGGTCGCTCTCGCTCGCGCTGCTCTGGCACGTCCTCTACTACGTCGTCATGATCGCGGTCGGCCTGTTCTTCACGACCAAGCGCCTGCGCGCCCTGTTCCTCGACTGACCGCGCGCGCGGGCCGCGGTCCCGTGCGCTCCCGCGCGCCCCCAAAGGCGGCCCCGCCTCCCGCCCCGCCGCTCGTGCCCGAGCCGCGGGTGTGCCGGGCTCCGGAACAGCCGGCCGTTCCGGCGTGCGTGAGGGCCGAAACACGGCCGCGCCCGCCGAAAGTTCCGGAGTCCGGCACGCGCGATCCCCACCGCACCGACACCGCGCGCCCGCCCCACCGCGCCCACACCGCGCGCCCGCCCCACCGCGCCCGCCCCACCCCGCGCCCCACCCCACCGCCCGTCACCCCGCCCCCGTAAAACGACGGATGCCACGAGGCACAGGCCCCGTGGCATCCGATGTCCTGCGATCAGGCGTTTACGGCGCGATCGCCCCGGCGGCGATGTTCTCGTCGTAGTCGACGTCCTTCGTCTCGGGGGAGAGCACCACGGCGATGAGGGTCAGCACGCCCATCGCCGACAGGTAGACGCCGACGAGCCACGGGTTGCCGTCGCCGGCCGCCCACAGTGCCACCGCGACGATCGGCGCGAGGGCCGCCCCGAGGATCGACGACACGTTGTACGAGATCGCCGAGCCGGTGTAGCGCACGTTGGTCGGGAACAGCTCGGGCAGGACGGCGCCCATCGGCCCGAACGTCGTCCCCATGAGCAGGAAGCCGATGATGAGGAAGGCCTGGACGAGGACGCGCGTGAAGCCCGCGTCGGTCTGCGGCGTGAGGAAGAACGAGAACGTGAGACCGAACACGATGATCGCGATTGTCACGCCGATCAGCAGACGCTTGCGCCCCAGACGGTCGGCCACCGGTCCCGACAGCATCGTGAAGATGCCGAAGAAGACGACGCCGATGATCTGCATGATGACGAAGTCGGTGTAGCCGAAGCCCAGACCGGGGACGTACGTGGCCGGGTCGAAGGGGGTTCCCGCCTTCTCCGCGGCCGCGGCGGCGCCGGCCTCCGTCGGCTTCGTGCCGTACGAGAGCGTGAAGCTCGTCATGAGGTAGAACAGCACGTACGTCGCCAGCATGATGAACGTTCCGAGGATCAGCTGCTTCCAGTTACGACGGATCGCCTCGCCGAGCGGGAACTTCTTGATCACGCCGGTCTTCTCGGCCTTGGCGAACGACTCGCTTTCGACGAGCTTGAGTCGCACCCAGAGGCCGACGATCACCATGACGGCCGAGAACAGGAACGGCACACGCCAACCCCAGGCGAGGAACTCCGCCGAACGCTGGGCCGTGCCGTCGGGGTGGGGCAGGGCGAAGTTGATGATGAGGAAGATGCCGTTCGCGATGATGAAGCCGATCGGCGCCCCCAGCTGCGGGAAGGTGCCGTACCAGGCACGCTTGCCCTTCGGGGCGTTCTCAGTGGCCACGAGGGCCGCGCCCGACCACTCGCCGCCGAGGGCGAAGCCCTGCGCGAGACGCATGATCAGCAGCAGGATCGCCGCCCAGACACCGATCTCGTTGAAGGTCGGCAGGCAGCCGATGAGGAAGGTCGCGACACCCATCGTGAGAAGGGATGCCACGAGCGTGGCCTTGCGACCGAAGCGGTCGCCGAAGTGGCCGAACACGATCGCGCCGAGAGGTCGGGCGACCATGGCGGCGCCGAAGACGCTGAACGACAGCAGCAGAGAGGTCGTGTCGTTGCCGGTCGGGAAGAAGAGGACGGGGAAGACGAGGACCGCGGCGGTGGCGTACGCGTAGAAGTCGTAGAACTCGATCGTCGTGCCGATGAGGCTCGCGGTGATGACACGGGAGCGCGGATTGGCGGGAGCGGACGACGCGGGGGCGGTGGGGGATGAGGAAGTCATGATGGCCTGACGAGAGAGCGATCTGTTGCGTCCGTCGTGGGAGCGCGGGGTGGGGCGGGACGGATGCCGGGGGTGCTGGCATCCGGGATCGCCGAACAGCACCCGGAGGCGATCCCGAGTGGGGACCGCCGACCGTTCAGTCTATGCGCGCGCTGAGAGGACGCGGGGCGTCAGCGCCAGAGCACCGCGAGCGCGGCGTTGAGCAGGGTCAGGATGCCGACGAGCCAGAACACCGCGGGTGCCACGTCGGCACCGCGCTTCTGCCGCGCCGAGCCGATGCCGAGGAGCGCGCCGATGACGAGGAGCACGACGAGCTTCACCGCGATCTTGACGTAGTTCGGCTCGTGGTCGAGCGCCCAGGGTGCCGCGAGGGCGAGGCCGGAGACGAGGGAGATCGCGAGGGCGTAGTTCATCAGCGGTGTGACGCGCACGCGCCGCGCGACAGCCTCGACGACCCACGCGCCGAAGAGGATCGCGAACCCGACGAGGTGAACGAGGACGACGGCGTGACGCAGGATCTCCATACCGGTCAGGGTAGGGATGCCGCGGCTCCGACGCCAGGAAGGCGGGCCTCACCGCGGGCCAGGGCGGTGGGGCGGGAAGCGCCATTTCTGAGCTTGTCGAAGGGCCGCCCCCGACCCGCGCCTCCCCGGTGGCTTCGGCGGGCTCAGCCACCTCCGCCGAGCCCGTCGAGTGAGCGTCAGCCGCGCAGCTCCCGCAGCACCAGAGCGGTACGGATGGCCGCATCCGCGGCCTCCTCGCCCTTGTCCTCCTTCGACCCCTCGAGGCCGGCACGGTCGAGACCCTGCTGCTCGTCGTCGAGGGTCAGCACGCCGAAGCCGACGGGCTTGCCCGCGTCGAGGGCGACGCGGGTGAGACCGTCGGTCGCCGCCGATGAGACGAACTCGAAGTGTGGCGTCCCGCCCCGGATGATGACGCCGAGGGCGACGACGGCATCCGCCCCGCCGTCGAACGCGGCTTTCGCGGCGACCGGCAGCTCGAAGGATCCCGGAACGCGCACCACGCGGTACGTCGCGCCCGTGGCATCCAGGACTCTCTTCGCTCCGGCGATCAGGCCGTCGGTGATGACCTCGTGCCAGGTGCCGGCGATGACGACGAGGTTCAGGCCCGACGCGTCGACGCCGCCGGTCTCGGGTGCTCCACTACCGGCCATCAGGCGCTCTCTTCCTTCATGTGCGCGAGGGCGTCGCGCAGGTCGTCCTCGGCGATGATGTGACCCATCCGGTCGCGCTTCGTCTCGAGGTACTGGTGGTTGTTCGGGCCGACTCCGACGAGGAGCGGAACCTGCTCGACGACGTCGAGGCCGAAGCCGCGGAGCTGGTTCACCTTGTCGGTGTTGTTGGTCAGCAGGCGCACCTGTTCGACACCGAGGTCGGCCAGGATGCCGGCCGCGGCGGCGTAGTCGCGCGCGTCGGCGGGAAGGCCGAGGGCCAGGTTGGCATCCACGGTGTCGAGACCGCGCTCCTGCAGGTTGTAGGCCCGAAGCTTGTTAATGAGGCCGATGCCGCGTCCCTCGTGGCCGCGCATGTAGATGACGATGCCGCCGTCTTCGGCGATGCGGTCGAGCGCCGCGTCGAGCTGGGGACCGCACTCGCACTTCAGCGAGCCGAACGCCTCGCCGGTCAAGCACTCGGAGTGCACGCGGACGAGCGGGGCCTTGGTACCCAGTTCTCCCGAGACGACCGCGATGTGATCGGTCCCGGTGACGCGGTCCTTATAGGCGAGGAAGCGGAAGGTGCCGTGCGTGGTGGGTACGTTCGACTCGGCGCGCAGGCTCACGCGGCGCCGCGCGGGGGTCGACGCAGGCAGGGGATCGGTTTCGTTCAGGTAGCCGATGAGCTGCTCGATCGTGATGACCGGGATGCCGTCCCGCTCGCCGAGCTCGAAGAGCCCGGGCAGGCGCATCATGCTGCCGTCTTCGGCGACGACCTCGGCGATCGCGGCGACCGGCTCGAGGCCCGCGAGCTTCATGAGGTCGACCGCCGCCTCGGTGTGGCCGGCCCGCTCACGGACGCCGCCGTCGACGGCTCGCAGCGGGAGGATGTGCCCGGGGCGGATGACGCTGGTCGGCACCGATTCGGGGTCGGCGAGGACGTTGAGCGTGCGAGCGCGGTCGGCAGCACTGATGCCCGTCGTCACTCCGGACGCGGCGTCGACGCTCACGGTGTAAGCGGTGCCGCGCGCATCCTCGTTGACCGCGACCATGGGCGGCAGGTCGAGGCGGTCGGCCCACTCGGCGGGCATGGGCGCGCACACGTACCCGCTGGACCAGCGGACCGTCCAGGCCAGGGCTTCGGGGGTCGCGAGTGCCGCCGACAGGATGACGTCGCCCTCGTTCTCGCGGTTCTCGTCGTCGGCGACCAGGATCGGCCGGCCGGCGCGCAGGGCCTCCAGGGCCTCGGGGATGGGGGACAGGCTCATCGGGAGCCCCTCTCGGTCGATGCGGCCGCAGCCGCGGGATTCTCTGATGTGCGGAAGGCGAGCATGCGCTGCACGTGGCGCGCGAGGATGTCGGTCTCGAGGTTGACCGGTGTTCCGGCCTCGGCTCGGCCGAGGGTGGTCGCGGCGAGCGTCTCGGGGATGAGCGACACCTCGAGCCACTGCTCCGCCTCGTGGGCATCGCTCACGGCGCTCACGGTGAGTGAGACGCCGTCGATCGCGATCGATCCCTTGTCGACGACGAGGGGAGCGAGGTGATTCGGGATGCCGATGCGCACGACGCTCCACTGAGCACCGGGACGCACCTCGCGCACCACGCCCGTGCCGTCGATGTGGCCCTGGACGATGTGACCGCCGAGGCGTCCGTGCGCCGCCGTCGCGCGCTCCAGGTTGACCGGGCGGCCCGGTGCGACGTCGGCGAGAGTCGACATGTCGAGCGTCTGCTTCATCACGTCTGCGGTGAACCAGTCCTCGCCCTGGTCGACGACGGTGAGGCACACGCCGCTGACCGAGATCGAGTCGCCGTGGCCGGCGTCCGAGACCGAAAGGGGAGCGCGCACGGTCACGCGCACGCCGTCGCCCGACGGTTCGACCGCGGTGATGGCGCCCATCTCTTCGACGATTCCGGTGAACATCAGTGATCTCCCTGCGTTGGGGTGGTGGGGTGGGTGACGATCAGCAGATCGTCGCCGAGGGTCTGGACGGATGCCACGGCCAAGCGCCGGGCCGCGTCGATGGTGGGGACACCCACGTCGCCGAGGGCGAGGCGCGAGCCGCCGAGCAGCACCGGCGCGACGTAGACGAGCAACTCGTCGGCGAGGCCGTCCCGGACGAAGGCGCTCGCGAGGGTCGGACCTCCCTCGACGAAGACGCGCTGGATGCCTCTCCCGGCGAGGTCGGCGAGGACGGTCTTCAGGTCGTGCGTCGCGAAGAACAGGGGCTCTCGCGGGTGCCGACGGACAGCGGCATCCGGAGCCGTCTCGCTCTCGCCGATGATGACAGGCACGGGCTGGGCCGCGAGGAGCGTGCCGTCGTCGTCGCGTGCGGTCAGAGCCGGGTCGTCGGCGCGCACGGTTCCCGTGCCGGCGACGATCGCATCGGCGGCGGCCCGGCGGGAGTGCACGTCGCGACGAGCGGCCGGCCCGGTGACCCACTGGCTCGTGCCGTCGTCGGCGGCGGCGCGGCCGTCGAGGCTCTGCGCCCACTTGACGGTGACGTGCGGCCGACCGGTGCGCTGCAGGGCCACCCAGTCGTGGACGAGCTCCTCCGCGGCGTCCTTCTCGACGCCGCGCTCGACGTCGACCCCGGCTGCGCGCAGCCGGTCGGCTCCACCGGCGGCTGCCGCGGTGGGGTCGTCGAGAGCGAAGACGACTCGGCCGACACCGGCGTCGATGAGGGCGACCGCGCACGGGCCGGTGCGCCCGGTGTGGTTGCAGGGCTCGAGGGTCACGACCGCCGTCGCGCCACGGGCCGCGCCGGGCGCGAGCTGCGAGAGGGCGTCGACCTCGGCGTGCGGGGTCCCCGCGCCGCGGTGGTACCCCTCGGCGAGGATCTCACCGGTCGGCGAGAGGATGACAGCGCCGACCTGCGGGTTGAGCCCGCGCGGGCCGCGCCGGGCGAGCTGGAGCGCTCGCCGCATGGCGTCGATCTCGACGGCGGATGCCATTTCCCTGTCCTTCCCGCGGCGTCGGGGCAGGGCCAGCGGGAAGGCGCGATGCGCCGTCCGTGCTGCCTCCTATCCGGACTAGCGTCGGTCACCCGTCGCATCACCGTCGGTCCCGGAATTCCACCGGATCGGCCCCACCGCACAAGCGGAGGGGTTCGCGGACTGTCACCGCCGGTTCGGATTCTCACCGACCCCGGAGCACGTTGTTTGCACTTCGAAGTGTAGTCAACGCGGTGTGGCCGGTTTCATTCCCCGACATGGATTGACATGCGGCGCCGGCCGCGCGGCTACTTCAGAAGCCGTGAAAGCCGCCGATCGGCGAGCAGCTTGCCACCGGTCTGGCACGTCGGGCAGTACTCGAGCGAGTTGTCGGCGAAGAACACGCTGCGCACCTCGTCGCCGCAGACGGGACACGCCTCGCCACGTCGACCGTGCACGCGCATGCCGCGCCTCTTGGCGTCCTTCAGCTCCGCCGGCGGCTTGCCGCGCGCGGCATCGATCGCCTCGGCGAGCGTTTCGACCATCGCCCGGAAGAGCCGGTCGACCTCCTCGTAGGTGAGCGTCGCGGCGAGAGCGTAGGGAGACATCTTCGCCGCGTGCAGGATCTCGTCGGAGTACGCGTTGCCGACCCCGGCGATGATCGACTGATCGCGCAGCACGCCCTTGATCTGCGTGCGGCGACCGGTGAGCAGCTCGCCGAACGCGGCGCGGTCGAAGCCGTCGCTCAGCGGGTCGGGACCGAGCCGCGCGATACCGGGCACCTCGTCGGGGGCGTGCACCGCGTACACGGCGAGCGACTTCTTCGTGCCCGCTTCGGTGAGGTCGAAGCCCGAGCCGTCGTCGAAACCGACGCGCAGGGCGATCGGGGTCTTCCCGGGCTTGATGACCGTGGAGGGCAACACGTCGTACCAGCGCAGCCAACCCGCTTTCGCGAGGTGGAAGATCAGGTGCACCCCCGCGTCGGTCGAGACATCGACGAACTTGCCGTGACGATCGACGGCGGTCACTGCCGAGCCCACCAGGGCCGTCAGGGGCGGGTCGTAGGTCTTCAGGGCATTGATCGCCGACACAGTGGCCTTCGCCACGTGCAGCCCCGTGACACGGCCGCGCAGGAACTCCACGAGCCCCTCGACCTCAGGCATCTCCGGCATGCGCCCATGCTGCCACGGGCTTCCGACATCGCCACGCCCCTTGCATCGGCGCGCTGCGCCCCGGTTCGTCGAGGCAGGGGGCGCCGGATTCGGAGATGCGTCGTGGATTCGGGCGACCTAGAGCCCTGGCATCCGGATCTGCTGCCCGTTTCCGAATCCGCTGCGCGGCAGACCTCTCGTTCAGCCCCGGCGCAGGAGCCCGATGCGCTCGTACACGTCCGAGAGGGTCTTCTCGGCCACGGATGCCGCCCGCTCCGCGTTCGTCGCGAGCACACGGTCGAGCTCGGCGGGGTCGGCGATGAGCTCGAGCGCACGCTCGCGCACCGGCTCGAACTCGTTCACCACCACCTCGGCGAGGCCCTTCTTGAAGTCGCCGTACCCACGGCCCGCGTACTCGTCCTCGATCGCCGTGATGTCGCGGCCGGTGAGGGCGGAGTAGATCACGAGGAGGTTGGAGACACCCGGCTTCTCGTCGCGGTCGAAGCGCACGGACCCCTCCGAGTCGGTGACCGCCCGCATGATCTTCTTCGCGCTGACCTTCGGCTCGTCGAGCATCCACAGCACGCCGGCGTCGGACTCGGCCGACTTCGACATCTTCGAGGTGGGGTTCTGGAGGTCGTAGATGCGGGCCGTTTCGCGCTGGATCATCGGCTTCGGCATCGTGAACGTCTCGCCGAAGCTCTTGTTGAAGCGTTCGGCGAGGTCGCGGGTGAGTTCGATGTGCTGCTTCTGGTCGTCGCCGACCGGCACGACGTCGGTTTGGTACAGCAGAATGTCGGCGGCCATGAGGACCGGATAGGTGAAGAGGCCGACGTTGGTGGCATCCGCTCCGTAGCGTGCCGACTTGTCCTTGAACTGCGTCATGCGCCCGGCCTCGCCGAATCCGGTCATGGTCGACAGCACCCACTGCAGCTCCGCGTGCGCGGGGACGTGCGACTGGACGTAGAGCGTCGATCGCGAGGGCTCGATGCCCGCGGCGATGTACTGAGCGGCCGTGCGGCGGGTCTTCTCACGGCGCTCGGCGGGGTCGCCGGGCTGGGTCAGGGCGTGCAGGTCGACCACCGAGAAGAAGGCGTCGTACTCGTCCTGAAGCTGACGCCACTGCAGCAGCGCACCGATGTAGTTGCCGATCTGAAGGCTGTCGGCGGAGGGCTGCATTCCGGAGTAGAGGCGCTGCTGGGTCACCCCTCGATCCTAGGCGTCGAGCACGCCGCGCCCGACCCCGCGGCGAGCATCGTGGCGAGCGCCGCAGCAGAGCGCGCGGCACTCTGCCCCCGCGCCCTGGACGCAGACGAAATCGCAGCGCGCGGCGCCCCGCTCCCGCGCGGTGGACGCGTGCCCGCGGTCAGCGCCCGACACCCGCGCCGTGGACGCGTGCCCGCGGTCAGCGCCCGACACCCGCGCCATGGACGCGTGCCCGCGGTCAGCGCCCGAGCGCGTAGTCGACGATCACCGGGGCGTGGTCGCTCCAGCGCGTGTCGTACGAGGGGGCGCGGTCGACGCGGTACGCGATGACACGCTCCGCCAGCGCGGGCGTGGCGACGTGGTAGTCGATACGCCACCCGCTGTCGGTGTCAAACGCCTTCCCGCGCATCGACCAGAACGTGTACGGCCCCTCGACCTCGCCCATCTGTCGGCGCCCGACGTCGATCCAGCCGAGGCCCGTGCCCACCGAGCCGTCGACCCCCTCGACTCTCTCGCCGGCGGGCCCGAAGAAGCGGTCGAAGTACGCGCGCTCGCGGGAGAGGAAGCCCGCGTTCTTGCGGTTGCCACGCCAGTTCTTGATGTCGAGCTCGCGGTGCCCCACGTTCAGGTCGCCCGTGACGAGTGCGAGCTCGCGCTCGGCCTTGAGGGTCTGGAGACGCTGCTCCATGGCATCCAGGAACAACCACTTCGCGTCTTGCTTGGGGGTGTCGACCTCGCCACTGTGCACGTAGGCGCTGACGATCGTGACGGTCTCGCCGTCGATGTCGAAGTCGGTCTCGATCCACCGCCCGGACGCGTCGAGAGGCTCGGGACCGAGGTGCGTGCGGGTGTCGACGCCGGGGAGCCGGCTGATGATCGCGACGCCCGCGCGGCCCTTCTGTAGGGCCTCGTCATTGACGATCTCCCACCCGGGCAGGGCCTCGGCGAGCTGGTCGGCGGTGGCGCGCGCCTCTTGCAGGGCGACGATGTCGGCGCCCGAGGCTTCGAGCCACTCGGTCATGCCCTTGCGGACGGCGGCACGGATGCCATTGACGTTGATGGAGACGATGCGTACGGAACGAGCCACCCCACGAGCCTAACGGGGGCCTCCGACATCGGGCCGGTCAGTCGGGGAGGAGCGACGTGCGACGCGGCGCGGGCACAGCAGCCTGCGCCTGAGCGAGGTTCCTCCGGGCCGCGGCGACCCGTCGGCGTGCCCGCCAGCGCCACGGCCAGCGGGCGGTCGCGGCCGCACGCTCGGCCTCGCGCACCCCCACCTGCGCGGCGATGACGAGAGCCGCCTGCTCCATCGCGAGCCTGTCCTCGGGCGAACGCAGGGGCACATCACGGTCGCCCGCCGCGACGGCGATCCAGGCAGCCGACACGAGGATGACGATCCCGATGAGGCGGAACCAGAGGAGGAAACCGATGAGGGCGGCGAACGTTCCGAGGAGGGGGTTCGTCGGGGTGTAGACGAGGAGGAATCCCGCACCGATCTGCAGCACGACCATTCCGCCGGCGCCGACGAGTGCGCCCGGCCAGGCCCGCCGCCAGCTCAGGCTCGTCCCCGTCAAGAAGCGGAAGAGCGCGGCGAGCGCCAGGGTGTTGACCCCGAAGGCGACCAGGGCCGAGATCGCCCGCGCACCGATCGTCCACCCGGGTGTCTCGCGATCCCACCCGAGGATGCCGAACACGAGGTCGACGGCGCCTGTGGTGATGGAACCGAGCAGGGCGCCGACCAGGAGCGCGAGCCCGAACAACAGCGATGCGACGAAGTCACGGGCCTTCAACAGCGCGTAGTTTCGCATGTCGAAGGGGAGGCCGAACGTGTCGCGTACCGCGCGGCGGGTGAAGGTCACGAACCCGATCGCCGTCCAGATGACGACGATCGCCGCGATGGCACCCGTGATGCCGAGCAGCTTCCCGCTCTCCTGCGCGACGGCCTCGACCTTGTCGGGCTGCACCAGGCCGTTCTTGCTGATGAGCCCCGGGATGTAGCTGTTGATGATGCCGATGAGTCCGTCAATCGCAGCCTTGCTTCCGCCCAGCCAGATCCCCACCGCCGCGAACGACAGGTACAGCGCGGAGAAGACGGCGAACAGCCCCTGGTAGCTCATCCCCGCGGCGAGCAGGAAACCGTTGTGCTGGAGGAAGTGCCGCCAGACCCGGATCGGGAACCACTGCACGACTTTGGCCGCCCGTGCGAGCGGTTCGTCGAGGCGCTCCCGCACCGCCAGCTGAGCCGCGTCGAAGCGGTCGCGCAGCGTGCGCTCCTCTTCGCCGGCCGCGGGGAGCGGGCGCGGGTCGTGGCGGCTGTCGGTCACGCGTCGAGCCTAATGAATGGATGCCGCGGGGTCGGGCCCGCAGACGCCGAACGGCGGGTCCGCCTGCGCGCACCCGCCGTTCGAAGAGGGAGGGATCAGCGACCGCCGCGGAGGACGGCCTGCTTGACCTCGGCGATGGCCTTGGTGACCTCGATGCCGCGGGGGCACGCCTCGGTGCAGTTGAAGGTGGTGCGGCAGCGCCACACGCCCTCTTTGTCGTTGAGGATGTCGAGACGCACGTCGCCCGCGTCGTCGCGCGAGTCGAAGATGAAGCGGTGCGCGTTGACGATCGCGGCGGGACCGAAGTACTGACCGTCGGTCCAGAACACGGGGCACGACGAGGTGCACGCGGCGCACAGGATGCACTTCGTCGTGTCGTCGAAGACCTCGCGGTCGACGATCGACTGGATGCGCTCCTTGCCGGGCTCGGGCTTCGAGTTCGAGATGAGGAACGGTTGCACCTCGCGGTAGGAGGCGAAGAACGGCTCCATGTCGACGATGAGGTCCTTCTCGAGCGGCAGGCCCTTGATCGCCTCGACGTAGATCGGCTGCGAGATGTCGAGATCCTTGATCAGGGTCTTGCAGGCCAGGCGGTTGCGGCCGTTGATGCGCATGGCATCCGATCCGCAGATGCCGTGCGCGCACGAGCGGCGGAACGACAGCGAGCCGTCGACCTCCCACTTGATCTTGTGCAGCGCGTCGAGCACGCGGTCGGTCGAGTACAGCTCCACGTCGTAGTCGACCCAGCGCGGTTCATCGTCGACCTCGGGGTCGAAGCGGCGGATGTTGAAGGTGACGAGGAACGACTGGATGCCGGTGTCCTCAGGAGTCTGCTCGACCTCGTCCGAGGTGTCGACCTGCTCGATGACGGTGGATGCCATCTCAGTACTTCCTCTCCAGCGGCGGGTAGCGCAGCTCCCCGGCCTCGTTCTTGGTGAAGACCACGGGCTTCCAGCCGAGCTCGATGTGATCGGCGGGGTGCGACGAGTGGGGGTCGCCCGACAGGTACGCCATGGTGTGCTGCATGTACTTCTCGTCGTCGCGCGTGGGGAAGTCGTCGCGCATGTGACCACCGCGGCTCTCTTCGCGGTTCTGCGCCGAGTAGACGACGACCTCGGCCAGATCGAGCAGGAAGCCCAGCTCGACGGCCTCGAGCAGGTCGGTGTTGAAGCGCTTGCCCTTGTCGTCGACGTGGATGTTCTTGTAGCGCTCGCGCAGGTCGGCGATCACGTCCATGACGTGGGCGAGGGACTCGTGCGTGCGGAACACCTGCGCGCCCTTGTCCATCTCGTCCTGCAGCGTCTTGCGGAGCACCGCGATGCGCTCGGTGCCGCTGTTGTTGCGCAGGCCCTCGATGAGCCCGCGCACCTCGGCGGCGGGGTCTTCGGGCAGCGGCACGAAGTCGGCGGTCTTGACGTACTCGACCGCGTTGCGGCCGGCGCGCTTGCCGAAGACATTGATGTCGAGCAGCGAGTTGGTGCCCAGGCGGTTCGAGCCGTGCACCGACACGCACGCGCACTCGCCGGCGGCGTAGAGGCCCGGGACGACGGTGTCGTTGTCGGCGAGAACCTCGGCCTTGATGTTGGTGGGGATGCCGCCCATCGCGTAGTGAGCGGTCGGCATGACCGGCACCGGCTCGACGACCGGGTCGACACCGAGGTAGGTGCGGGCGAACTCGGTGATGTCGGGGAGCTTGGTCTCGAGCACCTCGGCGCCCAGGTGCGTGCAGTCCAGCAGCACGTAGTCGCGGTGGGGGCCGGCGCCGCGCCCCTCGGCGACCTCTTGGACCATGCACCGCGCGACGATGTCGCGGGGTGCGAGGTCTTTGATCGTGGGGGCGTAGCGCTCCATGAAGCGCTCACCGCTGGCGTTGCGCAGGATCGCGCCCTCGCCTCGAGCACCTTCGGTGAGAAGGATGCCGAGCCCGGCGAGGCCGGTCGGGTGGAACTGGAAGAACTCCATGTCCTCGAGCGGCAGGCCCTTGCGCCACACGATGCCGACGCCGTCACCGGTGAGGGTGTGGGCGTTGGAGGTGGTCTTGAAGATCTTGCCGAATCCGCCGGTCGCGAAGATGACGGCCTTCGACTGGAAGACGTGCAGCTCGCCCGTCGCGAGGTCGTAGGCGACGACGCCGGCGACCTGCGTCTTACCCGCGGCATCCTTCACCGTGATGAGGTCGAGCACGTAGAACTCGTTGAAGAAGTTGATGCCGAGCTTGACGCAGTTCTGGAACAGCGTCTGCAGGATCATGTGGCCGGTGCGGTCAGCGGCGTAGCATGCGCGACGCACCGGGCTCTTGCCGTGATCGGCCGTGTGGCCGCCGAAGCGGCGCTGGTCGATCTTGCCCTCGGGCGTGCGGTTGAACGGCAGGCCCATGTTCTCGAGGTCGATGACGGCGTCGATCGCCTCTTTGGCGAGGATCTCGGCGGCATCCTGGTCGACGAGGTAGTCGCCGCCCTTGATGGTGTCGAAGGTGTGCCATTCCCACGAGTCCTCTTCGACGTTGGCCAGAGCCGCGGCCATGCCGCCCTGCGCCGCACCGGTGTGCGAGCGGGTGGGGTAGAGCTTCGAGATGACGGCGGTCTTCGCGCCGGGGCCGGCCTCGATGGCCGCGCGCATGCCGGCGCCGCCGGCACCGACGATGACGACGTCGAACTGGTGGTAGTGGACGCCGTCCTTGACGATCGAGTCCGAGGAAGTCTGAGTGCTCACGTGTGCGATACCTCTGGTGTCAGGGGAGAGAAGGGATGCCACGGGCTTACGCCGCCTGGCACACGTCCCACAGGGAGCTGCTCTCGGTCACGCCGAGGCAGGGGTCGAAGGTGAAGACCACGAGGGTGCCGAGCAGGATGAGGAACCCGGCCGACAGCCAGAGCGACCACACGAGGACCTTGCGGACCGTGGCGTTCGTCACGTAGTCGTTCACGATCGTGCGCATGCCGTTGGCCCCGTGGATGAGGGCCAGCCACAGCATCAGGACGTCCCACCACTGCCAGAACGGCGAGGCGAGCTTGCCCGCGACGAAGGCGAAGTCGATCTGGTGGATGCCGTCGCCCGTCATCAGGTTGACGAACAGGTGGCCGAAGATGAGGACGATCAGCAGCACGCCGGAGGCGCGCATGTAGATCCATCCCCACTTCTCGAGGTTGGAGCCCTTCTTGCGCACGCTGGGGGTGCGCGGGGCGGGGATCGTGCTGGCTTCCTGGGCGACGGACATCAGTGGCTCCCGGTGACGGCGCTGAAGACGTTGATGAGGTGGCGCGGGGTGAAGCCGAGCATCGTCACGACCCAGAGGCCGAGCACGCCCCACCAGAGCTGACGCTGGTGACGCGTGGCCCAGGGCCAGAAGTCGACGAGGATGATGCGCAGACCGTTGAAGGCGTGGTACGCGATCGCGCCGACGAGGGCGACCTCGCCGAGCCCCATGATCGGGTTCTTGTAGGTGCCGATCACCGCGTCGTACGCCTCAGGCGACACGCGGATGAGCGCCGTGTCGAGGATGTGCACGAGGAGGAAGAAAAAGATCGCCACACCCGTGATGCGGTGCAGGACCCATGACCACATGCCCTCGCGACCGCGGTACAGCGTTCCGCGTGGCCTCTTCGAGGTGGTCTCTTTCACCGACGGCGTGGCACGTGCTGGTGCTGACACGGTCGTCCTCCCTGATCGAACACGGTGGGGGAGCCGGCAGAGGCCCCAGGCGTCACACGGGCGCGAGGAAATACTACGTCCGAGCTATGAATCGAGGGGATTAGGGCGGCCTAACACTCTCTCGACATCGAGATACTTTCGGCCCTGCTCCGTGGCGCGCGTCACGTGTCCGCACACCGCCCGACAAGGGAGGGAAACACGATGCCACTAGGGTCGGTGCCATGGCAGACCCCGCTATCGACGACTTCTACGCCGTGATCCCCGCCGGGGGGATCGGGAGCAGGCTCTGGCCGCTCTCGCGCGCCGACGCCCCCAAGTTCCTCCACGACCTCACGGGGTCGGGGCAGACGTTGCTGCGCGACACGTGGGACCGCCTCGCTCCGCTGTCGGGAGAGGGCCGCATCGCCGTGGTCACCGGCCGCGCACACCGCGCCGCCGTGGAGCGCGAGCTCCCGGGCGTCCCCGACCACAACGTCTTCCTCGAGTCCGAGCCCCGGGACTCGTCGGCCGCGATCGGCCTCGCCGCCGCGATCCTCGTGCGCCGCGAGCCCGACGTCATCATCGGCTCGTTCGCGGCCGACCACGTCATCCGCCAGACGCGCCAGTTCGAGTTCGCGGTGCGCCAGGCCGTCGCCGTCGCGCGCGAGGGATACATCTGCACGATCGGCATCCAGCCGAGCGAGGCCTCGGTCGGGTTCGGCTACATCAAGCAGGCCGGCGAACTGATCGTCGACGGTGCCCCCGAGGCCTATATGGTGGAGCGCTTCGTCGAGAAGCCCGACCTCGACACCGCCAAGCAGTACTTCGAAGACCGGGCGTACCTCTGGAACGCGGGCATGTTCATCACCCGCGCGGACGTGCTGCTCGCCGAGCTCGCCGTAAACGAGCCCGAGCTCCATGCCGCGCTGCTCGAACTGGCCGAGGCCTGGGACGATCGAGATCGTCGTGGTCCCGCGGTCGATCGCCTCTGGCCGAGTCTGAAGAAGATCGCCATCGACTACTCGGTCGCCGAACCCGCCGCCGAGAAGGGGCGCCTCGCGGTCATCCCCGGTCACTTCGACTGGGACGACGTGGGCGACTTCGCGAGCCTGTCGAAGCTCAACTCCCACGGACGCAACGAACTGGCGATCCTCGGCGAGGGAGCGCGCGTGCTGGCCGACGCCTCGAGCGGCATCGTCGTCACCCAGACCAAGCGCGTGATCAGCCTCATCGGCGTGCGCGACATCGTCGTGGTCGACACCCCCGATGCCCTCCTGGTCACCACGGCCGAGAACGCCCAGCGCGTCAAGGGTGTCGTCGACGCGCTCAAGCTCACCGGTCGCGGCGACGTCCTGTAAGACACCGGATGCCAGGAGGCCTGGCATCCGGTTCCTCGCCGTGGAGTGCCGTGTGGCGGACGGATCACGCGAGATTGCGTCTTTGTAACCATTGCCGCGCACGGGGCCTCCCGGTGCACAAGCGGATCGTCACAGTGGGTAACGTGACGGGATCGTCCCCCGAACCCGTTGGGGGCCCCCGTCTTGGAGGACCATTCGTGAAGACCACGAAGAAGGCCGTTTTCAGCGGTCTCGCCATGATCGGCACCGCGGTGCTGCTCGCCGGCTGCGGCGCTGCACCCGAGAGCAACGGTTCGTCCGCGGCCGCCGGTGCCAGCGACTACCTGCCCTGCATGGTGTCCGACTCGGGTGGATTCGACGACAAGTCGTTCAACCAGCTCGGCAAGGAGGGCCTCGACGCCGCCGCCTCCGAGCTCGGCTCGAAGAAGCCCATCGAGGTGCAGTCGCAGTCCGAGACCGACTTCGCGTCGAACCTGCAGAACCTCGTCGACCAGGGCTGCAACACGATCATCACCGTCGGCTTCCTGCTGGCTCCCGCCGCTCTCGAATCGGCGAAGGCCAACCCCGACCTGCAGTACGTCTCGATCGACGACACCGTCGACCAGGACTTCGACGGCAAGACCGACGCGCCCAACATCAAGCCCATCATCTTCGACACCGCCCAGGCGGCGTACCTCGCCGGCTACCTGGCGGCGGGCACCTCGAAGACCGGCGTCGTCGGCACCTTCGGCGGCATGAACATCCCGACCGTCACGATCTTCATGGACGGCTTCGCGCAGGGCGTCGAGAAGTACAACGCCGACAACGGCACCTCGGTTCGCGTCGTCGGTTGGGACCGCACCGCGAAGGACGGCTCGTTCACCGGTGGCTTCGAGGCCAACGACACCGCGCGCCAGACCGCGCAGGCTCTCATCGACCAGAACGTCGACGTGCTCCTGCCCGTCGGTGGCCCGATCTACCAGTCGGCCGCCGTCGCCATCCAGGACGCCGGTCGCGAGATCGCCATGGTCGGTGTGGACGCCGACGTGTACGAGACCGACACCGACCCGAACGTCCAGAAGATCCTGCTGACCTCGATCCTCAAGGGAATCGACGTCGGCACCAAGGACGCCATCGTCGCCGCGGGTGAGGGCAACTTCGACACCGCTCCGTTCATCGGCACGCTCGAGAACGACGGCGTGGGCCTGGCGCCTTACCACGACTGGTCCGACCGCGTGTCGTCCGACCTGACCGCGAAGGTCGACGCCCTCAAGGCCGACGTCATCAGCGGCAAGATCAAGGTCGAGTCCTACCTGGCCGGCTGAGAGAACCCACTCTCCGGGGGAGGTCGGCGTCTTGCCGGCCTCCCCTCCTCATGAAGCGGGCGGATCCCGCCCGCTTCGCCAGACTCCGATCCGCCCACAAGGCCGGTCGGTCTCGTCGGATGCCTCCCGCGTCCGATGCCACAGAACTTAGGATCGGGAACATGAAGCTCGAACTCCGCGGGATCACGAAAACCTTCGGATCCCTGGTGGCGAACGATCACATCGACCTCACCGTGGAGGCCGGAGAGATCCACTGCCTGCTCGGCGAGAACGGTGCCGGCAAGTCCACCCTCATGAACGTCCTCTACGGCCTCTATCATGCCGATGGCGGAGAGATCCTGCTCGACGACGTCGTCCAGCACTTCTCCGGCCCCGGTGACGCCATGCGCGCCGGTATCGGCATGGTGCACCAGCACTTCATGCTCATCCCCGTCTTCACCGTCGCCGAGAACGTCATGCTCGGGCACGAGCCCACCAAGATCGGCGGGCGCCTCGACCTCGCCGCTGCGCGCGCCAAGGTGCGCGAGATCTCGGACCGCTTCGGGTTCGACGTCGACCCCGATGCCCTCGTCGACGACCTCCCCGTCGGCGTGCAGCAGCGTGTCGAGATCATCAAGGCGCTCTCGCGCGATGCCAGGGTGCTGGTCTTCGACGAGCCCACCGCCGTCTTGACGCCGCAGGAGACCGACGAGCTGATGGCCATCATGCGTCAGCTGCGCGACGCGGGCACCTCGATCGTCTTCATCACGCACAAGCTGCGCGAGGTGCGCGAGGTCGCCGACCGCATCACGGTCATCCGCCTCGGCAAGGTCGTCGGAGAAGCCGAGCCCACCGCATCCAACGCCGAACTGGCCTCGCTCATGGTGGGCCGCGCCGTCGAGCTCACGGTTCAGAAAGAGCCACCGACCCTCGGCGAGGTCGGCCTGCGGGTCTCGAACCTCACGGTCGTCGACGCGATCGGTCAGCTCGTCGTCAATGACGTCAGCTTCGACGTCCGTCGCGGCGAGGTGCTCGCGATCGCGGGTGTCCAGGGCAACGGGCAGACCGAACTCACCGAAGCGCTGCTGGGCCTGCAGGAGCGCGTCGAAGGGTCCATCGTGCTCGACGGCTCCGAGCTGAACGGCCGGAGCGTGCGCGCCGTGCTCGACGCGGGCGTCGGCTTCGTCCCCGAGGACCGCAAGGAAGACGGTCTCGTGGGGGAGTTCTCCATCGCCGAGAACCTCATGCTCGACCGCGCCGACGGGGCGCCGTTCATCAAGGGCGGAGCGATCCAGCTCTCGACGCTCGCCGACTTCGCTCGCGAGAAGGTGTCGGAGTTCGACGTGCGGACGCCCTCGATCGAGACCCCCGTCGGGCGTCTGTCGGGCGGCAACCAGCAGAAGGTCGTGCTCGCGCGCGAGCTCAGCCGCGACCTGCGGCTCTTCGTGGCGGCGCAGCCCACTCGCGGTGTCGACGTCGGGTCCATCGAGTTCATCCACAAGCGCGTCATCGAGACGCGCGACTCCGGCGTCCCCGTCATCGTCGTCTCGACCGAGCTCGACGAGGTCACGGCCCTGGCCGACCGCATCATGGTCATGTATCGCGGTCGCGTCGTGGGCATCGTCCCCGGAGACACCTCGCGTGACGTGCTCGGCCTCATGATGGCCGGCGAAGCGCCCCAGAACGAAGGAGTCGCCGCGTGAGCGATTCGCACAGCCCCCACGACCCGACCGCCGCGCGCGCGGATCGCGCCGCCGAGGTCGCGGAGGCCGGTCAGGCCGACCTCGCGCTCGAGGGCAGCGCCGTCGTCGATCCCGTCTCGGGCGCCCGCACGGTCGCTCCGGAGCCGGCGGCCGATGAGAACCGCTGGCGTCGCGCCTTCCGCGAGATCGCGACGGGCAACGCGATCATCTCGGTTCTCGCGGTGGTCCTCGCCCTGATCGTCGGCGCGATCATGATCGCCGCCACCGACGAGAACGTGCAAGCGGCCTCCGCGTACTTCTTCGCCCGTCCGGGCGACACGCTCTCCGCCATCTGGACCTCGGTGTCGGGTGCGTACTCGTCCTTCTTCCAGGGCGCGATCTACAACTTCCGTCGCCCGGAGTTCGCCACCGGCATCCGCCCGCTGACCGAGACGCTCACCTTCGCGACGCCCCTGATCGCGGCGGGTCTCGGTGTCGCCCTGGCGTTCCGCGTCGGTATGTTCAACATCGGTGGCCGCGGCCAGATGCTGGTGGCGGCCGCCGCGGGCGGCTGGGTCGCCTTCGCGTTCGATCTGCCGTGGGGCATCCACATGATCGTCGCTCTCGTCGCGGGTGTCGTCGCCGGTGCGCTGTGGGCCGGGATCGCGGGTGTGCTCAAGGCGCGCACCGGCGCGCACGAGGTGATCGTCACGATCATGCTCAACTACGTCGCGTTCTACATCGTGTACTACCTGCTGCGCACCCCCGGTCTGCTGCAGGCCCCGGGCTCGAACAACCCGACGACGCCGGCGATGAAGGACACGGCGGTGTTCCCCGACCTGCTCGGTTCGGGCTACAACCTCCATTTCGGCTTCATCCTCTCGATCGTCGCCGTCGCGGTGGTGTGGTGGATCCTCGAGCGGTCCTCGCTGGGCTTCCGCTTCCGTGCCGTCGGTCTGAACCCCCACGCCGCACGCGTCGCGGGCATCAACGTCAAGTCGATGTACATCTACGCGATGCTGATCTCCGGAGCCCTCGTCGGGCTCGCGGGTGTCGACCAGGTGCTCGGGACCGTCACCACCGGCTTCTCGAGCGGCATCGACGCCGGTATCGGCTTCGACGCCATCACCGTGGCGCTGCTCGGCCGCTCCACTCCCGTCGGCGTGCTGGTCGCCGGCATCCTGTTCGGTGCGTTCAAGGCCGGCGGCTTCGCCATGCAGGCCGCCAACGGCGTGCCCGTCGACATCGTCCTCGTCGTGCAGTCGCTGATCGTGCTGTTCATCGCGGCGCCGCCGCTGGTGCGCGCGATCTTCCGCCTGCCGAACCCCGGAGCGCGCCCCTCGAAGGCTCGCGTCGCCAAGAAGAAGGAGGCGGCCCGGTGACCACCACCGCCGCACAGCCCGAGGCTGCCGCGCCCGCGCTCGACAAGGCCGTCGTCGTCGGCTGGAAGGCGCCCATCGTCTACGGCGTGATCACGCTGCTGGCGCTCGTGCTCTTCGTCATCGCCCGCCAGGACGGCGACGCGGTCTTCCGCATCTCCAGCCCCGGCGAGTTCCTCCAGTTGCCCGAGGTCGTGCTCGGCGGCGTCGTCACCGGCATCGTCTGCACGGTGCTGCTCGCCGCGGTCACCGTGGTGAGCGCGCTGATGGTGCGCGCCCGCCGTCGTCCGCCCATCTGGCTCGCCGTCATCTTCGCGCTCGTCTTCATGGTCGGCTTCCTGACGTGGGCTGCCGCGGGTGCCACGACGGCGGTCATCCCGCTCACGGGCCTTCTCGCCGGTGGGCTCAGTCTGTCGGTGCCGTTGATCTTCGGTGCCATGGCCGGCGTGCTGAGCGAGCGCGTGGGTGTGGTCAACATCGCGATCGAGGGTCAGATGCTCGCGGGCGCCTTCACCTCGGCGGTCGTCGCGACCGCGACGGGCAACCCCTTCGTCGGTCTGCTCGCGGCTGCCGTGTCGGGCGTTCTCGTGTCGTTCGTGCTGGCGGCTTTCGCCATCAAGTACTTCGTCGACCAGGTGATCGTCGGTGTCGTGCTGAACGTGCTCGTCGTCGGCCTGACGAGCTTCCTGTTCTCGCAGGTCCTCTCGCCGAACGCCACCACGCTCAACTCGCCGCCGCGCTTCCCGCGCCTGCCCATCCCCGTGCTCGCGGACATCCCGATCATCGGTCCGATGCTCTTCAACCAGACGATCATCGTGTACCTGATGTACGTCACGGTCGCCCTGGTCTACGTCGGCCTCTTCCACACCCGCTGGGGTCTGCGCCTGCGTGCCGTGGGCGAGCACCCGCAGGCCGCCGACACCGTCGGCATCAACATCGCCAAGACCCGCTTCTGGAACGTCTCCCTCGGCGGCGCCATCGCCGGCCTCGGCGGCGCGTTCTTCACGCTCGGCTCCGTCGGCGCGTTCAACAAGGAGATGACGGCCGGTGCCGGTTACATCGCCCTGGCGGCGGTCATCTTCGGCCAGTGGGACCCGATCCGCGCGACGCTCGCGGCTCTGCTCTTCGGCTTCGCGTCGAACCTGCAGAACACCCTCGGCGTCATCGGTTCACCCGTGCCCAGCGAGTTCATGCTGATGCTGCCGTACGTGGTCACGATCTTCGCCGTCGCCGGTCTCGTCGGAAAGGTCCGCGGCCCCGCGGCCGCCGGTAAACCGTACGTCAAGGGCTGACCCAGCCCGCTTTCCCTTCACGAGAGGACCCCCTGCTCCACGATGACCGACATCGATTGGGACGAACTCCGTTCCGCCGCGACGGAAGCCATGCACCGCGCGTACGCGCCCTACTCCCGCTTCAAGGTGGGCGCTGCAGCGCTCGTCGCCGACGGCCGCATCGTCTCGGGGTGCAACGTCGAGAACGCCTCGTACGGCGTGACGCTGTGCGCCGAGTGCGGACTGGTGTCCGAGCTGCACATGTCGGGCGGTGGCCAGTTGGTCGCGTTCGTCTGTGTCGACGGTGAGGGGCGCACGCTCATGCCGTGCGGACGCTGCCGTCAGCTTCTGTTCGAGCACGCGATCCCGGGCATGCTGCTCGAGACCGTCAGTGGCATCCGCACGATCGACGAGGTGCTGCCCGACGCCTTCGGTCCGCGCGACCTCGAGGAGGCGGCGCGATGAGCACCGAGCAGTACGACGCCGTCGACATCATCCGCGCGCAGCGCGACGGGCGGGCGATCACCGAGGGCGAGATCCGCTGGCTGGTCGACGCCTACACGCGTGGCTACGTCATGGACGCGCAGATGTCGGCGTTCACGATGGCGGTCCTGCTGAACGGCCTCGGCCGTGACCAGATCCGTGTGCTCACCGACGCGATGATCGCCTCGGGCGAGCGCATGGACTTCGGATCCCTCGGCAAGGTCACCGTCGACAAGCACTCCACCGGGGGAGTGGGCGACAAGATCACCCTGCCGCTCGCCCCGCTGGTCGCCGCCTTCGGTGTCGCCGTGCCGCAGCTCTCGGGCCGTGGACTCGGCCACACCGGCGGCACGCTCGACAAACTCGAGTCGATCCCGGGGTGGCGCGCGGCGCTCTCGAACGACGAGATCATGGCCCAGTTGCGCGACGTGGGTGCGGTCATCTGCGCCGCCGGCACGGGGCTGGCCCCCGCCGACAAGAAGCTCTACGCGCTGCGCGACGTCACGGGCACCGTCGAGGCGATCCCGCTGATCGCGTCGAGCATCATGTCGAAGAAGATCGCCGAGGGCACCGACTCGCTCGTGCTCGACGTGAAGTTCGGCTCCGGCGCCTTCATGCAGGACATCGACCGCGCGCGCGAGCTCGCTGAGACGATGGTCGCCCTCGGCACCGACTCGGGCGTGAACACCACGGCCCTGCTCACCGACATGAACACCCCGCTGGGTCTCGCCATCGGCAACGCCAACGAGGTGCGCGAGTCGGTCGAGGTCCTGGCCGGAGGCGGCCCCGCCGACGTCGTCGAGCTGACCGTCGCCCTGGCGCGCGAGATGTTGACGCTCGCCGGCCGGCCCGACGCCGACGTGGAAGCAGCGCTGAAGGACGGCCGCGCGATGGACGTCTGGAACCGCATGATCCGTGCGCAAGACGGAGATCCGGATGCCGCCCTCCCCACGCCGCGCGAGACCCACACGGTCGTCGCCGAGCGCTCCGGCGTCGTCACCCGCGTCGAGGCGCTGCCCTTCGGCATCGGAGCCTGGCGCCTGGGTGCCGGACGCGCGCGCGCCGAGGACGCCGTCGTGCACGCCGCGGGCATCGACCTGCACGTGACCGTGGGACAGTCCGTCACCGTCGGTCAGCCGCTGTTCACCCTGTCGGCCGACGACGCGTCGCGCTTCGAGCGTGCCCTGGGTGCCGTCGAGGGAGCGCTGGAGATCGGCGACACCGCTCCGGCAGCGTCGCCGCTCGTGCGCGAACGGATCACCGCGTAATGGCATCCGGGAAGAAGGGCTCCATGGCATCCGAAGAATTCCGCATGGGGCGGACGAAGATCGCCGATCTGCCCAAGGTCTCTCTGCACGATCACCTCGACGGGGGTCTCCGCCCGCAGACGGTGCTCGAGCTGGCCGACGAGATCGGTCTCGACCTGCCCGCCGACGACGCGAAGGGTCTCGAGGCGTGGTTCTCCGACCACATCGACGGCGGCTCGCTCGAGGACTACCTCGAGAAGTTCTCGGTCACGGTCGGCGTGATGCAGACGCGCGAGGGCCTCGTGCGCACGGCGAAGGAGTTCGTCGAGGATCTCGCCGCCGACGGCGTCGTGTACGGCGAGGTCCGGTGGGCTCCGGAACAGCACCTCACCCGCGGCCTCAGTCTCGACGACGTCGTGGATGCCGTGCAGGAGGGTATCGAAGCGGGAGAGGATGCCGCCGACGCCCGCGGTCACGACATCCGCGTCGGCCAGCTGCTCACCGCCATGCGTCACACCGACAACTCGCGCGAGATCGCCGAGCTCGCCGTCGCGTGGCGCGGGCGGGGCGTCGTCGGTTTCGACCTCGCCGGAGCCGAGGACGGGTTCCTCCCCAGCCGTCACCGCGCGGCGTTCGAATACCTCGCGGAGCAGTTCTTCCCCACAACGGTGCACGCCGGCGAAGGGGCGGGGCTGGCATCCATCCGTTCCGCTCTTATCGACGGACGCGCGCTGCGTCTCGGCCACGGCGTGCGCATCGCCAACGACCTCGACGTCGTCTCGCGCGAGGGTGAGGAGGTGCAGGTCACCTTCGGCGACCTGGCCCGCTGGGTGCGCGACCGCGAGATCACCCTCGAGCTGTCGCCGACGTCGAACCTGCAGTCGGGGGCCGTCACGGCCTGGGGCGCCACGATGGACGCCCACCCGTTCGACCTGCTGTACCAGCTCGACTTCTCGGTCACCGTGAACGTCGACAACCGCCTGATGAGCGCGACCACGCTCACCCGCGAGCTGGGGCTGCTGGCGCAGGCGTTCGAGTACGACCTCGACGACCTCGAGGCGTTCCAGCTCAACGCCGCCGCCGGAGCGTTCCTGCCGGTGGAGGAGCGCGAGGAGCTGATCGAGATCATCTCGGAGGGCTTCCAGCGCTGAGTAGCGCTGTCAGAGGCGCGGGCCGTTCTCGGTCCGCGCCTCTTCGCGTCCCGGCGGGCGGGTTCGCCGCGGGAGCGTGCGAAACTCCTGAGTTTCGCGCTCAAGACGTCGGTGAGGCTCCGTTCGCACCCCCAACCGCTCACTTTCTCAGGAGTTTGGCTCGCCCGGCTGTTCGCCCGCCCACGCCGCACCCGGGCGACGCGCAGTGCCGGCCGGTGAACAGTGCCGGGGCGAGACTCCTGAGAATCCGGCCGCGCGGCGCCGGAAGCGGGCCTCGCCGGGGCTGCCCGGGCCAACACTCAGGAGTTTCGCCCGGGGATGCCGTGCGCCAGGACGCGCTCGAGCGTGGCGCGGACGCGGTCGGGGTGGTAGAGGATGTCTTCGGCGAGCAGGCGGAGCGTGACGTACCCACGCTCCAGCGCTGCCATGTCGCGACGCCGGTCGCTCTTGTGAACGCGCCAGGTGCCGTGGAACTGCTCGCTGTCGCACTCGATGATGAGCCACCCGTCCACGAGGAGATCCACCCGACCGACGCCGTTGATGCGCACCTGCAGATCCACCGCGCAGCCGAGGTGTCGAAGGAGCAGCCGGACGAGGGTCTCGGTCCCCGCCTCGGCGCGCGAGTCCAACAGTCCACGCAACACACGGAAGCGACGAGGTACGCGAGCGAAAACCTCGTCGATTCCGGCCTCGTCGACCAGCCCGAGGTGCCAAGCGCTGTCGAGCGTCGCGACGGCCGATCGCGGCGGTTGGCATCGGATCGCTTGCGCGAGGGCCTCGACGACGTCGACCGTGAGCCGCTCTCGTGCCGCCGCCGACGGACGCCAGTGATACACGACGCCGGTGGGTGTTGGAGGGCGGCGACTGGCAAGCGGGTCCTGCTGAACGTGGCAGCCGGAGCGGCGATGGACGAACACTCCCCGCAGGGCGAGGAGGCTGACGCAGGCCAGACGCCCGCCCATACGCGCGGCAGCGACGACGTCATCCTGCGTACCGGCTGCGACGTACCGGCCCTGCCGCACACGCGTGAGGATTCCGTCGGCGACGGCGCGGGCGAGAGAGCGACGCGACCAGCCCGCCGCGTGAAGGTCGCGTGTCGCCCACACCACCTCGTCGTTCTGCTGGTGCCCGATATCGACGGATGCCATCGCCCCACCCTGACGGTTCCGGCCGGCGTCGTCGGGAGACGGACGCAGATCTGTGGAGAACTGCGGTGGGAGGAGGAGCAGTGGGCCGCGCCCTCACGCGTGCGAAACTCCTGACTTCCGTGCTTGGACCGGCGCCCAGCCGCGGCACGCACGGGCGGCGGATGGATTTATCAGGAGTTTCGCCCGCGCTGGCGTCTGCCCCGGCGCGGGACCCGCGCGGGCGGCAGCGCGCGGCGCACCCGCCTACGGCTGCGGCAGGAAGCCGGCGAGCTCCTCGGCGATCACACGGTCGACCTCGGCAGGGTCCGCGGTGGGGGTGCCGTCGCCCGGCTGCGGGCCGTACGCACCGAACGACGCGTGTGAGGCGCCGGGGATCTCGACGAAGGTGGCGTTCGCGGGCAGTTCGGCCTTGGCATCCGCGATTTTCTGCGGGGTGCTCAGGCCGTCTTCGGAACCGGACAGGCTGAGTACCGGGATACCGGATGCCGAGAGGTCGTTCGCGCAGTACGAGGCGAACAGCACGAGCGCGTCGGCGTCGGCCGCGAGCTGGCACGCGCGCACCCCGCCCAGGGAATGTCCGCCGACCGCCCACACCGCGACATCCGGTGCGAGATCGGTGAACGTCGAGAGCGGGCGCGGGTCGAAGAACGCGAGGTTCAGCCACGGACGGGTGATGACCACCGTGACGCCGTCATCGACCACCGTGTCGGCGAAGGTCGCGATGTAGCCCTCGGCCTCCACCTTGGCGCCGGGGATGAAGACCAGGCCGTGGCCGGTCGCCCCCGACGTCGGCGAGAGCAGGATGCCTGCACCGGAGTCGGTGATCGTCAGCCCGGGATTCGCCTCGGCTTCGGCCAGCGGGCCCGCCTCGGGACCCATCACGCCGACCTGGCTGTAGATCAGGATGCCGCCGCCGAGCAGGACCACGAGCGCGCCCAGGCCAGCGAGGGTCCACCGCAGCCAGCGCCGGCGCCGGCGACGGCGGGGAGCAGGGGCGGAGTCGGCGGGGGTCGCGCGGTCGGTCACGTTTCGAGCGTATCCCCGTGCGCCGGAACGATACCGGCGCTGGACACGACGCCGCCGACGTGGCCCGTGGGCGGCACGTCGGCGGTGATGTCCGAGCGGAGACGCGTCAGGCGCCGATCGCCGCCTTTCGTGCGGCGACGATCTCGACCACGCGGGCGAACAGAGGGTGCGAGGGCTCCAGGCCCGTCACCTCGGAGGTGAACGCCTCGGCCTCGAGATCGCGCAGCATGCGCTGCAGGTCGACGGCCTGGACGTCTTCGGCATCCTGGAACTCGAGGGCGGCGGCCATCGCGGCGACGAGGGCGTCGACGGGGAGGCCGCGCTCGACCGCCTCGGCGGCGGGACCGACGAAGCGTTCGTGGCGCGAGAGCTTGCGCAGCGGCTGCCGTCCCACGCGCCACACGGTGTCGGGGAGAGCGGCGTTGCGGAAGCGGCGCAGGATCGTCGCGCGATACTCGCCCTGCACGTCGGCGTCGAGCTCGTGCTTCTCGACGAGCAGGGCGCTCGTCTCCTCGAGAGCAGCCTCGACCTTCGCCGCAATAGTCGGGTCGGCCAGGGCGTCGGAGATGCGGTCGATTCCCGCCTGCGCACCGAAGTACGCCGTGGTCGCGTGGCCGGTGTTGACCGTGAAGAGCTTGCGTTCGATGTACGGCTCGAGGTCGTCGACGAAGTGCGCGCCGGGGATGTGCGGCGGCGTGTCGCCGAACGGCGGACGCTCGATGGCCCACTCGTAGAACGGCTCGACGGTGACGTCGACACCGCCCTGCGCCTGCGCGGGGACGATGCGGTCGACCGCGGTGTTGGCAAAGACGGCTCGGGACGCCAGGGCGTCCCACGACTCGCCGGCGAGCTCGACCATGTGCTCGCGCAACTGGTCGGTCGCCCCGATCGCGTTCTCGCACGCCATGACCTGCAGGGGAGCGAGCGCCGGGTCGCGCAGGGCGAGGCCGGCGACGATGTGCGGAGCCACGAACTTCAGGATGGTGGGGCCGACGGCCGTGGTCACCACGTCGGCGGTGGCGATCTCGTCGACGAGAGCCTCGGCATCCACCGAGCTGTCGATCGCGCGGAAGTTCGTCACCTCCTTGTCGACGCCGCCCTCGCCCACCTCGTGGACCGTGTACGACGACGCGTCGTTAATGGCGGAGACGAGGGCGGCGGAGACGTCGGAGAACACGAGGTCGTACCCGCCCTCGTGGAGCAGCAGTCCGACGAAGCCGCGCCCGATGTTGCCGGCGCCGAAGTGGACGGCCTTCATGCGTTGACGGACCCGGAGAGCGCCTCGAACAGTTCCTCGGGCGACGAGGCCGCCTTCAAACGCGCGACGTCGTCTTCCTCCGAGAAGAGGATCGCGATCTGCGACAGGATCTCGAGGTGCTCGTCGCCCTTGCCGGCGATGCCGATCACGAAGGTGACGGGCTCTCCGCCCCAGTCGACACCGCCGTCGTAGCGGACGACCGAGAGGCCCGACTCGAGGATCGCCTGCTTGGTCTCGTTCGTGCCGTGGGGGATGGCGAGCTCGTTGCCCATGTAGGTCGACACGGTCTCCTCGCGTGCCTGCATGGCCGCGAAATACTCGGCGGTGACGGCACCGGTGGCCTGGAGCAGGTCGGCCGCTTCCTTCATCGCCTCCTCGCGGGTGGCGCTTCCGGGGTGGATGCGGACGGATTCGATGCGGAGGACGTTCGACATGGGTTCTCGCCTTTCTCGTCGTGCTGTCCAGCCTCGCAAACCGCGGGCCGGACGGGAAGACGGAGGGGCCGGGGTTGTGCCCCAGCCCCTCCGTGCTAGGGGATTACTTCGCCTGGTGCTGCGAGCGGACCATTTCGACGACCTCGTCGTACTTCGGCGAGTTCATGAAGTTGTCCACCGACACGTGCACCGCGTCGGGCGACTGCGCCTTGGCGCGGTCGGTGAGCTGGTTCTGCGTGATGATCAGATCGGCCGAGCCGTCGAGGTTCGCGATCGCCTGATTGGTGACCGTGACGCCCTCGATGCCGGCCTTCTTGATCTTGTTGCGCAGGACGCTCGCGCCCATCGCCGAGGAGCCCATGCCGGCGTCGCAGGCGAACACGATGGTGTTCAGCTGCTTGGTGGCCACGCCGCCTTCGAGCCCGCCCAGGGCGCCGTCGACGTCGCTCTCGGCGGCGTCGGTCGTGCCCGCGCCGGTGGTGCCGGCCGCACGAGTGCGCAGGGCGCCGAGGGTCGCGGACTCCTTGCCCTTGTTCGCGGCGGTCTGGTCGATGGCCGCGGCGAAGCTGTCGCCCTCGGCCTCCTGGTCGCGCTTGCGCGAGGCGCGGAGGATGATGCCGGCGATGAGGAACGTGACGACCGCCGCGACGACCACCGAGAGGTAGACCACCAGGACGTTGCCCACGCCGCCACCGGCGGCCGCGGCCGTCACGGCGATGATGCTGCCGGGCGCGGCCGGGAAGGCGAGGCCACCACCGAAGATCATGTTCACGGCCACACCCGAGGCGCCACCGGCGATGAGGGCCAGGATCGTCATGGGCTTGGCGAGCGCGTACGGGAAGTAGATCTCGTGGATGCCACCGAAGAACTGGATGACGATGGCGCCCGGAGCCGAGGCCTTGGCCGCGCCGATCCCGAAGAAGGTGAAGGCGAGGAGCAGACCCAGGCCGGGGCCGGGGTTCGCCTCGATCAGGAACAGGATCGACTTGCCCGATTCGGCAGCCTGTTCGATGCCCAGCGGGGTGAACACGCCGTGGTTGATGGCGTTGTTGAGGAACAGCACCTTGGCCGGCTCGACGATGATCGAGAGGACCGGCAGCAGGTTGAACTGCACGAGGAACGCGACGATGCTGCCGAGGACCGCGCTGATGCCGAGGAAGACGGGACCGAAGGCGAAGAAGCCGACGATCGCGAGGACCATGCCGAGGATGCCGGCGGAGAAGTTGTTCACGAGCATCTCGAAGCCGGGGCGGATCTTGCCGTCCCACAGCTTGTCCATCTGCTTGGTGATCCAGGCCGCGAGCGGCCCCATGATCATCGCGCCGAGGAACATCGGAATGTTGGTGCCCACGATCACGCCCATCACGGCGATGGTCGCGACCACGCCACCGCGCGCGCCGTAGACGATGCGTCCGCCGGTGTTGGCGATGAGCAGGGGCAGCAGGTAGGTGATCATCACGCTGACCAGGCCGACGTAGCCCTGGTAGGTGCTGCCGTCCTCGTTCGCGGTGAGGGCGGTCATGGCGCCGGGCCAGTTGATGGTCGCGGCGTTTCCGCCGCCGCCGAGGATCTCCGCGACGGGAGCCCAGTGCCAGGCCTCGCCGAACGGGCTCTTCGCCCCGAAGAAACCGGCGGGGATGAAGAGCATCGTGATGAAGCCCCATGCGATGAACGCCGCGATGTTCGGCATGATCATGCCGGAGAGGAACGTTCCGAATCGCTGAACCGCGATCCGTGCCCCTCCCGGCTTCTTGGCGGGTGACGTCGTCGTCATTGCTGTGTCTCCTTGGTGTGGTGCACGGCGGGGGCCGCGCTGTTGGGGGATGACGGCTCGCGCCGTGGTGCAGGTGGGGGCGGCTGTCACCGCCCCCGGGTGGTTCACGAGGCCGCGGGAACGGCCTCACGGGTCGAGGAAGCGGCCTGGGCAGCTTCGCGGGCGGATGCCGCGTCGTCGGCGGACAGGGCGGCCTCGGCGATGCGCAGGGCATCGTCGAGGGTGTGGCTGAGGAGGGTGGCGCGAACGTCCGCGAGCGCGGTGGGGGCCATCGACAGCGTGGTCGCACCGAGCCCGACGAGGACGACGGCGAGCAGCGGGTCGGCCGCCGCCTCCCCGCAGATGCCGACGGGCTTGCCGTTTACGCGGCCCGCCGCGCCGACCTCGCGGATGAGGCGGAGGACGGCCGGATGCCACGGGTCCTGGAACGACGCGACCGAACCGAGCAGCCGGTCGGCGGCGAGCGTGTACTGCGTGAGGTCGTTGGTCCCGATCGAGACGAAGTCCGCGATCTGGAGGATGCGGTCCGCCATCAGCGCGGACGAGGGGACCTCGACCATGACGCCCGTGGTCTTCAGGCCGTAGTCGCGGGCCAGCTCGGTGAAGTAGCGGGTCTCCTCGACGGTGGACACCATGGGGGCCATGACCCACAGGTCGGCCGGTCCGGCCTCGGTCTTGCGGGTCGCGGCATCCGCCTCCGCCAGTGCGGTCAGCTGCTCACGGAGGATGTCCTCGCTCGCGCGGAGGGCGCGCAGGCCGCGGAGGCCCAGGGCCGGGTTCTCCTCGTGTGCGTCGTTGAGGAACGGCAGCGGCTTGTCGGCGCCGGCGTCGAGCATGCGCACGACGACCTTCTTGCCGGGGAAGGCGCTGAGTAGCTCGGTGTACGCGGCGCGCTGCTCCTCGACGGTCGGGGCCGAGCTGGAGCTGAGGAAGAGGAACTCGGTGCGGAACAAGCCGACGCCCTCGGCCCCCAGCTCGACGGCCTCGGCGGCGCCGCCCGGCTTTCCGAGGTTGGCGAGCAGCGGCACCTTCGTGCCGTCGGCCAGGGCACCGTCGGTGATCGGAGCCGAGGCCGCGGCCGCGCGCGCGTCGGCGCGGTTCTGCGCACGTGCCAGGTCGTCGTCGCTCGGGTCGACCGTGACGACGCCGGCGGCGGCGTCCACGATCACGGACTGTCCGTCGACGAGGTCCTTCGCACCTGCGGCGCCGACCACCGCGACGATCGACTTCTCGCGGGCGAGGATCGCGGTGTGCGAGGTGGGGCCGCCCTCGGTCGTGACCAGCGCCAGCACCTTGTCGAGGTCGAGCAGGGCGGTGTCGGCGGGGGCGAGGTCCTTCGCGACGAGCACGAACGGGTGGCCGGGATCGGGGATGCCGGGGGCCGCGACGCCGCGCAGGCGCGCGATGACGCGCTGGGCGACGTCGTCGAGGTCGGCGGCGCGCTCGCCGAGGTAGCCGCCGAGGGCGACGAGCTGCTCACGGAACGAGGCGAAGGCGTCGTGCACGGCGAACTCGCCGGTCTTGCCGGCGGCGAGACGGCTGTCGACCTCGGCTTCGAGGGTCGGGTCCTCGGCGATCATCGCCTGCGCCTCGAGCACGTCGCGGGCGGCGCCGCCCGCCTGCGCCCCGCGGGCCTCGAGCTCGCGCGCGACGGCGCCGATGGCCTCGCGCACGCGCGCGGTCTCGTCCTCGACGCTCAGCTCGCTCTTCGCGTCCTTCGGGGCGGGCAGGGGCTCCGCCATACGCGCGATGGGTCCCTGGGCGACGCCCAGTCCGATTCCGACTCCACGGAGTTCCGTCATGGTGCTGTTCTTCCTTTGCTGGGCGTCTTTACGCGGCGTCGTGGTCGGTGGTCAGCAGTTCGCTGAGGCGGTCGATGGTGGCCTCGGCGGTGTCGCCGTCGGCGGTGAGGGTGACGTAGTCGCCGTACTCCAGGCCCAGCGCGATGATGCCGAGGATGCTCGCGGCGTTCACCGGCGACCCCGCGTCCTTGGCGATGGTCACGGGGATGCCGGACTCCTTCGCCGCCTGGGCGAAGAGTTTGGCGGGGCGGGCGTGGAGGCCGTGCGACGATCCGATGCGGACCGTCCGGGTGAGGCGGGGCATGCGTCACTCCTTCTCGTGGGTCAGAAGCGGTCGGGCGCTGAGCGTTCCCTGGGCGAGCGCGCCCTGGACGAGCGCGAGCGTGCGGCTGCCGTCGAGGTCGGTGAAGACGTCGGGGGGCAGCAGCACCACGTGGACGCCTCGCGTCGCGGCATCCCGTCGAATTCCGTCGAGATCCGCTTCGAGGTGCGGACCGACGAGGACGATGTCGCACGCATCGAGGTCGATCGGGAGCGAACGCAGCGTTCCCGCGGAGGCGGCGTAGTCGAGGCCGCGCTCATGGGCCGCGCGGCGTACCCGCTGCGCGACGAACGTGCTGGACGCACCCGCACCACAGACCACCAGGATCCTCATCGAACCCGCCTCCTTACCTCTCGATTGTCCAGAAGCCGCTCCCAGCGGACAACCAGGTTCGTTTCCCACCCCCCGGAACGTGGATGCCGGTCGCCCGCGCCGCCACCCGGGTCGCGTGGTTGGATGGAGGGAGCGCTGCCATACCGGGCGCGGCGCGGAGGACGGATCGTGACGACGAAAGCTCGCCAAGACCGCCTGCTGGCCCTGTTGCTGCGCGACGGGGAGTGGTCGACGGCTGCGTCCCTGGCGGACGCCCTCGGGGTGACCCCGCGGAGCGTTCGCTCCTACGTGACCGCGATCAACGCCCGCGTCGGTGGCGTGAGCGCGATCGAGTCGGGACCCCTCGGCTACCGGGCCGGCAGCGACGCCGCCGCCGCGCTCCGGGCGAACGGGGGATCGGATGCCGGGACCCCCCGCGATCGCCTCCACACCCTGGTGCGGCGCCTCCTCGACTCGGCCGACGGCATCGACGTCTTCGAGACGGCCGACGCCCTGCACGTCAGCGCGGCCACGCTCGAAGCGGATCTCTCACGCGTGCGGGGGCTGCTCGGCGGGACCGAGCTGACGCTCGAGCGCTCGGCATCCCTCGCTCGTCTCCGCGGGACCGAGGTCGCGCAGCGCCGCTTGCTGTCGAAGCTCGCGCACGACGAGATGGATGCCGGGCACTTCGACCTCGACGCGCTGCGGCGCACGCTCGGCGAGAGGTCGGTCGGAGCCCGGGCCTTCGGTCCCTTCAAGGCCGAGCTGGTCGCCGAGCTCGGCGCCCTGGGCTACTTCGTGAACGAGATCGGCATCGGCGACGTCGTCATGCACATCGCGATCGCCGCGGACAGGACCACCCGCGATCGCGCCCTCGGGTCGACCGGTGCGGACGTGTCGGATGCCGCGGCTGCGGTCGCGGACCTGTTGGACCGTCTGACCCTCAAGCACATCGGGGTGCAGCTCGGGCAGGGAGACCTCCGTCATCTCGCGACCCTGGTGCTCACGCGGATCGTCGCTCCGGGCGCCCCCGCGGCCGACGACGTGCGTTCCCGCCTGTCGCCCGAGGTCGAGGCCGCCGTTCGCGCGGTCGTCGAGGCGGCGGCATCCCAGTTCCTCGTCGACATCGCGCACGAGGACTTCATCCTGCGCCTCGCGCTCCACGTGCAGAACCTGCTGCACCGCTCTCGTGAGCAGGCGTGGTCGCGCAACCCCCTGACGCGGTCGCTGAAGTCGACGTACCCGATGATCTTCGAGGTGGCGGTGTACATCGCGACCGGACTTCAGGATTCGCTGGGCATCCCGATCCTCGATGATGAGATCGCCTACGTGGCGATGCATGTCGGCGGGCGCCTCGAGCGCAGCCGCCGCGCCGATCAGCTCCTCACCGCGACGATCGTGTGCCCGGGGTACTACGAACTGCACGAGCTGCTGCGCTCCAGCGTCGACCGTTCGCTCGGGCAGGCGATCGAGGTCGTCGGCGTCGAGACGCGCATCGATCCCGTCTGGGAGGGCATCGACACCGACCTGGTGCTCACGACGATCGACCCGCCCCGCACCGGCGACCGGTTCGTCCGCATCCAGCCGTTCCTCACCGACACCGACGTCGAGCGCGTGCAGGCTGCTGCCGGGCGCGTGCGGCGGGGGAGGCGACTGGCGCGTCTGCGTGCGGAGCTGGAGCGCTACTTCTCTCCCGACGCGTTCGTGCGCGGTCTCGACGGCGCCGAGGGTGAGGCAGGCGTCATCCGGGATCTGGGCGCGCTGCTGACGAACCAGGGGGTCATCGACGACGACTACGTCACCCGGGCCGTCGAACGGGAGGCCATTTCGTCGACGGCGTTCACCGACGCCCTCGCGGTGCCCCACGCGATGGGGATGACGGCGACCCAGACACGGATCGCGATCGGCATCGCCGACCCCTCGATCGCGTGGGGCGAGGGTCGCGTGCAGGTCGTGGCCCTCGTGGCGTTCAGCGAGGCCGACCGCGAGGCGTTCCAGACGGTGTTCGAGCAGTTCGTCGAGGTGTTCAGCGAGCGCGAGAGCGTGCAGCGCATCGTGCGACGCGGCACGGACTTCGCGGCGTTCCTCGACGAGCTGGTCGCGGTGATCGACGGCTGACGCCCGCGTGACCCGTCGGTGCGCCGCGCCGATCCGCCCGACGGTGCGTTCCCGCCCATGGCGGATGCGCCTTCGGGGAGGCCATGGCTGTCGTCAGCCCGCCAGCGAGTGGGCCCGTGCCAGACCGAGCAGGCGCTCGATCGCGTCGGCCGCTCTCGGAGCGGCTCGCCCGTCGCCGTACAGCTCCCGGGCGCGTGACATGCGGGTGTGAGCGGCGGGATCGTCGAGCAGGGCCGCCAATTCGGCGGCGACCACCTCCCGGCGCGTGCCGATGAGCCGCGCAGCACCGGCTTCTACGCCTTCCCCGCGTTCGGTCGTGTCGCGGACCACCAGGGCAGGCACGCCGAGCGCGGGCGCTTCTTCCTGTACTCCGCCCGAGTCGGTGACGACACAGTGGGCGCGGGCGAGGAGGCGACCGAACTGCGCGTAGGGCAAAGGTTCGCACAGGATCACGCGGTCGGTTTCGCCGACGGCGGCGAGGACCTCGCGACGTACACGAGGGTTGGGGTGCATCGGGAGGACAGCCACCACATCGGATCGCGCTGTCACCGTCTCCGCCACCGCGGCCACGACGCGAGCGAGAGGTCCTCCCCAAGACTCGCGACGATGTACGGTCACCAGCACCAATCTGTCCCAGCCGTGCACGACCTCTTCCATTGCGGGATCGTCGAAACGCTGCGGGTGGGTCCTCTGCCAGTGGAGGGCATCGATGCCGGTGTTTCCCGTGACCACGATGTCGTCGGGGGCGACGCCTTCCGCGCGCAGGTTCGCGGCCGCGCTGTCGGTCGGCGCGAGGTGGAGCGAGGCCAGGGGGGCGATCAGTCGACGGTTGCCCTCCTCGGGGAAAGGCGATCGCAGGTCGCCCGATCGCAGCCCCGCCTCGAGGTGGATCACGCGTGACCCCGCGTAGTATGCCGCGACCGCCGCGAGCGCTGCGCTGGCGGTGTCTCCCTGAACGACCACGGCGTCCGGCGCGGCCTCCGCCCAGCGGTGCGCGAGGGCACCGAAGATCGCGGACGACGTCTCCGCGAGCGACGCGCCGCTGCGGAAGACATCGAGATCGACGTCGGGTGTGATCCCGAACGAGGCGTTGACCTCGTCGGCCATCTGCCGGTGCTGCCCGGTGACGGTGACGGTCGTGTGCGCGGAAGCACGTCGTCGCAGTTCCGCGACCAGCGGCGCGCACTTCACGGCCTCCGGGCGGGTGCCGTAGACGACATCGATCCATGGACGGCTCATCGGCGGTCCTTTCTGCCCGGTCGGGTGCCGGAGCGGTGGCGGTCGCGGCGAAGAGGGGCCGCGAGAGGATCGGTGGGCGATGCCTCACTCGCCATCGCAGACGAGATCGTGGGCCCGCCCGTTCCGGCCGAGCGGCGGGCATCGTCGGCTCGTGCCCTCCCGCGTCGTCGAGGGGCGGCATCCGAGATCCTCGTGCGAGAGGACTCGCGCAGGGCGATGCGCAGGACGAGGACGATCGCCGCGATGAAACCGGCGATGACGAAGAGCGACCCCAGGTAGCGATGCACGAGGTCGAAGCCCTCTCGTCCGTACTCGCTGTACGCCCACGCGGCGGTGCCGAAGCGGATCACGTTGCTGGCCACCGCGACGATCACGCCGACGGCGAGACCCAGGCCGACGCGGGACGAGCGAGCGCGCGTCACGCCGAGCACGGCGACGGACAGGAGAACCAGCGGAACGACCAGGACGGTCGTCGAGCACAGGGTCGTGATCGTGAGCCCGGTGACCTCGCGCGTTCCGATGCCGAAGTACACGATCGAGCCCGACGCCACGGCGCGCCCGGGGGTGAGCATGGCGACGACGGCACGCGCGAGCTGTGCCTCTGCGTGGCGTGTGTCGCCCTCCGCGACGATCAACATGGCGGCGATCGCGAGAAGGAGGGCGACGAGGATGGTGCGTCGAGCTCGGCCGGCGCGCGGGCGGAGGGCGGCTGCGGCGATGCTCACGACTCGACCGCCAGCAGAAGACGGCCGGCCTCCGCGTTACGGCGTGTCTTCGTCCACCCGCGTCGCCCCGTCAGCATGCGTCCGAAGGCACGGATCACGCAGACGTAACTCTGATACATGTACAGCCAGTAGCCCACCCCCCACACCGCGGCGCGCCACAGCGGGTGCCGCTCCTCGCGCAGCACGTACACGAGCGGCCAGAGCGAGAACGGCAGGATGCCGGTGAGCACCCAGAGCGGCACGATCCACACGGACGAGGAGATCCAGCCGAGGATCCCACCCGGCGCGAGGGCTCCCGAGACGAGCATCGCCACGGCCACGCTCGGCCACAGCACCGATCCGGCGAGCTGGATGTAGGGGATCGCGAGGAAGTAGGCCGCTTCGAGGGCGCCGGCGTTGGTGAAGTTCCGGGACGAGTAGATCCGCGGGAGATAGCGCGCGCACTGCAATCCGCCCTGGCACCACCGCGTGCGCTGCGTGAGGAGCCGACGCGCAGACGGAAGTGCCTCCTGCGAGACCCACGTGTCGTGGGCGTACACCGTGCGGTAACCGGCGAGCATGATGCGGAGCCCGACTTCGTAATCCTCGAGCAGTGCGTGGCCCCATGGCTCCCCTTGCGCCGAGGATGCCGCGCGGAGCGCGCTCAGACGGGTGAACTGACCGTTTCCGCCGAGGCCGACCGAGACGGTGCGCATCCGCAGGACCTGCATCGCCGCGATCGTGGTGCGGAACTCGATGTCCTGCATCCGCACGAGGTAGCGCGCCCACGCCTGCCCGAGACGACCCCGGCCCCGCAGAGGGGCGGGGTCGTCTCTATTGCTCATTCGAACCGCGACCTGCACGGCGCCGACGTCGGTCGAGCCGAAGGCGGTCGGGCCGGACGCCTGGCGAAGGGCGTTCGGGGCGAGGGATCCATCTGCGTCGAGGACGACGACGATGGTGCGATCGTCCCCGGTCCCGCTGTCGCCCCGCAGAGCCCGCCACTGCGTGAGCTGCGCGTAGGCGGCGTTGAGAGCCGCTCCTTTGCCCGTGCGGGCATCGGGAAGACGGCGGATCACCGCGTGCACGAAGGAGTCGCCGGCGGCGATCGCCGCGACGATGTCGCCGGTACCGTCCGTGCTCGCGTCATCGATGATCCACACGTGCACGTCCGGGAATCGTTCGCGCATCCTCTTCAACGTCTCCGCGATCACCGTCGCCTCGTCCCGGCAGGGGATGAAGGCGTGCCACTCGAAGGCGCGGGGGTCGCCACCGCGCGCACGCCGGCGGCGCGCGAACGGGACGACGATGAGCGTGGTGTAGGTCAGGAACATCACCAGGAACACGAATGAGAGGGAGAAGAGGATGTCGAGCGGATTCACGGGTTCTGCTGGGCCTCTCGAGATGCCGACGCCTCGTCGCCGTGGCCGCGCAGCCACACGGAGCGCCACGCGAAGAGCGCCCCCAGTGCGGCCGCACCGGCCCCGACGACGACGAGGGTCGCCGTCGGGGCCGTCGAGCCGGTGACCGCGAGAATCGCGGCCCCTCCGCCCATCGCGCCGTTGCGGTACATCGCGTCAGCCCTGGACGGATGCCAGGCGGGTACGGCGACGCAGCGCGATCCCGGCCAGAACGAGCGCACCGATACCGAGGAAGCCGCCGGCGAGCGTCAACGACTCGGGCCCGGCGACCGGAACCGCGAGCTGCCCGGCATTCGGGCCGACCGTCGCGCTGGCGAGGTTCACGCTCGCCAGCGATCCGGACGGGCCGAGGCCGAGGCGCAGTGCGGTCTGCGTGAAGGATCCGTCGGAACCGGTGGACTGCACGTTGACCTGCATCTGCGCCAGCTGCGTCAATGCGTTGCTGAGCGGGGTGACGAGGGTGTTGCTGATCCCGTTCAGCACGGGGACGATCGTGGCCTTCGCCGTGTCGACGGCCGCTTGCAGGGCGATGCCCGCAGCCGCAGTGAGGAAGTTCGACTTCAGCTGCGTCGCAAGGGTGCTCGCGGCATCCAGGACGCCGTTCACCTGGCTGATGATCTTGTCGGCGACGGCCTGCGGGACGTAGGACAACAGGTCCGTGCCCGGGGGCAGATCGTTGACGCTGGCGACTCCGGCAGCCGAGGTGAGATCGTCGAGCGTGAGCTCGATCTTGCCCGACGAGAAGGGGTTCGTCAGCCCTGCGCCACTCGTGTTGGCGAGCGCGATCAGCGTGTCCAGCGCCGGGTTGACGATGGCGAGCGTGCCGGAGACGAGCGTGCCGTCGACGGTGAAACCGGCATCGGACAGAACGTACTGACCGGTTTGCGTGCCGTCCGCCGCTTGCTGGGCCGAGGCGGCCAGCACACCGAGATCCACCTGCACACCGACAGGTGCCGACGACGACCCGAGGCGGAAGGTCGCCGACTGGTTCGCGGTCGGCGAGCCGACGCTCGACGGAGTGACCGTGCCCACGCCGATGAGGCTGGGAGCGGCGGAGACAGCGCCGGAGAACGCAGATGAACTCCCGTCGTCGCGGGCTTGCGCGTACTGGCCGACGCCGCCGAGCTGGATGATGCCGTTGTCGCCGAAGAGGTTCGTCGACCCGGCGGAGATCCCGATCAATCCGGCGAGGGCGGAGGCATCGAGCGGCTGGTCGACGGTGACATCTCCGCTGGCGTCCGGGTTGACGGCCGACGCGCCGCGCAGCGCGAGAATCGCGTCCGTGACGTTGGTGCCGCCGATCGAGGCGCTCACGAGCCGACCGTTGGCTTGCGAAACGACGTCGGCGGCGCGAGCCGCCGTCGCCGGAACGGCCAGCGCGATGGCGACGGCCGTTGCCGCGGCAGCGCGAGCCAAGCGTCCCCGACGGGAGCGCGTAGGTGTGGTGTGCAATTGCGTACCTGATCTCTCTGGTCTCATCCGCATGCGTTCGACGCCCCCCTTGGGCGAGCGGACGGGTTGGAACCTACGAGCGGTGGTCGCCTCGCACATCAGTGGGGTGCACGGAATTCGATTTCGTGTCGGCTCCGCTTTCGGCGCTCCGCATACGGAGACGACTCAGTGACGGGTGCCGCATGTCAGTGCCGCAGACAGAAAACGCAACGGGGTGATAGAAGGGGTGAAGTCGTGCGTGCTGCGGGTGAGTGCGCCGTCAGGGCAGTCAGTAGTAAAGGAAGTGCTTCGGTGAGAACGGAACGTGTCTGGGGACGGAGCGATCTCATCCGGCGGGCGAACGATGCGCTCGCGCAGGGCAACAACGTGATCGTCGCGGGTGCGGTCGGAGTCGGAACCACCCGTTTTCTGAGTGCGGTGGAAGAGTCCCTTCCGGGACCGCCGATGGAGTTGGTCTGCCGGTCGGGGTCCTCTGCGGTCTGTCGCCTTGAAGGGGCGCCGGACGAGGTCGTCACCGACGCGGCCGGCGTGGACGCTGTCATCGCGAGGGCCGCGGACGAGGGGATCGTCGTCGTCGTCGACGACCTCGACGCCTTCGATGCGCCGCTCGTCGAGGGAGTGGTCGACGCGGTGCTTCGTCGCGGTGCGCGCCTGATCGCCACCATACGGACGTGCCCCGTTTCCTCGACGGCGGATGAGCGATTCTCCGCGCTGCAGGCCCTTTCCGCCGATCGCCGCAGCGTGAACATCACGCTCGGACCCCTGAACCTCGGGGATACGGCGCGGATGGCGGATTCACTTCGTGCCCGTCACTACGGGCGCGAACCCGCCGACGGTGCCTGGCATTTCGCGCTGCACCGCCTCACCGGCGGAAATCCGGCGCTGATAGAACAGGTCGTGGCCTTCGCTTTCGCGTCCGCGCGCATGGATGCGCTCATGCCTCTGGACCCGAGATTCGATCCGCTGCCCGGGCGCATCATCGACATCACGCAGACGATGCTCGCGCCCTTGACGGAGTCGCAGCTATGCGTCCTGGCCGTTCTGCGGCAGCTCGCGCCGATTCCGTTGTCGCATCTGCGAGCGACGGTCACCGCTCAGACCTTGGCGGTTTTGCGCGATCGCGGGGTCCTGACGGCCGCGACCGACAGGTCGGAGGTCGTTATCGGCGAGATGGCCGCCCGAGTGGCTGAGGATCGCCTGAACGCCGAGCTTCTGGGCGCGGCGAGAGAACGCATCGCGGCCGGTCTCGTGCGGCTGGCCGCCACCGGCACGCCCTTGCGTCCGCGCGCCGACTCATTCTGCGCGCGCTACGCCCCCGAACCCGAGGACGACTACGCGCGAGTGGCGCTGCGGCGTCTGCGGCGTTCCGCCGTGCTGGCGGTGGCGCGGTCGTCACGTCCCGCCGAGGCCATCCCGATCGCCGATGCTGTCCTCACAGACCCCGAGCACAGCGAGTCGCCGGTGCGTCCTCTGCTGGCGCAGGCACTCGCGTACGACGCGCTGGGAAGGAAGGACGCTGTCACCCGCGTGCTTTCGGAGCTGCCCGCCCCCGCGGACAGGAAGGACGCGGAGCTGATCGTCCTGACGGGCGCGCACCTCCTCGTCTCACTCGACGAGGGAGGAGCGCCCCTCCGCGACTGTCTCGGCGCCGCGGCAGACTGGTTCCCCGGTGACACGTCGTGGCTGACGATCCTGGGGTCCGGACAGGCGATCTTCCGCGCGATGACGGATCCGTCCGTCGACCTCTCGACGCTGCGCGTTCCCTTGGCGCTGCCGGGCGCCGATGAGGATGCTGTCGCGTATCGAGACGCGACGGCGGCGGTGTTGACGGCCCTCCAAGGACGCGGGGCGGACGCCGTCGCCCTCCTCGAGCAGCGTCGGCGGAGCGTGGGCCTCGACGCGGAGCCGAACCTCGAGATCTATCTCCGTCATGTCTTCGCGTCGATCGCCCTGGGGCATGACCTCCCCGCCGTCCGGGCTTCGGTCCGAGAAAGGCTCCTGACCGCGCGATGGGATGACCGCCAGGACCTCGTCACCTCGTTCGCCGTTCTCGCCGCCGCGCTGGACGCATTCGAGCGCACTCCTGATGGGATCTTCGCGAACATCAGTTATCTGGGTGCCACCCCGTCGGTGAACACGCGGGTGTGGGTAGATCTGCTCCGGGTGGTCGGGTACGCGATGTCGGGTGATGTCGTCGCCGCCAACGGGGCGCTCGTTCGTCTCGGACGGGTCCCCGACTCGTGGGCGGGAGGCTCGTTCGGGCCCGTGCGCGCGCTCGCGCGTTCGATGATCGAGGTCGCGGCCGGCGCGCCGGAGGCCGCTCTTCGCCGTGTTCTCCGTGAGCTTCCGGCCGCGGAGCGGTCGACGCCGCTCCTGCTTCCCCTGTTCCTTGAGCTCGCACTCGCCGCGGGGATGCGTCCGACCGACGTCCTCGCCCGTGTGAGCGGGTACGCGCAGAGATTCGACCTCCCTCGGATGGGTGTCCTCCTCGAGCGGGTTCACGGTCAGCTCGGCTCGTTCTCGCCGCGGTCCCTGGAGGTCCTGACCGCACGGGAGCGCGAGATCGTTCTCCTGGCGATCTCCGGGGAGTCGAACAGCGAGATCGCGTCACGGCTTCATCTGTCGATCAGAACGGTGGAGTCGCACCTGCACCATGCCCGTACCCGCTTGGGCATGGGGCGCTCCGAACGCTTCGACGTGCTTCTCACGGTGGGGGCACCCGGCGCAGCGGCGAGCGGCCGAGCGTGATCGGGGCAGCGACCGTTCCCCCTGGTGACGGCCTCTGAAGATCCGCTCGCACGGGACAACGGGGACAGGCGTCGCCTCGACGCGAGCGGGAGCGTCGAGGCGACAACCGTGCGCCACGGGTCAGCGCAGCGCGGCCAGCAACCCCTCCGCGCCGGCGCGCAGTGCGGCCAGACGCCGGTTCGCCTTCTTCGCCGAGCTCGCCTGCACGTCGAGGTAGAGCTTGAGCTTCGGTTCGGTGCCGCTCGGGCGCACGATGAGGCGCGAGCCGTCCTCGAGCCAGATTCGCAGCACGTCGCCCGGGGGCAACCCGTCGACCCCGCGCATCAGGTCGTCGATTCTCGACACGGCGACCTCGCCGACCGCGGACGGCGGTTGGGCGCGGAGGGATGCCATGATCCCGGCGATCTCGCTCACGTCGCTGACGCGCACCGAGATCTGGTCGCTCGCGAACGCGCCGAACGTCTCACGGAACTCGCGGAGCAGGTCGGCGACGGTTCGGCCTTCGCCGCGTGCCTCGGCGGCCATGCCCAGAAGAGCGACCGCGGCCGAGATCCCGTCCTTGTCGCGCACGACGTCGGGGTTCACGAGGTAACCCAGCGCCTCCTCGAAGCCGAAGACGATGCCCGGGGCGCGCGAGATCCACTTGAACCCGGTGAGCGTCGAGCGGAAGTCGAGACCGTAGTGCTCGGCCACGGCCTGCAGCCCGGGCGACGACACGAGCGAGCACGCGAGCGTTCCGCCCGTGCCGGCCGCGGCGGCGGCTCGCGCTGCGCGCCAGCCCAGCAGCAGACCGATCTCGTTGCCGCTCAATCGGCGCCATCCGCCGTCGGTCTCGGCATCCGGGATCGCGACCGCGAGGCGATCGGCATCCGGGTCGTTCGCGATCACCAGTTCGGCGTCGGCCGCGCGCGCGGTCTCGAACGCCAGATCCATCGCGCCCGGCTCTTCGGGGTTCGGGAAAGCGACGGTGGGGAAGCGCCCGTCGGGCTGGATCTGCGCCTCGACGACCACCGGCGCGGGGTAACCGGCCTCCGTGAGCACCCGCGAGACGGTCTCCCACCCCACACCGTGCATCGCGGTGTAGACCCAGCGGAGCCCCTCCGCGCCCGCCGGCGCCGGGGCGACGGCGGCGGTCGCGGCGACGTACGCCTCCACGACGGACTCCGGGGCGTTGGCGTACCCCACCGACCGCGGCAGGACCGTGACGTCGCCGTCGTCTGCCACGCGCTGGATGTGCGCGGCGATCTCGGCATCGGCGGGCGAGACGATCTGCGCGCCGTCGTCAGCACCGCCGAGGTAGACCTTGTAGCCGTTGTCGTCCGGCGGGTTGTGGCTCGCCGTGACCATGACGCCGGCATCCGCGCCGAGGTGCCGCACGGCGAACGCGAGCACGGGCGTGGGCAACAGACGCGGCAGGAGGATCGCGTGCAGCCCCGCCCCCGCGAAGATCTCGACCGAGTCGCGCGCGAACACGTCGGAGTTGCGTCGACCGTCGTACCCGACGACGACGGTCGGCGTTGCGTCCGGCTGCTTCTCGCGGAGGTACGCGGCGAAACCGGCCGCCGCCTGAGCGACGAGCACGCGGTTCATGCGGTTCGACCCGGCGCCCAGGGTTCCGCGCAGGCCCGCCGTCCCGAAGGCAAGGCGCGTCGAGAAGCGGTCCGCGAGGTCGGCGGCGGCCGCGTCGTCGCCGTCTTCGACGCGGGTGATGAGCGCGGTGAGCTCCTCGCGGGTGACGGGGTCCGGGTCCTGCGCCAACCAGGCGCGGGCCGCGGCGAGGTACTCGCTCACAATGCGTTGACCACGCGGGCGAGCAGCGCCGAGATGACGGGCTCCGCTTCGCGACCGGCCTCGAGGACCTCTTCGTGGCTGAGAGGCGTTTTCTGGATGCCGGCGGCCAGGTTCGTGATGAGCGAGAAGCCGAGGATCTCCATGCCGGCCTGGCGGGCCGCGATCGCCTCCAGCGACGTCGACATGCCGACGATGTGCCCGCCGATCGTCTTCGCCATCTGCACTTCGGCGGGAGTCTCGTAGTGGGGTCCCCGGAACTGCGTGTACACGCCCTCGTCGAGCGTCGGGTCGATCGATCGCGCCAGGTCGCGCAGGCGCTTGGAGTACAGGTCGGTGAGGTCGATGAAGGTCGCGCCCTCGAGAGGGGAGTCGGCCGTGAGGTTGATGTGATCGCTGATCAGCACGGGCTGTCCCGGCTTCCACGTCTCGCGGATGCCACCGGCTCCGTTCGTGAGGATCATCGTGGTGGCGCCGGTGGCGGCCGCCGTGCGCACGCTGTGCACGACCCGGCGCACGCCATGGCCCTCGTAGTAGTGGGTGCGCGCGCCGATCACGAGGACGTTCTTGCCGCCGGGGGTGCGGACGCTCCGGAGCGTGCCGACGTGACCCTCGAGAGCGGGCTTCGAGAAACCGACGACCTCGGTCGCGGGGAACGACGCCGTCTCCTCGCCGATGAGCTCGGCGGCGCGGCCCCAGCCCGACCCGAGGGTGACCGCGATGTCGTGGTGCTCGACACCGGAAAGGCGGGCGATGTCGGCCGCCGCGGCCGCGGCGACCTCGAACGGGTCGACGGCCGGATCGTCGAGCGGGTGAGAAGTGCTGTTGGACATCCCCCCACTCTAGAAACTGCGGGGCTCGCGGGCCACCTGTGCGGCGCATCGGCATCCGCTGAGCGCTGACAGAATGGATGCCATGGTGCAGAGCTTCGAGCGCAAGCAGTCCGTCGCGATCGTCGGCGGTGGCCCCGGCGGCTACGAAGCGGCTCTCTCAGCCGCCCAGCTGGGCGCCGACGTGACCCTGGTGGAACGCGCCGGCGTGGGCGGTTCGGCCGTCATCACCGACGTCGTGCCCTCGAAGACGCTCATCGCGACCGCCGATGCGGCCGTCGCCATCCGCAACGCCAGCGAGCTCGGTGTGCAGCTGTTCGCGCGCGACGACCGGGGCAAGCCCCTCACCCCCGAGGTCGCGATCAACCTCGCGGCGGTCAATCAGCGCCTCCTCTCGCTCGCGCGGCAGCAGTCCGACGACATGCGGGCGTCGCTGCTCGAGGCGGGCGTCCGCATCATCGCGGGTCACGGGCGGCTGGACGGTTCCGGCGCCGTGGTCGTGTCCACCGAGGCGGGCGGCACCGACTTCGATCGCATCGAGGCCGAGACCCTCGTCGTCTCGGTCGGGGCCTCGCCGCGCGAGCTCCCCTCGGCCAAGCCCGACGGCGAGCGCATCCTCACGTGGACGCAGCTCTACAACATGAAGTCCGTTCCCACGCACCTCATCGTCGTCGGCTCAGGTGTCACGGGAGCCGAGTTCGCGTCGGCGTACATGAACCTCGGCGCGAAGGTGACGCTCGTCTCCAGCCGCGACCAGGTGCTCCCCGGTGAGGATCAGGATGCCGCGGCCGTCCTCGAGCGCGTCTTCCAGCGCGGCGGTATGACGCTGTTGGCGAAGGCCCGCGCCGATTCGGTCGTGAACACCGGTGACGGTGTCACCGTGACCCTCGCGGACGGCCGCACGATCGAGGGCAGCCACTGCCTCATGGCGGTCGGCTCCATACCCAACACCGGGGGCATCGGCCTCGCGGAGGCGGGGGTGCAGATGACGCCGTCCGGTCACATCCGCGTCAACCGCGTCGCGCGCACCTCGGTGCCCAACATCTACGCGGCGGGCGACTGCACGAACTTCTTCCCCCTGGCATCCGTGGCATCCATGCAGGGTCGTCAGGCGATCTTCCACGCGCTCGGCGACATCGTGATCCCGCTCGAGACGCGCCGGATCACGGCGAACATCTTCACCGCTCCCGAGATCGCGACCGTGGGGTTCAGCGAGCAGGACGTCGTCGACGGCAAGATCGCCGGCGTCGTGAAGAAGCTGCCGCTGTCGGCGAACCCCCGCGCGAAGATGCAGGGCATCACCGACGGGTTCGTGAAGCTCATCGCGCGCAAGGGCAGCGGCACCGTCATGGGCGGGGTCATCGTCGGACCGAAGGCGTCCGAGCTCATCTACCCCTTGGCGATCGCGGTCGAACGCCGGCTGACCGTCGACCAGGTCGCCCGCGTCTTCGCGGTCTACCCCTCGCTCACGTCGAGCATCACCGACGCGGCACGCGCGATGCACATCGTCGACCGCGACGATCCCGGCGAGGACTGAGCAGGGCGGATGCCGCGGCCTCGCGGCATCCCGCCGCCCTCTGTGTGTCCCACTTATGGCGGTGCATGTCCCGTTGGTGGGTGTTATGGGCGGTTGAACCGGCCATAAGTGGGACGAGGGGTGAGGCGGATGCCGCGAAAACGACGGCGCCGCAACCCCGGAGGGGTACGGCGCCGCGTTGAAGCGGGGCGTCAGCTGATCAGCAGCAGCTGGTGACCCGCCGACACCGTCGTGCCGGGATTCGCGTCGATTCCGGCAATCGTGCCGTCCTTGTGCGCCTGGATGGGCTGCTCCATCTTCATCGCCTCGAGCACGACGACCAGGTCGCCCTTGACGACCTGCTGTCCCTCCTCGACGGCGACCTTGACGATCGTGGCCTGCATGGGCGACTTCACCGCATCGCCGGTGGCGCCGGCGGTGGGGGAGGCCGAGTGCGACCGTCGCGACGGCGGGGCGGCGGCCGGACGCCCGGGCTTGGCCGCGGGAGCCGCGATGCGGTCGGGGAGGCTGACCTCGAGGCGCTTGCCGCCGACCTCGACGACGACGGTGTGCCGGCCCTGCTCCTCGGCGGGGGCCTCGAGCTCGCCGTCCCACGCCGGGATGTCGTTCACGAACTCGGTCTCGATCCAGCGCGTGTAGACGCCGAATCGGCCGTCCTCGGCGGTGAACGCGGGGTCGCGGACGACCTTGCGGTGGAACGGCAGCACCGTCGGCATGCCGGCGACCTCGAACTCGTCGAGCGCTCGCCGCGAGCGCTCGAGCGCCTCGGCGCGGTCGCGGCCGGTGACGATGATCTTCGCGAGCAGCGAATCGAAGGCCCCTGAGACACTGTCGCCCGCCGTCACACCCGAGTCGAGACGGATGCCGGGACCCCCGAACGTCTTGAAGACGTGGATGGGTCCGGGCTGGGGAAGGAAGTTGCGGCCCGGGTCCTCGCCGTTGATGCGGAACTCGATCGAGTGGCCGGTGGGGGCGGGGTCGTCGTAGCCCAGCTCCTCACCCTCGGCGAGGCGGAACTGCTCGCGCACCAGGTCGAGGCCGGTGACCTCTTCGGAGACGGGGTGCTCGACCTGGAGACGAGTGTTCACCTCGAGGAACGAGATCGTGCCGTCGGCGCCGATGAGGAACTCGCAGGTACCGGCTCCGACGTAGCCGACCTCCTTGAGGATGGCCTTGGATGCCGCGTACAGGATGCCGTTCTGCTCGTCGCTGAGGAACGGCGCGGGCGCCTCCTCGACGAGCTTCTGGTGCCGGCGCTGCAGCGAGCAGTCGCGGGTCGACACGACGACGACGTTCCCCGCGGCATCCGCGAGGCACTGCGTCTCGACGTGGCGCGGCTTGTCGAGGTACTTCTCGACGAAGCACTCGCCTCGACCGAACGCCGCGACGGCCTCGCGCGTGGCCGACTCGAACATCTCGGCGACCTCGTCGAACTCGCGGGCGACCTTGAGGCCGCGTCCGCCTCCGCCGTAGGCGGCTTTGATGGCGATGGGGAGGCCCACCTGCTCGGCGAACGCGATGACCTCGTCGGCGCCGGACACGGGGCCCGGGGTGCCGGGGGCGAGCGGGGCACCGACCTTCTCGGCGACGTGACGCGCGGTCACCTTGTCGCCGAGCGCTTCGATCGCGTCGGGCGAGGGCCCGATCCAGACCAGACCCGCGGCGATCACGGCGCGAGCGAAATCGGCGTTCTCGGCGAGGAAGCCGTAGCCGGGGTGCACGGCGTCGGCACCGGAACGACGGGCGACCGAGAGGATCTTCTCGATCGACAGGTAGGTGTCGGCGCTCGTGGAGCCGTCCAGGGCGTAGGCCTCGTCGGCCAGGCGGGTGTGCAGGGCGTCGCGGTCCTGATCGGCGTAGACGGCAACGGAGGCCTTGCCCGAATCACGGGCGGCGCGGATGACTCGGACGGCGATCTCGCCGCGGTTGGCGACAAGGACCTTGGCGATCTTCGGCATCCTCCCAGCCTAGCGAGGGGGTACCCCGGTCTTTTGACCCTCCTCGACAAGAAACGCCGAAAAACGTGTGCGAGACCCTACGAACGATTCCAGAGGCTCGTCCACGAGACCCCGAGCTCTCGGACGAGTCGGCGCACGGTGGACAGCGACATCCCGACAACGGTCGATGGATCGCCCTCGACTCGCTCGATGAAGGCGCCGCCGAGACTGTCCACGGTGAACGCCCCCGCGACCAGCAGCGGCTCGCCGCTGGCGACATAGGCGGCGATCTCGTCGTCGTCCACATCGGCCGCGAAGGTCACGCTCGCCTCGGCGACCGCGTGCGCCTCGGTGGGCGTAGCGCCGGGGGCCACGCGGAACACGCTGTGTCCCGAATGCAGGATCCCGGTGCGTCCCCTCATGCCGCGCCAGCGTTCCGTGGCGGCCTCGGGCGTGTACGGCTTGCCGAGGATCTCGTCGCCGAGCTCGAACATCGAGTCGCCCCCGATCACCACGCCGTCGAAGCTCGGGTCCTCCTCGTGCAGACGGAGGGCGACATCGGCGGCCTTGCGCCGCGCGAGGAGCAGCACGTGCTCGGGAGCGGGAAGACGTCGACCGCTCGCTGCCTCGACTTCCGCGATCACGGCCTCCTCGTCCACCTGCGGCGCCCGCGCCTCGGGCTCGATGCCGGCCTGCCGCAGGAGCATGAGACGAGCGGGAGAAGTGGATGCCAGGCACACGCGCATGCGTCCACGGTACTCATCCCGGCCCTGGCGGCGGAGGTGGCTGAGCCGGTCGAAGCCACCGGACCCTTGGACGGGCGCCGTGTCCTGGCGGCGGAGGTGGCGGAGCCGGTCGAAGCCACCGGACCGGCGATATCCCGGCCGCGTGTGACAGGCTCGGACCATGCACGACGGCGACCTCATCGATCTCGACATCACCGGCATCGCCCACGGGGGAGTGTTCGTCGGTCGTCACGAGGGCCGCGTGGTCTTCGTACCCGACACCCTTCCCGGGGAGCGCGTGCGGGCGCGTGTCACCGACACGCGCAAGAAGGCGTTCTGGCGGGCCGACGCCGTCGACGTGCTCGAGGCTGCTCCCGAGCGCCAGCGGCACGTCTGGGCGGCGGCCGACATCGACGTGGTGCCCGAGGATCGCCCCGGTGGGGCCGAGTTCGGTCATATCGAGCTCGGGCATCAACGACGGCTGAAGGAACGCGTCATCCGCGAGGCTCTCGAACGCGTGGGCAAGCTCGACCTCCCGGTCGACGTGCGCTCGGCGGGGACCGCCGACGATGTCGAGGCGGCGGACGGCACGGGCTGGCGCACGCGCCTGAGCTTGCACGTCGACGAGGGCGGTCGGGTCGGCGCGTACGCGGCGCGCTCGCACCGCGTCGTCGAAACCCCCGACCTGCCCTTGGCCACGGCCGAGGTCGCGCGGGCCGCTCTCGCCGTGCGCGGAGCGCGACCCGGACGCGTCGACCTCGTGCAGCCGGCCGACGGACGCGTGCGCGTGCTGGCGCGTCCGGACGGCGACCGCTCTCGTCCGACCCCCGAGGTCGTCGAGGAGCGGGTCGGCGAGCGCGTGTTCCGGGTGGACGCGGGAGGCTTCTGGCAGGTGCACCGGCTGGCCGCGCGGACCCTGGCCGGTCTCGTTCGAGACGAGCTGACGGCGGCCGGGGGAGTCGACCCCGAGGGGCTCCATCTCGACCTCTACGGCGGTGTCGGCCTGTTCGCGGCGACGCTCGCCGAGATGGGCGGTTCGTCGACGCGCGTGATCAGCGTCGAGTCCGACCCGCGCGCGACAGAACACGCCGGAGAGAACCTCGCGGAGTGGATCGGGGCGCGGGCCGAGACGGCCCGGGCGGATCGATTCGTCGCGGCGCTCGCCGCCGGCGCGTCGGAGCGAGAGCGCGAACGTCTGTCCCGCGGCGTCGTCCTGCTCGACCCGCCCCGCGCGGGCGCCGGGCGCGAGGTCGTCGAGGGCATCGCGGCGTTGGCACCGGCGACGGTCGTGTACGTCGCGTGCGACCCGGTGGCGCTCTCGCGCGACCTGGCCACCTTCGCCGAACACGGTTACGTCGCCGCGAACGGCATCCGCGGAGTCGATCTCTTCCCCCACACCCATCACGTCGAAGCGGTCGTCGTTCTGCGCCGATGACCCGCCGATCGGGGGATGTCCAGACCGTGCGCCGAGAAATCCCGTGGATACGATGAGGGGATGACGCGCGTCGCCCTCATCGATGATCACGAGTCGGTTCGTCTCGGTCTCGAGGCGGCGCTCACCCAGACCGCCACGACCGAGGTCGTGTTCTCGGGTGCGAACGTCGCCGCGTACCTCGACTGGCGTCGCGCAGCGGTCCAGTCCCCGGCCGACGTCGTGGTTCTCGACCTCACCCTCGGCGACGGTACGACCGTCTCCGAGAACGTCGACCGTGTCGTGCGCGACGGCTCGAGCGTGATCATCCATAGCGTCGCTGACCGCCCGGCGGCCGTGCGCGAGGCCCTGGCCGCGGGAGCGGCGGGCATCGTGAGCAAATCGTCCCCGACGCACGAGGTGCTCGGTGCGATCAGGACGGTTGCGCGCGGCGACCTGCTCGACAACGTCGAATGGGCCAGTGCCGTCGAGGGCGACCGTGCCTTCGCGGACGCGCAGCTGTCCGCCCGCGAACGGGAGGTCCTGCGCCTGTACGCGGCGGGACTGCCGCTGAAGGCCGTCGCCGACCGTCTGGGCGTGGCGTATTCCACCGCGAAAGAGAACATCACGCGCGTCCGCGTGAAGTACGTCGAGGTCGGCCGTCCCGCCCCGACGAAGGTCGACCTGCTGCGGCGGGCGATGGAGGACGGCATCCTGCAAGACGCCCCCGAAGCCGGGAACGATGTCTGACAACCTCCGCTCGGAGGCCCAGCGGACGGTTCTCGAGGAGGCCTGGGGGCGGATCCCGCACTCGCGCGAATCCCGTGACGACCCCGGCTCGTTCACCCAGAACCGCATCGAACGCGTCCTGACGATCTTCGTCGGCCCGGCGTCTCTCGCTCTGGGAGCCCAGGCGCTGGTGGCGGCTTTCGGCCGCGCCGACGAGCGCGACGGCTGGCACCTCCCGTTGGCACTCGGGGTCTTCGTCCCGCTCGCCGCGATGATCGTGGCATGCGCCGTCGGGCGTTTCGCGCGGGTGTTCACCGGACTGTTCGCCGTCGTCTTCATGGTCGCTCTGGCGCTCTGGCCCGTCGCGACAGCCGGAGGGCCATCCCCGTCGCCGTTGGAGAACCCCTGGATCTTCTACCTGATCAACGTGGCGACCGTGGCGGCCGTCGTCGCCTTCCCGATGTCGCTGCAGGTCTTCTGGACGGTTGCGGCTCCTCTTCTCTTCGGTGTGGTGCGGCTGATCCAGGCCGGCGGCCGCAGCGAGTTCTTCGTTCCGGTCGCCCTCGACGTGTCATTCGCCCTGATCCTCGGCAGCGTGCTGGTGACACTGGTCTGGATGTATCGCTCGATCGCCACCCACGTCGACGAGACGCGCGCGCAGGCGGTGTCGAGCTATGCGGAGGCAGCCGCCACCGCGGCGACGGAGAACGAGCGTGTGGCGGTCGCCGCTCTCATGCACGACAGCGTCCTGGGAGCTCTCCTCGCGGCGGAGCGGGCTTCGACGCCGCGGGAACGCACGCTCGCGGTGAGCATGGCGCGGGAGGCGCTGACTCGCCTCGCGAACGCTGAGAAGGATGCTCTCGAGGGCAGCGACGCGCCGGTGGATGCCACGGGCCTCGCCGACGACATTGAGGCATCGGCACGCGATTTCGGCGTGAACCTCACCGTTCGACGGCGACTCGACGATGCCACGCCGCGTGTCCCGGGACGGGTTGCGCGCGCGCTCGTCCTCGCGGCCATGCAGGCGGTCGCCAACGCCGTCCAGCACGCCGAGGCGCGCGGGCTCGCCGTCGAGGTGTCGGGCTATGCCGATCCCGGGAGCGTCGTCGTGCGGGTGCGCGACGCGGGTGCCGGATTCGACCTCGACGCGATCCCGGCGGATCGCCTCGGCATCCGCGGATCGATCATGGCGCGCGTGACGGCGGTGGGCGGACGCTCGGACATCGAATCCGGGCCTTCGGGCACCACCGTGACGCTCGAGTGGGAGAGCGGGGACCGCTGGTGACCGTCCGCGCCGTGCTGTCCGTGATCGCGCTCGCCTTCACGGCGTATCTCGCGGCGCGCGGTCTGCTGTGGACGAGTCCCGAGACGGTGGAGCGGGGCTGGTTGATCATCGCCGCACTGGTGCTCTACCTCCCGATCGCGTGGCTGTGGATCCTGTTGCCCGGTTCGCGTCGTCCTGGCGCCCCGGTCGGAACGCCCGGCGAGCGATCGACGATTCCCGGGTGGGCCGCGGTCCTCGCGCTCGTGGCGTCGGCCGTGGTGCCGAACGCGGCTTTCCTCGCCGTCGTGCCCGACGGGCGGACGCAGCCCTTCGTCACGTGGGTCATCGGCGGTATCGGCGCCCTCATGACCATCGTCATGGTTCGGCACCGGCCGATCGTCGCGTGGATCGGCATGGTGGTGCTCGCCGTGTCCGCATCCGTGTGGCTCGGGGTGCTGTCCGCGCTCAGTCTCGGACTCGTCGGGTCACTCGTCTGGGTCATCCTGGCCCAGCTCATGTCGATCGCCCTCGACCGCACCGCGCGCGACGCGGCCCAGTTGTCCGACCTGCAGCAGGCGGCGTCCGCGTGGCAGGCCGCGCAGAGCGGCCGCCAGCGGGAGCGCCGACTGCACGTCCAGCGCGCACTCGCGATCGCTGGACCGGTGCTCGCTCGCGTGATCGAGACGGGCGGCAACCTCCGCCCTTCCGAGAGGGATACCGCGCGCCTGGCCGAGCAGAGCCTCCGCGACGAGCTGCGGAGTCCGCGTCTGCTCGACCAGGGCGTGCGCGCGGAGATCGACGCCGCACGGCGCCGCGGCTCGGCGGTCACTCTTTTCGACGAGGGCGGCCTCGACGGTCTCGATGCGCCGGCGCTCGGGGAGATCCGGGCCGAGCTCGCCGACATCCTGCGCGGCGCCGTGTCGGAGCGGCTCATCATCCGCACCTCGCCGCACAACGGGATCGCGGTCACGGTCGTGGGCCGCTCGACCGGCGAGGGTGCCGGCGGCGACGACGACGAGGTCGACCTCTGGCGCGAGATCCGTCGCCCCCGTTGAACCACCCGGGGCATCCGCTCCTTGGGAATCGACCGTGGTGTCCGGCCGCCTGTCCGCAGGCCCCCGGACACCGAATACTCGGCATGCGTTCTGATCGCCGGTCGTCATCGCGCCGGAGTCGAACAAGCCAGGGGGATGGGGGTGAGGGGCGGCGATAGCGCCGGCCCCTCACCCATGCGGACGGTTACCCGAAAACCGGCCGCGGTGGCCGGAACCGGCTCGATGAGCGGTCCGGCCGAACGCACAAAGCGTTCCAGCTCCTCCAGTATCCGCGAGGTGGTCCGGTGCGTCTGTAGGTATTTCGGGGGACAGTCAGCCGGTGAATCCGCGCCAACCGGCGTCGCGGTTCAGCGGGGCGCGCAGACCCCGCGCAGACAGCTCCCAGCTCGACCGTGCCGCGGCCTCGGGTGCGGTGGCATCCGCCCTCTCGCGGGCATAGGCTTCGCCCGCCACGACGATCGCGGCCGCGAGTTCCTCGGGCGTGGGAGTCCCGCGCACGACGCGCGCGACGGCCTCGGGCGGGTCCAGCGGGGTGTCGCTCACAGCGGGATGTTCCCGTGCTTCTTGGCGGGCAGGCTCGCGCGCTTGTTGCGCAGCGCCCGCAGCGCCTTGGCGATCGACACGCGCGTCTGCGCGGGCTCGATGATGCCGTCGAGCTCGCCGCGCTCGGCGGCGAGGAACGGGGATGCCACGTTGTAGGTGTACTCGTTCGCGAGGCGCGTGCGCACGGCCGCGACGTCTTCGCCGGCCTCTTCGGCCCGCTTGATCTCGCCGCGGTAAAGGATGTTGACCGCGCCCTGGCCGCCCATGACGGCGATCTCCGCGGTCGGCCAGGCGAGGTTGATGTCGGCACCGAGCTGCTTCGAGCCCATGACGATGTACGCGCCGCCGTACGCCTTGCGCAGGATGACCGTCACCAGCGGCACGGTGGCCTCGGCGTAGGCGTAGAGGAGCTTCGCGCCACGACGGATGACGCCGGTCCACTCCTGGTCGGTGCCGGGGAGGTACCCGGGCACGTCGACGAGGGTCACGATCGGCACCGAGAACGCGTCGCAGAACCGCACGAAGCGCGAGGCCTTCTCGCCCGCGTCGATGTTCAGCGTGCCGGCCATCTGCGAGGGCTGGTTGGCGATGATGCCGACGGTGCGGCCCTCGATGCGACCGAACCCGATCACGATGTTCGGGGCGAACAGCGGCTGCACCTCGAGGAAGTCCCCGGCGTCCACGATCCCCGAGATCACCGTGTGGATGTCGTAGGGCTGGTTGGGCGAGTCGGGGATGATCGTGTTCAGCGAGCGATCGGCATCCGTCGTCTCGAACTCGAACGGCGTCTCGTACACCGGGATCTCGGCGAGGTTGTTGTCGGGCAGGTAGCCGATCAGGGTGCGCGCGTAGTCGATCGCGTCGTCCTCGTCGTCCGCGAGGTAGTGCGCGACGCCCGAGCGCGTGTTGTGGGTGTGCGCGCCGCCGAGTTCTTCCATGCCGACGTCTTCGCCGGTCACGGTCTTGATCACGTCGGGGCCGGTGACGAACATCTGGCTGGTCTTGTCGACCATGATGACGAAGTCGGTGAGCGCGGGAGAGTACACCGCGCCGCCGGCGGCGGGACCCATGATGATGGAGATCTGCGGGATCACGCCGGAGGCGGCGGTGTTCAGGCGGAAGATCTCGCCGTACTTGCCGAGGGCGACCACGCCCTCCTGGATGCGCGCGCCGCCGGAGTCCAGGATGCCGATGATCGGGATGCCGCTGCGCAGCGCGAGCTCCATGACCTTGATGATCTTGTCGCCGGCGACCTCGCCGAGCGAGCCGCCGAAGGTCGAGAAGTCCTGCGCGTAGACCGCGACGGTGCGGCCGTGGATCGTGCCCGTCCCCGTCACGACGGAGTCGCCGTAGGGACGGGACTTGTCCATGCCGAAGGCGGTGGTGCGGTGGCGCACGTACTCGTCGAGCTCGACGAAGGAACCCGGATCGACCAGCATCTCGATGCGCTCGCGGGCGGTGAGCTTGCCCTTCGCATGCTGCTTGTCACGCGCGGCGGCTTCGGCGTCGACGACCGCCTCCTGGAACCTGTTGCGCAGGTCCGCGATCTTGCCGGCGGTGGTGAAGAGATCGGGCTGGTCGGTCACGCCTTCCACCCTAGCGACAGCCTCGTCGCCGACGTTGGAGGGTGCGCACAAGCGAATAGGCGAGGCGCTGTGGCATCCGTCCAGTCAAGCGTGTGGGCCGCTGCCCGCACCCGCCGGAACGAGGAAGCGCAAGCGGATGCCGCCGCGCCGGCGATTGCCTAGGGTGTGGGCATGCCGATCCCTGAAGCCGGATACCCGCGCACCGCCGCCGTCAGCCCCCGCGTCCAGGTGGTCGAGACCACCGATTCCACGAACGCCGACGTCGTCGCGGCCGTCACGGCGGACCCCGCCGGCTGGCCGCACCTCTCTCTTCTGGTCACGCGCGACCAGCGTGCGGGCCGCGGGCGCCTCGATCGGACGTGGACCGCTCCCGCGGGAACCGCGATCGCCGTCTCGGTCGTCGTGGACGCCTCCCGGGTGCCGCTGCCGCTGCGGGGCTGGATCCCTCTGGTGGCCGGAGCGGCGATGACCCGCGCGGTGCGCGGCCAGCTCGGCGGGCACGGCGGCACGGTGGAGTTGAAGTGGCCGAACGACGTGCTCGTGGAGGGCGGCAAGATCTGCGGCATCCTGGCCGAAGCGGTGCCGGGGACCTTCGACACCGTCGTCGTCGGAGCGGGGGTCAACACCCGGATGAGCCGGGCGGACCTTCCCGTGGCGACCGCGACGTCCTTCGGGGCGCTCGGGGCGGAGTGCGACGAAGACGAGCTGATGGCGGACTACGTCTCGGGGCTCGCGGAGTCTCTCGCAGCTCTCGCGGCCGGGCACGAGGACCGCGTGCACGGCGACGTCGAGAAGCTCTGCGCGACGGTCGGCCGCGATGTGTCGGTCTCGATGCCCGACGGGACGACACTGTCGGGTCGCGCGACCCGGCTCGACGAGGCGGGTCGACTCGTCGTGGAGGCGGGAACGATCGTCGAGGCGGTGTCGGCCGGCGACGTGGTGCACGTGCGCTGAGGCGCCGGGCGTCCCGCGTGTGCGCCGCGGGCTGCGGCGCGCGACCCGCACAATGAGAGGGTGACCCAGCCGACCAGCTACGGAGGACGCCCGCGCATGCCGGCGCCCGGTGCCGCAGCCCCCGAGCTGCGCATCGCGCGGATCCACGCGCACGCGCGACGTCTCGCGTGGTCGGCGATCGTGCTGATCGGCGTCGCCGGGTCGACGGCGTACTTCTACGACAATCTGCCCGCACCTTTCGAGAACTGGATGCTGCTGAGCACGGCGGCCGCGCTCGTGCTGCTCCTCGTCGTGGTCCCCTACCTCGTCTGGCTGTCGCACACGTGGACGATCACGACCCGGCGCGTGATCGAGCGCTCGGGCTTCTTCGGCTCCCGCACCCAGGAGATCTCGCACGTGCGCGGGTACTCGATCCAGATGCGGCGCGGCGTTCTGCAGCGCCTCTGGGGTGCGGGGACGCTCACGCTGTCGAACGGCGTCGAGCCTCCGTTGCGGTTGAAGAACGTCCCGAACGCCGTGCTGTTGCACGAGACCCTGGTCGACCAGGTCGAGGTCAACCAGATCCTCGCGCACCGCGACTCCCAGGCGTTCGGTTCGGGCTCGGTCGGTCTCTGACGCGGGCTGCGGGCCCGGCGCCGGACATGGCCGTGCCCGTCGAAGCCACCGGCGTCCGAGGGAGTTCCGGTCGCTTCGGAAAGCTCAGGGACCCCCGGTTGCGTCGAGGTGGCTGAGCCCGTCGAAGCCACCGGGACCCCCGCGCCGGGCCGCCTCGGCTCGCGCCCCCGTGAGCAGCCCGACAGAATGGATGCCGACGAAGGGAGCGGCATGACGCTGCGAGTCGGAGTGATCGGTGGCGGACAGCTGGCGCGGATGATGATCGCGCCCGCCGTCGAACTGGGGATCGACATCCGTGTCCTCGCCGAGGACGAGGGGATGTCGGCCGCGCTCGCCGCGTCCGCGGTGGGCGACTACCGCGACGCCGAGACGGTCCTGGCTTTCGCGCGTGACGTCGACGTGATCACCTTCGACCACGAGCATGTCCCGCAGGACGTCCTCGCCGCCCTCGTCGACGCGGGGGTCTCCGTCCACCCCGGACCCGCTCCGCTCGCCGTCGCCCAGGACAAGCTCGTCATGCGGACGCGCATGGCCGAACTGGGTCTTCCCCAGCCCGACTGGGCGGCCGTCGCCGACTCCGCCGAGCTGCAGGACTTCCTCGACGCCCACGGCGGTCGCGCCGTGGTGAAGACGCCCCGCGGCGGCTACGACGGCAAGGGCGTGCGCGTCGTGGCCGCGGCGACCGAGGCCGACGATTGGTTCGCCGCCCTCGCCGAGGACGGCCACGGGGGATCGCTCCTCGTCGAGGAGCTCGTCGACTTCACGCGCGAACTCGCGCAGCAGGTGGCGCGCCGGCCGTCCGGCGAGGTGCGGGCCTACCCCGTCGTCGAGACCGTGCAGCGCGGGGGAGTGTGTGCCGAGGTCGTCGCGCCCGCGCCCCGCGCCGACGCGCGTGTCCAGCGGGTCGCCGCCGACATCGGCGTCGCCGTGGCCGAGGGCCTCGGCGTCACCGGGATGCTGGCGGTCGAGCTCTTCGAGACCAGCGACGAGCGCATCCTCATCAACGAGCTCGCGATGCGTCCCCACAACAGCGGCCATTGGACGCAGGACGGCGCGATCACCAGCCAGTTCGAGCAGCACCTGCGGGCGGTCCTCGACCTCCCCCTCGGAGGGACGGATGCCACGGCCCCCTGGTCCGTCATGATCAACGTGCTCGGGGGGCCCGCCGAAGGCACACTCGAGGAGCGATTCCCCGCCGCGCTCGACGCGCACCCGCACGCGAAGATCCACACCTACGGAAAGGCCCCACGCCCCGGCCGCAAGGTCGGACACGTCAACGTGACGGGCGACGACCTCGACGACGCCGTGTACGAGGCACGCGCGACGGCCGCCTTCTTCGATTGAGCTGAGCGTCTGAGCGCGCCGTTCCGCCTTCTTCCAGCGAGCCGCCCTAGCCTGGACCGGTGACCCGGCCGCTGCATTCTTCCGAGACGCCCGTGGTCGGCGTCGTCATGGGCTCCGACTCGGACTGGCGCGTCATGAACGCCGCCTCCGAGGTGCTGACCGAGTTCGGCATCCCGCACGAGGTGGAGGTCGTTTCGGCCCACCGCACGCCCGACAAGCTCGTGAGGTACGGCCGCGAGGCCCGGAGCCGCGGGCTTCGCGCGATCATCGCCGGTGCCGGGGGAGCCGCTCACCTGCCCGGCATGTTGGCATCCGTCACCGCTCTTCCCGTGATCGGCGTTCCCGTGCAGCTGGCCACTCTCGACGGACTGGACTCGCTGCTGAGCATCGTGCAGATGCCGGCGGGGATCCCGGTCGCCACGGTGTCGATCAACGGGGCGAAGAACGCGGGGCTCCTCGCCGCACGCATCCTCGGGTCGGCGGACGCCGAGATCGCGGACCGTGTCGAGGCCTACGCCCGCGACCTCGAGAGTCAGGTCGAAGACAAGAACCGACGGCTCAAGGAGTCGCTATGACCCTCGCGCCCCCGCGCGCGTCGTCGCGCTCGCCGCTGGTGGAGCAGCGTCCGCTGCGCAACCCCGATCTCGGGTCCGCCGCGGTGATGACGCGGCGCGGTTGGTGGCTCGTCATCGCGAACCTCCTGATCCCGGGCTCCGCGCAGGTGCTCGCGGGCAACAGGCGTCTCGGACGCTTCGGCCTCGCCGCGACCCTGGCGCTGTGGGTCGGGCTCGTGCTCGTCGCTCTCGGCGCGCTGTTGGCGCCGAGCAGCCTGTTCGCTCTGGCGACCGGCTCGTTCATCCCCGAGTTCCTGTCGTGGTTCCGGTGGGTTCCGCTCACCGTGGTGCAGGTGGTGCTCGTCGGCTACGCCGTGCTGTGGATCGTGCTGACCATCGACACGCTGCGTCTCGTCCGCCTCGTGCGGACCGGACCCTTCGCGCGCTTCGGGATCGCGATCGTGTCGATCGGCCTGACGAGCACGCTGGTGGCCGGAGCGGGCTGGGCGGTGCAGACCGCGGGGACGACCCGCGACGCCTTCGCCGACATCTTCGCGCAGTCGGCCCCGGTCGTCCCGCCTTCCGACGGCTACTACAACATCCTGCTGCTGGGCGCGGACTCGGGCGAGGGCCGGGACTCCATGCGCTTCGACAGTATCTCGGTCGTCTCGATCAACGCCGCTTCGGGTGCCGTGACGATCACCGGCATCCCGCGCGACATGCCCAACTTCCCCTTCGCGCCCGGACCCATGCAGGACAAGTACCCGAACGGGCACGAGGGCAAGTTCGACCCGGACTGCGGGTGGGGCAGCGGCATCAACCAGCTGCGCACCGAGGTCGAGGTCTGCCAGGACGGCAATGCCCTGTATCCGGATGCCAAGGCACACGGTTCCGAGCCGGGCATCGAGGCGACCAAAGACGCGGCAGAGGGCATCCTCGGCATCCAGATCCCGTACTACGTGCTCATCGACATGAAGGGCTTCGCCGACCTCGTGGACGCCCTCGGTGGAGTCGACATCACGGTCGACGAGCGCCTGCCGAAGGGCGGTCCCGCGTATGACGGGCAGCCCGTCGACGACTGGGCCTTCGGATGGATCGAGCCCGGCGCGCAGCACATGGACGGCGACACCGCCCAGTGGTACGCCCGTTCGCGGTACACCACGAGCGACTTCGACCGGATGCGGCGTCAGCGTCAGCTGCAGGAGGCGATCCTCGCGCAGTTCACCCCGCAGAACGTCCTCACCCACTTCCAGGACGTGGCGTCGGCGGGGACGAACATCGTCGAGACCGATCTTCCCCAGGGGCTCATCGCTCCGACGCTGGTGGATCTCGCCCTCAAGGCGAAGGACCAGCCCGTCTCGACCATCGAGCTCACGCCCGAGGGCGGGGTCGACGAGTTCGACCCCGACTACGCCCAGGTGCAGCAGATCGTGCGCGACAAGCTTCATCCCCCGACCGAAACGGAGAGCCCCGCGCCGTGACCGTCACCCTCCGCGTCGTGCTGGACCAGCTCGTCGCCCCCACGTCCCGCGACCTCGCCGAGGCGTCGGTCTCGCTGACGCAGGCGCTCATCGACACCGCCCCGCGTGGATGCGACGTCGCGAGCATCGTGCCCGCACCCGGGCTTCCCGACGACGCCGGGGTCACCGGTCTGTCGGCCGAGACGCGCCTCCCCATGCGGCGGCGCGAGCTCGCGGCGTCCTGGCAGTTGGGCGTCGCCCCCGGCGTCGGCAAGGGGCTGATCCACTCACCCACCGCCCTCGCGCCGCTGGTGCGCCACGACCGTGTCAACGAGACGCACCAGATCGTGGTGACCCTGTGGGATCTGCGCGCCTGGGAGACTCCCGAGGAGTTGCCCCGCGCCGAGGCGCTCGCCGCCCGCGCCCTGCTGTCGCGCGTCGCGAAGCACGCCGATGCCGTCGTCGTCCCGACCCACGCGATGGCCGCGCGGCTGGGCGAAGTGGCCAAGTCCAAGCTCGTGGCGAAGGTCCGCGTGATCGGGGGAGCCCCCGCCGCCGGGATGCGCGTCCCGTCCGACGTGGTCGGACGCCTGCGCGCCCTCGAGCTGCCGACATCGTTCCTCGCGCTCGCGGGCGGCCGTGCGCCGTCCGACGGACTCGCCGACGCGTTCGCCGCGGTCACGGCGGCCGGCTGGGCCGGCGACGTCGTCGTCCTCGACGTGCCCGAGGGGGAGGAGCCCGCAGTCCTCGAGATCGCCGTCGCCGCCGGGGTCTCAGAGGAGCGCGTGCACGCCCGCGGTTCGCTCGACCAGTGGGACCGCGCCGCGGTGCTCTCGCACGCCGCCGCGTTCGTGACCGGGTGCGCACGGACGGACTGGCCCTGGCGCGCCGTGGACGCTCTGGCCGTCGGCATCCCGATCGTCGCGGTCGACACCCCCGTCCACCGGGAAGTACTGGCGGATGCCGCGGCCCTCGCCCCCTCGGACGCCCTCGGGGGCGCGTTGGAGAGGGCCCTCGGGGAGGACGGCGCGCGGCTGCGCGTGCTCGCCGGCGACCGCGCCAAGGGCTTCGCGTGGGAGGCCTGTGCCGACCGGATCTGGGCGCTGCACGCCGAACTCTGAGACCGGCCCGGTGCCGCGTCTCGGCACTCTCCGGCCCCTATGCTCGGACGCATGCCTGCACGCGCCGGGATCGTCGTCCGCACCCGCCACCGCCCGGCGTTCCTCCGCCGGGCGCTGGGGGATGTCGCCGCGCAGCGGTTCGAGGACTGGAGGTTGGTCGTCGTCAACGACGGCGGTGACGCGTCCGAGGTCGACGCCGTCGTCGCGACCGCCGGGCTCGGCGATCGCGTCGAGGTGATCCACATCCCCGCGGGGGAGGGCGGGCGCTGCGTCGCGGCGAACGCGGGAGTGCGCGCCCTCGACACGGAGTACGTCGTTCTCCACGACGACGACGACCGCTGGCATCCCGCCTTCCTCGAGCGCACGGTCGCCTGGCTCGACGCGCACCCCGCGCACGCCGCGGTGTCGGCCGCGACCGAGATCGTGTACGAGGAGAACCGCGGCGGCGCGTGGGTCGAGGTCGGCCGAGCTCCGTTCTGGGCGGGCATGAACCGGATCTCGCTCGGCGAGATGATGAGCGTGAACCGGGCCGTTCCCATCTCTGTCGTCTACCGCCGCGGCGTGCACGACGAGGTCGGCTGGTACGACGAGACCCTGGATGCCGTCGAGGACTGGGACCTCTACCTGCGGATCCTGCGTACGCACGAGATCGGTTTCCTCGCGGGGGAGCCGCTCGCATTCTGGACGCAGCGGCCCGACTCGGTCGGTCTCGACGCGAACAGCATGTTCGGTCTCGCGGCCGAGCACGCCCGCGACGACGCGGTGGTGCGCGACCGTGCTCTCGCCGAGTGGGTGCAGCGCGAAGGCCCCGGGCTGCCGCTGTACCTCTCGTCCCTCCAGACGCAGCTGGCCGCGCACGTCGACGCGGCCGTCGACCGCCTGCGGGCGGAACTCCGTGAGGACGTCCGGCGCGAGATCGACGCGCATCAGCCCCTGCTCTCGCGCGTCCGGCGGCTTCGGCGGCGGCTCGGGCGTCGATAACGGGGCTCTACCGATTGTCGGCAATATTCCCATCTGTCACTTAAGCCACGCATAATGAACGCGTGAAGCACCTACACGACGCCGCTGTCCCGTCTCGTTCGAGGCGGGCGCGCGTCGCGCTGCCCGCCCTTCTCCTCGTCGCCGGCGTCGTGACGCTGTCGGCCTGCGCGACGCCCGTCGCGGGCGCTCCGACACCGTCGCCGAGCCTCTCGCCGTCGGCGTCGCCCACCGCCAGCCCCACTCCGATCGTGACCTCGACGCCCCAGCCCGAACCGAGCGAGAGCCCGACGTCCGACACGCCGTACAACGGCGAGATCCTCGTGGTGACCTCCGAGGTCCGTGACGGCGCCCTCGAGGTGACCGCGATGGTACCCGGGGTCGCCGAGTCCGGCGGCACGTGCACGCTCACGCGCGACGACACGCAGGAATCGGTCTCGGTCGCCGGAACGGAAGGCAAGGGCGTCACCTACTGCGGCCTGATGTCCATCCCCGTTGCGAGCGGCGAAGAGAAGGTGTCCTTCCACGTCGGATACGAATCCCCGCAGCTGCGCGCGCTCTCCGCGACCGCGACGATCGAGCCAGGGCAGTGATCGTCCGCACCCGCCGCCGCAGCGTCGCGGCGGTCATCGCCGTCTGGGCGTGCGTGATCGCCGTCCTCGTGGCCGTCCCTGTCGCACTGCCCGCGACGGTGAGCCCGGTGGGGGCCGCCGCGGCCGCCGACGCGTCGGACTGGAACGCCGGCAACATCATCGACGATGCGGTGTTCTACGACGGCGACGCGATGAGCTCGAACGACATCCAGGCGTTCATGGAACGACAGGTGCCCTCGTGCCGTTCCGGGTACACCTGCATCAAGGATTACCGCCAGAACACCGACAACCGGCCGGCGGACAAGTACTGCAACGGATATCAAGGTCAGCCGAACGAGAGCGCGTCGACCATCATCGACAAGGTCGCGCGCTCGTGCGGGATCAGTCAGAAGGCGCTTCTCGTGCTCCTGCAGAAGGAGCAGGGCCTCATCACGTCGACCGCTCCGTCCGACTGGAACTATCGGGCGGCGACTGGGCAGGGATGCCCGGACACCGCCCCGTGCGATGACTCGACGGCGGGCTTCTTCTACCAGGTCTACTACGGGGCCCGTCAGTTCGAGGTCTACCGCTTGAACCCCACGTGGTGGGGTTACCAGCAGGGCCGCTGGAACAACATCCTCTACAACCCGGACGGCGGCTGCGGAACACAGCGCGTCTACATCGAGAACGCCGCTACCGCCGGCCTGTACATCTACACGCCGTACGTCCCGAATCGCGCCGCGCTCGACAATCTCTACGGCACCGGCGACGGATGCTCCGCCTACGGCAACCGCAACTTCTGGCGCACGTTCACCGACTGGTTCGGCTCGACGCGCGCGGGTGGCCGCCCCTTCGGCAACATCGACGCCATCGAGGCGTACCCCGGTGGCATCCGTGTGCGTGGTTGGGCGATCGACCCGGATACCACCAGCCCCATTCAGGTGCAGGCTTCACTGGGCGGCGTCGTGACGACGCTCACTGCCGACGGCGATCGCGCGGATGTGGGCGCCGCGTACCCCGGGAGCGGCAACCGACACGGCTTCGACGCGCGTGTCCCGGTCACCCAAGGGGGCACGGGCCAGGTCTGTCTGTACGCGGTCAATACCGGACAGGGATCGAACGTGACCCTCGGATGCCGCGACATGCCCTTCTACACGGGATCGCCGGTGGGTGCCGTCGACGTCGTGAAGGCATCGTCGGGATCGGTGACGGTGTCGGGGTGGGCCCTCGATCCGGACACGGCCTCGTCCATCGCCGTCCACGTCTACGTCGACGGGGTCGGCACCGCGTTCACCGCGACCTCGAAGCGCCCCGACCTCGCGGGCCCCTATCCGGTCCACGGGACGGCCCACGGTTACAACGTCACGCTGAAGATCCCTTTGGATGCCAAGCAGCTCTGCGTGTACGGCATCAACACGGGGCGCGGCGACAACGCGACTCTCGGGTGCCGCAACATCATGACCCCCGCAGCGCGGGACATCGGGCGCGCCCCCATCGGGAGCCTGGACGGAATCGATGTGGCGGGGACCTCCGCGCGCGTGCGGGGATGGGCCATCGATCCCGACACGAAGAAAGCCATCCCGGTGCACATCTACGTGGGCGGGCAGGGCAAGGCGTACACCGCTGACGATGCGCGCAGCGACGTCGGTGCCGCCTACCCCGCGTACGGCAGCGCGCACGGCTTCTCGGAGGTCGTCGACCTTCCGACGGGGGACAGCACGGTGTGCGCCTATGCGATCAACACCGCGGGCGGCAACACGACCCTCGGCTGTCAGAGGGTGACGGGCAAGGACAAGGGGCAAGCTCCGGTCGGAAGCCTGGACTCGGTCACGGTCTCGGGGCGCAGCGCGACCGTGTCGGGTTGGGCGATCGATCCCGACACCGTCCGTCCCATCGCGGTTCGCATCTCGGTCGATGGGAAGAGCACCCGGGTGACGGCCAACGCGTCGCGACCCGACGTCGCCGCGGCTTACCCCCTCTACGGTCCGGCGCACGGATTCTCGCGAGCCGTGGACATCCCGATCGGACCGTCGAAGGTCTGTGTGACCGCAATCAACACCAGCGGCCCCGACACCGACCTGGGGTGCAAGTCGGTCGCCACGCGCGATGAGGGGCGCACTCCGGTCGGAAGTGTCGACGAGGTGCGCGTGGCCGGTAACACCGCGACCGTTCGTGGCTGGGCGATCGATCCCGACACCGCCAAGCCGATCGCCGTGCACGTGTACGTCGGGTCATCGGCGACGGTGCTCACGGCGGACCGCAGCCGTCCCGACGTCGGCGCGGTCTTCCCTCTCTACGGTGCGGCGCACGGTTTCCAGTCTTCCGTGAAGCTCCCCGTCGGCACCTCGAGGTTGTGCATCTACGCGATCAACACGGTCGGTGCGAATCCCCTGCTGGGATGTACCACCGTGACGGGCGCGGCGGGCGCTCCGGTCGGCAACCTCGACGCTGTCAGCGCGGGAACGGGATCGGTTTCGGTGCGCGGGTGGGCTTTCGACCCCGACGTGAAGGCACCTGTGTCGGTCCGAGTATCGATCGACGGCACGACCACTTCCGTCCGGGCGGACAAGTCCCGCCCCGACGTGGGCGCGGCGTTCCCCGCTGCGGGTTCGATCCACGGTTTCGAGCAACGGCTCACGGCGAAGAAGGGCAAGCGTCAGGTCTGCGTGAGCATCCCGGACGACAAGGGCGCGTTCAGTGTCGATCTGGGATGCAAAACGGTCACGGTGGGCTGAACACGACGAACCCCGCTCCACCCTCGGGTGAAGCGGGGTTCGTCGTGTTCGCGGTCAGCCGCGCGCGAGGTAGGCCCGCAGGCTCTCCGTGGCATCGCCGAGTGCGATGCCGACAGCGGTCGTCCCCGTCGTGTCGAGGACACTGTTGTGCGGGCGGGGCGCGACGGGCGAGGTCGCGCCGGCGAAATACTCCGCGGTGCTCACGCCGGTGACCCGGGCGGGATCGTGGCCGGTGAGCTCGTAGACCTGACGGGCGATATCGCACCAGGATGTGGGGGCGCCCTGCCCCGTCACGTTGTAGACGCCGAAGGCGGCAGCCCCGCGCACCAGGCCGTGGATCGTCGCCGCGATGTCGGACGTGAAGGTGAGACGACCCACCTGGTCGTCGACGACGCGCGGATCGATTCCCCGCTCGGCGAGAGACGCCATCGTGCGTACGAAGTTCGCACCCTCACCGATCACCCAGCTCGTGCGGACGATGTAGTGCCGGGGGACGACCGAGACGATCGCGTCGCCGGCCGCCTTGGTCTGCCCGTAGACGCCCAGGGGTGCGTACGGCTCATCGGTGCCGTAGGCCCCGTCCTTCGTTCCATCGAACACGTAGTCGCTCGAGACGTGGACGAGGGTGATCCCGTTGGCGGTCGCGATGCGGGCCAGGGCGGCCACGGCGGTGACGTTCGCCGCCCACGCCTCGGTGCGACCCTCGGGTGTCTCAGCGACATCGACCTTCGTGTACGCGGCCGCGTTGATGATCGTCCCGTAATCGCGCCAGCGGCGCGCGGCATCCAGGTCCGGCGAGGTCAGGTCGAGGTCGGCGCGCGTGGCGTACTCGATCCACGGGTGGTCGCCGAACTCCTCACGCAGGGCCCGGCCGAGCTGGCCGTTGGCGCCGGTCACGAGGATCTTCTTCGGGGGCATGGGCACGACGTCGGCGAGGCGCGGGTGGTTCTTGTCCTTCGCGCTGATCTCCACGTCGTCGAGGGGGATCGGCCAGTCGATCGCGGCGGTCTCGTCGGCGAGGTTGAGGAAGGTGTAGGTGGCGTCGGGCGACCAGTGGTCGTTCACGAGGTACGTGTACGCGGTGTCGGGTTCGAGGGTCTGGTACGAATTGCCGACGCCTCGCGGGACGAAGATCGCCGTCGACGGGTCGAGCTCCGTCGTGAAGACCGCACCGAACGAGTCGCCCTCGCGGAGGTCGACCCACGCGCCGAAGATCCGTCCGGTCGCGACCGACACGTACTTGTCCCACGGTTCGGCGTGGATGCCGCGGGTCGTGCCCACCGCGTCGTTGAACGAGATGTTGTTCTGCACCGGACCGAAGTCGGGCAGGTCGACACCCGCGGCGGTCATCTTCTCGCGCTGCCAGTTCTCTTTGAACCATCCGCGCGCGTCGCCGTGGACGGGGAGATCCAACACGACGAGCCCGGGGATCGGGGTTTCGCGCACGGACAGCGCCTTGCCGAAATCGATCGACACCGCGGTCACTGCCCCTTGCTCGCGTAGAAGGCCTCGACGCCGTCCTTCGACGGAGCCCACCAGGCCTCGTTGTCGCGGTACCACTGGATGGTGGCCGCGAGTCCGGATTCGAAGTCGCCGTACGTCGGCGTCCAGCCCAGCTCGGTCCGCAGTTTGGTCGAGTCGATGGCGTAGCGCAGGTCGTGGCCGGGGCGGTCGGTGACGAGGTCGTACGCGTCGGCGGGCTGACCGGCGATCTGCAGAATCAGTTCGACGACGCTCTTGTTGTCTTTCTCGCCGTCCGCGCCGATGAGGTAGGTCTCGCCGATCTCGCCCTTGTCGAGGATCGTGAGCACGGCCGAGGAGTGGTCGTCGGCGTGGATCCAGTCACGCACGTTCTCCCCGGTGCCGTACAGCTTCGGGCGAATTCCGCGGATGACGTTGGTGATCTGACGGGGGATGAACTTCTCGACGTGCTGGTAGGGGCCGTAGTTGTTCGAGCAGTTGCTGATCGTGGCGCGAACGCCGAAGGAGCGCACCCATGCGCGCACGAGAAGATCGGAACCGGCTTTCGTCGACGAGTACGGGGATGACGGGTTGTAGGGCGTCGACTCGGTGAAGCGCGCCGGGTCGTCGAGCTCGAGATCGCCGTACACCTCGTCGGTCGAGATGTGGTGGAAGCGCACGTCGTGACGGCGCGCGGCTTCGAGCAGCGTGTACGTGCCGATGATGTTGGTGTCGAGGAAGGGGCGCGGGTCGTGCAGCGAGTTGTCGTTGTGCGACTCCGCGGCGTAGTGCACCACGGCGTCGGCCTCAGCCACCAGCGGGTCGACGACGGCCGCGTCCGCGATGTCGCCGACGACGAGACGCACGCGGTCCTCGGGGAGGCCCTCGAGCGACGCGCGGTTGCCGGCGTAGGTGAGCTTGTCGAGCACCGTCACCGTGTGGTCGGTGTGCGCGATGACGTGGTGCACGAAGTTGGAACCGATGAAACCGGCGCCACCGGTCACGAGAAGACGACTCATGGCCTCAAGATTACCGGTGCACCCGTCGCGCCGTCGGGCGCTGGATTGGCACCCGCTTGCGGATGAGGGAAACTGGTCTTCATGCGCGGAATCATTTTGGCGGGCGGCACGGGCTCCCGACTGCACCCCATCACTCAGGGAATCTCGAAGCAACTCGTGCCCGTCTACGACAAGCCGATGATCTACTACCCGCTGTCGACGCTGATCCTCGCCGGCATCCGCGACATCCTCATCATCACGACACCACAGGATTCGGAGCAGTTCCAGCGTCTCCTCGGCGACGGGTCGCGCTTCGGGATCTCGCTGACGTACAAGGTGCAGCCGTCTCCCGACGGTCTCGCGCAGGCCTTCCTCCTCGGTGAGGAGCACATCGGCTCCGACTCCGTCGCGCTCGTCCTGGGCGACAACATCTTCTACGGGCAGGGCATGGGCACGCGCCTGCGCCAATACACCGAGCTGGACGGCGGTGTCGTCTTCGGGTACCGGGTCGCGGACCCGACGGCATACGGTGTCGTCGAGTTCGACGCGGACGGTCGAGTGGTCTCTCTCGAAGAGAAGCCCGAGCACCCGAAGAGCAGCTACGCCGTTCCCGGACTGTACTTCTACGACAACGACGTGATCGAGATCGCGCGCGCCCTCAAGCCGTCCCCCCGCGGCGAACTCGAGATCACCGACGTCAACTCCACCTACCTCGAGCAGGGACGCCTGCGCGTCGAGCTGCTCCCGCGCGGCACCGCCTGGCTCGACACCGGGACGTTCGACTCGCTGAGCGAGGCGACCGAGTTCATCCGCACGGTCGAGAAGCGTCAGGGGCTCTCGATCGGCTGCCCCGAGGAAGTGGCGTGGCGTATGGGCTTCCTGTCCGACGACGAACTGCGAGAGCGCGCTGAACCGTTGGTCAAGAGCGGCTACGGCCGCTACCTGCTGACCGCACTCGACAATGCCGCGGACCGCTGACGCCGTGGCGCCGGTCGCCGCCGCCGCGGGCGTGAGCCCGGAGGCGACCGACCGTGCCGTGGTCTACGCCGTTCGCGCGAAGGGTCGCATCGAAGAGACCACCGTCCTGGCCCTGCGATCGCTCCGTGCTCTCGCCGCGACGATCGTCCTGACGCACCCTGGAACCCTGTCTCCCGAGCATCGGACACTCCTGGCGGGACTCGTCGACGATGTCCTCGAGACAGAGGCCGAACAGTTCAGCTCGACGTCCTACGCCGCAGCTGTCGAGCGCGTTCGTCGTCGCCGCGCCCAGACGACCGAGGTCGTGCTGACCGGCGACTCGTGGTTCGGCCCGGTTGCCGACCTGGACCCGCTTTTCCAGCGCATGGCGGACACCGGAGCCGACGTCTGGGACGTCGTTCCCCCGGCACCCCCTCGGGAGTCCTTCCCCGAGGAGGGATTCCCCGGCGTGGCGGACCGGCCCTGGTTCTTCACGGTCGTGCGACGCGAGTTCTTCACCGGGAGCGCCTGGACCCGCTGGTGGGCCGAACAGAGCCAGCCGGGTGAGAGGGAACGGTCCTTCGCGAGCTACGTCGCCGCCGCGGGGGCTCGTCATGAGCGGGCCTTCGACACCGAACGGCTACACGCGAACGACCCCGCGCTGTTCGTCCCCGAAGACCTCCTCGACATCGGAGTTCCGTTCGTCGATCGCGCGGTGTTCACCAGTTACCCGCCCTTCCTGGATCGCTTCGCCATCCTCGCGAGCGAGATCGCCGACATGATGGGCGAGCGCGGGTACCCCCTCGGGGTCCTGCGGTCGAGTCTCGCCTCCTGCATGCCGCCCAAGGCGCTGAACACCAACCTCGGCCTGCTCTCCGTCCTCTCGGATCACGCGGTCGATGCCGAGAGCGGATCGTCACTGTCGATCGCGGCCGTGGTGCACGTCAGCGACATCGACGAGGTCGACGAGGTCCTGCGTCGCCTGCAGTTCCTTCCCCCCGGCGCGTCCGTGTTCGTCACGACGACCGAGGGCGTCACAGCGGCGCGCCTGGAGCGCCTCCTCGAGGCGTGGGCGACGACGAACGCGCACACCTACGAGCTGCGCGTGACACCGCAGAGCCCGGGGCGCGACATGGCCGACTTCTTCGTCGGCTGTCGCGACATCCTCCAGTCCGACGAGTACGACCTCGTCGTCAAATTGCACATGCGCCGCGCGCCGTGGAAGACGATGAACCGTCTGCGCTACTTCCGCCGCTACCAGTTCGACAATCTCCTCAGCAGCCCCGGGTACGTCCGCAACCTCCTCGCTCTCTTCGAGAAAGAGGAGAAGCTGGGGGTCGTGTTCCCGCCGATGATCCACATCGGCTACGCGACCATGGGGCGAGGGTGGGCAATGCTGCAGCCGCACGCGAAGCGCCTCGCGAAACGGCTCGGCATCCGCGTTCCCCTCGACGTCATCTCGCCGCTCGCGCCCTACGGGGGGATGTGGGTGGGCCGGCCGGCCGCGTTCCGCGCCATGATGACGCGACGGTGGACCTTCGCCGACTACGACTGGCGGTTCCAGCGTCGGTTCGGTCATCTCGCGCACCTCCAAGAGCGTCTCGTGAGCGCCGCGGCAGGGCAGGCGGGCTTCTACTGCCGGACGGTCTTGAACCACGCACACGCCGAGATCAGCTACACCGCCCTCGAGTACAAGGTCGACCAGCTCTTCTCCACGACGCGCGGGTGGCCGGTCGAGCAGATCCGGTTCCTCCACCGCGCCGGTTACACCGGCTACGGCGGGACGGTCGCCCTGGCGCGCATGTTCCTCCGCGTGAACCATCCCGGTGTCGTCGACACCTTCCGCCCGTTCTACCGGCTCGCGTGGCGAGGGTTCCGGGTGGTGTCGGCGGTGCGCCGGTTCACCTCGCGGCTGCGCACGGAACGGGGAGAGAAAGACCAGGAGGCGTCGTCGTGAAGACCGCAGAGCTCATCGGCGACTGGACGCGCCCCGCCGACACGTTCCCGGAGGACGGCAAACGTCTGCTCATCTACGTGGTGTTCGACCGTCGGGGCGAGGTGGGCGACTTCGTCCTCTACGCACTCGAGCACCTGCGCGCCTTCTGCGACGAGATCGTCGTGGTCTCGAACGGTCCGCTCACCGCCAAGGGACGAGAGCGTCTCGAGACGGTCGGCGACCTGGTGCTGGAGCGTCCCAACGAGGGCTACGACATCTGGGGCTACAAGCACGGGCTGGATGCCGTGGGGGAGCGGGTCGCGTCGTTCGACGAGCTTCTGCTCGTGAACGACACCTGGTTCGGGCCGATCCGCCCGTTCGGACCGATCTTCGATCGGATGAACGCCCACCCGCTGCACTTCTGGGGCATGACGGACCACCTGCGCGTGGAACCGCACCCGTTCACCCCGGAGGACCAGGACTACCTGCCCTATCACCTCCAGTCGTACTGGGTTGCCGTCCGTCGGCGCATGTTCACCTCACCCGAGTGGCAGGCGTACTGGCGAGATCTGCCCGCGATGAAGACCTACTCGGACGCGGTCACCAAGCACGAGGGCATCTTCACGCAGCACTTCACTCAGCAGGGGTTCTCGGGCGAGGTGGCGTTTCCGACGCTCACCGACAAGATCGAGAACCACGCGGTCCTCTACGCCGAGCAGCTCATCGATGCGGGGTGTCCGACGCTCAAGCGGCGGCCGTTCTTCCAGTGGCCGGTGTTCCTCGATCGTGTCGCCGTCATCGGCAAGTGGACCCTCGAGGCGGCCGAGCGCAACGGGTACCCGGTCGAGCTGATCTTCGACGATCTCGCCCGAAACGTCGAGCCGCGCGTCCTGAACGCCGACGCGGCGCTGTTGCGCGTCCTGTCGCCGACGGATGATGCGTATGATCCCGCCAAACCGCTGCGCACGGCCGTGATCGCGCACATCTTCTACGTCGAGATGACCGACGAGATTCTCGATCGCGCCGGGTACCTGCCGGGAGACGTCGATCTCATCGTCACGACGCCCGAGCGAGAACGAGCCGACGAGATCGAGCGCATCGTCGCCGCCCGGAAGTTCCCGGGACGAGTGGACGTCCGTGTCGTCGCCTCGAACAACGGGCGTGACCAGGCGGCGTTCCTCATCGGATGCCGCGACGTGCTGCTCTCCGACGACTACGACCTCGTGGTCAAGATCCACTCCAAGAAGACGCCGCAGGACGGCGCCAACGTGGGACGGCACTTCCGTCGTCATCAGTTCGAGAACCTCCTCGCCGGGCCGCACGAAGCCGCCAACGTCGTCGCCCTCTTCCAGCAGCAGCCGGGACTCGGGCTCGCGTTCCCTCCCACGGTTCATCTCGGTCACCCCACGATGGGGCACAGCTGGTGGGCGAACCGACCCGGGGTCGCAGAACTGTGCGCCGAGCTCGGCATCCGCGTCCCCTTGGACGAGGTCTCGCCGCTCGCACCGTTCGGATCGATGTTCTTCGCCCGTCCGCAAGCGCTCCGGCTCCTCGTCGAGCGGGAGTGGACCTACGACGAGTTCGGCGGAGCCGAGGCCTACGTCGACGGGGGACTCGCCCACATCCTCGAGCGGATGCCCGTCTACGCGGCGGGCGAGCTGGGGTTCCACTCGATGACGATCGCCACGCCCGCGTACCTCGCCAAGAGCCACACGGCCTTCGATTACAACCTCGATCAGATGTCGGCGACGATGCCCGAAGACACCCAGCACCAGGTGCAGTTCCTTCGACGCGCCGGCTACATCGGGTGGGGACGGTTCCGCGACTTCGTCGACATGTGGGTGCGGCTCCACCGTCCGGACGCGGCGGATCGCGTCGACAGTCTGTTCGCGCGGACCGAAGGAGTGCGCGGCGGGTTGTGGCGCGCGCGGCAGCGTCTGCGACGTCGCTGAGTTCAGACGTCGTGCAGAATCTCACCACTAGAATCGGTCCCCATGCCCAGTTCTTCACCCGCCGCGGCTAACGCGCGCTTCGCACGCCTCGCGGAGATGCCGATGCGCTCCGTCGGCGTCACCCCCGGCCTGGGGTTCGCGTCGCTGTGGACCACGCTGCGCGACATCTTCGCGCGGCGCGAGATGCTGGATCTTCTCGTCAAGCGCGACGTCAAGGCGCGCTACAAGGACTCGGCACTCGGATTCGTCTGGGCGCTCATCCGCCCCCTCATCCTGCTGGGCATCTACTTCGTCGTGCTCGGACAGTTCCTCGGTGCGGCGCGCGGCATCCCCGACTTCGCCATCTTCATCTTCACCGGTCTGACCGCGATGAGCCTGTTCCAGGAGATCGCGGTGGGTGGCACCGGGTCCATCATCGCCAACGGCGGCGTGGTGAAGAAGGTCTACATGCCGCGGGAGATCTTCCCCCTGGCGGCCACGGGGTCGGCCCTGTTCAACTTCCTCATCCAGCTCGGCGTGCTGCTGGTCGCGACCGTGATCGCGGGCAAGCCTCCACTGCACTGGGAGATCGTGTACGTCGTGCCGTCGCTGATGCTGATCCTCGTCTACGGTGTGGCGTTCGCCCTGTTCTTCTCGGCGGTCAACGTCTACCTGCGTGACGTGCAGTATCTCGTCGAGGTCGTGACGATGCTGCTGATGTGGCTCTCGCCCGTGCTGTACGCCTGGCATCTGGCGAGCCAGATCATCACCAGCCCCACGCTGCTCGAGATCTACACCAATAACCCCCTGACCCTCGCCGTCCTCGGGTTCCAGCGTGCCTTCTGGCTGGGCGGCGACGGCCTGGAGCAGCCGGCGCACCTCGTGCTGCGCATGGCGATCGCCCTGGCGGTAGGACTCGTGCTGCTCGTGCTCAGTCACCGCGTCTTCGTGCGCCTGCAGGGCAACTTCGCCCAGGAACTGTGATCGATATGTCGTTTGACGTGGCCCCCGCACCGGCGCGCCCCGAGGTCGTCGTCCTCAACGACGTGTCCAAGCGCTTCGTGGTGCGCAAGGACACCTCCATCAAGGAGCGGATCGTCACGCTCGGCCGCGCGGGGCGTCGACACCGGCAGAACTTCTGGGCATTGAGCGACGTGAGCCTCGACATCCGGGCCGGGAACACGATCGGCCTGATCGGTCACAACGGTTCCGGCAAGAGCACGCTGCTCAAGGTCATCGGCGGGATCATCCAGCCCACGTCGGGTGACGTCAAGCAACGGGGACGCGTCGCCGCGCTCATCGAGCTCGGCGCCGGCTTCCATCCCGACCTGACCGGGCGCGAGAACGTGTACCTGAACGCCTCGGTCCTCGGCCTCAGCCGCGAGGAGACGAAGTCGAGCTTCGACGACATCCTCGACTTCTCGGGCGTCGGCGACTTCATCGACACGCAGGTGAAGTTCTACTCGTCCGGGATGTTCGTGCGCCTCGCCTTCGCGATCGCGGTGCACACGGATCCCGACATCCTGCTGGTCGACGAGGTCCTCGCCGTCGGCGACGAGCAGTTCCAGCGGAAGTGCCTCGACAAGATCAAGGAGTTCCAGCGCGAGGGGCGCACGATCATCATCGTCTCGCACGCCCTCGATCAGATCGAGGAGCTGTGCGACCGGGTGATCCTCATGGACAAGGGACGCGTGGCATTCGACGGCCTCGCCGAGGCGGCGGTCGAGCGCTTCCGTGAACTCCTCGAAGAGGGCTCCGGTAAGGTCGCGGACCGGCCGGAACAGGTCACGCGAGCCGCCGAGATCGTCTCGGTCGACGTCCGGTCGGCCGATGGACGCAAGACGAACGACTTCGAGTCCGGAGAGTCCTTCCGCGTCGGGGTCACGGTCACCGGTCTGCGCGCGCTCGACGAGTGGGCCCTCGGCTTCAGCATCGACACGGCCTCCGGGCTCCTCGCTCTCGCGTCGAACACGAGCATGCTGGGCGCATCGCTCCCGCCGCTCCGTGCGGGGGAGACGGTGACCGTCGAGGTCGACGTCGACGGCGCCCGTTTCAACCCGGGGAGCTACTGGATCAACGCGAACCTGCACGGCATCAGCGAGTCGACGTCCCACTCCCTCATGCAGGGCGCGGAGTTCACTGTCCACGGTCAGTCGGACTCGCTCGGCTCGGTCCCCGCCGAGGTGCGTTTCCGCTGACGCGTTCTCACGCGATTGCGCGTTCGGCGCCGCTCGAACCGCGCGGCCGCGTCGGGTGGAAGCCGCCTGGTCGGGCGGATCAGGCGGTGGACTCGAGCCCGCGGGCCCGCAGCGCGGCATCCAGGAGAGTACGGGCGCGCGCATCGAAGGAGTGCTCGGCGCGGATCCGCTCCGATGCCGCGGTCAGGGCCGCCGCGTCGGGGAACACGGCGTCCTGGTCTGACAGCATCTCGATGAGCTCCGGGACCGTGTCGTAGGTCGCCACCGCCCCGCCGAAGAGGGGGTCGATCCCCTCGACCCGGTCGCTGATGGCACGCCCGCCCGCGGCGACGACGTCGAAGAGGCGGTTGCCGATGAATCCGCGGCGCTGCATGGCGGGCCAGTGGTCGTTGAGCACGACGCCGGCGCTCTCGTAGAGCGCGGGGAGCTCGTCGTTCGCGACGCCGGTTGCGCGGATGTGAGAGGCTGGGATCCATCCGCGCCAGTCCGGTCCGATGACCGTGACGGGGATGCCGGCGCGGATCGGTTCGACCACGGACGGGCGCAGGATGCCGCGAGCCGTGCCGACGAAGAGGATGTCGTCGCCGCGCGGCCGACCGGTCGGATGGAAACGGGTGGCGTCGGTGCACTGCAGGAGCGGGGCGATGTCGACCCCGAGCTCGGCTCCGGCTTCGCGGGCCCACGGGGCTGAGGCGGCGAACACGCGGTCGAAACCCCTCACGTCGGCGCGGGTGATCTCGTCGGGGTGGCTGATCACCCACAGGAGCGAGACGCCGTAGGGGGAGGCCTCGAGGGGTTCCGGGCCGCGCAGGGCGACGGTGACGTCGTCGAGGTGACGGGTGGGGCGCTCGCGCGCGGCGTAGGAGTCGATGACGACCTCCTGCCCGAGACGGCGCAGGGCCCCCGCGAGGGCGCGTGCGAAGTGGGTGTCTCCCCATCCCTCGGCGCGGGGTCCGACCGGGATGGCGGTGCGCAGCGCCCAGCGCAGGACAGGCACCTCCGTTCCGTCGGCGAGCGTCGTGCGGCGGGGCGGGCGTCGCACGCGCGGCGACGGCCCCTCGGGCACACGCTCCCAGCCCGCGCGAAGGAGGAGGTCGTCGGTCTCGATGAGCCTCACCGCGGAACGGATGCCGTCGAGGTCGGCGCGTGGGGCGGTCGAGCGCGTACGCGTCTCGAGGTCGAGCGCGACGATCGCACGCTCTCCGACGAGGCTCGCCCCATCCGATCCACGCAGGTCGGACCGGACGTCGTCGCGTCGCGCGGCGAACGTGAGACCGGCGAGAGCGGGCACTTCGAGGTTCGTGTCGGTGCCGAGCGCGGAGATGTCTTCGATGGGGTGCCCCGCGAGGAAACGTCCCTCGGCGTCGGCGCCGACGGCCGCGATGGTCCCGTCACCGTCGCGCCAGACCGGGGCCACGGCCGTGCCGACCGGTTCGGTCTCGACGCGTTCGGCGAGACGGACCGCGTCCGCGGCGGTGAGCGTCTCATTGGGCCCGCGAACCACGACGACCTCGGCCGTCGAGCTTCGCAGGAGTTCGTCGAGAGCCCGGGCGGGATCGTCGTGGCGACGACGGCTCACGCGGACGCGCGGGTGCGAGGCCGCCATCATCGACGCGAGCGTCCAGTCCTCGGCACGGCCGTCCATCACCGCGATCGCGACGCCCTGGCCGTCGCGATCGGCGAAGAGCACCGCCTCGGCGAGGGATTCGTCGAAGTCCCATTCGTCGGGTCCGAGCGCGAGAATGAGCTCGCGTTCGAGCGGGCGCTCCCCGGGGGTGGCCGGCACTTCGCCGCCGACGCGCGCCCGATGCGCGGCCCGTGTGATGACGGTCGAGAGTTCGGCCCACGACGCCGCGGCGGGTTCGGCTTCGGGACCGTACGGGAGCGAATGCGTTTCGCGGCGTCGCCACGCGTGCCCCACGGGGCCGCCCGGGGCGTCCCACGCGTCGGGGTGTCGGGCGCCGTAGGCTTGCGCGTCCCACAGCGGGCTCGCCTGCAGACCCCGAGGGTCGGCGACGAGGTAGGCGTAGAGGGCCGGGACGCGCCACGCCTCGGGGAGGTGGTCGCCCACGGCGGTGTCGACGAACAGGGGCGACAGGCGCAGGCCGGTGCGGAATCCGCCGTTCACGTATCGACGCACGGCCGCGGCCTCGGAGAGCGTCTTCCCGGTCTGCGCGCGGACGTAGGCGAGGTCGACGATGCCCGCGCGCCGAATGACCCGTGCCCACCAGATGCGATCGGCCCGCGCGACGACGGGGCGCAGGAGGGCGGAGTCCCGCGCGGCGCGCACGCGCGAGCGGAGAGCGGACAGCATCAGTCCGTCAGGACGGAGCGGAAGTACGCGATGGTCCGTTCGAGCCCCGGCTGCAGCGCGACCGTCGGCTCCCACCCGAGCTCCCGGCGTGCGAGGTCGATGTTGGGCTGCCGCTGCTTGGGGTCGTCCTGCGGAAGGGGGCGGTGCTCGATCGTGGACGAGCTCCCAGTGATCTCGAGCACGGCGTTCGCGAGCTCGAGCATGGTGAACTCGCCGGGGTTGCCGACGTTGATGGGGCCGGTCACGTCGTGGCCGGTGTCCATGAGGCGGACCATGCCGTCGACGAGGTCGTCGACGAAGCAGAACGAGCGGGTCTGCGAGCCGTCTCCGTAGATCGTGATCGGCTCGCCGCGGAGGGCCTGCACGATGAAGTTCGAGACCACGCGCCCGTCGTTCGGGTGCATGCGCGGGCCGTACGTGTTGAAGATGCGGATGACCTTGATCGACAGGTCGTGCTGGCGGCGGTAGTCGAAGAACAGCGTCTCGGCGGCGCGCTTGCCCTCGTCGTAGCAGGAGCGCGTGCCGATGGGGTTCACGTTGCCCCAGTAGTCCTCGGTCTGGGGGTGGACCGCCGGGTCGCCGTAGACCTCGGAGGTCGATGCCTGGAGGATCGGCACGCGCAGGCGCTTGGCGAGGCCCAGCATGTTGATCGCGCCCATGACGCTGGTCTTGGTGGTCTGCACCGGGTCGTGCTGGTAGTGCACAGGCGACGCGGGGCAGGCCAGGTTGTAGATCTGGTCGACCTCGACGTACAGCGGGAAGGTCACATCGTGCCGGAGGAGCTCGAATCGCGGGTTGTCGAAGAGGTGCTCGACGTTGCGACGGGACCCCGTGAAGAAGTTGTCGACGCAGATGACCTCGTTGCCCTCGGCCAGGAGGCGCTCGGAGAGATGGGACCCGATGAAGCCGGCGCCGCCGGTGATGAGAACTCTGGATGACACGTTCTCAGCGTAACAGCGGGGTCTCGGGCGCTCAGCGGGTCGCGGAGACCATGCGAGCCTGGCCGAAGGTGCGCCCGAGGGTGCCCTCGAGGCGACCGAGGAACATCGGCCACCCGTCGCCGAGCGTGATCGGTCGCGGGTTGCGGACGCCGTAGAGCAGGCCCGCGGCCGTGAAGGCGAGCCGCCACCAGAGGGGGTATCCGTGGACGGCGAACGCGCGCCCCGTGCCGCGGCCGTAGGCGCGCAGCTTGCGCCTGCGGTCCGCCGTGCTCAGCCCGAAGCCGGTCGAGATCCCGTCGACGTGGACGTCGGCGGGGATCCACCGGAACTCGTGGACCAGGCGCGGCTCGTGCGCCATCGCGCGCAGCAGCAGATCGGTGCCCTCGGCCACCTGCCAGGGCGACGCCGACCCGGGACCGATGTTCTCGTCGAACCCGCCGACGGCGTCGAAGAGAGAGCGGCGGATGAGGATGCCCATCTCGATCACGGACCACACGTTGTACTTGTCGAGCGGCGTCCCCGCGGACGGCAGCGTCGTCTTGGGACCGCGCTCATCCCAGGAGGTGAACCCACCCGCGAGGAAGTCGGCCCCGTCGACGGCGGCGTGCAGGGCGGCGACGGTGCCCGCCGGGTAGGTCGTGTTGTCGTTGGGGAAGGTGACGACGGCGTCGCCGGCGGGGAGGGCGGCGACGCCGGTGTTCCGTCCCAGTGAGGCGCCCCGGGCCGAGGTCGTCGCGGTCACCGGGACACCGCGGGCGGAGAACTCGGCGGCGAGGGCCGCCACGTCGTCCTGGGCGCCCTGCGCGACGAGGACGACGTGATCGCCCTCCCGCAGTTGATCTTCGAGGGAGGCGAGAAGCGCGCGGAGCGGCTCGAGCCGCCCCAGGGTCGTCACGACGAAGCCGATGGTCATGGGGCGTCCTCTCAGGGCAGGGCGTTGATGGCCGGGTAGGCCGGATCGGGAGCGGGGGAGCCGAGACGCCAGCCCGCTCGAACGTAGGCGGCACCGCGCCGATCTCCCTGGGCAAGGGTGAGCAGGACCTTCGCGCTGAGGCGGGCGAGGCCCGTGACGGTCGTGGCACCGCCGTGCAGGGTCAGGAAGTGGCGGAACGCCTGGCTCGAGTACGCGAGGATGCGCGAGCCCGCGCGGGAGTGCGACGACGAGACCGCGTGGGTGAGCACGGCGTCGGCGACCTCGGCGAACCCGATGCCCCGCTCACGCAGGCGGAAGCCGTACTCGACGTCCTCCCAGTACATGAAGAAGCGCTCGTCGAGGAGGCCCGCCGTCTCGAGCGTCGAGCGTCGCAGGAGGACACACGCCCAGGTGAGGAAGTCCGGCTGCTCCCCGGGGCGCGGCTGCCTGATTCCCCAGGTCAGGCGGTTCACGATCCCGCCGGCGGAGAAGCGCTGGCCGTCGGGGGTGACGATGCGCGGTCCGACGACCCCGAGGGACGCATCCGCCGCCAGCGTCTCACGCAGCCGGTCGATGTCGCCGACGGGAAGGGTCGCGTCGTTGTTCATCACGAGCAGGAGATCGATCTCGTCGTCGGCGAGGAGGACCTTCATCCCCGCGTTCACCCCGACCGCGAATCCGGTGTTGGCGCTCAGCTCGACGAACTCGACGCGGTCGTCGGGCGCGAAGGCATCCTGGATCGTCCCATCGGCCTCGTTGTCGACGACGACGACGCGGGTGACGGCCGGTGAGGCGAGGAGCCCGGTCACGCACTCCACGGTCTGGACGCGGTCGCGCCAGGTCAGGACGACGGCGCCGATGCGCGCGGTCGCGTCTCGGGGGGAGGGGGTCATGCGGTGCGGTCCTGTTCTCGTCGGGCCGGAGGGGACGCGATGTCGCGCATCGCGAGGGCACACGGTCGCCACAGCAGGAGGGTGGCCAGGCCCTCGGTGAGGGCGTAGCCGAGGGCTGCGCCGAGGGGGCCGATCACGATGGCCATCGCGACCATGGCGGGGACGCCGACCGCCGTCGCAACGAGCGTAACGGTCATCACCAGGCGGGCCTTACCCGCGGGGAAGAGCACGTGACGTGTCATGGAGGTGCGGACGGAGAGGAAAAGGAAGACGAGGCCCATCGCCGCGACGAGATCGAGCCCGGCCGCGGCCGACTCCCCGAACATCACGAGGCTGACCCACGGTCCGAGGACGGTCAGGACGACGGCGCCCAGGAGGCCGAAGGCGACATGCGTGCCGAGGGCGACGCGTAGGCGGCGTCGGCGGTCGAGGGGATCGCCCTCGCTCACCCAGCTCTGGAACGCGCTCGCCAGGGTGAACGGGAGCACGCTGCCGAGCTTGAACATCTTGTCGGCCGAGGCGTATCCTGCCGCGGCCGAGGGCAGCGCCGTGACGTTCACGAGCGGCGCGGGGACGCTCGAGTACGCGCTCAGAGCGGCATCGTTGACCGCGACCGGCAGACCCGCGCGCAGGAGCCCGGGGATCTCGCGCGCGGGCGGCCAGGGACCCGGATGCCGACGCAGCAGGCGCGCGCTGAACAGCGTCGTGCCGCCCAGCGTGACGAGGATGCCCGCGATCGGGTAGAGCTCGACGATCCCGGTCAAAAGGATCGCTCCGGCGGCGAGGGCGGTGGCGACCACGCGCGGGACCGCATCGAAGAAGATGATCGTGCGCGGATCGCCCACCCCGGCGCAGTACCACGTGAACGACAGCGCGATCAGGGCGCCCTGGACGCCCATCAGCACCGTCAGCAGCTCGGATCCGGGCGACGCCACGAACCAGCACACCACCGCGAGGATGGGCAGCACGATCGCGGCGAGCAGGAGTCGCACGACGATCGAGTCACGGTACAGCCGCGCGCGCCGGTCGTCGTCGGGGGCGATCGAGATGAGGGCCGGGCCGACGGCCGTCCATCCGTAGCCGATCGCGATCGCGGCGAACGTACCGATGGCTTCGCCCGCGACCGCGCTCGCCCACCCGCCGTCGCCCGCGAGGCGTGAGATCAGCGGGAGGACGAGGAGTGGGGAGATCGCCGCGATCGCGGGGACCACCATGAACCCCACCAGGCGTCCGCGCAGCGGCGCCGACCCCGCGGTGTCGGTCATCGCGGCTCCCCGAGAGCGCGATCGAGAACGGTCGCGACGCCGTCGGCCGTGTCGTCCCAGGTGAATCGCGAGGCCCACTCTCGCGCGTCCTCGCGCGTCGCGGCATCCGGTGGATCCGCGAGGACCGCGCGGATCGCCGCGCCGAAGGCCGTGGCATCCGTCGCATCGGCGTACCGGGCGGCCGTGCCCCCCACCTCGCGGAGCACGGGGACGTCGTTCGCGAGGACGGGAACGGCTCGCCGCAGGGCGTCGACGACGGGGAGACCGAAGCCCTCGACCAGCGAGGGACAGGCGTAGAGGTCGGCGACCTGGAACAGCGCTTCGAGCTGAGCGTCGCTCACCCAACCGGGAAGGACCACGTCGCGGGCGAGGCCCAGGCGATCGACGTCGGCGGCGAGAGGATCGGGCAGACGGCTGCCCGCGATGACCGTGACGGGCCGCTCGGCGGAGGGAAGGGATGCCACGGCCTCGAGCAGTCCGCGGAAGTTCTTGTGCGGCATCCGGTTGCCGACGCTGAGGACGATCGGTCGGCCGGAGGGGAGGCCCAGGGAGGACAGCACGCCGGAGGGGTCGTCCTGCGGGCGCGGGGCGGTGCTGCCGTTGTGGACGACCGCGATGCGCTCCGCGGGAACGCCGAGGTGGGCGCCGATGCTCGCGGCGGCCGCGTGCGAGACCGTGAGGACGTGGTCGGCGGTGCGGGCCGAGCGGCGCATGAGAAACGACGTGATGGCGCGCTGAGCGCGATCGGCGATGCCGCCGGGCACCTCGTCGTAGATCGCGTCGTGGACGGTGACCACCCGCCGGACGCCCCGGAACACGGGGCCGAAGTTCGCCGGAGCCCAGACGAGGTCGGCCCCGTAGCGACGAGCGAGCAGATCGGTCGACGTGACCGCGCCGAGCGCCCACGTCGCCGGGTCGGCCCCCACCCAGGGCACGATCTGTACGGCGCCCGGGAAGAAGGTGGCGACGCGCCCGCTCCCCGCGCGCCCCGTGAGGGCGGCGAAGCGGGCGTGCGGCATCCGTTCGGCGAGGCGCGGGAGGAGCTCCCGCACGTAGGTCTCGGTCCCGCCGCGTGAGCCGGTGAACCCGAGCAGGTCGACGAGGATGCGGCGCGCGGCCATCAGCTCTCGATGACGGCTTCGGGCCGCTGCTCGCGTCGCGGCGTGGTGAGGACGCCCGAGAAGAAGCTCATCATCACGGTCTGGAAGCCGAGGATGATCGTGAGCGCGCTCGGCACGGCGATACGCACCGCCTGGGCCGCGTTCTGCTGCCCGAAGTCGAGGCTTCCCCACAGCGTCACCTGCACGATGCCGATGACGATGCCCAGGAGGAAGAGCCCGAGCCCGATGAGCAGACCGCGCTCGGCGGACCACTTCGCGACGATGCGTCGATATCTCTCGCTCGTGGGGAGGAACCCCTCCTGCGTCGCGTACAGCTTGGTCAGCCAGAAGAACAGCAGGGATTGGAAGCCGATGACGCACAGCGCGCTGGCGTAGACCATGGTCGTGACGTCGAACCCCACCCCGGCGATCTCGACACCGCCGAACGAGAGCACGGCGACGGCGATCGCGCCGAGGAAGAACGCGACCAGCCCGGGGTAGACGAACAGCCACCGCGGGGCGAACAGCAGCAGGAACCGGAGGTGGCGCCAGCCGTCGTGCCAGCTGCGCAGGTGCGGCGGGCGCGAGCGTCCGTCCTTCTTCAGCGTCGTCGGGACTTCTTCGATGCGGTATCGCGCGAGCGAGGCGCGCACGACCATCTCGGAGGCGAACTCCATGCCGGTCGTCTGCAGGTCGAGGTCGCGGATGCGCGCACGGTTGAAACCGCGCAGACCGCAGTGGAAGTCGCGGATGCCGGGACGGAAGAACAGCTCCCCGATGAAGGACAGCACCGGGTTTCCGAGGTACTTGTGCAGCGGCGGCATGGCGCCGGGGGCGATGCCCCCGCGGAAGCGGTTGCCCATGACCAGATCGGCGCCGGCGCGGAGGCGCTCGACGAAGGGCTCGAGGTTCTCGAAGTCGTAGCTGTCGTCGGCGTCGGCCATGATCACGAACCGGCCGCGGGCCGTCTCGATGCCGTTGATGAGCGCGGCTCCGTATCCGCGCCGCGGGGCGTGCGAGACGCGGGCGCCGAGCCGCTCGGCGATGGCCTGCGATCCGTCGGTGCTGCCGTTGTCCGAGATGAGGACCTCACCGCGGATGCCGGTGCGCGCGAGGAAGCCCTGCGCCTTGCGGATGCACACCTCGAGGGTCTCCGCCTCGTTGAGGCAGGGCATGAGGATCGTCAGCTCGACGCCGTCGCTCGAGGCGGGATCGCTCGAGGCGGGATCGGTTGGTACGGGACTGGTCAAGGCGTGTCTTCTTTCGTCTTCACCGTGGAGCGGTTCGGCAACGCGAGTGCCGATGCGATGCCCTCCACGGTGCGGCGGATGGTGCGGGTGCGGACGGCGGTGTCGTACCAGGCGCGCGCGGTGCGGCGGAGGTCGTCACCTCCGTCGGCGACGGCCCGGATGGCCCGGGCGAGATCGTCGGGGCGGGTGGTCGGGGCGACGACGCCGTTGACGCCCTCGTCGATGAGCTCGGTGGCGGCGTTGCCCTCGTGCGCGACGAGGACCACCGGGGTGCCGTGGGCGTTGGCCTCGACGACGACGAGACCGAAGCCCTCGCGGCGCGACGGGTGCACGAGCGCGAGTGCTCCGTGCAGGAGCGTGTCGAGCTCGGCATCCGAGACGAATCCGGGGAACTCGGTCCACTCCTCTCCGCCGACCCGGCGCACCTCGGCGCGCACGGCGTCGGAGCTCGGGCCGGTGCCGAGGATCACCAGGCGGAGGTCGGGGAGGCTCTCGCGCGCGGCGGCGACCGCGGCGGGGATGACCTCGACCTGCTTGTCGGGGATGTGGCGGCCGACGTAGAGGACGTAGGGAGGGTGCGCCGCGGGGCCGGGGGTCTCGACCTCGACGGCGTCGTCGATCAGCCCCGGGCTGACGAGAGGCGGACGGCGCAGCCCCTCGGCGCGCAGGCGCGTCGCCGTGAGCTGGGAGTGGCAGGTGGCGAGGGGGGTGATCGCGATCGCCGCGCGCTGCAGCAGCCACGCGATCGTCCCCGTGACCAGGCCCGAGTACTCGACCCACTGGCGTCGGTGCCAGACCTCGAGGTAGTCCACGACGACCCGGGTTCCCGAGCCGAGAAGGGCCAGACGGGCCGCGAAGACGTTGAAGATCGGCAGGCCGCTCACGATCAGCGCGGTGTAGCGACGGCGGCGGCGAACGAGCGCACGGAAGAGCGCGGCCGCGTAGCGCAGGGCCGCCGGGATACGCCGGACCCCGCCGGGGGAGTACAGGTTCAGACGGCCCGTGAGAGGCCGGATGCGGAAGTGCTCCTCGGTCGGCGTCGGACCGTCCCACTGCACGGCCGTGAGGTAGTCGACCTCGAGTCCGCGACGGCCGAGCTCGTCGGCCTGCGCGCGATACTGTCGCTCGCCGCCGCCGGTGGAGTAGGGGAAAAGGCAGTCGTAGGCGACCGCGACCGTCGTCTCGCGCGCCATGATCAGCACCCCTCGATCCGGAACAGGCGGGCCTCCGGGCCCTGGGAGTCGATGAGGACGAGGTGCGACGAGGGTGTCAGGTCTTGGATGCCGTCGTACGGCACGGCTCCGTTGGGGTCGTCGATGACGTCTCGCCGGCCGAAGTCGAGCACGTAGTCGATGCCGAGCTCGTCGACCGTGGAACACACGGCCGGATCCGTCTCGATGTCGCGAAGGTGCGTGTTGAGGAAGAGGAGCTCGGGGGACGGGGAGCCGAAGACGTGCCGCTGGGTGACCTCGCGGTCGGCGAGGGCGAGGGCGAGCGACGTCCCCGTGCGCGGGCTGCCGATGATGAGCGCGTCGGCGGGGGTCTCGTCGTCGAGGCGCTCGAGCAGGGCGTGCTCGTCGTCGGACAGGATGAGCGCGTCGTCGGTGTAGGCGTAGGCCTCGTGCACCTGGGCGAGCGCGATGCGGACGTTGGGGCCGACCACGACCGAGAAGACGGCGACGACCGCCACCACCGCGGCCGTCACGCGCGTCCATCGCGGCAGTGACCGGCGCGTCGCCCACCGTCGAGCCGTATCGACGATCGCGAGTGCGCCGAGGGTCGCGACGGGGATCGCGGCGAGGGGGAGGAGCGCGGCCAGACGATTCGAGTCGTTGTACCAGGGGTTCGTCAGCAGCTGGCGCACGGGAGAGTCGATGCGCAGGCCCGACACCACCATGAACAGCGCCACCGCGACGGCGAACACCGCGAGGACGGGGAGGCCGCGCGGACGACGGGCGACGGCGATGAATCCGGCCACGAGGAGCGCGACGACGACGATGGTCGGGCTGAAACCGCGGGGAGAGGCGAAGAGTCCCTCGCCCGCGGCCTGGGCGAGGTTCTGCCACGGCTCCCAGCGGGAGTGCTCGGCGCCCGTGCGGAACACGGCCCACACGACGGCCATGACGGCGCCGAACCCGACGACCGCCACCGCGACGCCGATCACCGATGAACGGGTGCGGGCATCGAAGGCGCGAATGGCCAGGATGCCGATGACGAGGGCGGCCGAGAAGGCGAGGAGCGAGAGGAACGCGTTCGGATGGCCGAGGAACACGCCCCCCGCGAGCAGCGCGACGAGCAGGAGGGCACGCGTGAGCGCTCGCGGACCGCGGTCGTCCAGCGCCGTGACCACCGTGGACAGCGCGGCCGGCACCATCGCGTAACCGATGAGGTTGGGGTAGAGCACCCCCCAGTTGAAGAAGAGAGCGGGGAAGGCCCCGAATCCGGCGGACAGTGCGGCGGCGGTGACGTAGGCGGTCCGCCGCTGCGCGAACAGGGCGCCGACGAGGGCCATGATCGACGCCGGCCACAGCACCGACACGAAGGCGAGATTCGCACCGTTGACGGCGACCGGCACGGAGGCGCCGGTGAGCTCGACCGCCAGCGTGGTCAGGGCGTGCCACCCGTTGGGATAGAACCCGATGTCGCTCGTCGCGCCGATCTGGAACCCGGAGGCGTCGCCGTCCTGGACGGCCAGGGCGATCGCGTTGAGGTGGACGATGTTGTCGAAGCGCTGCGCGATGTTGTCGGGGGAGCCGAACGCGCGAGCGAACATCACGGTCGTGACCGCGGCGGTCGCCGCGAGTGAGAGAACCACCGTCACAAGGGTGCGGCGCCCGGCCGGTGCCGGGTCGGCTCCGTTTCCGCGGCGCAGCAGCAGCGCGATGCCGACCACCACGAGGGTGAACAGCGCGAGGGGCAGGAGGCCCCACCGCAGCCCGACGAAGTGCGCGATCGTCGCGGCCGCTGCGGCGAGGGTCGCCGAGATCGCGGGAGCGAGCAGCAGGCGCTGCGGGTTGCGCACGCCCCATCCGGCCGCGACCACGGCGGCGCCGGGGAGGATCAGGACCAGGACGACGACGAGGTACGACGGAACGGCGCTGATCCAGTCACCCATACGATCCGTCTCCGTCAGTTCCGTTTTCGACACGTCATCGTATCCGACGGTCTCTGCGCGCCCGCTGAGCCGCCCCGTGCAACCGCGGAGGGGCCCGCGGGTAGGATGGTCGGCGTTCTTCCCCGAAACGAGAGTTGTTCGCGTACATGGATCTTCTGGTAGTCGGTTCGGGCTTTTTCGGTCTCACGATCGCGGAGCGGGCGGCTGCCGCCGGCCGCCGCGTCACGGTGATCGACCGTCGTGCCCACATCGGTGGCAACGCCTACTCCGAGGACGAGCCCGAGACGGGGATCGAGGTCCACCGGTACGGGGCGCACCTGTTCCACACGTCCAACCCGACGGTGTGGGAGTACGTCAACCGCTTCACCGATTTCACCTCCTACGTCCACCGCGTCTACACGACGCACAAGGGTGTCGTGTTCCCGCTGCCGATCAACCTCGGCACGATCAACCAGTTCTTCCAGGCCGCGTACACCCCCGATCAGGCGAAGGCGCTCGTTCAGGAGCTGGCGGGCGAGTTCGATGCGAAGGATGCCGCGAACCTCGAGGAGAAGGGGATCGCGCTCATCGGTCGCCCGCTGTACGAGGCGTTCATCCGCGATTACACGGCGAAGCAGTGGCAGACCGATCCGAAGGATCTGCCGGCCGAGGTGATCTCGCGCCTGCCCGTGCGGTACACGTACGACAACCGGTACTTCAACGACACGTGGGAGGGTCTCCCGGTCGACGGGTACACCGCGTGGCTGGAGCGGATGGCCGACCACCCGAACATCGAGGTGAAGCTGTCGACGGACTACTTCGACGAGTCGCAGCCGTTGAACAAGAAGGCCACCGTCGGTCAGGTTCCCGTCGTGTACACCGGTCCGGTCGACCGGTACTTCGACTACGCCGAGGGCGAGCTGTCGTGGCGCACGCTCGACTTCGAGCAGGAGGTCCTGCCGATCGGCGATTTCCAGGGCACGAGCGTGATGAACTACGCCGACGCCGACGTGCCGTACACGCGCATCCACGAGTTCAAGCACTTCCACCCCGAGCGCGCCGACCGTTACCCGACCGACAAGACGGTCGTGGTGCGCGAGTACTCCCGCTTCGCGACCCGCGCGGACGAGCCGTACTACCCCGTGAACACCGCGGACGACCGTGCGGGTCTGCTGGCCTACCGGGACCTGGCCAAGGGCGAGCGCGACGTGCACTTCGGTGGTCGCCTCGGCACGTACCAGTACCTCGACATGCACATGGCCATCGGTTCCGCCCTGTCGATGTGGAACAACCAGCTCGCGTGACGCATCCGTGCGTGTGACCCCGGGGTCCGAGGTCCGGTCGGCGAGCGCTGACCGGGCGGACGAGGGGCGCTGGGCGTATCGCCCCGACATCGACGGCCTGCGCGCCGTCGCGATCCTGCTCGTCGTGACCTACCACGTGTGGATCGGCCGGGTCTCGGGCGGCGTCGACGTCTTCCTCATGCTGTCGGCGTTCTTTCTCACCCGCGGCTTCGTCCGTCGGATGGACGGACCGACACCCGTTCGTCCGGTCGCGCACCTCATCGGCATCTTCCGCCGGTTGCTGCCCGCGGCCGCGGTGACGCTGGTGGGCGTTCTCGCCCTCGCCTGGACGTTCTTCCCGCCGGTCACGTGGCGCGCGATCTGGGAGCAGACCTGGGCGTCGCTCCTCTACGTGCAGAACGCCCTGTTGGCTGCGGATGCCGTCGACTACTACGCGCGGACGGAGGTGGCGAGTCCGCTGCAGCACTTCTGGTCGATGTCGGTGCAGGGCCAGGCCTTCGTGCTCTGGGTCGTCATCCTGGCCGGGTGCCAGGTCGTCGTCCGCCGCTTCGGCGTGTCACCGGATCGCGTCGTCGGGCTCGTCTTCGGCGCGGTGTTCGCGCTCTCGCTGGCGTACTCGATCGTCCGGACCGCGGCGGAGCAGCAGAGTGCCTACTTCGACACGGGCGCGCGCCTGTGGGAATTCGCCGCGGGCTCGCTCCTCGTCGTCGTGCTGCCGCACGTGCGCCCGGGGCCGGTGGTCCGCGCGTTGCTCGGGTGGGCGGGGCTGTTCGGACTCCTGGTCCTCGGCCTCGTCGTCGACGTGCAGGGCGGGTTCCCCGGCTTCCTCGCACTCTGGCCCGTGCTGTGCGCGGCCGCGATCGTCGTCTCGGGAAGCGGCGTGGCCTCCGGGGGACCGGCGCGGTTGCTGGCATCCCGTCCCCTGCGGTTCCTCGGTCGCGACGCCTACGCCCTCTACCTGGTGCACTGGCCGATCCTCGTCACCTTCCTCGTCGTGACGGGCAGGGAAGGCGCCGGGATCGTCGGGGGAACGCTCGTCATCGTGCTCTCGCTCGCCCTCGCCCGGGCGTTGACCGCGGCGGTCGACACCCCCGTCCGCGAGTGGCGGAGAAGCGACCCCTCCCGGCTCGTCCCCATCGCGGTCGTGGTCGTCGCGACGGCGGTGGTCGTGCTGCCGGTGACCGCGTGGCAGGTCTCGAGCGAGCTCGAGGCGCGCGCTGTCGCGGCGCGCGCGGCGCTCGCCAACCCCGGTGCGGCCGTGCTGCACGATCCCACCCTGCCCGAGCCGCCCGCCGACGCGGTCCTGCTCCCGATGCCCGCCGCTCTCGAGGAGGAGTGGATGCAGCTCGACCGCCCCTGCACCGGCGATCGCGCGCCGACGGCGGAGATCCTGATCGGCACGTGCAACGAGACCACGCACACGGCCCGTGCCGGACGCACGATCGTCGTGGTCGGCGATTCCCACTCGCAGCAGATCACCGCGGCTCTCGTGCCCCTCGCGGAGCAGAACGGGTGGGGAGTGGTCATGCTCGTCAAGGGCGGCTGCTCGATGGGCCTCGACGAACCGGGGATGGACCCGACCTGCGACGCGTGGCGAGAGGCCGCGGTCGACCACGTCGAACGGATGCGACCGGATGCCGTCGTGACCGTCGTGACGCGGTCGGACCACGGCGAGTCCGATGAGGCCCTGCGGCCCGGCATCGACCGTTTCCTCGATCGCATGGGTGACGCCGGCATCGAGGTCCTCGGCATCCGGGACAACCCGCGGTTCGGTTTCGACATGTACAGCTGCGTCGCCGAGGCGAGCGACCCCCTGGAGTGCGCCGTGCCGCGCGCGGGCTCGCTCGCCGACGACAATCCCGCGGTCGTCCTCGACCGGGCGGGGGTGCAGCTGGTCGACCTCACCCCGTGGATCTGTCCCGACGACGTGTGCGTCGGCGTGGTGGGCAACGTCGTGCTCTACCGCGACGACAATCACCTGTCGCGCACCTATGCGGCGACGCTCGCGCCCCTGCTGGCCGAGCAGCTTCCCCCCAGCCTCGGATGACGCTCGCACGTAGGATTCTCGGGTGACCCCCGCCACCGTCGGCGCCCCCGGTTCGGTGCGGCGCTCCCTCCACTCGCTGTGGCTGCTGTCGTCGCGCGACCTGCGCGTGCGCTACTCCACCAGCGCTCTGGGGTACCTGTGGTCGGTGCTCGATCCGCTCGTCATGAGCGGCATCTACTGGTTCGTGTTCACCCAGGTGTTCCACCGCTCGGTGGGGGAGGACCCGTACATCGTCTTCCTCATCACGGCGCTGCTGCCCTGGGTGTGGTTCAACTCCGCGGTCACCGATTTCACGAAAGCCTTCAAGAAGGACGCCCGTCTCGTGCGCTCGACCTCGATCCCGCGCTGGATCTGGGTCAACCGGATCGTGGTCAGCAAGGGCATCGAGTTCCTCTTCTCCCTCCCCGTGCTCGTGCTCTTCGCGGTCTTCGGCGGGGCCCAGGTGTCGTGGGCGCTCCTCGCCTTCCCCCTCGCGGTGGTCCTGCAGACGGTCCTCCTCGTCGGGCTCGGCCTGATCGTCGCCCCGCTGTGCGTCATGTTCGGCGACCTCGAGCGGACCACGCGGCTCGTGCTGCGCGCCCTGTTCTACGCCTCGCCGATCATCTACGGCGTGGGCAACCTCCCGGGTGTCTTCGCCGACATCGCGGCGTTCAACCCGCTCGCGGGCATCTTCACCCTCTACCGCGTCGGTTTCTTCCCCGATCAGTGGGACACGATGACGGTGCTCGTGGGGGCGGCGGTGAGCCTCGGCATCCTGGGACTGGGGCTGCTGGTGTTCCCGCGGCTGGAGCGTCCCGTGCTGAAGGAGCTGTGATGGTGGCCCCCGCTATCGATGTGCACGGGCTCGGCGTGCGGTTCCGGCGCAACCGGCGCGGCACGCGCAGCCTCAAAGACCTGTTCGGCGGCGCGGAGCGGCGCTCGCGGCCCGACGAGTTCTGGGCGTTGCGCGACGTGTCGTTCCGCGTGGAGCCCGGGGAGTCCATCGGCGTGGTCGGCCGCAACGGCCAGGGGAAGTCGACGCTGCTCAAGCTCGTCGCCGGCGTCCTCCTCCCCGACGAGGGCGGCGTCGAGGTCGACGGCGGAGTGGCGCCGCTCATCGAGATCACCGGCGGGTTCGTCGGCGACCTCACGGTCCGTGAGAACGTCCGCCTGACCGCCGGACTGCACGGGATGCCACGCGCCGAGGTCGCGCGCCGCTTCGACGACATGATCGCCTTCGCCGAGATCGGCGACTTCGTCGACACCCCGTACAAGCACCTGTCCAACGGCATGAAGGTGCGGCTGGCGTTCTCGGTCGTGTCGCAGCTGGACGAGCCGATCCTCCTGGTCGACGAAGTACTCGCCGTGGGCGACCGCGCGTTCCGCGAGAAGTGCTACCGCCGCATCGACGAGCTGCTCGCCGAGGGGCGCACGCTCTTCTTCGTCAGCCACAACGAGAAAGACCTGCGGCGCTTCTGCCGTCGCGGCCTGTATCTCGACGGCGGGCGGCTGCAGCTCGACGCGCCGATCGCCGACGTGCTCGACCGCTACAACGAGGACTACGCCACGCGCTGAGCCGCCCGGGCGGGCGGCCGTCGCGCGTGCGGCGTCAGCCGACGGGCTGTGCGCGCTCCAGCGGCGGCATCGGCGTCCACGACGCGTCCCGCAGGATCCGGCGGCCGTCGCGCAGCCCGCGGAACAGGTGGCTCGTTCCGCGCACCTTGCGCTCCACGACGACGAGGCGGATCAGCTCCTTGACGAACGTCAGCGCCGTGCCGGCGGAGAACGGGAGGGGCTGGTAGACGCCGAGCTCGCGGTAGTACTTCTGCAGGTACGCGCGGTTGCGCATGATGTAGTACCGGTACGCGTCGCTCGAGGCGTTCATGTGCCGGATGCCCATGTCCCACTGCTTGATCTCGCGCGTGCGGCGCAGCACGAACTCGTTCACGATGACCGACGGCGTCTGACGTGAGGCGAGCCAGCCGTAGAGCTGGTCGTCCCAGTAGATGAAGAAGCGGGGGTCGGGCAGACCGATCTTCGCGACGATGTCGCGGTGGATGAACATGCCCTCGAAGCATCCGGAGTTCATCGGCTTGAAGCCGGAGTCGTCGAATCCGGCGGGGGCGAAGGGGATCGGGATCGCCATCGACTCGGCCACGCGGTACTGCCAGTAGAACTCACTGCCGTCGTAGTCGTAGCGCCGACCCTGGATGCTGCGGAATCGCGGCGTCCAGTGGCCCATGCGGGCGAGGCCGTCCGAGACCACCTCGACGTCGTCGTCCATGAGCCAGATCCACTCGGACCCGAGCTCGTACGCGACGCGCATGCCCTCGCTGAATCCGCCGGAGCCGCCCGTGTTCGTCTCGAGACGGCGGTAGACCAGCTCGGTGGGCAGGCGATCGCGGAACGACTCGACGACCTCGGTCGTGTCGTCGGTCGAGGCGTTGTCGATCACGACGAGGTGTCCCGGGGCGGGGTCCATGCGTTCGATGCTCTCGAGCAGACGCGTCAACAGGTGCGTGCGGTTGTAGGTGACGACGACGATGGTCGCGGTCTTCGGATCGAAGGATGCCATGCTCACGAACGCTCCTCGAAGGTCGCGCGCCACTGCGCCTCGGACACCAGGTCGGGCAGCGCCCGACGGTACTGCTCGGACAGGCGCGGCCACTCGCGCTGCAGGCGCCGGTGCAGCAGCAGGCTCTCGCGCAGCATCCGCCGGTACTGCGCCCGGTCGCGCGTGTAGATGTTCTGTCCCGACCCGTCGGCGGCGCTGACGAGGGCGCTGTCGTAGTGCGGCACCCGCCACCAGTGGGCGTCGCCCTTGCCGAACTCGACCTCGGGCTGCGCGACGTTCTCGGGCCGCGGGGTGTGGAACCAGTGCGAGAGCAGCGTGCGCAGTGTGAAGACGCGCAGACGCAGGCCCGTGGGGCTGTCGAACTCGTGCCGCTTGAGGCGACGGAACACCTGGCGTCCCCGGCGCGAGCGCAGCGGCACTCCGGAGTCCTTGTGGATGATCGTCTCGGGGTGCTTCTTGGCGATGGCGCGCGCCTCGGGCATCGCGGTCGCGAGACCGCGGCGCATGTGCGCGGGGCCGGACAGCACGTCGCGGAGCGCGCGGTGACGGAGCTCGACCGGGTAGTACTGCATCATCATGAGGTGCTTGAGGTCGAGACGCCGACTGTGCCGGATGAGGGTGCCGCCCTGCGGTGAGCGCGAGTGTAGGAGAGCAGAGACGATGCGATTGCGGGCGTGGAAGTACGCCTGCCAGTCGATCGAGTCGTCCTTGCCGACCCACGAGACGTGCCACAGCGCGACACCGGGCATCGACACCGTCGGGTAGCCGGCATCCCGAGCCCGCAGGCAGAACTCGGCGTCGTCCCACTTGATGAACGCCGGGAGCGACAGGCCGATCTCGCGCAGGATGCTGGTGGGGATGAGGCACATCCACCAGCCGTTGTAATCGGCGTCGAGGCGCATGTGCAGGATCGGGCTCTGGCGGAGGTTCGCGACGCTGAAGTCGTGGGGGAGGCGCTCCTGGTACAGCGCCCGCCACATGAAGGGGGCGTCGTCGACGACCTCGGCCCAGGCGTGGAGCTTGGGGCGGTCGAGCAGGTCGAACATGTGCGCGCCGACGATCGTGGGGACCGAGGCGTAGCGGCCGAAGACGACCGACCGGCGGATCGACTCGGGCTCGATGCGGACGTCGTCGTCGAGCAGCTGGACGAAGTCGCTCTCGGGGCGCTGCAGGGTCTCGGTCATGGCGCGGGCGAATCCGCCCGAACCGCCGAGGTTCGGCTGGCGGATCACCTGGAGGGTCTCGCCCAGACGCGACGCGACCTCGGGGTACGCGGCCTGGTCGGCGACGAGATCGGTGCCCTGATCGATGAGGAACACGCGGTCCACGACGTCGAGCACGTCGGGGGCGTCGGCGAGCGCCTGCAGCGTGTTCACGCAGTAGTCGGGCTTGTTGTACGTCGTGATGCCGATGCTCGCCTTGCCCGCGCGCACCGGCTCCTCGTCGGTCGTCCACGTCGCGCCCTCGAACATCGCGTCCGAGCGGTCGGCGGCGACGTCGAACCAGATCCAGCCCCCGTCGCTGTACTGGTCGAGGGCGAGGTCGAACGCGGTCTCGGCGGAATCACCGCGGACCTCGCGGGTCTCGATGCGCTGCTTCGTCCCGGCCCCGTTCGAGCGGTAGACGAGGATCGTCGCGTCACCCGAGGTGTGCACGGTCAGGCGCACCCGACGGACGGCTGTCCAGTGCTGCCAGTACGACGCGGGGAAAGCGTTGAAGTACGTGCCGAACGAGACGCGGCGCCCCGCCACGATGCGGGCGCGGTGGCGGTCGAGCACGTTGCTCAGCTGCGCGACGTTGGTCACGCGCACCGGCTCTTCATCGATCGTCGACCACGTCTCGGGGTCGACGTAGAGGGGGAGAAGGTCGGGGTCGCGGTCGAGCGGGAGCACGGCGTTCTGCAGGGTGTACGTCACGAAGGGTCTTTCGTCGAAGGCGCAGGCCGTCGGGCGGCCGACCCGGAGTCTACCCGGCAGCGGTGGGCGGGCCCTGAACGCCCGGCCCCTCGTGCGGTGCCGGGGCCGGCGTCATCCGGAGTCCGAGGCTCTCTCGCCAGGAGCGGGACTGCCCGGCCCGTACCGCGCAGACGACCAGGAGGAGCAGACCGGCGCCGGAGAGCGTGAAGCTCTCGAACAACGAGAAGGTCAGCAGCGCGACGAGGGTCAGCGGGCCCCACGCGTGCACGGTCGAACGTCTCTCGGTCGCGACCAGCCAGCCCCGGGCGAGGGCGAGGGCGCCGAGGGTGAGGAACAGCAGGAGTCCCACCCAGCCCAGCTGCAGGAGCACGTCGAGGTAGGCGTCCAGCGCCGAGGTGTGCTGCTCGCCGAGGGCGAAGTTGAGCGACGCGAACGGGAAGGAATCGGACGACCACGTCCCGAACCAGCCGAAGCCCTCGACCGGCCGGTAGGCCACGTAGGTCAGCAGGCGAGACCACAGGTCGGTGCGCAGCGAGAAATCGGCGCGCGCGTCGACCAGCGCCACGATCGCGTCGCGCATGCCGTAGCCGGCCGCGACGGCCGCGATCACGCCGATGCCGAGGATGAGCTGTGCGAGAGGGCGGCGCGGCGCTGAGAGGCGACGCACGAGCGCGAGCGCGAGGGTCGCGGCGCCCGTGGTCACGGCCACCGCGACCACGGTGGGCGAGCCGCTCAGCACGGCGAGGGATCCGGCCAGGACGACCGAGGCGATCGCCGTGCCCGCGCGCACCGACTGCGTGCGGTACTCGACGAGGAAGGTGATGAGAGCGATGACGGTGACGAAGCCGAGCACGTTGCGCGTGCCGAACAGCCCCTGCACGGGGCCGAGCGAGGCGATGTCGCCCTGGATCCCCAGGAACGGGATCGGAAGATCGAGCAGGATGCCGCTGAGGATCTCGAGCGCGAGCGAGGCGCCGAGCAGCCATCGGAGCACGTCTCCCAGAGCGCGCACCGTCTGCAGCGCGTCGCGCACGTGCCCGATCACCACGGCGAGGAACGACACCGCCACGAGCTCGGCCCACCCGCCGAGACTCGAGAGGGGATCCGCGCTCCAGAGGACGCTCGCGCCGGCCCACGCGAGAAGAAGCACGAGGGTCGTGGGAGCGAGGCGGACGAGTTCGATCTCGCGCCGCCGGACGATGAGCACTCCCACGCCGAGGATGCACAATCCGAACACGATCGTCGCGAGGGTGACGTCGCCCGACACCCCGCGGATGGCGGTCGAGCCGAAGACGGCCGCGAAGACCGTGAGGGTGAAGGCTCGCGCGAAGCCCGCCGAGGCGAGCAGGGCGGGCGCCGCCCTCACGATCCGGGGCTCTGGGGCTCGCCGCGCTCGATCGCGATGCTCTGCTCGGCGGGGCCGACGCCGACGAGGGGCGCTTGCTTGATCTTCGCCCCGAAGAGCACCACGAACATCCAGCCCCACAGGAGCAGCGGCCCCGACTCGGTCAGCCCCTGCACCACGAGAAGCGCCCCGATGAGGGTCGGCAGGAGGGTGAGGGGGGAGTACGGGCGATCGGCGCGCAGATCCCACCGCGGGCGATCGATCGCGAAGAACCACGAGCGCCACAGGTAGGCGAGGTAGACGAGCGCGAGTAGGACGACCCCCACCCCGCCGAGTTGGAAGAACACGTCGATCCACACGCTGTGCGCCTGGACGACCGTCTGGCCGTGGTCGACGATCCAGCCGTCGATGAGCGGCTCCGAGGCGATCCAGGGCGTCGAGAAGCCCCAGCCGGTGAACGGACGCTCCGCCGCGCGGGCGAGGACGTCGGCCCAGATGCCCTCGCGGCCGGTCAGGTCGGCTCCGCGCCCCAGCAGTCCGAACACCGTGTCGCGGCCGAACCACAGGGCCGCGCCGCCGCCGAGTCCCACGAGGGCGTAGAGGACGTACCACCGGGTCCGCTCGCCGGGACGCCGCGCGGTGCGCATCACCAGGACGGTCGCCAGCACCAGCGCCACGAAGGCCGCCGAGACGAGGGCGGTCGCCGACCCCGCGCGGACGAAGAGGAACGCGGCGACCACGATCCAGCCGAGCAGCCACAGGCGACGGGGAGCGCCGGCGGCGAAGCGGATCGCGAACACGATGATCGCCACGAGCATCACGGATGCCAGCAGGTTCGCGTTGCCGAAGATGCCCTGGATGCGCCCGCCGTCGAAGAGGTTGTCGCGGGACCAGTACACGATCGGGTCCATGCGCGAGGCCGGCAGCGCGAAGCCCGGCAGGATCGGTCCGCGCACGAACACGGACACCGCGAGCTCGAACAGCAGCGACAGGCCGACGATCCACTTCGCCGCCGACGCCACCGCGCGCACGACGTCGCGCCACGTGAGGACCGCACCGACGAACAGCCCCTGGAAGGTCGTGATCCCGAGCAGCAGGAGAGTGAGGACGGATGCCGCGGGCCAAGCGCTCCAGAGGACGGAGAGGAAGGCCCACGCGACATACCCGAACGCGAGCCAGGGGAGGCGGCGCCAGGCCACGGGCGGGCGGACGACGATCCACACGACGGCCGAGACCACCGCCGTCGCGACGACGATCACGGTGCTGGCGACCGGGCCCACGGCGTTGACGAGACCGACGCCGCCGAGCGCGAGGACGATGACGAACACGCACCACGCCCGCAGCAGCAGGTGCCCGGTGGTCTCGCGGACGGGAGCCGAGGGCGGCGCCGAGACCGGGTGGTTCGTGTACATGACCATGGTGGATTCAGGCTACCGTCCGGGTCCGGTCGGCGACGGGCCGGAACGCTAGGCTTTCGCCCGTGCTGGTTGCCCTCTCGAACACGCCCCGTGACTACGCCTGGGGAAGCCCTACCCTCCTCGCCGAGCTCGAGGGGCGTGTCCCCACGGGCGCCCCCGAAGCGGAGGTGTGGTTCGGCGATCACCCCGGCTCGCCCGCTCAGGTGCTCGACGGCTCGGGGCGCACTCTCGACGAGTGGCTTCCCACGACGCCCGGCGCCCCCGACCGCCTGCCGTACCTCCTGAAGCTGCTTGCGGCCGGCTCCCCGCTCTCGATTCAGGTCCACCCCTCGAAGGACCAGGCGGTCGAGGGCTTCGCCCGCGAGGAGGCCGCGGGTGTCGCGCGCGACGCCGGCTCGCGCAACTACAAGGACGACAACCACAAGCCCGAGGTCATCGTCGCCCTCAGCGACACCTTCACCGCGCTCGCCGGCTTGCGCGACCTCGATCAGACGCGGCGCCTCGTCGACGCGCTCGGCGACGACGAGGGCGTCCGGGAGCTCCGGCAGCGCCTCGCGGACGTCGACCCGGCCTCGGCCCTGCGCGCGGCGATCGGCTGGGCGCTCGGCGAGGCGAGCACGCCGCAGATCGAGCAGATCGTGGAGGCCGCGGCATCCGTGACCTCCCCGGAGTTCGCCGCCGAGGCGGCCCTCGTCCGCCACCTCCGCGCCGAGTACCCGGGCGACCCCGGCATCGTCGTGGCTCTGCTCATGAACCTCGTCGAGCTGCGCCGCGGCGAGGCGATCTTCGTTCCGGCCGGCGTGCTCCACGCGTACGTCGCGGGCCTGGGGGTGGAGATCATGGCGGCGAGCGACAACGTCCTTCGCGGAGGCCTGACGCCCAAGCACATCGACGTCGCCGAGCTGCTCGGCCTCGTCGACTTCCACCCGGCGGCGCCGCCGCGCCTGGAGCCGCGAGCGGACGACTCCGGTGTGGAGCTCTTCGCCCCGGGCATCGCCGACTTCGCCCTCGCGCACGTCGCACCGTCGGCGGCACCGGCGCGGGTCGCCCTGCGCGGTGTCTCGATCGCGGTGGGTGTGTCGGGGGAGGCGACCGTCACCGGTGCGTCCGGGACGAGTGTCGCGTTCGCGCCCGGCCAGGCGGCGCTCGCCACGGCGGACGAGGGCCCCCTCGTCGTCAGCGGCGGTGAGGTGTTCGTCGCGATGCCGGGGGAGTGAGCCGCGACACGCCGATGGCCCGCGTGAAGGTTCAGGTCTGCCTTGAGGGTTTACGATCCGCGACTTGACCAATCCGAATGACACAGGTGTAATTACTCGTACGCGAATCCGCGTCACGAGGGCTCGACTGTGGGGGAGGACGACATGACGTCGCAGTACCGGTCCGGTGTTCCGGACAACTGGTTCGTCGATCCGGTCGACCTCGGTGTCCCCGGCGTCCGTCGCGACATCGACGCCGTCGAAGAGAACACGCTCGCGTGGCAGACCGATGCGCTCTGCGCGCAGACCGACCCCGAGGCCTTCTTCCCCGAGAAGGGCGGCTCCACGCGCGACGCGAAGCGCATCTGCACCTCGTGCGACGTCAAGTCCGAGTGCCTCGAGTACGCCCTCCAGAACGACGAGCGTTTCGGGATCTGGGGCGGTCTCAGCGAGCGCGAGCGTCGCAAGCTGAAGCGCCGCGCCTGATTCGTCGTCCGACGGTACGGTCCTTCCCGGGCGATCGCCCTCACCCCGGCGCGGCGTCGGCGAACGTGCGGGAGCGCGCTTAGGCTGACTGCGCCATGCCCGCCCGTGTTCACGCCATTCTCGTCGTCCGCCCCGAGGGCCGGACTCCCGCCGCGCACCATCTGAAGCGCACGCTCGCGGCGATCTCCGCGCAGAGCCGACCCGTCGATGCGCTCACCATCGTCCTGTGCGGGGCCGATCCCGAGCTGACGCAACTGGCCGCGTCATCCGGTGCCGAAGGCGTCATCACCGCCTCGGCCGGAACTCCGTTCGCCGTCGCCACCGCCCTGGCCACCCCGCGGCTCACGGGCGATGCGGTCTGGCTCCTCGCCCAGGACACGGCCCCCGAACCCGACGCCCTCGTCCGGCTCGCGGGGGCGCTCGAGCTCTCGCCGTCGCTCGCGGTCGCGGCTCCCAAGCTCGTCCGCTGGGACGAGCCGGAGGAGATCGTCTCCCTCGGTATCAGCCTCACGCGCCACGGGCGCACGGTCGAGCTGGCGGCGGGCGAGTTCGACCAGGGCCAGCACGACGGCGACGCCGACGTCCTCGGCGCGGACGTCCGCGGACTGCTGATCCGCCGCGAGTCCTGGACGGCGCTGGGCGGTCTCGACCCCGCCCTCGGCGGTGCCGACGAAGGCGTCGATCTGGGCGTCCGCGCCCGCCTGGCCGGCGACCGTGTCTCCCTCGTACCCGCGGCGCGCGTCGCGGTCGCCGGGGACGGCGTCGCGGCGATGGCTCGCGGACGCCGCCGCGCGCGCCGGCGTGCATTCGCCGAGCGGACCGCGCAGCTGCACCGCCGTCTCGTCTACGCACCGGCGGCGGCCGTCCCGTTGCACTGGCTGTCCTTCCTCCCGCTGGCGCTGTGGCGCACGATCCTCCACCTCATCGGGAAGGTGCCCTACCGCGTGCTCCCCGAGTGGGGTGCGACGATCCTCGTCATGGCCCGCGTCGCAGCCGTGGCGCGCGCGCGGCGCCGGATCCGCGCCGTCCGCTCGGTCGGCTGGTCCCGTATCGCCCCCCTGCGCGTCTCGCGCTCCGAGATGCGGCTGCGGTGGGAGGCCGCGGACGCCGGTGTCACCGATGCCCCGGTCCGCTCCGAACTGCGCTTCTTCGTCGGCGGAGGCGCGTGGGCCGTGCTCGGCGCGCTCGCGGTCTCGGCCGCGCTCTTCTTCCCGCTGCTGGCCTGGCCCGTGCTGGGAGGCGGCGCTCTCGCGCCCCTGCGCGCCACGGTGACGCAGCTGTGGCAGGACGCCGCGTGGGGCGAGCGCCCCCTGGGCCTGGATGCCATCGGCCCGGCCGATCCGTTCTCCGCGATCATCGCGGTCATCGGCACGCTGTCGCCCGGCGACCCCTCGCGCGCTCTCGTCGTGCTGTGGGTCCTCGCGCTCCCGCTCGCCGTCCTCGGCGGGTGGTTCGCCGCGACGCGCGTCACCGAGTCGTCGCTGCTGCGCATCACCGCCGCGGTCGCGTGGGCGCTCGCCCCGACGTTCCTCGCCGCGATCGTCGAGGGCCGCCCCGCCGCCCTGATCGCCCACCTGCTCCTGCCCTGGCTGTTCTACGCCGCGAGCGTCGCCCATCGGGCCTGGGCACCGGCGGGAGCGGCATCCGTTCTGCTCGTTCTGGTGCTCGCGTGCGCGCCGTCACTCGCCCCCGCCGTCGTCGTGCTCTGGTCCGCGGCTCTCGTGGTCGTGGCTCTCGTCGCCGGCCGCGGGGTGGCACGCGTCGTCTGGCTCGTGGTGCCCTCGATCGTGGTGTTCGCGCCCCTCGTGTGGACGCAGGTGCGCACCGGGAACCCCTGGGGGCTGCTCGCCGACCCCGGCATCCCCTACGCGGGCAACGAGGTCTCGGCCGACCCGCTGGGGCGCGCGCTCCTCGCCGCGGGCTTCCCGAGCTCGGATCCCGGCGGATGGGCGAGCGTCATCGACGGCCCCGTCTGGTGGGTCGGCCTTCTGATCGCGCCGCTCGCCGTCCTCGCCCTGCTGGCCGTCCTCACCCCGCGCTGGGTGACCGCGTCGGCCCTGCTCATCATCGCGGCCGTGGGCCTCGCGACGGCCTTCGCGGCGGTCGGGGTCGCCGTGTCGTTCGACCACGGCACGGCGGTGCCGCTCTGGCCCGGCGCGGGCCTCAGCCTCGCGTGGCTCGGCGTGGTCGGCAGCGCGATGGTCGCTCTGGATGCCGGGATCGTCGATCGCGTGCGCGTGCTCCGGCCGATCGGCGCTCTCGTGACCCTCGCGGCGCTGCTCGTCGCCGTGAGCCCCGCGCTCACGGCATCCCTGGATCAATCGAACCCGCGCTCGGTGCTCACCAACGGTCCGACCTCGACGCTTCCGGCCTTCGTCGCCGCGGAAGGGAGAGGCTCGACCGCGATCGGCACGATCGTGCTCGACCCGCGCGCCGACGGTCTGCGCGTGGACGTCGTGTGGGGCGGGAGCGCCACCGTGGGCGGGCAGAGTACGGTCCAGGCGACGCGCATCGAGGCGCAGCCCGCCGACCGCGAGCTCGCCGCGTTGGCCGCCGACCTCACCACCCCCTCGTCGGACGATGCCATCGAGCGCCTGGGGGAGCGGGGCATCGGATTCGTCCTGCTCCAGTCCGCCTCGGCCGGCGAGAACGACGTCATCCGCGGCGCGCGCCTCGCGGCCGCGACGTCGCTCGACCAGCGCGACGCGCTCGACGGCGTCGGCACCACCTCGCGCGGCGACCTGTGGCGGGTGACCGCGCCCGTGCAGCCGCGGGCACCGCTCGACGACCACCAGGCGCGTCTGCAGAGCCTCGTGACCTTCGGGTCGCTGGGCGTCCTCCTGGTCGCCCTGCTGCTGGCCGTGCCCACCGGTGCCTCCCGCCGGGTCGCGCGCCGCACGCCCCGCATCGTGGGCCCGAACCCGGGAGGAAGCCGATGACCAACGACCGCCGACTCGTCCGCTGGGCGACGACCAGCGCCCGCGTGGTTGCCGGCTCCGTCGTGGCCGGAGCCGTCGTCGTAGGAACGGTGGCCGGCATCGCGGCGCCGTGGCCTACGCTCACCGCGAGCCCTGTTCGCATCGAGGCCACGCCCGCCGCGTCCGACACCGTGCTCGCGTGCGACGGTCCGCTGCTGGCGCTCGGGCGCAGCGCCGAACAGGCGGGCGCGCTCAGTGCGGCCGCACCCCAGCAGGTCGTGAGCGGACCGGCCGACAGCGGCGCGGTCGACAGCGCGCTGACCGGATCCACCGGCGACGGCTCGGGTGATGCGACGGCGCTTCGCGCCCAACCTCTCGGCGGGGCGCCCGCGCCGCTCGCCGCCGCGGGCTCTGCGACGGCGACCTCGGAAGACCTCATCGGGTTCGCGGCATCCGCGTGCCGTCCTCCGCTGGCCGAGTCCTGGCTGGTCGCCGGCGCGACGACGACCGGGGCGAACGATCTCGTCGTCCTGGGCAACCCCGGCGATGTGCCCGCGACCGTGCAACTGTCCGTCTACGGAGCCCAGGGTGTCTCGACGCCCCCGGGCGGCAGCAACCTCGTCGTGGCGCCGGGGACGCAGCGCGTGGTGCCGTTGGCCGGCCTTCTGCTCGGCGAGGAGAGCCCGGTCGTGCGTGTCACGGCGTCGGGTGCCCCCGTGCGCGCCTCGCTGCAGGCGAGCCTCACGCGTCTGCTCCTTCCGGGCGGCGTCGACCAGGCCGCCCCCTCCGCCCAGGCGGACACGCACCTGGTCATCCCCGGCGTGCAGATCCTGACGGCGGGCGGCGGCGACGCGGGGACCGTCCTGCGGCTCCTCGCCCCCGGTGCCGCAGCCACCGCGACCGTGACGCTCGTCCCGGTGGGCACGGCGACCCCGGGCACGCCGCGCACCGTTCCGCTCGAGGCCGGCAAGCCGACCTCGCTCGACCTGTCGGGGGTGGACCTCGGGGCGTACACGGTCGACATCACCGCCGACCAGCCCGTGGTCGCCGGCGCATGGTCGACGACGGGGTTCGGGCAGGGCGCCGACTTCGCGTGGTACAGCCCCGCCCCCCGGATCTCGGTGCCCAGTGCGGTGGCGGTGGCGGCGGGCGCCGGTGCCGCACTCGTGCTCACGGCGGACGCCGGCAGCGGCGACGCCACGGTCACGCTCACCCCGGCCGACGGCAGCGCACCGCTGACCCTCGCCGTGCCCGACGGGGGCACCGTCTCGACAGCCGTCGCGGCGGGCGTCTACACGCTCGAGGCGAGCACTCCCGTGCGGGGCGCGGTGACGTACTCGTCGACCGGTGCCCTCGCGGGGTACCCGCTGTGGCCGGCGAACACCGCCGAGTCGGCGGTGACCGTCCTGCCGTAGGCCTGGCGTTCCGCGGTTGCGCGCGGCGTGGCTACGCGCGCTTGGTTACGCGCGGCGTGGCTACGCGCGCGTGGTTGCGCGCGGCGTGGGCGGCGGTGCGCGCGGCGGGGCGGCGGTGCGCGCTGGTTGCGTCGCGGCCCGCGCGCATAAACGCGATCCACTCGCATAAACGCGAGGAGCACGTGTTTCTGTGCGCGAATCGCGTTTATGCGTGAGGGCGGGGGCCCGGCGGGGGCATGGCTCGGGTCGCGCGACGCGAAGGGTGCCTGGGGCGGGTCGGCGTCGTGGCGGGCGACCATAAACGCGATCCACTCGCATAAACGCGAGGAGCACGTGTTTCTGTGCGCCAATCGTGTTTATGCGTGCGGGGTGCCGCGGTCGGGGGCGCATCGGCCTCGGGAGTGGGGGGCGACGGATGCCACAGACGTTGCGGCTGCGTCAGCGTGCGTTCCCGGCTTCCCGGCGCGGAGCGCTTCCCTGCGCCGGGCGGTTCTCCCGCGTTCGAGCGCGTTGGCGTCGCGGCAGGCGCCCCGTAAACGCGATCCACTCGCATAAACGCGAGGAGCACGTGTTTCTGTGCGCGAATCGCGTTTATGCGTGAGGGTGGGCCGGTCAGCGCCGAGCACGCGTGGGGCATGGGCCAGTCCGGCGCGGGTTCCTGGGGCAGCGCGGGGACGCGTGGTCCGGCGCGCGCGGGGCCCGCGGCGGCACCCGGAGCGCGCGGCCACGCCGGGTCAGAAGTAGCGGAAGCGCTCGGGGCCGAGGTCCCACGGGTCGCGGTCGAGGTACTCGGCGGCGGCGCGGAAGACAGCACCCTCGATCATCATGCGGCGGTGCAGGTCGTCGTCGTGATGGGGGTGGCCGAGCCGCTCGATCGGGACGCGGTAGAGGATGATGCGCTTCTCGTCGCGCAGAACCGTCCATCGAGGGATGCCATCGGTGGCGGCCGGGGGCATGATGCCGATCTCGAACGAGACCTCCCGCAGCTCGCTCCAGGCCGAGCGGAGGAACTCCGCCGCGGCGCCGACGGCGACGTCGAATCGTTCGACCCGGGTGTCGATCGGGGGGAGCGGCGGACGAACGACCGGGCTGCGGTTCTCGCGGCCGTGTCGGCCATGGCGGGAGGGGCGGGCGACCGGCCGGGCTTCGCGGGTTCGTCGACGCACCATGCGCCCATCCTACGGTCGTCCGGGACGGCGTGAACCGCGGTCAGGGTGAGCGCACGACGGCGCGGCGCAGGAGCGACGGGGTGACGGCGGGCTAGTGTTGCCCCCGATGCGCGACAGACTCTGCTCGAAGGTGGGATGCGCCCGCGAGGCGATGAGCACGCTCACCTACGACTACGGCGACCAGATGGCCGCCCTGGGCCCGCTGGGGCGTGTCGACGACCCGCACGCCCACGACCTCTGCGCGATCCACGCCGACCGGCTCTCGGTGCCGCGCGGCTGGGTCGTCGTGCGCCACGAGACGCTGCGGGCCTGACGCCCCTCAGCGGTCGGTGAGCGCGGCCGCCCGCTCGCGCTCGATCACGAGCGCCCGGTACTCGCGATCGCGCCGCACGGCGGCGACCGCGCGGACGAACGCCTCGGGGTCGGCCTGCGGCCGCGGCGAGACGAACGGGGCGACCGCATCGGCCAGCGAGGCCGCGAGACGGACCCGCGCGGCGGGGTCGAGCACGTCGGCGCCCCGGACGAACTGCGACACCCGGGCGGCGAGGCGATCGGGCAGGCGCGAGACGTCGGCCACCTGCGCCCACGACTCCCACCCTGCCGGAATCCCCGGGGCGGGAGGGGGGAGGGGGCGCGTGCGGGTCCGCTCGCTCGCCGTGCCCGCGACGAGGTCGCCGAGGCGCTGCGCGCGCGGGGTGAACATCCCGACGACCGCGGCGATCCCGCCGAGGGTCAGCCACAGCTCGAGGACGCCGATCAGCGCGCGGATGAAGGCCGCACGGAAACCCGCGGCGCCGCCGTCCACGCGCACGATCCGTCCGCCCACGACGAGGCGGCCGAGGCTGCGTCCGCGCGACAGGGTCTCGACGGCGGTGGGGAGGACGACGAGGACGAGCACGATGAGCGTGATCACGGCGATCCGCAGGGCGCTCTCCGGGAGGGATCCGGATGCCGCCATGGTCACGAGCAGCAGACCTCCGCCGATCAGCAGCACGACGCCGACGATCATGTCGATCAGGCAGCCGAGGGCACGCAGGAAGAATCCGAGCGGTTGGACGTCGAGGGCGACGGCCTCTCCGGTCAGGATCTCTTCGGAGGCCGTGTCGACGAGCGTGACGCCGCGCGCCGCGGGCGTTCGAACCTCGGTCCGTGAGGATGCCGTCGACGAAGCCATGCGTACAGTTGACCACATGGACCTCGACGCCCTCACGGCCGCTCGCCGCGAAGAGTGGGCGCGTCTGGACGAACTGGGGCGAGCGCGACGCCTGAGCGGTCGCGAGGTCGACGAACTCGTCACGCGGTACCGCGCGGCCTCCGCCGATCTCGCCGACATCAAGACCTCCGCCGGCCGCACACCCCAGGGCGACTACGTCTCGATCCTGCTGGCGCGCACGCGCCTGCGGCTGACCGGCGTGCGCGAGAACGTGCTGAAGCAGATGCCGCGCTTCTTCCTCCTGCAGTTGCCGGCCGCGCTGTACCGCGTGCGGTGGACGACCTTGGCGGTCGCCGTCGGCTTCGTCGTCGTCGCGACGATGGTGGCCCTGTGGATCTCGGGCGACCCCGCGACGGTCGCCGCCCTCGGGAGCCGCAGCGAGCTGCAGAACTACGCCGACGAGCAGTTCGTGAACTACTACCGCGAGAATCCCAACGCGATCTTCGCGGGGTCGGTGTGGACGAACAACGCCTGGATCGCGGCGCAGTGCGTGCTGTTCGGTGTGACGGGTATCTGGCCGCTGATGGCGATGATGCAGAACGCGATCGGGGTGGGGCAATCGGCCGCGGTCATGATCGCCTTCGACCGCGCCGACGTGTTCTTCCAGTTCATCCTTCCGCACGGCCTCCTCGAGCTCACGGCGATCTTCGTCGCGGGGGCCGCGGGCCTGCAGATCTTCTGGGCGTGGGTCGCTCCGGGCCGACGCACGCGCGGCGCCGCGCTGGCGGTCGAGGGTCGGTCCCTGGCCACGGTCGCGGTCGGCCTGATCTTCGCCCTCGCCCTCTCGGGGGTCGTCGAGGGGTTCGTCACGCCGCGCGAATGGCCGTGGCAGGTCAAGATCGCGATCGGGGCGGCCGCGCTCGGGGTGTTCCTCTTCTACATGCTGTGGGTCGGCAAGCGGGCCGCGCGGGCGGGCGAGACGGGTGACCTGACCGAGTACGAGGCGGGGACTCCGACGCTCACGTCGGGCTGACGGCATCCGTTCGTTTCCCCGCGTGTCATTTTTGATTCACTCAAAACAAGATACAGTGGTCGCATGCTCGACGACCGGACGGACGCCACCGCGGATGACCTCATCCGCGGTGCCGGGTTGCGGGTGACGGCGACGCGGGTCGCCGTGCTCGAAGCCCTCCGCGCCCGGCCGCACGCCACCGCGGACGCCGTGTACGACGGCATCCGCGGCTCTCTTCCGGGCACGAGCAAGCAATCGGTGTACAACGCGCTCGGCGACTTCGCCGACGCGGGACTCGCTCGTCGCATCGAACCCGCCGGTCACGCCGGCACGTTCGAACTGCGCGTGGGAGATAACCACCACCACGTGGTGTGCACCGGGTGTGGACGCATCGACGACGTGGACTGCGTCGTCGGGGAAGCGCCGTGCCTGCATGTGCCGGAGGGGAGCGGGTTCACCATCCAGACCGCCGAAGTGACGTTCTGGGGGGTCTGCCCCGACTGTCGAGCGACGACCGAAGCCGAAAAACCGAGAGGATCCCGATGAGCGACGCTCTGAACGGGTGCCCCGTCTTCCACGATGGAGCCGCCCCCGACGACAACCGACTGCCGGTGGGCGAAGCCCCCGCCGACAGCGAGCCCGCCGGCGCCCTGCCCCACCCCACCCAGGGATCCGCCAACCGCGTGTGGTGGCCCGAGTCCCTCAACGTGAAGATCCTCGCGAAGAACAACGCGCTGCGCGATCCGCTCGACGACGGGTTCGACTACAAGGCGGCGTTCGAGGCGCTCGACCTCGCGGCCGTCAAGCAGGACCTCAAGGAGGTCATGACGACCTCGCAGGACTGGTGGCCCGCGGACTTCGGTCACTACGGCCCGCTCATGATCCGCATGGCGTGGCACAGCGCCGGCACCTACCGCGTGACCGACGGTCGCGGCGGCTCGGGCGCCGGCATGCAGCGCTTCGCCCCGCTGAACAGCTGGCCCGACAACGTCAACCTCGACAAGGCGCGCCGACTGCTGTGGCCCGTCAAGAAGAAGTACGGCCAGGCGATCTCGTGGGCCGACCTCATGATCCTCGCCGGCAACGTCGCACTGGAAGACATGGGCTTCCCCACCTTCGGCTTCGCCGGCGGTCGCCAGGACGTGTGGGAGCCCGACGACGACGTGTACTGGGGCCCCGAGACCACCTGGCTCGGTGACGAGCGCTACACGGGCAACCGTGAGCTCGAGCGCCCGCTCGCGGCGGTCCAGATGGGTCTCATCTACGTCAACCCCGAGGGCCCCAACGGCAACCCCGACCCCCAGCTGTCGGCGAACGACATCCGCGAGACGTTCGGCCGCATGGCCATGAACGACGAGGAGACCGTCGCGCTCATCGCCGGTGGCCACACGTTCGGCAAGACGCACGGCGCGGCGAGCGACTCGCACGTCGGTCCCAACCCCGAAGCCGCCGACATCAACGACCAGGGCCTCGGCTGGAAGAACGACCACGGCACCGGCAAGGGCGACGACACGATCACGAGTGGCCTCGAGGTCACCTGGACCTACCACCCCACGCGCTGGGACAACGAGTTCTTCCACATCCTGTTCGCGTACGAGTGGGAGCTGTTCCAGAGCCCCGCGGGCGCTCACCAGTGGCGCCCGAAGAACGGTGGGGGAGCCGACATGGTGCCCCTCGCGCACTCCGAGGGCCGCCGCGAGCCGCGCATGCTCACGAGCGACCTCGCCCTGCGGGTCGACCCGGCGTACGAGAAGATCTCGCGCCGCTTCGCTGAGGACCCCGCCGCGTTCCAGGATGCCTTCGCCCGCGCATGGTTCAAGCTGACCCACCGCGACATGGGTCCGCGTGAGCGCTACCTCGGCCCCGAGGTTCCGGACGAGGTTCTCGTGTGGCAGGACCCGGTCCCCGCCGTCGACCACCCGCTGATCGACGCGGCCGACGCCGCGGCGCTGAAGCAGCAGATCCTCGACAGTGGTCTGAGCGTGCAGCAGCTCGTCACGACGACCTGGGCCGCGGCATCCACGTTCCGCGGTTCCGACAAGCGCGGCGGTGTCAACGGCGCGCGCATCCGCCTCGAGCCGCAGAAGAGCTGGACGGTCAACAACCCCGAGCAGCTGGCATCCGTTCTCGAGACCCTCGAGAAGATCAAGGCCGAGTTCGACGCGCAGGGTGAGAAGAAGGTGTCGATCGCGGATCTGCTCGTTCTCGCCGGCAACGCCGGTGTCGAGCAGGCGGCGCGCGCCGGCGGCCTCGAGGTCGAGGTGCCGTTCACTCCGGGCCGTACCGACGCGTCGCAGGAGCAGACCGAGATCGAGTCGTTCCGCTGGCTCGAGCCGGTCGCCGACGGCTTCCGCAACTACGCCTCGCGCGAGGCGCGGCTGCCCGCGGAGTTCCTGCTGCTCGACAAGGCCAACCTGCTCACGCTCACCGCCCCCGAGATGACCGTGTTGGTCGGCGGTCTCCGCGCGATCGGCGCCAACTGGGACGGCAGCGACTGGGGCGTGTTCACCGACACCCCCGGCGCGCTGACGAACGACGTGTTCGTGAACCTCCTCGACCTCGGCACGACGTGGAAGCCGCTCGACAGCGGCAAGCACGCCTTCGAGGGCACGAAGGACGGCTCGGGCGAGAAGGTCGGGATCGGCACCCGCGTCGACCTGGTGTTCTCGTCGAACTCCGAGCTGCGCGCGCTCGCCGAGGTCTACGCCTCGGACGACGCGAAGGAGAAGTTCGTCCGTGACTTCGTCGCCGCCTGGCGCAAGGTCACCGAGCTCGACCGGTTCGACCTGGTCTGAGCGCCCGACCCGTCGCGTTTCGGCGCGACGCGCTGCGGCTCGGTAACCCGCGGCATCCGGAAGGCCCGTCCCCTCGCGGGGCGGGCCTTCCGCTCATGCTGGGTCGGGAGTGTGTCCCACTTATGGTCGGTGGAGGCTGCCGCAGGCGACCATAAGTGGGACATGCACCGCCAGAAGTGGGACGAGGTTGCTCAGGGCGGGGCAGGAACCAACCGCGTTGCACTGAAGGCCGGTGGAGGGGGACCTCGTCCCACTTATGGTCGGTCCGCACTGCCTCAGGTGGCCAAATGTGGGACACGGACCGTCAGAAGTGGGACATGTGCCGTCGGGGAGTAGGCGGCGCGTAGCGCGAGAACGCGGGCCGCAGCAATGCCGGGGAGCGCAGCGGCCCGGCTCAGGCTCGCGCGAGGCGACGCAGGCCCTCGTCCAGCGACACCGCCGGGGCCCAGCGCAGATCGCGGCGGATCTCGGTCTGGTCGAACCAGTGCGCCGTCGACAGCTGCTCGGCGAGGAAGCGGGTCATCGGCGGTTCGTCCTCGCCCGGGCGCACGGCCCAGACGCGCTCTACCAGGGCCCCGGCTGCCTTGGCGAGACCCGCGGGAACGCTGAGGCGTGGCGGCTCGACCCCCGAGGCGCGGCAGATCCCGGCGAGCAGATCGCCGACCGGGCGCGGCTCGCCGTTCGTCAGGACGTACGCGCGTCCGCTGACCTCATCGACGCGGTCGAGGGCGGCGACGATTCCGGATGCCGCGTTGTCGACGTACGTGGAGTCGATGAGCGCCGTGCCGCCGTTCAGCAGCGGCAGCCGGCCCCGGCGGGCGCGGTCGACCACGCGCGCGATGAGCTGCGTGTCGCCCGGGCCCCATACGAGGTGCGGACGGATCGCTACCAGCGAGAGACCGTCACCGGCACGCGAGAGAGCGAGCACCTCGGCCGCGGCCTTCGTGCGGGCGTACTCGCCGCGCGCGGCGCGGGGATCGGCGGGCTCCGCGCCCACTCCCGCGAGGGCGTGCCCCGCGTGCGCGACCGACGGCGACGACACGTGCACGACCCGCGAGACCCCCGCCGCGGCGGCGACGTCCAGCAGAGTTCGCGTGCCCCCGACGTTGACGGCGTGGAACTGAGCGGGGTCTCCCGCCAGTGACACCTTGGCCGCGAGGTGCACCACGCCGTCGATCCCATCGAGGGCGGATGCCACGGCATCCGGATCCGTCACGGAACCGAGCCGGTCGTCGGCGCCGGCGACACCGGACGGGCGGCGCTGGAGCGTGCGCACCTCGTGTCCCGCGTCGTGGAGGGCGCGGACGACGGCCCGGCCGAGGAACCCGGACGCGCCGGTGGCGAGGACCCTCACGGTGCCGTCGGCTTCTCGCCCGCGAGCAGGCGTTCGGCCCACGCCGCGAGGCGGGACCGGTCGATCTTCGAGTTGTGCCGGATGTCGGTCGGCAGCGTCGGCGCGACCAAAACGGCAGCGAGGGGCTGCGACGTCGCAGCGCGGACGGCATCCGTCAGCTCGGGGGAGGCGAGGCCGGGACGCCGGGCACCCGCCTCGACGACCGCGACGACGACCTGTCGACCGACCGGTCCGACCCCGACCGCAGCGGCACGGGTGACGGCCTCGACGGTCTCGGCATCCTGTTCGATGCCGACCGGGGTCACCGGGCCCTCGGCGGTGGTGATGACGTGGGGGAGGCGCCCCTCGACCCAGAGCCTCCCGTCGGCGTCGAGGTGGCCGACGTCACCGGTGCGGTGCCAACGGTCGGTCAGGCCGCGACGCGCCTCGCGGTCGGTGAGGTACAGGCGGAAGTATCCGCGCTTGAGGTGGGGCGCCGAGATGACGATCTCGCCCGTGATCCCGGCATCCGTCGTCGGTTCACCCGTCGCGCGTCCCTCGGCGTCGATCGCCGAGATGCGCACCTGGCCCGTACCCAGTGGCCGGCCGACGCAGACGCCGCGGTCGCCCGCAGCGCTCTCGATCTCGGGCAGGGTGACGTCGGCGACGAGGAGGCATTCGGTCATGCCGTACGGGGTGTGCGCGACGGCGTTCGGCATGAGCTCCTGCGCGCGGCGCAGCAGCTCGATGCCCACGGGTGCTCCCGTCGAGAGGAACGTCTCGACGCGCGCGAGGGCCGCGCGATCGTCGGCGTCGAGGGCGCTCGCGGTGGCGACGACGTTCGCGACGGCGGCGGGGGACAGGAACACGATCCGCGCATCGGAGGCACGCACGGCCGCCGCGACCGCCGCCGCGGTGAGCGTCCGGGGGGCCGAGACGTCCATGTCGGGCGTCGCCGAGCGCGTGCCGAGCGCGGGTCCGAGCAGCGCGAAGGGAGCGAAGCCGGTCACCAGACCCGTCTCGGCGGCGACGCCGAAGTGCGCGGCGAGGGTGTCGCGCAGGGCCGTCAGCTGCGCGTGCGTGTACACGACACCCTTCGCGGGTCCCGTCGAGCCCGAGGTGAACAGCACCGCGGCGTCGGCGTCGGGTGCGGGCGGCTCCGGGAGCGTCCGGCCGCGACCGGCGCGGGCGAGGTCCGACAGGCTCGCCTCGACACCGAGCGCGCGCGACGTCGCGGCGGGGAGGGCCGCGGCCGAGATCCGGCGGCCCGGCCAGCCGAGGGCGCGCGCGGCGGCGAGGCCGGCGACCTCCCCGATGACCACATCGGGAACGGCACCTCTGACGGCGCGCGACAGACCCCGGATGCCGAGACCCCGGTCGGCCACGACGACGACCGCGCCGATGCGCAGACAGGCATACAGAGCGGCGGTCAGCGTGGGGCCGGGCTGAACGAGCAGCGAGACCCGGTCTCCCGGCCGGACGCCGAAAGCGTCGAGGCCCGCCGCGATCTCGTCGACGCGCGCGGACAGCTGCCGCCAGCTCACGCGCAGCGGCTCGCCGTCGCGGGCGGTGGTCATGTCGATCACGGCGGTGTCGTCGTCGTCGCGGCGCGCGTCGAGGGCATCCCAGAGGTGACCGGCGGCGGCCGGTGGCGCGGTGGCGGCTGTGGAGCCCGGGGCCGCGGCATCCGTCGCCACGCCCTTCTCGTCGAGCCAGTCGAGCACGACGTCGGCGTACGGCCGCTCCTCGGCGATGAGGTGGCCCGCTCCCTCGAAGCGGTGCACGTCGGCGTGCGGAAGCCGCTCGGTGAGGTCGTCGAGGTGGCCCTCGCCGAAGACGGGGTCCTTCGGTCCGCGCAGGAACAGCGCGGGCACGTCGAGCTCGCGGAGCCCCGCCGACATGCGGCGGAGCGCGGGAGTGCTCTCGTCAGCCGCGGTCGCGGGGATGTCGGCGACGAAGCCGCCGATCCCGCGGCGTCGTGCGACGGTCGCGTACGGCGCGCGGAAAGCGGCGCGAACAGCGGGGTCGAGATCGGCCAGAGCGAGCGTGGTGTCGAGGAAGGCCGTGGTGCCGGTGGTGCCTGCCGCGAGCATGCCGCGGGCGGTGGCCACGCGCAGCGCGAAGGGCAGCGGCGCACCGTCGGGGTGGTGCACCGCGGTGTTGAGCGCGATGACCGCGGCGAGACGCTCGCGGTTCTCGACGGCCCAGCCGAGCGAGACCGGACCGCCCCAGTCGTGCCCGATGGTCACGATCGGACCCCGGATGCCGAGCTCGCCGACGAGCGCGTCGAGGTCGGCGATGCGCTGCGCCAGGGTGCGTCGGCGGTCCGAGCGTTCCGAGAAGCCCATCTCGAGCTGGTCGACGGCCACGACCCGCCACGCCGTCGCACCGGCCTCGGCGCGTCGGAGCGAGGCGTTCACGAGCGCACGCCAGAGGTACGACCACGTCGGGTTGCCGTGCACGGCGATGATCGTGCCGACGGGGTCGAGGCCGCGCTCGGTGAGGGCGTCGCCGGTGTCGAGCACATGCCACGTGCGCGTCGTGCCCGCATCGGCGGCGACGCCGGGCACGTCGACCAGACGCGAGAGCGCCGGGTCGAGACCGGGCAGCCCCGCGGGGGGAAGCGTGGCTTCCGGGGCGGTGACCCTCACCAGGCCAGCTCCAGCATGCCGGTGTTCAGCCCGGAGCCCACTCCCATCAGCAGGACGCGATCACCCCGACGCAGCGTCTTCTGCTCGTCGGCGAGGGTGATCGGGATGGATGCCGGGCCCACATTGCCCAGGTGCGGATAGGTCACGGGCACCCGGTCACGGTCGAGCTTGGCCGCGCGGACGATCGCCGAGGTGTGCACCGATGAGACCTGGTGGGTGATGTAGCGGTCCATGCCCGTCCACGAGAACTCGCCCTTGGCCTCTTTCCACGCCGACACGACGAGGTCGAGACCGCCCTTGAGGAGAGCCTTGGCATCCGTGAACATGCCGTCGACGCTGCCGACGCAGAGGTCGTAGAACTGGGTCGCCGCGCGCGTCACGCCGCCGACGATCCGGTGTCCCTCGGGATGGTCGCTCGCGCGTCCGAGCACCGCGGCAGCCGCGCCGGAGCCCAGCGTCAGCGACGCGAACTCCTGCATGAAGGCGTCGCGGTCGAGGTCCTCGCGCACGAGCCGGTTGATCGTGTTGACCTGGATCTCATCGGCATCCTCGCCGTTGACGATCAGGGCGTACTTGACCTGTCCGGACTGGATCATGCCGGCGGCCAGGCTCATGCCGTTGATGAAGCCGAGGCAGGCGTTGGCGACGTCGAAGTTGATCGCCGAGCTCGGGAGGCCGAGGCCGTGGTGCAGGCGCACCGCCACCGAGGGCTCGAGGTGCTTGCGGGTCACGGAGGTGTTGATGATGAGCCCGATCTCGCTCGGGTCGACGCCCGCCTCGGCCAGCGCCTGCTTGCCCGCGGCGATCGTCGCCTCGTCGCTCGACTCGCCGTCGGCCCAGTTGCGCCGCTCGTTGACGCCGGCGACCCGACGGAGGAGGCCGGGCTTGAGCTTCAGACGATGAAGAGCGGGAGCGAGGCGGTCCTCGATATCGTCCGACGTGGTCACACGGCTGGGCAGGACGCTCGCCACCGATACAAGAGCCACATCGTCGAACCGGGTCGTGGCGTTTCCTGGCAAGAGTTCTCCCGCATCCTGTGCGTAGACGGCGCAACCGAGCGCGGAGGGGACGCGCTGTCGGCTCGAAGGGTACCCCCCAGGATAAGCCGCGATGTATGTCCCGGGCTGCATGGGGCCTGGGTGTGCTAGACCCGGCCGGGTACGCGCGTCAGAGCCGCCCGGCAGCCTTGAGCGCGAGGTAGCGGTCGGCCACCAGCGGGGGCAGGTCCTCCGCGGAGGCGGAGACGGCGTCGCCACCGGCGCGCACCACCGCGGCCCGCACACGGTCCGCGTCGTGGCGCGCGCGCTCGATCGCGGCCGCCGCGTAGACCGAGGCGGCATCCGTCCGCTCGGGCTCGTCGCCCGGTCCGTCCGTCGCCGTCGCGACGAGCAGTCGCGAGCGAGCCGCCACCGCCGGCAGCGCCGCGAGGAAACCGCGGGCGGCCTCGGGATCGTCGTGCGCCGTGAGCAGCACGACGAGGGCCGGACGGACCGCGAGCTGGCGGACCTGCGCGAAAGCGGCATCCCAGTCGGTGTCGATGAGCTGCGGCTCGACGGGGGCCATCGCGTCGACGAGCGCGGGCAGGAGCTGCGAACCGTCGACCTTCGTGACACGCGCCCGCGGGACGCGGTCGAACATCACCAGGTGCACGTGGTCGCCCGCCCTGGTCGCCAGCGCCGACAGCAGCAGGGTGGCCTCCATCGCTGCGTCCAGGCGTGCGCCGTCGCCGACGCGCGCCGCGGCCGTGCGGCCCGTATCGATGACGATGACGACGTGGCGGTCGCGTTCCGGACGCCACGTGCGCAGCATGGTCGTGCCCGCGCGCGCCGTCGCCCGCCAGTCGATCGAGCGCACGTCGTCGCCGCGGACGTACTCGCGCAGGCTGTCGAACTCGGTGCCCTGACCGCGCACCTGAAGACTCGTGTTGCCGTCGAGCTCGCGCAGGCGCGCCAGCCGGGACGGGAGGTGCCGACGCGAGGTGAAGGGCGGGAGGACGCGGATCCGGCCGGGAGCGTCGACGACCGCCTGCCGGCCCGCCAGACCCAGGGGGCCCGCCGAGCGCACCACGACGAAATCGGTGCGGATCTCGCCGCGGCGACGGGGGAGCAGAGGAAGGGGTGCGCTCCGGCGCTCGCCCGGCGGCACGACGAATCGCGCCCGTTCCTCGGGCGCACCGGCCGTGGGCTGCCACGCGTCGCGCACGTGGGCGCGGAGCGCGCGGGTCCCGAGGTTGCGCACGTGCAGTTCACCGGCCACCGGTTCATCGAGCAGCGTGCGGTCCGGGAGGCGTCGTGTGATCTCGACGGCGCGCGGGTCGGCCGCGACGGCGACATCGACAAGGGCTCCGACCGCACAGAGCACGACCCACCCGCCCACGGCGAGCCACGCCGGGACGCCCGCCGTGCTCAGGAGCACGAGGGGGACGACGCCCAGGGCGACGAGGAGCGCGAGACGGCCGGTGACGAACATCAGATGGGGACGCGGGTCTGCTGCAGCACCGAGGTCAGGATCGCGTCGACCGAGACACCCTCGATCTCGGCCTCGGGGCGCAGCCGGATGCGGTGACGCCAGACCGGCACGAGCATCGTCTGCACGTGATCGGGGGTGATGGCCGGGTAATCGCCGAGCCACGCCCAGGCCTTCGCCGCGGCGAGGAGGGCCGTCGTCGCGCGGGGGCTGACACCCAGGAGTACCGAGGGACTCTGCCGCGTCGCCCGCGCGAGGTCGACGATGTAGCCGAGCAGGTCGTCGTCGACGGCGACGGTCCCCGCGGCGCGTTGGGCCGCGAGGATCTCGTCGGCGGTCACGACGGGATCGAGACCCGCCGCGTCGAGGCGGCGCGGGTCGAAGCCGCCGGCATGGCGCCGGAGCACACCGACTTCGGCCTCGCGGCCCGGGAGATCGACGACGAGCTTCATCAGGAAGCGGTCCAGCTGGGCTTCGGGCAGCGTGTAGGTGCCCTCGTGCTCGATGGGGTTCTGGGTCGCGGCGACGAGGAAGGGGTCGGGGAGAGCGCGGCTCACCCCGTCCGACGAGACCTGTCGTTCTTCCATCGCCTCGAGCAGGGCGGCCTGGGTCTTCGGCGGCGTGCGGTTGATCTCGTCGGCGAGGAGCACGTGGGTGAACACCGGTCCCGCGCGGAACTCGAACTCGCCGGCGCGGGCGTCGTAGACGAGGGAGCCCGTGACGTCGCCGGGCATGAGGTCGGGCGTGAACTGCACGCGCCGCGTGTCGAGGCCGAGCGCGCGACTGAACGAGCGCACGAGAAGGGTCTTGGCGACGCCCGGGACGCCCTCGAGCAGGACGTGTCCGCGCGAGAGGAGCGCGATGAGCAGTCCCGTGATCGTGCCGTCCTGACCGATCACCGCCTTTTCGACCTCGACCCGCACCCGGTTCATCGCCTCGCGCAGGGCCGCGTCGTCGGACCCCGGGGTCGCCGGGGCGGGCTCCTGGCGTCCCGCTGCGTTCTCGGCGGCGGGCGGCAGGGGAGCGTCGAGAGGACTGTCGGTCATCGGGTGGTCCTTTCGGTGGCGAACGCGGCATGCACGCTCGTCTCGAGGTCGCGGAGGCGGTCGCTCGCGGCGACCAGATCGCGGTCGGTCGTGGGGGAGTCGGTGAGGAGGATGCCGCGGATCGCCCCTCGATCCGCGCCGAGGCGGTCGGCGACGGCATCGGCGACCTGCTCGGCCGGGGTGTGGGCCGCGAGGCCGAGCCGACGGACCAGACGGGTGCGCGTCGCTCGACGCAGCTCGTCGAGGGCGTGCGCCGCGTCGCCGGAGGCGGCGTACAGGCGGGCGCGACCCTCGGTCGTCTCGTTCGCGCGCACCATCACCGGAAGGCGCTCGGTCACGAGCGGGCCGAACCGTCGCCCGCGCCAGATCGCGGCGACGACCGCGGAGAGCAGCAGCAGGACGATGCCGGGGGTGACCCAGGGCGGTGTGAGGTCGCCGATCGTCCGTGGCGTCGACCCGGCGTCGGAGTCGGTGAGGGAGGGGACGTACCAGACGACCGCGTCGGTCCGAGCCAGCACGCCGATCGCGAGCGCCGCGTTGCCGTCGAGGGGGAGGGTCGTGTTCGTCATCGTCGCCGACCCGTCGAGGGCGGTGACGGTGCGGCCGTCGCTCGTCTCGGTGGAGAGCAGCCCGTACTCGCCGTCCACGGGGTAGCAGCCGGTGACGCCCGCGCCGGGGATCATCAGCTCACCCGTCCGCGCGGTTCCGGCCGTGCGCGGGGCGGGCAGCTCGCACCCGGGGGCGGCGGCACGGTCGTTCGCGAAGCCCCCGAGGGAGGAGCCCTTCAGCAACACGTCGAGGGTGCGCGAGCGCGGCTCGATGAGCACGACGTCGCGTGCGCGGTCGGCGAGCGCGGTCAGGGTGGCGTCCGACAGCATCGGGGCGTCGCGCAGGACGAGCGTGGCGTCGCGGTCGGTCAGAGCACGCTCCGCCGCCGCGCGGTCGCGTGCGACGGTCACGGTCACGCCCTGCTGCTGGAGGATGCGGACGAGCGCGCGGGTGCCGTCGGGTGCGGGGGATTCGGGGTCGAGCGCGTCCTTCTGCGTCCAGCCGCCGTACACCAGGGTCGTTCCCACCAGTCCGACCAGGAGCAGGGCGAGGGCGAGGCCGATCCACCCGAGCGCGGCCCGACGGCGGGGGCGCACCGTGAGCGGCGCGGCGGAGACGGCGGTCACGATGTCGCCGCCGCGGTGACGGGCGCGGGGCGCGTACGGACGGCTTCGGCGTCGAGGTCTGCCACCACGCCGTAGCGCTGCTCGGTGCCCGGGCGGCGGAGGTAGCGGACGTCGTCGAAGATGGCGGCCGCCTCATCGAGCCCGGGGGCGAGGCCGGGGAGAGCCGCCGAAGCGGCTCGCGCGAACGCCCGCACGGTGGCGCCGGGCGGTGGGTCGACGAGACCTCTCTCGGTCAGGCCGCGGGCGAAAGCGCGGAACCGCAGGACGATCGCCGCATCCCAGTCTCCCCGAGCCGCCGCAGCGGCCGCATCGCCGCGGAGTTCGTCGGCCGAGCGGCCATCATCGCCGTCGAAGAGCGCGCGTGCCGGAGGCTGCGCACGGGCGATCGCTCTCGGTCGCCCCCAGATCAGGATGCCGATGACGATCCCGACCACGATGATGATCGCCAGCACGATCAGCGCCGGAGGTCCCCAGTCGCCGTTCGCGGAGTTGCGCAGCAGCCTGCCGAAGAAGTCGACGACGGCTCGCGCGAGGCGGTCGAGCGGCGTCGGCTCGGCGGCCCGGTAGGCGGGGTCGGCGAGCTCGTTCTCCGCCCACTCCCGCGCTTCGTCCGGGTCGGGGAGGAGCGCGGTCACCACCGCGACCGCCGCTGCGAGCGAGGGACTCATGCGTCGTCGGGCCGGCTTCCGGGCGCGGCCCAGGTCGTCGTCGACGGCGTGGACGTGCTCGAGGTGCCCGTGGCATCCGTCGACGTGGTCTCGCGACCCGTCGTATCGGCTGCACCGTCCGTCGGCGGGGTGGGCGGAGGGGGCGGCACGGCGCCGGAGGGGGCTGCGGGCGGCGGCGCTCCGTACGGCGGCGCGGTCGGCGCAGCGTTCTGAGCCGGCGCGGGAGGGGCGGGCGGAGCCGCGGGCGCTGACGCATACGGCTGCGCCGTCGGCGGAACGCCGTAAGGCGGCGTGGCGGGCGCGACAGCGTACGGCGGTGCAGCCGGTGCCGCGCCGTAGGGGACGCCCGCGGGAGCGCCGTACGGAGCCGCCGCGGGCGGACCCCACGCTGCCGGCGCCCCACCCGGCGGGGGAGCGCCCCACGGCTGAAGGGGCGCGATGCTTCGTCCGACGCCTACACGGTACGGATCCGGAAGGTCGTTCGCCCCGGCATCGCGCGCCTCGACGTAGGCGGCGAGATCCTGGTCGAGTCCCTCGGTGCGCATGCGGGCGTCGACGTAGACGAGCACTGCCGAGGTCGACTGCACGACGAGGGCGATGCACTGCACGAGAAGGATGCCGGCCTGCCCGAGCAACTGCACGACGATGAAGCCCGCGATGGCGCCCGGCTCCGGGGCGCCCGTGGGTGCGAGCAGCGTGGAGAGGAAGCTGGCGCCGAAGCTGAGCGGGAACGAGATGATCTGCGCGACCACGCTGAACGCCACGGAGATGATGACCAGGACACCGAGCGTCGACCAGAATCGCCCGCGGGTGAGTCGCCACGACCGGGCGATCCCGGCCCGGATCCCCGTGCCCTCGAGGATGATCACCGAGGGGACGAGGAAGAGCTTGGTAGCGAGCCACAGGTAGAGGGGCACGCACCCGAGGGCGAGTAGAAGACCGAGGAGGATGCCGACCGGCAGCAGCGCGAACGAGACCGCGACGACGATTCCGGCCAGGACGGCCAGGACGAGGATCACCGCGGTGAACGTCAGGGCGGCGTACCCGATCAGGCGCCAGACGACCGGGCGAACCCGCCGCCAGACCACTTTCAACGTCGGCTTCTCGGCGACCACGCCGTGCGCCACCTCTGCCACGACGACGCCCTGCACCAGCACGCTCAGGCCGCTCGCCGCCACCCCGAGCACGAGAGCGACGATCGCCGTGAGAGCGATCGACCCTGCCATCACCGCGTTGAAGTCGTCGCTGCCCTCGACGAGGGTATCCAGCCGCGAGAAGCTCGCGATGGCCGCACCCGCGATGGCCGCGCTCAGCACGATGTAGGCGACGGTCTGCACCCCGAGCGCGAAACCGAGCAGCACGCGGGGGTTGTGGCGCAGAGCCGTGAACGACCGGCCGAGGATCATGCCGAACCCGAAGGGATGCAGCGGGACGATCCCCGGACGCGACGCGGGGGTCCAGGCGGGGTACGCGGTCACGATGACGCCTCCTCGGTGGTCGGCCGTGTCTTCATCGTGTCATAGACCTCCGACACCCCGTCATGGTCACAGTCATGGGGACACCCCCAGCGCGCTCGGCCCCTTCCCGGGCATGTCGACTACGCTCTTAGGGATCGCTCCCTCACCCGGGGGGCCATGGCCCGTTCCCGAGCGGGTTTCGAGACGGAAGACGTACACCCGATGACTTCACGGATCCTGGTTGTCGATGACGACACCGCGCTGGCCGAGATGATCGGCATCGTGCTGCGCACCGAGGGATTCGACACGGTCTTCTGCGCCGATGGCGCGCAGGCGGTCGAGGCCTGGCGCTCCGAGCGGCCGGACCTCATCCTGCTCGATCTCATGCTGCCGGGCGTCGACGGCATCGAGATCTGCACCCGCGTGCGCGCCGAATCCGGCGTCCCGATCATCATGCTGACGGCCCGCACCGACACCGCCGACGTGGTGAAGGGCTTGGAGTCGGGTGCCGACGACTACATCATGAAGCCCTTCAATCCGAAGGAGCTCGTCGCGCGGATCCGCACGCGCCTGCGCCCCGTGCAGGCGCCGGTCGACGAGACACTGCGCATCGGCGACCTCGTCGTCGACGTGGCCGCGCACGAGGTGCGTCGCGGGGACACCCCGATCGCCCTCACGCCGCTCGAGTTCGAGCTCCTCGTCGCGCTCGCCGAGAAGCCGCAGCAGGTGTTCTCGCGCGAGATGCTGCTCGAACAGGTCTGGGGCTACCACTACAAGGCCGACACGCGCCTCGTGAACGTGCACGTCCAACGACTCCGGGCCAAGATCGAGGCCGACCCCGACAACCCTCGCATCGTGACCACGGTTCGCGGTGTGGGCTATCGCGCCGGCGCGGTGGCTTGAGGTCGTCATGACCGGCGCGGTGCGCACCCTGGCGACGCCGCGGGGGTGGCGCACGCGCGACTGGCGCGCGAACCGGGACCGGCTCATCACCCTGTGGCGTCGCTCGCTGCGCTTCCGCACCATCGTCATCACCGTCGCGCTCACCGCGACGACCATCCTCGTGACCTGTCTCGCGATGGCCCTGGTCATCCAGAACGAGCTCTTCACCGCCCGCAAAGACCAGGTGCTCCTCGAGGCGCAGCGCGCGACCGCCTCCGCGCAGGCCACCCTCGACGCGGCCGTCGACTCCACCGACCCGGCCGCCGCCCAGACCCTGATGAACGGCATCGCGACACGCCTGTCGCAGCAGTCGTCGAGTGATCTCATCGCGCTGTACCGCATCGGACCTCCCTCGCCCCTCGCGCCGCAGCCCTTCATCTCCCCGACCTTCGAGTCCGACCTCGTCACGCCCGAGCTGCGCACGCAGGTCCAGTCGAGCCCCGATCTGCAGTGGTGGCAGTCGGTGGCGCTGCCGACGGAGAACGATCGCGAGGTTCCCGGCATCCTGGTCGGTCATCAGTTGCGCTTCCCCGCGCAGGACGGGGTCGACTACTACGAGCTCTACATGGGGTACGACCTCGCGAGCGCCGCGCAGACCCTGTCGTTCGTCCAGGTGCTGCTGTGGGTGGTCGGCCTGATCCTCGTCGTGCTGATCGGGGCGATCGCCTGGGTCGTGCTGCGTTCGGTGACGACGCCGATCGCGGATGCCGCCGAGACCAGCGCGAAGCTCGCTGCGGGCGATCTCGGAGTGCGGCTCCCCGTGCGCGGCGAGGACGAGCTCGCCACGCTGAACCGCTCCTTCAACGCGATGGCCGACAGCATCGAGTCCCAGATCAAGGAGCTCGCCGACCTGTCGCTCGTGCAGCAGAGGTTCGTCTCGGACGTCTCGCACGAACTGCGCACGCCGCTGACCACGATCAAGCTCGCGGCCGACATGATCAACGACCAGCGCGACGAGTTCGACCCCGTCACGGGACGCGCCGCCGAACTCCTCCACGCGCAAGTGCAGCGTTTCGAGGTGCTGCTGACCGACCTTCTCGAGATCAGCCGCTACGACGCGGGATCCGTGCAGCTCGAACTCGAGCCCACGAGCCTCGCCTCACTCGCCGAAGACGTGATCGCGTCGATGGAGCAACTCGCCGAGAAGCACGGCACCGACGTGCGTCTGGTCGCCCCGGGCGGGTACACACCCGTCGACATGGACGCCCGCCGCATCCGGCGGATCGTGCGCAATCTCCTCGGCAACGCGATCGAGCACGGCGAGGGCAGGCCCATCGTGGTGTCCGTCGACAGCGGTCGGGATGCCGTGGCCCTCGGGGTGCGCGACTTCGGTCTGGGTATGCGCGCCGAAGACGTCGACCGCGTGTTCGACCGGTTCTGGCGAGCCGATCCGTCGCGTGTGCGCACGATCGGCGGTACCGGTCTCGGCCTCTCCATCGCCCTCGGGGACGCGCGCCTGCACGGCGGCACCCTCGCCGTGTGGTCGGAGCCGGGCCGTGGCTCCAACTTCGTCCTCACCCTGCCCCGCGACGGTCGCCCGCTGGGAAGCTCACCGCTGCCCCTCGTTCCCGAGGACGAGCAGGGCGGCACTCTCGGCGCGCTCGGCATCACCCAGCCGATCTCGCTCGGGCGCACGACCGGGAGGGCCACATGAAGCGCGCACTGTCGGTGGTGAGCCTGGCGCTGGTGCTGCTGCTCACCGCGTGCACGGGCCTCCCCACCTCGGGATACGTGAACCCCGGTCGGGGTCCGCAGAGCGACGACGCGCAGACGTTCGCCTTCGTCCCCGACGGTCCGCAGGACGACGCCTCGCCCGCCGAGATCGTCGAGGGCTTCCTGCGCGCGGGGTCCGGCCCCGCCGACGATTGGGCGACGGCGAAGCTGTTCCTCGCCCCGGGGACCCAGTGGGACCCCCGGGCGCGCGTCACGATCGACCGCCTGGCCGATCGCCGGGCCACCGCCTCGTCCGACGGGGCGACCGTGACCGTGTCGCTGTCGACGGTCGCGAGCGTCGACGGGAACGGCGCCTACTCGCCGAGCGTGGCGGGAACCACCGACTCGCTCGGCTACTCGCTGGTGCGTGTCGACGACCAGTGGCGTATCAGTGCCGCCCCGGACGGTGTGGTGCTGTACGAGGAGGTCTTCCCGACCGTCTACCAGTCGGCATCCATCGCGTACTTCGATCCGACCTGGACGTTCATCGTGCCGGACGTGCGCTGGTTCCCGCGCCCGCTCGTGGCGAGTCGTGTGGCGACCGCGCTCGTCGACGGGCAGCCGAGCGCGTGGCTCGAGGGGGCGGTGAAGAACGCGTTCCCCGAGGACCTCTCGCTCGTCGGGCGCTCGGTGACGCTCTCGTCGGGTGGTGTCGCCCAGGTGCAGCTTCCCCGGGCCGCGCTGAGCCTGGACACCACGACCCTGAACCGCATGCAGACGCAGCTGACCCGGAGCCTCTCGACGGCAGGCATCAGCGAGGTGCAGATGACGGTCGAGGGCACCCCGATCGCGGCCGAGGAGGTGCCGGTCCGCGTCACGCGCGTCGATCCGCCGCCCGCCGTCATGACCACGGACGGCACCTTCGGCATCCTCTCGGGCGATCAGGTGACGACGATCCCCGGACTCTCGGATGCCGTCGAGTCGCTGTCTCCTCAGTCGATCGAGCTCGAGGCCGATCGTTCCCTCGCCGCGGTCCGCACGACCCAGGGAACCGTGGCCAGCGCGCTCGCCGACGGGAGAACGTTCCTCCTCGACGACCGGCCCGGACTCGTCGCACCCTCGATCGATTCCTCCGGGCTCATCTGGAGCGTGCCGTCGTCGTCGCCCTCGCAGTTGCGCGCCTTCACGCCCGAGGGCGTGCCGTCCGAGATCGGGAACGCGTGGCCGGATGCCTCCGAGATCACCGCCTTCCAGATCTCTCGCGACGGCACGCGCGTCGCGGCGATCGTCACGGTGGCAGGCGTCCGCGAGGTCTGGCTCGCCGGCATCCAGCGCACGTCGAGCGAGATCAACCTCGGGCCGCCCCACGTGCTGTCGTTCACCGAGTCGGGAGCCTTCGACTTGGCGTGGTTGGACGACGCGACGCTCGGCATCCTCGCCCTCGACGACGGCGTGAGTCACCTGCGCGAACTCGGTGTCGGCGGCCGCGGCACCACGGGCGGCGCCCCCGACGGGGCGCGGAGCGTCGCGGGCGGCAGCACGAGCGTGCGCGTGCTCGATGACACCGGCCGGCTGTTCAGCCGCCGCGGCAGCTCGTGGACGCTCGTGGCCGACGACATCCGCGTCCTGGCGGCGCAGCAGGGCACGGCATCCTGACCGCACTCATCCTCCCCACGCGGGTGTTCGCGCGACACCTCCACGGATGGGCGGATGCCACGCCCGCCGCAGCGGGCCGGTCGACGAGCATGAGGGCATGGTCTCCCGCTCCGCCCTGTCGGCCGCCGTCGTCCCCGCCCTGCACGATGCGCTGACGTTCTGGTTGCCGATCGCGTGCGCGGGGTGCGGCGCGCTCGATCTCGGACTGTGCTCCGGATGCCGAGCGGCCCTGGCCGCGGCCCCGCACCGCCGCCGCACCGCGGACGGGCTGGTCGTGACCAGCGCGATGGAGTTCTCCGGCGTGCCCGCGCGCGTCCTCCGCGCCCTCAAGGAGGAGGGGCGGACGTCCCTGGCGTGTGCTTTCTCGCCGGCGCTGGCGCTCGTGCTCGCCGACGCGGTCGGCCCCGACACCGTCGTCACGACGGTTCCCTCGTCACGGGCCGCCTATCGGCGTCGCGGCTATCGACCCGTCGCCCTGCTCGTGCGCCGAGGGGGACACGCTCCCGTTCCGCTGCTTCGGGTGGCGCGTGCTCCGCGCGATCAGCGGGGGCTCGATCGAGAGGCGAGACGCGCCAATGTCGGGGGAGTGTTCGTCTCGCGCCCGGTCCGCGGGCGCCGCGTGGTGCTCGTCGACGACGTCGTCACGACCGGCGCCACGCTGGACGACGCGTCGAGAGCGCTCCGGGTCGCCGGAGCCGCCGAGGTCGTCGCGGTGACGCTCGCGCACACACCCCTTCGCGTCGACCCGTCGAGACGGCATGCGAAGGATAAGAGCGGATGACGAAAGGGTGATTCACGCGTGACAGGCGGCGGTCGCGCTACTAGCGTGGGGATGACTGAAGGCGACGGACGTTCCGCCCTTAGACCGGGCGGAACCCGGAACAAGGAGGTCACGGATGGACACCAACATCGTCGGCGTGGGAGTCGGGATCACCGATCGTTTCCGCTCGGTGGTCGAAGAAAAGGTGAGCCGTATCGAACACCTGGCCCCGCGAGCGCAGGCGCTCGAGGTCAAGGTCACTCACCGCTCTTATCGCAACGGGCGGATGGAGGACGACACGGTCGAACTGACGCTCGACGGCAAGGGTCCCGTCGTCCGTGCCGAAGCGACCGATGCGGACAAGTTCGCCGCCCTCGACCTCGCGGTCGACAAGATCTCGGAGCAGATCCGCCGAGCCAAGGACAAGCGCATCGACGCGCGCAACCACCCCCGCGGAGCCAAGTTCGAGAAGGGCACCGGCGAGCTCTCCGGTATCGACGTGCAGCCGGCCTCGGTCGACGTCCTGCGGGCTGTCGCCACGGGTGAGGTTCCCGTGCAGAACGACTCCGCCGACGAAGCGGACTACTCGCCCGTGGTGATCCGCGAGAAGGAGTTCGGCGCCGAGTGGATGACGGCCGAAGAGGCCGTCGACCGCATGGAGCTGGTCGGCCACGACTTCTTCCTCTTCATCGACGCGCGCACCGACCACCCGAGCGTCGTGTACCGCCGCAAGGGCTGGGACTACGGCGTCATCGCCCTGTCGACGCAGGCCCCGCCGCAGGCCGTCGCGTCCTGACGGGCCGTCGACGTACGGAAGCCCCCGGCCTCGGCCGGGGGCTTCCTCGTGTGCGCCGGTCGATCAGCCGTCGAAGATGTCGCCGAGGAGCGAGCCGATGACGAGGCCGCCGAGCATCCCGCCGACCATGTTGCCGCCGCTCATGCCGCCCTGTCCGCGACCGCCGCCGCCCCAGCCGCCGCCGTCACCCCAGTCCGACGGGCGGGACTGCTCGATGTCGCGCTGCGCGATCTGCAGGGCCTCGGCGGCCAGCGCTCCCGTGCGTCGTGCGGTGGCGAGCACCGTCTCGCGGTCGTCCTCGGCGACGGGGCCGAGCGGGAGCCCCGACCGCAGCCGCTCGGCTTCGACGAAGCGTGTGCGGGCATCCGCGCCGATCCAGCCGCGGTGCCCGGTGATGAGCCCGCGCGCGACGGCGAGTTGGCGGTCGGCGTCGTCGATCGCGTGATCGACCTGTTCTTGAGAGGGCACGGGACGCGCAGCGCGTTCACGCGCCGCATCGAGCTCGGCGTTGGCCTGCCGAAGTGTCGAGAGCGAACTGAAGGGGTCGGTGCGCGAGCCGGCCGGAGGAAGGGAAGCGAGGGCTCTTTCGAGATTCGCCATGGCCTGGGTCACGATGGGCGTCATGGGCCCGCGGCGGGCCTCGGCGAGGTCGCCGCGGGAGTCGTCGATGACGGCCGCGAGCGTCGATTCGGCACGGAGGGCTTCGATCTCGAAGGTGTCGACGGCGTCGAGCAAGGACTCGGCTCGGCGCACCGCCTCGGTGGCCGCCTCGAGGGCGACGGATGCCTGTTCGCGCTGACCCGCTTCGCGTCGGCGCTCGGAGACGCCGGCGGTGTGCACGGCGAAGTCCAGCAGCTGGTCGATCTCGTCGGGGTTCCCGCCGATCTGCTGCAGGGCTGCGTCGTTGTACCGGTGCGAGAGACGCTCCACGACCTCGCGGGCGTGCGGCACGCGTTCCGCGAGACGCTCGCGGTCGGCGCGCACCCGGGCGAGGATCTCGGGGGCCCGACGCACCGCGTCGATCTTGGGCTGGAGGACGAGCGTGCGCTCTTCGAGGAGGTCTTCCGCCCACTTCGACAGCTGGATGATCCGCGCGTTGCGCGTGCGCAGCTCCTCGGCGGTGTCAGGGATCTCGTCGTGGTTGAGCTGGTGCAGCTGGAACGCTTCCGCGAGGTGCGTCTTCACCGAGTCCAACGCCGCAGCGAGGTCCTCCGTGGCCTTGTCGCCGAGCTCGGCGCGGGCGAAGTCGAGTTCGTCCGACGTCAGCCGAACGCGTTCGTCCGCCGCGACGATCGCAAGCTCCGCCCGTCGCGCCAGATCGGCGTCCGCGGCATCCTGTTCTTCGCGCTTCCTTCTGCCCCAGAAACCGGCCATGGCACGATCCTAGGCCGCGTCATCGAGGAGGGTGCCGTGTGTTCGCTACGGGCGCGAGGGCATCGGGCCGGCTCGCAGGTCACGAACGGGTAACACGGATAGCATGGGCGATGTATGCCTGTTCGCAGGCCGGCGTCCGCACGGGCGTCGCACCCGACAGATGGAGATGCTTCGTGGCCAATCCGCTCGAGAAACTGCTGCGCGCCGGTGAGGGACGCATCCTGCGCCGCCTGCAGGGCGTCGTGAAGGCGACCGGTGCGCTCGAAGAGGATTACGAACACCTCACCGACGACGAGCTGCGCAACGAGACCGCCGAACTGCGCGCGCGGTACGAAGCCGGTGAGACCCTCGATCAGCTGATGCCCGAGGCCTTCGCCGCGGTGCGCGAGGCCGCCAAGCGCACGCTCGGACAGCGCCCCTACGACGTGCAGATCATGGGTGGCGCGGCTCTCCACCTCGGCAACATCGCCGAGATGAAGACCGGTGAGGGCAAGACGCTGACCGCGGCGCTCCCGGCGTACCTGAACGCCATCGCCGGCAAGGGCGTGCACGTCATCACGGTCAACGACTTCCTCGCGAGCTACCAGTCCGAGCTGATGGGCCGCGTGTACCGCGCGCTCGGCATGACGACCGGCACCGTCATCTCGGGCCAGACCCCCGAGGTCCGTCGCCAGCAGTACGAGGCCGACATCAGCTACGGCACGAACAACGAGTTCGGCTTCGACTACCTGCGCGACAACATGGCGTGGCGCAAGGAAGACCTCGTTCAGCGCGGGCACTTCTTCGCGATCGTCGACGAGGTCGACTCGATCCTCATCGACGAGGCGCGCACCCCGCTGATCATCTCGGGACCCGCGTCCGGCGAGGCCAACCGCTGGTTCGCCGAGTTCGCCAAGCTCGCCCGCACCCTCGAGCCCGGCGTCGACTACGAGGTCGACGAGAAGAAGCGCACGATCGGTGTGCTGGAGCCCGGCATCGAGAAGGTCGAGGACTACCTCGGCATCGACAACCTCTACGAGTCGGCCAACACCCCGCTGATCTCGTTCCTCAACAATTCGATCAAGGCGATCGCGCTGTTCAAGCGCGACACCGACTACGTCGTCATGAACGACGAGGTCATGATCGTCGACGAGCACACCGGTCGCATCCTCGTCGGGCGCCGCTACAACGAGGGCATCCACCAGGCCATCGAGGCGAAAGAGAACGTGCCGGTCAAGGCGGAGAACCAGACGCTGGCCACCGTCACCCTGCAGAACTACTTCCGCCTGTACGACAAGCTCGCCGGCATGACGGGTACCGCCGAGACCGAGGCGGCCGAGTTCATGTCGACCTACAAGCTCGGCGTGGTCCCGATCCCCACGAACAAGCCGATGGTCCGCAAGGATCAGCCCGACCTCGTCTACAAGAACGAGACCGCGAAGTTCGCTCAGGTGGTCGAAGACATCGCCGAGCGTCACGAGAAGGGCCAGCCGGTCCTCGTCGGTACGACGAGCGTCGAGAAGAGCGAGTACCTCTCGCGCCTTCTCGCGAAGAAGGGCGTGAAGCACGAGGTGCTCAACGCCAAGAACCACGCGCGCGAGGCCGAGATCGTCGCTCGCGCGGGACGCCTCGGCGCGGTCACGGTGGCCACCAACATGGCCGGTCGTGGAACCGACATCATGCTCGGCGGTAACGCCGAGTTCCTCGCCGTGCAGGAGATGAAGGCGAAGAACCTCGATCCGGTCGAGACGCCCGAGGCCTACGAGGCCGAGTGGGATGCCGTGTACCAGGGGGTGCGCGACACCGTCGCCGAAGAGGCGGCGAAGGTCGTCGAGGCCGGCGGCCTGTACGTGCTGGGCACCGAGCGTCACGAGTCGCGCCGCATCGACAACCAGCTGCGCGGTCGCTCCGGCCGTCAGGGCGACCCCGGCGAGAGCCGCTTCTACCTGTCGCTGACCGACGACCTCATGCGTCTGTTCCAGTCGGGCGCGGCCGAGGCGATCCTCGCCCGCACGAACTTCCCCGACGACGTCGCGATCGAGTCGGGCCTGGTCTCGCGCGCGATCAAGAGCGCGCAGTCCCAGGTCGAGGCGCGCAACGCCGAGATGCGCAAGAACGTCCTCAAGTACGACGACGTCCTGAACCGCCAGCGCGAGGCGATCTACGCCGACCGTCGTCACATGCTGCAGGGCGATGACATCGCCGACCGCGTGCAGCACTTCATCGAAGACGCCATCACCGCGGTCATCGACGACCACACGGGTTCGGGTCACACCGAGTCGTGGGACTTCGACGCGCTGTGGACCGAGCTGAAGACCCTCTACCCGGTGAGCGTGACGATCGACGAGGTCGTCGCCGAGGCCGGCGGCAACAAGGGTCGCATCACGGCCGAGGGCCTCAAGCGCGAGATCATCTCGGACGCCCGCATCGCCTACCAGAACCGCGAGGAGTCGCTGGGTGCTCCCGCCCTGCGCGAGCTCGAGCGCCGCGTGGTGCTGCAGGTGCTCGACCGCCGCTGGCGCGAGCACCTGTACGAGATGGACTACCTCAAGGACGGCATCGGCCTGCGCGCCATGGCTCAGCGCGACCCGCTGATCGAGTACCAGCGCGAGGGCTACCAGATGTTCCAGTCGATGATGGGGCAGATCAAGGAGGAGTCCGTGGGCTTCCTCTACAACCTCGAAGTCGAGGTCCGCAAGGTCGAGGGCGAAGAGAGTGCCCAGGTCGAGGCGAAGGGTCTCGCGCCCGCGCCCGTCGAGGGTCAGCGCCTGGAGTACTCCGCGGCCAACGACGCCGGCGAGGTCGAGGTCCGCAACGACCGCGGCCAGGTGCAGCAGGCGGCGACGAACCGCCTGCGCCAGGCCGCCGCGCAGGCTCCCGCCGCCGAGGCCCCGGCGCCGAGCGGACCGCGCGGCGCCTTCGGCCAGCGCACCGAGGCTCCCGAGCAGCCCGTGGCGAACAACCGCGCCGATCGCCGCGCCGCCGGCAAGAAGAAGTAACGGACACACGGATGCCGCGCCCCTGACGCTCATCGGGGGCGCGGCATCCGCGTACCCAAGGGCAGTCCACCCGGTGTCGATTGGCTCTGAGGGGGCGGGGATATCCTGAACCGATGAGCCCGTTGCGCCCCCTCGATCAGTCGTCGAAGTTGAAGGATGTCCTCTACGAGATCCGTGGAGAGGCCCTCGTCGAGGCAGACCGGCTCGAGGCCGAGGGGCACGCGATCCTCAAGCTCAACACGGGCAACCCGGCGATCTTCGGCTTCGAGGCGCCGCACCAGATCGTGCGCGACATGATCGCGGCCGTGCCGAACGCGCACGGCTACAGCGACAGCCGAGGCGTGCTGTCGGCGCGCCGCGCGGTGGTCTCGCGCTACGAGCAGGAGCCCGGTTTCCCGCACCTCGACCCCGACGACGTGTACCTCGGCAACGGCGTGTCCGAGCTGATCACGATGACCATGCAGGCACTGCTCGACGAGGGTGACGAGGTCCTCATCCCCGCGCCCGACTACCCGCTGTGGACGGCGATGACGAGCCTCGGCGGCGGCACCCCCGTGCACTACCTGTGCGACGAGTCGCGCGAATGGCAGCCCGACCTGGAAGACATCCGGTCGAAGGTGACCCCGCGGACCAAGGCGATCGTGGTGATCAACCCGAACAACCCGACGGGTGCGGTCTACTCGCGTGAGGTGCTCGAGGGCATCGCCGACATCGCTCGTGAGCACTCGCTGCTCGTGCTCGCCGATGAGATCTACGACCGCATCCTGTTCGACGACGCCGTGCACATCCCGATGGCGACGGTCGCACCCGACCTGCTGGTGCTGACCTTCAACGGCCTGTCCAAGACCTACCGTGTGGCGGGTTACCGCTCCGGGTGGCTCGCGATCACGGGGCCCAAGACGCACGCGGCCGGCTTCCTGCAGGGCATCAACCTGCTGGCATCCACGAGGCTGTGTCCCAACGTGCCGGCGCAGTTCGCGGTGCAGGCCGCGCTGTCGGGTGTGCAGTCGATCGACGCGCTGATCGCCCCCACCGGTCGTCTGCACGAGCAGAGGGATGCCGCGTGGCAGGGCCTCGAAGCGATCCCGGGTGTCTCGTGCGTGATGCCCCGGGGTGCCCTCTACGCCTTCCCTCGATTCGACCCCGAGGTCTACGAGATCCCCGATGACGCGAAGTTCGTCCGCGACTTCCTCGTCGCGGAGCACGTCTTGCTCGTGCAGGGTTCGGGCTTCAACTGGCCCGCGACCGACCACGTGCGGATCGTGACGCTGCCCGAGGCTCGCGTGATCAGCGACGCGATCGAGCGGCTGGGCAACTTCCTCGCGTCGTGGCGGCCCTGAGCCGGCGCCCCCGGCGCCGCGGCCGCGAACCGGCGGCCCGGACCATCAGAGCAGAGCGAGGGCGGTGACGCGCCAGCGTCCGTCGATGCCCTCGAGACGCAGGGCGACGGCGCGGGTCCGCGCTCGGGCGGCGGCCGTCACGGTCGCTTCGAAGACCCCGTCCGTCGGGGCGAAGAGGTGCACGTTCCGGATCTCGTGGACATCGCGTGGCACGGGCACGCCGCGGGCGCTGCGTGCACGTTTCGCGAGGCTGGCGCGTACGACGAGCGAGCGGTAGACCTCCTCCGACGTCCAGCGCGCGAGCTGTTCGACCTCGCGGACACCCGCCAACACCTCGAAGACGCCGCGAACGATGTTCCGCGTGAACACGTCTGCGCGCGGCAGCCGCGCAGCGGGGGTCTTCTGCGGGGCGAAATCGTCGATCTGCGGGGCCGTCGCGAGGCGCGCGGAGTCGACGATCGTGAGCGGAACGGTCATACGTTCCTCCTTGTGTGGCGGCGATGGAAGCGGTCTTCGTCGCTCGACAGTAGGACACCGCCACCCCCGTCGACGGGGTGAGGAACTCAGGTTGTGGATAAGAATCGCAGGGTGAATGCATGGGGAAGAGCGGTCAGTCCGGATGCCGGACGTCGCCCTCTCCCCACAGCTCGGGGAAGCTCGCCTCCTGGGACTGATTCCACAGGGCAGCCCGCCGGGCGATCTCGATACGGTCGTCGACGTACGTCGTGACGCTCTCCTCGTCGATGACCCAGCGCGGGGGAGTGCCGACCTCCATCCCGCGGATCTCGCCGCGACCGATGAGCCCGAGCACCTCGTCGCGCGTCATCCCGAGGCGCGAGGCGACGGCATCCGGGTCCACGTATCGGCTCGGAGGTGAACTCATGTCGGTCACGCCCTCATTATGTCCGCCGTATGGTCGGGAGAACGGCCTCACCCACAGGATGCGTGGCGCATTCAGAAGAATGTGTCCCGTGGGGAGAGGGTAGGCGTTCCGCGCACCGCCGGGAAGGGGGACGGCCTCTAGTGTGGAGTGGTGTCGACACTCAGTGAACTCGTCTACGCCCAAGGCCGCGCCAGCGAGGCCGATGTCGAGTGGCTGCACCGCCTGGCGGGCGACGGGCAGCTCCTCGCCGACCTCGCCTTCGCCGACATCGTGATCTGGGTGCCGACGCCCGACGATTCGTTCGTCGCTGTCGCGCACACGCGACCCGGGGGAGCGGCCACCCTGTTCTACCGCGACATCGTGGGTGACCGGGTTCGCCCGCAGTGGCGCACCCAGGTCCGCGATGCGTTCCAGAGCGGACGCATCGTCGACTCGGCATCCCCCGACTGGTTCGAAGAGACGCCCACCCGCGTCCGCGCGGTGCCGATCGTGCGCGAGCTCTCGCGCGAGGGCGACGCGGTGACGACCGTCGGCGTGCTCACACGGCACACCAACCTCGGCGAGACGCGAACCCCCTCGCGCCAGCAGATCACCTTCAACGACTGCGCCGACGACCTCTTCGGCATGATCGCCTCGGCCGAGTTCCCCGATCTCGCCGCGCCCACCGCACCGCGGCGTGGCGCTCCGCGCGCCTCGGACGGTCTCATCCGCCTCGACGTCGACGGCATCACCACGTTCGCCAGTCCCAACGCGCTGTCGGCCTTCAACCGCATGGGATTCGACGACGAGCTCGAGGGGGAGTCGCTCGCCGAGGTGACCGCGCGGATCCTTCCCGCCAAGCGGCTGGACGTCGATGAGTCGCTCCCCGTCGTCGTGAGCGGCCGCGCGCCGTGGCGCGCGGACATGGAGGCGCGCGGTGTGCAGGTGTCGCTGCGAACGATCCCGCTGCGGGATCGCGGGACGCGCATCGGTGCCATCGTGCTCAGCCGCGACGTCACCGAGATCCGCCACCAGGAGCAGGAGCTCATCACCAAGGACGCGACGATCCGCGAGATCCACCACCGCGTCAAGAACAACCTCCAGACGGTCGCCTCGCTCCTTCGCATCCAGGCCCGTCGCACCCATTCCGACGAGGCGCGCGACGCGCTCACCCAGGCCATGCGGCGGGTCTCGGCCATCGCGGTCGTGCACGACACCCTCTCGGAGGGCCTCGCGCAAAACGTCGACTTCGACGACGTGTTCGCCCGCGTGCTCAAGCTCGTCGCCGAGGTCGCGGCGGCGCCCAACACCCGCGCGCGCACCCGCACGACGGGTCAGTTCGGCACCCTGCCGAGCCAGTTCGCGACGCCGCTCGCGCTCGCCCTGACCGAGCTCGTCACGAACGCCGTCGAGCACGGCCTCGCGGGTCAGGAGGGCGACGTCGAGATCGCCGCTGAGCGCACCGACGAGGTGCTCGCGGTGAGTGTGCGCGACACCGGGGTGGGCCTGCCCGAGGGGCAGGTCGGCCGCGGTCTCGGCACGCAGATCGTGCGCACGCTCATCCAGGGCGAGCTCGGCGGAACGATCGACTGGCACACGCTCATGGGCAGCGGCACCGAGGTGACGATCGAGATCCCCCTGCGCTACATCGGCGGCACGTCCGTCTGACGCGCGCTTCGGCGGGCGGCGCTGATAGCGGCGGGGGCCGGTGGATTCCTCTTCGGCGCGGATACTCATCCGTCCCGCGCGGGCCGGCCGGCTCGCCTCGCCGTGCCGTCCGGCGGAGTCCGTGCGCGACGCGCCGGGGGCCGTCGCGCCCACGCGGCGTGTCGCTTACCGATTCCGCGTGACGGCACGCGCCGTACTTCCCCGCCGTCCGGTGTCGGGCTTCCCTGGCCGTCCGGTGTCGGGCCGCCCGGCCGTGCCGTCCGGCGGAGTCCGCGCGCGACGCGCCGGGGCCTGTCGCGCCCACGCGGCGTGTCGCTGACCGACTCCGCGTGACGGCACGCCTCCGGGCCGTCCCCAGGCCCACCAGGATGACACATCGCCCGGGGCCGCCCGATTCTCCGTCGGGTCCGAGGACCTGCTCGTGCGGGGCCGCGTGCGCACACGACGAAGCCCGCCCCCGGAGGGACGGGCTTCGTCGAACGGCGGATGCCGTGAGGTCAGGACGCGCGGCGAGCGCGAGCGGCGCGGCGCTTGAGAGCGCGACGCTCGTCTTCGCTCAGACCGCCCCACACGCCCGAGTCCTGGCCGGACTCGAGGGCGTACTGCAGGCAGACCTCGGTGACGGTGCAGCGAGCGCAGACCGACTTGGCCTTCTCGATCTGGTCGACCGCGGGGCCGGTGTTGCCCACGGGGAAAAACAGCTCGGGGTCGACGGTCAGGCAGGCTGCTTTGTCGCGCCAATCCATAGGGGTGCTCCTTGTAACAGAAAAATGGTCGATTCGGCACCGGCATTCGGGTCCGGTACCCTGGTGGGAACGCGAGCGATTGCTCGCCCCACTTCGCTGTGGGAGCACACGGCTTGTTCCATGCTCCCATAGCGATTCCGCACGATCAAGAGGTAACCGGTAGGTTTCCAGATCGTAACGGCGTGATGATCTCCGCCGGGAGGGCTTTTCCGATGCCTGTTCGCCTCTGGGCCGCGCTCGTTCTGGGCCTCGAAGCCCTCGGCATCCTGGCCCTCGCCGGCTGGCAGGTGGTCGCCCTCATCGGCGGCGATACCGACTCCGTCGTCAGCTCGATCGCCCTGATCGTGCTCACCGTCATCGGTGCGGCCATCGTCGCGGCGTTCGGCGTGGCCACCGCTCGCGGGGTATCGGCCGGACGCTCCGGCGGCATCGTCACCCAGCTGCTGATCCTCTCGGTCGCCCTCGGTGCCATCACGGGGGAGTGGGCCGCGCCCGCCGTCGCCCTGCTCATCGCGGTCCCCGCGGTGATCGGTCTCGTCCTGCTCGTGCTCGCCGTTCGGGCTGCCGCGCCGCGTCGCCGTGACGCTGCCGACGGCGACGGCGCCTGACGTACGCCCGTCCGCGGCGACGACGTCGCGGGGCGTGGGCGCCGACGGTGGTCGCGTTTCCTCGCCATAAACGCGATCCGCGCCCGTAAACACGGGCTCCTCGCGTTTATGCGAGCGGAGAGCGTTTATGGGTCGTCTGGGCCGCGCACCGTTGCGGATCCGGGCGGGCTCGGTGTGGCCGCGGGCCGGGGCCGTGAGCCGGTCCCGTCGAGCGAGCAGCGTCGGCGGTGTGCCCGCCTGCCCTCGCCATAAACGCTATCCGCGCTGATAAACACGTGCTGCTCGCGTTTATGCGAGCGGAGAGCGTTTACGGGGCGTGCGGGCCGAGGCGTGCGGCGCCGCACGAGCGCCGCGCAGCGTTGCGACGCCGGGAACGATGCGGCCCTGCCGCCGCGCCCGCACCGCGCAGCGTCGCGACGCGGGGAACGACGCGGCCCCGGCGCCGCACGAGCGCCGCGCAGCGTTGCGACGCCGGCAACGGAGCGGCCCCGCCGCCGCGAGCGCGGGGCGAGGCCGTGGCGTCCGTGTCAGGCGGCGAGGCCGAGCGCCTTGCGCAGGCGCGCGACGTGGCCGGTGGCCTTGACGTTGTACTGCGCCTCGACGATCGTGCCGTCTTCGTCGATCACGAAGGTCGAGCGCAGAACGCCCGTGACGGTCTTGCCGTAGTTCTGCTTCTCGCCCCACGCGCCGTAGGCCTCGTGCGCGGCGTGGTCGGGGTCGCTGAGCAGCGGGAAGGTCAGACCGTCGCTGTCGCGGAACGCGCGCAGCTTCTCGGGGGTGTCGCGCGAGACTCCGAGCACCGTGTAGCCGGCGCCCTGGAGCGAAGCGAGGCTGTCGCGGAAGTCGCACGCCTGCGTCGTGCACCCGGGGGTCTGCGCCGCCGGGTAGAAGTACACGATCACACGGCGCCCGCGGAAGTCGCTCAGCGAGACGGGGTGCTCGTCCTGGTCGAGCAGGGTGAAGTCGGGGGCGGTGTCGCCCTTTGAGAGGTTCGTCACCCCTCCAGCCTAGAACGCTCGATGGCCTGGAACGTGGTCAGCAATCGGTGAAGCGAGTCGAGTCGGGCCTCGGCCCCCGGGCCCAGGCGACCGGATGCCACGGCTTCGGCGATCGCGCAGTCCGGGGCGTCGGGCAGGTGCGTGCAGCCACGAGGGCAGTCCTCCGCGGCCTCGGCGAGGTCGGTGAAGGCCCCGAGCACGTGGGCGGGATCGACGTGGCCGAGGCCGAAGGAGCGCACTCCCGGGGTGTCGATGACCCAGCCGGAACCCGCGGGACCGCGGTAGCGCAGCGACACGGCGGATGACGAGGTGTGGCGCCCGCGGCCCGTGACGGTGTTGACGTGCCCGATCGCGCGCTCCGATCCGGTGAGCGCGTTCACGAGCGTCGACTTGCCGACGCCGGAGTGCCCGACGAACACCGTCGAGTGCCCCGCGATGGCCTCGCCGATCTCATCGAGCGGCATGGCTCCCTGCGCGCTGGTGAAGACGCGCAGGTCGATGCCGTCGAAGTGCGAGAGGAACTCCGTCGGGTCGGCCAGGTCGGTCTTGGTGACCACGAGCAGGGGACGGATGCCGGCATCCAGCGCCGCGACCAGGTACCGGTCGACGAGCCGCTCCCGGGGCTCGGGATCGGCCGCCGCGACGACGATGAGCATCTGGTCGGCGTTCGCGACGATCACCCGCTCGACCTGGTCGGTGTCGTCGGCGCTGCGGCGGAGCAGGGACGTGCGCTCCTCGATCCCGACGATGCGCGCGAGCGTGCCTTCGTCGCCCGAGAGGTCTCCCACGACGCGGGCGCGATCGCCGTTGACGATCGGCTGCTTGCGCAGCTCGCGCGCGCGGGTCGCGAGGACCCTGCGCTCGGTCGGCTCGTCCTCGTCGAGCAGCACGGTGTAGCGACCGCGGTCGACGCCCAGGACGCGGGCGATCCGGGCGTCCGCGTGCGCGGGTCGACGCTTCGTGCGCGGCCGGTTCGCCTTGGGGTTGGGCCGGACGCGGATGGACGACTCGTCGTACTCGAGGTCGTCGTCGTCGCCGTCGTCGAGCCAGCTCACGCGGCGCTCCGGGCGTCAGCGCGCGGCATCCGTGCCCTCGTCCAGGCCCAGCATGGCGTGCCACAGTCCGGCGAACTGGGGGAGCGTCTTCGCGGTCGTGCCGATGTCGTCGATCTCGACGCCGGGGACCCTCAGGCCGATCAGCGCGCCCGTCGTCGCCAGGCGGTGGTCGTGGTGCGCTTTCCACTCGCCGCCGCGCAGGGGCTGCGGCACGATGCGGATGCCATCGTCGAGTTCGTGCGCCTCGCCGCCGAGCGAGCGCAGGTTGCCCACGAGCGCGGCGATGCGGTCGGTCTCGTGACCCCGGATGTGGCCGATGCCGTGCAGCGTCGTGGGGCCGTCGGCGAACGCGGCGAGACCGAAGAGGGTCGGGGCGAGTTCGCCCGCGGCCGAGAGGTCGAGCTCGAGTCCCGCGATGCGCTCGCCCGCCGACACGGTGAGCGCGCCGCCGCGGCGGCTCACTCTGGCCCCCATCTCGCTGAGGATGTCGGCCAGGAGCGCACCGGGCTGCGTGCTGTGGAGGGGCCATCCGGTGACCGTGACGGATCCGCCGGTGACCATCGCCGCGGCGAGGAACGGAGCGGCGTTCGAGAGGTCGGGTTCGATCGCGACGTCTTTCGCACGGATCGGGCCCGCGGGGACGATCCATTCGCCGACCGCCGGTCGTTCGACGTGGATGCCGCGGTGCGCGAGCGCCTCGACGGTCATGTCGATGTGCGGGATGCTCGGCAGGCGAGAGCCCACGTGGCGCAGGTGCAGGCCGACGTCGAAACGTGGAGCGGCCAGCAGCAGGCCCGAGACGAACTGGCTCGACTGGCTCGCGTCGATCTCGACCTCACCGCCGCGCACGTGGCCATGGCCGCGGACGGTGAACGGGAGCGCCCAGTGGCCGCCGTCGTCGATGTCGACGCCGACCTCGCGCAGCGCGGAGATCATCGCGCCCATCGGACGGTGCAGCGCGCTCTCGTGCGCCGTGACGTGGACGTCGCCGCGCGCGAGTCCGGCGACCGGTGCGACGAAGCGCATCACGGTACCGGCCTGCCCGCAGTCGATCGTGACGTCGCCCGAGAACGCGGCGGGCGGGCTGACGAGCAGGTCGGGTCCGAAGGGCGAGTCGGTGGCCACCTCTTCGATGCCGACGCCCAGTTCGCGCAGGGACTCGACCATGCGGGCCGAGTCGTCGGAGTGCAGGGGAGCGTGCAGCATGCCGGGGCCGTCGGCGATCGCGGCGAGCACGAGTTCGCGGTTGGTGAGCGACTTGGAGCCGGGCACCGTGACGGTGGCATCCACCGCTGCGTCGGCGACGGGCGCGTTCCACGCCCCACGAGGAGTGGCGGCGGAAGGGGAATACCCGAGACGTGTCATCGGTTTCTAGCCTACTGAAAGGGGACGACACGTGACCGCACTTCTCGAGCGCTCCGGCGTGCGCACGACCATCCCGGTGGTCGTCGACATGCCCGACGTAGACTGGCGCCCAATGGACGACACGGCAGACACCCTCCCGCCGGTGGCGGAACCCCGCGCGCAGTTCGAAGAGCAGGCGCTGCCCTTCATGGACCAGCTGTACGCGGCGGCGATGCGCATGACGCGCAACCCCGCCGACGCGGCCGACCTCGTGCAAGAGACGTTCGTCAAGGCCTACGGGTCGTGGGCGACGTTCACACAGGGCACCAACCTCAAGGCGTGGCTGTACCGGATCCTCACGAACACGTACATCAACACGTACCGCAAGAAGCAGCGTGAGCCGTACCAGAGCGCGATCGACGACCTCGAGGACTGGCAGCTCGGCGGCGCCGAGTCGACGACCGCGACCAGCGCGCGCTCGGCCGAGGCCGAGGCCATCGACCACATGCCCGCGTCGGTCGTCAAGGACGCGCTGCAGTCGATCCCCGAAGACTTCCGCCTGGCGGTGTACCTCGCCGACGTGGAGGGCTTCGCCTACCAAGAGATCGCCGACATCATGAAAACCCCGATCGGCACGGTCATGAGCCGTTTGCACCGCGGCCGACGGCTGCTGCGCGACCTGCTGTCGGATTACGCGAAAGAACGTGGCTTCCAGGCCGCGACGGGAGAGAAGAAATGAGCGACTGCGGCTGCGACCAGGCACGGCGCGACCTCGAGGAGTACCTGCGCAACGAGGTCTGCAAGACCGAGGCGAAGGACATCCGGGACCATCTCGAGAACTGCCCCGGATGCCAGGACGAGGCGCTCGTCGCCCGCACGCTGACCGAAGTGGTCGCGCGGGCCTGCAAAGAGACGGCGCCGGAGGAACTCCGCGACCAGGTGCTCGCCCGACTCCGTTCGGTGCAGGCCGCTCACTGACGCGGACGGGCAGCGGCCCCACGAGGGTCCGTAGGCTGGGGGTATGGCCACGACAGACACGCGCGCTCTCGCTCTCGACGCCACCTCCGCCGCCGATCTGGAAGCCAGCGGCCTCGAGTACGCCCTCGTACCGGCTGACCACGAGGGCTTCGAGCCTTTCCTGCGTGCGGTGTCGCGAGGATTCCTCGGTGAGGATCCCTCCGCGGACGAGGTCGAGAGTGCTCGCCGAGCGCTGACCCCGCGTCGTCTGACCGGCGTGTTCGACCGTTCGGGCGTGGCCCCCGAGTCACCCGTCGCGACCGTCGATTCGTGGGCCACCGAGCTCACCGTGTCGCCCGGGCGGACGATCCCCCTCTGGTCGATCAGCGCCGTCACGGTGGCGCCGACCCACCGGCGCCGGGGGATCGCCCGCGCGATGCTCACGGGCGAACTGCGCACCGCGGCCGCCGCGGGCTTTCCGCTCGCGGGACTGACGGTCACCGAGGCGACGATCTACGGGCGGTGGGGGTTCTCTCCCGCCGCCTGGGCCTCCGACGTCGTCGTCGACACGCGGCGCGCACGGTGGACCGGTCCCGTCGCACCGGGGCGCCTGGACTTCGTCTCGCGCGAGAGCCTCCCCGAGCGACTGAGCCGCGTCCACGAGCGGGTTCGCCTCGAACGCCCCGGGTCCGTGCCCGGCTGGGAGGGGCGTTGGCGCGGCGTGGCCGGTCTCACCCCCGACGCCAAGGACGGCAACAAGGTGCGCGCGGTGTCGTACCGCGACGCGGCGGGCGAGGAACGCGGCATCCTCGTGTACACGCTCGACCCCGGACCGAACGACGACTACTCGGCACACGTCCTGAGCGTGCGGGCGCTCTTCGCCGACGGCGACGAGGCGGCGGCTGCGCTGTGGCGCTTCGCGATCGAGCACGATCTCGTCGGCGAGGTGAAGGCGTCGCTGCAGCCCGCTGTTCCGCCGGTTCAGTGGATGGTCGCGGACCGTCGGGCCGTGACCGCGACGCTCACCGACCACCACTGGCTGCGCATCCTCGACGTGCCCGCGACCCTGAGTGCGCGCCGCTACGCACGTGCTCTCGACGTCGTCATGCGGGTCGAGGATCCCCTCGGCTTCGCCGATGGCGCATGGAGCCTGCGCATCGACGCCGACGGGGTGGCGGAGGTCGACGCGGCCCCCGAGTCCCGCGCCGTCGACGTCGAACTGTCGGTCGGCGCGCTCAGCTCCCTGCTGCTCGGCGGTGTCCGAGCCCGTGAGCTCGCCGCCGCGGGCCTCGTGCACGGTTCCGCGCAGGCACTGGCCGAGGTCGACGCCGCCTTCGTTCCGGACGTCGCCCCTCTCCTGGACATCTGGTACTGAGCGTTTCTCATAGGGTCGCCCCGTAATCTCCTGCCGATGTCCGACGCCCCACCCCCCTCCCCGCCGCGGCGCTCGCGGTTCCGGGTCGATCCGCGCGCCGTCGCGGCGGCCCTCGGGCGGTACGTGCGGGCCAACCCGGTCGCGGTGTGCATCGCGGTGCTGATCACCGCGTCAGCGGCGGCGACGGGCACGCTCTGGGGCGAGGACGCTCTCATCTGGGGCGCAGGCCCCCTCGCCACGTTTGCCTCCGGGCGGTGGTGGACGATCGTGACCGCGCTGTTCATCCCCGACTCGCCGATCGACGCGGTCACGTCGGTGGTTCTCGCCCTGACGGCGCTCGCCGCGGCCGAACGACTCCTCGGCTCCCGGCGTACCGGCATCCTGTATCTCGTCATCGGTGTCGTCGGGCTTCTCGCCGGCGTGGGGATGCACGCGGCCGTCTGGTCGGTGACCGATCTGCGACCGGTCGTGGCCGCCGAGGTGCCGGTCCTCGACCCCACGACACCGCTCGCGGGCGTCGTGATGGTGGCCAGCGCGTTCGCCCTCACCCTGTGGCGCCGTCGACTCCGCCTGGTCGGGTTCGCCCTGCTTTCGCTGTTCGCGCTCTACGCCGGCGACGCGGACTCCTGGTACCGCATCATCACGGCGACCATCGGACTCGTCGTGGGTGCGGTGCTCGCCCGGGGGATCGAGCGACGGTCCTGGCATCGCAGCTCCGCGCGCGAGACGCGGACGCTCCTGGCCCTGATGGTCGCCGTCGTGGGGAGCGGGCCCCTCGTCGCGCTCATCAGCGGCGGCGGACGCGGACCCCTGTCCCTCGTCGTCGACGCGTACACGCAGTACGACGACGCCCTCCTCGCGCGGTGTGAACAGCTCTCGGAGTCGGTCTGCAACGAGCAGGTCGCGCTGCTGATGACCCGGGGGCTGGGACCGGCGCTGCTGGCGATCGTTCCCCTCGCCCTCATGCTGGTCGCGGCCTGGGGGCTGCGTCAGGGCCGGCGTGCGGCCCTCGTCCTCGCGGTCCTCACCCTCGTGATGTCCGCTGTCTCGCCCCTCGTCGCCTTGGCGAACGGTCGGCTGCGCATCGACCCGTGGGTCGACGGCAGTGGTGCCGAGTACGTGCTGTGGGCCCTGGCATCCGTCTTCATCCCGCTGGTCCTCGCCGCAGCCCTGGTGGTGGCTCGGCGCCGTTTCCCCGTGCGCGCGACGCGGCGCGCGACGCGCACCTTCGCCATCATCGTCGGGCTCGCCTTCGTCGCGATCGGCTCGGGCTTCTTCGTCACCGAGGAGCTGGGGCGACGCGCCTTCGACCGCGAGATCTCCGTGCTCGACATGCTGGGACTCACGCTGCGCCGGTTCTTCCCGCCGTCGTACACCACGCCCGGAGCCTCGGGATTCCCGCACCACGGCGTGGCCCTCTTCGCCTACCAGTGGGTCGGTGTTCTCTTCTGGGCGATCGTGATCGCGGCGATCCTGTGGCTGTATCGCCGGGTGCAGCGCCCGGATGCCGAAGACGACTCGCTCTACCGGGAACTGCTGCGGCGGGGGAGCGACACCCTCGGCTTCCTCGGCACGTGGGAGGGAAACCGGCACTGGTCGTCGGCCGATCGGCAGAGCGCGATCGCGTATCGACTGGTCGGCGACGTGGCGCTCGCCGTCGGCGACCCCCTGACGCCGCCCGGCGGGCGCACCGAGGCGCTGCGGGCCTTCACCGATTTCTGCGTCGAGCACGGGTGGACACCTGCGTTCTACAGCATCCATTCCGACACCGCGGACGATCTGCGCGACCTCGGGTGGAGGCAGATCCCGGTCGGCGTCGAGACGGTCATGGATCTTCCCGGACTGACGTTCGCGGGCAAAGCGTGGCAGAAGGTCCGGCAGCCGATGACGCGCGCGGAGCGCGAGGGCTACACCGCCGTCTGGACCCGATGGCACGAGCTGACGGTGTCGCAGGTGTCGCAGGTGATCGCCATCGACGAGGAATGGGTGGCCGATCGGGCGCTGCCCGAGATGGGCTTCACGCTCGGCTCCCTCGATGAGCTGCGCGACCGCGACGTCCGTCTGCTCCTGGCGGTCGGGCCCGACGACCGCATCGAAGCGGTGACGAGCTGGATGCCGAGCTGGACCGACGGCGAGCTCACGGGGTGGACGCTCGACTTCATGCGTCGACGCACCGACGGGCCCAACGGGATGATGGAGTTCCTCATCGCTAAGGCGGCCCTGCAGCTGCAGTCCGAGGGGGCTACGGTCCTCAGCCTGTCGGGAGCGCCCCTCGCGGACGATCCCGATGAGCCGGCGGACGGCGACCCCGGTCCGCTGCGGGCTCTGCTGCGGTGGCTCGCCGAGGTGCTCGAACCCGCGTACGGCTTCGCGTCGCTGTTCCGCTTCAAGGGCAAGTTCCGCCCGCGCTACCGTCCGCTCTCGCTCGCCTATCGCGACCCGCTCCAGCTTCCGGCAATCGGTGCGGCCGTCGGCCGCGCCTACCTCCCCGACGCGTCGCGCCGTGAGATCGTCGCTTTGGCGAGAACCGCATGGGAGGGGCGCCGGTGAACCGTTTCGTGCTGTCCTTCGAACTCATCGACAGTCCACTGCTCACGATCTGCGCGGTGATCGCGGGTCTGGGCGTGATCGCCGTGATCGCGTGGGCGCCGCGGCGGATCGTCCCGACGCTGCTCATCGGCGTCAGCGCGGGCATCCTCATGTACATCGTTGCCCACATCCTGGAGGCCAGGGGGCTCTTTCAGGGGCCGCTACCGGCCCACGCGGCCACCTGGGCCACGGGCGGGATCGTCGCCGTCGCCATCGGCGTCGTGGGCATCTGCCGTCGCCCGTGGGGTCGTCGGGTGGTGGGTGTGGTGACGGTGCTCGCAGGTCTCTTCGCGGCCGCGCTCGGCGTCAACACGTCGTACGGCGTCACGCACAATCTCGCGGCGATCCTGGGCGTGCAGGCTCTCGACCCCGCGTCGCTGCCCGCACCCACCGCGACCGCGGGCGATCCGGCGACGCTGTACCAGAACTGGCAGCCTCCTGCGGGAATGCCCTCGAAGGGTTCGGTGAGCGCCCTGACGGGGGATGCCAAGATCCCGACGGGGCAGTACGCCGCGCGCGATGCTTCCCTCTACCTCCCGCCGGCGGCGCAGGTCGCGAACCCGCCCGCGCTCCCGCTCCTGGTGTTCATGATGGGGCAGCCGGGTTCCCCCGACCCGACCAACCTCGCCAAGGCGCTCGACGCGTTCGCCGCTCAGCACAACGGTCTCGCTCCCATCGCCGTGGTCGTCGACCAGCTGGGCGCCGCCGACAGAGACCCCGCCTGCGTCGACTCCGCGACCTACGGCGCCGTGTCGACCTACATCAACCAGCTCGTGCCGCAGTGGGCGGAGGCGAAGCTCAACATCGTCAAGGACCACCGGTACTGGACCATCGGCGGGTTCTCGAACGGTGGGTCGTGCGCCGCGGTGTACGGCGCGAAGTATCCCGAGGTGTGGGGCCAGATGCTCGACATCATGGGCAACGAGTTCCCGGGCTCCGAGCACGTCGACAAGACCGTGGCCGAGGTGTTCAACGGCGACGCGAACGCGTTCCAGGCGACGAAGCCGTCGGTCATCATGGCCGCCGCGCCTCCCGGCACCTACACCGGCCACCTCGCGATCTTCACGTGGGGGAGCGAGGACACCACCTACGGCCCCGGGCAGAAGGCGAACTCCGAGGCCGCCCAGGCCGCGGGATTCACCGTCGTGACCTACGTCGTGCAGGGAGCGGGGCACACCGGAGAGGCACTGGATGCCAGCCTCACGTACTCGCTCCCCGTGCTGGCCCCGGTGCTCGGTCTGGCTCCGCCCGCGTCCTGACGCGGCTGTGTCCTGACACGGCCGCGCGGCCGCGAGCGTTCTGACGTGCGGCTTATGCACCCGCCATCACCGTTGGGGCCCACGGAGGCCAGACGGCGTGAGGGGCGCACGAGAAAAGGCCCGGTCTTTCGACCGGGCCTTTTCTCGTGGGGAGGATCAGCGCTCGAGAGCAGCCTTCATGATCTCGGCGTGCTCGTTCGCGTGCACCTTCGGCGAGCCGGTCGCCGTCGAGGCGGCGGCAGCGCGCGAGATGACGCGGATCGGGCGACCCAGCTTGTCGTCGACCTCGAGCGCGATGAAGGGCCACGCACCCTGGTTCTCGGGCTCGTCCTGCACCCACACCAGTTCGGCGTTCGGGTACTGGTCGAGAGCGCGCGTGAGCTCTTCGATCGGCGCCGGGTAGTACTGCTCGAGCCGGACGAGGGCGATCTCGGGGTTCGGGTTCTTGTCGAGCTCGGCCCGCAGATCCCAGTGGATCTTTCCGGCGTGCAGCAGCACGCGCTTCACGGCGCCGCCGTCGAGACCGCGGTCATCGTCGAGCACCGGCTCGAAGCGACCCTCGAGGAAGTCCTCGACCGGGCTCGTCGCCCCGCGCAGGCGCAGCATGGCCTTCGGCGTGAAGACGATGAGCGGACGGCGCGGGCGCTGGTACGCCTGGCGACGGAGCAGGTGGAAGTACGACGCGGGCGTCGACGGGCGCGCGACGATCATGTTGTCCTGCGCGCACATCTGCAGGTAGCGCTCGATACGAGCCGAGGAGTGGTCGGGGCCCTGGCCCTCGTAGCCGTGGGGGAGCAGCAGCACGACGCTCGACTGCTGCGCCCACTTCTGGTCGGCCGACGAGATGAACTCGTCGATGACCGACTGGGCACCGTTCGCGAAGTCGCCGAACTGCGCCTCCCACAGGACGAGCGCGTCGGAGCGCTCGACCGAGTAGCCGTACTCGAACGCCATCGCGGCGTACTCGCTCAGCAGCGAGTCGTAGACCCAGAATCGACCCTGGTTCTCACTGAGGTTCGCGAGCGGCAGCCACTCCTGGCCGTTCTTGCGGTCGTGCAGGACCGCGTGACGCTGCACGAACGTGCCGCGGCGCGAGTCCTGACCCGCGAGGCGGACGGGCGTTCCCTCCATGAGCACCGAGCCGAAGGCGAGGAGCTCGCCGAAGGCCCAGTCGATGCCGCCGTTGCGGCTCATGTCGAAACGCTTCTCGAGCAGCTGCTGGAGCTTGTTGTGCACCGTGAAGCCGTCGGGCTTGTTCACGAAGGCATCGCCGATGTGGTGCACGACCTCGCGCGACACCCCGGTCGTCTCGGGCGCGCCGGTCGGCACGTCGTCGGCGGCCTCGGTCGAGATGACGGGGTTCGTCCCGGTCTCGGCCTCGTGCGTGTCGGCGAAGGCGACTTCGAGACGGTTCTGGAAGTCCTGCTTGGCCTGCTCGTACTCGTCTTCGGTGATGTCACCGCGGCCGACCAGCGACTCGGTGTACAGGCGACGGACGGAGCGCTTCGCCTCGATGAGGTTCGTCATCAGCGGCTGCGTCATCGAGGGGTCGTCGCCCTCGTTGTGACCGCGGCGGCGGTAGCAGACGAGGTCGATCACGACGTCGCGGTGGAACTCCTCACGGTACATGAACGCGAGCTCCGCGGCGCGGACGACGGCCTCGGGGTCGTCGCCGTTCACGTGCAGGACGGGGGCCTGGATCGTCTTGGCGACGTCGGTGGCGTACACCGAGGTGCGGGCGTCGGTCGGCGTGGTGGTGAAGCCGACCTGGTTGTTCACGACGACGTGGATCGTGCCGCCCGTGCGGTAGCCGCGCAGCTGCGACATCTGCAGCGTCTCGACGACGACGCCCTGGCCCGCGAACGCGGCGTCGCCGTGCACGAGGATGGGCAGCCACGAGAACGTCCCGATGGGCTTGCGGTCCTGCTTGGCGCGGACGATGCCCTCGAGCACGCCGTCGACGGTCTCGAGGTGCGACGGGTTCGCGGCGAGGTACACGGGGAGCTCTTCGCCGTTGTCGCCGACGAAGGTGCCCTCGGTTCCGAGGTGGTACTTCACGTCGCCCGAGCCGCGCTTGCTACCCACGGCGACGGCGCCCTCGAACTCGCGGAAGACCTGGCCGTACGTCTTGCCGCCGATGTTGGTCAGCACGTTGAGGCGACCGCGGTGGGCCATGCCGATCGCGGCGCCGTCGAGGCCCTTGGACGCGGCGCCCTGCAGGATCTGGTCGAGCAGCGGGATGAGCGACTCGCCGCCCTCGAGGCTGAAGCGCTTCTGGCCGACGTACTTCGTCTGCAGGAAGGTCTCGAACGCCTCGGCCTGGTTCAGCTTCGACAGGATGCGCAGCTGCTCGTCGTGGCCGGGCTTGGTGTACTTGACCTCGACGTTGCTCTGGAACCAGGTTCGCTGCACGGGGTCTTGAATGTGCATGTACTCGACGCCGATGGTGCGGCAGTACGAGTCGCGCAGGACGCCGAGGATGTCGCGGAGCTTCGCCACGCGCCGGTTGCCGAGGCCCCCGGTCACGAACTCGCGGTCGAGGTCCCAGAACGTGAGTCCGTGCGACTCGATCTCGAGGTCGGGGTGGGTGCGCTGGACGTACTCGAGCGGGTCGATGTCGGCCATGAGGTGGCCGCGGACACGGTAGGAGTTGATGAGCTCCTGCACGCGTGCGCTCTTGTCGATGCGCTCCGAGATGTCGACGTTGATGTCGGCGGCCCAATGGATCGGCGCGTACGGAATGCGCAGCGCCGCGAAGATGTCGTCGTAGAAGCCGCGCTGCCCGATGAGCAGCTCGTGCACCTTCTTGAGGAACTCGCCCGAGCCCGCACCCTGGATGACGCGGTGGTCGTAGGTGCTGGTGAGGGTGATCGTCTTGCCGATCGCGAACTCGTTGAGCGTCTTCTCGCTCGCGCCCTGGAACTCGGCCGGGTAGTCGAGCGCACCGGCGCCGATGATCGCGCCCTGGCCGCGCATGAGGCGGGGGACCGAGTGCACCGTGCCGATGCCGCCGGGGTTCGTCAGCGAGATCGTGGTGCCCTGGAAATCGGCCGGGGTGAGCTTGTTGTTGCGCGCACGGCGCACGAGGTCTTCGTACGAGGCGAGGAACTCGCCGAACGTGAGGGTGTCGGCGCGCTTGATGCTCGGCACCAGGAGTGCGCGCGACCCGTCGGGCTTGGGCATGTCGATCGCGATGCCCAGGTTGATGTGCGCGGGCGCCACGACCGAGGGCTTGCCGTCGATCTCGGCGTAGTAGACGTTCTGGCTCGGGAACTCCTTGAGCGCCTGGATCAGCGCCCACCCGATGAGGTGCGTGAAGCTCACCTTGCCGCCGCGCGTGCGCGACATGTGGTTGTTGATGACGATGCGGTTGTCGATCATCAGCTTCGCCGGGATCGTGCGGACGCTCGTCGCCGTCGGGACCGTCAGCGAGTCGTCCATGTTGGATGCCAGGGCCTTCGGCATCCCCTTCAGGACCGTCACGCGGTCTTCTTCGGTGCTCTCGGTCCCGGACGACGGCGCCGCGGCGGGCGCCTGCGCGGGGATCGGCTGGGGGGCCGCGGGCTTCGTCGTGGTGCGAGCCACGGGAGCCTGACCGACCACGGGAATGGGGGCCGTCACGGGCTTCGGCTCGGCCGCGGGGGCCGAGGGAGGACTGCCGGCCGCGGCGGATCCGTCGACGACCGGGTGGTACGCCTCCAGAATCGGCCACCAGGCCTTGTCTACGGAGTGCTTGTCGACTTTGAACTGTTCGTAGAGTTCGTCTACGAGCCACTCGTTCGCGCCGAACTCGCCCTCGCTCGAAGTACCGACGCCCGTCACCTGGCTCGACACAGTCGATCGCCTGCTTTCCTCGATGAAGATTCCTGTGGAATGCGCACGACGTCACCGTCACGCACTCTCTCAACCCTAGCCGAGGAATCTGGACGGCTTCCGGGTCTTTACAATCCCCTGATGTGGTGAGGTGGATGCCATGGAGTTCTCCGGTGCTCAGCCCGATGTCGATCTGACCTACTCGGACGTCTTCCTCGTCCCGCGGCATTCCGAGGTACGCAGCCGCCTGGACGTCGATCTCGCTCCGGGGGACGGGAGCGGGGCGACTCTGCCGCTCGTCTCGGCCAACATGAACTCGGTCACCGGGACGCGGCTGGCGGCGACGCTGGCGCGCCGCGGCGGGCTCGGTGTGCTGCCGCAGGACCTGCCGCTTCCCGAGCTCGTGGATGCGGTCGGCTGGGTCAAGGCGCAGCCCGTGGCGTGGGATGCTCCGCTCGTCCTCCCGCCCTCGGCCACGGTCGCCGACGCCCGTCTCGTGCTGCCGCCGGTGCCCGGTCGCGGCATCGTCGTGGCCGACACGCGTGACGACGGCGTCATCGGCGTCTCGGACTTCCGCGGCATCGTTCCCGCTCCGCGCCTGGCGACGGCGCTCCCGGATGCCACCCTCGGCGACATCGCCCGCACCGACGCGCCGCTGGTCGAGGTGACCCGGGTCGGCGACCCCCGCGAGGTGTTCGCGCTCGTGGGGGAGGCCGACATCGTCGCGGTGGTCGACGGCGACCGGATCGTCGGCACGCTCTCCGCGCGCAGCGCGCTGCGCGACTCCGTGTACCGTCCGGCCGTCGACGCCGAGGGACGCCTGATCGTCGCCGCGGCCGTCGGCGTCAACGGCGACGTCGCGGGGAAGGCCCGCGCGCTCGCCGCGGCCGGGGTCGACGTGCTCGTCGTCGACACGGCGCACGGACACCAGGCGCAGATGCTGCGCGCGCTCCGCGAGGTCGCGGCGCTGGATCTCGGCATCCCGATCGCCGCGGGCAACGTCGTCACCGCCGAGGGCGTGCGCGACCTCACCGACGCCGGCGCGTCGATCCTCAAGGTCGGTGTCGGTCCGGGCGCGATGTGCACGACCCGCATGATGACCGCCGTCGGTCGCCCGCAGTTCTCGGCCGTCCTCGAGACGGCCGAGGCGGCGCGCGGCGTCGGCGCGCACGTCTGGGCGGACGGGGGCGTGCGCTACCCCCGCGACGTCGCCCTCGCGCTCGCGGCGGGCGCGGCATCCGTGATGATCGGCTCGTGGTTCGCGGGGACGATCGAGTCCCCGGGGCGTCTTCGCACCGACGAGGGCGGCCGCATCTACAAGGAATCGTGGGGCATGGCCTCGACGAAGGCCGTGCAGGGACGCTTCGGCCGACTCGATCCGTTCGAACGCGCCCGCAAAGAGCTCTTCGCCGAGGGGATCTCGTCGTCGCGCATCTACCTCGACCCGCAGCGTCCGGGGCTGGAAGACCTGCTCGACATGATCACCTCGGGCGTGCGTTCGTCGTTCACGTACGCGGGTGCGGCCACGGTGGCGGAGTTCCACGAGCGTGCGCGCGTCGGCCTCCAGTCGGCCGCCGGGTACGAAGAGGGTAAGGCGCTCCCCGTCAGCTGGTGAGGGATGCCGCGACGTCCGCCTCGAGCGTGATCCACGCCCCGAGCTGGACCGAGAGGTCGAGGTCGTCGCCGTCGGCGCGTGCCGCCCGACGCGGATCGGCGGGGAACAGGTCGCCGCGACGGCCCTCCCACAGCGCCTCGGCGTTGACGCGCACCAGGCGTCGCGCGCTCTCGGCCACCGCGCCCTGCTCGTCGTCCGCGGGGCCGGAGAATGCCGCGGCCGCCTCGGCGAGGTAGCGGGCGAGGATGCCGGCGAAGAGACCGCCGTCGCCACCCCCGGCCGCGGGGAAGAGGCCGTTGTCCGGGGCACACCAGCGCTCGACCGCATCGACGAGGCCCGCCGCGCGAGAGAGGTGCGCATCGCGGGAATCGGCGTCGGGCGCCGTTTCCGCGAGCGCGAGAGCCGAGCCGATCGCCACCCCCTGGTTGTACGTCCACAGCTCGGGCCGGACGGCGCCGTGCTCGACGCCGTCGCGGACGAGTCCCGTCCCGGCATCGTCGAGGGTCGCCGCGACCCACGCGTCGAGGTCGACCGCCACCCCGCGTCGCGCGGTCCACGCCAGGGCGATCGCCGCGGGGGAGTTGGCGGGCGCGTTGTACAGGCTGCTGCCCACCGCCCACGGCAGCGCCCCCACGGCGGGGTCGATCGCGTCGGCGAGTCGGCGGACGAGCCGCTCGATCCGCCGATCCCCGAGGTCGTAGCGCTGCAGCGCGAGGGTCATCCACGCGACGTCGTCGTAGAACGGCGTCGTCCAGCGACCGAGCGTGCGGAGGGCGACGCCGCGGTGCAGCTCGCGTTCCAGCCGCGCGCGCCGGGGATCGGGGCGGTGCTCCTGCGCCTCGCTGAACGCGTGCAGGAGGTGAGCGTGCCACCAGTAGTGCCACGTGCGCGCCCCCGCGACCCCGGGCGCCGCAGCGTGCGCCCACGCCACCGGGCCGAAGCGGTGGATGAAACGGCGCACGACGGCGGCCTCGGCGGACATCGCGCGCGACTGCGCCGGGGAGGTGGCATCCATTCCTCCATCCTGCCCGCGGCGCGGATCCGGTCGGACCGGCCGCGAGGGGCGTGGTGCTGCCCTAGAATCGTCGGCACGATGGACGACCCTCCCAGTTGTAGACCCAGGCCCCAACGACCCTCTCCCGCCGACCGCTCGAGCGGGGGTGATGCCTGATGGATTACGTCATGCTGGGCGTGGGGCTGCTCCTCACCGTGGGAACCGGACTCTTCGTCGCGAGCGAGTTCGCGCTGGTCAACCTCGACCGCGCCGACCTCGAAGCCCGCCGCGAAGCCGGCGAGTCCCGACTGTCGCTCACGATCGATGCGCTGCGCATCACCTCGACGCACCTGTCGAGCGCGCAGCTGGGCATCACGCTGACGACCCTTCTCACCGGTTACACGATGGAACCGGCGATCTCGAACCTGCTGCGCCCCGTGTTCGCGTCGTGGGGACTGCCCGAGGCGGTGACCGTCTCGGTCGCGGCCGTCATCGGCGTCGGTTTCGCGACCGTGCTGTCGATGATCCTGGGCGAACTGGTGCCGAAGAACTTCGCGCTCGCCATCCCGCGGCAGACGGCGAAGCTCGTGATCCCGTTCCAGGTCGCCTTCACCGCCGTCTTCAAGCCCGCGATCGTCGTCCTCAACGGCAGCGCCAACGGCGTGCTGCGTGCCATGGGCGTTGAGCCCAAGGAGGAGTTGTCGGGAGCCCGGTCGGCCGAGGAGCTGTCGAGCCTCGTCAAGCGATCGGCGAGCGCCGGCATGCTCGAGAAGGACACCGCCTCGCTGCTGGATCGCAGCCTGACGTTCGCGCGCCTCAGCGCGGCCGACGTCATGACTCCCCGCCCGAGCGTTCACGCGCTCGCCGCGGGCGACCCCACCGACGACGTCGTGCAGCTCGCCCGACGGACCGGGCACAGCCGCTTCCCCGTGTACGGCGAGTCGATGGACGACATCGTCGGCGTCGTGCACCTCAAGGCCGCGATCGGCGTGCCCCGCGAGAAGCGCGGCGAGGTGCCGGTGGCGGCCCTCGCCACCGAACCGCTCCGCGTTCCCGAGACGGTGCACCTCGACGCCCTCGTGTCGGAGCTGCGCTCGCGCGGCTACCAGATGGCGATCGTCGTCGACGAGTACGGCGGGACCGCGGGGATCGTGACGCTCGAGGATCTCGTCGAGGAGATCGTCGGCGAGGTGCTCGACGAGCACGACCGCTCCCGCGCCGGTGTGGTGCGGACGGCCGTCTCGCTGACCTTCCCCGGCGACCTGCGTCCCGACGAGGCGCTCGACCGCGCGGGCGTCCGCGTGCCCGAGGGCGACGCCTACGACACCGTGGGCGGCTTCATCATGGCGACCCTCGAACGGATCCCCGCGGTGGGGGACACCGTCGACATCGAGGACGGTGTCCTGACCGTGAACCGCATGGACGGCCGTCGTGTCGATCGCGTCCAGTACACGGCAAACCCGGTGGAGGAGAACATCGACGACCTCGTGCGCGCCGCGAAGGGCGGTGATCAGCGATGAGCGATTGGGCAGGTATCGCCTGGTTGGTCGTCCTCCTCGTCGCCAACGCCTTCTTCGTCGGCGCGGAGTTCGCCGTCATCTCGGCGCGTCGCTCGCAGGTCGAGCCGCTCGCGGAGCGCGGCTCGCGCGCGGCCAAGACGGCCCTCTACGCGATGGAGCACGCGACGCTCATGCTGGCCACGTGCCAGCTCGGCATCACGATCTGCTCGCTGCTGATCCTGAACGTCTCGGAGCCGGCGATCCACCACCTGCTCGAGGGCCCGTTGGGTCTCACGGGGTTGTCCGAGGCGGCCGTCGATGTGGTCGGCTTCGTCGTCGCCCTGCTGCTGGTGTCGTACCTGCACGTCGTGTTCGGCGAGATGGTTCCGAAGAACCTGGCGTTCTCGCTGCCCGACCGGGCTGTGCTCATGCTCGCCCCGCCGCTCGTCGCGGTGTCGAAGGCGTTCCACCCGATCATCGTCGCGCTGAACTGGACCGCCAACCACGTGCTGCGACTGTTCCGTGTCGAGCCCAAGGACGAGGCGGCATCCACCTTCACCCTCGATGAGGTTGCCACCATCGTGAACCAGTCGCGGCGCGAGGGCGTGCTCGACGACGCCGCGGGTACGGTCACGGCGGTCGTGGAGTTCACCGAGAAGAAGGCCGCCGACATCGCTGTGCCGATGGCCGCGCTCGTCACGCTGCCCGAGCGGACCACGCCGGGCGAGATCGAGCGCGCGGTCGCCCAGCACGGCTACTCGCGGTACGTGATCGTCGACGAGGCCGGCCATCCCACGGGCTACGTGCACCTCAAGGACGTGCTCCGCGCGGCGGACGGGTCGGATGCCGACATGGCGCGCCCCATCCCGAGCAAGCGCATCCATCACATGGTGTCGGTGCTCGAGACGACCGACCTCGAGGACGCCCTCGCGCTCATGCGCCGCTCGGGTCGCCACCTCGCGCAGGTGCGCGACGAGGCCGGCGACGTGCGCGCGGTGCTCTTCCTCGAGGACGTCATCGAAGAGCTGGTCGGCGAGGTGCAGGACGCCACCGCGCGCCGCCGCTTCGCCTGACGCAGAACACCGGATGCCACGGGGCCCAGGCCTCGCGGCATCCGGTGTTCTCACCGCCGGGCGGTTCGCGTGATGCCGCGCGGTTCGCGCGGGGTTCGCCGCGCGCCCGCTCGCGGCTCAGTAGGCGCGGAGGTACTGCGCGGGCGCGGGAACGGGGTCGCCGAGGGTGGCCGCGGCGCGCAGCGCGTAGTGCGGGTCGCGGAGCCATTCGCGGGCGGACAGGATCGCGTCGGCGCGGCCGTCGGCAAGGATCTGCTCGCCGAAGGTCGGGTCGTCGATCATGCCGACGGCGGCGACGAGCAGTCCCGTCTCGCGGCGGACGGTCGCCGCGTAGCCGACCTGGTATCCCGGCCCGGGGACGATGTGCTGATGCGGCACGAGCCCGCCGCTCGAGACGTCGATGAGATCGGCGCCCGCCTCGGCGACCAGCCGCGACGCGGCGACGGTGTCGGCCACGTCCCAGCCTCCCTCGGCGGCGTCGGTCGCCGAGAACCGGACGAACACGGCCACGTCGGGGGCGGCGGCGCGCACGGCCTCGGTCACGCGCACGACGAGGCGCACGCGGTTCTCGAAAGAGCCGCCGTAGGCGTCGTCGCGGTGGTTCGTGAGCGGCGAGAGGAACTGGTGGAGGAGGTAGCCGTGGGCGGCGTGGATCTCGACGACGTCGAATCCGGCCGCGACGGCTCGGCGGGCGGCATCCGCGAAATCGGTGACGACCTTCTCGAGGCCCTCCACGTCCAGCGCGACCGGCTCGGCGAACGAGTCGTACGCGAGCGCCGAGGGAGCGACGGTCGTCCAGCCGCCGTCGGCGGGCGAGACGCTGCCGCGGCCGCCCGTGAGCGGCGACGTGGTCGAGGCTTTGCGCCCCGCGTGGCCGAGCTGCACGCCCGCGACCGAGCCGCGCGCACGGATCGCCGCGACGATCGGGGCCCACGCCTCGGCCTGTGCGTCGTTCCAGAGGCCGACGTCGTCGGGCGAGATGCGCCCCTCCGGGGAGACGGCGGTCGCTTCGGCGATGACGAGGCCCGCACCCCCCGCCGCGAACTGGGCGAGGTGGACGTGGTGCCAGTCGTTCGGCATCCCCTCGGTCGCGCTGTACTGACACATGGGCGACACCCACAGGCGGTTGCGCGTCTCGATACCGCGGACGGACAGGGGTGTGAAGAGGGTGCTCACGTCGGACCTCTGCGTTCTATGGTGGCGCCATGACGGCGAAGGAATGGACCGGGGAGGACTGCTCCCGCGCCCTGCGGAGACCAACGGCTCGCGACGACAAGTATTCCCGCGGGGTGGTAGGCCTTCGCACCGGCTCTACCCGCTACCCCGGCGCGGCCATGCTCGGCGTCGAGGCCGCGTGGCGCACCGGCACGGGCATGGTGCGTTACCTCGGCCCCGAGCGCGCGCAGGATCTCGTGCTGCAGCGTCGACCCGAGACGGTGACCGCCGACGGGCGCGTGCAGGCGTGGGTGATCGGATCGGGAACGGATGCCGCCGAGCGTGACGCGGCCGAGACGGCGGCGCTGCGCGGCCTTCTGAAGGGCGACCTGCCCGTCGTCGTCGACGCGGGCGCGCTCGATCTCGTCGTCGGGGCCAGCGCCCCCGTCATCGTGACGCCGCACGCGCGGGAACTCGATCGTCTCCGCTCCGACCTGGGGCTGCCGTCGATGGATGCCACGGACGACGACGCACGCGAGGACGCGGCTCGCGAGACCGCCGCGGCGTTCGGGGGAGTGGTGCTCCTGAAGGGCGCGACGACGATCGTCGCGACGGCGGACGGGTGGACCCGTCGGGTGCGGGCGGGCACGCCCTGGCTCGCGACCGCGGGGACCGGTGACGTGCTCGCGGGAGTCCTCGGTGCGGTGACGGCGGGAGCGGTCGCGGAGGATCGCGTCGGTCTGGAGGATCTCGCGGCGTGCGCGGCGACCGCCGCGTGGCTGCACGGGACGGCCGGGCGGGCGGCATCCGGGATCCACGGGGGAGCGGGCGGGCCGATCACCGCGCTCGACGTGGCGGAGGCGTTGCCGCGGGTGCTCGCGGAGGTGCTGTCGGACTCGATCGCGTAACGGTTGCCGCGTCCGCACCGGCCGAGCGCGGCTGCCCGTCCGGGCCGTCGAGGGTCTCCCGCTTAGGATGAGGCGGTGCTGAGGCGTGTCGTTCCCCTGTTGATCGCGTTCGTCGCCGTGCACGTCACCGTGGCGGTCCTCGGCTACCAGCAGCCGAACGAACCCATGGGCGACGTGTACCTGGTCTACGAACCCTGGTCGCGCTGCGCGCTGTTCGGGGGCATCGACGTGACCTCCTGCACGCGGTCCACGACGTGGGAATGGCCCGGCATCACCGAGAAGTGGATCTACCCGCAGCTCGCCTTCGTGCCCATGACCTTCGCGTGGGTGTTCGCGTGGGCGATCGGCTACACCCCGGCGTGGGCGCTCACCGTGTCGCTGGCGAACCTCGTCGCCTTCGTCATCCTCGTCGGCAAGGGTCGCTCGACCGGCCGGGTCGTGGCCGCGTGGTTCTGGCTCGCCGCGATCCTGCTCATCGGGCCGGTCGGTCTCTACCGCATCGACGGGATCACGGTGCCGTTCGCGATCCTCGGCAGCATCTGGCTCGTGCGGCGGCCGTTCGTGGCATCCGTCCTCCTGTCGATCGCGGTGTGGATGAAGGTGTGGCCCGCGGCGATCCTCGCGGCGGGACTCATCGTGGTGCGACGCCGGCTCTCGCTCGTCTGGGGCGCTGTCGCGGTGTCGCTGGCCACGGTCATTCCCGTGGTGGCGCTGGGCGGTGCGCCGTTCGTGCTCGGGTTCGTGGGCGACCAGACCTCGCGCGGGATCCAGATGGAAGCGCCCGTCGGGGGTCTCTACATGATCCTCGCTTCCTTCTACGTGCCCGGCTCGGAGGTCTACTACGACGGCGGGGTGCTCACGTTCCAGGTGACCGGTCCCGGCGTCGAGCCGGTCATCGCGATCATGACCCCGCTGATGCTCCTCGTCATGGCCGGTGTCGCGGTCGTTGGTGCGCGCAAGCTCTGGGCGGGCGCGACCTTCGTGACCCTGTTCCCACCGCTCTCGCTGGCCCTCGTGACGGCCTTCATCGCGCTCAACAAGGTCGGCTCGCCGCAGTACTACGTGTGGGTGTTCGCGCCCGTGATCCTCGGGCTGATGATCGATCGCCGCCGGTGGTACGGTCTCGCGGCGCTCACCCTCGTGATCGCCGGGCTGACGCAGTGGATGTACCCGATGGTCTACGACGGCCTGATGGCCACGCACCCCGCTCCTTTCCCGGTCTTCCTGCTCGAGGCGCGCAACGTGCTCGCGATCGTGCTCATGGTGTGGGCGATCGTGCGCGTGGTGCGGGTGCCCGTCGGGCGCGTCGCCCGCCCCGGCGACCTGCGCGAGTTCGTGACGGGCCGCCGTACGACGGCGATGGCGGCGACGGCCGACTAACCTCGACAGCATGCTCGTCGCCTTCTCCGTCGCCCCGTCCGGAACGGGCAGCCTCTCTGCCGAGAACCCCGACGGGTCGGTGCACGACGCCGTTGCCGCCGCGGTCGCCGTCGTGCGCTCCTCGGGCCTCGCCCACCGCACCACCTCGATGTTCACCGAGATCGAGGGCGAGTGGGACGAGGTGTTCGACGTCGTCAGGCGTGCCACCGAGGCGGTCCTGCCGTACGGCTCGCGCGTGTCGCTCGTGCTCAAGGCCGACATCCGCCCCGGTCGCACGGGCGAGATCGACGGCAAGATCGAGCGCCTCGAGCGCGCGATCGACGACGCCGCATCGGAGTGAGTCCGCGTTGACCCGGCCGGCATCCGGTCCGAGGTCCCTTGCCGCGCCGTCGCGCGTCGCGCAAGCGGCGGGATCACGCGTCGCGCAAGCGTCAGGATCGAAGCGCGCGGCCGGATAAATTGAGACAGGGAGAGCGGGGGGAACGGGTGGAACCGGAGATCGGTGAGGCGCTGGGCGCCTCGTACCGTTTCGTCGATCGGATCGGATCCGGCGCCGCGGGCGAGGTGTGGCGCGTGCGCGACGTGCGCGACGAGACGCTGCGTGCCGCCAAGGTGCTCCGCCGGGAACACGCACAGGATGCCGACCTCGTCGAGCGTTTCATCCGCGAGCGCACCGTGCTCACCCGCCTGCGCGACCCGCACGTCGTCGCGGTGCGCGACCTCGTGGTCGAGGGCGAGCGCCTCGCGATCGTCATGGACCTGGTCGAGGGCGGGAGCCTGCGTCAGGCCCTCGACGAGCGCGGTACCCTGCCGCCCGCCGACGCCGTCGCCCTCACCGCGGCCGTGCTCGACGCGCTCGCCGCCGCGCACGCGGTGGGCACGGTCCACCGCGACATCAAGCCCGACAACGTCCTCCTCGATCGCGACGAGCGAGAGGGCGACGACCCCGGGGCTGCCGTCCGTGTCGTCGACTTCGGCATCGCGCGCGTGCTCGACGAGCGCCGCCGCTCGACGACCGCCGTCATCGGCACGCCCGAGTACATGTCGCCCGAGCTCGTCACCCTCGGCGAGGCCGGGCCTCCGAGCGACGTCTACGCCACCGGCATCCTGCTCTACGAGCTCCTCTCGGGTCGGACGCCGTTCGCCGGTCCGGGAACCGACTTCACCGTCGCGTATCGGCACGTCAGCGCCGAAGTGCCCCGCCTCGACGTGCCCGACGACCTCTGGCGTGTTCTCGCCCGCCTTCTCGCGAAGGCGCCGGCGGAGCGCCCGTCGGCCACGGAGGCCGCGGCGAGCCTTCGGCGTCTGAGAGCGTCGATCGCGGAGCTCGCGGCTCTCACACCGGTCGCCGCTCCCGAGGGTTTCGTCGAGGCGGAGAGACCCGCGACCGTGCTCCGGGGCGTCGCCCCGACGGCTCCCGAACCGGTCGCGGTGTCGTCGGACGAGCCGGCACCCGAGCTCGGTGCGGCGACCCAGGCGACGGTGCTCCGACCGATGCCGCGTCGCGAGGCGCCCCAGCCGGTCGAGGCGGAGCCCGAGGCGAAGACCTCGCTGTGGACCCGGATGCCGCGCGGCCGCGCCCTCTGGATCGCGGGAGCCGCGGTGGTCGCCGTGGCCGCGGTCGCGGCGTTCTTCGTGTTCCGCCCTCCCGCGGGGGAGGCCGCACCGGCGGCGGCCGGACCCGTCGTGACCTCCAGCCAGCAGGACCGGGCCCTGCCGACCGGGCTGAGCGTGAGCCGCTCGGTCAGCTACGACCCGGAGAAGAAGCTGGCGACCGTCACGATCGAGTACGGCGCGCAGAACGCTCCCCTCGGCGGGCCGTTCCTTGAGGTAATTCCCGGGGCCGCGGAATCGGACGCGTGTCCCGCCGTCACGTGGTCGGATGCCACGGTCGATCGCAACCAGGCGAGCGTCACCGGCATCTCGGTGCCCTGCGGATGGAGCGTCGACGGCCTGACCGTCCCGACGCAGGACTCGGTCACCGTCACCGCCCAGGTCTCGATCGCGCTGAACGGCCAGGAAGCCGTCGATGCGTGGCTGAAGGCGGCCGCGGCGGCCACGACGAAGGCGATCTCGGACTCCGAGGTGTCGGGGGCCGCGTATCCCGTGCAGCGGCTGCGCAGCGTTCAGGTGACGACGCCCTCTCGCACCGTCGGCGGGACGGCCCTGCCCGTCACGCTGCTCCCCGTCTGGCCCAGCGGCCCGGATCCGGTGAACCCCCTGTTCACGAGCCCGTCGGTGGGGGAGCCGAGCGCGATGCTCGACGCCGTCGCCGGGGGGACCAGCGGGGTGCGTTTCAGCGACGGATGCGCCGGCGCCCTGACCGTCTCATCGGACGGGCTCGTGGTGACGGCGCTGTCGGTCGCTCCCGACTGCACGGTGCGCGCGCGGGTCGGCAACTTCACCGACCTCGTGAGCCCGCCGTTCGGCATCACGACGCGCTGAGGCGCGCGGGCACGCGCGGAGTGGCGCTGAGGCGCGCGGAGGTACGCGGAGAGGCGTTGAGGTGCGCGGAGGCGCGCGGAGGCACCCGCCGCGTCACGCGTGGAGCAGGCGTTCCGCTTAGCCCGCGGGGACGGCGACCGACGGCCCCGCCGCCTGGACGAAGCGGGCCGCGCCCGCGACGCACGCGTACCCGCGGCCGGTCGTGACGGCGACGGGGGCGCGGCGGGGGAGCGTGACACCCAGCAGATCGCCGTCGTAGTCGACGTCGGGCTGCAGCAGGACCCCGCAGCGCGACTTGCGCAGGGTCTTCGTCCAGCCGGAGTACTGCGCGCGGAGGTCGGCGGAGCGTCCCGCCGCGATGATCAGCACGTGCGGCTGCGACATCGTGAGCAGCCCCGCGAGCGACTGGTCGGAATCCTCGAACGACTCGGCGTCGTCGACCAGGATCACGACCGGCCCCTTCTCGAGACGTACGGATGCCACGAGCGCGGGGATCTCGTCGGAGCCGACGACGACGCGGTCGAGGTCGGCCGTGGCCAGCGGTGAGCGGCGACCGCAGACACCCCACACGGTCACCGGGGCGGTGGCATCCGGAGTCGTCCGCAGGGACTGCGCGATCGCGAGGAGCAGCGTCGACTTGCCGGAGCGGGCGGGGCCGGCGACGAGGACGTGCTCGCCCTCGTAGACCTCGAGGAACGCCGGGGCGAGGTCGGATTCGGCGACGCCGATGGGGATACGCCACGGCTCCTGCCGGAGGTCGGCCGCGACCCCGAGGTCGGCGATCCCGACCTGCTCGGGAAGGCGGCCCACCACGGGAGCCTTCGCCGCGGCGCCGGCGTACGTCTCTTTCACGCGGGCCACGGCGCCAGCCAGCCCGTCGTCGGGGGTGGCGACGTGCGCCTGCCGGGCCGATTCCGCGAGCACGCAGCGACCCGGGACCGACGCCGGGGCGTCCTTGGGGCGCAGGCCCGCGGAGGTGTAGTCGTAGGGGTCGGCGAGGCGGAACATCCATTTCTGGGTGGTGACCTCGTCGATCGCCGAGGGGACCGCCTTGGCGCGGGTCGTCGACACGGCGAAATGCAGACCGAGCTCGGGTCCGTCGGCGTACGCGCGGTAGAGACCGTCGAGGAGCTGCTGGCCCTCGTGGTCCTGGAACTCGTCGCGCAGGGCCGCCAGCCCGTCGATCAGCACGATCGCGCGGCGACGCTGTCCCTCGTCGGCGCGGCGCCGCTCGAGGTCGGTGCGGAGGTGGCGCAGGAATCGCGCCTGCTGCTCGCGCGCACCGCCCCCGGCACCCACGTAGGCGACGGTGTGGGGAAGGTCGGCGAGCGGCGCGAGGTCGCGGGCACCGGCGTCGAGCACGAGGATGTCGAGGTCGTCGGGGTGCGACTCGGCCGCGAGGGCCAGGGCGATCGACGACAGGGCCGTGCTGGTGCCGCTGCCGGGGATGCCGACCGCGAGCAGGTTGCCCCGCGACAGGTTCCACCCCGCGGCGACCTGCCGCTGGCTGTCCGGCTCATCGGCGAGCGCGAAGAACACCTCCGCACCCTGCACGCCGCCGACCGCGGGGACACCCGGCGTCGGGGTGTCGTCACCGAACCCAGCCAGCGGCACGCGCGCGCCCAGCGCCTCGGGCCACACCGGTCGCGGAGCGGCGATCCCGGCCTCGTCGGCCGCCGCACGGATGGCGTCGATCACGACGTCGAGGTCGGTCGTCGAGTCGTCGACCACCGTCGTCTTGGACGCGGGAGCGATCCCCGAGAACGTCACCGGCTGCAGCTCGACGGCCTCGACGACGGCGCGCTCCGAGGCGCCGGTGACCAGCGCGGTCTGCACGGGCGCGATGTCGTCCTGTCCGCGCTTGATGTACGCGCGACCGCGCTGGGCGCGACCGATCGCGGATGCCGCCGGGACACCGATCACGTTGTTCGAGTCGTCGCGGCTCTGCACGCGCAGAGCGACCCGGAGGTTCGTGTTCGCGAGGATGTCGTCGTTGACGACACCCGCGGGGCGCTGGGTGGCGAGGATCATGTGGACGCCGAGCGTACGGCCGACGGCGGCGACGCTCACGAGCGATGACAGCACGTCGGGGAAGTCCTTGGCGAGCATCGCGAACTCGTCGACGACGAGCAGCAGCCGCGGCATGGGCTCGGCGGGCTTCGTCGCGAGGTAGGCGTCGAGGTTGTCGACGCCCTCGCCCGCCGCGGCGAAGATGCGCTGACGCCGCCGCATCTCGGCCTCGAGGGAGCGGAGGGCGCGGTCGGCCAGCTGCTCGTCGAGGTTGCTGATGGTGCCGATCGTGTGCGGGAGCCGCTCGCACGCAGCGAAGGCCGCGCCGCCCTTGAAGTCGATGAGGATGAAGCTCAGGCGGGTGGGGTCGTTGCGCAGGGCGAGCCCCGCGACGAGCGAGCGGAGGAACTCGCTCTTGCCCGAGCCGGTCGTGCCGCCGACGAGGCCGTGCGGGCCGTCGTGCACGAGGTCGAGCTCCATCGTGCCGCCCTCGCCCGTTCCGATCGGGGCCGTGATACCGCGGGCGTTGGCCCACAGCTCGCGGACCGCGTCCGCCGTCACCTCGTCCAGGCCGAGGAGCGGCGGGAGACGCACGAGGCCGGGCAGCGCCGCGCCCGGGACGACGAGCTCGGGATCGTCGAAGCGGGCGACGTCGCGGGCTCCCGCCGCGGCGGTGTCGACGTCGATGCCCGCGAGGATGACGTCGTCGACCGTCACGAGGTCACCGGGGCGGGTGACGGTGGCCGCGGCATCCGGCGCCACCCGCACCACGACGGTGCACGCGGCGGGGAGCTGCTCTTCGGACGACGCGAGGACGATCCCCGAGACCTGCACGCCCTGGCGGTCGCGCGAGAGCGTGGTCGCGCCGTCGGGGCGTCCGTGGCCGAGCAACTCGCGCGCGGGGGCGTTGCGCCCCTCGGTGAGGACGTCGGAGTCCAGCACCAGCAGAACGGCTGCCGTGGGGATGTCGTGGATGCCGTCGCGCAGACCACGCAGCAGATCGGTGCTGCGTTCGCGGTTGTCGGACATCCAGCGTTCCTGGGTGCCCGTGCCCTGTCGGCGCGTGTGCGGGAGCCATCCGGCCCACGCCCAGTCGGGAGAACGGCCGGCATCGCAGAAGACCCCGAGGGTCAGATCGGCCGGGCCGACATGGATGCCCGCCTGGATGACGAGGCTCCGGGCCAGCGCGAGAGCCCCGTCGCGGTCGCCGACGATTCCGACGACCCCGCCCGCGGTGAGGTCGATCTCGACGGGCGCGGCGGGGATGGCGGCGGTGTCGAGGATCTCGCGGACCTCGTCCTCGAGGCGGGCGCCGGAACGCTCGTCGATCGCGGGGCGCCACGGGACATCGCCGATGCCGGCATGCAGCGCGAGCAGGTCGGGCGAGCCCGCGCGGCGCTGCCACAGCGTGGTCGCGGGGATCGCCGCGCGCCGGAGGGTCGTGGCCGGGTCGGGGATGGCATCCATTCTCCGGGCCTTCTCGGCCTGACCGGCCGAGGCGATGTCGTCACGCAGGGTCTGCAGGGCCTGCGTGAACCGCTCATCCTCTTCTTTGACGTTCTTCGTGTGGCGGCGCTTCTGCTCGAACCAGACGCCGACACCCAGGACGGGGCTGAGGGCGGCGAACAGGGCGTACCTCGCGTCGCCGAGCATGAGGACCATCGCGAACGCGAGCACCAGCGGGGCCGCGACCGTGATGATGCTGAACTTGGAGGCCGGGGGGACGTCCTTGCGGGTCGGCGGCGTGATCGGGTCGGGCTCAGGGGGCCGACCGGGCCGCGGCGGACGGTTGAAGGGAGCGGTCGCGGCCGGGGTGATGTTGTGCAGCGAACCGGGCTCGGGGGCGGGGGTCTCATCGATCGAGGGGCGCAGGAGCACGGTCGTGCCTCCCGCGGTGATGACGGCGGGACTCTCGACGACCGTGCCGTCCTCGGCGGCGGGCGTGCCGTCGACGAGGGTGCCGTTCGTCGATCCCCGGTCGTCGACGCGGAGCCCGTCGTCGTCGCGCGCGGCCGAGAAGTGTTCCCACGAGGCGCTCGTGGTGGGGAGCCTGAGGTCGGCCTGAGGGGAGCGTCCCGCGACCAGTGCCCGCCCGCGCGGCACGTCCACGACCGGTCCGGCCTCCAGGCCGCCGGACAGGGTCGCCGTCCAGTCCGTCGCGGGCTTCGGTCGGGGCGACGCCGAGAGGGCGATGCGCGTGCCCTCGAGCAGCAGCACCTCGCTCAACGCCGTCGAGGCGGGGTGCCGCTCCGCGTCGACCGCGACGAGGGTGTCGGGGGCGACATCGTGTCCGGTCGCCGCCGCGATCAACTCGCCCAGCGTCGCCTGGCTGCGGTGACGGGCGAGGTCGACCACCTGCTCGTCTTCGTCGATCGCGATCAGCAGACGCATCGGAGCCTCCGGGAGATGTCAGTCGGGCTGTCCGGCGAACCACACCAGCGGTGCGGTGGTGTCGGCCGACAGGGGGCGCAGGCCCAGATTCTGATCCGCCGAGTACAGGGGAATGATTCCGGGCACCAGGGCGGTGGGCTTCGTGCCGTCGAGCTGCGGACCGGCGATGCCGTCGGCCGCCCCGGCCGACAGCGTGCCGAGTGCCGAGGCCACCGCGGAGGGCTGCGTGCTGCCGGCGGATGCCGCAGCGAGCGCGAGCAGGATGGTGGCGTCGTGGCTGCGCGAGTCGGCGAGGCCGGCGACGGATGCGAACGAGCGGTCCTCGAAGAGTGTCGTCGCCGAGGCGTCGTCGGCCACGACGCGCACGCCCGCGAGGAAGGCGGACATGGCTCGGCCGTCGGCGTCGGACGAGAGGGCGACGGTGTCGCTCCAGCCCGCGCCGACCGTGGTCAGGTCGGTCGAGAGGGTGCCGCCCGCGGACACGAGCGCCTCGGAGAACGCCGGCGACGTGGCCTCGGGCGTGACGACGATCGGGAGATCGGCGTCGTCGCTCTGGAGGAGCTGTACGACGCTCGCCTGCGTCGAGGCGGGCCCGTTGATGAGGACCGCGTCGAGGGGGCGCGATCCACGGGCCGCGGCGACGGCGGCACGGAAGGCCGCGGCGTCGCCGCCGGCGGCGAACGGCACGATGGCGGCGGGGGAGAGGCCCGCGGGCGTGCCGTACCCGGCGTCCACGAGAAGGACCGACGAGGCGCCCTTCAGCGCCGCGGGAAGAGCCGCGCCGATCGCGTCGCTCGTGGGGCCGGTCAGCCAGACGCCGTCACCCGCGAGCGAGCCGTCGGTCACGTACGGAAGGACGGCGGGGACGCCGGCCGATCGGGCGACCTCGACCGCACCGGTGACGTGCGACCCGCTCGTGGCGACGACGATGCCGGCGGCTCCGTCGTCGACGAGCTCCTGTGCGGCGGCGCGCGCGCCATCGGCGGTGCCCTTGTCGTCCACCGCGCGGACCGTGATGTCGTGACCGCCGAGAGCCAGGCGGCGGGCGGCCACGACCGCGCCGTTCGCGGCATCCTTCCACTCCGCGCCTTCGCCGGGGGCGGAGGAGAGCGAGACGATCACGCCGATCGTCAGGTCATCGGGGACCGGCGCCGAGATGGCGACGGGGATCGAGCCGACCGCCTGGGCCTCGGCGGGGCGCGTGAGCGACCAGGTGGTGACGCCGGCGGCGACGAGGACCACGGCGGCGGCCCCGGCGATCAGGGCCACGGTGCGACGCTTCACTTGCCGTCTCCGATCCGGAAGGTGTACACCGTCTGCGTCGCGGCGCCCGCGGGAGCCTCGATGTGGAACGGCGGCAGCTTCGCTCCGGCCTCCAGCGAAGCCTGCGTCTGCGCCTGCTGGAGCAGGATGCCCGCGACGTCTTCGGAGCGCACGTTGGCGTACCCCTGCGCCTGCTGCGAGGCCAGGGCGAGCTGGACGTCGGCGGTGTCGACCTTCGCGGCGCTGGTGACCATCGATCCCAGCAGTCCCGAGCCGTTGACCTGACGGTCGCCCAGGTCGAGGAGGACCTTGTTCAGGTCGGCCTGCAGGAGCGAGGACGCGCCGTCCGTGTCGCGGGTGGCGGCGCCGATGCTCGACGAGATCGACGACAGCGACGACAGGGTCTGCGCGGAGACGCTCTGCGAGATCGCCTCGCCGGCGGCCGTGAGGTCGTCGCGCTGCGACTCGACGGTCTCTTTGCCGCTCTGCGCGATGTCGGTCGAGGTCGAGGTCAGACCCGACACGGAACGGTCGAACATGGCGCCGATGGTGGCGGCATCCGTCTTCCCGCGGGCGGAGATGACGCGCACCTGCTCCTCGATGAGGGCCGAGACCTTCTTGGCCGCCTCGGCGTCGGCGTCGGCGAATGCCCGCTCGATGCTCGGGCCGAGGCCGTCCTGCTGCTTCTTGAGGGCGTTGATGCGCTGGTCGAGCTCGGTGCGCTGGTCGGCGAGGGCCTTCGTCGAGTCGGTCAGCGAGGTCACCAGAGCGGTGAGGTTCTCGTTGCCGTTCCACGCGGAGGAGCTGATGCGGTTGACCGCGTCGCGGACCTTCGAGGTCTGGTCGAGCAGGCCCGCGATGGCGGTGCCGAGGTCGCCGGAGGGCTGCGTCTTCTCATCGACGCTGATCCACGCGGCGGTGTCGGCCTTCAGGCGGTCGAGGAGCGGCGCCGAGTAGCCCCACGGGGTCGAGAGCTGGTCCCCCTCGCATCCCTCGGAGGTGAGGAAGGAGCGCAGACGGTCGACCTCGGCGAGCGTCGGGCCGCCGATGACCACGGGGGAGGAGGAGCTCTTCGCGTCGGAGTCGCCGCTTCCCTCGTCGTCGCCGCCCGTTCCGGAGGTCGAGGTGGGCTTCGGCGTGGGCTCGTTGCCGCCGCCGGGAGGAGTCCAGTCATCGTCCGGGGCGAGCGTGCAGATCTCGTCCGCCAGTCGGTTTGCCTGCTCGCGGATCGAGCCGCGCTGGTCGGTGTTGCCCAACTCAGCCTGGGCGTCGCGAGCGATCTGGTTGACCTGCGACAGTGCGGAGTTGAGCGATCCGAGCGAACCCGACAGCGTGTCGAGTGCCGTGCTGACCTCGCCCAGCGACTGCGGGACGGAGCCGTCGGGGAGGCCGTCGGTGACCTTCTTCGTCGCGGCCTGAACGGCTTCGACGGCCTGCGAGGTCTGGTCGAACTGCGTCACGACCGACGACATGAGCTCGGGCTTGAGAGAGTCGACGAGCTCGCGACCGTCGACCACCAGCTGGGCGAGCGTGGCGTTCACCTCGCCCTGAGCGCTGAACAGGGCGCACGTCGTCGACGGGGTCTGGCAGGTGTCGGCGCTGGGAGCGTCGGGGCCGATGGTCGAGCGCAGCGCGTTCTGCACCTCGCCCTTGCACTCGTCGGCGGCGGAGGCGTAGTTGTCGAGCTCGACCGCGAGGCGCTGGATGTTGCCGTAGATCGTGTTGGCTTCGCCCGGGATCGTCGACGTCGCCGAGCATCCGCTGCCGCTCGGGATCGACGGGGGCGGCGGTGCGCTGGTGTCGCCGAGCATGCCGTCGACCGCCGAGAGGGCGCTGCCGAGCTGCTGGAGGACCGCCGAGTTGGTGCTGTTCACCGTCGTCGAGAGGTCGGACTGCAGACCCGTGAGCTGCGCGGTGAGACCGCGCATCGACGTTCCGAGCGAGGTGGTGCTGTCGGCGAGCTCTCGTGCCGTGCGTACACCGAGGGTGTCGGCCGTGCTCTCGAGGTTCGTGCGCACCTCGGTGATCGTCGTCCCGGCTCGGCCGAGCACCTCGTTCACCGCCGCGACGACCTCGATGGTGCGGCGCTGGAGCGCGAGCTGCGACGTGGGGTCGTCGTTGAATGCCGCGTCGAGGACACCGCCGATCGACGGATCGGTCGAGATCCCCGGCTGCACCGCGATGTCGAACGCGGGCACCGAGAAGTCGTCGACGTCGGCGACGAGGGTGAGGGTGCTGCTGGCGCGACCGGAGGGCGGGGCGAGAAGCGACGCCCACTGCACCACGGCGTCGCCGTCGTCGGAGCGGCTCAGCACGCCGTTGGTCACGGCCGAGTCGGTGTCGGAGTCGATGACCACGCGGCTGGGGGCCACGCCGCCGAGGACGGTCGACGCGGCGATCGTCAGGGGCGCGCCCACGAGCGCTTCGCGCGTGCGCGACTGACCCGCGGCGTCGTACGTGAGCTCCTGGGGCTTCACGGTGAGGTTCTCGACCGTCACGTCGATCTCGACGCGGCCCGAGTAACCCTTGAGGTCGCCCAGGTCGGTGCCGCTCGAGTCCGCGGTGCGGTACGAGGTGCGGATGCGCACGGGGATGTCGTTCGCGACGTCGGCCGGGGTGAACGAGGCCGTCTCGCTGGTCGTCTCCGAGGGGGAGTTGCCGATGGCGATCGTCGTGGACTGCACGCTCTGGATGGCGGCGTCGGTGGTGACCCCGACGGCGACGGACTGCAGCAGTCGGGTGGGCGTGATCTGCGCCTCACCGTTCGTGCACGCGGTCACCGTGACGAGCGCGCCGACAGCGACCATCGCCGCGATGACGCGCGGGAGCGCGCCTCGACCCTTTACAGATTTCCCCACTGACATCCGTCCCCCTTGAACACCGTCCGGCAGCCGCCGTCGATCGTAGTCGCTCCCGCTGACATCGCCGGATTCGGGGGTCGAGCTTGACATCCGACCCCACCGTCGTTCGTCGGCATCCGACGTTCGCGCGGGCGGCGGCTCCTCGCCTCGAAACGATTCGACAGGCGTTCTCCCGCCGACTACCATCGTCGGGTGACCTCTTCGACGACCTCGAGAGGTGCGGCGATGCGGGCGCTCCTTTCTCTCGCCATCGGCAGCTTCGGCATCGGCATGACCGAGTTCGTGGTGATGGGCCTCCTGCCCAACATCGCCCGCGAACTGGTGCCCACCGTGTGGGCCGCGTCGCCCGACGACGCGATCGCCCAGGCCGGCTGGCTCGTGTCGCTCTACGCGCTCGGCGTCGTCGTCGGCGCCCCCACGATCGCCGGCTCCGTCGCGCGGTTCCCGCGGCACCGGGTGATGATCGTGCTCGCGGCCGCCCTGGCGTTCTTCACGCTCCTCACGGTCATCGCCCCGACGTTCGAGCTCGTCGCCGCGTCGCGATTCCTCGCGGGCCTCCCGCACGGCGCCTACTTCGGTATCGGTGCCCTCGTCGCCGCCGACGCCCTCGGTCCCGGTAACCGCGCGAAGGGCGTCGCCTTCGTCCTCACCGGTCTCACGATCGCCAACGTGGTCGGTGTCCCGCTCGGCACGCTCCTGGGCCAGCAGGTCGGCTGGCGCGCCGCGTTCGCGGTCGTCACCGGCATCTTCGTGCTCGCCACGATCTGCATCGCCCTCTTCGTCCCGAAGCACCCCGGCGCACCGGGACGACGACTGCGCGACGAGCTGCGCGTCTTCCGCATCGGACAGGTCTGGTTCGCGCTCGGCATCGGCGCCGTCGGCTTCGGCGGCTTCTTCGCGATGTACAGCTACATCGCCCCCATGATCACCGAGGTGGCCGGGCAGCCCGAGTGGGCGGTGTCGCTCGTCCTCGTGCTCGTCGGCGTCGGCATGACGGTCGGCAACGTGGTCGGGGGCGCGCTCGCCGACAAAGACCTGCGGTTCTGGCTCTTCGTCGGCCTCGTCGCGCTCGGTGCGGCGTCCGTCGGACTGGCACTGACCGCCGGGTGGATCGTCACGCTCGTGCTGTTCGCCTTCCTCGTCGCGTTCTGCGGTGCCGCCCTGAGTCCCGGCATCCAGACCCGGCTGATGGATGTCGCCGAAGACAACCAGTCGATCGCCGCCGCGCTGAACCACTCCGCGTTGAACATCGGAAACAGCCTGGGGGCCTTCCTCGGCGGTCTCGCGATCGCCGCCGGTCTCGGACTCGTCGCTCCCGCGTGGGTGGGGGCGGTGCTCGCCCTCGGCGGGCTCATCGTCGCCATCGTGTCGTACCGCGTGGAGGACCGCTCGGGTCGTCACCCCGAGCACCGGATGCCGGCGGCCGAGGCTGCGACCACCGCGATCACCGGCTCGATCCCGACGCACGGCTGACCTCGGCGGTGCCCGCCGCCCGCCTGCGCCCTGGGGCCCGAGCACCCGCGCCTCGACGCACCGCACCTCGCTACCCCGCGCTCCGTTGCCCCGGGTCTCGCGTCCCGTCACCCGCGCCCCGGCGCCCGCACGAGTGTCGAGTGTCCAAGACACCCGGACGCCGATCGCATCGGTTCCGGGTTTCCTGGACACTCAACGCTGTCCGGCGCAGCCGCGGAATCCCGACCGCGGGCCGGCGCGGCCTCGACCGGGACGCACCCGAACGGGACGGATGCCGGGGGCCCGGCATCCGGAATCGTCAGGTCGCGAGCAGGCGGCGCAGGTGCGTGGCGACGGCCGCGGTCTCGATCAGGAAGCCGTCGTGGCCGAAGTCGCTCGCGAGGACCACCGCCTCGTCGCCGTCGAGCGTGTTCGGGATGCCGCGGGCGATGCGGTGCTGCCCGTCGATGGGGAACAGGCGGTCGCTGTCGATGCCGAGCACGAGGGTCGTGGCGGTGACACGACGCAGGGCGTCTTCGACCCCGTCGCGGTCGCGCCCGACGTCGTGCGAGTTCATCGCCTCGACGAGGGTGAGGTAGCTGTTCGCGTCGAAACGCCTCGTGAACTTGTTGCCGTGGAAGTCGAGGTACGACTCGACCGCGAAACGACCACCGCGCCCGAGCGGGCTCACTCCCGACTGCCACGACCGCTGGAAACGCTGGTTCAGCTCGGTGGGGCTGCGGTAGTTCAGCAGCGCCATGCGGCGGGCGAGGGCGAGTCCGCGGTGCGGGCCGTCGCCGTCGCCGGAGTCGTAGTACTCGCCGCCCGCGAAGCGCGGGTCCATCCGGATGGTGTCGAGCTGCACTGAGTTCAATGCGATCTGGTCGGCGGTGGTGATGGGCGGCGCCGACAGGATCGCGGCGCGCTCCACCCGGTCGGGGTGGCCGACCGCCCATTCGAGGGCGTGCATTCCGCCCATGGAGCCGCCGATCACCGCGGCCCAGCGGTCGATGCCGAGCGCGTCGGCCAACTGCGCCTGGGCGCGGACCTGGTCGCGGATGGTCAGGTAGGGGAAGCGCGAGGCCCACTCGTATCCGTCGGGCGCGATGCTCGCCGGTCCCGTCGAGCCCTGGCATCCGCCGAGCATGTTGGGCGCGACGACGAACCACCGATCGGTGTCGATCGCGGCTCCCGGGCCGACGAGATCACTCCACCAGCCCGCGGTCGGGTGGCCGGGGCCGGCTGCTCCGCGCACGTGGCTGTCTCCGGTCAGGGCGTGCAGCACGATCACGGCGTTGTCACGTGCGGGGGAGAGCTCACCCCACGACTCGTACGCGAGACGGAACGCCGGAAGGGACTCGCCGTTCTCGGTCGCGAACGCTCCGAAAGCGGCGAAACGGCGCTCGCCCACCGGGTCGCCGTCGCGCCAGGCGCCCGTCGCGGGTGGCCGGCCGAGCAGGGAGCGGGCGTCGGCCTCCGTGATCGGCGCCGAGGGCACCGTGTCTTCGGAGATCTGCCAGTCCATGGCATCCATTCTCCCCGGTCCGGCGGGGCCGCACCCGACTGTTACGTCGACGTCGGAGTGAGGCCCGCGGGAGGGCGACCCCGAGTGGGTCGCCGAGAACGAGAAGCTGCGCGCGGCGCTCAGCACCGACTGAGCGCCATGTCCAGCCCCCGCCCCGCGCGAGTCGGGGTGGGGATGATCGCCGCATGGCGACCTTCCTCCTCATCGCGGCGTCGAGTGACATCGGCCGTGCGACCACGACACGACTGCGCGACACGGGCCACCGCGTCCTGACCACAGCGCGGGACTCCTCGGTCATCGAGCCCGATTTCGTCCTGGATGCCACCGACTTCGACGCCGTCGACCGGGTGGTGCGCGAGGCGGGCGAGCTGGACGGCATCGCGGTGTTCGCGGGATCGATGCTGCTCAAGCCCGCGCACCTGACCTCGCGCGAACAGTACGACGGCCTGATCGCCGCGTCCCTGACGACTGCTTTCGCCGCCGTCCGAGCGGCCGGAGCTCACATGCGCGACGGCGGGGCGGTCGTGCTGGTCTCGTCGGCGGCGGCGCTCGCGGGGCTGCCGAACCACGACGGCATCGCCGCGGCGAAGGCCGGGGTGATCGGGCTGACGCTGTCGGCCGCGGCGAGCTACGCGGCCCACGGTCTGCGGGTGAACGCTGTCGCCCCCGGTCTCGTCCAGACGCGCTTGACCGAGAAGCTCACCTCGAGCGACCTGTCGCGAAAGGTGTCGGAGGCGATGCACCCGCTCGGCCGCCTCGGCGAGCCCGACGATGTCGCCCGGGCGGTGGAGTTCCTGCTGTCGCCCGAGAACGCTTGGATGACCGGCCAGGTGCTCGGCGTCGACGGGGGTCTCGGGAGCCTCCGGCCGCGGCAGAAGGTGTGACGGAGGGAGGGGCAGGGACGGAGGGAGGAGGATCTCGCGGCGCGGGTCCTCCCGGCATCCCTCGCCCTCCGCTCGTCACGGAATGCCCGGCACCGGCACGGGGTGGCGCACACGAGAACGCCCCGACCCGGCCGAAGCCGGATCGGGGCGTGTCTGCGCGAGGGTCAGGCGCGAGCGGCCTCCGACAGGCGGCGCGCAGCGGCGAGAGCCTGGTCGAGGTCGGCCTTGAGGTCGTCGATGTTCTCGAGACCCACCGACAGGCGCACGAGACCGGGGGTCACCCCCGCGGTCAGCTGCTGCTCGGGGGTGAGCTGCGAGTGCGTGGTCGACGCGGGGTGGATGACGAGCGAGCGCACGTCGCCGATGTTCGCGAGGTGGCTAAAGAGGTTCAGCGAGTTGACGAACTCGCGACCCGCCTCGACGCCGCCCTTGAGCTCGAACGACAGCACTGCGCCGACGCCCTTGGGGGCGTAGTTGTTCGCGGCGGCGTACCAGGGCGAGGTGGGAAGCCCCGAGTAGTTGACGCTCGCGACATCGTCGTGGCTCTCGAGCCACTCCGCGATCTCCTGCGCGTTCTGCACGTGACGCTCGATGCGCAGCGACAGGGTCTCGATGCCCTGGATGAGCTGCCACGCGCTCTGCGGCGAGATCGAGGCGCCGAGGTCGCGCAGCAGCTGCACGCGCGCCTTGATGATGTAGGCCAGGCCGTCGCCGACCGCCTGCGTGTAGACCGCTCCGTGGTACGAGGGGTCGGGCGTGGTCAGGCCCGGGAAACGCTCGGAGTGCTCCGACCACGGGAAGCGGCCGCCGTCGACGATGACGCCGCCGATCGTGGTGCCGTGTCCGCCGAGGAACTTCGTCGCCGAGTGCACGATGATGTCGGCGCCGTGCTCGAACGGACGGATGAGGTAGGGCGTGGCGATCGTGTTGTCGACGATGAGCGGAACGCCGGCCTCGTGCGCGACGTCGGCCACCGTGCGGATGTCGAGCACGTTGATCTTCGGGTTGCCGATCGTCTCGGCGAAGAACAGCTTCGTGTTCGGGCGGACCGCGGCACGCCACTCTTCGGCGTCGTCCTGGTTCTCGACGAAGGTCGTCTCGATGCCGAGCTTGGCGAGGGTGTACTTGAAGAGGTTGTACGTGCCGCCGTAGATCGAGCTCGACGACACGATGTGGTCGCCGGCCTGCGCGATGTTGAGCACGGCGAACGTCTCGGCTGCCTGGCCGCTGGCGACGAGGAGGGCGCCGGTGCCGCCCTCGAGGCCCGCGACGCGCTGCTCGACGACGTCCTGCGTGGGGTTCTGGATGCGCGTGTAGATGTTGCCGAACTCGGCCAGCGCGAACAGGTTCGCCGCGTGGTCGGCGTTGTCGAACACGTACGACGTGGTCTGGTAGATCGGGGTGGCGCGGGCCTTCGTCACCGGGTCGGGCTGGGCGCCCGTGTGGATCTGCTTGGTCTCGAAACGCCAGTTCTCGGGTGCCGACATGGCTGCTCCTCTGGTCTGGGGGCCGAGGCGGTCGCCGTGGCCTCCTGCGAGCGTACGGACCCCCTCCGACACCGACAACCGCCGGGGTCACGGGCCGTAATACCACCGTCACGCGTGGTCGCGCCCGGGACCGCTGGACGTCGGAGGGGACGAGTAGCGTGGATGCCATGACGCGACGCGCAGTGGTGACCGGGGCCAGTTCGGGTATCGGAGAGGCGACCGCACGCCTCCTGCGCGCGCGGGGGTGGGACGTCGTGGGCGTCGCCCGCCGCGCCGACCGGCTCGCGGCTCTCGAAGCGGAGACGGGGGTCGTCGCTCGCGCGGCCGACCTGACCGACGCCGACGACATTGCGGCCCTGCGCGACTGGCTCGCCGAGACCGGCGGGGTCGACGCCCTCGTGCACGTCGCGGGCGGAGCGCGCGGCAGCGACCGTGTCGAAGACGGCGATCCCGATGACTGGCGCTGGATGTTCGAGGCCAACGTGCTCTCGTCGCAGCGGCTCGTGGCATCCCTCCTGCCGTCGCTGCGCCGCGCCGCCGACGACGCAGGGCACGCCGACCTGCTCTTCGTCACCTCGACCGCCGCCCAGACCGCGTACCCCGGTGGCGGCGGGTACAACGCCGCGAAGGCCGGCGAGTCCATGCTCGTGCACGCGCTCCGGCAGGAGCTGAACGGCGAGCCGCTCCGCGTCATCGAGATCGCGCCGGGCATGGTCCGCACCGAGGAGTTCACGCTCAACCGGCTGGGCGGAGACAGGGATGCGGCCGACAAGCTCTATGAGGGCGTCGAGGCGCCGCTCGTGGCCGGTGACGTCGCCGACGTGATCGCGTACGCCCTCGACGCGCCGGGTCACGTGAACCTCGACCTCGTGACCGTGCGGCCGGTGGCGCAGTCGGCGCAGCACCTCCTCGCGCGCGGGCCATTGCGTACTCGGTGACGCGGAGCCCGCTGTCATGACCGAGCCGACGACGCTCGACGTCGAGGCGCTGCGCGCGCGCCCGAGCCGCGCGGAGCTTCGGCGGTTCTGGGCGCGGTTCCGGCGGGAGTACCCGCGGGTCCGCGACCCCGAAAGGAGGGGGCGGCGGGCCGTCTTCACCTTCCTCCTCATCGTGTCGGGCATCGGCGCGTTGGGATCGTGGGCGACCATCACGTCGGAGATCCGTCGCGGCGGATCCGACGAGGTGCGAGCCATGGCCCTCTTCCTGTTCCTTTTCCTGGGGGTGTTCGTCTTCAGCGTGTGGGGCGTCGTCCGTACGGGCAAAGGGCGCACGCGCCCGCGCGAACACTGGGCTCTCGCGCACTTCGCGGAAGACAACGGCCTCGTCTACACCCCGGGTCCGCGCTCGGGCACGATGCGCGCGTGGTGGAGCATCACGGGTCACACCGTCTCGCGGGCGATGACGCGGGAGAACGCGGACGGGCGGACCGTCGAGTGGGCGGACTACGAGATCCGCAACGCCACGCGCCGGTTCACCTACCCGCCCGTGGGCGGGTGGATCAGGATCGGCTTCCGGCGCCCGCTGCCGCACATCATCGTGCGCGCAGCGCGGCGCGGAACCCGCGCCTTCGCGGTGGCGGCCATCCCCGACTCGGCCCAGAGGCTCTCGCTCGAGGGAGACTTCGACGAGCACTTCGACCTGTACTGTCCCGAGGGGTACGAGGCGAACGCGCTCTACCTCTTCACGCCCGACGTCATGGCCCAGGCGATCGATGGCGCGGGCGGATGGGACATCGAGATCGTCGATGATCTGCTCCTTCTCGTGCACCCGCGCGATGTCGTGACGACCGACCCCGAGCGGTGGGTCGAGGTGATGCGCACCGCGGACGCCTTCGCCGCGAAGCTCGCGCAGTGGGAGCGCTGGCGCGAGGGTCAGCTCCGAGACGACCCCGCGGTGACGGGACTTCGGCGCGACACCGGGGAGGTGGCGCCGGCCGGTCGCCGTCTGCGGACGTCGTGGGGCCTCGCGGCCTGGGTGTCGTTCGGTGTCGTCGTGGCGCTCGTCGTCGGGTTCTTCCTCCTCGGACGCCCCTGAACGGCGAGGATCAGCTCACGTCGCCCTGCGCCGCGCGCGCATCCACCTCGGCCTCGGGGCGGTCGGCGAACGCGACGCGGGGGACGAAGAGCAGCAGAACCGCCGCCGCGAACCCGCCCGCTGCGCAGATCGACCACACGGTCAGGTAGCCCGCGAGGGGAGCGGCCGTCGCCGCCACCGCCGAGCCCGCCCCGGCCGCCAGGACCACCCCGAACACCGCGGACGACATCGTGCCGCCCACGGTCTTCGTCGTGTTCGTGAGAGCGGATGCCACACCCGTCTGCCCGCGCGGTGCGGCGGCGGCGGCGGCCGCGGGCATCGCCGCGACGAGCGCTCCCGAGCCGAGCCCGGCGATCGCGAGGCACATCAGCACCTGCCACAGCTCGACGTGCAGGGGGAGGAGCAACGCGTATCCCGCTCCGACGAGGACCGCCGCGCCGATGAGCACCGCGCGCGGACTCGCGCGGCGCGAGGTCACGGCGAACAGCACCGCCCCCACGATGAGCGAGACGAGGTAGACGCCGATCACGTTCGAGCGGTCCGTGGCATCCAATCCCAATCCGTACCCGAGAGAGCGGTCGGTTCCGGCGTACGTGGCGAGGGGGCCTTGCGCGCCGAGCAGGCTGATGCCGACGAGGAAGGCGGTCGTCTGCACCGGCCACATCTCGGGGCGGCGGAGGACGCGGATGTCGACCGCCGGATCGGGCTGACGCAGCTCGAACCACACGAAGATCGCGCCGAGGGCGACGCCCGCGACGAGGAGCGCGCCGATGGCGATGGGCCCGGGCCCCTCCGGCAGCCGGACGAAGGAAAGGGCGCCCGTGACGCACAGGAGTGCCCCGGCGAGGATCGCGAAACCGCCGACATCGAGTCGCCGCGGGTCGGCGGAGCGCTCCGACTCGGGAACCCCGAGCCAGATCACGAGACAGACGAGGGTCACCACCACCGCGGGGACGGCGAGGGCGAGCCGGAGGTCTCCGCCCGTCGCGGCGAACAGGCGACCGGCGGCGAGAGCACCGAGGATCGCGCCCGCTTGCAGGCCCACGACGAGCAGGCCCGCGGCGCTGCGGGTGCGCGAGACGCCCCGCTGGAGGCGCCGACCGCGGTCGAAGATGAGGGCGATCTCCAGCGGCAGCCACACGACGTAGAACCCCTGCAGCGCCCACGCGAGCAGGAACGACGTGAACGAGTCGGCGAAGACGAGCCACCAACTGGCCGCGGCCGTCGCGAGCGCGGAGGCGAGCAGGATGCGCTTGTGCCCGAACATGTCGCCGAGCTTCGCGAGGATCGGCAGGACGAGCGCGGAGAGCAGCAGTTGAGCCGCCTCGAACCAGTTGACGTCGGCATCGCGGATGCCGAGGTGCACGACGATGTCCGGCAGCAGCGGCACGTAGTACCCCTGCAGGATGCCGCTGGCGAGTTCCACCACGACGAACCAGCCGATGAGACCCGCGGTCACCCCGAGCGCGGACCCGCGCACCCGACCGACCGCGCCGGAGACGCGCGACATGGCGCGACGATAGCACCGCAGGGGCGCGGCATCCGGGAATCGCTCCCGCGGCCGCGCGGCGCGAGAGCGGCGGCCCGCGCCCTAGGGTGAAAGCAGTCGATGAGAGGAGTCCGGTGTGACGGACGAGCGTGAGCGGTTGAGCTGGGACGATTTCGGCGCGGCGACCCGCGACATCTCGCGAGCGATCGTGGCGGATGGCTTCGAGCCCGAGGTCGTCGTCGCGATCGCACGCGGCGGCCTGCTCCCCGGTGGCGCGATCGCCTACGGCCTGGGAGCCAAGAACTGCGGGGCGTTGAACGTCGAGTTCTACACCGGGGTCGGGACCGTGCTCGACGACCCCGAGGTCCTCCCGCCCGCCCTCGACCTGTCGTACCTGAGCGGGCGCCGCGTGCTCCTCGTCGACGATGTCGCCGACAGCGGTCGCACCCTCGACCTTGCGGTGAAGCTCCTCGCCCGGCACGGTGCCGAGACGCGGTCGGCCGTGATCTACACGAAGCCGTCCACGATCATCACGCCCGACTACTCGTGGAAAGACACCGACCTGTGGATCGACTTCCCCTGGTCGTTCCAGGGGTCGGTGCGCGAGGAAGACGCGGCGTGACGGCGAAGTCCCTCGCCGAGCTCGCGGATGCCGGGCTGATCGACGCGTCGTGGGTCGAGCCGCTTGCTCCGGTCGCGGCCGATATCGCCGCGGTGGGCGAGCGACTGCGCAGCGAGGGCAAGCCGTACCTGCCGGCGGGCGACCTCGTGCTGCGGGCCTTCCGCACGCCGATCGACGCGGTGCGCGTGCTGATCGTCGGCCAGGATCCGTACCCGACGCCGGGGCACCCGATCGGCCTGTCGTTCGCGGTCGACCCGCACGTCCGGCCGCTGCCTCGCAGCCTCGCGAACATCTACCGAGAGCTGTCCGACGATCTCGGCATCCCTCCCGCCCCGCACGGCGACCTGTCCGCGTGGGCGGCGCAGGGCGTCATGCTCCTGAACAGGGTGCTGACCGTGGCGCCCGGAGCCCCGGCTTCCCACCGCGGCTGGGGGTGGGAGCGCGTCACCGAGCACGCGATCCGCTGCCTCGTCGCGCGCGACGCTCCACTGGTCGCGGTGCTGTGGGGGCGGGATGCCATGAATCTCACGCCGCTCCTCGGTGACACGGCGATCGTCTCGTCACCGCATCCGTCACCGCTGTCGGCGAGCCGCGGATTCTTCGGGTCGAAGCCCTTCTCGCGCGTCAACGCGCTGCTCGAGCAGCAGGGCGCCGAGCCCGTGGACTGGCGCCTTCCGGCCTGAGCACGTCCTCGCGCGGCCGTACGCGGCCGGGGTCATACGCTCGAAACGCCGGTCTGCGTAGAGTGGCGTGCGTGCTGGAAGAAGAGTACGAGAAGAGTCGTCGGCGGTTGCCGGCGCACCTGCGGCGCGCCCCCGAGCCGGAACGCCCCTTCTCGTACGAGATCCGCCCCGCGACGGAAGCGGACATCCCCGACATCCGCGAGATCTACAACTACTACGTCCGCAACTCGGTGGTCACCTTCGACGAGAAGGCGTGGTCGATCGCCAAATGGCGCGACAAGTTCGCGACGCTGAAGCGGCTCGGACTTCCGTTCCTCGTGGCGGAGTCGCCGAGCGGCCAACTGCTCGGGTACGCGCTCGTGCAGCCGTGGCAGTCGAAGTCGGCCTACCGGTACACGGTCGAGAACTCGATCTATCTGGGCCAGGCGGCCGCGGGCAAGGGGCTCGGCCGCGCGCTGCTCGAGGCGCTGATCGCGGCATGCCAGGATCTCGGCATCCGCGAGATGGTCGCCGCGATCAGCGACAAGGGCGCCGACGCCTCGATCGCCCTGCACGAGAAGCTCGGCTTCACAGAGGTGGGCCGTATGGGGCGCGTCGGCTTCAAGTTCGGCCGGTGGCTCGGCGTGGTCTACCTGCAGAAGAGCATCCCGTCGAAGAAGAAGCGGCGGAAGCTGTTCGGCTGAGCCGCGCGCTCCGGCGAACGGCGCGGGCGGGCGAAACTCCTGAGTTTCCGCCCTCGGATGCCGTGTGTCGCGCTCGCGCGCGGATCGGCGTTCGGTTCGTCAGGAGTTTCGCCCGCCGCGTCAGTCCTGACGCGCGGCGGCGAGGATGACCCGGGCGAGGTCGCGCGGGCGTGACCACATCGGCCAGTGCCCGGTCGGGAGATCCACGGACTCGGCGCGGGTGAGCCGGGCGACCTCGGCGAACATCGGGTGTCCCGCCCCCGCGAGCTCGTGCACGTGAGCGCTCGGGAGAGAACAGCACACGAGAGTCGTCGGGACGTGGTGTCGGGCCTCGTTCCCCCAGGCAACACTCTGGCGGAGGACCGAGGCCGGTTCGGCGACGGCGCGCTCGCGGAACCGCTCGAGCAGGTCGGGGGTCAGACCTTCGAGGCTCGCTTGCTGCGCCAGGGCGTCGAACGCCGGGAGAAGTAGATCTCTCGCTTCGGCCGGTAGGTCGGGCGCGAAAGCCCTTCCATCCCAGGGTCCGGAGTCGACCCAGACCACCCGGCGGACGCGTTCCGGATGCCGGTCCAGCACGACGCTCACGGGGGCGTTGGCGCCGCTGTGCGCGACGAGCACCGCCGGGGCGTCGAGGGTCGTGAGCATGTCGACGATCGCGGCAACCTGGTCGTCCAGGGTCCGCTCGGCGCGGTCGGCGTCTCCTGGATCGAGACCGGGCAGGGTCAGGGCGTGTGCGCTGTGAGAGGGGAGGTGGGCGAGGACCTCGTCCCACGCCCACGCGCCGAGCCAGTGGCCGGCGAGGAGGACAAGGGGCGGTGTACCGGTAATGGTGTTCATGGCTCCAGCTTCCGGGGCCGTCCGGGCAACGGTATGTCACTATTCATGTCATGAACATCCGGATCGCCCGTCGATGAAACGCGCCGAGCGGTTGCACGCACTGACCGAGATGCTGCGAAGGCGGGGCGCCCTCGGATGCTCGGCCGAGCGTCTGGCGCGCGAGTTCGACGTGTCGGTGCGGACGGTGAAACGTGATCTCGCGGCTCTCGAGCGCAGCGGGGCGCCGATCTGGTCGCGTCCCGGCCCGCGTGGTGGCTACGGGCTCGCTGCCGGTCCATCGCTTCCGCCCGTCACCTTCTCGCCGGCGCAGGCGGTGGCACTCCTCGCGGCGGTGGCGGCGAGTCGGGACGCCCCGTACAACGATCTGGCGCGCGCGGGAGTCGCCAAGATCCTCGACGTCGTCGACCCCCGCACGCGCGCGCGAGCGGAGGAACTGGCGGGGCGGGTGTGGATCGACGCTCCCGCGCCGCCCTCTCGCGCGGTGAAGTCCGCGCTCGAGGACGCTCTGCTCGATCAGCGCGTCGTGCGATTGCGGTACACCTCGGCGGCGGGGGAGACCACGACCCGCGACGTCGAGCCGGTGCTGTTCGCGTCACGAGAGGGCCGATGGTTCCTCATCGGCTGGTGTCGTCTGCGCGACGCGATGCGCTGGTTCGCGGTGGAGCGGATCGAGCGAGCGACGGTCCTCGCGGCGGCCTGCGGTGGTCACACCGTGGCGGAGGTGGGCGAGCCGCCCCGCTCTTCGCGACCGGTGGGCGGTGTCGCCGCGGGGCGGTGAGGGTGCGCGCCGGTGAGTCACCACTCCGAAAGGGCGCGCGGTGCCAGCGGCGGCGGCTCCGAGATCGCGCTCAGCGTCAGTCGGATTGCGGCGGCGAGGTCGCGCTCAGTGCGCGCGTGGATGTGGTGATGCCGCCTCGCGCACTTCGTCGATCAGCGAGCGCCACGGACCCTCGACCTGCTGGTCGCTCAAGCGCGCCTGGTGCACGGCGGTGTCGCCGCGGTGCACCTCGATGCGCCACTGGTAGCGGTCGGCTCCGGTGGGGAGGATCGGCGGCGCATCCCAGGGGCAGCTCTCGACGAGCTCCCTCCAGTGCGGGGCCCGCTCGGGGTCGGGTTCCGCCCGCCACTGCTTCGACAGGCCGGCGATGCCCCCCGAGCGCACCACGACGATGGCGAACTGCTCGTCGGTGTCAGGCTGCGGCATCCTCCTCGACGCCGACGCCGGCCCAGGCGGCGCGGACGGCGGCGACCTCCTCCGACTTCTCACCGTACTCGGTCGCCGCCGCGGCCAGGGTGGCGCGGGCGAACGCGGCGAAGTCGGCCGTGGGTGACAGCGTGCCGGCCGTCAGGGTGCGGTACCAGATGAGCCCGGCACGCTCCCACGCGAAGCCGCCGAGTTCGGTCGCCGCCAAGTAGAAGGCGCGGTTCGGGATGCCGGAGTTGATGTGCACACCGCCGTTGTCGTCGTCGGTCTTGACGTAGTCGCGCATGTGGCCCGGCTGCGGATCCTTGCCGAGCACGTCGTCGTCGTACGCGGTGCCGGGCGCGCTCATCGAGCGCAGGGCCTCGCCCTGGACGGCCTCGGCGAAGATCCCTGCCCCGATCAGCCACGACGCCTCGTCGGCCCGTTCGCCGCGGTGGTGCTGCTCGGCGAGCGCACCGAACACGTCCGACAGAGACTCGTTCAGCGCGCCTGACTGTCCCTGGTACTCGAGGCCCCCGGCGGCCTCGGTCACCCCGTGCCCGAGCTCGTGGGCGATGACGCTGAGCGACCGCGTGAACCCCACGAACACCTCGCCGTCGCCGTCGCCGAACACCATGCGCTCGCCGTTCCAGAACGCGTTGTCGTAGTCGTCGCCGAAGTGCACGGTCGCGAGCAGCGAGCCACCGGCCGCGTCGATGCCATCGCGCGCGAAGGCGTCCCAGAAGAAGTCGTACGTGGCCCCGAGGCCGTCGTACGCCTCGTCGACGGCGCTGTCGCCGGAGGGCGGCTCGTCTTCGCTGCGCACCCGGCGCCCGGGCAGATTCTCGGTGTTCCTGGCGTCGGAGATCACCCGGTCGGGCGCGGGCACGGCCTCGGCGACGAGCGCATCGCCGTCGATCGACAGGCGCAGCCGTCGACGGGTGGCACGCTGCGGCCGCGGCATCGCGAGCGTCTTCCGCGCGGCGGCGGCGGCTCGCGCGAGACGGGGGTCGTCGGTCGAGGCGAGCCGATCGAGAAGGAACGGGGGAACGATTCCGGGGATCATGCGCCGAGGCTAGCGCCGACCACCGACATCGCGGCATCCCTTGTCCACAGGTGCGCGGAGAGTCCGCGGGCGCCGGGGCGCGGCATCCGTCACGCGAACGCGATGAAACGGCGACGGGGCGCGACCGTCCTCGCCGCTTAGTGCGGAAGCGTCGGAACGGACGCCAACAATTGCCGGGTGTACGCGGCCTGCGGCTGCAAGAGCACCTTCTCGGTCGGTCCCTGCTCGACGACGCGCCCGTCCTTCATGACGACGACCTGGTCGCAGACGTTCTGCACCACACCGATGTCATGCGACACGAGCACGAGCGTCAGGTCTTCTTCCGCGCGCAGGCGGCTGAGAAGCCGCAGGATCTGCGCGCGCACGGTCACGTCGAGCGCCGACAGCGGCTCATCGCCGACGAGGATGCGCGGGCGGTGCACGATCGCGCGCGCCAGGGCGATCCTCTGGCGCTGGCCTCCCGAGAACTCGTGCGGGAAGCGGGTGGCCATGTCAGCCTCGAGACCGACCTGCCCGAGCACCTCGCGCACCCGCGCGCGCCGGTCGCCCTCGATGCCGAGTGCCCAGAGCGGCTCACCGACGATCCGGCCGATGCTCATGCGGGGGTCGAGCGAGGCGTACGGATCCTGGAAGACGATGCCCGTCGCCCGCCGCAGCCAGTGCAGCGAGCGGGCCGACCCGCGCGCGTCGACGGCGCGACCGTCGACCTCGACGGTGCCGGCCGTCGGGACGTCGAGTCCCAACAGCAGGCGGACGAGCGTCGACTTGCCCGATCCCGACTCGCCGATGACGCCCACGGCGGAGCCCGCGCGGACCGTCAGGTCGACGTCGTCGAGACCGATCGTGGGTTCCGGCCGGCCGAAGCCGCGACGGGGTGCGGGGTAGCTGCGCGACAGGCCGCGCGCGTGGATCTGCGTCTCGCTCACGGCGTCTCCTCTCCCGCGGCCGCCTCGCCGTGCGCGCGCGACGGACCGCGCGGATCCGTCGGGGTCCCGGCATCCCGACCAGGATGCTCCGGATGCCAGAGCGTCGCCGTCGCGTCCCGCAGCAGGGCCTTCGTGATCGGGGACGACGGTGCGCGCAGCAGCTCCGAGACCTCGCCCCGCTCGACCACGCGTCCGTGCTCGAGGACGACCGCGTGGGTCGCGACCTGCGCGAGCACCGCGAGGTCGTGCGTGATGAAGACGAGCGACATCCCGGCATCCTGGACCAGTTCGCGCAGCAGCGAGAGGACACCGGCCTGGATGGTCACGTCGAGAGCGGTAGTCGGCTCGTCGGCGATGAGCAGGCGCGGCCGGCACGCGAGGGCCATCGCGATCGCGACGCGCTGGCGTTGACCGCCCGACAACTGGTGCGGGTAGCGCGACACGATGCGCTCGGGGTCGGGCAGGGCCACGCGCCCGGCCTCGGCGACGGCACGCCGGAGAGCCTCACGACGCGAGACCCGCTCGTGGATGCGGACGGACTCGCCGATCTGGCGGCCGACCGTGTGGAGGGGGTTGAGAGCGGTGCGGGGTTCCTGGAACACCATGCCGATGTCGTCGCCCCGCAGGGTGGCGAGGTCGCGATCCGGAAGGCCGAGGATCTCGCGGTCGTTCCAGCGGACGCTGCCGGTGGCGCGAGCGCCGTCGGGGAGAAGCCCGAGGATCGCGAGGGCCGTCAGCGACTTGCCCGAACCAGACTCGCCGATGAGGCCGACGCGGGCGCCGTCGGGCACCTCGAACGAGATCCCGTCGACGACGGCGCGACCGCCGATCTCGACACGGAGGTCGGTCACCCGGAGACTCACGCGACCACCCCCGGCACGTGCGTGCGAGCGGCGGGCGCGCGCTCGGCGAGCGTCGGGTCGGCGGCCTCGCGCAGCGCGTCTCCGAGCAGGTTGAGTCCGAGAACGGTGAGGGTGATCGCGAGCCCCGGCCACACCACGGTCAGCGGATGCACGGCGATGTAGGCCTGCAGGTCGTTGAGCAGCACGCCCCACGAGGGCTGCGTGAGCGGGGCACCGAAGCCGAGGTACGACAGGCTCGCCTCCGCGAGCACGGCGACGGCCATACCCCACGACAACTGCACGATGAAGACGGGAGCGACGTTCGGGAGGAGGTGCCGCGTGAGGTTCTGCCACGTCGTGAGCCCGCTCGCGCGCCCCGCGAGAACGAAGTCGCTCTGCATCACGCGTCGCAGCTCAGGTCGGGTGACGCGCGCGATGTTCACGCCGAAGCCGATCCCGACGGCCCAGATCACGACGGCGAGCGAGCCGCCCCAGACGGCCGAGATCATCATCGCGATGATCAGCACGGGGAAGGCGATGAGGATGTCGACGAGCACCGCGACGCTCTCGCGTATCCACCGCGCCGTGAGTGAGCCGAGGGCGGCGAGGGCGATGCCCAGCACCGAGGCGACGACACCGGCACCCACCGCGACGACGATCGTCGTGCGGGTCCCGGCCATGAGCAGGCTCGCGATGTCGCGGCCGTTGTTGTCGGTGCCGAGGACGTGGGGCCAGGACGGGTCCGACCAGCGCGCACGCGCGTCGACGGCGGCCGGGTCGAACGGCGTCCACACGAGCGAGACCAGGGCGACGACGACCAGCGAGACGACGATCAGGATGCCGAATCTCCCGGTGCCGAGGGCCCAGAGGCGCCTGAGGGTGCTCACGAGGCCTCCCTCTGCCGGGGGTCGATCAGCCGGTGGACGAGATCGACGACGAAGCCGACGACGAGCACGAAACCGGTCAGTGCGAGGAGCTCTCCCTGCACCTTGGGCAGATCGCGCGCCGCGACGTCGGCGACCAGCATGCGTCCCACACCGGGGAGGGTGAACAGCTGCTCGATGACGACGGCCCCGACGATGATGCCGGCGACCTGCAGGCCGAGCACCGTGATGATCGACAGGCCCACGTTGGGTAGGCCGTGGCGCAGCAGCGCCCGCGTCCGGGTGAGGCCCTTCGCGGCCGCCGTGCGCACGTAATCCTGGCCGAGCGCCTGCAGGGTCGCGCTTCGCACGAAGCGGAGGAGCATCGCCCCCTCGACCACGCCGATGGTCACCGCGGGCAGCACGAGTGCTCGGAAGGCGGCCGCCGGGTCTTTCCAGCCCGCGCGGGGGAAGCCCTGCGGCGGGAGCCACCCGAGCCACACGGCGAACACGACGACGAGCATCATGCCCGCCCACACGATCGGAACGGCCGCGAGAGCCTGGGCGCCCACGCTGATCGCGGTGCCGCCCGCGTGCCGACGGCCTAGGGCCGACAGCACTCCGAGGGGGATGCCGACGACGAGCGCCACCGTGAGCGACATCGCCGCGAGGGGCACGGTCACCTGCGCCTTGCTGACGAGCTCGGTCATCACCGGCGTCCCGGTGAGCAGCGAACTGCCGAGATCGCCGCGGAGCAGTCCGCCGATCCAGTCGAGGTACTGCTGCCACAGCGGGACGTTCAGCCCGAGGCTCTCGCGCAACGCGGCGACCTGCTCGGGGCTCGCCTGCGTGCCCCCGACCAGCTGGGCGACATCACCCGGGAGCACGCGGAGCGAGAGGAAGATCAGCGCGCTGGCCACGGCCAGGCCCAGCACGAGCAGGCCCAGCCGTGTCAGCGCGTATCGGATCACTCCGACGAGACCGTCACGCCCGCGAGAGGCAGGCGCACGTTCAGCGAGTTCTTCGGGAAGTTCGACACGTTCGTGCCCACCGCCGTGCGCGGGGCCGAGAGGAACAGCCAGTCGGCGGCATCCTGATCGTCGACGATCTGTGCGGCTTCGGCGAGGAGATCGGACGACTGCTGGTCGTCGGTGCTCGCCAGGGCCTCCGCGTACAGGCGCTGCACCTCGGCGTTGTCGAAGCCGAAGTAATAGGTCGGGTCGGCCCAGTTGCCGAAGTCCCGCGCCTCGACGTGGCGCACGAAGCTCAGGTCGTAGTCGTGGTTGGTGTACACGTCGGTGAGCCACGTCGAGAAGTCGACCTGCTTGACCTGGAGCGTCACTCCCACGTCGGCGTAGGACGACACGAGGAAGGTCGCGAGAGTGCTCGGGTAGACGTTGGGGATCGTCAGCGACAGGTTGAGGTTCTCGGCGCCCGCCTCGGCCAGGAGCTCGCGCGCACGATCGGGGTTGTACGACACGCTGCCCGTGAGGTCTTCGTAGCCGGGGTCGAGCGGGGGGATCGGACCGTTCAGCGGCTGCGCCGTGACCAGCGTTTCGACGAGCGCGTTGTGGTCGACCGCGAGACGCAGGGCCTCGCGCACGCGCTGGTCGTTCAGGGGAGCGCGCTGGTTGTTGAACGCGAGGGTGCCCTTGTCGGTGGTGAGCCCGGACTCGATCGTGAAGTTCCCGGTGCCCTCGATCTGGCCCTGCAGGTCGGGGTCGATCTCGAGCGCCACATCGACGTCGCCGCTGACCGCCGCATTGGTGGCCGCGCTCTGGTCGGGGATGTAGTCGAGCACGACTTCGGCGACTCCCGCCTTGTCGCCCCAGTAGCCGTCGTAGCGGGCGAGCGTGAGGCTCTGTCCCGTGTTCCACGACGCGACGCGGAAGGGACCCGTGCCGTTCTCGGCGGTCTGGAGGTTCGTCGTGTCGCCGTTCTTGAAGATCAGGCCCGCGCGACCCGTCAGCGCGAACAGGAAGTCGATGTTGGGCTTCGCGAGCGTGACGACGACGGTGGACGCGTCGGGGGAGGAGATGGATGCCACGTTCGCGAGATCGGTGCTGTTCTGCACCGTCGCGTCGTCTTTCGCTGTCTGCAGCGAGGTGACCACGTCGTCGGCGGTGAGCGCGCTGCCGTCGTGGAACGTGACGCCCCCACGGAGCGTGAACGTGTACGTCAGACCGTCGGGCGAGACGTTCCACTCAGTGGCCAGGGCGGGCACGATCGCGTTGTTCTCGTCGCCGTTGCGGGTCACGAGGCCCTGGTAGACGTTGTCGACGAGGGCTTGCTCGAGGGCGGCTCCGCTGGTGTGGCGGATGTCGAGGTTCGACGGCTCGAGCGACAGGCGCACCGTGAGAGTGGCGTTCGGGTCGGCCTCGCCGGTCGGGCCGGGCGCGGTGTTCGAGCCCGTGCACGAGGTGAGCAGCAGGGCTGAGATCAGGAGCGCGCTCGTGGCGAGGGCAGTGCGGCGCAGCATTGCGGGATGTCCTTTCGCAGGCCGAAGGCATCCGAGTGCTGTGGATGCCGTGCAGGGGTGCAAACAGCCTACTTTCACCCGTATTCCCCGCACGCCGATGATGACGCCGCGCGACGGAGGATGACGCGGCGCGCAGGACGTCACTGCGCGGACGCGACCTCGCGGATCAGGGCGGCGAGACCGGCGGGGTCTTCCTCCTGGGCGTTGTGTCCGGTCGAGAGGACACGGACGTCGGCGGTCGGCACGCGCCGCACGAGCTCGTCGGCGTCGTCGGCGGTCACGAACCCGCGCTCGCCGCGAATCAGGGTGATCGGGGCGGTGACCTGGGCCACATCGTCCCAGCCCGTCGTCGCGAGCACCGCGCGCACGGCATCCGGGGTCGAGGGATCCGCCCCGGCGTTCACCGCGGCGGCGGCGAGGTGGGCGAAGTGGTGCTTCCACTCGACCCGCCCGTCGGGGCGCACGCGCGAGTTGTGGAACACCCCGCGTTCCGCGGCGGCGCGCGAACCGCCCAGACCGAACGACAGCGCGCGCTCCACCAGCTCGTCGCGCGACGCCCAGTCGGTGGGGCCGGCGAAGAACGCCCGCAGCTGCGCGGGACCGCCGCTCGGATCGATGCCCGGCGTGATGTCGACGACGAGGAGTCGTGCGACGAGATCGGGACGGGATGCCGCGACCGCGCCGCCCGTGAGACCACCGAGCGAGTGGCCGACGAGCGTCTGCGGTCCCTCCGTCCACGTCTCGATGGCGGTCACCACGTCGGGGGCGAGCACGCGGGCGACGTACGCGGCGTCGTCGCGCCACGAGGAGTCGCCGTGCCCCGGGAGGTCGAGCGCGAGCGCGGGCAGCCCGAGGTGCAGCAGCGTCGTGTCCCAGGTGTGGGCGTTCAGCCCCGCGCCGTGGAGGAGGGTCACCGCGGGGGGAGCGTCGCCCCACCGCAGGCCGCTCAGCACGCGACCGTCGTCGAGCGTCAACTGCACGCGTTCGACGGTCGGTGTCGGGCGACCGGCCTCGGCGGCCTGGGCGGGAAGGAACGAGAATTCGTCGACCTCGGGCATGGCATCCACCCTCCCACCCGCGCCCGCGGGCCGCCACCGCGCGTCCGGGGACAGGGGACCGGACAGGGTGAGGTCGCCGTAGGCTGTGGCCATGGGTGAGGAGAAGCGCGTTCATCTGTCGAAGAAGGCCCCCGAGGCGTACGCCGCGCTGCGATCGTTCTCGAGCACCGTCGGGCGGCTCGCCGCCGATGCCGGTGTCGACGCGCGCTTGCGCGAGATCGTGCAGATCCACGCCTCCCAGCTCAACGGCTGCGCGTACTGCGTGCGTGTGCACGTCGACGCGGCGGTCAAGGCCGGCCTCGACGCCGACGCGATCGCGCAGATCGCCACCTGGCGGGAGTCCGGCGTGTTCGACGAGCGCGAGCGGGCGGCTCTCGAACTCACCGAGTCGTTCACCTTCATCCATGAGGACGGCATCCCCGACGACGTCTACGACCAGGCGGGCGGCATCCTGAGCGAAGCCGAGTACGTGGCGCTCTCGTGGATCCTCGTCGCGATCAACGCGTTCAACCGCGTGGCGATCGCGGGACGATACCCCGTCCCGCCGCGCGCGGCTCACGACCACGGGGAGACCGCGTGACGTCGCTGGTCTCGGGGGCGGCGAACTTCCGCGACGTCGGCGGGCTGCCCGCGGGTGACGGCCGGACGCGAGCCGGCGTCCTCTTCCGCTCCGGCAATCTCGTCGCGGTCGACGACGACGGCATCGACACGCTGCGCTCGCTGCGGATTCGCCGCGTCATCGACCTGCGTGACGAGACCGAGCTCGCCCACGCCCCGAGCCGCTTCGACGATCTGCCCGTGGAGGTGCAGCACGAGCCGCTGTTCCTCGGGTCCGTCGACTCGTTCTTCGCCCGTGACGTGACCCTCGACGAGCTCTACGCCGCGATCGTCGACGAGTCCGCCGACCGGGTCGTGGCGGTGGTGCGTGGCATCCTGAGCGCCCAGCCCGTGCTCGTGCACTGCACCGTCGGCAAGGACCGCACCGGGGTGACGGTCGCGATCGCGCTCGCGGCGGCGGGCGTCGACCGCGAGGCCGTGGTCGCCGACTACGCGCGTACCGAGGCCCTCCTTCCACCCGAGCGCAACGCCGCCGTGCTGCGGGCGATCCGGGCGTTCCATCCCGAGAACGTCAACGCCGAGGCCCTGGCCACCCGCTCGCCGGCGCCCGTGATGCGGGCGCTGCTCGCGCGCCTCGACCGCGAGTACGGCTCACCCGCGGGTTACCTCCGTACCCACGGGATGAGCGACGACGAACTTCGACGCCTGCGTGAGGTCCTGATCGACTGAGCGATGCTTCGACGTCGCGATACAAAGCGGGAACTCAGGTTAGGCAACCCTTCTTCGCGGGTATAGTAGGGGCATCATGTCCTTCCCCTCCGAGCACAACGACGCCGCCTGTCGCGCGTCGCGGCACACCCGCGTGCAGCACCTCGTGACCGCCGACGAGACCTCTCTCGCCGAGCTCGAGGCACTGCTGGCGACGCTGCCGATCTGCTCGACGGGGCGCGTGTTCGTCGAGGTCCCCGACGCGTCGTGGATCGGCCGGATCGCGGCTCCCGCGCGCATGACCCTGACCTGGCTCGATCGTTCCCGCCGCGGTGGCGCGCCGGGGACCGGCCGCTGCTGCGCCGCGGGCGAGGCGCTCGTCCGCGCGGTCTCGGGCTGGGCCGGCGAGATGCTGTGCTGCGACGATGACGACACCCGCATCTTCCTGCTGGGCGGGTACCTCGGCACGGCCGAGATCGTCGACGAGCTCGTCGCCCGCCACGGCGTCGACGCGCAGTCGATCCACACGCCCGAGCGCTTCGGCCTCGCGACCGCGCGCTGAGCGCGGCCGAGGATCGGCTCGCTCGCGCGTGATCGGCGTGCCGCGCGCTTTTCGGCGCTGCATAAACGCGATCCGCGCGCATAAACGCGCTGTGCTCGTGTTTCTGTGAGCGGATGGCGTTTATGCGCGTCCGGCGGCGGTGCCGTGCGCCGGCGCGCTGAGCGCAGGGGCGGCGAAGCGCGAGGCGGCGGCACAGCGACGATGCGCGGTCGCGCCGATCAGCTGCCGCGCGGCACGTAGTTGCCCTCGACCAGGCCCGCCTCGATCTCGAAGCGGTTGCGCAAGGGGTCGCGGCCGGCGAGGGCGTAGAGGACCGGCATGAGGAAGCCGTAGCGCTGCCACTGGCGTTTGTGCACGGCCTCGTGGCCGAGCACGGTGTCGGTCGGTCGGGCGTCGCCGGTGAGGAAGCACCCGCCGACGCAGACGCCGCCGCGGGGATACGCCCACGAGGGCAGCCCGCGGAACACCCACAGGCCGTGGCGCTTCTCGACGCGACCGGTGCTCCAGAGGGATCCCCACACCCATCCGACGGTGCAGCCATACCAGTACCCGACGCGGCTGACGGGGGAATCGAGCAGGAAACCGGGAATGAACCGGTCCCAGAAGCGCCCGCGCGCGACAGCCCGGTCGGCGCGCTCTCGCCATCCGGCAGGCGGCCTTGGGACCGGGCTCACGCCAAGGCCCCGATGAGCCGGAGGATGGTCCCCAGGTCGTCGACGGCGGCGGCGGGCGACGACGGCGAGAACTCTGTGAGCGTGGCCCCCGCGAGCGGCACCCGCTCCCGCAGGCGACGAAGGGATGCCACGACGTCGGTCGTGCGCGCACCGAAGGGCTCCGGCAGGGCGACGCCGGTCATCTCCGCCGGGTCGAGCACGTCGAGGTCGACGTGCACGTACACACGGGAGGCTCCGGTCGCCTGCACCGCCTCGGCCAGCACCTCGGGGTCGGCGAGAGCGTCTGGCGCGATGACACGGATGCCGTGCTCGTCGATGAAGCGCTGCTCCTCGGCATCCAGAGCCCGCGTTCCCGCGAGAACGATCCGGGACGGCGAGATCCCGGGTTCGAGGCGGTGAAGGTTCTCGCCCTCGCCGGTGATCGCCCGGAGAACCATTCCGTGGAACGCGCCGCTGGGGGAGGAGGCGGGGGTGTTCAGGTCGGCGTGCGCGTCGATCCAGACCACGGCGAGGTCGTCGGCCGCGACGGGGGAGATCGCGCCGAGGGCTACGCCGCAGTCACCGCCGACGACGATCGCGGGATCGGTACTCGCGCGGACGGCGTCTTCGATCCGCTCGCGCATCCGAATCAGCGCGCTGAGCCGGTGGACGGCGGTGCCCTGGGCGTCGCCGGCCTCGGGCACGGCGTCGAGGACAGTGGTGGAGGCGCGCGGCAGGTCGCCCGCGATCGCCTCGGCTCCGTCGATGAGCTGCATCGCTCGAGAAGACGAAGAGCCCTGCCACTGCGGAGCGACGATGAAACGCGCCATGGGTACCTCCGGAAGAGACCGAGAGTGCACCGCCCGGCGGGCCGGACGATGCACTCTCGGAACAGATCAGACCTGGTCGGGGCTCGGGGCGTCGATCGCGGCGCGCTGCGGGCCGCCGACCTTGAGCGCGGCGAGGCGCGCCTCGACCTCGGTGAGCTCGCCCACGTCTTCGAGAGCGTTGAACTGCGCGTCGATGCTCGAGGCCGCCAGCTCCTGCTTCCCGGCGGCCAGGGCCTCCTGGCGGCGGATCTTGTCTTCGAAGCGGCCGAGCTCGCTCGTCGGGTCGAGGACGTCGATCGAGCGGACGGCGTCGTGCACCTTGTTCTGCGCCTCGGCGACCTTCGCCCGCGCGGTGAGCTCGTTGCGCTTCGCCTTCAGCTGCTCGAGCTTGGTCTTCATGCCGTTGAGGCCGTCTTTGAGCTTGTCGACGACCTCGGTCTGCGCGGCGATGGTCGGCTCGGCGGCCTTGGCCTCGCCCTCGGCGGTGATCTGACGCTGGAGGGCGATCTTGGCGAGGTTGTCGAACTTGTCGGCCTCGGGGATGTTGCCCGACGCGCGGAGCTCGTCGCCCTTGCGGCTCGCGGCGAGGGCCTTGTTGCCCCACTCCGCGGCGGCCTGGCGGTCTTCCTGGTGGTCGCGCTCGAGGAGGCGCAGGTTGCCGATGGTCTCGGCGATCGCCGATTCGGCGTCGGCGATCGAGTTGGAGTAGTCGCGGACGAGCTGATCCAGCATCTTCTGCGGGTCCTCGGCCTGGTCGAGGAGCGCGTTGATGTTCGCGCGGACGAGGGTGGTCATGCGACCGAAGATGGACTGCTTGGCCATGCGGGGGTTCCTTCCTAGGGCGACGATGTCGAGTCTGGTGTCGAATGCTACGAATTTTCTGTGACGGCCGGGATCGGCTTGCGGCGGCGGCTCAGAAGCGCCCGCCTCCGCGGCGCGACCTGCCGCCGCCGCTGCTCCGCGAGCCGCCCGAACGCATGCCGCCACCGCCGGAGCGCGACCGGGAGCCGCCGGAGCGGATGCTCCCACCGAAGCCTCCACCGAACCCTCCACCGAAGCCGCCGCGCGAGCGCGAACCGCCCCCGCCGAGCAGGGAGTTGACGGCGATCCCGCCCAGAATCGCGCCCAGCATGTCGGTTCCGCCGCCGGAGCCGCCCCCGAACCCGCCCACGTCGTTCTGGGCGAGGGAGCCGGCCTCGCCGGAGAGCTGGACCGCGCGCTGAGCGAGCGTCAGCGCCGTCACCGGATCGCTCGCGCGCAGCTGCTCGGCCTGCACGAGGGCGGCGCCGGCTTCGGCCAGACGTGTCCGGGCCGTGGGTCCTACGGCTCCGCGTCGGGCGGCGATGAAGCTCTCTGTCGACGACACCTGCGCGCGCGCCTGAACGAGGGTGCTCTCGAGCTGAGAGGCGGCGCGCCGCTGGCGCTCCGCCGCGTCGCGCGCTTCGGCGAGAACGGCATCGATCGTCGCGTTGGCCTTCTCGAGCGTGCCGAGCGCCCCCAGGGGATCGGAGCGCTCCCCGCCGAGCGAGGCGCGCGCCGCGTTGCGTTGCGCCGTCGCGGCCGCCACGGCTCCCGCGATCCGGCCGTCGGGGTCGGGGAGGGCGCCGGCGGCGGCGATGTCGCCGTCGATCTCGGCAGCGAGGTCGGCGCAGCGCTTCTCCGCGGTCGCCAGGTCGGCGGCCAGGGCCGATACCGCCTTCTCGAGCGTGTCGGCCTGGCTGACGGCCATCTGGCTCGCGCGCAGGGCGACGGCTGCCTCGCCCGTGTCACCCGCGGCGAGGGCGGTCGAGGCCGTCGCGATCTGTTGCGCGGCGAGGTCGAGCCGCGCCCGGGCTTGCGCCGGATTGTCGGCGACGGGGGAGAGGGCGGCGTCGCTGTAGCGCTGGCGGAGTCGCGCGAGCTCGGCCTCGGCGCCGGGGAGCGCGGCTGCGGCCGCGGCGTGCTGCTCCTGCACGCGCGCGAGGGCCTCGGGTGCCTCGGCCTCGAGGGCGCGGAGCTCTTCGAACGCCGACGCCTTGGCATCCAGGGCCTCATCGGCCGACGCGCACAGGCGCAGGATCTCGGTGTACCCCGCGCGGCGCTGTTCGGGACTCTCGGGCGTTTCGTCGTCGAGCTGCTGCGAGATCGTGAAGGCACGGTCGAGATCGGCCTTCGCCTGCGCGAGGACCTCGACGAACGGGGCTGCGGCCTCGTCGCCGAACTGCGCGCGGGCGAACCCGAGCTCTTGCTCGCTGTTCTTGACCGCGTCGTCGGTGGCGACGAGCGCCGACCCCGCCCGCTTCGCGAGATCGTCGATGTCTTCCTCGCGTGACGACGAACCCCCGGATGCCGCGCGCCGACGGCGCAGCCCGAACCACAGCAGGCCGCCGCCGATCGCCAGTACGAGCACGACGAGCAGGACGATGAGCCCGATGTCGGGCCCGCTCCCGGCGGGCGTCGGCGGGGCGGGAGCGGGAGCTGCACGCTCGGCGGCCGTGAGCCCGTCCGCGGCCCTGATCGCCGCCCCTGCCCAGTCACCGTTCGCGAGAGCGGGCTGGACGAGGTCCTGCTCGATGTCGGCCAGCTGGGTCGAGGTCAGGGCGCCGTCATCGACGTCGCCCGACAGGTAATAGGCGCGGCCGCCGACCGAGACGGCGAGCAGGTACTGGTGCGGACCGAGGTTGTTGCGGTTCGCCGTCTCGTTGGCCCAGTCCGCAGCCGCCTCGGGCTGCGTGAACTCGTCGACGTACGCGACCCACATGTCGAAGCCGGTCTCGTTCGTGAGCCGCAGCAACCGGGACTGCACCTCGGCCTCTTGCGCGTTGGTCAGCACGTCGGCCTGATCGAGGACGTAGCTCGACCCCAGCGCGGGCGGGGGGACGGCCGCCGCGGACAGCGGCCACCCGAGCACCCCCGCGGCCAGCACGAGCAGAGCCACCGTCGCTTTCGCGGCACCGGGCTTTCGCATCCCTCCCCCTTCGGCTGCGGACCCGACCACTCTATAAACGACCTCCGACACCGGGGTAGGAGCGGCGCGTCCGCTCTCAGCGCACACGAGCGCCGCATAGGCTCGAATGCTCGGAGGTAGGTATGGACGACCGCTACGGCACCGATGTGCTCGCCCGCGGCTGGCGCGACGCCGGACGAGTGAAGCCCGCCCAGGTGGCGGCATCCGTCGATCTGGTGGTCGAGGTCGCCGGCACGGACTTCGTGGGTGCCGTGACCCGCGTCGAGGGCATGAACGTCGAACTCGAGGACCGCTTCCGCAAGCGCCGGCTCTTCCCCCTCGGCGGAGGCTTCCTCGTGGACGGCAAGCCGGTCGTGCTGACCGCCCCGGCCGCCGCCGCGAAGGGTCGTACGCGCACGGCATCCGGGTCCTTCGCCGTCGACGACCAGCGCGCCCGCACGGCGCGCGCGAGCCGCATCTTCGTCGAGGGCAAGCACGACGCCGAGCTCGTCGAGAAGGTCTGGGGCGCCGACCTGCGCGCCGAGGGCGTCGTCGTCGAGTTCCTCGAGGGCGTCGACCTGCTCGAACAGACCCTGGATGCCGAGCCCCCGACCGCCGAGCGACGCTACGGCGTGCTCGTCGATCACCTCGTCCCGGGCTCCAAGGAGTCGCGCATCGCCGAGAAGATCGCGCGGGGGCGGCACGGCGCCCACGTGCGCATCGTTGGTCACCCCTTCGTCGACGTCTGGCAGTGCGTCACGCCCCGTGCCCTGGGGATCGCCGACTGGCCCGAGGTCCCCCGCTCGATCGAGTGGAAGGTCGGCGTCTGCCGCGCCCTCGGCTGGCCCGCGGAGGAGCAGGCCGACCTCGCCCGCGCCTGGCAGCACATCCTGTCGAGAGTGACCACGTTCCGCGACCTCGAACCGGCCCTGCTCGGCCGCGTCGAGGAACTCATCGATTTCGTGACCGTCCCGTGAGCGGCCGCAAGGTGCCCGTCCGGCACACACCGGAGGGCTCGCCTAGCCTGGACGACATGGATGCCGCCGCCCCCGTCTTCCGCGACAAGCCGGTGTCGTTCGTGCGTCGAAGCGGCCGCATGTCCGAGGCGCAGGACCGCGCGTGGGCCGAGCTCTCGCCGTTCTACCTGCTGCCCGTGGAGCGGGCCGCGGCGGCGACGAGCGTCAAGGCCGGCACCGCCGTCGACCTCGTCCAGGTCTACGGCCGCTCGGCCCGCCTCGTCGTCGAGATCGGCTCGGGGCAGGGCCACCAGATCGTCTCGGCCGCAGCCAGCGACCCCGACACCGACTTCCTCGCGGTCGAGGTCTTCACGGCGGGCCTCGCGCGCACCATGCTCGACGCCGACCGCGAGGGCGTGAAGAACCTCCGCCTCGTCGAGGCCAATGCCCCCGAGGTGCTGGAGCATATGCTGCCCGCGGCATCCGTCGACGAGCTCTGGGTGTTCTTCCCCGATCCGTGGCACAAGAACAAGCACACGAAGCGGCGCCTCGTCGCCCCCGACTTCGCGCGCGTCGCCGCGCGGGCGCTCCGCCCCGGTGGCACGCTCCGCCTCGCGACCGACTGGCAGGACTACGCCGACCAGATGCGCGACGTGCTCGATGAGGCCGATGGCTTCGAGCGGGCGTTCGCGGGGGAGTGGGCCGAGCGTTTCGACGGCCGTGTGCTCACCGCCTTCGAGCGCAAGGGTCTCCGGGTCGGCCGCGACATCCGCGACCTGACGTATACACGGGTCTCCCCGTGACCGCGCACACCGCGGTGCCGGTGCGCGAGCGTTCCACCTGGACGCCGAAGCTCCTCCCGGCGCTGTTGGTGTGCCTCGCCGCCCCGGTGCTGTTCGTCGTCCAGATCGTGTGGCTCGGGTGGCTGCTGCTGGCTCTCGCCGTGGCATCCGCGGTCCTCGTCGACCGCCGCAACGGGGTCGCCCTCGCCCGGAGCGAAGAGCCCAGCATCGCCCGCGACGTGTCACTCGTCGCGATCGGGCAGTTCATCGTCAGCCTGATCCCGTTGCACGCCGAGCTCGACAACGCCGCCTTCGTGCGGTTCACCCTCGCCCTGGGCGGCGCGGTGGTCGTTCCCTACGTCGTTTCGCGTTTCGTCTACCGCGACTATGCGATCCGCTTCCCCTGGCGCGGCGGCGGCCGGTGGACGTGGTGGCAGTGGGCGTGGCTCGCCGGGGTGATCGTGCTGGGGTACCTGATCCTGCCGTTCTACTTCATCACCTCGGGCGTCTACATGAACTGGCCCGTCGTGGACACCCCCGACCTCATCGCGCGCCTGTTCGTGGGCGTCGGCGCGGTCGGCATCTGGGACGAGCTCTTCTTCATCTGCACGGTGTTCGTGCTGCTGCGACGGCACTTCCCCGACCTCACCGCGAATCTCCTGCAGGCGATCGTGTTCGTCTCGTTCCTGTGGGAGCTCGGCTACCAGGCGTGGGGGCCGCTGCTCACCGTGCCCTTCGCGATCGTCCAGGGCTTCCTCTTCCTGAAGACCCGCTCGCTCTGGTATGTCGTGACGGTGCACCTGCTCTTCGACGCCGTGGTCTTCGGCGTGCTCGTTCATGCGCACAATCCGTCGGCGGCATCCATCTTCCTGCTCTGACGCGCGTCCCGGGTGCTGGCGTCGCTGCACGGGCGCTGCCCAGGTGTGTTCTCTACCGTGGGGGGAGGACGCTCGATCGCGTCCCCGGACGAGGGATCAGTACCCGGAGCGCGACAAGACTGGCCAGGGAGCACCGCCATGTCGTGGATCGTCCTCATCGTGTCCGGAATCCTCGAGGCTGTCTGGGCCACCGCGCTCGGCCGCTCGGAGGGATTCACCAGGCTCTGGCCGACCGTCGTCTTCGGCGTCGCGCTCGTGGCATCCATGGGCGGACTCGCGTTCGCGATGCGCGAGATTCCCACCGGTACGGCGTACGCGGTGTGGGTCGGGATCGGTGCGGCCCTCACGGTCGTCTTCGCGATGGCCACGGGCGCGGAGGCGCTCTCGCTGGTCAAGGTGCTGCTCGTGCTGGGGCTCGTCGGCTGCGTCGTCGGCCTCAAGCTGGTCAGTGACACCCACTGACCAGGGACTTTTCTGAAAGTCAACCGGATGGAACGTTCGGTTTGATCCGCTACGATCTGGCTTCACTGCACTTGTCCGGGCCCGACACCGTCGTCACTCGCCCACATCTTCCTCTGTGAAAGGTTCCGAGTGAGCGCACCGCCGAGCGAGCTTGCCTCCCCGACACGTCCTTCGCGCGTCATCGAGCGACCGAGCCGATACCGCCGCCTCGACCGGCTGCGCGGGTCGCGTATCGGTCGTGCTCTGCGGCAGTACGGCGAAGACGTCCTGCGTCCGCCGCAGGGCGCGGTGCCGGTGGAGCGCGGATCGTTCACCCGTGTCCTGCTGCTCTGGGCCGTCGCGCGTGCGGTGAACTTCGGATTCCTCTGGGGCTTCTACTCGATCGCGAAGGCCGCCCGCTGGGGCTTCGGTCCCGACAGCGAGCGCCTCGGCACCTTCTTCGACTACCTCACCGGCTGGGATGCCGACCGTTACGGGCAGATCGCCGCGCAGGGGTACCCGATGTCGCTCCCGATGAACGTGTCGGGTGACATCCTCCCCAACAACTGGGCGTTCCTGCCCGTCTTCCCCGGACTCGTCCGCGTTCTCTCGGATGCCACGGGCCTCGGGTGGCAGCCCATCGCGGTGCTCCTCAGCCTCGGCGCGAGCCTCGGCGCCACCTGGCTGCTGTTCCTCCTGCTGCGCACCGTCACCAAGCCCCAGCCTGCCTGGTGGGCGGTGGTGTTCTTCTCCTTCGCGCCGATGTCGTTCCTCTTCGTGATCGGCTACAGCGAGGGCCTGTTCATGGCGCTGATGTTCGGCGCGATGCTGCTCGCCATCAAGCGCATGTACCTGTGGATCCTCCCCATCGGACTCGTCACCGCGTACACGCGGCCGGGCGTCCTCGCCCTGGGGCTCGCTCTCGGGATCGTCTTCCTGGTTCGGTTCCTCCGTCGCCGCGTCGACCCGTTCCCCGTCCGCGAGTGGGCGTCGCTCATGGTGACCGGTGGCACGATCGCGATCGCGGGCCTGTCGTGGAACCACATCGCGCAGTACGTGACCGGGACGCACAACGCCTACATCCGCACCGAGCTCGGCTGGTGGCTCGACTACGTCGGCAACGACGCGTTCACGCCGTTCACGCCCTGGTTCCGCCAGGCGGGTACCCATCTCGGTGTCGTCGGCATCGTGCTGGTCATCGCCCTGATCGTCGCCTTCCTCGCGCTGATGTGGTCGCGTCCGGTCCGCCGACTCGGGCTCATGGTCGTCTCCTACGCCTTCAGCTACGGGGTCTACATCCTCGCGGTGTTCCTCCCGCAGCAGAGCACGTTCCGTCTGCTCATGCCGATGGCGCCGATGATGGCCGACGAGCGCTGGTCGTCGACCCCGCGTCGCCGTGCCGCGATCCTGGTCGGGTGCCTCGTCCTGCAGGTCGTCGCGATCCTTCTGCTCTGGACCCGCGGGAACCCGTGATCCGAATGAATGACGAGGGGGCGGCGCCGTGATGGCGTCGCCCCCTTTTCGTTCCGCGAGGTCAGTCGGGACTGCCGCCGGGGTCCACGGCCTCGATCATGTCTTCCTCGACCGGGTTGTCGGCATCCATCTCCGCGGTTCCGACGGCTTCGGCCTCGTCTTCGGCGAAAGCGCCGGCCGTCTCGTCGCTCTTTCTGCCGCTCATTCCGCGACGCCTGAGGGTGCTGGAGCGGTCTCGGGCGGGAGCGGCACGGTGGGTTCGGCGGGGTTCGGGGCCAGGGGCTCGGGTGCCGTGGGCGTGCCCGGTTCGGTGGGCGTCTGAGGGGAGGGGGTGGGAGTGCTCATGTCGTCACTCTTCGCGCGTGCGGTGGCCGACGCGACCCCCTTCCACCCCGGCCGCCGGGGGTGTAATCGCACTAGGCTCGGGGAGGGGAGTACCACAAAGAGGGGACGACGTGTCCACAGCGCATGATGTGACGCGACGCGAGGCGATCGCGCAGTACCGGCTCATCGGGGAGCCGTCGGAGCCCGACCTCCAGGGGATCGTCGAACTGGCGGCCACGATCTGCGGGGTTCCCACCGCGGTGATCAACATCATCGACGACCGTATGCAGCACCAGATCGCGGCTGTCGGCATCCAGGCGGCTGTGTGCTCGCGCGAGGACTCGATGTGCGCGGCCGTGATCAGCTCTCCGGGTCGCGTGGTCGTCCCCGACGCCCAGCTCGACACGCGTTTCGCCCAGAACCCCTTCGTGACCGGCGAGGTCGCGCACGTCCGGTTCTACGCGTCCAGTCCGTTGATCACGCCCGCGGGCGTCGCGATCGGCACGCTGTGCGTGTTCGACGACGTCGTCGGGGAGCTTTCGGATGCCAGCAGCCGAGCTCTCGACCTGCTCGCCCACCAGGTGATCGACGTCCTCGAACTGCGGCGTATCCAGCGCGAGCTGGTGGAGTCCAACGCGCAGCTCGAGCAGTTCGCGGTCCAGGTCAGTCACGACCTTCGCAACCCGCTCACGGCGCTGACCGGCTTCATCGAACTCGCCGCCGACAGCCCCGAGATGGCGCAGGCACCCCGGGCGACGCAGTCGCTCGCGCGCGCGGAGGCCGCCGCCGGACGCATGACCGCGATGGTCACCGACCTGCTCGATTTCGCGCGGATGGGGGGTACTCGACCCCACGTGAGCGACGTCGACGTGGCGGACACCGTCGACGCTGTGCTGGAAGACCTCGACGGAAGCCTCGTCAGCACGGGGGCCGAGGTGACGGTGGACGCGTCCACCCTCGTCCGTGCCGACGACACCCTCCTGCGGGTCCTCCTGCAGAACCTCATCGCCAACGCGGTGAAGTTCACGGTCGCGGCCGAGCGCGTGCCTCAGATCCGCGTGACGGTCGAGACTCTTCCGGACGGGTGGCGGATCAACGTCGACGACAACGGCGAGGCGCTCGACCCCGAGATGCGCGATCGCGTCTTCGAGCCCATGCAGCGCGGCCACGGCGCCGACGTGCCGGGCATCGGCATCGGACTCGCGACGTGCCGCCGCATCGTCGATGCGCACAAGGGCTCGATCGGCCTCGACGCGTCGCCCGCGGGCGGGACCCGCGCGTGGTTCGTCCTCCCGGCGGCCGCGTGAGGGCTACCGGGCGATCCGTCTGAGCGCAACCGTCGCGACGTGCCGCACGACCGGCACGTAGCGTGGACGCACATCCCGCTGACGAGGAGGAGCGACCGTGGCCCGCAACGTGCGTCTGATGCGCTGTGCTCCCGAGGACGTCTTCCGCGTGCTCGCCAACGGCTGGCTCTACCCGTTGTGGGTGGTGGGCGCGTCGCGTATGCGCGACGTGGCGGAGGAGTGGCCCGCCGAGGGGGCGACTCTGCATCACTCCTTCGGATCCTGGCCCGCCCTGGTGAACGACACGACGATCATGCGGGTGTGGGATCCGCCCCGGCGCGCGGTGCTCGAGCCGCACGGCGGTCCGATCGGCATCGCGCGCGTGGCCGTCGACGTCAAGGCGCGCGGCGACATGTGCGTCGTGCGCCTGCAGGAGGAGCCGGTCACCGGTCCGACCACGCTGCTCCCGGACGTCGTCTTCGACGCCATCACGCGCTGTCGCAACGCGGAGACGCTCCACCGTCTCGCCTACCTCGCCGAGGGTGGTGCGCCCGGGACGAGCGGTGGTTCGGCGGCGCGCGGTCACGAGTCGACCGCCGAACGTGAGCCGATCGACCGATGAGCGAGAACTACGACGCGATCATCGTCGGCTCGGGGCCGAACGGTCTCGCCGCCGCTGTCACCCTCGCCCGTGCGGGGTTGTCGGTGGCGGTGTACGAGCGCTCCGCGACCTTCGGGGGAGCGGCCTCCACCGCCGAGTTGACGCTCCCCGGCTTCCACCACGATGTCGGTTCGGCCGTGCACCCTCTCGCGCTGGAGTCGTGGTTCTTCCGTGAGTTCGGGCTCGATCGCCGGGTGCCGCTCGTCGTGCCCGAGGTGTCGTACGCCCACCCGCTCGACGGGGGCCGTGCCGGCCTCGCCTTCCGCGACCTCGAGCGGGCAGCCGACGCCCTCGGCGTCGATGGAGCAGCGTACGAGCGCCTCATGCGTCCGCTGGTCGACCATCTCCGCGGCGTGGCCGACTTCACCGGCAACGCCCTGTTGCGCATCCCGGGAGACCCTCTCGCGGCGTTCTTCTTCGGCATCCGCTCGCTCGAACAGGGCGGCCCCTGGTGGAACGCACGGTTCCGAGAAGAGGTCGCTCCGGCTCTCATCACGGGCGTCTCGGCGCACACGATCCTCTCCCAGCCGAGCCTGGCGGCGGGCGGGGCGGGTCTCGTTCTCGCGACCTACGGCCACGGCCGCGGGTGGCCGATCCCGATCGGCGGCAGCCAGGCGATCGCCGACGCGATGATCGCCGACATCCGCGCGTACGGCGGGGTGCTGCACGCCGACGTCGAGGTCACCTCGCTCGACGAGCTCCCGCCCTCCCGTGCCGTCCTGCTCGATACGACGCCGCGTGCCCTCATCCGTCTCGCGGGGGATCGGATGCCACCGGCCTACCGTCGTGCGCTCGAGAGGTTCCGCTACGGCGGCGGTGTCGCCAAGGTCGACTTCGCTCTCAGTGAGCCCGTGCCCTGGGCGAACGCCGATATCGCCCGCACGGGTACGGTGCACATCGGCGGGACGCGGGCCGAGATCGCCGCGGCCGAGAACGCGGTGGTCCGAGGGAGTCTCCCCGACGCACCGTACGTGCTCGCCGCCCAGCCGACGCTGTTCGACCGCAGCCGCGCTCCGGAGGGGAAGCACGTGCTGTGGGCCTACACGCACGTCCCGTCGGGGAGTCCCGCCGACCGTGAAGAGGCGATCGTCCGTCAGATCGAGCGGTTCGCGCCCGGATTCCGCGACACCGTCCTCGCATCGGCGTCGCGCACCGCGGAGGACATCGAGGCGTGGAACCCCAACTTCCCGGGTGGTGACATCTCCGCCGGAGCGCCCACGTTCACTCAACTGCTCGGGCGCCCCGTCTATAGCCCGGACCCCTGGCGCACCCCGATGAGTGGGGTGTACCTGTGCTCGTCGTCGACGAGTCCCGGACCGGGAGTACACGGGCTCGCGGGCTGGCAGGCGGCGCTCAGCGCCCTGCGGCACGAGTTCGGCACGCGGTTGCGACCGGATCTCGCGCCCCGCGACGACCAGCTCGTCTCGGCTCCGTAGCCGTGCCGGAGGGCGACAGCGTCTATCGCCTGCGGCAGCGCCTCGACGCGGCAACGACGGGGGAGCGCGTGCGCGACGGCGAACTGCGCTCGGGCCCTGCCGCCGGCACCTCGCTCGCGGGCCGTCGGATCCGGGGGTACGACACGCACGGCAAGCACCTGCTGACCCGTTTCGACGACGGCACCACCCTGCACACGCACCTACGGATGCAGGGCAGCTGGACCCTCACCCGCGCGGGGCGTGCTCTCCCCACCACCGTGCGGGAGAAGGCCCGCGTACGCCTCCGCCTCGACGACGGCCGTGAACTCTGGGGGCTCGACCTTCCCGTGGTCGAACTCCTCCCGACCGCGCGCGAGGTCGACGCGGTGGGGTATCTCGGGCCCGATCCGCTGCGGGAGGATTGGGATGCCGTCAAAGCGGTGCGGCGGTTGTCGCTCTCGCCCGCTCGGCCTTTCGTCGCCGCGCTGCTCGATCAGACGCGGATCGCGGGTCTCGGCAACCTGTGGGTCAACGAGCTCGCCTTCCTGCGCGGCATCCATCCCTTCGCCCCCATCGGGGCGACGGATCTCGACGCGCTTGTCGCTCTGGCCGCGCGGTGTCTGCGGATTTCGGCGACGATCCCCGGGATGTACCAGGTGACGACGGGGGACCGGGGCAAGGGACGGTCGCACTGGGTGGTGGGCCGCGCGGGTCGACCGTGTCTGCGTTGCGGGACTCGCGTCCGGGTGCGCGAGGAGGTCGCGGGCGACCCGGAGCAGCGCCGCACCTGGTGGTGTCCGCGCTGCCAGCCGATGCCGCCGGGGGCCGATGTCGGACCCCCGGAGTAGAACGGGACGATGGCCGTCGCTCGAGAAAACCTGCTGCGCGTCACCCGCATCTACGCGGAAGACGCGGCGCTCGAGCTCGAGCGTGGACGCGAGATCGTTGCGCGGTGGCCCGACGCCGACATCGTCCCGATCTCCTCGCACTGGCAGATCCCCGAGGTCCACGGCGACGAGACGAACGTCGCTCGGTGGGTGCGCATCAAGACCGAGGCGCTCGTCCTGGGGGTGAAGAAGAGCGTGGCCACCAGGGTCAACGGCCGGTCGGCCGACTTCATCGCTCCTTCGCTGTCCAACGGCTGCGCCATGGCCTGCAGCTACTGCTACGTGCCGCGACGGAAGGGCTACAGCAACCCGATCACCGTGTTCGCGAACATCGAGCAGATCACGAAGCACCTCGCCCGCCATGTCGCTGCACGCGGACCGAAGACGCATCCCAACCAGTGCGACCCCGAGGCGTGGGTCTACGACATCGGCGAGAACGGCGATTGCTCCGTCGACGCGATGATCAGCGAGAACGTCCGGGACGTGTGCGATCTGTTCCGCATGATGCCCGCGGCGAAGGCGTCCTTCGCGACCAAGTTCGTCAACCGCGACCTGCTCGAGTGGGATCCGGCGGGTCGCACGCGGATCCGTTTCTCACTGATGCCAACGGCGACGGCGAAGGTCACCGACCTCCGCACGTCGCCGATCTCGGAGCGCATCGCCGCGATCAACGACTTCGTCGATGCGGGGTTCGAGGTTCACGTGAACTTCTCGCCGGTCATCCTCGCCCCGACGTGGCTCGCCGATTGGCGAGAACTCTTCGACGAGATCGATGCCACCCTGCGCCCCCGCGCCAAAGCGCAGCTCGCGTGCGAGGTGATCTTCCTCACGCACAACGAGGGTCTGCATCAGGTCAACCTCGGCTGGCATCCGAGAGGCGAGGAGCTTCTGTGGACACCGAGGCTGCAAGAAGAGAAGACATCGCAGAACGGTGCCGTCAATGTGCGATATCGGCATCCGCTGAAAGCTCAGAGCGTCGCCGCCCTGACAGAACTCATCGCCGAGAAGCTGCCGTACTGCCGCTTGCGTTACGCGTTCTGAGCGCCGCTACGAGATGTCACCCGTCGGCGAGTCCGCGGTGGTCGCAGCCTCGTCGGCATCTTTCTGCGCGGCAGCGCCTTCATCGGGCGACTCGCTTCCGGCCCCGTTGGAGTCTTCGTCGGGGGCGTCGTCGGCGCGGCCGTCGTGGTTCGTCATGCTTTCTTCCTCTCGTCACGGGCCGGTTCGCTGACCCGCGCTCGACGGTGGCATGCCCCGGTGGGTGTGTCCAGGGGGTCGACACCGCTAGAGAGGCACGACCCCGTAGCGCGCCGTGAAGGCCGCAGCGGCCGCGTCTTCGAATTCGTCCGCCTCGTCGCGCAGATCGGCATCGCGCAGGTCGGCGTGGCGCAGGTCGCTCCCGTCCACGGTCATCACAGGAGCGGCGCGAGAGCGCCGGCGGTCAGGGCGAAGCCGAGGGCGGTGGCGCCGAGCGCGGTTGCCGCGGCGAGCGAGAGGCGTTCCGTGCGGCGTCGACGGGCGGCATTCACGGGATCAGCGGTGGAACGGAGAGAGGCCTTCGCGGCGTCGAGATCGTCGTACCGACCGATCGGGATGCCGTGCGCGTCGCGGGAGACGTACCCGCCCGCGACCTCGTCGACGGATCCGAAGTACTCACCGCCGTGGTGAGCGACCCAGAACCCGGTGTCGACCTTCGCCCACATCGTGCGCGCGGGGGCCGTGCGAGCGGGAACCGAGCGAGCGGGCACGGTGCGAGCGGGCGCCGTGCGGGTGGGTGCCTGCGGGGAGGTGATCGTCATCTCAGGCCGCCGCGGTCAGCGACGAACGTCGCGAGGAGACGGGGGTCGGGCGCGAGGGGGAGACGCGCTTCTCGGCGTCGTGCGCCGGGATCTCCGCGGAGAGGTCCATCATGAGCCCCGCCGACGAGTTCGCCATCTCGGCCATGTTCTTCAGCACGGTCGCGTTCAACGTCTCGGGTTCGGCCGTGTCGAAGACGAACCGGAGGGGAATCGAGGGCTGCAGCCAGAGGGTGGAGCGGCCGGGGGTGCCGTCGACATGGGTCCAGCTGAGAGTGAAGCTCTCGCTGCGACGGAGCTTGGTCGTCACGACCACCTTGATGTGCGAAAGCAGGCGGTCGGGAATCTCGATCGACTCGGCCGACGTGGCGTAGAACAGGTTGCCCATGTGTTGCTCCTCTCTCAGCGGTTAGCTCTCCTAAGAACATACTCGCTTAGTAACTAGTTCGTCTAACTATTATTCTGGGGTATAGTCTCCCCAAACTGAGGGGAGGTGTGCCATGACGGATGTCGATCTCGCGAACCGTGGCACGAACGCCGCCCAGCCGAGCTACTGGTACGGCGACGCGCCCTCGGATCGTCGGCAGCGGCACAAGGCGGTGCTCGAGGCCCTCCGGGTCTACCGCGCCGCCGAGGTGGCCATGCGCCGCCGCACGCGCGACTCCATGTCGATGGGCGAGAACGAGCTCCTCGTTCTGCGCTACCTTCTGCGCGACCCGTCACGTGAGGTGCGTCCGGGCGAACTGACGCGCTACCTCGGGCTCTCCACCGCCTCGACCACGGCGTTGCTGGACCGGCTGGAACGCTCCGGCCACATCGTTCGCGTCGCCAACCCCGGCGATCGTCGCAGCATCTTCATCCGCTCGACGCCCCGGGCCGACGCCGAGGTGCGCCAGACGCTCGGCAATATGCACGAGCGCATGCTCGCGGCGGTCATCGACATGACGCCCGAGGAGTCCGCCGTGGTGGTGGCCTTCCTCCGCCGCATGAGCGACGCTGTCGACGGCGTCGCCGTCGAGGGCGGTGCCGGCGAGCATGGCGCCATCGAGGACGCGGCGGTCGAGTCCTCGTGATCTATGTGCTCGTCGGCGGCCCGCGCGACGGACAGCACGTCGACGATCTCCCTCGCGGCTACCGTCTCTCGCTCGCCGACCCGCCTCCGGAACCGTTCGGGGAGTTCGAGACGGTGCGCGCGGTGTGGTTCGAACTCGACGAGGTCTTGTTCCGCTCCGCTCAGCGGCGCGAATGAGCCGTACCCTACGGTTCCCGTGGAGGCAACCCACCCTCGGCTTCGACCGGTTCCCCGCAGGGTGAACTCATGCGCTGCGTGACATATGCCGGAGAAACCGTCCTGACGACCGACGACGTTGCCTCGTCGCTCATCGAGCTGACGGCGGCGGTGGCGAAGGAGGGGCAGGCCGAGGCGGTGAGCATCCCCATCGTCACGAGCGACAACAAGGTCGCTCAGGCTGAGCTCGTCATCGGCGTCGGAAACGACGTTCTCTCCGCGCCGGTTGAATGGGATGACGAGGAACCCGACTTCTCGCACGCGGCCAAAGAACTGCGCGACCACCGCTTCTTCCCGCACACGCAGCTGCGCATGGTGGAGCCCGATCCGGATGCCGACGACGAAGGGCCGATCGACTGGGATTTCGATCAGCCCACCCAGGCCTGACGGCGGCACCCGATCGATCGAAGGGTGACCAGGATGCCGCGACTCTTGCGCCGAGTTCGCGGCATCCGTTATGTTCGCTAGTCCGTGCCATCCGGCACGACAGCCGAGGAAAGACGAGACGATGACCGCGAAGCGCGATCGCCGCACGGAGCAGCAGTACCTGCCGTTCCTCCTCTCGTCGTACCCTCCGGCGCCGGTCGTCTAGACATTCGTTCTTGCACGCCCCGCACCGTCAGGTCGGGGCGTTTCTCTTTCCGCCGTGTGGGGGAGTGCCCCGTCTCGAGGCTCGACCCCCTCGCGCAGTCGCGCATCACACGAAGGAAAGGATCCATGCAGAAGCTCACCGAGCGACTGGTGTCGTGGGCGAGCCTGATCGATGACAAGACCATCGAGCAGGCCCGCACCTCGTCGACCATGCCGTTCATCCACCCCCACCTGGCCCTCATGCCCGACGCCCACCTGGGCCTGGGCGCGACGGTCGGCTCGGTCATCCCGACGCTCGGCGCCATCATGCCCGCGGCCGTCGGTGTCGACATCGGCTGCGGCATGATCGCCGTCAAGACGCAGTTCCACGCCTCCGACCTCGACGGTCGGGATCTCGCGGAGCTGCGGCAGCAGATCGAGCGCGCCATCCCGCTGTCGGCGGGCCGTGACAATCGCAAGATCGTCGCGACCGCCGAGCCGCGCGTGGCCGAGCTCGAGGCACTCGCCGAGAAGGCCGGCTTCGACCCCACGACCTACGCCGGCCACTGGCGGCAGCAGCTCGGGTCGCTGGGCAGCGGCAACCACTTCATCGAGATCTCGCTCGACGAGAACGACGACGTGTGGATGTTCCTGCACTCGGGGTCCCGGGGCGTCGGCAACCGCATCGCGCAGCACCACATCAAGGTGGCGCAGCGTTTGGCGAAGCAGTGGTGGATCGAGCTTCCGCACCCCGACCTGGCCTACCTGGTCGAGGGAACGCCGGAGTTCACCCGGTACATCCGCGAGCTCCGGTGGGCCCAGCACTTCGCCCTGCTCAACCGCGAGGAGATGATGGACCGCGTCGCGAACCAGCTCGGCCGTTTCCTCGACACACCCGTCGAGGAGCGCGAGCGGATCAACTGCCACCACAACTTCACCGAGTCCGAGAGGCACTTCGGCAAGCAGGTGTGGGTGTCCCGCAAGGGCGCGATCATGGCGGATGCCGGTCGACCGGGGCTGATCCCCGGCTCGATGGGCACCGCCTCGTACGTCGTCGAGGGGAGGGGCAACGCCCTCTCGCTCAACTCGTCGCCGCACGGCGCGGGCCGGGAGTACTCCCGGTCGGCGGCGCGCAAGACCTTCACGCGCGAGCAGTTGCGTGAGGCGATGGCGGGGATCGAGTACCGAGACACCGACGCGTTCATCGACGAGATCCCGCACGCGTACAAGCCGATCGACCGGGTGATGGCGGATGCCGCCGACCTGGTGACCGTGCGCCACACGCTGCGGCAGATCGTCAACGTGAAGGGTGACTGAACCGGATGCCACGGACGCAACCGCGCGTCCGTGGCATCCGTCTTCCCGTGGTACCCGTCTTCCCGGCCGTGCCGCATAGCCTGGAGGCATGCGGGCGAGGACGAGGACGTGGCGGACCGGGGGCATCCTGCTCGGAGTGGCGGGAGTGCTGACCCTTCTCGCGGGGCAGCACGCGCTGAATGGGTTCGCGTTGCGCGTCGTGATCGACATCGTCTGGGCGATCGGCGTGCTCGCCTTCGCGGTGGGGTTCTCTCGCGACGCGAGCGTCGTCGGTCGGAGACCGCTCGGGATGACGGCGCTCATCGTCGTGGCGGTGACGCCGCTGGTCTCGGATGCTGTGGTCATGGCCCTTCCGGAGGTGCGTTCGCCGGACGACCCGGCGGTTGTCGCGACCTCCGTCGTCTCCTGGGGCGGAACGATCGTCTCTCTCGCCGCCGGACTCGTCGCCGCCGTGCAGATCGCACGGCTGGGGGCCGTGCCGCGCCGGTGGCGTTGGATGCCGATGTGGGCTCTGTGCGTGAGCGTCGGGGCGGCAGCGTTGCAGTACGCGACCGTGGCCCTTCTCTTCGGCGCGGGGGCGGGGCAGGATGTCTTGGTCGCGGCCAACATGATCGGGGTGTTGTCGCTTCTCGCCCCGACCCTCGGATTGGGCGTCGTCGCGCTCGTCGCGGCGGCGTCGGAGCGCCCCGACAGCGTCGACGTGTATCGCCCGGTGTAGCGAGGCGGGCCCCGCCGACCAGCGGAGACGAATACACCCAGAGGTGGATGCCTTCGTTCACCTCGGTCGGCGAGCATGAAGTGTCGCCGCCGCTCCGTGCGTGCGACGAATCGCTTCGGAGCACTGTTTCATGCCCTCGACCGTCGCCTCGGCACCGCCTCCCCTCACCGACCCCTCGATCGACGTCGTGGTGGACTCTCACCGCGCCCGGCGGTTCACGATGCCGTTCGCGGCGCTCGCGCTCGCCGCCGTCGTGACGACGGTGAGCCTCTCGCCCGTGGGCACGGCCGCGTTCATCGACGCCCCGCTCGACCTCCGTGCCGTCCTCGTCGCACTGTTCCGGGTCGACGACCTCCGGCTGCTCCCGTTCATCGTGGCGGCGATCCTGCTCATCGGAGCCGGTGCCGAGCGCATGATGGGGGCTCGGCGCGTGCTCCTCGCGTATATCGGAGGCGGGGTCGCCATCTCGGTCCTGGGGCTCGCGATCGGCGTGGTCGAGACGTCGTTCCTGCCCGCGCTGCCGCTGAACTCTCCACCGTTCGAGGGCGCTCCGCCGATCGCCGCGCTCCTCGCGGTGACCATGGCATCCAGCTGTTTCGCCGGTGCGCTGTGGCGCCGACGCGTGCGGCTGGCGAGTGTCTTCGTCGCCCTGACCCTTTTCCTCTACTCCGCGTCGGCGAGCGACCTGTACGCCCTCGTGGCTCTGCCCGTCGGGCTCGCGATCGGCATGCTCGCGGGCGGTCGGCGCGCGCGGCTCCGCGTCCAGCGGAGCTCCCACCATGAGACGCGGGTCCTCCTCTCGGCCCTCACCGCGGTGACGGCGATCGGACCCGTCATCGCCACGGTGTGGGGGAGCGGTGCCGGTCTGCTCTCGGTCTACGGGTGGCTGTCCATGGACCCTTTGACATCGGCCGACGGGATCGTGTGCGTGGGCTCCTCCGCCCTGCCGTGCCCGTCCGCCGAGAACTACGCGGAACTGCAGCCGCTCGCGGGATGGATCGCGATCCTGCCGCTGGCGATCCTCCTCGTCGCGTCGTGGGGGATCCTGCGCGGGCGTCGCGGTGCTCTCAGCCTGGCCATCGCGATGAACCTGCTGGTGTTCGCCGGGGTGGCGTACCTCTTCGCGGTCACGGAGCCTTCCACGCTCGCCGACCTGGCCGCGGTGCGTCCGACGGACGCGATCTCGGTGTGGCAGACCCTGGTCGGTCTCGCTGTCAGCGCTCTGGTTCCTCTCGTCGTCGCACTGACGCTTTTCGTGTTCCGTCGAGCCGCGCCCGTGCCGTCCGTCCCCGGCGCGCGTTCGTCCTTCGCGCTGACCGTCGGGATCGCGGCGTCGGGGACCCTGGCGTTCACGCTCGCGGGGACGCTGGGATTCGCCGACCAGTTCAGCCCTCGCCCGGACGCGGCTTTCCTCGTTCAGACGCTGCCGCTGCGATTGCTCCCGCCCACCCTGCTCCCCGTCGAGTCGGTGCAGTTCGTCCCGCTGACGCCGTGGGCACAGGCGATCTGGTATCTCCCATCGGCGGTCTTCTGGGCCGTGTGCCTCGTGGCCGCCCTGCGCCTCGTGGTCCGTTCGAGCGAGGCCCAGGCGACCGGTGATCGCGTGCGGGCACGCGCGGTGCTCGAGCGCGGGGGCGGCGGGACGCTCGCGTGGATGACGACCTGGCCGGGCAATGCCTACTGGTTCGCCCCGGATGCCGACGCGGCGTTCGCGTACCGCGTCTCCGGCGGCGTCGCGGTGACGCTCGGGGGAGCGTTCGGCGCCGACCGCGCGCGGCCCGGCATCGGACGCGCGTTCGTCGACTTCTGCGGGGAGCACGGCTGGACGCCCGTGTTCTACAGCGTCGATGACGAAACGCGGGACGCCCTCGCGGATCTCGGGTGGCAGCACACGAGCGTCGCCGATGAGGCCTTGCTCGACCCGCGCACGTGGACGCCGACGGGCAAGAAGCGACAGGACGTCCGGACCGCGACGAACCGCGCCGCTCGCGAGGGCGTGACGACTCAGTGGACGCGCTGGATGGACCTCACCTTCCTCGACCGCGCGCAGCTGCGCGAGATCTCCGAAGGGTGGGTCGCCGACAAGACGATCCCGGAGATGGGATTCACGCTCGGCGGTCTCGACGAGACGGCGGATCCGGCGGTGCGTCTCATGCTCGCGCGTGATCGTGAGGGGCGCATCGTCGCGGTGACGAGCTGGCTGCCCGTACGCGGATGGGACGGCGTCGTCGGCTACGCGCTCGACGTCATGCGGCGCCGCGACGACGCGATGAACGGCGTCATGGAGTTCGTCATCGGAGCCGTGGTGGAGCAGGCCCGGGCCGAGGGGTGCTCGGTCCTCAGCCTGTCGGGCTCGCCGTTGGCATCCCATCGAGAGGGGGATGCCGCCGACCTCCCCGCCGTCGATCGTGTGCTCGAACAGCTCAGCGCTCTGCTCGAGCCGGCGTACGGGTTCCGCTCCCTGGCGAACTTCAAGAAGAAGTTCCAGCCGGAGTTCGCGCCGATGTGGATGATCTACCCCGATGCCACCCACCTGCCGGCCATCGGCCTGGCGCTGCTGCGCTGCTACGTGCCCGGGTTGACGCTCGCCGGCGCCGCGCGCCTCGGCGCCCGCCTGCGTCCGGCTGCTCGAGAGAGCGCGGAGGTGTCCGCGTGAGCGCGGCGAGTGCGCTCGAGCGCCAGCGCGCCGCCATCCGCGCCGCCCAGGCACGGCTCGCCGCGTTCGTCGCGAGCACGTCTGCCGACGTCGACGACGCCGCGCGAGACGCCGAAGCGGCATTGCGGTCGGCCGTGTCGTCGGGGGCGGGCCTCGATCGCGTCTCGGCCGAGCTCGAGCTCAGCCCGCGGGCGCTGCGGGCGATCGTCGAGGGTTCGGTCCGCTTGCGCAGCCTGCATCCCGACGATCGCCTGCGTCCCGCCTGACGCGGGCCCGAGACCGCGAGGGCCCCGACGACCGCGGGCGCGCGTTCGTCGGGGCCCTCCGCCTCGGCATCCCGACCGGGATCAGATGCGCTCGGCGCGGTACGTGTCGCTGCTGAAAGCGAGGATCAGGTACCCGATGATGTGCAGCAGCACCAGCAGCACGATCGAGAAGAACCAGCCGTGGCCGAAGGCACGGCCGACGCGGATCGACACGATGATGTAGAACACGAATCCGACGATCGGGATGATGTACAGCAGCGCGAACCATCCCGAGAATCCCGCGATCTTCGTCAGGAAGACGAGGTTCACAATGGGGATGATCGCGAGCCACCCCGGGTACCCGGCCTTGGTGAACACGCGCCACAGCGCCACGACGAGCAGCACGTAGACGGCGAGGCCGATGAGCGAGTTGGTCGCGCTCAGCGCGAAGATCGAGGTCTGGTCGGTGATGGAGTACGGGCTCGAAGTCAGCATGCGCTCATCGTAGAGGTCTCTCAGCTTCCGCTCAGCTTTCGCATCCGGATGCCGAGCCCCGCCGCCATGGCCGGCGTCGGGGTTACGCTCGGGGAACGCGAGTCGGGGAGGGACATGGGCGAGCGCAGATTCGAGTGGGGCGGCCTGAGCGCCGACCGCGCCGATTACGTCACCGCGGCCGAGGCCCTGGCCATGCTCGAGGTCCTCGCCCTCGCCCACACCGACCTCGAGGTGACCACCGACCTTCGCGACGGGGCCGCGCATGCGCGTTTCGCCCGCGGGGCGCGCTGGGCGGTCGTCTCGACACCGGGATCCCGCTGGTTCTCGGTCGAGACCGACACCGGCCACCGGACGCAGCTCGTCGACGCCACCTCATCGAAGGACGAGAGCGCCCGCCTCCTGGCCGTCTACGTCGACGTGGCCGAGGCGTACGTCCGCGGCGATGCGGTCCCCGTCCCCGCGGGCATGTTCGGCGCGACGTCGGTGACGGTAGACGTCAACGGTCGAGCGGTCGTGCTGACCCCGTCTCTCGGCCGTCGCGTGCGGGCCCTGTTCGGCCGCTAGGCCCGGCCGCGCCCCCGGTCAAGCCTCTGCAGCGCCCGCGGCCTCCTTGCCAGGCTGGACGCACACGCGACGAGAGGAATGCCATGAGCGACCCCCAGAACTCCGCACCCGCCGACGACGCGGCCGACCTCGGCGACGACCCCACGGTCAAGCCGAGTCAGGAGAACGACCCCGACGAGGCGTCGAAGGCCCCGACGAAGGACGACCCGAACGTCGACCACCAGGCGACGGGGATCGGCGTCATCGGCGACGAGTGATCCGGATGCCACGCCCCGGCGCCACGCGGGTCGTTCCGGCCCCGCGGCGTCGGGCGCGGTCCGCCCGGCACGCGGCGTCGGGGGCGGTCGCGGCGCGGTGATAACCTTGACCGTCCGCCTCCGTAGCTCAGGGGATAGAGCGTTGGTTTCCGGTACCAAAGGTCGCAGGTTCGATTCCTGTCGGGGGCACCAGTCGGGAGAAGGGATCGCGGGTCATTCAGACCTGCGGTCCCTTTCTTCATGGCAACACGGTGGCAACATTCGCTGAGCGGCGTGCGTGATCGAGGGCACTCGCAACGGCGTCCAGATCGTCGTCAAACAGGTCTGCGTAGACGTCGAGAGTCATCGCCGCGGACGCGTGCCCGAGCATCCGCTGAACAGCTTTCACGTGAGCGCCGGCTTGCACTGCGAGAGACGCGGCAGTGTGGCGGAGGTCGTGCGGAGTGATCCGCGGGAACGCCTTATCGGCCGCGCGCACCCGAGCGACAGTGCTCGTGAACCACCCGTTCCGGGAGGCCGGGAGCTTCACGTGGATCTTGCCGTCACCGAACAGCAGGTCATCGCGGCTCTTGCCCTCGGCGAGCTTCGCGATCGGCAGCGCGAGGAACTCGGGGTAGGGGACCGACCTCGAGCGGTGCGTCTTCGGCGTCCCGACATGCACCAGGCCCGCGACAAGCACGGCGTTCTCTTCGACCTTCACACGACGTCTGAGCGCGTCTACGTGCCGGACGCGTAGTCCGGTGGCCTCGCCCCATCTGAGGCCCGTATAGGCGAGGAACTGGACGAGCGTGACGTGCTGTGGGGGAGCAGCGTCGACAAGCTGCTGCACCTGCTGGTGCGACAGGTAGACCCGGCTCTTGCTCGTACCCTTTGCCGGCAGGTTGACGTCACGGGCGACGTTGCGAGCGAGACGCCGGTCTCGGACTGCGACATCGAGGATGCCGGCGAGCACCCCGTGTGCTCGGCGAACGGTTGTCGAGCTTGCCGTGCGCGCGGGGGAGTCGCCGCGAGCCTTACCGGTGGCCGTGGTCGCCAACTCCGAGACCCATGCCTGCACCTCGCTGTGTCGGATGCTCCCCACCGTGCGTGTTCCCCAGCGCGGCTCGACATGCTTCGTCCACGCCGACGCGAGCGGGCCGTAGCTCGAGGGTTTGAGGACGCCCTTCCGGTCCCGTAACCACTCTGTGCCCAGGCTGCTCACCGTGGCCGACGCGGTCGACGGGTCAATGTACTCGCCGCGGTCTTTCGATGTCTCGACTTCGCGTAAGCGGCGTTCGGCGTCTGCCTTGCGGGTGAAGCCGCGCTCCTGTGTTTGCGAGTGGTCAGGACGTCGGTAGACGATCCGGTAGAGCTTCTTGCCGGCCTTCGTCTCGTATGCGTAGACGCTACCCATCGCCCTCGTTGTCCCCGATGCCGCTCATCGTCTTTGCAGCCTTGGGATGCACTCGCAGCTCGACGGTGTCACCAAACTTTTTCTCGAACTCGCCGAAAAGCCCCGGCGCTGGTGTGGCGTCTACCGGACCGTCCATCTCGTCCCGGATTCTGCGCCCAGCGTTCTCCGCGACTCGGTCCCGCCGGTACTCGGACAAGACGTCTTCGGCCGACTCCAGGATCATGTTGCGGAGCAGCTCCATGTCTCGCGATTCAACCAAACGATCTGCACTCATCGCTGCCAACTGCTGGCCACTTTCGAAAGCCCTCAACGAGTCCACTACGTCGGCTCGTAACGAGCCGAGTCGAGCCATCAGGATCGAGCTACTGAGATACGAGCGCCCCATCAGCAGACTGCGGATGGTCGTTTGCAGAGCACGAGCGAATGCCTCCGCTTCGCCAACCGTGACTCGACGTTCTCCTCGTTCGATCTTGCCTACCGTCGCTTGACTCATCGGGTAGCCCTGCTTGGTGACTGATTGAGCGAGTTCGTCTTGGCTCATCTGAAGGTCCTGGCGCATCACGCGAATCGCCGGGCCGAACTCATCGTCTATGCGGTGTACGTCCACGACCTCATCCTACTGATTCGGTAGGTCTTGCGTAACAATAAAGTAGATGTCATGATTTCGAACATCCTGTAAAACGATTTGGGAGTCCACATGGATCACAACTACATGTCGCCGCAACAGGTTCACGAGAGGTGGCCGTTCCTGTCAGTGAGCCATTTAGCGCAGCTGCGGTTCACGGGAGCCGCGGAACGCGGCGAGGGGCCGAAGTTCCTCAAGCCGACGCCGCGCACGGTCGTCTATCGCGAACGCGACGTCGTCGCGTGGCTCGAGGCATCCGAGCGGACCAGCACGGCGGTGTCCAACTGAACGCAGACCTAGAGCGCCTCTGCCACACACAAGAAGAAGGCCTCGCACACGGTTGCCGCCGTTGCGAGGCCATGACGCCTCAGGAGGGCATCGAAATGAACATCGGAATCATCGCACAGCAAGCCGACATCCGCCAATGGCTCAAGGACCACGCCGGTGCCGTGGCGTCGGGGCAGCCAGCATGGGCAGACCGCGGCCTCACGTGGGTTGACCTCGACTTCGAGGGTAGGGAAGCCACGTCGGTTCGCTTCGTGCGCAGCGTCGGCGGGGTCGAGGTCTCGCAGTGGGCAGCAGTCCGCGGGGAGACGCTGGCTCTCGAGGGGGAACCGCGCATCGGGGAGATCCCGGACGACCTGATCGACGAGATGAGCGCGGAAGGCGCTGCACGTGCGGGCGTTCGCGTGGCTCAGTTCATTGCCGTAGCCGAAGGAAACGCGACAGACATCTCCGAGCTGACGCTGGGCGACCTGAGGCGCCTCGCCGGAATTGCCGACACATCGGTCTCCGGCTTGTTCGCGTCGCTTGTCGCTTCGGGGGTGAAGCTGTGAGCCGCGTCGAGCCGGTCGATGACCCGATCTACGAGAAGTTCGCGAAAGAGATCGTCATCGCGATTCTCGACACCGACGCGAACATCCCGACGCAGGTGGGGTTGCTCAACGACTCCGGCGAGGAGGTCGTTCACGTCTTCAGCGAACCTCTCGCTAGAGCGGTCGCGCGGGAACTGTTCAGGATGGCCGACGAGGTGGCGCGGCACAGGCCGATCCGTCGCCTGCGGATCGTCGATGAGCGACTCCGCGGGCTCGATGGCTGATGCACACACGATTGGCGCACCGGGGATCGAAGCGGTATCCCCGGTGCGTCACCACCCGTCTCCCGGGAATGAGGACAGATGACTGACGCACGACTCCCCGGATACTGGCTCACCGAGATGAGGTTCCAAGACCTCTCCGACAAGGAGTGGCGTGTGTTCACCGGATTACTCATGTGGTCGGTGGAGCAAGGCACGGACGGACACGTTCCCACGCGCTACGTCCCCACGGTTCACCTCGACGGCGTCGATGAGGAGGATCTAGACGCTCTCGTCGACTGCGGGGTTCTCGAGCGTGTCTCTACGGGGGTGCAGTTGCTCGGATGGGCCGATCCCCGGGGCCTGAGGCAGTCCACGGCTGAGCAAGTGGCGAAGTACAGGCAGGGAGGCAGGGAGCGTCAAGCGGCGTTCAGAGCGCGAAAGAAGACGCGTGAGGTAACGCGTGACGTAGGCGGAGGCTTTCATTCTGAATCTTCTTCCGCCTCCGCCTACGTACCGGGTGACTCAACGCATGACGTAACGCGTTACGCACCGTCCCACCCTCACGAGAAGAATGCTCTCCCGTCGCTCAAGAGGGCATGTGAGGACGCGCGCTTACAGATCTCAGCGGAGGAATTGCTTCCCGACGCGTACCGGATCGGTAACGGGGATCCGTGGGTCGGTTACCTCGAAATCAAGGCCGCTATCGATCAAGGATTCGCGGGCGCGAGGAACCCTGTGGCCGTTCTCAGGAAGCGGTTGCAGGAGATCCGCAGCCCTCGCCCGGTCATAGCAAAGAGCGACGAGTGGATGTATCCACCGACCGCCAATGTGAGGCCCGTATGAGCAAGATCCCTGCACCTAAGCCCGCGAACTTCGATGCGCTGTCCCGCACGTGGAATGACCCTGCTGCGTTCGCTCGTGAGCGCGCCGCGTACTACGCATCCCTGGTCCCTGAGGTGCGTGACATCACTGTTCCGGTTCACGAGCGGGAGGAGGCGATCTAACCCTTGGTCGGAGGCCGGTCCGACCTCCAACCCCTCGTAGCTCAGTGGATAGAGCGCCGACCTTCTAAGTCGAGAGGCGCAGGTTCGAATCCTGCCGAGGGGACGCAACACCCCTACCGAGAGGAACCACCCATGACAGGCCCGATGCAGCACCTCGCCAACAAGGGATTCCCGCGACCGAACTGGGCGGACAACGAACAGATCGTCTCCGTGGAGGGAAAACCCCAATGGCACTACCGCGCCGGCTACCTCTCCACTCGCTCGATTCAGGACCTCGCGTGGCTCATGGTCGACGGCTGGGACGTGTACGTACACGCACGCAGCTCGAGGGTCACCGTACGGATCGCGCGAACCGAAGACCGCGCCAGACGAGACCAAAAGGGAGACGAAGAGTGAGCGCATTCACCCAAGGCCCCGTCGTCATACTCACCCCGAAAGACGCCCGGATGCTCTGGCAGATCGCGAAGCTCAACGAACTGCGCATCAAGCACCGCAGCGACCCCTACGTCTACGACGTCCTCCACACCATCTACAAAGGCACCCTCCTCGAACCTGCCGAGCGCGGCAACGAGACACGGCAAACCGCGGCAACAGAGGAACGTGATTACTGGACAACCAGACAGGTAGCCAAAGCCGCCGGAGTCTCCGAACGCACAGTACGAAGCCACTGCGCAGACAAAACACTCCCCGCGGAACACACCCGCAACAACGGCCCCTGGCTGATCCCGAAGGACCAAGCACTGACATACATCCATTGGAAGAGGAACCGCCCATGACTCTCGAGACCATCGACGCGAAAGTCGACGCCCTCCGCGATCGAGCGAAGGCACTCGGCAAGCAGTACCAATCTCTCTACGCCAACATCGGCAACGACTCGACCCTCTCCGAGGAAGGCAAGCGACAGGCGCGCGACGAACTGCGGGCGGAGTTCAAGCCCCAGATGACGGAGCTACGCGAGCGGGAAAAGACCGTCGTCGGCGAAGCCATCGAAAGCCGCCTCGCACGGATCGAATCCCCCGGGTCACTCACCTCGGGTGACGTGATCTCATTCCGCGACGCACAGGACCGCGCAGAACGCGTACAGAACGCGGACGAAGCCGTCCAGATCCTCGAACGAGCACTCCGCCAGAAGGACAAGACACTCGCTCACGCCGTCCTCCGCATCGGAATCGACAAGGGGTACACCAAGGTCATCGACACCTTCGCCGCCAAGGACCCGAGCATCAAGGAAGTCATCCGCGAACTCCGCACCCTCCAAAGCTTCCTGAACGACACCATGCCCCGGACACTCGCCTACGCCCTCGACCTCTTCAACTGAGCAGCAGGGACACGCACATGCAAACCGACACCACAGACACATCCGATCACGAGGACGCGACAACCGCAGCCCGGGAAACCGAACGCCTAGAACGTCAGGTCGCGGAGATGGAAGAAACTCTCGCCGCGGAGAAGCGGAACGCACTCATCTCCCGCATCATCAGCGACCACAACCTCGAACCCGAAGACGCGATCCTCCTCACCGGGCAAGACGAAGCGACACTCACCGCTCAAGCCGAACGCCTCGCTGCACGATCAAGCGACGTAAGAACCCTCGGCAACGTCGCCCCACGAGAGGGAGCTACCAAAGTCACCGGAACCGAGGACCGCGACATCAGGGAGTTCGCCGCACTCCTTTTCGGGAGGGCCGATGAGCTCTGACACTCAGCCCTCGCCGGCCGACGTCGCACGACAGATCACCAAGACAAAGACCGAAACCGCACCCGAACCGACCGCAGAGCAGCAGTCAGCCACCACCAACGAAAACCAGCGCGCCGCAGCCGCACGCGAACAGATCACAAAGCTCGAACGGGAACTCTCCCAAGTACGACGTGAAGCGCTCATCAACCGCATCGTCAACGATCACAAACTCGCCCGAGAAGACGCGATCCTCCTCACCGCAGAGACCGAAGACGGCCTCATCACTCAGGCGCAGCGACTCCAAGGACTACTCGGCACATCGAAGCGCCTAGGACCCATCGCACGCCACGAAGGCCAGCTCATCCGCAACACCGCGACCACGGACGACCGACACGCATTCCCTAGCGAACTCGGCGTCTCCGACGACCCGGACGGATGGTGAACACGATGACGACGAACTCGACTCCCGAACGGACTCACCATCGACCTCGCCACAACCGGCAAGGAAGTGCAGGCCCGACAAGACCACGTCGACCAGGGACGCGAAGAGCGAGACGCCCAGAGAGCCAAGACCGAGAAAGACGCGCTCGGCCGCGAATACCGATTCCGGTGATCATCGAACGCCTGTTCGAGAGGGGTGGGGGAGGCCCCCTCTCGAGCGGACCTCAGTGTCTCTGGGCATTGCCGACATCTCTCCCCGGTTCAAAAAAAAGCCCCCTGAGGGGAGGTGACCATGACTGACGACGAAGATTCGAACAGTCTTCCGCCTGGTACGACGCTCGCGGCGGCTACCAAGGGCACGCGTTTGCAGCTCTTGACGGTGGCTCGTCGGCGTCTCGCGGAGGTGATCGACGGCAACGTGCCGGTGCACGCCCTGGCACGGCTGATGACCGAGCTGGATCGGCTCGATAGCGAGATCCGGCGTCTTGAGTCCCTGCCCCCCGAGGACGACGACCCGGGGTTGATCGAGGACGAACCGTTCGATCCCAGCACCATCTAGCAACCCAGGTGGGCGGGGTGTCGGAAGTCCGACAGCTCGCCCGCCCGGACAACCACCAGAGAGGCAACACATGACTACTGAGACGAAGCGGTGGCGTTTTTGGATCGTCAACACGGTGACCGGCGTCAAGCGGCGTGAGGTGTTCCCCAAAGCCGGTCGATGGAAGACGATGCTGAACGGCGTCGGGGACGGGGAACACGCGTTTCGGCTGGACGACAAGGACACGAAGCTCCCGCGGGGTATGTGGCGTTCCCTGTCGCTGCCGTGGGCGTCGACACTCGTCGTTTGCTGGGACGACCTCCCCGTCTACGCGGGCATCATCATCCGCCGCACCTGGACGGCGGCGAGCAACACGCTCGTCCTATCCCACAAAGAGTTCCGCATCATCGCCACGAAGCGGATGCTGTACGGCGTCGGACCCTACGACCCACGGTCGACCATCACGATCGCGAACAAGTCAAACCGGGGCCTCGCCCGCGCGTACGCGTTCCACGCCCTCATCGACGGGGGCGACCGGTGGGCGTTGCCCGTCGCGCTCCCGGATGATCAGGCTGGCGAGTGGACCCGGGAGATTGAGCGGTGGCAGTTCCGCACCCTCGAGACCCTGCTCACCGAGGTGCAAGAGTCGGACGGCGGACCGGACATCCACTTCCGCCCCCGGTGGACATCGGCGGGAACACTTGAGTGGGAACTGCGCCTCGGCACACCCCGCCTGAGCGGACCCACCCTCAACGTCAACGTCTCCGCCCCCGAATCGCCCGCGGTGAACTTCACCGAGATGAGCGACGGTGTCATGCAGCTCACCGGATTGTGGGGCCTCGGAGAAGGCTCGGGCGCGGGGCGTCTCGTCAGCGCCCAACCGTTGCCAGAAGGGTCGCGTGTGCCGTTCCTCGACACGTCCCGCTCGTTCCCCAGCGTCGACCAGCAGGACCGCCTCAACTCGATCACGACCGAGAGCTTGCAGACCTCGCGCGAGATGACCGATCAGTGGGGTTTTGGCCTCAAGGGCGGCGACTGGCCCGAGAAGGCAATACCCGGGGCGACTGTGCGGTGGTTCCACGAGGGCGACGCGTTCACGGAACCCACCCCTGAGGGCGGCAGGCCCTCCTACCTGATCGCCGTGGCCGGCGACATGACCGACTCCCCGACCGGATTGGACTTCCAATGACCCGCATCGACAACCTCAACGACCTCACCCCGTGGAGAGCTATCTGGAAAGCGATCGACGACCTCAACCAAAAGAACGACCTACAGCACGCCGCGATCGGGCGGGGCGGGATCACCGTCTACGGCGGTGGTGTCATCACCATCGAGAACGGTGGACTCAACGTCACCGGGTACGCCCAGATCACCGGGGAGCTACGCGGGGATGGAACGCTCATCTGGACCGGGCCGTGGGCGTTCACGGGCGCGGGGGAGATCACCGGCAACGTCGACCTCACCGGCAACCTCGACGTGGTCGATGACGGCAACATCACCATCGGAAACATCCTCATCGAGGACGGGAAGATCTACGTCGGCACTGGGGCTTCTCAGATCGTCATCGACGGGGCGACGGGGAAGATCACCGCCGGCAACATGTCGATGGACCCGACCGTCTCCGGCGGCGCGCTGACGTTTGCGAACGGCGCTCAGGTGTTCACCGACGACAACACGGTTCAGCTCTACAAGGGCAACAGCGTCATCCAAGTGTCGAATGCATACGCTCGCTTGCAGAACGGCGGGAACGTCATCGAGGTCAACGACGGTCGAGCACGGATTTCGTCAGGCGCGATTGAGCCCGCCGACCCAGGCGAAGACGTCGCTGCGCTTGGCATCAGCAGCGGCGGCTGGCTGCGTCGTTTGCCGACTATCGACGGTGCGTCATGAATTTTGCAGAGATGAGCCGGGTGGATGAAGCATTGCTCGGTCGGTTGGTCCGAGTCCAGAACCCCTGGGACTCAGGCTCACGATGGGTGGGCGAGGCCGTGGCTGTTTCGGGCCGACCGTCCGTACTCGTCGACACAGGGAGCCAGCTTGTGATGCTGCCCCTCGACTGGGTGGTCTGGTCGGACGGGCTCAGTCCGGCTGAGTAAATCTGGCGGCGGACATTTCAGCCTGTCGACGCTTGTTCTCCGGGACCATGTTGTAGATCTCGTCGGCCGCGGACGGCTGTGTGATGAGTTCCTCGACCAGTAGGTTTATCGCACCCAGCAGCGGGTCGAGAATGTCATCCTCGTCACCCGTGAGGTCGATGACGACATTGCCGTCCGTACTGCTGTGCAAGGCGTCGTTGCCGACGACCCGCAAGGTGGTGAGGAGTTTCCACAGAGTGGGGCGGACGTGCTGCCGGATCTCCCCAATCCGTTCTTGCATGTTGCGGGCCTGCGAGTCGGGGAACAATTGCTTCAGGAGGATTTCCAGCGAGGCTCTAGCCAAGGCTGCCGCTGCGCGCTTTGAGGCCGGCGCGACTAGAGCCGCTTCGACGAAGATGGCCCGCGCGTCAGCGGGCATGTCCACATGGGGCTGGATAGATACGCGTTGGGGGTGTACCAAGATGCCGTCTCGCCACACAGACGAGGTCTTGCAGCCCAGGCATACGGTAGCTGTCCACTGGACCACGCCAGGCCGCTGCGCCACGAGGGAAGTGCTTGGCCCTAGGACATACGGCGTGCTGTCGGAAAAGGGAGGGTAGGGAAACTGGTTTCCGCTACTAGCGTGGATAAGAAGGGGAACCCTGGCGTGCTGACTCAGGGCACCACACTTGGCACACACGAAGCGCTCCATCTCCATCGACTCGCTCATCTCATCCTCGCTCTAAGCGGTCACTGCTGCCAACTCGGTACACCGTGGTATCAGAGCTGCGGTTGAATGACTCCTGCCCGAGAAGAATAGTAGGGGTCTTGAGCTTTGGTTTGAGGGAACCCACCCCCTCCCCACCCGGCGCACGTTCGCTCCCTCGGCTTCACGCCGCGGTGGAGTGGGCTGACACTCTCTGTGTGCGAAAGTCGCAAGGCCGAGGGAGCGAACGCGGCGGGTAGGGAGGGGGTGGGTGGCCTGGTCCCGTTCAGCGGATCATCTGCCCTGACCCGTACCGAGGTGGTGCAACCGCCCACCCCTCGGGGGTGGCCGCTCTCGCCTTCTTCAAGGCGCTCGAGTACGTCCGCGCCTCTACAAATATTGCGAGGTCGAAATCACTTGGCACTACGGAAGTCTCGAACACTTCGAATACCCACATCATTCCCCCGACGATCCAGCCTTAGCCGGTGGTCCGAGGTGTGCGTTGACGCGACGATACGAAAGTGCAGTCGGCCGAACGACGGTGAAGTTGTCGCCTCAGATATGGCCCCCCTATCTATCTGACGAGAAGAGCGTATGGTCGCGAATATGTGGATAACACTTCTCGTCCTACTGGTCGCTTGGGCGGTGCTGACGATCGTGGGATTCACGTTCCAGGGGCTGCTATGGCTCGCCATCATCGGCATCATCCTGTTCGTCGCCACCATTATCTTCGGCATAATCCGCACCCGCGCCGGCCGGCGAACCTCTTAGTCGGACCACCCGCCGCACGCCGTTGGCGCTCACCCTGAAAGGGTTCCAAACCCATGTCCACCACAGACCGATCAACGCACGAGGCACCCACCCCGACCGCGTACCCCAACCCTCTAGGGCTAACTTCCGTCCTCCCCGGATCTCTGCCACCCAGTCTCGGGACCCTCGACGCCCCGGAGTCCTACCAAGTCGATGCTGTCTTCAACCGTCGCCCACAGTCCGAGGAAGTCTCGGCAATCCACTCACTGGACAGTCTCAAAGCGCTTAGCACTGCGGGGTATCCCTCGGTCACGCTGCATGTGTCGGACAGGCGCTTGGAGATCAAGAACACGAACCTCGAGCAGTTGGAGGACGGTCTGGCGACCTTCCTCGCCGACCATCTCGCCTCAATCACAGCGAATATCCAGATGGAGCGTCTCGCGCAGCAGTCGCGGCTGGCGTCGGCAGCGGAGGCCGAAGGATCCCGCGCCGATGCCGTCGGCGCGAAAGCTGCACGGATTACCTTCACCCGTACGCCCGCCACGTCATAACCGCACGTCAACCACCACGGCCCCCGCCTTCAGCGAAGCTGACGGGGGCCGTGCCTCTGATACCGGCATTGGTGGGAGGGGGGTGTGCCCTGGTCGCCAGGCGGAGTTTTGGCTCAGTCGCCGGCGGGGTCTGCATCCAGATCAGGCATGTAGCGCCGCATGAATATGTCGAACTGAGGGACTGTGAATTTCGCATACCCGAAACGAGGGGTGTACAGCAGCCCTTTGCTGATCAGTCGAGCGCGAAGGGGTGCAACCTGCTCGGACGTTTTGCCTAGCACATCCGCTACATCCGAAGCTTTTTGCTCCGCCTTCCCCAGTTCGGCCATCGCTCGCAGATAGCGCAACTCCTCTTTTGTCGAGCGCTGAACCCGCGTGCGGTAGAAGCTATCGTCCAACTCTCGATCTACTTCTCCTTTGGCCTCCTCCACAATCTCCGCGGAAATCGGGGAAACATCCGCTAAGTTCCAGGCCGCTCGCCCGTACTCCTGGATGAAGTAGGGATAGCCCTCGGTGTATTCGAAGACTTTCGAGATCGCGCCGACTTCGTATTGAACGTCCTCATCAGAAGCGGGGCGAACAAGCGCGGCGTCAGCTTCGGGCTGAGGCAGAGCGTCGATGTCGACATATCGGAACGCCCGCTCTGCGTATGACTTGGCATCCCCGGACAGCCCAGGCAGCTGAGGCAACCCAGCGGCAGTGAATGTGACGGGAAGCTTCCTCTGCGTAGCTCGATGAACGGACGCAATCAAAGCCTCCAGCTCTTCTTTGCTGACGAACTGAATTTCGTCGAGGAGGAATACAACGCCGGTTCCGCGCTCGCGCGCCGCGTGACCGATCGCCTCGAAAACGTCGGGCAGATCGTCTATCAGAGAACCGGTGTCCGCGATGCCCTCAGCCGCAACCACGTCCAGGCCCGCGGTCAGCGTACCGTCAGGCTGCACCGACAGGGAGAAGGCTTTGATGATTGACGCGGCAGACCGCGCGAGTTCGCCCCATCGTGCCTTCGGAGAGACTCGCAACAATGCCTTGCGTGCCAAGCTGGCCATCTGTCCCGCAAAAGGGACGTTCTTGGACACCTCGCCCTGAATGGGAATCCACTTCTTTTCGAGCGCGATTCGTTCGAACTCCAGTAGTAGCACGGTCTTTCCGACGCCGCGCAGGCCGACCAGTGCCATTGCTTTCTCGGTCCGCTTGCTTGCTAGTCGGTCGAGGAGTATCTCGAAGTCACGAATCTGTTGCTCCCGCCCAGCGAGGTAAGGCGGTGTCGCTCCAGCGTTCGGCGTGTACGGATTGCGGACAGGATCCAAGATTGACCATCTTTCTATGGTTTAACAATCTGCGTTAAGGTTGTTAATCCTTGCCAAAAATCTTAAGGTGACGCCCGGCATGACCTCTCAACGACGCTACGGACTGGCCGGACGATGAGGCTACTGGGTCTTGCGCCTTTACTTCTGCTCGGGCACGTCCCCGAGAGCCTTGACGCGGAAGGGGTGGTTTCCGGCCCCATGAACGCGGAGGCGTAACTGGAACTGGTGGATGATGCGTCGAAGCAGGTAAAACGGTTCGACGTTGTGAATGAGGAAGTCGGTGACCGGTATCTCGCCGCCATTGAGGTCCGCGATCGTCGAGAGAACGTCGCTGCCAGCAGGGATGTCAGTGTGGTGAACAGCCACGACGTGGAGATCCAAGCCACTCTCCCCGCCACCGATGTCGATGCCGACGATCATCCACTCATTCCGATCGAGTCCTATGATCTCCTCGAGCAGCTCGTCGGTGCGCTTCTGGTCGAGCTGAGCGGTGCCGTTCCAGTCGGGATAGGTCACTTTGGCATCCCGCCAGATGAAGTCTGGGTCCATGGCCACATTGTCACAGCACGGCAACGCCTCCCAACCCTCCCTCGCTGAGCGATTGGAGATTTAGGCTTGGGGTAGCGTTACCCGGCCAGCAACTGCTTGGCTCCGCAATGAGCGAGAGGAGGCTTGGATGCCTAGGTATCTCATAGACTCATCGCGTGACGGAGCGACGCGACCTGGATGGCTCATCGTCCATATGCGTCAACCCGGCGTACTCTCCGATCAACTACCACTGGTACCGCGCTGACCCGGCCCGCCGTCTCATAGACGAAGTGCATGCCGTCATTGACGGCATGGGGGTGGATCAGGGCATTCGGGATCGATTGATTGGTGACTTCACCGCGCGGATGCTTCGGCGCGCGCCACTTCTTGATCTGATGCGTCCAGGCGATCTGAAGATCAATCCCGAGAGCGCCATGAGCGACTCCGGCGAGTCCTGACGCAAGGAGCCGCCAGGTCATCGATCGTCTCCCCTAGGGTGGCGTTGCCCCCAGTCTGCAACCGGTGGCCCGGGGTTCCCCATGGTCGCCAGGTGAGCCATGTGGATCTTGTGGCACGCGAGGCGGAGTGTGTGCGCCCAGCCGATGACCTCGCCCCGGTGGATGGCCTTGTAGGCGACCTGCTGACCGTTCATGACGCGGCGGATCTCGATCCGCCCGTACTCGATGCCGTGCGGGTCGACCATCCGCCATGTGCCGGTCGGGCCTTCGACGGCGGACATGATGGGGTGCCAGGTCTCCACGGTGCGCCGGATCCTTCCTCCGGCCGAGGAAATACAGGGTAGAACAAAGATTCGAAACGTGGGGTCCGGCGCGGAGGGTGGGCGTCACTCTGTCGTTAATTGTCATCTGCGCGTCGCAATATGATCAGCGTGATCGATTCCCAAGGTGTTCGCTCAACAACGGCTGTACCTTCTGCTCAGTACGTCATTGGGTGGGCAAAGGAGCTACCTATGTTCGGGGCGCAGGGTGTTGCAAGGCTTGTCTGGACGTCGATCGAGGATGACTTCCTTATCGGGGCGTGTTCGCACCGAATCGTGGGGTTCGTGACTCTCGGCCGTGATGAGCGTTGGGATGCGTTCGATGGGGACTCGGCCCCGCTGGCATCATTCGACGCGCTCAGTGATGCGAAAGTGGCCCTCTGGGATGCTCACAACGCTGAGCATGCCCGCGAGTGTGAACCGCGTGACCCGCTCGCGACGTGGCAGAAACTTACCGGCGCGATCACGCGACGGCTCGCAGGTCAGGGTGTGCCGGGCCTCACGAAACCAAAGGCCCTCTGACCGTCCGCGTCAGTGCCGACCGCTATTGCGGTCCCAGTCGAGTGACTTCCATTGCAGGAACGCGCACAGGTTGCCCGCAATGACGATCTCGGCGGCGAGGTTGGCGATGTCGTTCACGGACATGACGTGATCCTCGGGCTGAGGTGAGAGCGTGGCCTCCCACACCGGGTCGTCGTACCCACGGGGCTTGATGTAGATGGAGGACGGAGCGTTACGCAGGTGCACGATGACGAGGCCGGTGTCTTCGCGGTCCGTGTCTTCTTGCGGGGCGACCGAGATCCTGCCGGGGATGCAGTGACCTTCGTCCTCAAACTCCTTTACCCAGGCTTCGAGCTGCTCGCGGGAGCGTCTGGGCGGTTAACCCTTGATTTCGGTCACCGTCCAATTATCCAGGGCGGCGACGGCGTTTCAATGTCCAGCGGCGGGCGGGGGTGCGTCGGCGGGCACCTCACTGAAGGTCATCGGGTGAGGTGTTGCCTGGTGGCGGATCTCGTGGTCCGGTTCGGGGACGACGTAGAGACCTCGGCCAGAGTTGGCGGTGTAGGTGAGCGCTTGCAGCCACGCCGGGTTGAGCTGAGGTGTCCGCCCGCCGTTGAACTTGAACACCAACGACACGTAAGGGTGGATGTACACGGTGGTGCGGCCGCCGCCGGTGCTGATGTCTTCTTTCCAGGTGAAGGTGAAGCTTTCACTGCGACGGACTTTCGCCATGATGACCGCTTGCAGGTGCGCGAGGAGTCGGTCTTCGAACTCGATCTTGATGTTCGAGTCGTACGTGAACTTGCCCATGATGACCTTTCCAGTACCGCCGGTCGCCGGGGGGACGAGTTGCGGACGGCGCGTACCTGCGGCTCACTCTGTGCTTCCTCATGTTTCCGCGCATCCCCTTGCGCCCCGCGCGAGATCGTGGACAATCAGCTCGCAAGCGGCGCGCGGCGGGCGGCCGGAGTGTCCCTCGCGCTTGTCGCATGCGCAACCCCGGGCCGCGCGGAGCCACGTCGATCTACGTTGGCTCGCATGGGGGGCAGCATCGAGCGAATCACGCTCACCGTCGACGGGTCGAGTTACGCGCTCGGCCCGCTCGAGAGCCTCGACGACCTACGCGAGCAGATCCTCCGAGCGGCCCACGCGGCCGGCGGTTTCCTCAACGTCACCGCCGACGGCGGGCAACGCTTCATCTTCTTCGTCACAGCCGCCACCTCGATCGTCATCTCAATCGCCACCGTCCCCCTGGAAGGCCCCGCCGCGGACCAAGACCCAACCGGGTGGAGGTCAAGCATCCCGCCCGACTACGAAGACGACGACATCCCCTTCGACACCATCTAGGCACGTCGGTGCCGAGGGCACAGTCTGAGCGACGCGTCGCGTGAGGCGGGTCGCGGACTGAGGGTTACCCCTCGGCGCGAGTGTCTCTTATGAGACGCCCGGTGCCACGGAGCAAGCTATAGATGTACGGCACATAAGTCACGGAGCAAGCTAAGAGATAGGGCACCTGATCTGCCGCGACGGAGGCTCGAGTCCCGTTGCCGGGTCGCTGCGCTGGACTGTGAAGATGGCTCGCTCGTGGCAACACCGTGGCAACAGACGACGTGATCGAGGGTGATTGAAAGTTGCTCGCGTGAGCTGTGTCCCGTGTAATCACGGCGTTCTGCGGGTCGGTCGCGTCAGGTAGCGGCCCGTCCTGGGTTTCCGGTACCAAAGGTCGCAGGTTCGATTCCTGTCGGGGGCACCAGTGGAGACAAGGGATCGCGAGAAATCGCGGTCCCTTTCTCTATGCCCGTGACAACGGCGTGACATCAAATGAACGACGCTTCGCCTCGTCGAGCGCGGTCACGACTCGGTCGAGATCGATTCGAAGAGATCGGCGTGAACCTCCAGAGCCATCGCCGCGGACGAGTCGCCGAGCATCCTTTGCACCGCTTTCACCTGCGCGCAGGCCTGCTGCCCTTACGGCCGATCGGACCGGGCAAGAACCCGCTGATCAGATCTCACTGAGCATCCGGAAGCAGCTGGAACCGCGACACGTCTCGAGCATCACCAACTCACCCCCCCCATTTGGGAGACAGAAGCCCGACCTGATTCAGTCGCGTGACCTCTCCTACTGATTGACCTCGTAGCCGAGTGCCACCGCAATGACAAGCGCGGCGAATCCAAGAAGCAGAACCACACCCGCCACGACCTCAAGTCGCGGCAGCGCGGCGAACAACCACAGGAGCCAGCGCGGTGGTTCGCGGTCTCGTCCTCGCTCGTCCACCAGCCCAGCATGTCGTATCGGCACCGCAATGATTGCAGCCGGCACTGCTCGGTCTTGGGCACCAGGCGTCGTCCTGTGACGATCACAACTCGCGGCGAGATCGGGCGGCACGGGCCCTGATATCGACTCCGGCGCAATTGCGGCGGCTCGCTGAGCCGCGCCGCTCGCCGACACCAAAAGCGCGTTGTATCGTGATGCGATACACGATACACTCGCTCCGTGATCGTGAGCTTCAGACACAAGGGGCTCCAGGCGCTCTACGAGTCGGGCTCGAAGAAGGGTGTGCAGCCTGCGCACGCGCCGAAGTTGACGCGCATCCTCGGTCTCCTCGACGTGGCGCAATCACCGGCCGACCTCGCGATTCCGGGGTACCGAGCCCACGAGTTGAAGGGTGATCTCGCCGGTCACTGGTCGCTCTGGGTGAACGGAAACTGGCGTGTCACACTCCGATTCATCGGGCAGGACGTCGAGCTCGTCGACTACCAGGACTATCACTGAAGGAGGACCGCATGATGATGAAGTATCCACCGCACCCCGGAGAGATCATCGGGGAGGACGTACTCGGCGAACTCGGCCTCACCGTCGCAGAGGCGGCTGCGCGCCTCGGTGTCGCCCGTGTCACCCTGAGTCGTGTCATCCATGGACATTCCGGGGTGAGCCCGAACCTTGCGATCCGCCTCGAGCGTGCGGGCGTCGGAACCGCGCGCGCCTGGATGGCCATGCAGACCAACTATGACCTGGCCCGCGAGCTCGACGGCAAGACCCACGACGTCCAGCCCCTCGTCGTCACATAACGTCGCCCAGACGAGATCCGATTCACCCGTCCCCAGACTCGTTCTCACCAACCTGATCGACTCAGGTCCAATACTCGATGAGTCCTTCGGCGCGCAGCTCGTCGAGAGTCGCACGCACGGCGCTGCGCGCGTCTCCGTCGGCCGGGTTGCCGTGCGCACGCACCGCGGCGACCACCAGGTCGTCGAGCGTCACACCGCTCGCCGTCCGCCAGAGCGTGGGGCCGATGCCGTCGAGGACGTGGACGGAACTCCCGCCCTCTCCGCTGCGTCGCAGCACGGCGAGCCGGCCGTCCGCGAGGGTGATGGCATCCAGAACCGGTGTCCGCGCGTAGCCCGCGGTGGCAGACACCGGGACGATCGTCAGGCGCTCGAACGTCGAGATCGCGTCGCGCGGGGGCGACGAGAGAAGGTCGCGGATCAGCGGAAGAGCGTCCTCTGCTTCGCGGTAGCGCAGTCGGAGGGGTCCACCGACGCTCTCGATGTGCCCGAGCAGCGTCGTCAGTGGTGCATCGAGCTCGGAGAGGTAGCTGCACTGCGGGGCGATCGCGGCGATGGCATCCGTCATGTTCAGCGGCTCGAGCTCGGCGACGGCGGCGTCCCCGTTGCGGTCGAGGACGACGATCGCATGCAGGCGCAGCGGTGCCGACGGGAGGGCGCGGAGGCCGAGACTCCTCGGCGGGAGCTGCTGTTTGGCGCCGGCGCCGACGATGACCGAGAGAGGCTTCCGGTACGGCAGCACGGTTCCGTCAGCGGTCACGCCGACGCTCTCGTCGGTGACGTACGCGAACTGTCGCGCGAGGCGCGACATGAGCGTGGTCTTGCCCATGCCCGAACGCCCGGAGAAGAGCACGACCCTCCCGTGGTCGTCGGCGACGGCGCCGGCGTGGACCATCCAAAGCTCGCCGCGGCGCGCGGAGAGGGCGGCGAGCGTCACTCGCGTCGTGAGGTCGGCCGCGGCCGCGTCGAGGGGGAGATCCGCGCGGCACCGCACGATGGAGGCGGGCTCCGCTCTTCCGCTCGTGCGAGCGCCCGACCAGCCTTCCGCGAGCAGATCGCGGTCGGTCGGCGAGAAGCCTGAGACATCGATCCGGACGGTGACCCCGAGCGCGTCGACGTCGAACATGGTCAGGGGGCTCGGCACGGCCGTCAGTCTGTCCGCACCGCCGAGGCGCCCGAATCGTCGGGCGGTACGTTGCGCGAGGGTGAAAACGCGCGAGGGGGCGTTGTCAAGACCTCTCCGCGATTCGGCCGGGCATTGGGATGCTGGGGGAACTCTTGAAAGGAGCCTGCCATGAGCATCGGAGCCGGCATCGCGCTGTTCGTCATCGGCGCCATCCTCGCTTTCGCGGTGAACCTCCCGAACGACTTCGTGAACCTCAGCATGATCGGCTACATCATGATGGGGGCGGGCGTCGTCGTCTTCCTCATCGGGATCGTGCTCCTCGTTCGTCGTCGGCAGACCGACACGGTGACCCGCACCGAAGGAGTCGGGGGAGCGCAGGTCACGCGCTCGACGACGCGTTCCTCGAACGACGACCTCGTGTGAGACCCTCGGGGTCCCCGCCCCGAGAGAGCCAAGATGACCGAATCGATTCCCACTGCGCCTTACCACGCGTCCGCCGAGGACCTTTTCGACGGCCGCTACCGCCTGGGACGCGTCCTCGGACAGGGCGGTTACGCGCGCGTCTATGAAGCGGTCGATACGTCGCTCGGCCGCACCGTCGCCCTCAAGGTGATTGAGGGCGAGGGAGCAGACCCCTCGGATGCCGTGCGCGTGCGCTCCGAGATCCGCCTGCTCGCGTCGCTGTCGCACCCCTCGCTCGTCACCCTCTACGACGCGCGCCTGGCGGCGACTCCCGCGTACCTGTCGATGGAGCTCATCGCCGGTCCCACCCTCACCGATCTCATCGCCCGCGGACCGATGTCGGCCGAAGACGTCGCCCGCACCGGCGTCGAGATCGCCGAGGCGTTCGCGGTGATCCACGCGCGCGGGATCGTGCACCGCGACGTCAAGCCGTCGAACATCCTCATCCGCCCCGGCGCCCACTCCGGAGAGAAGCCGCGAGCCACGCTCGCCGACTTCGGCATCGCCTCGCTGGTGGGCGCCACGCGCGTGACCCGCGCCGAGACGGTCGTCGGCACGGCCGCCTACCTGAGTCCCGAACAGGCGCGCGGAATGCCGGCTGCACCGGCCAGCGACGTCTACTCCCTCGGGCTCGTGCTGCTGGAAGCCCTGACCGGCGCGCGCCCCTTCGCGGGGCGGACGCCGCATGAAGCGCTCGCCGCACGTCTCGTTGCGGCGCCCGAGATCCCCGCGCGAATCCCCGACGCGTGGCGCGACGTCCTCGAGCGGATGACGGCCGTGGATCCCGCCCAGCGCCCGGATGCCGCCGGCCTCATCGTCGCTCTCCGCTCCCTGTCCGAGGTGCCGGTGCCCGCCGATGTCCGGACAGCGGTCTCCGGGACGACGGGCGAGTCGCCAACCCGGGTCCTGCCGCAGGAGCCCGCGCCCACGCGCGTCCTCGACAAGCCGCGGCGGCGGATCTCGCGCCGCGCCGCGATCGTGGCATCCGTCATCGCCGTCCTCCTCGTCGGCGGCGGCACGGCGACCGCTGTCGCGCTGAGCGGGTCATCCGCGAGCGCCGCGCCGGATTTGCCCGCGCTGCCCTCGCCGCTCGACCAGCATCTCGGCGACCTCTGGACGGAGGTCGGACCGTGAGGCGCCGCACGCTCCCCATGGTCGGGGTCCTTGTCGCGATGACCGTTGCGCTCGCCGGGTGCACGCCGCCGGCCACCGAGCCGACCGCGTGGCAGAGCACCGTTCGCACCGTCGCCGATCAGGCCTCGGCCGGGGACTATGCATCCGCCCTCGCCACTCTCGACGCGCTCGAGGCGGAGGTGACGGCCCGTCGTGATGCCGGCGAGCTGTCTGCCGAGGACGCCACAGCGATCCTCGACAGGATCGCGACCGTCCGCGCCGACCTGACGTCGCTGGCACCCACGCCCACGCCGACGCCGGAGGCAACACCCGAGGACCAGCCGACCATCTCTGACGACGGGTCATCGGACGACGGGTCATCGGACGACGAAGCGCCCGCGAATCCGGGCGAGCAGGGCCCGGGCGACAACGGCAAGGGCAAGGGTCCGGGCAAGGACGATCAGGGTCCGGGAGCAGGGGGAGGCCCCGGCAAGAAAGACGGCTGACGGGGTCTTCCCGCGCCGCGGGCCGAACCACCCCCGCGGCGTGCGAGGATTGCTCGGTGCCGCGCCGGGTGACCGCTGAACTCGACCTCGATCTGGGGGCGTCCGTCGACCTCATCTTCCAGATCACCGCCGCGCAGGGCGTGCCCCTCGCGAGCGAGAACCTGACCTTCTCGCAGGGTGATCGCCTCTATACCCCGACCGAGATCGTCGACCAGTCCGGCAGCCGTCTGCACAGGCTCACCGCCGAGCAGGGGCCGCTCTCGGTACGGTACGACGCGGTCGTGCAGGGGCCGTCGCAGACTCCGCGCACGAGCGACCTCGAGACGATCACCTACCTCCGCCCCAGTCGCTACTGCCAGTCCGACGAGGTGTTCGCGCAGGCGCGGCGGCAGTTCCGCGGACTCGCCGGGGCAGACCTCCTCGCCGCGGTCTCGAACTTCGTCGCGACGACGGTGACCTACACCCCCGGCCTCAGCCTCGGTACCGACAGCGCGGTGACCACGCTCATGACCGGTCAGGGCGTGTGTCGCGACTACGCGCACGTCGTGATCGCCCTGCTGCGCGCGATGGACATGCCCGCGCGCTACGCGGCGTGCTTCGCCCCCGGGCTCGAGCCGATGGACTTCCACGCGGTCGCCGAGGCGTACCTCGACGGTGCGTGGTACGTCGTCGACGCGACCCGCCTCGCCGACCGCCGCTCGCTCGTCCGGATCGCAACGGGCCGTGACGCCGCCGACTGCGCCTTCCTCAGCTATCACGGCGGATACGTCGGTCTCGAGCGCATGCACGTCGACGCGGTCCTCGAGAACGAGATCCCGGATGCCACGGCCCCCGACGACCACGAAGCGCTGGTGCAGATCGCCTGACGCACGTCGCCGCCCCGCCGTGGCCCGTATGCATGATCGGTGCGGTCGCGGCCGTCCCACCAGCCACACCGAGTGACATCGGCCCCACGGGTCATGCAGATGGACCGGCGAGAGGAGCGGGCCGCGCCGCCTAGAATTGCAGGGCTATGGATCCCGCTGCCCTCTCCGCCGCCCTGCTCGCCGTCATCGTCCCGCTCGCGGAGGCGCGACGAGAGGGGTCCTCGGCCGGGCTGAGTGCCGCCGACCTGCCCCTCGAACGCCCGAAGAACCGCGACCACGGCGACTGGGCCTCCAACGCCGCGATGAAGCTCGCGAAGGTGGTCGGTGCGAACCCGCGCGAGTTCGCGGCCGAGATCGCCGAGGGCCTCGCGTCCGTCGACGGTGTCGCGAGCGTCGAGGTCGCCGGTCCCGGCTTCATCAACATCCGACTCGATGCCGCCGCCGCCGGAGCCCTGGCGAAGACGATCGTCGAGCAGGGCGCGGCGTTCGGAACGAACGACAGTCGCGCCGACGAGATCATCAACCTCGAGTTCGTCAGCGCCAACCCCACGGGGCCGATCCACCTCGGCGGAACGCGGTGGGCCGCGCTCGGCGATGCCCTCGCGCGTATCCTGTCGTCGCAGGGTGCGAAGGTGACCCGCGAGTACTACTTCAACGACCACGGTGCGCAGATCGACCGCTTCGCCCGCAGCCTGGTCGCCGCTCACCAGGGTGACCCGACGCCGGATGACGGCTACGGCGGTGCCTACATCGGCGACATCGCGAAGCGCGTCGCCGAGGCGTACGACGGCGACATCGACGCCCTCGACGCGGACGCCAAGCAAGAGGCGTTCCGCGAGCTCGGCGTCAACTTCATGTTCGACGAGATCAAGCAGTCGCTGCACGAGTTCGGCGTCGACTTCGACGTCTACTTCCACGAGAACGACCTGCACAACTCCGGCGCGGTCGAGCGCGCCGTCGCGCGCCTGCGCGAGCTCGGGCACATCTTCGAGGCCGACGGCGCCACCTGGCTGCGCTCGACCGAGTTCGGCGATGACAAAGACCGCGTCATCATCAAGTCCGACGGGCAGCCCGCCTACATCTCGGGCGACCTCGCCTACTACCTCGACAAGCGCGAGCGTGGCTTCAACTGCTGCATCATCATGCTCGGCGCCGACCACCACGGTTACGTGCAGCGGTTGATGGCGATGTGCGCCGCGTTCGGCGATGTGCCGAACGTCAACCTGCAGGTGCTGATCGGCCAGATGGTCAACCTCGTGCGTGACGGCCAGCCTCTGCGCATGTCGAAGCGCGCGGGAACGGTCGTCACCCTTGAGGATCTGGTCGAGATCGTCGGAGTGGATGCCGCCCGCTACGCCCTCACGCGGAGCTCCGCCGACTCGAACCTCGACATCGACCTCGACGTGCTGCAGAAGCGCACGAACGACAACCCTGTGTTCTACGTGCAGTACGCGCACGCCCGCACGCACAACGTGGCGCGCAACGCCGCGGCATCCGGGGTCGATCGTTCCGAGTTCGCCCCCGAGCTGCTCGACCACGAGTCGGAGTCGGCGCTGCTGGGAGCCCTCCAGGAGTATCCGCGCGTCGTCGCCCACGCCGCGGATGTCCGCGAGCCGCACCGCATCGCCCGCTACCTCGAAGAGGTCGCCGGCCTCTATCACCGCTGGTACGACAACTGCCGCGTGATCCCGCTCGGCGACGCGCCGGTCGAGCCCGTGCACCGCACGCGCCTCTGGCTGAACGACGCGACCGGCCAGGTCCTGCGAAACGGACTGACCCTGCTCGGCGTCTCGGCCCCGGAGCGGATGTAACGGATGACGGATGCCACGGCTCCCACGCCGCGCAAGAACGGCCGGTGGATCGCGATCCTCATCGTGGTCGTCGTCCTGGTGGCGGGCGCCGCGGTGGCGGCGGAGTTCATCGCCCGGTCGGTCATCTCGAACACCGTCCGTTCGCTCGTCGTGGAGAAGATCGGCCTCCCCGACGACCAGAATGTCGACGTGGAGCTCGGTGGGGTCGTCCTGCCTCAACTGCTCGCCGGCCGCCTCGACGACGTGACGATCACCTCGGACGATGTGACCCTGGGTCCCATCACCGGTGACGTGCGCGCCGAGATGACGGGCGTCCCGGTGTCGGGCGGAGGCGCCGCCGACGGAGGGACCGCGTCGATCCGCCTCGACGAGCAGCAGCTGCGCACGCTCCTCGCGCAGATCCCCGACTTCCCCTCCGGGACGGTCGCGATGGCCGCCCCCGATCTGACCTTCACGAACGAGCTGTCGGTGTTCGGAGTGGGCATCCCGGTCGGAGTGTCCGTGACGCCGGGTGCGTCGAACGGAGACCTCACGCTCACCCCGACGGGTTTCCAGCTCGGCGGGAACAGCATCGACGCCGACACCCTCCGGGCGCAGTTCGGGGGAGTGGCCGATGTGGTGCTTCGCTCGCAGAGCCTCTGCTTCGCCGACCGCCTTCCCGCGGCGCTCACCCTGACCTCGGCGACCGTCCAGGGTCAGAACCTCGTCGCGTCGTTCGACATCGACGGTGGGGTTCTGAACGATCCGGCACTCCAGCGCGACGGCTCCTGCGGATAGGGCGCGGGAAGGGAGCGGCATACGCCGTGCCCTAGACTGCTAGGGCTGCCCGCCGCGTGACTCTCCGCGGGGGCGGAAGCCGTGATCCGCGGCCGTCGCGTCGCCGCAAAACCCGATTGGTCCCTCTGTGTCCGCCTCGCACTCCGCGCTCGTGCCCGAGTGGCTCACCGCCCCGGCCGATGCGAACGAGCTCGTCGCTCCCGTCTGGCCCGCGTCCGCCCGTCGCCGCGACGACGGTTCCGTCGAGGTCGGCGGCGTCTCGGTGTTCGACCTCCGTGATCGTTTCGGCACCCCGCTCTACGTCCTCGACGAAGACGAGGTGCGCGCGCACGCCCGCCGCGCCCGCGCCGCGTTCGAATCCGCGGCGGCTCGTCATGGCATCCGCTCCCGCGTGTACTACGCGGGCAAGGCTTTCCTCTCGACCGAAGTCGTCCGCTGGGTCGTCGACGAGGGACTCGCCGTCGACGTGTGCACCCGCGGCGAGCTCGAGGTCGCCCTCGCGGGCGGCGCGGACCCCGCGCGCCTCGGCTTCCACGGCAACAACAAGAGCGTCGCCGAGCTGGAGCGCGCCGTCGAGGTCGGCATCGGCTCCGTCGTCGTCGACAGCCCGATCGAGATCGAGCGTCTCGCCGCGATCGCGGACCGCCGCGGCGCCGTCCAGTCGGTGCTCGTCCGCGTGCGCACCGGCGTCCACGCCGAGACCCACGCGTTCCTCGCGACCGCGCACGAAGACCAGAAGTTCGGCTTCTCGCTCGAGGGCGCCGCCGAGGCGGTCGCCCGTATCCGCGAGCTGCCGAGCCTGCGCTTCGTGGGACTGCACGCGCACATCGGCTCGCAGATCTTCGACTCCTCGGGCTTCCGCGAGTCCGCCGCACGCCTCGTCGACCTCCACGCCGACCTGCTCGCCGGGGGAGAGATCCCCGTGCTCAACGTCGGCGGAGGCTTCGGCATCTCGTACACCTCGGTCGACGACCCGAAGCCCATCGAAGAGATCGCCGACGGCATCCTGGATGCCATCGCCGACGAGTGCGCGGTGCGCGGCATCCCGATGCCCGACGTCGCCACCGAGCCCGGCCGTGTCATCGTCGGTCAGGCCGGTGTCACGCTCTACGAGGTGGGCACGGTCAAGACCGTCACCGCCGCCGAGAACCTCGAGCGCACCTACGTCAGCGTCGACGGCGGGATGAGCGACAACGCCCGCCCGGCCCTCTACGGCGCCGACTTCTCGGCGCGGATCGTCTCGCGGACGAGCTCCGAGACCCCCGCACTGTCGCGCGTGGTCGGCCGACACTGCGAGTCGGGCGACATCGTCGTGGATGCCGAGTACCTCCCCGCGGATGTGACTCCGGGCGATCTGCTCGCGGTGCCCGCCACCGGTGCGTACTGCTTCTCGCTCGCGAGCAACTACAACTACACGCCGCGCCCGCCCGTCGTCGCGGTCCGTGACGGCAGCGCCCGCGTGATCGTGCGCGGCGAGACCATCGACGACCTACTTTCGCGAGACGCCGGCATCCCGGCATCCGATCCGACCGATACACCCCACGGAGACACCGAATGACCGACTACCGCACGCTTCGCGTGGCGCTCCTCGGCGCCGGCGCCGTCGGCTCGCAGGTCGCCGACCTGCTTCTCAAGCACGGCGACGAACTCGCCGACCGCGCGGGCGCGAAGCTCGAGCTCGCCGGCATCGCCGTGCGCAACCTCGATTCCAAGCGCGACGCAGACCTGCCGCGCGAGCTCTTCACGACGGATGCCGAGACCCTCATCGTCGGCAGCGACATCGTCATCGAGCTGATGGGCGGTATCGAGCCCGCCCGCACGCAGGTGCTGCACGCGATCGCCTCGGGCGCCGACGTCGTCACGGCCAATAAGGCGCTCCTCGCCACGCACGGCTCCGAGGTGTTCGAGGCCGCCGACCAGGTGGGCGCCGAGGTCTACTACGAGGCCGCCGCGGCCGGCGCGATCCCGATCATCCGGCCCCTGCGCGACTCGCTCGCCGGCGACCGCGTCGTGCGCATCATGGGCATCGTCAACGGCACGACGAACTACATCCTCGACCGCATGGACACCGAGGGCGCCGACTTCGCCGACGTCCTGGCGCAGGCGCAGGCCCTCGGCTACGCCGAGGCCGACCCGACGGCCGACGTCGAGGGATACGACGCCGCGCAGAAGGCCGCGATCCTCGCCAGCCTCGCGTTCCACACGACGGTTCCCCTGGATGCCGTGCACCGCGAGGGCATCACCTCGGTCGACGCCGCGATGATCGAGTCCGCGCGCCACGCCGGATACGTCATCAAGCTGCTCGCCGTGTGCGAGCGCCTGACGGCCGCCGATGGCTCGGAGTCGATCTCGGTCCGCGTCTACCCGGCTCTCGTCGACCGGTCGCACCCCCTCGCGAGCGTCCACGGTGCGAACAACGCCGTCTTCGTGCAGGCCGAGGCGGCGGGTGACCTCATGTTCTACGGCGCCGGCGCCGGCGGCGTGCAGACCGCCTCCGCTGTGCTCGGCGACGTCGTCTCGGCGGCACGCCGTCACATCGCCGGTGGCGTCGGGGTGGGGGAGTCGACCCGCGCGAACCTTCCCGCCGTGCCCATCGGTCACGTCATCACGCGCTACCAGATCACCCTCGAGGTCGACGACAAGCCGGGCGTGCTGGCGACCGTCGCCGGCATCCTGAGCGAGGGGCGCGTGTCGATCGCGACCGTCGAGCAGACCGTCATCGAGGCGGACGAGAACACTCAGACCTCGGGCTCCGCCCGCCTGATCATCGGAACACACAAGGCCCGCGAGCAGGACCTGAGCGAGACCGTCGAGCGTCTCGCCGCGAGCGGCGTCGTCGAGCGCGTGGTCTCCGTGCTGCGCGTGGAAGGGAACTGAACATGGCACACCTTTGGCGCGGAGTCCTCCGCGAATACGCCGACCGGCTGGGCGTCACCGACGCCTCCACCGTCGTCACCCTCGGCGAGGGCGGTACGCCGCTGCTGCCCGCCCCCGCTCTCTCGCGCCGCACCGGTGCCGACGTGTGGGTGAAGTACGAGGGCATGAACCCCACCGGTTCGTTCAAGGACCGCGGCATGACCGTCGCCCTCTCGCGCGCCGTCGAGCACGGCGCCAAGGCCGTCATCTGCGCCTCGACGGGCAACACCTCGGCCTCGGCCGCGGCCTACGCCGCGCACGCCGGGATCACGGCCGCGGTGCTCGTCCCCGAGGGCAAGATCGCCATGGGCAAGCTCAGCCAGGCCGTCGCGCACAACGGCCGCCTCATCCAGATCCGCGGCAACTTCGACGACTGCCTCGAGATCGCGCGCGAGCTCGCCGATCACTACCCGGTGCACCTGGTCAACTCGGTGAACCCCGACCGCATCGAGGGGCAGAAGACCGCGGCCTACGAGGTCGTCGAGGTCCTGGGCGACGCGCCCGACTTCCACTTCATCCCGGTCGGCAACGCGGGCAACTACACCGCGTACTCGCGCGGCTACCGCGAAGAGGCCGCTCGCGGTGTCGCGACGCGCGTTCCGCGCATGTTCGGCCTCCAGGCCGCGGGGTCCGCCCCGCTCGTGCGCGGCGAGGTCGTCAAGCAGCCCGAGACGATCGCCAGCGCCATCCGCATCGGCAACCCCGCGTCGTGGGACCTCGCCCTCGAGGCGCGCGACGCGACGGACGGCTGGTTCGGCGCGATCGACGACGCCGGCATCCTCGAAGCGCAGAAGATCCTCGCCGGCGAGGTCGGCATCTTCGTCGAGCCCGCCTCGGCGATCAGCGTCGCGGGGCTGCTCGACCGCGCCGAGGCGGGGGTCGTCCCCGCCGGCGCCAAGGTCGTGCTCACCGTCACCGGCCACGGCCTCAAGGACCCGCAGTGGGCCCTGCGCAAGGCCGACGGCACCGACGTGCAGCCCACCGTCGTCGACGCGGCCACCTCGGAGGTCGCTTCGGTGCTCGACCTGCAGCCGGTGAGCGCGTGACCACAGGCCCCGGCCGTCGGGTCGCGGTCCGTGTTCCCGCGACGAGCGCGAACCTCGGACCCGGCTTCGACACCCTCGGTCTCGCCTTGAGCGTCTACGACGAACTCGTCGTCGAGCAGCTCGACGACGGCCTCCTCGAGATCGAGGTCGAGGGCGAGGGCGCAGCCGACGTCCCCCGCGATGCGTCGCACCTCGTCGTCCGCGCGATGGCGCACACGTACGCGTCGGTCGGCCGTGCCCTTCCCGGGCTGCGGCTGACCGCGCACAACGTCATCCCGCACGGTCGCGGCATGGGCTCGTCCGGAGCCGCCGTGGTGGCCGGCATCCTCGCCGCCAAGGGCCTGCTCGAGGGCGAGGTGACGTTCAGCGATGTCGACCTGCTGCGGCTGGCCACCGAGATGGAGGGTCACCCCGACAACGTCGCGCCGGGCCTCTTCGGCGGTCTGACGATCGCGTGGATGGATGCCGAGGGCCCCCAGCACAAGCAGCTCATCGTGCACCGCGGTGTGTCGCCGCTGGTCTTCGTGCCGAGCTTCACGATGTCGACCGCCGTCGCGCGAAGCCTGCAGCCGCTGCAGGTGCCGCGCGAGGACGCGGTGTTCAACGTGTCGCGTTCGGCCCTGTTGATCGCCGCGATGACCCAGAGCCCCGAGCTGCTCATGGCCGCGACCGAGGACAAGCTGCACCAGAACTATCGCGCCCAGGCGATGCCCGAGACCGACCGGCTCGTTCGCGCCCTCCGCGCCGAGGGCTACGCGGCCGTCGTGTCGGGCGCGGGACCGAGCGTGTTGGTTCTCGCCGACGGGCCGGGGCAGCGACTCGCGGCGGCAGATCTTATGGCATCCGTGGTCGACACCCCGTGGCAGGCGCTCATGCTCGCCGTCGACGTCAAGGGTGGTACAGTGAAAATCGCAGAGGGTTCCGCGTAATTCGCGAATCTGAGCCTCTGCACCACCTGCGAAATCCGCAACACATCGCGAACCCGGTCTCGGCTGCAGTCTCCCGAACCGCTGGTGTCTCTTCGTCTGCGTTCTGCATGGCGAAGCGCGATCTGATCACGTTTCATTTTCTGAGGAGCACTCGTGGAGTCCATCTCCGAGACCCAGCCCGTCGACGCGCCCGAGGGCGCCGAGATCCCCGCCGAAGAGCTTTCGGCCGAGGCGCAGGGCACCGACACCGACCGGGCCGACACGGCCGCCGAGACCCCGGATGCCGAGGGCGCAGACGCCTCGGCCGCCGAGGTTGCGGCTGACGACGCGACCACCGACGAGGCCGCCGCCGACGCGGCGCCCGCCGATGCCGCACAGCCCGAGGCGCTGTTCACCGATGACGCGCTGGCCGCCGAGGCGCCTGCCGCGGCCGAGGCGGTCGCTGAGCCCGCTGCCGAGGCGCCCGCCGCTGCCGAGCCCGCTGCTGCCGAGCCCGCCGCCGCGGCCGAGGAGCCGACGGCTGCGGCCGCGGAGGCCCCCGCCGAAGAGGCCGCCCCGGCCGAGAAGCCGGCGAAGGCTCCGCGCAAGCGGGCGCCGCGTCGCGCGACGACCGCCTCCGCAAAGGAGAAGGCGGCCGCCGAGGCCGCTGCCGCCGAGGCTGCCGCGGCCGAAACCGCCGCTGCGGAGGCCGCCGCGGCGGACACCACTGCGACTGACACGGTCGCCGCCGAGGCGCCCGCGGCCGACGTCGCCGCCGAGGCGGAGGTCGACGCGGCAACCCCCGCGACCACCGCGGCCGATGTCGCCGACGACGCCGCCGCGGCCGAGCAGACCCCGACGGTCGACGAGGCCGGCGCGACCGACGCGCCCGACGCGCCGGTTGAGGGCGACGCCCCCTCGAGCGAGGCCGCCGACACCACCTCGCCGGACGACACCGCCGACCAGACGCCGGCGCGGGGTCGGGGCCGGAACCGGTCCCGCAATCGGAACCGCAACCGCGCCGAGAACGCCGAGACCGCCGAGGCGCAGCCCGCGGCAGCCGATGAGTCCGAGACCGCCCCGCAGGGCGGCCAGCGCGACGGTGGCGCCCAGAACGGTCAGCAGGCTCAGCAGCAGCAGGGCGGCACCAGCAACCGCAACCGTCAGCGCAACAAGCGCCGCGGCCAGAACACGACGGGCGACGAGTTCGATTCCGAGATCGGCGAGGACGACGTCCTCGTGCCGATCGCCGGCATCCTCGACGTGCTCGACAACTACGCTTTCGTGCGCACCACCGGCTACCTGCCCGGGCCGAGCGACGTCTACGTCTCGCTGGGCCAGGTCAAGAAGTACAACCTGCGCAAGGGCGACGCCGTCGTGGGGTCGATCAAGCAGCCGCGCGAGAACGAGCAGTCCAGCCGCCAGAAGTACAACGCGCTGGTCAAGGTCGACTCGATCAACGGTCTGTCGGTCGACGACGCCGCCACGCGCGTGGACTTCGGCAAGCTCACCCCGCTCTACCCGCAGGAACGCCTGCGTCTCGAGACGGCACCCGAGAAGCTGACCCAGCGCATCATCGATCTCGTGGCGCCCGTCGGCAAGGGCCAGCGCGGCCTCATCGTCGCGCCCCCCAAGGCGGGCAAGACGATCGTGCTGCAGCAGATCGCCAACGCCATCGCGCACAACAACCCCGAGGTCCACCTCATGGTCGTGCTCGTCGACGAGCGCCCCGAAGAGGTCACCGACATGCAGCGCACCGTCAAGGGCGAGGTCATCGCCTCGACCTTCGACCGCCCGGCCGAAGACCACACCACGGTCGCCGAACTGGCCATCGAGCGTGCCAAGCGCCTGGTCGAGCTCGGTCGCGACGTGGTCGTGCTCCTCGACTCGATCACCCGCCTGGGCCGCGCCTACAACCTGTCGGCGCCCACCTCGGGTCGTGTGCTCACCGGTGGTGTCGACGCGTCGGCGCTGTACCCGCCCAAGCGCTTCTTCGGCGCCGCGCGCAACATCGAGAACGGCGGATCGCTCACGATCCTCGCCACCGCCCTGGTGGAGACCGGTTCGAAGATGGACGACGTGATCTTCGAGGAGTTCAAGGGCACAGGCAACAGCGAGCTGCGCCTGAGCCGCCAGCTCGCCGACAAGCGCATCTTCCCGGCCGTCGACGTGAACGCGTCGAGCACCCGCCGCGAAGAGATGCTGCTCTCGCCCGACGAGGTGAAGATCACCTGGAAGCTCCGCCGCGCCCTGGCCGGTCTCGAGCCGCAGCAGGCCCTCGAGGTCGTGCTCGGCAAGCTCAAAGAGACGCAGTCGAACGTCGAGTTCCTCGTACAGATGCAGAAGTCCATCCCGGCGCCGTCGCGCGGCGGTGACGACAACAGCATCCGCTGATCCGAGCGGCAGACGCGATGTCGGTGCCCGCGATGTTCGAGTCGGTCCGAGGACTGATCGAGGAGCACAAGGCCGTCCAGGAGGAGCTCTCCGATCCGGCCGTGCACGCCGACGCTGCGCGCGCCAAGCGCGTGAATCGGCGATACGCGGAGCTGTCGCGGATTGTCGCGGCTCACGAGGCCTGGGTCTCGGCATCCGACGATCTGGTTGCGGCTCGCGAACTCGCGAGAGAAGACGAGGCGTTCGCCGCCGAGATCCCGGCGCTGGAAGAGCGGGTCGCCGAGACGCAGGAGCGTCTGCGGCGCTTGCTCATCCCGCGCGACCCGGATGACGCGCGCGATGTGATCATGGAGATCAAGGGCGGCGAAGGCGGGGCCGAGAGCGCGCTGTTCGCCGCCGATCTGCTGCGCATGTACCTGCAGTACGCCGCTTCGATGGGCTGGAAGACCGAGCTCCTCGAACGCACGGAGTCCGACCTCGGCGGCTACAAAGACGTCCAGGTCGCGATCAAGGGTTCCTCCAGCGACCCCGCTCAAGGGGTGTGGGCCCACCTGAAGTACGAGGGCGGCGTGCACCGCGTGCAGCGGGTGCCCGCGACCGAGTCGCAGGGGCGTATCCACACGTCCACGACGGGCGTGCTCGTGTTCCCCGAGGTCGACGAGCCCGAAGAGGTCGCGATCGACCCGAACGACCTCAAGATCGACGTGTTCCGCTCGTCGGGCCCCGGAGGCCAGTCCGTCAACACGACCGACTCCGCCGTGCGCATCACCCACGTTCCGACCGGGATCGTCGTGTCGATGCAGAACGAGAAGTCGCAGCTGCAGAACCGCGAGGCGGGTATGCGCGTGCTGCGCGCCCGGCTGCTCGCGAAGCAGCAGGAGGAGCGCGACGCGGTCGCCGCCGACGCGCGCCGGTCGCAGATCCGCGGCATGGATCGCTCGGAGCGCATCCGGACGTACAACTTCCCCGAGAACCGGATCGCCGATCACCGCACCGGATACAAGGCCTACAACCTCGACCAGGTCATGGACGGCGCCCTCGGCCCGATCATCGAATCGGCCATCGCCGCCGACGAAGAGGCCCGTCTGGCCGCTCTCGCCGGCGACTGACGTTCTCGCGGTCGCCCGCCGCCGGGACACATCGTCGCCGAGGGATCGCCCGTCCTCAGTAAGACACGTCGGCGATCACGCGTCCCACACCGGGGGGTGGGGGAGCGGGCCGCGACGGTGCTCGAGCTGCGCCGCCAGCGACAGCAGGGTCGCCTCTCCGCCGGGGCGGCCGATGAGCTGCACCGAGACCGGGTGGCCGCTCGCATCGGTCGTGACGGGCAGGGTCAAAGCGGGCAGTCCCGCCACGTTGACGAAGCTGGAGTACGGTGCGTACTCGACCTGCATCGCGAACGTGCGCTCCGGGCTGTGACCCGCATACGACCCCACAGGCTGCGGCGCCTGCGCCAGCGCGGGGGTCAGCACCACGTCGAAGGCGGCGAAGTCCGCAATCGTCCGACGCTCGAACGCGCGTGCCGAGGCGAGACCGCCGAGCAGATCGAGCGCCGACAGCCGTCGCCCTTCCTGCACCAGCCATGCGGTCAGCGGTTCGACGAGGGTCATGTCGTCGTCGCTCAACGGGATGCGGGCGGCGCTCGCGCGCCAGAGCACGTGGAAGAGCGAGGCATACCCGAACGGATGCCAGTCGGCATCCGTCACGTCATGGCCCGCATCCGCGAGCCAGGCGGTGGCCGTCTCGAATGCCGTGCGTGCGTCGGGATCGAGCACGATGTCCTCGTCGTCGTCCCACGGCGACACGGTCGTGACGCCGATGCGGAGGGCTCCGGGTGAGCGCCGGGCCGCGTCGACGAACGGACCCACACCGGGTGCCTCCGTGGCGTAAGCGAACGGAGCGAGCCCCACGAGCGCGTCGAGGAGGAGGCCGGCGTCCTCGGCCGACCGAGCGATCGGCCCGGTGACCGACAGACCGTCGGGGGAGTCGAAGCCCGAACCGATCGGCAGCCTGCCGCGCGACGGTTTCAGCCCGACGACGCCGACCGTGGCCGAGGGGATGCGGATGGAGCCGCCGCCGTCCGAGCCCACCGCCGCCGGCAGAAGGCCCGCCGCGACGGCGACGGCCGCACCACCGCTGGAGCCGCCGGCCCCGGCCGAGAGTCGCCACGGATCGCGCGCGGGAGCGTGGATGAGCGGTTCGGTGAAGCCGGTGAGACCGAACTCCGAGGTGCTCGTCTTGCCCACGTTGATCGCCCCTGCGGCATCCAGCGCCTCCGCGAGAGGGTCGGATGCTGCGGGCACAAGGTGCGCGCGAGCGCGGGAGCCGTAGCGGGTGGGGACACCGGCCCGCGCCACGAGGTCCTTATCGGCGAGGGGGATTCCCCAGAGGGGACCCCGGGTGGGGGCAGCTGCGAGCAGGGCAGATCGTCGGCGTGCCGCATCCGGTGTCACCTCAGCGAACGCGCCGAGATCGGCGAAGCGTCGGATCCGTTCGAGGTAGTGCGTCGTGAGGTCGACGGGCGACAGTTCGACCGCGCGAACCGCCTCGATCTGGGCGGCGAGGGAGAGGTCGTGCAGCCGCGTCATGTGTCGAGCCTAGGGTGCACGTTCCTCGGAGCTCGCCTCAGATCGAATACTCCGGCGCCATCAGCAGGGCGCGCGTGTCGTCGCCGCTCCGCCGCGAGCGCGCCTTCGCCGGGACCCCGACGAGCACGCTGTCCGCGGGGGCGTCCCGCGTGACCACCGCGTTCGCGCCGATCACGGAGCGCGCCCCGATCGTGATCGGGCCGAGCACTTTCGCCCCGGCTCCGACGGCGACTCCGTCGTGCAGAGTGGGGTGGCGCTTGCCGCCCTCGCGCTGCCGACCGCCGAGGGTCACGCCGTGGTAGAGCATGACGTCGTCACCGACCTCGGCCGTCTCACCGATCACGACGCCCATGCCGTGGTCGATGAAGAAGCGGCGTCCGATCGTGGCACCGGGATGGATCTCGATGCCGGTGAGCCAGCGTGTCACCTGGGACAGGGCCCGTGCCGGGAAGCGCAGCCCCCGTCGCCACAGACGGTTCGCGAGGCGGTACGACCACACGGCGTGCAGCCCCGGGTAGAGCAGCGCGATCTCGAGCCCGCCGCGAGCCGCGGGATCGCGGAGCTTCGCCGAGGAGACGTCTTCGCGGATGCGGGAGAGAACCCCCACCGTCAGTCTTCGCGGAGGTGCTCGTAGAGGGCGGTCGAGAGGTAGCGCTCGCCGTACGACGGGATGATCACGACGATGTTCTTGCCGGCGGCCTCGGGACGGCGCGCGATCTCGAGCGCAGCCCAGATCGCCGCTCCCGACGACATGCCGACCAGGATGCCGTCCTTGGCCGCGGTCTCGCGGGCGACGCGGATCGCGTCGTCGAACTCGACGTCGATGACCTCGTCGAGGATGTCGCGGTCGAGGATCGCGGGGACGAAGTTGGGACCGATGCCCTGGATCTTGTGGGGCCCCGGGTGCCCCTTCGTGAGGATGGGGGAGTCGGCGGGCTCGACGGCGACGATCTTGACGCCGGGGACGCGCTCCTTCAGCACCTGGCCGACACCGGTGATCGTTCCGCCCGTGCCGATGCCGGCGACGAAGTAGTCGACCTTGCCGTCGGTGTCGCGCAGGATCTCTTCTGCGGTCGTCTTGCGGTGGATCGCCGGGTTCGCCTCGTTCTCGAACTGGCGCGCCCACACGGCGCCCGGGGTCTCGGCGACGATGCGCTTGGCCTCGTCGACCGCGTACGACATGCCCTTGGTGGGGTCGGTCAGAACGAGCTCCGCGCCGAACGCCTTGAGCAGGATCCGGCGCTCCTTCGACATCGAGGCGGGCATCGTGAGGATGACCTTGTAACCGCGAGCGGCGCCGACCATCGCCAGGGCGATGCCGGTGTTGCCGCTCGTGGACTCGACGAGGGTGCCGCCCGGCTTCAGCTCGCCCGACGCTTCTGCGGCGTCGACGATCGCGATGCCCAGGCGATCCTTGACGCTGGAAGCCGGGTTGTAGAACTCCAGCTTCGCCAGGATCTGCGCCTCGGTCCCCTCCGCAACGCGGTTCAAGCGCACCAGCGGAGTGTCGCCGAACGCAGAGGTGATGTCGGAGTGGATGCCGGGCATGGGTCGCCTTTCGCCGTCGATGAGAACGCGATCATCCTAGGCGAGTCCTCCGACACGCAGGCGTGTGTGACGCCGGACGACTAGGCTCGGACCCCGTCATGCGTGAGACCGCACCACCCCCCGCCCCCACGGCCGTTCCCGTCGCCGACGTCGTCCGCGACCTCGAGGCCCGTTTCGCAGTCGCGGGCATCCCCGACCCGCGGGTCGACGCCGAGCTCCTCGTGGGGCACGTGCTGCAGCTCTCGCGCGGGGGAGTGCAGGCCGCCGCTATCCGCGGAGACCGGATGCCACCCTCCGCTGCCGCGGAGCTGCTCCCGCTCGCCGACCGCCGGTGCGCCCGCGAGCCCCTGCAGCACCTCACCGGTGTGGCCCCGTTCCGTTCGCTCGAGCTGGCCGTCGGCCCGGGCGTGTTCGTCCCGAGGCCCGAGACCGAGATGGTCGCGCAGCTGGCGATCAACGCGCTCGGCGCCGTCGCCTCCGAGTCGCCGATCGCGGTCGATCTCGGAACCGGCAGCGGCGCGATCGCCCTGGCGATGGCCACCGAGGTGCCGCACGCGCGGGTGTTCGCCGCCGAGAACAGCGTCGACGCATTCATCTGGACGAAGGAGAACGTCGCCCGGATCGGAGCGGAGAACGTCACCCTCGCTTTCGTCGACCTCGCCGAGGCGTTCCCCGAGCTCGACGGAAAGGTGTCGGTCGTGGCATCCAACCCGCCGTACGTTCCCGACGACGCCATCCCTCGCGATCCGGAGGTGCGACTGTACGATCCTCCGGCCGCGCTGTACGGCGGACCGGACGGACTGGATGCCGTGCGCCACCTCTCGCGAGTGGGACTTCGGCTGGGCCACCCCGGGGCGACCCTCGTCATCGAGCACGGCGAGTGGCAGGGCGCCGCGATTCGCGATCTCCTGACGGCGGACGGGTGGCGCGCCGCCGCGACGCACCCGGACCTGACCTCGCGCGACCGCGCGACCACGGCGGTGCACCCCTGACACGCGCCCTCGGGAGTGAGGAGCGTCCGACGCGCAAGTAGACTGGCGCGCGATATGTCACCTGTCTACGACTGCCGAGACGAGTCGCAGCTGCTGTCGGGCATGCGCCATGCACGCCAGGCTATCGGCCGCGGCGAGCTCGTCGTGCTCCCCACCGACACCGTCTACGGCGTCGCCGCCGACGCGTTCAACGCCCGCGCCGTGGCCGGTCTCCTCGAGGCCAAGGGTCGCGGTCGCCAGCAGCCGCCGCCGGTGCTGGTCGCCGGGATCGGCACCCTGCGGGCGCTCGTGGCCGAGATCCCTCCGGCCGTGGACGACCTGGTCCGCGAGTTCTGGCCGGGCGGGCTCACCATCGTGCTCCCCGCCCAGCCGTCCCTGTCGTGGGACCTCGGCGACACCCACGGCACCGTCGCCGTACGCATGCCGGCTCACCACCTCACCCTCGAGCTCCTCGAAGAGACGGGCCCCCTCGCCGTCTCCAGCGCGAATCGCACCGGCATGGCGGCGGCCGTGAACATCGACGCCGCGCGCGACATGCTCGGCGACAGCGTCGCCGCGTACCTCGACTCCGGCCCGAGCGAGACGGGGATCGCGTCCACGATCGTCGACGCCACCACCCTCGTCGGCGGTGCCGAGCCTCGCGTGCGCGTCCTCCGAGAGGGCGCCGTCTCCCGCGAACGTCTGCGAGAGGTGCTGGGGGATCTTCTCGAGCCGGATCCCGACCCCGATGCTCCCGTGCCGACCCCCGCCGCGGCTTCCGCCGATGCGTCGAGCGTCGACGCGTCGGACGGTGCGTCCGCACGTGCGGCGTCGGACACGGATGCCGAGGCGCCGGGTCCGTGACCCAATACCTCCTCACCATCCTGTTCACGGCGGCGGTCACGCTCGCGCTGTCGTGGGTGGTGTGGAAGCTCGCCCTGCGCTTCAAGCTCTATCCCGGCATCCGGGATCGCGATGTGCACAAGACCCCGACGCCTCGGCTGGGCGGCGTGGCGATGTTCCTCGGCGTCGTCGCTGCCTTCGCCCTGTCGAGCCGTAACCCGTACTTCTCGATCTTCTGGGTCGACCCGGCTCCCGTTCTGTGGCTGCTCGGTGCCGTTCTGCTCATCGTGCTCGTCGGGGTCGCCGACGACCTGTGGGACCTGGACTGGATGATCAAGCTCGGCGCGCAGTTCGTCGCGGCCGGAATGATCGCGTGGTTCGGTCAACTGCAGATCCTGTCGTTGCCGATCGGTGCACTCACGGTGGGGTCGAGCTGGGTCAGTTTCCTCCTGACCGTCTTTGCGCTCGTCGTGGTGATGAACGCCGTCAACTTCATCGACGGGTTGAACGGTCTCGTGGCGGGCGTGTGCCTGATCGCGAACGGGGTCTTCTTCGCCTACTCATACCTGCTCGTGCGGGACACCGGTGCCAGCACCTACTTCAACCTGGCCTCCTTCATCGCGGCCGTGCTGGTCGGCGCGTGTCTCGGCTTCCTCCCCATGAACTGGACGCCGGCGAAGCTGTTCATGGGCGATGCCGGCGCCCTGATGCTGGGTCTGCTCATGGCCAGCTCCGCGATCGCCATCACGGGGCAGCTCGACCCGGCCGTCCTGGACCCCGAGAAGATCGGCCGTTCGCAGCTGCTGGGTGCGTTCATCCCGATCCTGCTCCCGGTGGTGATCGTCCTCCTTCCGCTGCTGGACTTCGGCCTCGCCGTGGCTCGCCGCCAGTGGGCGGGCCGGTCGCCCTTCTCGCCCGATCGCAAGCACCTGCACCACCGCATGCTCGACATGGGGCACACCGACACCAGTGCGGTCCTCATCTTCTACTCCTGGACGGCCGTGGTGAGCCTGGCCTTCCTGCTCATGTACATCGGAACCCAGCAGAGCTGGCCCGGCGACTATCTGTTCGGCATCCTGTTCGGCGCGGTCGGCGTCGTCGCCTGCGCGGTGCTGACCGTTCTTCCCTCCCCGCATCGCTGGCGACTCGCGTCGCGGCGTCCGCGTCCCACCCCACCGGAGCCCCACTCATGACCAGCATCACTCCCGCCCGTCGCCCGTCCAGCACCCCGGTGCTGCGAACCGCCCTGGTCTGGGGTGGCATCGTCACCGTCGTCCTGCTCGTCGTCGGCGCGGTCGTCGGCCTCTCGGTCGGGGGAGCGGGAGGTCTCGGCAGCGCTCTGGCCGGAGTCGCGGTGAGCGCTTTCTTCCTCGCGGTGACCGCCGCGAGCATCCTCATCGCCAATCGGTGGTTCGGCGATCCGCTGTACGTCCCGATCTTCTTCGGCATCGTTCTCGGGGGGTGGCTGCTGAAGCTGGTGCTGTTCATCGTCGCCATCGTCGTGCTCCGCGAACAGGCGTGGGTGAGCCCGGTGATCTTCTACGTCGCGCTGGTGGTCAGCGTGGTGGCGTCCCTGGTCGTCGATGTCGTCGTGCTTCTGCGCATGCGCATCCCCAGTGCGAGCGACGTGTCTCTGCCGACCGATCCCGACGAGGGCGACCGTCGGTCCTGACAAGGACGCCGACTGCCTATCGTCCCGTCGCCCGTCGTGCAAGCCGGATACCCCGGTGCCGAGAGGATCCGTCGCACGCGCCACATGGATCCGCTGGGAGTTTGATAGGGTGGGGTAAGTACCCGCCCGCACCAGGGTTATCCCTCCAGGTCTGCATTCTGGGTGCTCTCACCGACCATCGTCGCAACGGTTCATACCGGTGCCCCGAAGCTGGAGCCAGCGCTGACTACTCAAGCTGCGACCCTGATCACGAACCTCGCGTCCGCGGGTGCGGAGTTCCACCCGCCGTCCATCGGCGAGTTCTTCCCCGACGCGGTGCTCTTCGAGGGCACGATCTTCGCGATCACCCGCATCAACCTGACGCAGATGCTGGCCACGCTCGTGCTCGTGCTGTTCCTGGTCATCGGAACCCGGCGCATGACGGTCGTCCCCGGCCGATTCCAGAGCGTCGTCGAGATGGGCCTGGACTTCGTCCGCGTCAACATCGCCGAAGACATCCTCGGGCGCAAGGACGGCAAGCGCTTCCTGCCGATCCTGACCACCATCTTCTTCATGGTGTTGTTCATGAACATCACGGGTGTCATCCCGGGTCTGAACATCGCCGGCACGAGCGTCATCGCCGTGCCCATGCTGCTGGCGATTGTCGCCTACGTGACGTTCATCTACGCCGGTATCAAGAAGAGCCCCGGCGGCTTCTTCAAGAACGCGCTGCTGCCCTCGGGCGTCCCGTGGCCGCTCTACATCATCATCGTTCCGCTCGAGTTCCTCTCGACCTTCATCATCCGTCCCGTCACGCTGACGCTGCGACTCCTGATGAACATGGTCGTCGGCCACCTCATGCTGGTGCTGTTCTTCTCGGCCACGCAGTTCTTCGTGGTCGACCTCAGCGGCTGGTGGACGGCTCTCGGTGCGGGTTCCCTCGCCTTCGGCTTCGCCTTCACCCTGTTCGAAATCTTCGTCGCCTTCCTCCAGGCGTACGTCTTCGCGATCCTCACCGCGGTCTACATCCAGCTCGCGGTCGCAGAAGAGCACTGAGCGGCCCGGCGCACGCCGAGCCACCCAACCGAAAGGAAAAATCCGTGGACGCAACTACGGTTCTCGCCCAGGTCACCGGTAACGTCGCCACGATCGGCTACGGCCTCGCCGCGATCGGCCCCGCCATCGGCGTGGGTATCGTCGTCGGCAAGACGATCGAGGGTGTCGCCCGTCAGCCCGAGCTCGCGGGTCGCCTGCAGGTGCTGATGTTCATCGGTATCGCCTTCACCGAGGCGCTCGCCTTCATCGGCATCGCGACCGGCTTCATCTTCACCTGATCCGGCCGCTCTCGACTCACTGTAAGGAGACAGGATGCTGAACGCTCTTGTCACACTCGCCGCGGAGCCCGCGGGGGAAGCGCACAACCCGCTCATTCCCGCGGTCTACGACATCATCTGGTCGGCCGTGTGCTTCGTCGTCATCGTCTTCGTGGTGTGGCGCGTCGCTCTGCCGCGCATGGCGAAGCTGCTCGACGAGCGCAGTGCTGCCATCGAGGGCAACATCGCGAAGGCCGACGAGGCTCAGCGACAGGCCGAGGCCGCCCTCGAGCAGTACACCGCCCAGCTCGCCGAGGCGCGCCGCGAGGCCGGTGAGATCCGCGAGACCGCGACCCAGGACGGCCGCAAGATCGTCGCCGAGGCGAAGGAGACCGCCGCGGTCGAGGCCGCGCGCATCACCGCCGCCGCTCACAACCAGATCGAGGCCGAGCGCCAGACCGCTCTCGTCCAGCTGCGCTCCGAGGTCGGCACCCTTGCCGTCGATCTCGCGGGCAACGTGATCGGAGAGACCCTGTCGGACGACGCCCGTGCGAACGCCGTCGTCGACCGCTTCCTCGCCGAGCTCGAGGCATCCGAGAAGGCGGCCAAGTAATGGGCAGCGCGACCACTCAGGCGCGGACCGCGACGGCGGAGGCCCTGGCTTCCACCTCGGGCGTCGATCTCGACGTCGCGCGCGAACTGTTCGCTGCCGTCGGCACCGTGAGCGGGTCGGCTCAGCTGAGCGGCGCGCTGTCCGACTCGTCGGTGCCGGCTCCCGCTCGCGCGGGACTGGTGTCGGCCGTCTTCGGCTCTTCCTACCGTCCGGCGACGGTGGCGCTGCTCAGCAGTGCCGCTCAGCAGCGCTGGTCCACCTCCGCCGAGTTCGTCGAGGGCATCGAGGAGCTCGCCGTTCGCGCCACAGCCGTGGCGGAGTCGGCCGACATCGAGCCCGAGCTGTTCTCGTTCTCGCGTACGGTCGCCGCCAACGGAGAGCTCGAGCTCGCACTGGGCGGGCGTCTCGGAGACGCCTCCGCAAAGGGCGCGCTCGTCACGAAGCTCCTCGACGGACGCGTCAGCGCCGGTACGACCCTGATCGTGTCGTCGCTCGTGCAGAACGCCCGCGGTCGTAGGGTGCGCGCACTCCTCCGCCGCGCGGAGAGCATCGTCGCCGACCAACGGACGCGCATCGTCGCGACCGTCTACGCGGCAGCGCCTCTGAGCGCCGAGCAGCAGACCCGTCTGCAGAACGCTCTCAGCGCTCGCTACGGTTCGGCGGTCACGCTGAACACCGTGATCGACCCGACGGTGGTCGGCGGTCTGCGCGTGCAGATCGCGGACGACGTCATCGACGCGAGCGTGTCCGCACGTCTCGCTGACCTCCGCCAGCGGATCGCAGGCTAAAGACTTTCCGCCCGAACGGGCGTGGATCTGGGGGCCTCGCAGCCCCACGAACGAAGGAAGACAATGGCAGATCTCTCTATCAGCCCCGACGTCATTCGTGACGCGCTGAAGGACTTCGTCACCGCCTACGAGCCCACCGGCGCTGCGGCGACCGAGGTCGGCGCCGTCGTCGACGCGGCCGACGGCATCGCTCACGTCGAGGGCCTTCCCGGCGTCATGGCCAACGAGCTCATCCGCTTCGCGGACGGCACGCTGGGCCTCGCGCAGAACCTCGACGAGAACGAGGTCGGTGTCGTCGTCCTCGGCGACTTCGCCGGCATCGAAGAGGGCCAGAGCGTCACCCGCACGGGCGAGGTCCTCTCGGTCGGTGTCGGCGAGGGCTACCTCGGCCGCGTCGTCGACCCGCTGGGCAACCCCATCGACGGTCTCGGCGAGATCGCGACGACGGGTCGTCGTGCCCTCGAGCTCCAGGCTCCCGGCGTCATGCAGCGCAAGAGCGTTCACGAGCCGCTTCAGACCGGCATCAAGGCGATCGACGCCATGATCCCCGTCGGTCGTGGACAGCGCCAGCTCATCATCGGCGACCGCCAGACCGGCAAGACGGCCATCGCGATCGACACGATCATCAACCAGAAGGCCAACTGGGAGTCGGGCGACGTCAACAAGCAGGTGCGCTGCATCTACGTCGCCATCGGCCAGAAGGGCTCGACCATTGCTTCGGTGAAGGGCGCGCTCGAGGACGCCGGCGCGATGGAGTACACCACCATCGTCGCGGCTCCTGCCTCCGACCCCGCGGGCTTCAAGTACCTCGCCCCGTACACCGGCTCGGCCATCGGCCAGCACTGGATGTACGAGGGCAAGCACGTCCTGATCATCTTCGACGACCTGTCCAAGCAGGCCGAGGCCTACCGTGCCGTTTCGCTTCTCCTCCGCCGCCCGCCGGGCCGCGAGGCGTACCCCGGCGACGTCTTCTACCTGCACTCGCGTCTGCTCGAGCGTTGCGCGAAGCTGTCCGACGAGCTCGGCGCCGGTTCGATGACGGGTCTGCCGATTATCGAGACCAAGGCCAACGACGTCTCGGCCTACATCCCCACCAACGTGATCTCGATCACCGACGGCCAGATCTTCCTGCAGTCCGACCTCTTCAACGCCAACCAGCGTCCCGCGGTCGACGTGGGTATCTCGGTCTCGCGTGTCGGTGGTGACGCCCAGGTGAAGTCGATCAAGAAGGTCTCCGGAACGCTCAAGCTCGAGCTCGCGCAGTACCGTTCGCTCGAGGCCTTCGCGATGTTCGCGAGCGACCTCGACGCGGCTTCGCGTCGTCAGCTCGCCCGCGGTGCGCGCCTGACCGAGTTGCTCAAGCAGCCGCAGTACTCGCCGTACCCCGTCGAGGAGCAGGTCGTCTCGATCTGGGCCGGTACCAACGGCAAGCTCGACAGCGTCGAGGTCTCGGACGTGCTTCGCTTCGAGCGCGAGCTGCTCGACTACCTGCGTCGCAACTCGACCGTGCTCGACACGCTGCGCGAGACCAACGTGCTCGACGACGACACGCTCGCCGAGCTGGAGAAGAAGGTCGACGCGTTCGCCCTCGAGTTCCAGCCCGGTGGCGACCAGAGCGTCGTGGGCGCCGAGAAGGTCGACGCGGCCGAGGCGGAAGACGTCAACCAGGAGCGGATCGTCAAGGGCCGTCGCTAAGAGCGGCGACACGAGAACGGAATCATGGGCGCACAACTGCGGGTCTACAAGCAGAAGATCAGTTCTGCTCAGACGACCAAGAAGATCACCAAGGCGATGGAGCTCATCGCGGCCTCGCGCATTCAGAAGGCGATGGCGCGTGTGCGCGCGGCATCCCCCTTCGCGCGTGCCGTGACGAGCGCCGTCTCCGCGGTGGCCACGTACTCGTCCGTCGACCACCCGCTGACGACCGAGCGCGAGAACATCCGCCGCTCGGCCGTGGTCATCTTCACGTCGGACCGCGGTCTTGCCGGCGCGTTCAACTCGCAGATCCTCCGTGAGGGTCTCGAGCTGGCCGAGCTGCTGCGGTCGCAGGGCAAAGAGGTCGTCTTCTACCTCGTCGGACGCAAGGCCGTCGGATACTTCCAGTTCCGTCGCATGCCGAGCATCGAGCAGTGGGTCGGCGACACCGACACTCCGCAGTTCTCGACGGCGGAGGAGATCTCCGAGTCGGTCCTCAAGGCCTACCGCGCGGGCGGCGACAATGACGGCGTCGATGAGATCCACCTCGTCTACAACCGCTTCGTCAGCATGATGACGCAGTCGCCGGAGTCGGTCCGCCTTCTCCCGCTCGAGGTCATCGAGGCCGATGAGGCGCCGGCGCAGTCCGAGATCTACCCGCTCTACGAGTTCGAGCCCGACGCCGAGACGGTTCTCGACGCGCTCCTGCCGGTGTACGTCCAGAGCCGCATCTTCAACGCTCTCCTCCAGTCGTCGGCTGCAAAGCACGCCGCGACGCAGAAGGCCATGAAGTCGGCCAGCGACAACGCCGACAAGCTCATCACCGACTACACCCGCCTGCGCAACAACGCGCGTCAGGCGGAGATCACGCAGCAGATCGCCGAGATCGTCGGCGGCGCCGATGCCCTGGCATCCGGCAAGTAAGTTCCCAAGGAGAGAAGAAGCCATGAGCCTCACCGCCGAGAAGACCGACGCGGCCGTCGTCGGACGCGTCGCGCGCGTCACCGGCCCGGTCGTCGACATCGAGTTCCCGCATGACGCGATCCCCGAGATCTACAACGCGCTGAAGACCACGATCACCATCGGTGACGAGTCGACCGAGATCACCCTCGAGGTCGCTCAGCACCTCGGTGACGACCTCGTTCGCGCGATCGCCCTCAAGCCGACCGACGGCATCGTCCGCGGCCAGGAAGTGCGCGACACCGGCGGCCCCATCTCGGTGCCCGTCGGCGACGTCACCAAGGGCAAGGTCTTCGACGTGACCGGTGAGGTCCTCAACGCTGCTCCCGGCGAGCAGATCGAGGTCACCGAGCGCTGGGGCATTCACCGCAAGGCGCCGAGCTTCGACCAGCTCGAGTCCAAGACCGAGATGTTCGAGACCGGCATCAAGTCGATCGACCTCCTCACCCCGTACGTGCAGGGCGGAAAGATCGGCCTGTTCGGTGGTGCCGGTGTCGGCAAGACCGTCCTCATCCAGGAGATGATCCAGCGCGTCGCGCAGGACCACGGTGGTGTCTCGGTGTTCGCCGGTGTCGGCGAGCGCACCCGTGAGGGCAACGACCTCATCGGTGAGATGGAAGAGGCGGGTGTCTTCGACAAGACCGCCCTCGTGTTCGGCCAGATGGACGAGCCGCCGGGGACGCGTCTGCGTGTCGCCCTGTCGGCCCTGACGATGGCGGAGTACTTCCGCGACGTCCAGAAGCAGGACGTGCTGCTGTTCATCGACAACATCTTCCGCTTCACGCAGGCGGGTTCCGAGGTGTCGACGCTGCTCGGTCGCATGCCCTCCGCCGTGGGTTACCAGCCGAACCTCGCCGACGAGATGGGTGTGCTCCAGGAGCGCATCACCTCGACGCGCGGTCACTCGATCACCTCGCTGCAGGCGATCTACGTCCCCGCCGATGACTACACCGACCCGGCCCCCGCGACCACCTTCGCGCACCTCGACGCCACCACCGAGCTCTCGCGTGAGATCGCGTCGAAGGGCCTGTACCCGGCCATCGACCCGCTGACGTCGACGAGCCGCATCCTCGACCCGCGCTACATCGGTGCCGACCACTACCGCGTGGCGACCGCCGTGAAGCAGATCCTGCAGAAGAACAAGGAACTGCAGGAGATCATCGCGATCCTCGGTGTCGACGAGCTCTCCGAGGAAGACAAGATCGTCGTGTCGCGTGCACGTCGCATCCAGCAGTTCCTTTCGCAGAACACCTACATGGCGAAGAAGTTCACCGGTGTCGAGGGCTCCACGGTTCCGATCAAGGAGACCATCGAGTCGTTCGACGCGATCGTCAAGGGCGACTTCGACCACGTGGCCGAGCAGGCCTTCTTCAACGTCGGTGGCATCTCCGACGTCGAAGCCAAGTGGGCGCAGATCCAGAAGGAGAACGGCTGACATGTCGTTGCGCGTGAGCCTGGTGTCGGCCGACGCCGAGGTGTGGACGGGAGAGGCCTCGCTCGTCGTGGCCAAGACCGTCGAGGGTGAGATCGGGTTCATGCAGGGGCATGAGCCGGTGCTCGCGATCCTCGCCCAGGGCGAGGTGCGCATCACCCGCACCGACGGCTCGAAGATCCTCGCCAACGCTGAGGACGGCTTCCTGTCGATGGCGAACGATGAGCTCACGATCGTGGCCGGAAACGCTGCGCTCGTCTCCTGACGCCTGATTCCTCACGACGCGCGTCGCCCGGTTCGCCGGGCGGCGCGCGTCGCTCCTTTCGTGGAAGGTCGCATGCTCGTTCTCCTGCCTCCCTCTGAAACCAAACGGCCCGGCGGCGATGGCGAGGCCATGCGTCTCGAGGCCCTCTCGCTTCCGGCGCTGCGTCCGCAGCGTGAAGCGGTCATCGACGCGCTCGTCGCTCTGTCCGCCGACGAGGACGAAGCGGCGCGGGTGCTCAAGCTCAGCGCGAAGCGTCGTCACGAGATCGCCGACAACGCGGCTCTGCGCAACGCGCCGACGATGCCCGCGGTCGACCGCTACACCGGCGTTCTGTTCGATGCTCTGGATGCCACCAGCCTCGACACCGCGGCGCGGTCGTGGCTCGCGGACCACGTGCTGATCCATTCGGCGCCGTTCGGCCCGGTCGGTGCGCTCGACGGCATCCCCGCATATCGCCTGGCGGCGGGAATCTCGATACCCGGACTCCCGTCTTTGCGTCGGGTGTGGGCGGATGCCGTCACCTCGGCGCTGTCCGCTCTCTCGACGCCGTTCATCCTCGATCTGCGATCCGAGGCGTACGCGGCGCTCGGGCCTGTGCCCGCGGATGTCGCGAGCGCCTACGTCCGCGTTGTGACCGGTGGGGGAGAGGCGCCGGTTCGCGCGTTGAACCACTTCAACAAACACGCGAAGGGCGACCTGGTCCGGTCACTGGCGCTCACGGCCCCGACGATCGGGTCTCGGAACGATTTCGTGGCGTGGGGACGTCGGGCCGGCTGGGACATCCGCGAGGCCGCGGACGGAGAGCTTGCCCTGTTCGTCTAGCACACCCGCGCGGTGGGTGTCAGGAAACACTCAGGTTCGCTACCATGTCACCCGCGGGAAACTCCCGCTGGCGCGCGTCTGCGCCATCATCGTCCGAAAGGATCGACGTGGACACCCTTCACCTCGCATACAGCGACCCCTACGGGGCGTCGGATGCCGCCGGGTTGGCCGCCCTGGGCGCACTCTATGCTTTCTCGGCCGTCCTCGGCCTCATCGGCTACGTCATCGGCGCCTTCCTGCTCATGAAGGTCTTCGAACGCGCCGGCGTCGAGGGCAAGTGGCGCGCGTGGGTCCCTGTGTACAACTACATGGTCTTCGTCAAGCTCGGCGACATCTCGCCGTGGGTGATTCTCGGAATCGTCATCGCCGGTGTCATCCCGATCCTGAACTTCCTCGCGATCCCGGTCGCGTTCGTGATCCTGATCATGGCGGCCGTGCGAGTCAACGCGAAGTTCGGCCGCGAGTGGCCGATCCTGCTGCTGTTCCTCCTGAGCGGGCTCGGCGTCTGGATCTGGCTCGGCATCCTCGGCTTCAGCGGCAACCGGTGGAACCCCGCCGCTGCTTCCCCGTCGCCGTGGGGCAACTCGTTCCTCGCGGACAAGACGGTCTGGAACGGCGTGCCCGTGCAGCCCGCGCAGCAGGGCGTCGGTGCGAACGCCGCCCCGCAGGGCTACGGCGCGCCCCAGGGCTACTCGGCTCCGCCGGCCGGCTCGACCCCGCCCGCAGCGGGCACCACCCCGCCGCCGCCGGCCCCGCCCGCGACGGGAACGACCCCGCCGCCGCCGGCACCGCCGGCCGGCCCCCAGGTCTGATCGCTCGATGGGCTCCTCACCTCGGTGAGGAGCCCATCCTCGTCCCCTGGGTTGTGGGGCGGCCGTCCCCGCATGCCCTCGCGGGGTTAGCGTGGAGGGATGACGACTTCCCTTCTTCCCCAACGACCTGTCGGACGCTCCGGACTGCGGGTCTCCGCGGTCGGGCTCGGTTGCAACAACTTCGGCCGGTCGGGAACCCCCACCGAGACGCTCGAGGGGACCCGTGCGGTTCTGGACGCCGCACTCGATGCGGGCGTCACTTTCCTCGACACGGCCGACGTGTACGGCCGGGAGTACGGGCTGTCGGAGACGCTGATGGGCGAGGCGCTCCTGGGTCGTCGTGACGAGGTCGTGCTCGCGACGAAGTTCGGCCACGCCGATCTCGCGCCCGGCGTGCTCGGGGGAGCGAAGGCGTCACGGACATCGATCCGTCGATCGGTGGAGGGATCGCTCCGCCGACTGCGGACCGACTGGATCGACCTCTACCAGCTGCACACGCCCGACCCCTCGACCCCCATCGAAGAGACGCTCGACACGCTCGCTGATCTCGTCCGCGAGGGCAAGGTCCGGTACGTGGGCCACTCCAACTTCGCCGGATGGCAGATTGCGGAGGCGGAGTTCGCGGCACGCGGCGTGAGGTTCATCTCGTCGCAGAACCAGTACAGCCTGCTCGCTCGTGCGGCAGAGCGGGAGGTGCTGCCGGCGGTGGGACGGTTCGGCCTGGGTCTTCTGCCGTTCTTCCCCCTCCACAACGGCCTGCTGACGGGAAAGTTCTCACGGGAGGGAGGGCCCGAGGGAAGCCGCATCATGCGCCAGCGCCCTCACCTGTGGCGGGACGCGCCGTGGGATGCCCTCGAGCGGTATCAGACGTTCTGCGAGGAGCGCGGCATCACCATGCTCCAGGCGACGTTCGCGTGGTTCCTCGCCAATCCGCTGGTGTCGAGCGTCATCGCGGGAGCCACGAGCCCGGAGCAGGTGCGCGCGAACGCCGAAGCGGCGACCGCGTGGACGCCCACCGCGGAGGAGATCGCGGAGATCGACGGCATCCTGAGTCTTCCCGCCGACCCGGCCGCCGGATGAACCGTCCGTCTGCCGCGGCTGGGCGCGGCGCTGCCCGAGTCCGTGCGCGGGCGTCCATTAGGATGGCAGGGCCGCGCGCTCTCGCCGGCGAAGCTGTCGGCCAACCGGAGGATCTCTCGTGCCCGAGGTGACCACGCATACGCGTACCGTTCCACTCACGGGGGCGACGCTCGAGCTGGCGTGGGCTGCGGGCACCGACACTGGGAAGCGCCGTGAGGTCAATCAGGACGCGGTCCTCGCGGAGTACCCGTTGTTCGTGGTCGCCGACGGAATGGGCGGACATCTCGGTGGGGAGATCGCGAGCGCGAGCACGGTCGACCGACTGCGCGCCGTCGTCGACGGGGGGACGGTGTCGCCCCGGCACATCGAGAAGGCCCTGTCCCGCGCGGTCAAGGACATCGTCTCGCACCCCGAGACCACCGATGAGGGCACCGGGACGACGCTGACCGGGCTGTATCTCGAGACGGCGGCCGATGAGCCCCACTGGGTCACCCTGAACATCGGTGATTCGCGCGTGTACCTCCTGCGCGACGACGACATCGTCCAGGTGACGACTGATCACTCGGTGGTGCAGGAGCTGATCGCCGCGGGGCGACTGAGCCCCGAAGAGGCGGAGAACCACCCGTACGGAAACGTCATCACACGTGCCGTCGGACCGAGCGACAGCGTCAAGCCGGACTACCTCCGCCTCGAAGTCGTCGACGGTGATCGGTTCGTCGTGTGTTCGGACGGGCTCACCAAAGAGCTCACCGACTTCGGTATCAAACACTTCCTCGAGGCGAACGCCGATCCGGCCGCAGCCGTCGACGCGATGATGGCGGCGGCCCTCGAGAACGGCGGCCGCGACAACATCACGATCATCGTGCTCGACGTCAACCGCCGCTCTTCCTGAGAATTCACCCTTGACCGCGGTTGCCCGCGGATTCTACGTTCGGCATATGACTTCCGCTCCCGAACGGACGTCGGGCAAAGGACTGGCCGCCGGGACCCTCGGACTCTGGGGTTCGACCGTCATCGGACTGGCATCCACAGCCCCCGTCTACTCTCTCGTCGCCACCCTCGGCTTCGTCGTCGTCGCGGTGGGTGCCCAAGCGCCGATCGCGTTCGTCCTGGCGTTCATCCCGATGCTCTTCATCGCCTTCGCCTACCGTGAACTGAACAACGAGGTGCCGGACTGCGGCACGACGTTCACCTGGGGCACGAAGGCGTTCGGTCCGTGGGTCGGCTGGATGGGCGGGTGGGGGGTCGCCGTCGCGGGCATGGTCGTCCTCGCCAACCTGTCGCAGATCGCCGGCATCTACCTGTGGTCGCTGGTCGGTGACGGATCGCTCGCCGAGAACGTCCCGCTCGTGACGGCCACCGGCGTCGCGTTCATCGCCGCGATGACGTACGTGAGCTACCGGGGCGTCGAGATCGGCGAGCGCATCCAGAACATCCTGCTCGCCGTCCAGTACATCGTTCTCGCGCTCTTCGTCGTCGTCGCGCTGTGGAAGTTCTTCGACGGCACGGCCCCGAACCCGACCCCGTTCGACTTCGCGTGGTTCAACCCGCTCGGCTTCACCGACTGGAGCGGCTTCACCGAGGCCGTCCTGCTCGCGCTCTTCATCTATTGGGGATGGGACACGTGCCTCGCGCTGAACGAGGAGACCAAGGATCCGAAGCGCATCCCCGGACGCGCGGCCCTGCTCACCACGGTGATCCTGCTCGGCACGTACGTCACGGTCACCGTCGCGGCGATGATGTACGCCGGCGTGGGAGAGGACGGCGCCGGCCTCGCCAACGCAGATAACGCCGACGACGTCTTCCTGGCGATGAAGGACGGGCTGTTCGGCCCGTTCGCGTGGGTGCTGGTGGTCGCGGTGCTCATCTCCGCGGTGTCATCGACGCAGACCACGATCCTGCCGACGGCACGCGGCACGCTGGCGATGGCGGCCTATAAGGCGCTTCCCGCTCGCTTCCAGACGGTGCACCCGCGCTTCCACACGCCGTCGTTCTCGACGCTCGTCATGGGGATCGTCGCGAGCGTGTACTACGTGGGCATGACCATCATCAGCGACAACATCCTCCAGGACTCCATCCTGTCGCTCGGTCTCGCGATCGCGTTCTACTACGCGATGACGGGGTACGCGTGCGTGTGGTACTTCCGCCGCGAACTCTTCACGTCCGGCAAGAACCTCGTCTACCGTGGCATCCTTCCCCTTCTGGGGGCACTGATGCTCACGTACGCCTTCGTCCAGTCGGCGATCGACATGTACGACGTCGGCTACGGCAATTCCGAGCTGCTCGGCATCGGCGGCACGTTCGTCATCGGAATCGGCGCGCTGGCCTTCGGCGTCGTGCTGATGGTCGTGTGGTACCTCGTCCCGGCGTCCAAGCCGTTCTTCCGGGGCGAGAGCCTGAACCGGGACACCGAGGTGCTCGTTCCCGACGAGCCCATCACGTACCCGCGTTCGGTCGACGGCGGTATCTGACCACCCGGGCCGCTCTCGTGCGGGGCGGCCCGTCAGACCGTCGCGCGGATGAGACCGACCTCGCGGCCACCGCCCGAGATCGTCAGGGGCAGCAGGGCGAGCGTGTCGGCGACCGCCTCGGGGGCGAGAGCTCCGGCACGCTCGAGCAGGCGCAGTGCGACCGCGTGACCGGCGCGGTTGGAGCCGTCGAGCATCTTGAGCGCCACCGTCGTGCCGTCGGGTGCCGTCATCACCTGGACGCCCTCGGCGCCGAGCTTCGAGAAGACACCGAGGCGCTCGATGACGACGGTGTCGGGCCGACCCGGGCCGTCGATCGTCCACGGGTGCTCTTTCACCGCGCGGACGAGCGTCCCGGCGCTGCGGTGCAGGGCGAACGGAGAGCGCTCCGACGAGGTCGCGATGCGCTGGATGGCGCGCGCGAGACCGACGAGGCTCATGGCGTACACGGGGGCGCCGCAGCCGTCGATCGCGGTGGTCGTCATGCGCTCGCCGACGAGGCGCTCGAGCACCTCGCGGATGTGCACCTGCAGCGGGTGCTCCGGGTCGAGGTAGTCCGCCGTGGACCAGCCGTTCGCGACGCACGTCAGCAGCATCGCCGCGTGCTTGCCCGAGCAGTTCATGCGCAGGGGCGAGGGCGACCCGTGATCACGCACGAGTTCATCGCGCGCGGCGGTGTCGCTCGGCCACGCTGCGGGGCACCCCAGGTCGTCTTCGGTCAGGCCGGCGGACTGCAGGATGCCACGGGCCGTCTCGACGTGGCGCTCGGTGCCGCAGTGGCTCGCCATCGCGATCGCCAGGCGTTCCTCGGCGAGGTCGGCGCCCGCGGAGAGGCACGCCAGCGCCTGCAACGGCTTCATGCTCGAGCGGGGGAGGAAGGGGGCCGTCGCCTCGCCGAGCGCGAGCTTCTCGGATCCGTCGGGAGCGAGCACGACGGCGACGCCGTGATGACGGGATTCGATGAAGCCGTTCCGTTCGACGACAGCGAGCTCGACGGAGGCGGGGGGCGTGGCGGGCATCCGTCCATTCTATGGCGGCGGCGTCGTCGTCCCCCGCGTAGACGTCGGCGCTCCACGGGCCGGGAGTCGCCCTCTCAAACGGGCAGCACGGCAGACTGGGACCATGAACGGAGAGCACCACTACCACCTGCGCTCGACCTGGACCGGGGACCGGGGGAGCGGCACCAGCGGATACCGCGACTACGACCGCGCGGTCACGCTGGAGGTCGACGGCAAGCCCGCGATCGCGGCATCCGCTGACAAGCCTTTCCGGGGCGATCCCGCCAAATGGAATCCGGAAGAGCTGCTGCTCGCGGCCCTCAGCGAGTGCCACCTGCTGTCCTACCTGCACGCGTGCGTCACGACCGGTGTCGTGGTCACCGCGTACGAGGACGACGCGACGGGGACCATGCAGGAGGACGGCAACAGCGGCGGGGCTTTCACGGAGGTCGTTCTGCGTCCCCGCGTCCGGGTCGCCGACGAATCGATGGTGGAAGCGGCCCGCGCCGCCCACAAGCAGGCGCGCGAGTGGTGCTTCATCGCGAACTCGGTGAACTTCCCGGTCCGGCACGAGCCCGAGATCACCGTCGGCTGATCCTGGCGGCGGAGCGCCGTCGGTGTCCGGCGTCGTACAGTGAGCGCATGCAGCTCGAACCGGCCCTCCGTCGCCTCGATCGGATCGCGGGTGGACGCCAGGCGGACCACCGCGTGGATGTTCCCGAGGACCCGAGAGTGCATCGGGCGTTCCGCGCGATCACCCTTCTTCTCGGACTCGGATTCGTGCTGGGTGTCGCCACGGTCGTCGTCGCCCTGGTGATGACCCTGAACGGCGCCGACGTCGGGTTCGCCGTGTGGATGCGGTGCCTCGTGGTGCTCGCGATCACGACGACGCTGTTCTACTTCCTCTGGCGGGCGCGGGCCGGGTGGTACTGGGCGTTCCGTCGGTTGCAGCTGTTCAGCCGGATCTTCCCGATCGTCGCGCTCGTGCTCGCGGCGATTCCCGGCCTCTACCCGTTCTGGGTGGTGACCGAGCAGATCCTCTTCGCGATCCTGCTCATCGGGGTGTCGGACTATTTGCAGTCCGACGTGGTCCGCGCGGCGTACCCGAAACCACGGCGCTGATCCGTCGGCATCCGGATACCGAGATCTCCACGAAACGATGGAACCCCGCCGGCGCGAGGCCGACGGGGTTCCATTCTGGCGGGGGTGCTCAGCGCACGTCGTCGTCGACCCAGTCCATCGACTTGGTGACGGCCTTCTTCCACAGGCGCAGCTCGCGGTCGCGCTCGTCGGAGTCCATGTCGGGCTCCCAGCGCTTGTCCTCCTGCCAGTTGGCGCGGAGGTCGTCGAGGTTGTCCCAGAAGCCCACCGCGAGGCCGGCAGCGTATGCCGCACCCAGCGCCGTGGTCTCCGCGACGACCGGACGCACGACCGGCACGCCGAGGATGTCGGCCTGGAACTGCATGAGCGCGTCGTTGGCGGTCATGCCGCCGTCGACCTTGAGCTCGGTGAGGTCGACGCCGGAGTCGGCGTTGACGGCATCGAGCACCTCGCGCGTCTGGAAGGCCGTGGCCTCCAGGGCGGCGCGCGCGATGTGGCCCTTGTTGACGTAACGGGTCATGCCCACGATCGCGCCGCGGGCGTCGGGACGCCAATACGGGGCGAACAGACCCGAGAACGCGGGCACGAAGTACACGCCGCCGTTGTCGTCGACCGAGCTGGCCAGCGCCTCCACCTCGGGAGCCGAGGAGATGATGCCGAGCTGGTCGCGCAGCCACTGGATGAGCGAACCCGTGACGGCGATCGATCCTTCGAGCGCGTAGCGGGCGGGCTGGTCGCCGAGCTTGTAGCCCAGGGTGGTCAGCAGGCCGTTCTTCGAGTGGACGATCTCTTCCCCGGTCTGGAAGATCAGGAAGTTGCCCGTGCCGTAGGTGTTCTTGCTCTCGCCGGGGTCGAATGCGGCCTGGCCGAAGGTCGCCGCCTGCTGGTCGCCCAGGATGCCGGCGACGGGGGTCTCGCGCAGGAGCGACGACGACTCGACGGTGCCGTACACCTCGGACGAGGAGCGGATCTCGGGCATCATCGAGCGCGGCACGCCGAAGTCGGCGAGGATGTCGTCGCGCCACTCGAGCGTCTCGAGGTCCATGAAGAGCGTGCGGCTGGCGTTCGTGACGTCGGTGGCGTGCACGCCGCCGTCGATTCCGCCGGTGAGGTTCCACAGCACCCACGTGTCGGTGGTGCCGAAGATCAGGTCGCCGGCCTCCGCCTTCTCGCGTGCTCCCTCGACGTTCTCGAGGATCCAGACGATCTTCGTCCCCGAGAAGTAGGTCGCGAGGGGCAGACCGACGATGCTCTTGTAGCGTTCGGTGTCGCCGTCGGCGAGGCGGTCGACGATCGACTGCGTGCGCGTGTCCTGCCACACGATGGCGTTGTAGACGGGCTTGCCGGTGTTCTTGTCCCACACGACGGCGGTCTCGCGCTGGTTCGTGATGCCGACGGCGGCGATGTCGTGACGGGTGATGTCGGCGCGGCTCAGAGCGAGGCCGATCACCTCCTGGGTGTTGCGCCAGATCTCGAGCGGGTCGTGCTCGACCCATCCCGCGCGCGGGAAGATCTGCTCGTGCTCCTTCTGTCCGACGGCGACGACGCCTCCGGACTTGTCGAAGATCATCGCGCGCGTCGAGGTCGTGCCCTGGTCGATGGCGAGGACGTAGTCGGCCATGGATGGACTCCTTTGTCTTGTTGAGGTGAGGAAAGAGGTGAAGCGGAGCGCGGGGGCGGCGCAGGCCGGGTGGTTCGCACCGCCCCCGCGGAGGTGTTACTTGCCGAGGTGGAGCAGCACGGGGGCGAGCAGACCCGCGAGCAGCCCGCCGACCAGGGGGCCGGCGACCGGCACCCAGGCGTAGCTCCAGTCGCTGGAGCCCTTCCCCTTGATGGGGAGGATCGCGTGGGCGATGCGCGGGCCGAGGTCACGGGCCGGGTTGATCGCGTAGCCGGTCGGGCCACCGAGCGAGGCGCCGATACCGACCACCAGCAGGGCCACGGGGACGGCGGCGAGGCCACCGATGCCACCGGGGACGCCGATGTCGGCGACGCCGTAGTCGGCGAATCCGAAGATCACGAAGACCAGGACGAAGGTCGCGATGACCTCGGTGAGGAAGTTGAATCCGTAAGAACGGATCGCGGGGCCCGTCGAGAAGACGCCGAGCTTGGCGGCCGGGTCGGGTTCGTCGTCGAAGTGCTGCTTGTACGAGGCCCACGCCAGCACGGCACCGATGATCGCACCGACCATCTGCGCGGCGACCGCGACGAGGAACTGGACGAAGGAGATCTTGCCGGCGACCAGCAGGCCGATCGACACGGCGGGGTTCAGCTGGGCACCCGAGTAGGCGGACACGATGACGCCGGCGAAGACCGCCAGGCCCCATCCCCAGTTGACCATGAGGAACCCACCGGCGTTGCCCTTGGTCTTGGCCAGGGCCACGTTGGCGACCACTCCGCAGCCCAGCAGGATGAGCATCGCGGTGCCGACCACCTCCGAGAGGAAGTACAGCCCCAGATTGACTTCTTGCATGTCGTCATCGACCTTTCTGTTGTCGCCCGTCCACCTTCGGCTCGGGCGTCGTTGCGGCTCGGTGATCCGAACCTATGACCGCCGTGCGGGCGCGCAACAGGTGACGCGCCCGCACGTTCTCTCAGATTGCGGCGACCCCGGCTTCGGCCAGATCGACGCGGTGAGCGGTGAGAAGGATGTCGCGGGTGCGCTCGACCTCCTCCTGAACGCGGTCGGTGTCCCACCCGAGAGGGCCGGCGACTGCCTCGGCGACCTCGACCAGCGTGCGCTCGGTCATTCCCCCCACGAAGGCGAGGTGCGTCCGGCGCAACAGCACGTCGATCAGGTGCACGACCTGCTCGTTGCGGGCGATCCACTCGAGCTCCTCGACGTAGTAGCCGGGGGCGTGCTCGATCGGGGTGGGCTCGGCCGGAAGCGCCTCGAGCAGCAGGTCGGCACGGGTGCCGTAGCGCGTGAGCAGCGCCTCGACGAGCTCGCGGGAGTGAGCATTCGTGCGTGCGGCCACCCACCGGCGGCGCGCCTCGGGGGTCGCCGGGAAGCCCGCGCCGCCGCCGATGGGCAGGCCCTGCGTGCTCACGCGGTGCGGACGACGCAGTTTCTGCAGCGTCTTCATGCTGAGGTGCTCCGCCAGAGCGCGGAACGTGGTCCACTTGCCGCCCACCAGGCTCATTGCGGGAACGCCCGCGATCTCGTCCTCGACGATGCGGTAGTCGCGCGAGACGAAACCGGGAGCGGTGTCGTCGTGACGGGGGAGGGGGCGGATGCCGGAGAAGGTGTAGACGATCTGCGAGCGGTCCACCGTGATGCTCGGGAAGACGTGCCCGACGAGGTCGAAGAAGTAGTCGATCTCGTCGTCGGTGCACACGACGGGCTTCGCCGGGTCGGCGTCGATGTCGGTCGTCCCGACGAGGACGCGGTCCTTGAGCGGGTAGATGAGCACGATGCGACCGTCGGAGTGCTCGAAGAAGATCTCGCGTCCACCTGTCGCGGCGAGCAGCTCGGGGTTGTCGAGGACGATGTGCGAGCCCTTGGTGCCCCCCATGAACTGGGTCTTGAGCCCCATGGCGGCGTTCGCGAGGTCGGTCCAGGGGCCGGCCGTGTTGAGGATGACCTTGGCCTTGACCGAGAACTCCTCGCCCGAGACCTCGTCGCGGACGCGCACGCCGTTCGCGTCTGCGCCGACGGCCGAGACGTAGTTGACGGCCTGCGTGCGACCGGCACCGGCGACGATGCCGTCGTGGAGCACGTCGAGCGCGATGCGCTCGGGGTCGTGCATCGACGCGTCGAAGTACGTCGCGGTGTATGCGAGGTCGGGGTTGAGCTTGGGGAGCTCGGCGAGCGACTTCTTCTTGCCGAGGAACTTGTGGCGGGGAACCGATCCGCCGTCGCGCGAGAAGGTGTCGTACATGATGAGGCCGACCTTGATCAGGAGGGCTCCGCGCTCGTTGGGCTTTCCGCGGCCGTGGGTCACGAGCAGGCGGAAGGGAGCCGACAGGATGCCCGAGAACGTCTTGTAGATCGGGATCGTGGTCTCGAGGGGCTTGACGTAGTGGGGCGCGGTCTTGAGCAGATCGTTGCGCTCGGTCACCGCTTCCTTGACGAGGCGGAACTCGCCGTTCTCGAGGTAGCGGATGCCGCCGTGCACCATGTGGCTGGAGGCCGACGAGGCGCCCGAGACGAAGTCGCCGCGCTCGACGAGGGCGACGCTGACACCCTGCAGGGAGAGGTCACGGAGAGTGGCGAGGCCGTTGATGCCACCGCCGATGATGAGGACGTCGATGTCTTCGGCGTCACGAAGCGCCTGAACGTCGGCGCGGAGCGAAGTTGCGGGGGACGACATGTCGACTGCGACCTTTCGTAGTTGGTACGCCGACAGAATGCGCCCGTCTGCACGTTGTTGCAAGCCCCTTGAAAAAACGTGCACAATGGGGGCGGACGGGAGGGCCCATGGTGACCCAGGCAGAAGCCCGCGGCCGGGATGCTCTCCGCGCCGCGCAGCTGTATTACATGCAAGATCTGACGATGGACGCCATCGCCCATGAGATGCGCGTCTCGCGCTCCTCGGTGTCGCGCCTGCTGCAGCACGCCCGCGACGTCGGGCTGGTGACGATCTCGATCAGCCCGCCCGACGACGCTCGCGGGCAGATGGCGCAGCGCATCGCCGACCGCTTCGGCATCGCCGCGCACGTGGTGCCCACGCCCGCACGCACGACGGAGGCCGATCGCCTCGAACGCACGGCCCTGACCGCCGCGCGCATCCTCACCGAGCGGGTCGAGTCCTCGATGACCGTGGGGATCGCGTGGGGGTCGACGCTCTCGGCGATCGCCCGTCACGTCCCCGCCAAGGACGTACACGACACCCACATCGTGCAGATGAACGGTGCCGCCAACGTCCGCACCAGCGGCATCCCATACGCGGGAGAGATCCTGTCGCGGTTCGGTACGGCCTGGTCGTCGTCCGTGCACCAATTCCCGGTTCCCGCGCTCTTCGACGATCCCCAGACGAAGCGTGCGATGTGGCGGGAGCGCTCGGTGCGTTCCGTCCTCGAGATCCAGGACCGCGTCGGGCTCTTCGTCTTCGGCCTGGGCTCGCCGCAGGCGGACGTGCCCTCGCACGTCTACAGCAGCGACTACTTCGACGAGCGCGATCGGGCGGTGATAGAGCGAGAGGGGGTCGTCGGCGACTGCGCGACGGTGTTCTACCGCGTCGACGGGTCGAGCGACATCCCGGAGCTGAACGCCCGTTCGAGCGGTCCCGACCTCGACACCGTCCGGCGCATCCCGCGGCGCTTCTGCGTCGTGTCGAGTCTGTCGAAGCTCGACGCCCTGCGCGGCGCCCTCGCCGCCGGCCTCGTCACCGAGCTCGTCGTGGAGGAGGCCCTCGCCCGCCGCCTGCTGAGCGTCACCCGCTGAGCGTCAGCGCTCGCCGAAGCCGTCTTCGATCAGAGCGCGCAGCTCGTCCAGCGCCGCCTGAGCCTCGGGGCCGGTCGCACTGACGCGGACGCGTGATCCCTGACGCACTCCCAGCGCCATCAGCGCCAACAGGCTGCGCGCCGAGATCTCTTCCGAGCCCGTGTCGAGATCGACGAGGCGCACGTCGGCGTCGTACCGCGACGCGGTCTTGACGAAGGTCGCGGCCGGGCGAGCGTGCAGGCCCGACGGGTTCGTGATCACCGCCTCGAAAGCCGCGCCTTGCGCGGTCCTCGCGGTTCCGGATGCCGCACCCGCACCGGCGCTGTCCGTGTCCGCCCCCAGCTGTCGGCGCTTCGCGTCGCCCGCCGTCGCGCATTCCGTCGCGACCGCGTCGAGTCCTGCTCCGCCCGCGGCGGTCACGACCGCCGCCACGAGACCCTCGACGAACGGTGCGGCGCTGAGGCGGACGCGCTCCGGTGCGGCGACGAACTCCAGAGCCGTCTCGGCGCTGAGGATCGCGGAACCGAGGTCCATCAGAACGAGCACCCCCTCGCCGCCGTCTGCCTCGTCGATCGCGGAAGCGATGGCCACGGCATCCGTCCCGAGGTCGCCGTCGGGCCCGCCCGCGGCGACGCGAACCGTCGGAGGGTTCTCCCCGCCCATCTGCAGGGCCAGTTCGACCGCGGCGTCGGCCAGGGCGCGAGAGTGCGAGACGACGACGAGGCCGATCACGCGCCGCCCGCCAGTGTGTCGCGCAGGGCCTCGAGCAGGAGCGTCGCCGAGGTGGCACCCGGGTCGAGGTGCCCGGCACTGCGCTCGCCAAGATAGCTCGCGCGGCCCTTTCGCGCGACGAGCGGCTCGGTCGCGTCGCGGCCTCGGGCGGCGGCCTCGGCTGCCGCCCGCGCGGCTCCGGCAGGGTCGGCGCCGTCGGTGACGGCCGTATCCCACGCGTCGAGCGCGGGGGCCAGGGCGTCGATCATCGTCTTGTCGCCGAGTTCCGCCCTGCCGCGAGCCACGACCCCGTCGACGCCGGCGCGGAGGGCGGCGCCCAGGGCCGCGGCATCAGCATCGTCCGACGTCAGGGCGGGACCCATCCGCAGGAAGAACGTGCCGTAGAGCGGGCCGCTCGCGCCGCCCACCGACGACACGAGCGTCATCCCGACGGTCTTGAAGAGCTCGGCAGGGGTCGCCGGTGCGGGGTCGAGCTTGGCCACCACGGCGTCGAGCCCCCGCGCCATGTTCGAACCGTGATCGGCGTCACCGATCTCGGAGTCCAGGCGCGTGAGCTCGTCCTTGTGCTGTTGGACGGCGTCGCGGAACGCATGGATCCAGGCGACGAGATCGTCGGTCGAGACGGCGCCGCTCATGCGCCCCACCGCAGACCCGGGGTCACGACCGGGGCATCCCAAAGGCGCAGCATCTCTTCGTCCGCCTTGACGACCGTCAGTGACGCGCCCGCCATGTCGAGGCTCGTGATGTAGTCGCCGATGAGGACGCGCTGCGCGTCGATCCCCGCCTCCGCGAGCAACGGCGCGATCTCGCCGTAGAGCAGGTACTGCTCGATCAGCGGCGTCCCGCCGAGGCCGGACAGGAGGACGATCGCCGGCCCCACCGGGTCACCGAAGTCGTGGACGATCGGGTCGACCATGAGCTTTGCGATCTCGTGAGCGGATGCCAGCTTCACGCGCGAGCGACCGGGTTCGCCGTGGATGCCGACGCCGACCTCCATCTCGTCGTCGGGCAGCTCGAAAGTGGGGCGGCCCGCCGCGGGGACCGTGCAGCTGGTCAGCGCCACTCCCATCGAGCGGCCGGCCGCGGACACGCGACGAGCGAGCTCGGCGACGGCGGCGAGGTCGGCTCCCTCTTCGGCCAGGGCGCCGACGATCTTCTCGAGGATGACCGTGGTGCCGGTGCCACGGCGGCCCGCGGTCCACGTCGAATCCTGGACCGCGACGTCGTCAGCCACGACGACCGCCTCGACCTGCACACCCTCGGCCGCCGCCAGCTCGGCCGCCATCTCGAAGTTCAAAACGTCGCCGGTGTAGTTCTTCACAATGTGCAGCACACCCGCACCCGAGTCGACGGCCTGCGTCGCGGCGAGCACCTGATCCGGGGTGGGGGAGGTGAAGACCTCGCCCGCCGCCGCCGCGTCGAGCATTCCGCGTCCGACGAAGCCTCCGTGCAGTGGCTCGTGGCCCGAGCCTCCACCCGAGACGAGGGCGACCTTGCCGGCGCGGGTCGGCTCCGCCCGCAGGATCACGCGATTCTCCGCGTCGACGCGGAGCTCGGGGTAAGCGGCTTCGATGCCGCGCAGGGCCTCGGCCAGCACGTCGGCCGGGTCGTTGACGAATTTCTTCACGGTGCCTCCTCGTCGTGGCGGTGACGGTTCGGGGCCGTCACTCCCGACCCTGCTCGCCCCGCGTCGCCGCGTCAAGCAGCAAGTCGAGGAGGAGAGCGTCAGAGGCGCTCGTGCGGGAGCACCTGCTTGATGCGCTCGAGGGGATTCTGCGCGGGGGCCTCGTTGTACGCGTTCGCCAGCTCCTGCTCGCTGAGGGCGTGGATCGCGGCCATGATCTCGTCGGTCGCGCCGCGACGCGCCCGGCCCGAGGTGGCGGGTCCGTGGGGGGAGAGGTCGATGGGCTCGCCGAAACGGACCGTGATGCGCTCTTTCGTCGTCGGGATCTTCGCTCCGACCGGCATGACCTTGTCCGTGCCGATGAGGCCGACCGGGACGACCGGAGCGCCCGTCTGCAGGGCCAGGAAGGCGACTCCGGTGCGTCCTTTGTAGAGGCGGCCGTCGAGGGAACGTGTGCCCTCGGGGTAGAGCGCGACCGCGCGACCGTCCTCGAGCAGCGCGCGCTGCTGCTCGAGGGCGTCGAGGGCTTTCTGACCGGCGCCGCGTTCGACGGGGATCGCGCCGATCGCGGTGAAGAACTGCCGCGAGGCCCATTTCTCGAAGTACGCCGACTTCGCCATGAAGTGAACGGGGCGAGGAGCCGCGACGGGGATCGCGATGGAGTCGATGAACGACAGGTGGTTGCTCGCAAAGATGACGGGGCCCGTGCGCGGGACGTTCTCGCGTCCTTCGACGCGCGGGCGGTACACGGCGCGGGCGAGGGGGGCGATGAGCGAACGCCCGAGGACGTACGTCGCACCCATCTGCTGCGGCACGGCGGCGGGGGTCTCGGCGGGCACGTCGGAACTCACCCGTCGAGATTACTCGCCGCCGCATGCCGGGTCGCGCATGGGGACTCCCAGCCGCGCCTAAGACGGATGCGCGAGGATGGGGGTTCCCTGTCTTCTCTCGAGAGGTTCTCCGTGCGCTTCCGCCCGATCGCTTCCCTGTCCGTCGCCGCCGTCGCGGTGCTGCTTCTGGCCGGGTGCGCCGGTTCGTCCGATGACAGCCAGACGCCGGACGCCAGTGCGAGCCCCGACGCCGGACAGTGCCAGACGCCGTTCACGGGCGACGTTCCCGCGGGCCTCGAGGTGTCCGGCGACTTCAAGGGCGAGGTCACGGTGACCCGGCCCGACGGATTCGCGCCGAGCGCGATCCAGCGCAGCACTCTCATCGAGGGCACCGGCGACGAGGTGAAGGCCGGCGATCTCGTCAAGGCGAACTACACCGTGATCGACGCGTCGACGGGTGAGGTCGCGCTCGACTCGCTCAAGAGCGACCCCTCGGGCATGGACATGATCGTCAACGCCCAGCAGATCTTCGGTGCCGCGGTGTCGTGCGTGCCGATCGGCTCGCGCACCGTTTCGACGTTCCCCGCGGGAACGCTCGGCGAGGGCTCGCCGGCCTACATCCTCGTCGCCGACTCGATCTCCGAGCTGCCCACGCGTGCCGAGGGCACCGAGGTGGCGCCCGTCGAGGGCATGCCGACCGTGACCTTCGCCGACAACGGTGCTCCGACGATCACCGTGCCGACCACCCCCGCCCCCACAGAGACGCGCATCGAGAACCTCCGCCAGGGGACGGGTGACGTCGTGAACCCCGGCGACACCGTGATCGTTCAGTACACCGGCGTCCTCTACGACGGCGGCACCGTGTTCGATTCGAGCTGGGACAAGGGCGCGCCGACGCAGTTCGCGACGACCGACGTCGTTCCGGGCTTCAAGCAGGCGCTCGAGGGGCAGACGGTCGGCTCGCAGGTCGTCGCCGTGATCCCTCCCGCCGACGGCTACGGCGACCAGGCCAAGGGCTCCATCCCGGCCAACTCGACCCTCGTCTTCGTCGTCGACATCCTCGGCGTCCAGCACGCGACTCCCGCCGCTCAGTAGGCTGACGGGATGCGCCGCGTCCTCCTCCTCGGTTCCACCGGTTCGATCGGCACGCAGGCGCTCGACGTCATTCGCGCGAACGCGGATCGCTTCGAGGTCGTCGGCCTCGCCGCCGGTTCCGACCGTGCGGGGGTCGAGGCGCAAGCCCGCGAGTTCGGCGTCGACCACATCGCCATGGGCGCCGCCGAGGCCGAGCAGCTCGTCCGCGATGTCGAGGCCGACGTGGTCGTCAACGGCATCACGGGCTCGGTGGGGCTCGGCCCCACGATCGCGGCCCTCGAATCCGGACGCACCCTTGCGCTGGCCAACAAGGAGTCGCTGATCGTCGGTGGCGACCTCGTCACCGCGCTCGCCGCCCCGGGTCAGATCGTGCCGGTCGACTCCGAGCACTCGGCGATCGCGCAGGCGCTGCGATCCGGAGAGGCGAACGAGGTACGAAGGCTGGTGCTCACGGCATCCGGAGGCCCCTTCCGCGGGCGTTCGCGCGAGCAGTTGCGGGGCGTCACGCCCGCCGAGGCGCTCGCGCACCCGACGTGGGACATGGGCCGCGTCGTGACGACGAATTCGGCGACGCTGGTCAACAAGGGTCTCGAGGTCATCGAGGCTCACCTGCTCTTCGACGTGCCGTACGACCGCATCGACGTCACCGTCCATCCGCAGTCGATCGTGCACTCGATGGTCGAGTTCATCGACGGATCGACGATCGCGCAGGCCTCGCCGCCCGACATGCGCCTGCCGATCTCCCTCGGCCTCGACTGGCCGCGCCGCGTGGCCGGCGTCGGGGCGCCGCTCGACTGGACGACCGCGAGCCAGTGGACCTTCGAGCCGCTCGACGAGGAGGCCTTCGGGTCCGTCGCGCTCGCGAAGAAGGTCGGGCGCGCGGGAGCGACGTATCCCGCCGTCTTCAACGCCGCGAACGAGCAGGCCGTCGATGCGTTCCACGAGGGGCGTCTGAGCTTCCTCGGCATCCTCGAGATCATCGAAGAGGTCGTCGACCGTCACGAGGCACCCGCGACGCTCACGCGCGAATCGCTTGCCGACGCCGAGGCCTGGGCTCGTCGGACGGCGGATGCCGTGATCGCGGCGCGCTGACCGCTTCGAGCCGCATGCGGGGGTCCCTGAGCCTGTCGACGGGACCGGGCTGACGCGGCTTCTGGTGGGTTCGACGGGCTCAGCCACCTCGCGTCGGGTGGCTGAGGCGTGACGCGGCGCTGCCGCCTCAGGCGGGGAAGTCGACGGGGCGCTCGGGGTCGGACGACGGGGTCTCGTCGAGCGGGTACGGCACCGGCCACTGCGGGTCGGGAACCGCCCAGCCCGCCGCGCGCAGGGCACGCCGTGACAGCTCACGGGCAGAGTACGGGGTGCGTACGCCCCGGATGTCGCGGTAGTCCTGGTGTCCGGGGCCGGCCCACAGGATCGCGTCGCCCTCGCTCACGAGCTTCACGGCCTCGAGGATCGCGCGCTCGGGCGGGGTGAACTCGAGGATCTCGGCGTCGGGCCGCGCGCGGCGCGCACCCTCGATCAGGACCTCGCGGATGGTGTCCGGATTCTCGCGCCGAGGGTGGTGGTCGGTGACGACGAGGATGTCGCTGCCGAGCACAGCCGTGCGCCCCATGTCGTGGCGCTTGGTGGCGTCGCGGTCGCCGTCGGCGCCGAAGAGCATGACGACCTTGCCGGGGGTCACCCGGCGGACCGCCGCAAGGGTCTTCTCGAACGCGTCGGGGGAGTGACCGAAGTCGACGTACACCGCCGGGCCCTCGGGGCCGGAGACCAGCTGGGTCCGCCCGGGGAGGGAGGCGTCGATGCGGCCGCCGTCGAGAGCATCGACGAGACGTTCCCACGCGTAGCCGGTCTCGAGCAGCATCACGATCGCGAGACCGGCGTTGGCGGCCATGTGCCGGCCGATCACCGGAACCACCGTGGTGAGCGTCCGGCCATCGCGCGCGCGCAGGGTGAACTCCGTGCCCTCCTGGCGCTCGTCGACGATCTCGACCGTCCAATCGGCCTCGGCCGTCGCATCCGCCGCGATGGCCGGGGTGACGATGGTGACCACGGGAATCTCGGCGCGGGCCGCGATCTCGGCGCCGGCCGGGGAATCGAGGCAGACGACGCCGCGGCGCGCGCGGTCGGCCCGGAAGAGCGGCAGCTTCGCCTCGAAGTACTCGCGCATGTCGGCGTAGTCGTCGAGGTGGTCGTGCGTGAGGTTGGTGAAACCCGCGACGTCGAACACGAGTCCGTCGACGCGGTGCCGCGTGAGCGCCTGCGCGCTCACCTCGACGGCGACCGCTTCGACGCCGCGTTCGCGCATGAGGGCGAGAAGGGCGTGGAACTCGGATGCCTCGGGCGTAGTGAGCCGCGACACGATGACCTCGCCCGCGATGTGGCGCTCCGCCGTCGAGGAGAGGCCCGTGACCACCCCGAGCTGGCCGAGGATCCCCTCGAGCAGGTGAGACACGCTCGTCTTGCCGTTGGTGCCGGTCGTGGCCAACAGCTGCGGGAGTTCGTCGTCAGGGCCGGTGCCGTACACCCACGCGGACAGGTCGCCCAGGAGCGCACGGGGATCGTCGACGACGACGATCGGAAGACCCGTGGGGCCGGCGATATCGGCACCGTCGGCATCGGTGATGACGGCGACCGCTCCGCGCTCGGCGGCGGTCGCGGCGAACTCCGCCCCGTGCCGGTTCACGCCGCGGATCGCGACGAAGGCCTCGCCCGCGCGCAGATCGGCCGTGGCGAGCGTGATGCCCGTGAGGGTCGTCGCCTCGACCTCCCCGACGCTGCGCACGCCGAATCGGCGGGCGAGCTCGGCGAGGTCGCGCTGGGGCGGACGCTCGGGCCGGAGCACGGGCGGGAGGTTCGGGGCAGCGTCGGTCGGCATCGGGTCCATTGTCTCATCCGGTCTCGCACAGACAGGGCATCGCCGCCGCACGGGCGCTTCAAAGGAGCGCGGCGGTATCGTCGGCGGGTGACTGTCATCGCGTTCCTCATCGGCGTCCTCGTGCTCGTGGTGGGACTGGCCGTCTCGATCGCGCTGCACGAGATGGGTCACCTTCTGCCGGCGAAGATCTTCGGCGTCCGGGTCGGGCAGTACATGATCGGCTTCGGGCCGACGCTGTGGTCGCGCCGGATCGGCGAGACCGAGTACGGGTTCAAGGCTCTGCCCCTCGGCGGCTTCATCTCGATGGCAGGCATGTATCCGCCCGCTCCCGAGGGTGAGGAGCCGTCGAAACGGCGGTCGCGGTTCTTCGCCACGATGGTGCAGGACGCCCGGGATGCCAACGCCGAGACGCTCATCGGGGGCGACGATCGCGCCTTCTACCGGCTGCCCGTGTGGAAGCGCATCATCATCATGCTCGGCGGGCCCGCGATGAACCTCGTCCTCGCGGTCGTGCTGTTCACGATCGCGCTGAGCGGCATCGGCATCCAACAGGGGACGACGACCGTCGCCTCCGTCTCGGAGTGCGTGATCCCGGCGAGCCAGCAGCGGCAGGACTGCGAACCGTCCGACCCGGTCGCCCCCGCCAAGGCGGCGGGCATGCAGCCGGGCGACAGAATGATTTCGATCGCCGGCACCCCCGTCTCGAACTTCAACGAGGCGGCGGCGATCATCCAGGCGTCTCCCGGCAAGCCCCTGTCGATGGTCATCGAGCGAGACGGCGCGGAGCAGACCATACAGTTCACCCCGCAGTCGACCGACCGGGCGGTGACGAACGCGCAGGGCCAGCCGGTGACCGATGCCTCCGGCGCCCCCGAGTACGAGACGATCGGGTTCGCCGGCCTCAGCCCGCAGATCGCGTTCGAGCCGCAGCCGATCTGGACCGGAGTCGAGGCGACGGGTCAGTACATCGGACAGGTCGCGACGATCATGTCGCAGCTGCCGGTGCGCGTCTACGATGTCGCCGTCGACACGATCACGGGTCAGCCGCGAGACGCCGACAGCCCGATGAGTGTCATCGGCGCCGGCCGGATGGCGGGCGAGATCGCCGCGGTGAACGCTCCGATCCTCGAACGCGTGCAGCAGATCGTCCTGCTCCTCGGCGGACTGAACATCGCCCTCTTCGCGTTCAACTTGATCCCGCTGCTGCCCCTGGACGGCGGACACGTCGTCGTGGCGCTCTGGGACGGACTGAAGAAACTCATCGCGCGCGCTCGCGGCCGTGTCGCCAAGCCCGTGGACGCCACGCGTCTCGTGCCCGTGACCTTCGTCGTCGTGATCCTGCTGGTGGGCGTGGGCAGCGTGCTGTTTCTCGCGGACATCTTCAATCCGGTGAAGCTGCTGTAACGCCATCTGGTCCCGGTGGCTCCGACGGGCTCAGCCACCTGTGCCGGCGAGGGCCGGCGGCCGGGTGGTCCCTGAGCCCGTCGAAGGGACCGCGTCAGAGGACGTGGGCGATCAACCGCTCCAGCGTCCGCATGCCGTCGCGCGACAGGATCGATTCGAGGTGCCCCTGCACGCTCGCGTAGCCGGGTCCCCGCAGGGCGTAGACGTCGCCGGTCTCGGCATCCGCCGCCACATCGGTGACGATCTCGGTCGTGACCGAGCCCTGGCCGACGGTCATGCCGCGCTGGGTGTCACCGGGTGCGACGCGCGCCGTGAACGTGTTGTAGAAGCCGATCGAGGCGGGCTCGCCGAACACGTCGACGGTCTTCTGCAGGCCCTGGTGCGGCTGGGCCAGCGGCCGCAGGTCGATCCCGAGCGAGTCGGCGAGGATCTGGTGGCTCAGGCACACCGCGAGCAGCGGCGCGCCGGCCGCGCGTCGGCGGCCGACGACGTGGCGCATCGCCGCCATCCGCGGGCTGTCGTCGCGCGGGTCGCCGGGGCCCGGGCCCGAGACGACGAGGTCGGCCGCGTCGAGATCGGCGTCGGTCACCTCGGACCAGTGCACGATCCGGGTCTCGAGGCCGAGGTGGCGCAGCTGGTGCGCGAGCATCGTGGTGAAGCGGTCCTCGGCATCCACGACGAGAGCCGTGCGTCCCGCGAACGGACCCGAGCCGTCGGGATCCTGCGGGTTCATCCAGAACGGCGCGAGACGGTCGTTTCGGGATGCCAGCAGCTCGGCGATCGCGGGATCCTCGGCCAGCGGGCGACGCTCGGACACGGGCGCGTCGGGGTCGGCGTCGGCGGGCGCAGCGGGGACATCGCGCGGGATCGCGCCGATCGCCCCGAGGACGCCCGCAGCCTTGCCGTGGGTCTCGCCCACCTCGCCGTCCGGATCGGAGTGGCGGACGAGCGTGGCTCCCACGGGGACTCGGAGGCGGCCGTCGACCAGGTACGCCGTGCGGATGAGGATCGGCGCGTCGAGATCGTGCGTCGGGCCCTCGGTCGCACCGTTCGGGGTGAACAGCGCCGCGACGCCCGAGTAGTAGCCGCGCGGCGTCGTCTCGTGCCGGGCGATGACGGTGCAGGCGTTCTGCATGGGGGAGCCGGTGACGGTGGGGGCGAACATCGTCTCGCGCAGGATGTCGCGCGGGTCGAGATCGCTGCGACCGCGCAGCATGTACTCGGTGTGGGTCAGGCGGGACATTACCTTGAGGTGAGGGCCGGTGATGCGACCGCCGTCACTGCAGACGGCGCTCATCATCTTCAGCTCCTCGTCGACGACCATGAAGAGCTCCTCGGTCTCTTTGGTCGAGCGGAGGAACTCGGCGAGCGTCTCGGCCGTCGCGCCGCCCGCGGGGTGACGGAAGGTGCCCGAGATGGGGTTCATCGTCACGATGCCCGCCTTGGCGCTCACGTGCGCCTCGGGGCTCGCGCCGACCGCGATGTGCCCCTCGGTCACCACCGCGAAGGTCCAGTACGCGCCCTTCTCGTGCTCGAGCAGAGCGCGGAACCACGTCAGCGCCGCGACGCGCGGGTCGACGTCGACTCCGGCGACGAAGTCGCGGCGGATGACGAAGTTCGCGCCCTCGCCCCGGCCGATCTCGTCGGCGATCACCCGCCGCACGATGTCGGCGTACTCCTCGTCGGCGATGTCGAAGCCCGCGTCCGCGAGCGGGATGGGGGAGGAGGGGAGGGATGCCACGGTCTCGGCGCGATCGAGCGAGACGCGCTCGTCCACGACGAGGCACCGCAGCGGCGCCCCGTCGTCGTGGCAGACGAACCCACGCTCGCGCACCTGCCGGAACGGCACGAGCGCGAGGACTTCGCGCGCGGTGCCGGTGGCATCCGTCAGGGGGATGTCGCGCAGCAGCTCGACGTCGACGACGTCACCGGTGAGGACCTCGACGGTCGTGCCGTCGCGCGCGATCAGGGCGAACGGGGCGGTGCCGCTGAGGAGGTCGTGGATCAGGGAAGAGGGGTCGGGCCCGGTCATCGAAGTACTTCCGTCTGTGATCGAGGGTCCGGAACGGCCGCCGGAAAACACGAAGACCGCCCCGATCCCGAGGGAGGGCGGTCTGTCGCACGCGTGCTCACCGCCTAGACGGTGGGCCACCAGGATGTGTACGCGCGCATGGCGCCGAACTTATCACAGGGCGACCCTCAGCCCCTGTCAGGGTGCGGAAGCGTAGGCTTGTGGACGTGCCTGCAGTGAACATCGGGATGCCCCGCGTGCCGGAGGTCCTCGCGCCTCGTCGCAAGACCCGTCAGATCAAGGTCGGCAAGGTGCTCGTCGGCGGTGACGCCCCCGTGAGCGTCCAGTCGATGACGACGACCCCCACGACGAACATCAACGCCACTCTCCAGCAGATCGCGGAGCTCACGGCATCCGGCTGCGAGATCGTGCGCGTGGCGGTCCCGTCGCAGGACGACGCGGATGTGCTGCACATCATCGCGAAGAAGAGCCAGATCCCGGTCATCGCCGACATCCACTTCCAGCCGAAGTACGTCTTCCAGGCGATCGACGCCGGGTGCGGCGCGGTGCGCGTGAACCCGGGCAACATCCGAAAGTTCGACGACCAGGTCGGTGCGATCGCCGCGGCCGCGAAGGCGGCGGGCGTGTCGCTGCGCATCGGCGTGAACGCCGGATCGCTCGACCGTCGTCTACTCGAGAAATACGGCAAGGCCACCCCCGAGGCGCTCGTGGAGAGCGCCGTGTGGGAGGCGTCGCTGTTCGAAGAGCACGACTTCCACGACTTCAAGATCTCGGTCAAGCACAACGACCCGATCGTCATGGTGAAGGCCTACCGCCTTCTCGCCGAGCGGGGCGACTGGCCCCTGCACCTCGGCGTGACCGAGGCCGGACCCGCGTTCCAGGGCACGATCAAGAGCGCGACGGCGTTCGGCATCCTGCTCTCCGAGGGCATCGGCGACACGATCCGCGTGTCGCTCTCGGCCCCTCCGGCCGAAGAGGTCAAGGTCGGCCACCAGATCCTGCAGTCGCTGAACCTCCGCGAGCGCAAGCTCGAGATCGTCTCGTGCCCCTCGTGCGGTCGCGCGCAGGTCGACGTCTACACGCTCGCGGACGACGTCACCGAGGGCCTGAAGGACATGACGGTGCCGCTGCGCGTGGCCGTCATGGGCTGCGTCGTCAACGGTCCCGGCGAGGCGCGCGACGCCGACCTCGGTGTGGCTTCGGGCAACGGCAAGGGCCAGATCTTCGTCAAGGGCGAGGTCATCAAGACCGTTCCCGAGGCCGAGATCGTCCGCACGCTCATCGAAGAGGCGAACCGCCTCGCCGACGAGATGGGTCCCGACGCGGCTCCCGGTACGGCGCAGGTCATCACGGTCTGACCGACGCATCGCGTGGTCCGCGCAGGAGGGGTCCGCGCGCGAGCGATTGGACCACTGCCGTTCCGATAGCGTCGGAAGTCGTATGACCGCTTCCGCCGCCGCTCCCGCATCCCCCGGACCCGACGCGTCCGCGATCCGCCCGATCGTCGCCGGTGTCGTCACCGCGCTCGTCGGGTTCACGAGCACGTTCGCCGTCGTCCTCACCGGCCTCCGGGCCGTCGGCGCGAGCGACGACCAGGCCGCCAGCGGACTCCTCGCCCTGTGTCTCGCCATCGCGGTGGGATGCCTGTTCGTCGGCGCGCGCTACCGGATGCCGATCACGATCGCGTGGTCCACCCCCGGCGTCGCGCTGCTCGCCGCCACCGGCGCTGTGGACGGCGGCTGGCCGGCGGTCGTCGGCGGGTTCTTGGTCTCGGCGGTTCTCATGCTGCTCGCCGGGTTCTTCCCTCCGCTCGGCGCACTCATCGCCCGCATCCCGCCGTCGATCGCCCAGGCGATGCTGGCGGGAGTGCTGTTGCCGCTGTGCGTGGCGCCGTTCACCGGCGTGCTCTCGGATCCGTGGGGCGTCGCGCCGGTGCTCGTCGTGTGGCTCGTCGCCGCGCGGCTGCTGCCGCGCTGGGCCGTGCCTCTGGCGTTCGCGGCCGCCACTGTCGTGATCGTGATCGGGATCGTCCGGTCGGGCGCGCAGGTGGACCCGGCGACCCTGGTTCCCCGCGTCGAGTTCGTGCTCCCCACCCTCACGTTCGGCTCGGTGGTCGGCATCGGCATCCCGCTGTTCGTGGTGACCATGGCGTCGCAGAACGTGCCCGGGGTCGCCGTGATGCGGAGCCTCGGGTACACCGTCCCGTGGCGCCCGGCGATGATCGTCACCGGCCTCGGCTCGGCCGTGGCCGCGACCGCCGGCGGCCACGCCGTCAACCTGGGAGCCATCAGCGCCGCCATCGCGGCAGGACCCGACTCGCATCCCGATCCCGACCGCCGGTGGCTCGCGAGCATCTCGGTCGGCTGCTCGTACTTCGTCCTCGCGGCGCTGTCTTCCGCGTTCGCCGCTCTGGTTCTCCTGGCACCCGCTGGCGTCATCCCTGCCGTCGCGGGGGTCGCGCTGTTCGCGGCGTTCGGTTCCGCGATCCAGCAGGCGATCGATGACCCCGGCGAGCGGATGCCGGCGGTCGTGACGTTCCTCGTCGCGGCGTCCGGCATCGCGATCGCCGGGGTCAGCGCGGCCTTCTGGGCACTGCTGGCCGGGCTCGTGGTGCGGGCCGTGCTGCACGTGGGGCGGCGACGCGCGGTCTGAGCGCCGCTCAGTGGAGTGTGCCGCCCGGGAGCGCCGCGTCTGTCGGAGCGTCGACCGCGATGCGGAGGGCCACCTCGAGCCCGCGGACGATGTCGCCGAGGGGCAATGAGTCCACTCTGTCGGGGGCGTTCTCTGCTGCGTAGGGGACGTGGAGGAACCCCGCCCGGATGCCGTCGGCGTCAGCCGTCTCATGCAGTGCCGTGAACATCACCTGGTTACAGACGAACGTGCCCGCCGAGTGGGAGAGGGATGCCGGGATGCCGGCCGCGGCGATCGCCGCGGTCATCGCCTTCACGGGCAGCGTAGTGAAGTAGGCGGCCGGGGCACCCTCGACGATCGGCCGGTCGAGGGGCTGCTGACCCGCGTTGTCGGGGATCCGCGCATCGGCCAGGTTGATGGCGACGCGCTCCGGCGTGAGGCCCCTGCGGCCGCCGGCCAGACCGACCGCCAGCACGACGTCGGGGGAGTGCGCCCGGATGAGCGCAGCGAGACGGGCGGAGGCCTCCGCGAACACGACCGGCAGCACCTCGGCCACGAGCGTTCCCGGACCCGACCACCGTTCCGCGACGAGGCGCACGGCGTCGCCCGAGGGATTGGTCGCGTCACCGGCGAAGGGCTCGAAGCCCGTCAGGAGGATCGTCGTCACTGTCCGGTCCTCCACTCCAGGTGGAATTCCGCGCGGATGCGCTCGCGCGCGGAAGCGTACTCCGGCAGGGCGTCGAAGAACGAGAATTTCCGCGCGACGACGGAGTCGGTGGCATCCACGTCCGGCTCCACCACGTACGCGGCGAACGTCTCCGCGAAGTCCTCGGAGACGTTGGTCGCCGCGTAGTCGCTCACGAAGTCCTCCTCGTGCGCCTCGTAGAAGTCCCACGCCGTGTCGGCGTCGACGTTGTCGCGTGCGGGGGCATCGGTGTAGCCGGCCCAGAACCGGTCGGCGAAGCGCTGGAGGTCGGAGTCGGGGAGGAGGCATCCCGATCCCGCCCATTCCGTGTCGCATCCGATCGCCGATGGGTCGGTGTCGTCCTCGCCGAGGCTCAGCATGTGCGCGTACTCGTGGATGAGCGTCACCAGCAGCAGATCACGATCCCCGTCGTAAGCGAGGTTGGCGGCGAAGACCCATTTCGTCGGGTCGTCGGCGGTCTCGACGTAGGCGAGCGTGTCGCTGTCGGGGTCGTCGCCGGTCTGGTACTCCGTGATCGTGGATGCCGCGAACTCCGGCGTGGTCACGCGGAGGAGTTCGCTCCAGACCCGGCTCGAGCGGCCGTCCGGCCGCGGGGTGAGGGTGCCGTCGGCCGCAACCGAGAAGACGTCTGTCGCCGCGAACTCGGGAAGGGCCTCGGCGTGTTCGCGCCCGAGTCCGCCGAGCGCATTTCCGACGCTCATTCCGGCGACGATCGCGACCCACGTCATCACGCCCACGAGGACGGCGACGGAGGCGCTCAGAAGAGCGATCCAGCGGGGACGCATGACCTCACCCTAGGGTGTGCGGCGGGGTCGGCGACCGTTGTCGTTTCGTTATCGAATCGGCCCGGCGGGCGGGAACCGATCGCCAACTCGCGGACACTACAGGGTGTGGATGACGACGACGCCGGGCTCTGGTCCCGGGTGCGCCAAGGCGACGAGCTCGCGCTCGCCGCGCTGTTCGACCGGCACGAGGCGCGGCTGTTCCGCCACGCCTGCCGATTGCTGACGCACAGAGAGGACGCGAAGGATGCCGTGACGGTGGCGTTCTTCGAACTGTGGCGCAAGCGTGCGTCGGTGCGTCTCGTCGACGGGTCGCCGTTGCCGTGGTTGTTGAACACCGTGGCGCACTCCGCGCGGAATCTGGAGCGGTCGGCGCGTCGATACCGCGCACTGCTGGATCGGGCCCCCGCCTCGTCGTCCTCCTCCGTCGAGCCGGAAGCCAGTGACGTGATGGCGGCGCTCAAGAGGTTGCCCGAGCGGGAGCAAGCGGTGGTGGTGCTGTCGGTTCTGGAGGGGTACGCCGAACGCGAGGTCGCTGAGGCGCTCGGCATCCCGGCGGGAACCGTGAAGTCGCGTCTGAATCGCGCGAAGGCGAAGATGCGCGGCGAACTCGCGCAGGAAGGAGCGCGGGCATGAACGATCAACTGACGCCCGAAGAGCGCGCGGTGATGCGCGCGCGCCTGGTCGGCGGAGCGCGCGACATCAAGCCCGTCGGTGCGCACCGCGGCGCGGTGATCGCCGGCTCGATCGCCGCGGCGCTGGTCATCGCGATCGCGGGAGGGGTGGCTGCCACGACCACGCTGAGCGCGCCCGAGATCGCCACGACGCCCTCTCCTGCACCGACCGAGTCCACGCCGACTCCGTCGCCCACGTCCACGCCGGAACCGATCGTGACGCCGACGCAGGCCGCCCCGACGACGCCTGTGCTCGCCTTCGGCGGGGACTGTTCTGCCGTGCTGAGCGAGAGCGCGGTCTCTGCCCTCGTCGGTGTTCCCATGGAGTTCTCGCCAGGACTACCCGTCTGGGATGCGACCTTCCTGGGAGGAGTGTCATGCCAATGGCGTGCACAGGACACGAGTCAGTGGCAAGCGTTGAACGTGACCGTGCTTCCGTGGTCGCTCGTCCCGGAGGCGGTTCGAGCGAGGGCCGGTGTCACGCCGTCGTGCGAGGGCGGCCCGTGTGACTACTCCCAGCGATTCGGCGATGCATGGGTCGTCGTGAACGCCGACGACGCCGACATCGCGGTCCGCGCGGCCGCCGAGATCGGTCCGCGTGCGGCCGCCTCACCGGGAACCGAGCGACAGCTCCCTTCCGGGGCCTGGAAACTCACCGATTGTCAGGAACAGCTCGCCGATGCTGTGTCGGGAGCCCTCGGTCGCGACGATCTCGGGCCGATCGGGACCGACAACGTTCCGATGGGGCAGGAGTGGGACGTCCTCACCGCGAGCGGGTTCGCCGACTGGTGTTCGTTCGCGCCCGTCACGTACGACGAAGTCACGCCGCCGGGGCTGCGGATCGGCATCGCCGCGGGTGCGCGGTTCGACGCGAGCGAGGTCGAGGCGTTCGGCGGGACACCCGTCGAGGTCGACGGCGCGCAGCAGGCCTGGGTGATCGAGGAACCGAGCCTCAAGGCTCTGCGTCTCGTCGCGGACGCACCGGGCGGCCTGATCGACGTCACCGCGAGCAACCTGACGGAGGAGCAGGTGCGCACGGTCGCAGCCGCCGTGCTCGCCGCACTCGGGTGAGACGGCGCGCCGTAGACTCGATGATCGTGGTCACCCGTCTCTCGAACTACTTCCTCCGCACGCTCCGCGAAGACCCCTCGGATGCCGAGGTCACGAGCCACCGCCTGCTCGTGCGCGCCGGATACATCCGTCGCAACGCCCCGGGCATCTTCGCGTGGCTCCCTCTGGGTCTGAGAGTCAAGGCCAAGATCGAGACGGTCGTGCGCGAGGAGATGGCGAATGCGGGTGCCTTCGAGGTGCACTTCCCGGCGCTGCTGCCCCGTGAGCCCTATGAGGTCACGGGCCGCTGGGAGGAGTACGGCGACGCGCTGTTCCGCCTGCAGGACCGTAAGGGCGCCGACTACCTGCTCGCCCCCACGCACGAGGAGATGTTCACGCTCCTGGTGAAGGACCTGTACTCGTCGTACAAGGACCTGCCGCTGACGATCTACCAGATCCAGGACAAGTACCGCGACGAGGCGCGTCCTCGCGCTGGCCTCCTGCGCGGCCGCGAGTTCACGATGAAGGACGCGTACTCGTTCGACGCGACGGATGCCGGGCTGGACGCGTCGTACCAGGCGCAGCGCGACGCCTACGAGCGCATCTTCACGCGCCTCGGGCTCGAATACGTCATCGTCGCGGCCGACGCCGGCGCGATGGGTGGCTCGAAGTCGGAGGAGTTCCTGCACCCGACCCCCATCGGCGAGGACACCTTCGTGCGCTCGGCGGGCGGCTATGCCGCCAACGTCGAGGCGTTCACGACGGTGGTGCCCGAAGCTCTTCCCATCGAGGGGCAGCCGGAGGCCGTGATCTTCGACTCCCCGAACACCCCGACGATCGCGACCCTCGTCGATCACGCGAACGCTCACCTCGACGCCCCGGCGCCCGGCATCGCCGGCCCGGCCACGGCCGACGCCACCGCGTGGACCGCGGCGCACACGCTGAAGAACGTCGTCCTCGCCCTCACGCACCTCGACGGCACGCGCGAGCTCGTCGTGGTGGGCCTGCCCGGCGATCGCGATGTCGACGACAAGCGCGTCGAGGTGGCCTTCGCTCCCGCCGAGGTCGAGGCCGCGACCGAGGCCGACTTCGCGAAGAACCCGCTCCTGGTGAAGGGCTACATCGGCCCCTGGTCGCCCACGGGTCCCGTGCTGGGCGAGGAGTCGGCGACGAACATCCGCTACGTGCTCGACCCCCGCGTGGTCGACGGCACCGCGTGGATCACGGGCGCGAACATCGACCAGAAGCACGTGCACTCGCTCGTCGCCGGCCGCGACTTCGTCGGCGACGGTTTCGTCGAGGTCTCGACCGTGCGCGCGGGTGACCCGGCCCCCGACGGGTCGGGCCCGGTGGAGCTTGCACGCGGCATGGAGATCGGCCACGTCTTCCAGCTCGGCCGCAAGTACGCCGAAGCGCTGGGCCTCAAGGTGCTCGACGAGAACGGCAAGCTCGCGACCGTCACGATGGGCTCCTACGGCATCGGCGTCACGCGCATCCTTGCGATCATCGCCGAGCTGAACAACGACGACAAGGGCCTCATCTGGCCGGAATCGGTCGCGCCGTTCGACGTGCACGTCGTGGCGACGGGCCGTGACGCGGCGGCGTTCGAGCTCGCGGCATCCGTCTCCGACCAGCTCGAGGCGCAGGGGCTCGACGTGCTCTACGACGACCGCCCCAAGGTCTCGCCGGGTGTGAAGTTCGGCGACGCCGAGCTCGTCGGCATCCCGCGCATCCTCATCGTCGGACGTGGTGCCGCCGACGGCGAGGTCGAGTTGTGGGACCGCCGCACGGGCGAGCGCGAGACGCTCCCGGTCGCCGACGCCGTGGCGGCGCTCACGCGCTGACAGCCTGCCGAAACGGCATCCCTCCCGCACGGGTCAAGGGGTGCCGTTTCGCCGTTTCCGGGAGGCTGCCGCCGGTAGCGTGGATGCCATGATCTCGGCCCCTCGCCTGTCGCTCCGCGACGGCTCCACGATCCCTCAGCTCGGCATCGGCACCTACAAGGTGCCCGCGGATCTCACCGCGGGCCTCGTCGAGGGCGCGCTCGCCGCCGGCTACCGCCACGTCGACACGGCCGCCCTGTACGGCAACGAGACCGAGGTGGGGGAGGGCCTGCGCGCTTCGGGTCTCGATCGCGACGAGGTCTTCGTGACGACGAAGGTGTGGAACGACGACCAGGGCTTCGACGAGACGTTGCGCGCGTTCGACGAGAGCGCCGCCCGCCTCGGCCTGGACCGGGTCGACCTGTACCTCATCCACTGGCCGATCCCCAGTGCCGACCGCTACGTCGAGACGTGGAAGGCGCTGGTGCGCCTGCAGCAGGAAGGACGCGCGATCTCGATCGGCGTGAGCAATTTCGCGATCCCGCATCTCGAGCGCCTGCGCGACGAGACCGGGCTGCTGCCGTCGGTCAACCAGGTCGAGCTGCACCCCCGGTTCCCGCAGAACGAGCTGGTGGATTGGGATGCCGAGAACGGGATCGTCACCGAATCCTGGGCCCCTCTCGCCCGTGGCGGACTACTCGACGAGCCCGTGCTCGCGCGGATCGCCGCGCGCTACGGCAAGACCCCCGCGCAGGTCGTCGTGCGCTGGCACCTCGACCGCGGACTCGTGGTGTTCCCGAAGTCGGTGTCGCTCGGCCGCATCCGCGAGAACGGTGAGGTGTTCGACTTCACCCTCGACGCCGACGACCACGCCGCGATCGCGACGCTGGAGACGGGCGAGCGCACCGGGCGCGACCCCTCGCTCGACTGAGCCCGCTCAGGTGTCGAGCCGCGCGTAGCGGGCGCGGAAGATCGTGAAGATGCCGTAGGCGAGGAAGCCCAGGCCCACGAGGACCGCGAGCAGCGGCCCCGCGGGCAGTGCCATGAGAACCGACACGGCGCCGTCCAGGCCCCCCGCCGTATCGGGTTCCACGCGGATGGCAGCGATCGTCACCAGCACGCCGACCACGCCGAGCGCGACGCCCTTGGCGACGAATCCCACGGCGCCCAGGGCGCTGAGGGCGTGTCCCGCCGCGCCGTCGGGGATCCTCACCTTGTCGTGGAACGAGCGTCGGACGCCCATCCACACGAAGCCGACACCGACTCCGGCGACGATGAGCCCGGCCGTCCCGAGCACGAATCCGCCGATCGGCAGCGTGAGGACGCTCTGACTCAGATCTTCGGTGGTCTGTTCCGCGCGGGGTCGGGCGCCGAGCGCGACCGCCGCTGAGATCACCCCGATCACCACGAAGACGATGCCCTGCGGTGCCTCCGCCGCGATCCGCGCGACCCGCTTGCGGCCGGACAGCCCGCGCGGCGCGACGGCCTGCAGCAGGTGCCAGCCGCCCAGCGCGACCAGTCCGACGGCGAGGCCCCAGAGGGTTACGGCGCCGAGCGGCAGAGCGGCCACCGCCCGGAAAGCCCCCGTCTGGTCGGTGTCCTCGGCCGCGCCGAAGCCGACGGCGAGCACGAGCCCGCCGACGAGGAGGTGCAGGATGCCATTGGCCACATAGCCCGCGCGGGCGGCGATGCGCAGTGCGGGGTTCGCCTCGGCCTCGCGAGCGGCGGATCGGGCGGAAGACGGCATCCCGGAACCGTATGCGCTCCGGCGTCGGAATGACAGCCGGTTGCGCACGACTCTCCTGCGCTGTGTCCGAGGGGTGGGGGCGCGATCGGGTCCGGGGCGCTGTTTATCATGGCCTGATGCCCGCTTCCCGCCGACCGCTCGTGCGCCGGTGGAACGCCCTCCCCGCGCTCACGCGCAACGCACCTCCGCGCGTTCTCCTCATCGTCGGAGCCGTGGTGGTGCTGCTCGGCGCGCTCATCGTCTCGCGGCCCCTCACCTCGATCGTGCTGCTCGGGGTCTACGTCGGCGCGAGCGCCGTGGTCATGGGCGTGTTCGAACTGTTCGGCCGGTCGACGAGGTGGTGGGCGCGGGCCGTCGCCGTGGCCTGGATCGTGGCGGGCGTCGCCGTCCTGGTGTGGTTGGGGCGTAGTCTCGAGCTGTTGCCGTCGGTCCTCGCCGTCCTCCTGGTGATCGGTGGGTTGGCCTCGGTCGGCCGCGCCGTCACGGGCGGTGCCGTCAGCGTCCGGGTGCTGTCGCTCGCGTGGGGGATCGCGCAGATCGCTTTCGGGGTGCTGTCGTTCACGTGGCCGGATGTGACCGTGCTGGTGCTCGCCGTCGTGTTCGGTGTGCGCACCATCGTGTTCGGTGTCGGGGTCTTCGCGCGTGGGGTGGGTGGCATCCGTCGTCGTCGTCCGCGAGCGACGCCGTTCGACGCCGACCGGGCCGTCCGTCGGCGGCGGCGGCGCGCCCGCTGGACCGCCGTCGGACGCTACGCGCTCTCGCTCGTCCTCGTCGCGACAGCCGCGGGCGGGTGGTGGCTCAACGACTGGCTGCACGAGGGCGCCCCCGTGGTCGACGCGTTCTACAACCCGCCCGCCGAGGTGCCGAGCGGCCACGGGCGGTTGATCCGTTCCGCCGCTTCGCCCTGGCGTGCCCCGCAGAACGGCGACGTCACGCGGATCCTGTACACGACCCGGGATGCCGTGAGCCGCCCCGCCGTGGCGAGCGCCATGGTCATCACCCCCAAGGACCCTCCGCCGGGGCCGCGTCCCGTCATCATCTGGAACCACGGCACGACGGGGGTCGCGCAGGGGTGCGCACCGAGCCTCCGTGACTCGACGGCCACCCGCTGGGCGATCCCCGCTCTCGAGCAGGCGTTGAAGGCCGGATGGGTCGTTGTCGCCTCGGACTTCTCGGGCCAGGGCGCCCCCGGCGCCTATCCGTACCTCATCGGCAAGGGCGAGGCCCGCTCGTCGCTCGACGCGGTGCTGGCTGCGGCCGAGCTCCGCAGCGACCTCACCCTCTCGCCCGACACGGTCGTGTGGGGACACTCCCAGGGCGGGCACGCGGCCCTGTGGACCACCGCGATCGCCGACGATTACGCGCCCGGCATCGACGTCCTCGGGACGGCGGTCGTCGCACCGGTCGCCGACCCGCCCGCTCTCGCGCGCGAACTGCTCTCCGGACCGCCGAACGCGATGCTCTCGGTCATCACGTCCTGGGTGCTGGTGCCGTACTCCGAGACCTACGCCGACGTCCACCTCGACGACTACATCGCCGAGGGTTCGCGTTCGATCGTCCTCGAGATGACGCAGCGGTGCCCGACGGAGCCCGGTGTGGTCGTGTCGGTCCTGACGGCCCTGGGCGTCTCGGAGGACCGCCCGCTGTACAGCGCCGACCTCACCGACGGCGCCCTCGGACGGCGCCTCGAAGAGAACGCGATGACCGAACCGCTCGGCACGCCGATGCTCGTGGCGTGGGGCGCCGACGACGAGGTCATCCCACCGAAGCTCCAGCGCGAGTACATCGACAAGCTCTGCGCCGAGGGGCAGCCCGTGCGGTGGGCGAGTTACGCGGGCTACGACCACCTGCGTCCGATCCTGCCGAAGTCGCGCTTCCTGCCCGTGCTCTACGACTGGACCAAGAACCTCATCGAACGCAAGCCCCAGGTCGTCGACGGGTGCGGGCTGCGGTGACCCGCAATACGGCGTGCGGGTGAAGATCATGTGTCGGGGCCATTGCCGTCTTGGCAGGGTGGCGCAGGACTGATTACGGTCGTTAGGTGCCCGACAAAAGCTCAGAGCTCCGCCCGACTCACCCGCTCGCCGTCGCGCCCGTCGTCGCCCCCGCGGCGTCGGTGGACGGCTTCACGAAGCAGTTCCTCCAGAATCTGAACTTCGACCAGGGCGTGACACTGTCGACCTCCGACGTCAACGATCAGTACCTCGCCCTCGCCTACACGGTGCGCGACTACCTGATGGCGCGCTGGTTCGACGACCGGGCGAAGCAGAAGACCCAGCAGGCGAAGACCGTCTGCTACCTGTCGGCGGAGTACCTGCTCGGGCGCCAGCTCGACAACAACCTCCTCGCCGCACGCCTCACCGACATCGCGACCGAGGCGCTCGCGCAGTGCGGGATCGACATCGACGCCGTGCGCGCCGTCGAGATCGAGCCGGGTCTCGGCAACGGCGGCCTGGGCCGCCTCGCCGCCTGCTTCATCGACTCTCTCGCGACCATGAGCGTTCCCACCATCGGGTACGGCATCCGCTACGAGTACGGCATCTTCCGCCAGAGCTTCGCGGACGGCCAGCAGATCGAGCAGCCCGACGCATGGACGCGTATGGGTTCGCCGTGGGACTTCGCCCACCCCGAAGCCGCGCAGACCATCTCGTTCGCCGGTCACACCGAGACCTACGACGACGAGGGCGTCACGCGCAGCCGGTGGATTCCCGAGTGGAACGTGCTCGCCGTGCCGTACAACATGATGGTCCCCGGCTACCACAACGGCCGCGTGAACACCCTGCGCCTGTGGCGCGCGGTCGCCACGAACGCCTTCGACCTCCACACCTTCAACTCGGGCGACTACGTCGAGTCCGTGCGCGCGCAGACCTTCGCCGAGAACATCTCCAAGGTGCTCTACCCCGAGGACTCCACGCCCCAGGGGAAGGAGCTGCGTCTGCAGCAGCAGTACTTCTTCGTCGCGGCATCCATCGCCGACTTCATCGAGAACGTCCTGCCCGACGACTTCGACCTCGAGAAGCTCCCCGAGCGCGTGATCTTCCAGCTCAACGACACCCACCCCGTGATCGGTGTGCCCGAGCTCATGCGCGTGCTCGTCGACGAGAAGAAGCTCGAGTGGGATGCCGCGTGGGCCATCACCCAGAAGTGCTTCGCCTACACGTGCCACACGCTGCTGCCCGAGGCCCTCGAGGTCTGGCCGGTCGACCTGCTCGGGCGTCTGCTGCCCCGGCATCTCGAAATCATCTACCGCATCAACGACGACTTCCTGCTCGAGGTGCGCGAGCGTTTCGGCGACGACGAGATGCTCATCCGCAACATGTCGATCATCGGCGAGCACCCCTCGCGCTCTGTCCGCATGGCGTACCTCGCCACGGTGGCGGGGTCCAAGGTCAACGGCGTCGCCGAGCTGCACTCGCAGCTGCTTCGCGACAACGTGCTCAAGGACTTCGCCCAGATGTGGCCCGACAAGTTCACCAACGTCACCAACGGCGTCACGCCCCGCCGCTTCCTGCGTCTCGCGAATCCCGAGCTGTCGGCGCTCATCACCGAGGCGCTCGGCGCCGGCTGGACCGTCGACCTCGAGCGCCTGCGGGGCCTGGAGGCCCTCGCCGACGACGCCGACTTCCGCGAGCGCTTCGCGGCCGTGAAGGCGTCGAACAAGCGGCGCCTGAGCCGTGTGCTCGAGGCGCGCGGCGAAGCCCCGCTCGACGACGGTCACCTGCTCGACGTCATGATCAAGCGCCTGCACGAGTACAAGCGTCAGACGCTGAAGGTGCTGCACATCGTCAGCACCTACGAGGGCATCGTCTCGGGGCGCCTGGATGTGGATGCCGTGCAGCCGCGCACCTTCCTCTTCGGCGCCAAGGCGGCTCCCGGCTACGGCATGGCCAAGCGCATCATCCACCTCATCAACGCCGTCGGTGACGTCGTGAGCGCCGACGAACGCGTGCAGGGCAAGCTGAAGGTGCTGTACCCGGCGAACTACAACGTGACCCTCGCCGAGAGCATCATCCCGGCCGCCGACCTGTCGGAGCAGATCTCGCTCGCCGGCAAGGAGGCATCGGGCACCGGCAACATGAAGCTCGCCCTCAACGGCGCGCTCACCATCGGCACCGACGACGGTGCGAACGTCGAGATCCGCAAGCTGGTCGGCGACGACAACTTCTTCCTCTTCGGCATGAGCGAGCCCGAGGTCGAGGCGCTGTGGGCCGAGGGGTATCGTCCCGCCGACTTCTATCAGGAAGACGGCGAGCTCCGCCGTGCGATCGACCTGATCGCCTCGGGCGCGTTCTCGGACGGCGACCGGTCGGTGTTCGAGCCGCTCGTGTCGAACCTCCTGTACGACGACCGGTTCATGGCGCTCGCCGACTTCCGCTCGTACCTCGACGCGCAGGACCGGGTCGACGCGGCCTACGCCGACCAGGACGCGTGGGTCCGCTCCGCGATCCTCAACGTCGCGCGCAGCGGATACTTCTCGTCCGACCGGGCGATGCGCGACTACCTCGACCGCATCTGGCACGCGACGCCGATCAGCTGAGGGGTTCCGGATGCCGGTTCTGGACGCCGGTTCCGGCGAGCGGCATCCGTTCTCTGGCAGGAAGCGGGCGGTCTCTGACCGTCGCGCGCCTGCCCTCGATCGCGCGGGCGCGGCAGAGTGGGGGTCCACCCGAACCCGGAGGCCCCGTGCACCTCGTCGACATCCCCGTGCCCGACACCCTCGCCGCTCGCGGGGCTCTCGCCCTGGCGGAGCAGTACCAGACACCCGCGATCACCGCCCATGCGCTGCGCTCGTGGCTGTGGGCCGAGGCGTTCGCCCGAATCGACGGGATCACCGGGATCGACCATGAGCTGCTCTACGTCGCCGCGGTGCTGCACGACATCGGCACGGTGACGGAGTTCGACAACCACACGATCTCGTACGAGCACGCGGGCGGCCACGTCGGCGTCGCCCTCACCGCCGGGGCCGGCTGGCCGCGGGAGCGCCGACAGCGCGTTCTCGACGTCGTCGTGCGGCACAACTGGCCGAGCGTGGATCCGTCGATGGATGCCGAGGGCTACCTCCTCGAGACGGCGACCGCGCTCGACATTTCAGGCGCGCGGCCGGATGCTCTTCCCGCCGCGTTCATCGCCGAGGTGCTCGTCGCCTACCCGCGGGGTGCCCTCGCCGAGGAGTTCGGCGCGTGCGTGCTCGATCAGGCGACGCGCAAGCCCGACACGGCGGCTCGGCGCCTGGTCGACGGGGGAGTGGTGGCCAAGCTCGCGGCGAATCCGCTCGAACGGCTGGGGGAGGCGGCCGAGGCCGAGCGAAATTCCTGAGAAAACGAGCGTCCGTGGCGGCTCGCGGCCTGTTTCCGCGACCCGCCGGACGTTCGGCGTCAGAATCTCAGGAGTTTCGCACCGTGCCGCGTGGCGTGCCGCGCGCCGCACCCGGGAAACGCCTGTGCAACCTGCGGGCGATCGTGCTCGGGTCGCCGAGTCGGTGGCATCCCGGGTATCGTAGGGGGGTTGTCGGCGCCGGTCGTGCCGACGAAAGCTGAACAACGGAGGGCCTTGTGGACATCGATCTCGCACTTCTGAAGACGATCGAACGCGAGAAGGAGATCCCCTTCGACGAACTCGCGCGCATCATCGAGCAGGCGATCCTCACCGCCTACGCCAAGCACATCTCGCCCAGCGGCGAGATCCCCGCGGGCGCGCGCGCCTCGCTCGACCGCAAGACCGGTCACGTGGGCATCTTCACGCCCGTCACCGACGACGAGGGCGCCGTCATCGGCGAAGAGGAGCAGGCTCCCGACGACTTCGGCCGCATCGCCGCCTTCGCCGCGAAGCAGGTCATCAGCCAGCGTCTGCGCGACATCGCCGACGACGCCGTTCTGGGTGAGTTCCGCGGCAAAGAGGGCGACATCGTCGCGGGTGTCGTGCAGCAGGGCCCCAACCCCCGCATGGTGCACGTCGATCTCGGCACGGTCGAGGCGATCCTCCCGCCCGAGGAGCAGGTGCCCGGTGAGACCTACGCGCACGGTTCGCGGCTGCGCGTCTACGTGACGAGCGTCGCCAAGGGCAACAAGGGTCCGCAGATCACGGTCTCGCGCACCCACCCCGGGCTGGTCCGCAAGCTCTTCGCCCTCGAAGTGCCCGAGATCGCCGCCGGCCTGGTCGAGATCGTGTCGCTGGCCCGCGAAGCCGGTCACCGCTCGAAGATCGCCGTCAAGGCGAACGACCCCACGGTCAACGCCAAGGGCGCCTGCATCGGCGAGCTCGGCCGCCGTGTGCGCGCGGTCACCGAAGAGCTCGCCGGCGAGAAGATCGACATCATCGACTACGACGCCGAGCTCCCTCGCTTCGTCGCGAACGCGCTGTCGCCGGCCAAGGTCACCTCGTCGTTCGTCCTCGACGCGTCGACCAAGGCCGTACGCGCGCTCGTTCCCGACTACCAGCTGTCGCTGGCGATCGGCAAGGAAGGGCAGAACGCGCGTCTCGCCGCCAAGCTCACCGGCGCCAAGATCGACATCCAGCCCGACAGCATCCTCGAAGACAACTGAGCCGCCGTCGCTGCGCTGACGGCGAGGTGTACGATGGAACCTGTACGAACGTGCGTCGGATGCCGCGCACGCGCCCCCCGATCTTCGCTTCTGCGTGTGGTCGCGGACGGGTCGGTCCTCGTCAGAGACGAGCGAGCGGTCCTGCCCGGGCGGGGAGCGTGGGTGCACGAGACGGACGACTGCGTGGGAAAAGCTCTCACACGTCGCGCCTTCGTACGAGCATTGCGTGTGTCAGGCCCGCTTGACACGCAGACCTTCGAATCAACCCTCCAGCGAAAAGGCTGAACGGCTATGGACACGAAGTGAACGGCTCGAAATGAGACCCGTCCGCAACTAACGGTCTGCCCTGTCCGGGGTAGGCCCCAGACAGGAGAATTGTGGCAAAACCACGCGTGCACGAGATCGCTTCCGAGCTCGGCGTCGACAGCAAGGTCGCGCTTGCGAAGCTGAAGGAGCTCGGCGAGTTCGTCAAGAGCCCTTCATCCACCATCGAGCCCCCCGTGGCTCGTAAGCTCCGCGCCGCCCTGGCGGCCGAGGGCTCTTCCGGCTCCGCGGATGCCAAGCCCGCCGCTCCCGCGGCGCGCCCCGGCTCCGGCGCTCGCCCCGGCCCCGCGCGTCCCGCGGCGACCCCCGGCGCGCGTCCCTCGGGCCCCACCCCCGGACCCGCGAAGCCCGCAGCTCCGGCCGCTCCCGCGGCATCGGCTCCCGCTGCGTCCGCCCCCGCGGCATCCACTCCCGCGCCCTCGGCCCCGGCCGAGAAGACCGCGGCTCCCGCAGCGAAGACGCCGTCCTCGCCGCCGAGCCCCGGCTCCACCGCGCCGAAGCCCGGCCCCGCCGGCAACACCCCCCAGGCTCCGCGCCCGGGTGGCGGTGCCCCGCGCCCCGGCAACAACCCCTTCGCCTCCTCGCAGGGCATGGGCCAGCGTCCCGCCGGCCCCCGTCCGGGCAACAACCCCTTCGCCTCGGCGCAGGGCATGGGCCAGCGCCCGACCCCGGGCAACATCCCGCGTCCGCAGGCTCCGCGTCCCGGTGCCCCGCGTCCCGGCGCTCCGCGTCCCGGTGGCGCCGGTCGCCCCGGTGGCGGCGGTCGTCCCGGCGCTCCGTTCCAGCAGCGTCCCGGCGGCCCCGGCCGTCCCGGCGGTGCCGGCGGCGGCTTCCAGCGCCCCGGTGGCGGTGCTCCCGCCGGTGGGTTCGCCGGTCGTCCCGGTGGCGGCGGTGGCCGTGGCCGTGGTCCCGGCGGTGGCACCGCGGGTGCCTTCGGCAAGGGCGGCGGTAAGTCCAAGCAGCGTAAGTCGCGTCGGGCGAAGCGGCAGGAATTCGAGATGCGGTCGGCGCCGGTCGTCGGCGGCGTCAACGTCTCGAAGGGTAACGGCGAGATCATCCGCCTGCGTCGCGGTGCGTCCATCGCCGACTTCGCGGACAAGCTCGAGGCTCTGCGCGGCTACACCGTGCAGCCCGGCACGCTCGTGACCATCCTGTTCAACCTGGGCGAGATGGCCACCGCGACCGAGTCGCTCGACGAGGCCACCTTCGAGGTCCTCGGTGCCGAGCTCGGCTACAAGATCCAGATGGTCTCGCCCGAGGACGAAGACAAAGAGCTCCTCGAGGGCTTCGGTCTCGACCTCGACGCCGAACTGGAGGCCGAGAGCGAGGACGACCTCGAGATCCGTCCTCCCGTGGTCACCGTCATGGGCCACGTCGACCACGGTAAGACGCGACTGCTCGACGCCATTCGCCAGACCAACGTGGTCGCGGGCGAGGCCGGCGGCATCACGCAGCACATCGGTGCGTACCAGATCTGGACCGAGCACGAGGGCATCGAGCGCGCGATCACCTTCATCGACACCCCGGGTCACGAGGCGTTCACCGCCATGCGTGCCCGTGGTGCGCAGGTGACCGACATCGCGATCCTCGTGGTCGCCGCCGACGACGGCATCATGCCCCAGACGGTCGAGGCGCTGAACCACGCCCAGGCGGCGAACGTGCCGATCGTGGTCGCGGTCAACAAGGTCGACAAGCCGGATGCCAACCCCGCCAAGGTGCGCCAGCAGCTCACCGAGTACGGCCTGGTCGCCGAGGAGTACGGCGGCGACGTCATGTTCGTCGACGTGTCGGCCCGACAGGGCACGAACATCCAGGAGCTCCTGGACGCCGTGCTGCTCACCGCCGACGCCGGGCTCGACCTCACGGCCAACCCGAACAAGGCGGCCCGCGGTGTCGCGATCGAAGCGAAGCTCGACAAGGGCCGCGGTTCGGTCGCCACGGTGCTCATCCAGTCCGGAACGCTGCGCGTCGGCGACGCGATCGTCGCCGGCACGGCCTATGGCCGCGTCCGCGCGATGATGGACGAGAACGGCGAAGCGGTCGAAGAGGCCTACCCGTCGCGTCCCGTGCAGGTGCAGGGTCTCAACTCGGTTCCCCGCGCCGGCGACGTCTTCATCGTCACCGAGGAAGACCGCACCGCGCGCCAGATCGCCGAGAAGCGCGAAGCCGCCGAGCGCAACGCCCAGCTGGCCAAGGCCCGCAAGCGCATCTCGCTCGAGGACTTCACCCGTGCTCTCGAAGAGGGCAAGGTCGAGTCGCTCAACCTCATCATCAAGGGTGACGTGTCGGGTGCCGTCGAGGCCCTCGAAGAGTCGCTGCTCAAGATCGAGGTCGACGACAGCGTCCAGCTGCGCATCATCCACCGCGGTGTGGGTGCGATCACCGAGTCGGACATCAACCTGGCCACGATCGACAACGCGATCGTGATCGGCTTCAACGTCCGTCCCGACACGAAGGCCCGTGAGCGTGCCGCCCGCGAGGGTGTCGACGTGCGGTTCTACTCCGTCATCTACAACGCGATCGACGACGTCGAGCAGTCGCTCAAGGGCCTGCTCAAGCCGGAGTTCGAAGAGGTGCAGTCGGGTGTCGCCGAGATCCGCGAGGTGTTCCGCTCCTCGAAGTTCGGCAACATCGCCGGTGTCATCGTGCGGTCGGGAACGATCACGCGCAACGCCAAGGCTCGTGTCATCCGCGACGGTGTCGTGCTGGCCGACGGCCTGCAGATCGAGTCGCTGCGTCGCTTCAAGGACGACGTCACCGAGGTGCGCACGGACTTCGAGGCCGGTATCGGTCTGGGCAAGTTCAACGACATCCAGGTCGGTGACGAGATCGAAACGACGGAACTCGTCGAGAAGCCGCGAGGCTGATTCGCTGGGCGGGCGTCGCGTCTTCGGGCGCGGCTCCCGCTTCGGCCTGCGGGGGGTGTGTGCTTCCCCGAGCAGAGCGGGGCCCCTACCCGATGCTCGGGGAAGCACACACCCCCTCCGGCCTACGCTGGGTGCGGCTCCCTCCGCGGGAGGCCCACCCGGCGGATGAGCCGCGGGGCGCTCGACTCGCGGCGGTACAGGGAAAGAAGGAGAAGGACGTGGCAGGGGAACGACAGGCCCGGGTGGCCGACCGCATCCGCGTGGTGCTCGCGGAGCGCCTCGAGAAGGGGCTGCGCGACCCGCGGCTCGGATTCGTGACGATCACCGACGTGCGCGTCACGGGCGATCTCCAGCACGCGTCGGTGTTCTACACCGTCATGGGCGACGAGGCGCACCGCAACGACACCGCGGCGGCGCTGAAGTCGGCGACCGGCATGCTGCGCAGCGAGGTCGGCAAGAACCTCAACACGCGACTCACCCCGACGCTCGAGTTCATCCTCGATGCGATCCCCGAGAACGCCGACCACATCTCCGCGCTGCTGCGCGAGGCGCGCGAGCGTGACGAGTCCGTCGCGGGCCTGGCCGCATCCGCCAGCTACGCCGGGGAAGCCGACCCATACGTGAAGCCGCGCGAGCACGACGACCTCGACGACGAGGATGAGGACGACGAGCAGGACGAGGAAGACCGCGACGACGGGGCCTGAACCCGCTGAGACGACGGCCGGATGTCACACCCCGAGGGGGTGGCATCCGGCCGTCGTCGTTCGAGGGGTGACCTCCGTCTCACGGGGGAGGTGTCGGGAGAGCCCTCGTCCTACGGTCGAGGTATGCACGTACAGAATCGACCCGATTGGCCGGCGATCGCCGTGTTCGCGGTGACCTCGCTGGTTCTGTCCTGGCTGGTCGCCCTTCCCCTCTGGTTGGGAGGGCGGGGGCTTCACGATCTTTTCTTCGGGCTGGTCGCGGCGGCGATGATGTTCACTCCCGCGCTGGCCACGGTCGCTGCCCTCCTCGTGCAGCGGCGCACGCGCGGGCGCCGAGGGGCGCGCGTGGTCCTGCGCGAACTCGGCATGTGGCCGCTGCGCCCGGCGGCACGGACGATCTGGATGTGCGTGGCGGTCATCTTCGCTGCTCCCGTCCTCGTGGCGCTCGGGCTCTTCGTGATGTCGGTGACCGGCATCCTGACTCTCGATCTGGTGGGCTTCTCGGGGTTCGCCCAGACGCTCCAGGAAGCCGTCCCGGCGGGGACGCCCCTCCCGCCGATGGGCGTGCTGGTCGTGGTGCAGCTGGCGATGATCCCGCTCGGGGCGCTGTTCAACGCCCCGCTGGCCTTCGGCGAGGAACTCGGCTGGCGCGGCTGGCTGCTGCCCGCCCTGCGCCCGCTCGGAACCTGGCCCGCGCTTCTGATCTCGGGGGCGTTCTGGGGACTGTGGCACGCGCCGCTGATCCTGCTCGGCTACAACTTCGCCGAGCCGAACGCCTTCGGCGTGCTGCTGATGATCGTCGGCTGCGTCTTGTTCGGGGTCCTGCTCGGGTGGACGCGTCTGCGCACCGCATCGGTGTGGCCGGCGGTGTTCGCGCACGGGGCCTTCAACGCCTCGGCGGGAATGGTGGCGCTGTTCCTCGCCGCGGGCGCGCCCACGCCCCCGTTGATGGTGATGTCGCCCCTCGGCGTGGTCATGTGGGGTGTCTTCGCCGTCGTCATCGCCGTCCTGGTGGTGTTGGGGCAGTTCCGTCCCGCGCGCCTGGCAGCCGAGCTGGGTCCCGACCGCCGGCGGGCGCCGGCGGAGGTTCCGTCGACGGCATCCTGAGTCGCCGGGTCGTGCAGGGCCGTGCCATGCCGTGCCGTCAGGCGGAGTCGGGAGACGACACGCCGCGGGGCGGGGCCCGGTCACGGCGTGTCGGCGACGGACTCCGCGCGACGGTACAGCGGGGCCGCGGCCCTGCCCCCGCGGCTGTGGTCGGACATTCGGGCAGAGCGGCCGGACGTCAGCGCGGCCGGACGTCAGCGCGGCAGGTGGAGCAGGTCGTCCTCGGCCTCGACGAGACCGTCCGAGATCAGCGAGTCGATCGCGCGGTCGCGTTGGGTCGCGTCCGGCCAGTCGGGCAGCACCGCGAACAGCGGCACGGGAGTCGGCGCCGCCTCCCGCAGGGTCTTGAGCACCGCTCCGCGCGCCTGCCGGTCGCTGCCCTCGTAGGTGGCCTGCTTACGGCGGCGGTCCTCGGACGCGGGGTAGCCGGCCGCGCGCCACGCGCACTGCGCGGCCAGCGGGCAGGCATCGCACTTCGGCGATCGGGCCGTGCAGATGATCGCCCCGAGCTCCATCGCGGCGGCGTTCACGATCGCCGCTTCCGCGATGTCGGCGGGGAGTTCGGCATCCATGCGCTCGAGATCGCGCCGGTGCGGCGGGCCCGGTTGCGCGCGACCTTCGACGGCGCGGGCGAGCACACGCCGGGTGTTGGTGTCGACGACCGGATGCCGATCGCCGTAGGCGAAGACCGCGACAGCGCGCGCGGTGTAATCGCCGATTCCGGTCAGCGCGAGGAGCGCGTCGACGTCGCGCGGAACGACGCCGTCATGGCGATCGCGGATCTCGACGGCCGCGCGGTGCAGCCACAGCGCACGCCGGGGGTAGCCGAGGTTCGACCACCGGGTCACCGCTTCCGCGGGCGGGGAGGCGGCGAGATCGGACGGCGTGGGCCACCGCTCGAGCCACGCCTCGAGGTGCGGGATGACGCGGTTCACCGGTGTCTGCTGCAGCATGAACTCGCTGACGAGGGTGCCCCACGCGCCGAACCCCTCGCGGCGCCACGGGAGGTCGCGCGCCGCGTCGCGGTACCACGCGATGAGCGGGGCGGCGAGTCCTGGCATCCGTCCAGCCTACGGGCGCGCGTGCGTCTCGGTCGGTGCGCATAAACGGCATCCACGCACAGAAACACGGGGAGAGCGCGTTTCTGTGCGCGGATCGCGTTTATGCGTGCGATCCCGGCGGCCGGGCGGATCGGTGTCGGTGGTCGAAAGTAGGCTGGGAGCATGTCGTCGCCCGAGAATCCCGTCCAGACTCTGCAGCGGAGCCTGCGCGACCTGATGCGGCAGAACGCCCGCGCGGGCCGCGTCGTGGTGGCCGTCGACGGACTGGATGCCGACCAGACGCGGGCTTTCGCCGACGGGTTCGCCGCGGTGCTCGGCGAAGACGGCACACCCGTCGAGCGTGCGAGCGTCGGGGACTCCGAGCCCGACGTCCGCGAGAGCATCGTCGCGCCGTTCCGCGCGGGCGAGGGCGACGCCGCCCTCGTGGTCGACGGACGTTTCCTCCACGCGCCCGAGCGCCGGGGACTGTGGAACTACTCGGTCTGGCTCGAGAGCAACCCGCCGATCGGCTCGCCGCGCCCCGAGCTCCCCGACGCCGAGAAGCACTACCTCGCGACCGCGCGGCCGAAGGCGGCCGCGTCGGCGATCGTCGAGAACTCCGACCCCGCTCACCCCGTGCAGGTCTTCGGGGACTTCTGCTGATGGTGCGTCCCGGCATCCTCCTGGTCGACAAACCCGGGGGCATCACCAGCCATGACGTCGTGTCGCGCGCCCGACGCGCGCTCGGCACTCGCAAGATCGGGCACGCCGGCACCCTCGACCCCATGGCGACGGGGCTGCTCGTGCTCGGTGTCGAGGGCGCGACCCGGCTGCTGAGGTACATCGTCGGCGCCGACAAGACGTACGAGGCGACGATCCTGCTGGGTGTTTCGACCGACAGCGACGACGCCGACGGGGTCGAGACGTCACGGACGGATGCCACGACCGTCACCGACGACGCGATCGCCGCGGGCATCGCCGACCTCACCGGCGACATCGAGCAGGTGCCGAGCACCGTGTCGGCGATCAAGGTGGCGGGGCGCCGTGCCTACGACCTCGCCCGCGCGGGGGAGGAGGTCGAGCTGAAGGCGCGTCGCGTGACCGTGTCGCGCTTCGACGTCCATGCCGTTCGCCGGGGCGAGGGGGCCGTCGAGCTCGACGTCGTCGTCGACTGCACGAGCGGGACCTACATCCGCGCTCTCGCCCGCGACCTCGGCCGAGCCCTCGGCGTGGGTGGGCACCTCACCATGTTGCGCCGCACGCGCATCGGCGCGTTCGACGTCGCCGCCGCGGCATCCGTCGACGACATCGCCGAGGAGCGGCTCGTCAACCCGGCGACGGCCGCCTCGGTCGTCGTGGGCGCGATCGCCGTCGGCGAAGACGAGGCCCGCGACCTGCGTCACGGTAAGCGCATCGACGGCGGCGGTCGCCTGACGGGGGCCGTGGCCGCCGCGATCGACCCCGACGGGCGGCTCGTCGGCATCGTGGAGAAGCGGGGCGCGCAGCTGAAGAGCGTCATGAACATGCCCGAGGAGGTCGCCCGATGATCCTGTGGTTCACGCTCGCGCAGGTGGGTATCGCCGTCCTCGCCGGGATCGTCGCGATCGTCGCGGGGCTCATCGGCCGCCGCCCGGGCGACGTCACCGTCGGCTCGCTCGCTCTCATCGAACTGCTGCTCATCGTGCAGATCGTGGTCGCGATCATCGCGCCGTTGGCGGGAAACCCACCGTCCGGCAGCCTGCTCGAGTTCTGGACGTACCTCGTCTCGGCCGCCCTCGTGCCGGTTGCGGGCGCCGCGTGGGCGCTCATCGAACGCAGTCGGTGGAGCACCGTGATCATGGGCGTCGCCGCCCTGGCGGTCGCCGTGATGGTCTGGCGCATGCACGTGATCTGGACGGTGCAGCTGGCCTGAGGGGTGGATGCCGTGGCGAGCGGCTGCGCGCCGGTCCCTCTTCTTTCGACAGACTCAGGGGCCTGCGTCGAGGTGGCGGAGCTCGTCGAAGCCACCGAGTGCCCGGTGTCAGGGTGTCCGGCGGAGGCCACGCCGGGCGGCGACCGCGCGCGCCAACTAGAATCGTTGAGTCATGGCATCCACCACTCCCACCCGCACCCGGGGGATGACCGGCATCGGCCGTGTCCTCGTCGTCGTCTACGGCATCATGGCGCTCGCCGCCACCGGCCGTTCTTTCGTGCAGATCGTGCGCGAGTTCGATGACGCCCCGCTGGCGTACTCACTGTCGGCCCTTGCGGCGGTCGTGTACATCCTCGCGACGCTCGCGCTCATCTTCTCGGCGCGGCCGGCGTGGTACCGCGTGGCGTGGATCGCGATCGGCTTCGAACTTGTCGGCGTGCTCGTCGTGGGCACGCTGAGCCTCGTCGACCCCGCGCTGTTCCAGCATCCGACCGTGTGGTCGGTCTACGGCTACGGATACCTCTTCATTCCGCTCGTCCTGCCCTTCCTCGGGCTCTGGTGGCTGATGCGCCACCGCCGGACGGCGTCGTGATCGTCTTCCGCGACGCGGCCGAGGTCCCCGCGGATTTCGGACCGTCGGTCGTCGCGATCGGCAAGTTCGACGGCGTGCACACCGGTCACCGCGCGGTGATCGACCGCGCCCGCGTCGACGCCTCCGACGGCGCGAAGGTCGTCGCGGTGACGTTCGACCGCAATCCGCTCAGCGTGCTTCGGCCCGACCGCTGCCCGCCGGACGTGATCGGCCCGCACCAGAAGCTCGATCTGCTCGACCGGGCCGGAGTGGATGCCACGCTCCTGCTGACCTTCGACGAAGCCCTCGCCGCGATCCCCGCCGAGGAGTTCGCGCGCCGCGTGATCGTCGACGCCCTGCAGGCGCGGACGGTGCTCGTCGGGCGCGACTTCCGCTTCGGCGCGGGCGGTGCGGGCGACCCCGACCTCCTGACCCGCATGGGAGCGGAGCACGGCTTCCGCGTCGACGTGGTCGACGATGTGCGCGCGGTGCACGCCGATCGGCGCGTGTCGTCGACGTGGATTCGTGAGGCCCTCTCGGCGGGCGACGTCACGACGGCCGCGCGCCTGCTCGGCCGTGCCCCCTCCGTCTGGGGCGAGGTCGTGCACGGGCTCAAGCGCGGACGCGAACTCGGCTACCCGACGGCGAACCTCTCACCCGACCTCGAGGGGTTCGTCCCCGCCGACGGCGTCTACGCCGGGTGGCTCGTCGACGTCGAGGGCGGACGCCGCATCAGCTATCCCGCCGCCATCAGCGTCGGCACCAATCCCACCTTCGACGACGTGCATGCGCGCCAGGTCGAGGCGTACGTCCTCGACGAGACAGGCCTCGACCTCTACGGCCATCACGTCGAGGTGCGCTTCGTGGAGCGCGTCCGCGGGATGGTCGCGTTCGACGGCATCGACGCCCTGCTGGTGCAGATGGCCGACGACGTGGAGCGCACGCGGGCGATCCTGCGCTGACGCGGGGACGCGGGCGCGGGCAGGGCCGCGCGGGCGCAAGCGCGTCAGTCGCGACGCGACAGGTGATTCCGGATGCCGAGAAACGACGACGCGGCCCCGAGCAGCATCAGCACGGCGGTGAACACCGCGGCCCGGTGGAATCCGTCGAGATCGAGCGAGCCGCCGACGACGGCCGAGACCGCGGCGATCGCGAGCAGTCCCGCGACGCGCGACACGGCGTTGTTCACCGCGGAGGCGATACCGGAGCGCTCGGTCTCGATCGCGCCGAGGACCGCGGCGGTGAGCGGTGACACGGTCGCGGTGAGACCGAGACCGAACACGACGATGCCCGGAAGCACCTGCGTCCAGTAGTCGAAGTCCGTGCGCACGTTCAGCAGCAGGAGCGCTCCCGCCGCCATCACGAGCGGCCCGAACGTCATGAAGAGGCGCGGGCCGTACTTCCCGGCGAGGGCGCCCATCCGTGAGCTCAGCAGGATCATCAGAAGCGTGCTCGGGAGGGACGCGAGACCGGCGAGCGTCGCGGGCAGCCCCGCCCCCTGCTGCAGGTACACGCTGACGACGAAGCCGTTGAGCGACAGGGCGGCGTACACGAAGACTGTCGCGAGGTTCCCCGCCCAGAAATTGCGGGAGCGGAACAGGCCCAGCGGCATCATCGGCTGTCGAGCGAAGCGCTGGCGCACGAGGAACCCCGAGAACGACAGGATGCCGAGGGCGCCCGGCATCCAGATCACGGGGGAGGACCACCCGAGGTTCGGCTGCTCGATGAGCGCGAAGACGATCCCGCCCAGGCCTGCGGCGCAGAGCACCGCGCCGAGGATGTCGACGCGTGCGTCCGGGCGCCGGTGGTCGGCGTGACCGAGACGAAGGAGCAACCACAGCGTGACCGCGATCGGCACCACGTTCACGAGGAACACCAGCCGCCACGACAGCGTGTCGACGAAGAGACCGCCGATGAGGGGACCCGCGAGCATCGCGATCGTCGTGGCACCGGTCCAGATGCCGATCGCCCGGGCTTGTGCGGTGCCGCGGAACGTCGAGGTGATGAGCGCGAGAGAACTCGGCACGAGGAGAGCGCCGGCGACCCCCTGCAGGGCGCGCGCGACGATGAGGAACTCGGCGGTCGGTGCGGCCGCGATCGCGACGGAGGTGATACCGAACCCGATCAGGCCGATCCGCAGGACGACCACACGCCCCAGGACGTCGCTGAGCGAACCGGCGACCAGGATGAAGGCGCCGAGGGTCACGAGGTACGCGTCCACGACCCACTGCTGGGTGCTCAGCCCACCGCCGAGGTCGCGGGCGATCGCGGGGAGGGCGACGTTGACGACGGTGCCGTCGAGGAACGACACGAACGACGCGAGCACCGCGATCGTCAGAACGACCCGTTGCTGCTTCGTCATCGTGTCGCTCATCCGTCCAGCGTAGGGTCGCGCGCCGCGGGGGCGTCCGATTTTCGTCCCGATCCCGGAATACCCCCAGGGGGTATCCTGTTGTGTGGGTGAGAACCCCGGGAGGAACCATGGACGGATCGAGGGATGCCGCGACGTCGGGCACCGATGTCGCGGAGGCGGTGCTCGACATCGAGGGCATGACCTGTGCGAGCTGCGTCGCGCGGGTCGAGAAGCGTCTCGGACGCGTCGAGGGAGTGCGAGCGGCGGTCAATCTCGCGACGGAGACGGCGCGGGTGCAGTACCCGGCCGGGCTCGACACCACGGCGCTCGTCGAGGCCGTGCGCGCCGCGGGGTACGACGCCACCGTGCGGACGCGGGCCGCCTCCCGCGCGACCGTCGAGCCCGTGGCATCCGTTCCGGTGCCCGCGCCCGGCGGAGAGATCGACGCCGTGACGGCGCAGAGCCTCGATGCACCCGACCACGGCACCGGCGCGCTCCCGCACGATGCCCACGGCGCCGACGGCGCTGGTCCCGTCCACCACCACGGCCCGCACGACCACGGCGCGCCTGACCACGGCGCGCGTGACCACGGCGCCCTCGACCACGGCTCCGATCACGGGGGCCACGTCCACGACACCTCCGACGCGCCCGGGTCCACACCGCTGCGGACGCGTCTGCTCGCGTCGGCGGCGATGGCGATCCCGGTGGTCGCGCTGGGCATGGTGCCGGCGTGGCAGTTCCCCGGCTGGCAGTGGGTATCGCTCGTGTTGACCACGCCGGTGGTGCTGTGGGGCGGGTGGCCGTTCCACCGCGCGACCCTGCGGAATGCCCGCCACGCTGCCGCCACGATGGACACCCTCATCACGCTCGGTACCTTCGCCGCGTACCTGTGGAGCGTGTGGGCGCTCTTCTTCGGAAACGCCGGGCGGATCGGCATCCGTCACGAGGTCATGCTCTTCGGGCCGGTGCACGACGCCAGTGCGGTCGTCTACTTCGAGGTCGCCGCCGCGGTGACCGTGCTCCTGCTGCTCGGGCGCTTCATCGAGCAGCGCTCGACCCGCCGCGCGGGCGCGGCGCTGCGCTCCCTCCTCGACCTCGGCGCGCGCGAGGCCGAGCTGGTCGACGGACGCCGCGTGCCGATCGACGAGCTGCGCGTGGGTGACGTGTTCGTCGTACGCCCGGGTGCGGTGATCGCCACCGACGGAGTCGTCGTCGACGGCCGTGCCTCGGTCGACGAGAGCATGCTCACCGGTGAGTCGATGCCGGTCGAGGCGACCGCGGGATCCGCGGTGACCGGTGGCACGATCACCGCGGGCGGTCGACTGACGGTCCGGGCGACCGGGGTCGGCGAAGAGACACGGCTCGCCCGCATCGCGCGACTCGTCGAGGACGCGCAGCTCGGAAAGAGTCGCGTGCAGCGTCTGGCCGATCGCATCTCGGGCGTGTTCGTGCCGGTCGTCATCGTGCTCGCCGTGCTGACTCTCGTCGCCTGGATCATCGCGGGGCAGCCGCTCGCCGCCGGGTTCACGGCGGCCGTGGCCGTTCTCATCATCGCCTGCCCGTGCGCGCTGGGTCTCGCCACTCCCATCGCGATCCTCGTCGGCACGGGGCGGGGGGCGCAGCTGGGCGTCCTCGTCACCGGACCCGAGGCCCTCGAATCCGCCGAGCGCATCGACACGATCGTGCTCGACAAGACCGGCACGCTGACGAGCGGCCGGATGAGCGTCGCGAACGTCGTCGCCGCGGAGGGGGAGGATGCCACGGACGCGATCGCCCGCGCAGCCGCCGTCGAACGCGGCTCGGAGCACCCGGTGGCGGCGGCCATCGTCGCGGCCGCGGGAGCGGGGCAGACCGCGACCGATCTCGAGGCGATCGCCGGACGCGGTGTGATCGGCACGGTCGATGGTCTCCGCGTCTTCGCGGGGCGTGCCGCCTGGATCGTGGAACGCGGAGGGGCGCTGACCCCCGAGTTGGAGGCGGCGGTCGACGCGGCCGAGGAGCGGGGCACGGTCGTGGTCGTGGGGTGGGCGGGTGCCGACGGCGCCCTCCGTGCTCGCGCCGTGATCGAGATCGCCGACACCGTGCGTGCCGAGAGCGCCGAGGCGATCGCCCGTCTGCGCGAGATGGGTCTCGAGCCCGTGCTGCTGACGGGTGACAACGCGCGCATCGCGGCGTCCGTGGCGGCGGAGCTCGGGATCGAGCGTGTCCGCGCCGGAGTCCTCCCCGAGGGCAAGGTCGACGAGATCGCGGCTCTACGGGCCGAGGGGCGCACCGTTGCCATGGTGGGTGACGGGGTCAACGACGCCGCCGCCCTGGCATCCGCGGATCTCGGGATCGCCATGGGCGGCGGGACGGATGCCGCGCTCCACGCGAGCGACATCGCGCTGATGCGCGACGATCCGCGCGGGATCGTCACGGCGGTCGCGCTGAGTCGTCGCACGATGCGGATCATTCGCGGCAACCTGTTCTGGGCGTTCGCGTACAACGTCGCGGCGCTGCCGCTCGCCGCCCTGGGGCTCCTGAATCCGATGATCGCGGGAGCGGCGATGGCGTTCTCGAGCGTGTTCGTGGTGCTGAACAGCCTGCGGCTGCGTCGGGCGTCCTAGGGCGTGTCGCGGCCGGTCTCCTGCGGGTTCGGGGCGTGTTCTGCCGTTCGGGGCGGAGTATTTCGCGCCCCGAACGGCAGAACGCGCCCCAAACCAGGTCGCGGCCGGTACAGCTCACGCGAACGGCCGCTGCGGGCGCTAGAATGGTTTGGACCCCGTCACCCGCTGTCTCGCGAGCCGTTCCGGTGTAGACGCGTCGCGGGTCGCCGGTACCGCCGCTCAGGCGGCGTGCCGAGCGACGTTCCCCGGGGTCACCGATCCGCCGGCCTCGCGCCGGAACGTCCCGGACAGGTGTCCGGACGACACGCTCAGGAGGAGCATGCCGACCACGGCAACCGCGTCCCGAGGCTCGAGCCAGCGGCGCAGGAAGACCACGTCCTCGCGACGCGACGACGAAGCCCCCGTCATCCCGATCCTGGCGCGCAAGGTGCGCGAGGTCGAAGCGAAGGCCCAGCGGGGCAAGCTCGGCCCGACCAACCGGGTGAAGTTCCAGGTGATCGCCTTCCTCGTCCGCGAGGAACGCGCCCGCGTCAAGGCCGACACCGAGATCACCGACGCAGCCCGTGCCGAGCTGCTCAAGCGCCTCGACGGGGTCGCGACGATTCTCGCGAAGACCGCCGCGCGCGACACCTCGCTCATCCAGCTGCTCGAGGTCGATGCGGCCACCTCGCCCGTCGCCCGACGCATGCGCCGCGACTGGCTGCTGGAGTCCGGTGCGGAGCTGCCGCCCGATGAGCTGATCATCACCGACACCGCGCCCCAGGTGGCGCCCGTCGTGCCCGCGGCTCTCGCCGAGAAGCAGGTCATCCCGCCGTCCATCGAGGCGCGCCAGATGGCCAATCCCTTCCTCGCGCCCGACCTCACCCCGCGCTCGAACGGTGACGCCCCGCGTCGCCGGCTCGACGGCTGGGAGCTCATGGGTCCGCTCTACAAGGCCTTCGAGACCGGCGCCGGTGGGTCGGCCGCCAGCATGGACCTGCCGCCCGTCCCCGAGTTCGATCGCGTCTCTCCTCGCGGGCTCGAGGTCATGCCGCACCAGTCGCGCTTCCTCGAGGCCGTGCGCCTGGGACATCGTTCCTTCCTGCTCGCCGACGAGCCGGGCCTCGGCAAGACCGCCGAGTCGGTGCTCGCGGCATCCGTGGCCGACGCGTACCCGCTGCTGGTCGTGGTGCCCAACGTCGTGAAGATGAACTGGGCCCGCGAGGTGCAGCGCTGGACGCCCCAGCGTCGGGCGACCGTCATCTCGGGCGGCGGCGCCGACATCGACGCCTTCGCCGACGTCTTCATCGTCAACTACGAGATCCTCGACCGGCACCTTTCGTGGCTGTCGTCGATCGGCCTCAAGGGCGTCGTGGTCGACGAAGCGCACTTCATCAAGAACCTCACGTCGCAGCGCTCGCAGAACGTCCTGGCCCTGGCATCCCGTGTCCGTCAGCAGACACGTGACCCGCTGATGCTCGCCCTCACCGGTACGCCGCTCATCAACGACGTCGAGGACTTCGACGCGATCTGGCGCTTCCTCGGGTGGACCAACGGCGAGAAGCCCGGTCCCGAGCTGATGGAGAAACTGGATGCCACGGGTCTGACGCCCGCCGACAAGGCGTTCTACCCCGAGGCGCGCGAGGCCGTGATCTCGATGGGGATCGTCCGGCGCAAGAAGAAGGACGTCGCCGCCGACCTGCCCGACAAGCTCGTCGCGGACCTCCCCGTCGAGCTCGACGACGAGTACGGCCGTTCGATCCGACAGGCCGAGCGCGAACTCGGGGCCCGCCTCGCGGCGAAGTACCGCCGCATCCTCGAGGCGCGCGGTGACCGGGGCCTCGCTCCCGGCGAGATCGACGACGACATCGTCCGTCTCGTGGCGCACGGCGAACTCGAAGAGAGCAAGGCCGCCGGCTCCGGCAGCGAGAACGTCTTCACGATGGTCCGCCGCATCGGTCAGGCCAAGGCGCACCTCGCGGCCGACTACGCCGTGCAGCTGCAGCGCTCGGTCGGTAAGGTCGTGTTCTTCGCCAAGCACATCGACGTGATGGATGCCGCGGAGGCCCACTTCAAGGCATCCGGGTTGAAGGCGGTGTCGGTGCGGGGCGAGCAGACCTCGACCGCGCGCCAGGCAGCGATCGACGCGTTCAACAGCGACCCCGATGTCGGGATCGCGGTGTGTTCGCTGACCGCCGCCGGCGTCGGCCTGAACATGCAGGCAGCGTCCAACGTGGTGCTCGCCGAGCTGTCGTGGACCGCCGCCGAGCAGACGCAGGCGATCGACCGCGTGCACCGCATCGGCCAGGAGGAGCCCGTCACCGCGTGGCGCATCATCGCCGCCCACACGATCGACACCAAGATCGCCGAGCTCATCGATTCGAAGGAGGGCCTCGCGGCGCGCGCCCTCGACGGCCAGGCGATCGAGCCCGGTTCGAGCGATTCGGTTCAGCTGTCGGCGCTCATGCACTTGCTGCGTCAGGCGCTCGGCGCGGCCTGAGCCCGCTTCGACGGACGCCCCGGGGTTTCGGCTCCGGGGCGTTCGCTTGTTCGGCGTGGCCCGCAATCGCGCGGCTGACCACGCGTGCGGGTCCATCGAAGCCCGCCTCGCTCTCCGACACCCTCGCTAAGGTCGGCGGATGACCCTCAGTATCGACACCCTGCTCGCGGGACCACGCGGACGCCGGCTGTGTCTGGAAGTTCTGCGGCTCGTCCCCGACGGGCCGGAGGCACGCGATGCGGCCTGGGCCGTTTCGTGGGCCGCGCAGGCGCTCGACGAGAACTCGGGAAGGATGGTCTCGATAGCGGGAGACGCCGCGTCGTTCACCGAACCGGAGGTGTCACCCGCCGAAGCCGCCGCCGCACTGGCGCGGGTCCCGATCCCCGAGCTCAGCGAGGCGTTCCTTTTCACGGCCCTGTCTCTCGCTGTCGACCTCGCCACGTACTGGCAGCCGCCCTTCGGCGAGGACGTCCTGGCGGCGACCGAGGACCTGCGGCCGGTGCTCGAGCGGGTCGCATCGGCGGTCGCCGGAGCGCCCGTGATCGAGTGGTGGGGGAGCGGGGTCGAGCTAGACACGCAGGCGATGGTGCGCTGGGAGAACTCTCCCGCCTCGACGAGGTCGCCCGAAGAGTTGTCGGCCCAGTGGCGAAACGAGCAGGTCGCAGAAGAGACCTCCTTCGCCCGACAGATCGGCGACGTCCGTCTCTCGGGGTCGTGGTGGTCGACGCCCTCGTTCGCTCTTCCACGTTCCACACGTGCGCGCGGGACAGCGGGGCCGGTCGGTCTCACGCTCGTCGAAGACTCCTGGGGGTGGACCTCCGCACGCGTTCGACCCATCGCCGCACCGGACGGTGATGTCATCGAGATAGACGGCCCCGAGTCGTGGGCGGCGCTGTGTCGGCGGCATCCGTTCCCGGTCACCGCGAGCCGGCGCAATGTGTGGGGATGGGCGACCGGGCGCGAGGGGATGTGGGTGCAGCCCGACTGGGCCGCGGTCGCCGGTGAAGCCGCGGGGGTGCACCTGAGCGTGAACGGGTACCTCTCCACGGCCGGTCGGGTCATCGACCTCGGTGACCTCGGCGCGAGCACCGTTGCCGGGTGGGGGCCCGACGAGACGTTCTGGTTCTCACCGGTCGAGCACTCGGCGCCGGAGCAGGAGTGGGTTCGCGATGGTGACACCTGGACCCGCGCGTGACGTTGGCCCTGGGCCGGCTCGAACAGGTCGGTCGGGTCGGGGTGTCGGCATCCGGACCGCCGTGTGGCACCGTTCCCGCCCGCGGCGATAGGGTCGAAGACGGCAATGGCGCCTCCCTCCACCCGAACCACAGCACCAGAGGACTCTGCCCATGAAGATCGGCATCCTGACCAGCGGCGGCGACTGCCCCGGTCTCAACGCGGTCATCCGTGGCGTCGTGCTGAAGGGCACGACCAACTACGACATCGAGTTCGTCGGTATCCGTGACGGATGGCGAGGCGTGGTCGACGGCGACTTCTTCCCGCTGACCCGTCACGAGGTGAAGGGTCTGTCCAAGGTCGGCGGCACGATCCTCGGCACGAGCCGCACCAACCCGTACGAGGGCGTGCGCGGCGGTGCCGAGAACATCTCCAAGACGATGTACGGGCACCGGCTCGACGGCATCCTGGCCATCGGTGGCGAGGGGACCCTCGCCGCGGCCGACCGCCTGTCGAAGGACGGCATCAACGTCCTCGGCGTGCCGAAGACGATCGACAACGACCTGCGCGCGACCGACTACTCGTTCGGTTTCGACACCGCCGTCAACATCGCGACGGATGCCATGGACCGCCTCCGCACCACCGGCGACTCGCACCAGCGGTGCATGGTGGCCGAGGTCATGGGGCGCCACGTCGGCTGGATCGCGCTGCACGCCGGTATCGCGGCGGGCGCCCACGTGATCTGCATCCCCGAGGTGCCGATGTCGATCGAAGAGATCGTCGAACAGGTCACCCGCGCGCAGGACCGCGGCCGCGCGCCGCTCGTCGTCGTGTCGGAGGGCTTCAAGCTCAAGGGAATGGACGAGGCGTTCAGCGACAAGGGGCTCGACGCCTTCAACCGCCCGCGCCTCGGCGGCATCGGCGAGCTGCTCGCCCCCGAGATCGAGCGTCTCACCGGAATCGAGACCCGCTCGACGGTGCTCGGCCACATTCAGCGCGGCGGCTCGCCCTCGGCGTTCGACCGCGTGCTCGCGACGCGCCTCGGCCTGCACGCCGCCGACGCCCTGCACGAAGGCGCCTGGGGCCAGATGGTCGCGATGCGCGGCACCGACATCGTGCGCGTGCCCTTCGCCGACGCGCTCGGCGAGCTCAACAGCGTCCCGCTCTACCGCTACGAAGAGGCCGCGGCGCTGTTCGGCTGAGCCTTTCGTCTCGACGCCCCGTCCCGCTTCGCGCGGGGCGGGGCGTCGTCGTTGGTGCTGGATGCGCGCCGCGGTAGGTGTGCGTGGCGGGCCGCGTTAGGTGTGCGTGGCGGTGTGCAGGTGCGGCGTTGGGTAAGCGTGAGGAGGCGCAGCGGGCACGCGCGGCGTCCCTATGACCCTCGTCCCACTTATGACGGTGTCTGTCCCACTTGTGGTCGGTCAGTGCGCCTCCAACCGGCAATAAGTGGGACACGCTTGGTTCGGCCTAAGAGGGGCGCCTCCTTCACAAGAGCGGATCAGGCGAGCGGGCTGTGGAGAACGCCGCCGCGCGGCTCGACGGCCGGGAATATGGAGCATGACTCGACGCAGCCCCCTACCGGACGGTCTGCCCGATCGATTCCACGTCGCGGAAGCACTCGGAAAGGGGGCGAGCAGGACCCGCCTCCGCGCCTCCGATCTCGTGACCCCCTTCCACGGTGTGCGTTCGCGGTCCCTCGGCGACGACGACAGCATCCTCGAGCGGTGCCGGGCGTACGCGCCCCGACTCGGAGAGGGGCAGTTCTTCAGCCACGAAACGGTGTTCGTCCTCCGGGGTCTGAGCACACCCGAGTGGCCGTATACGCCGCGGCTGCATGTATCAGCGCATCGCCCCGCGCGCGAGCCTCGCACCCGCGGTGTCGTGGGTCACAGGTTGCAGACACGGGAACCTGCCATCGAAGCGGGACCCGAGGGGATCCCTATCGAGAACGCCGTGCGCGCGTGGCGGCAGTGCGGTCGACTCTGGCCGCTCGACGACTTGGTCGCGGGCGCTGACGCACTCCTGGCCGGCCGTCAGCCGCTCGCCTCTGCCGCCGACCTGGATGCCGAGATCACTCTCATGGGAGATGTCCGGGGCGGCATCTTGCGGCGGGCGCTGAATCTGGCTCGCCCGGGCGTGAGGTCACCCCGCGAGACCCGCCTGCGCCTGGTCCTCGTGCGCCACGGATTGCCGGAACCGAACGTCAACATCGACATCTTTTCGACACGCGGGGATTTCGTCGCGGAGATCGACCTTGCCTACGAGTTGTGGCGTGTCGCCGTCGAGTACGACGGGCGGGTGCATGCCGAGGATCCACGGCAGTTCGCTCGCGACGCGGACCGCTGGGCAGCGATCCGAGATGCGGGTTGGGATCATGTGCGCGTCCTGAGCCATCACCTGCGCGGGGACGGTTCCGCCGCCGTCGATCTCGTGCGCGCCGCGTTGCTCCGGGCGGGGTGGCGTCCCGGCCAGTGACCCCTTGTCCCACTTATGGCTGGTTGAGACGTCGATAACCAGCCATAAGTGGGACATGCACCGACAAAAGTGGGACACACAACCCGCCAGCCGCCGCCGCGGCTGCCCGTCGTCGACCTAATCCGCGAGCCCCAGCACGTCCAGCAGCCACGCCAGCTCGAACGCGCGCTCGCGCCACGCGTTGTAGCGGCCGCTGACGCCGCCGTGGCCGGCGACCATCTCGCACTTCAGCAGGGCGTCGGCGCCGACCTCGCGCAGGCGCTGCACCCACTTCGCGGGCTCGACGTACAGCACGCGCGTGTCGTTGAGCGACGTGACGGCGAGGATCCGCGGGTACTCGACCCCCTCGCGCACGTTCTCGTACGGCGAGTACGACTTCATGTAGGCGTACACGTCGGCGTCGTGCAGGGGGTCGCCCCACTCGTCCCACTCGATGACCGTGAGGGGGAGCGACGGGTCGAGGATCGTGGTCAGCGCATCCACGAACGGCACGTCGGCGAGGATCCCGGCGAAGAGCTCCGGCGCGAGGTTCGCGACGGCACCCATGAGCAGACCGCCGGCGCTGCCGCCCTCGGCGACGATGCGGTCGGGGCTCGTGTACCCCTCGGACACCAGATGGCGCCCCGCGGCCACGAAGTCGGTGAACGTGTTGCGCTTGGCGAGGAGCTTGCCGTCCTCGTACCACTGGCGCCCCATCTCTCCGCCGCCGCGCACGTGCGCGACCGCGAAGATCACGCCACGGTCGAGCAGCGACAGGCGCGGCACCGAGAAGCCGGGCTCGATCGAGTGCTCGTACGAGCCGTAGCCGTAGAGGTGCACCGGTCGTGGTGCCGAGCCGGGCTCGCCGAACGAGCGCTTCCAGACGAGCGACACGGGCACTCGCGTGCCGTCCTCCGCAGGCGCCCAGACGCGAGCCTGCCCGTAGTCGGCGGGGTCGAAGCCGCCGAGGACCGGCTGCCGCTTGCGCAGGAGCAGCTCGCCGGTCGCGATGACGTAGTCGTACACGGTGCCGGGGGTCACGAACGAGCCGTAGCCCAGCCGCAGGACGGGCGGTGCCCACTCGGGGTTGCCGCCGGTTCCGACGCTGTAGAGCGGTTCGTCGAACGCGATCTCGTCGACGGCTCCGTCGGCGTACGAGAGCAGGCCGAGGCGGGCGAGACCGTCGCGCCGGTAGGCGATGACCCCCCAGTCGCGGAAGGTGTCGACACCGAGCAGGCGCTGGCCCACGCGATGCGGGACCACGATCTCGCGCGCTCCCTCGGGATCGGATGCCGAGACCCGGACCAGCTCGAAATCGAGAGCTCCATCGTTGTGGAGGATGTAGAGCACGTCCTCGCCGTCGACGACCGCGTGGTCGACCGAGTACTCGACGCCCTCGCGCCGCGGCCAGACGACACGGGCCTCGCCGCGCAGGTCGTCGGCGTCGATCAGGCGGTCCTCCGAGGTGATCGACGAGCCGACGCCGATGACGAGGTACCGGTCGCTGCGCGTGAAGTCGGCGCCGACCCAGTACCGCTCGTCGGGCTCGTGGAACAGCTTCGCGTCGGTTTCCACCGCCGTGCCGATCTCGTGCAGCCAGACGGTGTCGGGGCGCCACGCGTCGTCGACGGTGGTGTAGACGATGAAGCGGCCGTCGGGGGAGAAGGTGGCCCCCGAGAAGGTGCCGGGGATCTCGTCGGGGAGCGTCTCGCCCGTCGTCAGATCGCGCACGCGCACGGTGTACCGCTCGTCGCCGGCGACGTCGATGCCGTACAGCATGCGCGTTCCGTCGTTCGAGATCTCGAAACTGCCGAGCGAGAAGAAGTCGGTTCCCTCGGCCTCGACGTTGCCGTCGAAGAGCACCTGCTCGCCGGGTACGGGCTCGTCGGGCGAGAGCTGCGGCGGGGTCCAGTCGTCGGGCGAGGTCAGGGGAGCGCGGCACTGGATGCCGTACTGGGCACCCGCCACGGTGCGTCCGTAGTACCACCAGTCGCCGCGGCGCACCGGGACGGACAGGTCGGTTTCGAGCGTACGCCCCTTGATCTCACCGAAGATCTCGTCGCGGAGGGATGCCAGGTGCGCGGTGCGAGCGTCGGTGTAGGCGTTCTCGGCCTCGAGGTGGGCCACGACCTCGGCGTCGTCTTTCGCGCGCAGCCACTCGTAGGGATCGTCGAACGTGTCACCATGGTGCGAGCGGGGGACGGGACGACGGGCGGCGACGGGCGGAACGGACGAAACGTCGATATCGGTCACCCCTTTACGGTAGTCGGCCGTGCCGACACTCCGGCTGGGCGTTCCCCAGCCGGGAAGAACCTGCGGATGCCACGGCCTCGGGCCACCCGGTTTGACCGTCGTGGTCGCCGGTGACATGATTTCCACGCGACCTCGGTGAACGGGTGTCGAACTCCAGGTGAACTCTTCGTTCGTCGCGCCGATCCCGTCGGCATCCCTTCTTCCTCCTCACGGAAAGCGAACGGTGGAGAGCGCAGCCCTCGTCATCGTGCTGGTCATCGGCCTGGCACTGTTCTTCGATTTCACCAACGGATTCCACGACACCGCGAACGCGATGGCCACGCCCATCGCCACCGGTGCGCTGAAGCCGAAGGTCGCCGTGCTCCTCGCGGCCTGTCTGAACCTGGTCGGAGCGTTCCTCTCGACCGAGGTGGCCAAGACCATCTCCGGAGGCATGATCCGCGAGGATCAACTCTCGCCCGAGATCTTCCCGCCGATCATCTTCGCGGGGCTCATCGGCGCGATCACCTGGAACATGCTGACGTGGCTGCTGGGCTTGCCGTCCAGCTCGTCGCACGCGCTGTTCGGCGGCCTCATCGGCGCGACCCTCGTGGGCGTCGGCGTCTCGGCCATCGACACCGGCGTCGTGCTCAGCAAGGTCATCCTCCCCGCCCTCATCGCGCCGTTGACGGCGGGCATCATCGCCTTCACGGTCACGAAGATCGCCTACGGCGTCACCCGGCGGTACGACACGAAGGCCGACGGTCGCGACGGCTTCCGCTGGGGTCAGATCTTCACGTCATCGCTCGTGGCGCTCGCGCACGGCACCAACGACGCGCAGAAGACGATGGGTGTGATCACGCTCGCGCTCATCACCGTGGGGTGGCAGTCGGCATCCGATCCCGATCCGCACATCTGGGTCGTGTTCGCGTGCGCCATCACGATCGCCCTCGGCACGTACATGGGCGGCTGGCGCATCATCCGAACCCTGGGCAAGGGACTCACCGACGTCAAGCCGGCCCAGGGCTTCTCGGCAGAGACGTCGACGGCGGCGACCATCCTGGCGTCCAGTGCCCTCGGCTTCGCCCTCTCGACCACGCAGGTCGCGTCCGGCTCGGTCATCGGCTCGGGCCTCGGGCGCCGGGGATCGACGGTGCGCTGGAACACCGTCGGCCGCATCATGATCGGCTGGGTCCTGACGCTCCCCGCCGCGGGTGCCGTGGGCGCCGCGGCCGCGCTCATCGTGGTGTGGCTGGGTGGCTGGGGTGTCGCGGTCGACGCGGTGATCGCCGTCGCGATCATCCTCGGCGTCTTCCTTCGCTCGCGCCGCGACTCGGTCACCTCGGCCAACGCGATGAGCGAGGTCGCCGACTCGGGCGCCGCCGTCAAGGTGCCGCGCAAGCCCGGCCCGACGCGTCGCCAACGCCGTCTCGAGCGCTCCGGGAAGGACGACGCGTGACCATCGACTGGGAAGCCTTCCTCCACGTCTTCGTCGCCGCCATCATCGGCGCCTCGATCGTCGTGACCTTCTACGCCCTCGGGCTGCGCCTGCTCGTGCGCGGCGGGCGCCCGCCCCTGGTCGCGCCGGTCGAGTTCACGGATGCCATCACCGTCCTCACCGACAAGCAGCGGCGCCGCGCCGAGAAGGCGGCGGCCAAGGCGGCGGCGCGCAATCCGCTCAGCGACGGGCAGAAGCGGGTCGCGCTCATCGGTGCGTACCTGTGCTTCGGGGTGTGCGCGGTGGCCGTCCTCGGTGCCCTTCTGCTGATCCTCTTCAACCACTGACGGTGCGCGCGCGGATCGCGTGTCGGAGGCCTCTTCTAGGCTGAGCCCATGGCATCCGTGCAGTTCGGTCAGCACGCGCCCGCGCGGCGTGTGATCCTCCACCTCAGCGACACCCATCTGCTGGGCGGCGATCGCCTGCTCGGCGAGCGGTACGACACCGCCGCGAACCTGCGACGGACCCTGGATGCCGCCGAGGCCACCGGCGTCCGTCCCGATGCCGTCGTGTTCACGGGTGACCTCACCGACCTCGGCGAGCCGGAGGCGTATCGGGCGCTGCGCGCGGCGGTCGAGCCGTGGGCCGAGCGCCTCGGAGCGCCGGTCATCTGGGTCGCGGGAAACCACGATGAGCGCCCCGCGCTGCGCGCCGGTCTCCTCGACGGAGAGCCGTCCCTCGATCCGGTGACCGGTGTGTGGGACCTCGACGGACTCCGCATCATCGCGCTGGACTCGACCGTGCCGGGCTGGCACCACGGCGATCTCGATGCCGCGCAGCTCGAGTGGCTGCGCGAGGAGCTCGCGACGCCCGCACCCCTCGGCACGATCCTCGCCCTGCACCACCCGCCGCTGCCGACGCACATCCCCTTCTTCGACATCCTGGAGCTCCGCGACCAACCCCGACTCGCGGCGGCGATCGCGGGCAGCGACGTCCGCGCGATCCTCGCGGGGCACCTGCACTACTCGACGTCGGGGACGTTCGCGGGCGTGCCCGTGAGCGTCGCGGCCGCGTCCTGCTACACGATGGATCTCGCCCGCCCGGCCGACGAGGTCAACGGCATGGACGCCGGTCAGTCCTTCCACCTCGTGCACGTCTGGGACGACACGATCACCCACGCCGTCGTCCCGGTGGTCGACGCCGACACGTCGGGCTACTTCACCCCCGCGTGGGTCGACGAGATGGCGGCTCTCACGCCCGAGGGGCGGCTCGAGGCCTTCTCGCGCAAGCGCTGAGCGCCGCGCCCGCCGCCACGCCGCGCGGGCATCGCCGAGCGCCGCGCCCTGCCACCGCTGTCCACCGAGCCGACCGCTTCGCCCGCCGCGGCCGAGCGCCGCCCCCGCAACCGACACCGCGGACGGTTCGAGGATGCCGACAGGCCGCCGTGTCCACGGGCGCTCCTGGTCGTGGTGGTTAGGCTCGTGGCATCCCCTTTCACGTGACCCCACAAGGACGACACATGACTCTGGACGCAAAGACGCGTACCCGCACCGAGACCGACTCCCTGGGAACCCTCGAGATCCCCCTCGACGCGTACTGGGGCATCCACACCGCCCGCGCGCTGGAGAACTTCCCGATCGCCAAGCGGCCGATCTCGGTGTACCCCGACCTGGTCCGCGCCCTCGCGATGGTCAAGCAGGCCTCGGCCCGCGCCAACCGCGAGATCGGTGTGCTCGACCCGGCGAAGGCCGACCTCATCGATCGCGCCGCGCAGCGGGTGATCGACGGCGAGTTCCACGACGAGTTCGCGGTGGGCGTCATCCAGGGCGGTGCCGGCACCTCGACGAACATGAACGCGAACGAGGTCATCACCAACATCGCGCTCGAGATGGCGGGCCGTGAGAAGGGCGACTACGCGTTCCTCTCGCCGATCGACGACACCAACCGCAGTCAGTCGACGAACGACGTGTACCCGACCGCGATCAAGATCGGGCTCGCCCTGACCTTGAAGAGCCTGCTCGAGGAGCTCGCGCTCCTCCGCCAGTCGTTCCTCGCCAAGGCCGACGAGTTCCACGACGTTCTCAAGGTCGGTCGCACCCAGCTCCAGGATGCCGTGCCGATGACGCTGGGGCAGGAGTTCCACGGCTTCGCCACGACGCTCGGCGAGGACTACAGCCGCCTGACCGAGAACGCCTACCTGCTCTACGAGATCAACATGGGGGCCACGGCCATCGGCACGGGCATCACCGCTCACGCCGGCTACGGCAAGGCCGTCCTCCGGCACCTGCGCGAGATCACGGGCCTCGATCTCGAGACCGCGACCGACCTCGTCGAGTCGACGAGCGACACGGGCGCGTTCATGTCGTTCTCGTCGTCGCTGAAGCGCAACGCGATCAAGCTGTCGAAGATCTGCAACGACCTGCGCCTGCTCTCGAGCGGTCCGCAGGCCGGCCTCGCCGAGATCAACCTCCCGCCGCGCCAGGCGGGCTCGAGCATCATGCCCGGCAAGGTCAACCCCGTCATCCCCGAGGTCGTCAACCAGGTCGCCTTCTCGGTTGTCGGTGCCGACATGACCGTGACGATGGCGGTCGAGGGCGGTCAGCTGCAGCTCAACGCCTTCGAGCCGGTCATCGCGCACTCGATCTACCAGTCGATCACGTGGATGCGCCAGGCGATGTGGACGCTCCGCGTCAACTGCGTCGACGGCATCACGGCGAACCGCGAGCGCTTGGGTGCGATGGTCGGCTCCTCGGTCGGCGTCGTCACCGCCCTCACGCCGTTCATCGGTTACGCGGCGGCCGCGGCCCTGGCCAAGACGGCGCTGCTCACGCACCGCAACGTCGCCGACCTCGTCGTCGAGGCGGGGCTCATGTCGCGCGAGGAAGTCACCAAGCAGCTCTCGCCCGCGCGCTTGTCAGGCCTGCACCCGATCACGCAGGCGATCCCGGTCCAGCGCGCCGCGGACAGCGTCGTCGAGGAGTGAGCGAACGCGAGAGGGGCGGGACCGCCAGGTCCCGCCCCTCTCGCGTTCGGTGTCGTCAGTCGAGGATGCGGCAGTGCGTCGTCAGCTCGCCGATCCCGTCGATGCCGACCGTGACGGTCGAGCGGTCGCGGAGGAAGATCTGCGGGTCGCGCGAGTAGCCCGCGCCCCCGGGGCTGCCGGTGGAGATAAGGGTTCCGGGTAGGAGCGTCGCCGACTCCGACAGCTTGTGGATGAGCGTCGCGACCGACCGCACCATCTGGCCGGTGCTGGCATCCTGAACCGTGTGGCCGTCGACGACGGTCCAGATGTGCAGGTCCTGCGGGTCGGGGATCTCGTCGGCGGTGACGACGAACGGCCCCGTCGGGGTGAAACCGTCGAACGACTTGCAGCGCGACCACTGGGCTTCCGAGAACTGGATGTTGCGCGCCGTGATGTCGTTGACCACGGTGTAGCCCCACACGTGATCGAGGGCGTCGGCCTCGGCGACGTCGCGGCCCGGGCGTCCGATGATCACGCCGAGCTCGGCCTCGTAGTCGACCGCCTCGCTGAGTGCGCGGGGCCACGACGTCGTCGCCTCGTGCGCGGTGAGCGAGTTCGGCCACAGCACGAAGACCGTCGGGCCGGCGTCGGTCTTGAGCCCCAGCTCGCCCGAGTGCGCGGCGTAGTTCAGGCCGACCGCGAGGATCGACGGGGGAGCGAGGACCGCCGACGCGAAGGAGACGCCGGACAGCGGATGCCGCGGCGCCGAGGTCGCGGCATCCCGAACCGCATCGAGAAGCTCGTCGCCGCCCGCGATGAGCTCCTCAAGGGTGCGGGGAGCACCGTCGAAGAACTCGTCGACGAAGGAGAACTCTTCGGCGTGGACGCTGACCAGTCGAGGGGACTCCGCCCCTTCCGGGGAACGGACGTGGGCGAAACGCATGCCTCCACGCTACCGGGCGCCTCGCGTCGACCGGCTCCACAACCCTCGGATCGTGCGAGCGGGTGGCCCCTAGGCTGTGTCGCATGAGCTACCCCTCGCCGCTCTCCCAGCCCTCGCCCGGGCAACCGGCCCGCATTTCGACGACCCCGCCCGTCGCCGTCTCGGCTGCTCCGCCGCGGGTGCGGGGAGGGGGAGTGGCGCTGTGGATCGTGGCGGCGCTGCTCGTCCCGGTGCTGGCCCTCCTGGTGCTGTACTTCACACGGTTCCTCGGGCCCGCGGCATCCTTCATCGGGCTCGTTCTCGCCGTCATCCCCTTCGTCGTCGTGTGGTTCGTCGTGCGCTACATCGACCGGTGGGAGCCCGAGCCGCGGCGCCTGCTGATCTTCGCCGTCGCGTGGGGTGCGGTGGCGTCGGTGGCGATCGCGCTGGGTGTCGACCTGCTGGTGACGCTGGTCACGGGGGGACTACCGGATGCCGTCAGCTCGGTCGTTCAGGCGCCGATCGTCGAAGAGGTCGCCAAGGGCCTCGGCCTGCTGCTCCTGTACGCCTTCGCGCGCCGTTTCTTCGACGGCCCCGTCGACGGGATCGTGTACGGCGCCCTCATCGGCGCGGGATTCGCCCTGACCGAGAACGTGCAGTATTTCGCCATCGGCTACCTCGAGGGCGGGCCGGGGGAGGTCGCGACGACGTTCTTCCTCCGCGCGGTCCTGTCGCCGTTCGCCCACGTCATGTTCACCAGCCTCACGGGCTTCGCCTTCGGGCTGGCTGCGCGGCGGTCGCTGCGGACGGGCCAGGCGCTCGGCTACGCCGTCCCCGGGCTGATCGGGGCGATCGTCCTGCACGCGGTGTGGAACGGATCGGCGACGTTCTTCAACTTCTTCGAGGTGTACGCCACGCTGCAGGTTCCCCTGTTCGTGGCGTTCATCGTCGGCATCCTGCTGCTCCGTCGCGAAGAATCCCGGCTCACCCGCGTCCGGCTCGGCGAGTACGCCGACGCGGGATGGTTCACCCCGCAAGAGGTCGAGATGCTCGCCACGGCTCCCGGTCGCCGCTCGGCGGTGGCCTGGGCGCGCACGCTGCGCGGCGACCGCTCCGGCATCATGAAGAATTTCATCGTGGATGCCACGGCGCTCGCCGCCGCGCGACAGCGGGCGCTCTCGGGCCGCGACCCGCACGCCGTCGCGACCGAGCGTCAGTTGCTGGAGCGCACGACGGCGGCGCGCGCGGCGTTGCTCGCGCCGTGACTCTCGGGGCGTCGCTCGCGCCGTGACGCGCGCGGTGTCGCTCGCGCCGGGATCGCGCGGCGTCGCTCGCGCCGTGGCGCCGGCCGCGTTGCTCCCGCCGCGACGCGCGCGGGGTCTTGACAGCGCCTCGACGCCGGAGCACCATCGATGTAGGCCAACTCAGCGCCCGGGAGACACGCAGGCATCGCCGCGGCACCGGGCGCTGAGTCTTTGTCCAGGGGCTTTTCGAAGGGGCCGGGCGTGCTTGGATGGACCCATGACTGATCGCACCAAGCCGGAGTTCGACGCTCCCAGCGGCCCCGCCCCCTCCGACCTCGTCATCCGCGACATCATCGTCGGCGACGGCGACGAGGCCAAGCCCGGCGACACCGTCACCGTGCACTACGCCGGTGTCGAGTACGAGTCGGGCGAAGAGTTCGACTCGTCGTGGGGCCGGGGCGAAAGCATCCAGTTCCCCCTCCGCGGCCTGATTCAGGGCTGGCAGGACGGCATCCCGGGCATGAAGGTCGGCGGACGCCGCGAGCTCGTGATCCCCCCGCACCTCGCCTACGGTCCCGCCGGCGGCCACTTCCTCGGTGGCAAGACCCTCATCTTCATCATCGACCTCCTCAAGGTCGGCTGACGACATCCGATGTTCACGAACCCGAGGGGGCTGCGGCACTCTCGGGTTCGTCTTTTTTCACGATCGTGGAATACATTCTTGTGAATGGGAGTTTGACCTCCCCAGGACGCCGATTCGGCTCCCCAGACCTCTAGGAGTGACATGACCGACACCACCACGCTCGAGATCCCCGGTTACAAGGCGGGCACCTGGGTGCTCGACCCCTCGCACAGCGAGGTGACCTTCACCGTCCGTCACATGATGATCTCCAAGGTGCGCGGCACCTTCGGCATGAAGAGCGCCACCCTCGTCGCCCCCGAGAACCCGCTCGAGGCCACCGTCGAGGCGTCCGTCGACGTCACCTCGGTCGACACCAAGGACGAGGGCCGCGACCAGCACCTGCGTTCGGCCGAGTTCTTCGACACCGAGACCTACCCGACGATGGACTTCCGCTCCACCGGCGTCCGCGTCGAGGACGGCGATTTCCTCGTCGACGGTGAGCTCACCATCCGCGGCGTCAGCAAGCCCGCCACCTTCTCCATCGACTTCGGCGGCTTCGGCACCGACCCGTGGGGCAACTACAAGGCCGGCGCGACCGCCAAGACGGTCATCAACCGTGAGGACTTCGGCCTCACCTGGAACGCCGCCCTCGAGACCGGCGGTGTCCTCGTCGGCAAGGACGTCACCATCGAGCTCGACCTGCAGTTCGCCCTGCAGGCGTGATCTCCTCGAAGGTCCCGGATGCCATGGCATCCGGGACCTTCGTCGTTTCCGGCCGCGCCGGGTGAGTCACACTTCGGAGCGGCGCGAGAGGCGCAGCCGCTGCTGCACGAGCAGGATGCCGAGGAACACGACCGCCGCGCCCACCGGCTCGTTCCACGAGATGCGCTCGCCGAGGATCAGGATGCCGAGCGCCACCCCGACCACCGGGGTGATGTACGTGACGGTCGAGGCGCGGGTCGGACCCCACGCCCGCAGGGTGTTCTGGTTCCAGACGTAGGCGATTCCCGTGCCGAGCACGCCGAGAGCGATGATGCTGCCCACGACCGGGAGCGTGAGCTGCATCGGTTCGGCGAGGATCAGAGGCGACAACAGCACCATGAACGCCGCTGCGGGCCCGATGTAGCCGAACGCGAACGCGATGCCCGAGAGGCCGGTGTCGCCGAGGAAGCGGCGCATGTACGCCAGGCTGAAGCCGTAGCAGGCCGTCGCGCCGAGGAGGGCGAGCTGTGCGATCGTGCTGCCGCCCACATCGGCGATCGCTCCGGGCGCGATGATGACGACGACGCCGAGGATACCGATCGCGATCCCGACGAGTTGGCCGACCTTGAGGCTTTCGACGCGGAACACCGCCCACGCCATGATCGCGGTCATGATCGGCGTGGTCGCGTTGAAGATACTGGCCAGTCCGGACGACACGTGCTGCTCCGCCCACGCGAACAGCAGGAACGGCACGACGCAGAAGCTGAGCGAGAGCACGCTCAGGTGGCCCCAGATGCGGCGGTCCCGCGGGAGGCGCTCACGACGGATCGCGACGATCGCCGCCAGCGCCAGGGCGCCGAAGAGCAGGCGACCGCCCGCGACCTGCGCCGGGGTCATACCGGTGAGAGCGATCGCGATGAAGAGGAAGCTCGAGCCCCACACGATGCCGGTGAGCACGAACTGCACCGCGATCGATACGGGGGACGGGGAGGAAGAGGATGCCACGATCCCGACGATAGGGCCGAGGTGCGACACCGCGCGGCGTGGGGGAGTGCGACGGCGGAAATCCGCCGAGGTTCGGCAGCCGTGACGTCGGGTGCGGGCGCCGGGTGCCGGGCCTCGCTGGTCCCATCCATAAACGCGATCAGCGCACAGAAACACGAGCACACCGTGTTTCCGCGCGCGGATGGCGTTTATGCGGGGTCAGGCGGGCTCAGGGCTGGGGGTCGAGCGCGTCGTACTGCCGGAACCGCGGTGAGAAGCGGACGAGCGTGCCGACGAGCGCGAGGATCAGGATGCCGCCGAACAGCGGCGGCACCCAGAGAGCGGTCAGGGTCGCGAGGGTCCCGGCGTAGAGCGCTCCGACGCGGGGGCCACCGGCCACCACGACGATGAAGATGCCCTGGAGGCGTCCGCGCATGGCATCCGGGACCGCCGCCTGCATCATCGTCGAGCGGTAGATCGCGCTGACGTTGTCGGCCGCGCCCGAGATGGCGAGCGTGACCGCCGCAAGAACGATCAGCGCGACCGCGGCGTGGGTCTCGTCGACGACATCGGGACGGAGCCATCCGAGGCTCGCGGCGACGAGAACCAGGCCGAAGAGTCCGATGGACAGGCCGTAGACCTGGATGGCCCGCTCGATCCCGAGGCCCTGGCGGCGCACGCGCCCGATAGGGCCGGAGAAGAGACTGGAGAGGAAGGCGCCCGCGGCGACCGCCGCGGTGAGGACTCCGGTGGTGATGGCTCCGCCGCCGAGGAGCACGGCACCGATCGCGGGGAAGAGGGTGACGGGCTGGCCGAACGTCATCGCCGTGATGTCGAGGATGTACTGCAGGCGGATGTTCGGGGCGCGGCGGAGGAAGCGGGCGCCGTCGCGGAGCGACTCGAGCCCCGGTCGAACCACCTCGCCTTCGGGGCGCAGACGTGGCAACGACCACAGTCCGAGAAACAGCGACGTCATCAGCAGCACGTCGAGCGAGTAGGTCCAGGCATAACCCGCGACCGCGACGAGCACACCGGCCAGCGCGGGGCCGGCCATGACCATGATCCCGACGGTGACGCCCTGAAGGGCTGCAGCCGCCGGTAGCAGCTCGCGGGGGATCAGCCGTGGGGTGATCGCCGACTTGGTCGCCATGACGATGGAGTTCGCCGCGGAGTTCACGACGCTCAGGACGAACAGCCACCCGACCGTCTCGAGGCCCGTCCAGGCGAGGGCCGCCAGCAGCGCGGTCGAGACGAACGTGACCACGGCCGCGAGGAGCGCCACGGCGCGCCGGTCGAACGCGTCGGCGAGCATGCCGCCGTAAAGTCCGGCGAGGATCATCGGGAGCAGCCCCGCCACAGCGATCATCGACACGGCGAAGGTGCTCTGCGTCAGCTCGAAGACGTGCAGCATGACCGCCACGACCGTGAGCTGCCCGCCGAGGCCGGCGAGGGTCGATCCGATCCACAGGCGCGCGAACGCGGGTGACGTCGTCAGCGGGCGCAGGTCGATGAACGCGCTGCGGCGCGCGGTCACGCGTCGACCTCGACACGTTTGATGCGCGCCGTGTGTCCTCGCAGGATCTCGATGTCGCGGGGAGCGACGCCGAAGTGCGCGGCGAGCACCTTCACAACACCCGCGTTCGCTGCCCCGTCGACCGCGCGCTCGCGAACGTGCACCACGAGACCCTCGGCGGTGTCTTCGACGAGAGGGCCGCGTCGACTGCCGGGCTTGACGCGGACCGTGAGCTGCACGGATCGAGGCTACGCCAGGCCGCGGACATCGGGATGCCGGTGCCTAGCGAGCGCGGTGCGGTTCATTCGCATGACCCGTGGGGCAGGTGGTGAACCCGGGGCGTTTCCAGGCGACATCAGCCGCGGCTGTCATGCAGATGAACCACGCTGGTCCGCCGCGGTGGCCGAGTGTTCGTGCCGAATCCGGATGCTGGTAGACTCATGCGGTTGCCGTTCGATCGGCCGCGGATAAAGAGAGCCCACGCATCAGGCGTCGGGCGCCGCGCAACGAAGAGGAAGGGGATCACCTATGGCACTGGAAGCAGACGTCAAGAAGGCGATCATCGAAGAGTACGCGACGCACCCCGGTGACACCGGATCCCCCGAGGTGCAGGTCGCGATGCTGACGCAGCGCATCAAGGACCTCACCGAGCACCTCAAGGCACACAAGCACGACCACCACTCGCGCCGTGGCCTGTTCCTGCTCGTCGGTCAGCGCCGCCGCCTGCTGGGTTACCTGCAGGAGGTCGACATCAACCGTTACCGCTCGCTCATCGAGCGTCTCGGTCTGCGTCGCTAATCGCACCAGCGTTCAATCGCGCAAAACATTCTTGGAAGGCCGCCCCACGGTGTGGGGCGGCCTTCGTCATTCCCGGATGCCGTGGGGTAGCTCCCCGTCACGCATAAACGCGATCCGCTCGCATAAACGCGCTGTGCACGTGTTTCTGTGAGTGGATCGCGTTTATGCGTGCGTCCGGGGCCGGGGCCGGGGCCGGGGCCGGGGCCGGGGCCGGAGTCGGTCCGGACCGCGGCGCGACGGGCGGCGGGGCCGAGTGCCGGGCGCCGCAGCGGCGCGCCGGACGTCGGCGCCGCGGGCTCAGGACGCGGCGCGAGCGGCCAACAGATCCGCGTGCCAGCGCTCGGCCACGTCCGGGTGCGCGCGCAGGCGCGACTTGAGGGCGTTTTCGCCGTACGTCGCGTGGATGGGGTTCGTCGGGTCGTCCGTGACGCCGCGGACCTCGGATGCCAACTCCTCGGGCAGCTCGATGATCGGCAGGCGCGCATCGAGCGCCGGGTTGAAGAAGAACGGCACCGAGATGCGCTCGTCCGGGAACTTCGGTGAGATCACGCGGTGGTTCGTCGCCGTCAGATAGCCCTGGGTGGCGTACTCGAGCAGCTCGCCGATGTTGACAACGAAGGCGCCGGGAACCGGGGGAGCGTCGACCCACTCACCGTCGCGCTCGACCTGGAGGCCACCCTTGCCGGGCTCGACCCAGAGCAGGGTCAGCACGCCCGAATCCTTGTGGGCGCCGACGCCTTGCTGGGGGGTCGGGTCGTCCTTGCCGGGGTAGCGGACGATCTTGATCAGGGTCTGCGGGTCGCCGAAGTGGCGGTCGAAGTACTGCTCCTCCGCGCCCAGGGCCAGCGCCCACGCCCGAAGGAGCTTGCGGGCGACGCCGGTGAGGTGGTCGTGCCATTCGGTGACGACCTCCTTGAGCTCGGGCTGCGCCGCGGGCCAGAGGTTCGGGCCGATCAGGCGGTTGTAACCGGGCCCGTCGGGGTCGTCGATCGCATCACGCTCGGGACCGATGTCGATCTGCTCGCGCCAGTCGACGCGACCCTGCGTGCGCTCGCCGCCGACCCGCGTGTAGCCGCGGAAGTGGGGGCTCGTGACGTTCTCGATCGCGAGCTTCTCGGCCTCGGGCAGGTTGAAGAAGTCCTTCGCCGCCTGCAGGAGCTTCGCCTCCAGCTCGGGGCTGACTCCGGTGCCCGTCAGGTAGAAGAACCCGACGTCGTGGGTCGCGGCACGCAGCTCATCCCGGAAGCGGGCGGCGGCATCCGGTCCCTGGTCGAGGAGCGAGAGGTCGAGCACGGGGAGATTCAGGTCGGACATGCGACGAGGCTAGGTCGATCCGCGCGGCGTCGGGCGAATGTTGCCGATGGTTACCGTTCGCACCGGATGCGACACCCACGGGGATCGCCGAACAGGATGCCGCCCCCTCGGTGCCGTGAAAAGACGGGCGTGGAGCGTATGTGACGTCCGCCATCGCAAACCCCGCCGATCGGCGGGGTGCGAACGGGCCGTCGTATTGCGTATCGTGTCCAGGTCAGGTGAGGCTGCCCTTACCTTCCCGCAGTGCCGCGGCGCCCACCCCGAAACCGAAAGTCGGAATCCCGCCCGTGCTCGCAAGCTTCTTCGCCACGTTCCTCATCGGCCTCCGTGAAGGCCTCGAAGCGGCACTCGTCGTCGGCATCCTCGTCGCGTACCTCACTCGCCTGGACCGTCGTGACGCTCTGCCCAAGCTGTGGACTGGTGTCGGCCTCGCGATCGCCCTGGCGCTCACCGTCGGCGCGATCTTCACCTTCGGTGCGTACATGCTCACTTTCGAGGCCCAGGAGCTCCTCGGCGGGGGGCTGTCGTTGCTCGCCGTCGCGATGGTCACCTGGATGATCTTCTGGATGCAGAAAGCCGGGCGCACGCTGAAGGCGGGCCTCGAGGGTGGCGTCGACAAGGCCCTGCGCGGCGGGGTGTGGGCGCTCGTCGCCATCGGATTCGTCTCGGTCGCTCGCGAGGGGGTCGAGACGACGCTGCTGCTGTGGTCGATGGTCCAGTCGTTCGGCGACACGCCCTTCGCCCTGCTCGGCGCGCTGCTCGGACTGGTCGCCGCGGTCGTCCTCGGCTGGCTCATCGCGCGCGGCATGCTCCGGCTCGACCTCGGTCGCTTCTTCACCTGGACCGGCGGCTTCCTCGTCGTCGTCGCGGCGGGAGTGCTCGCTTACGCGTTCCACGACCTGCAGGAGGCGGGGGCCCTCCCGGGCCCGTTCGGCGCGGGCGCCCCGATCGACCCCGCGACCGGGCTCGTCGCCACCGGTTGGGCCGGCTTCCCGTTCGGCTGGGCGTTCGACGTCTCGGATGCCATCTCCCCGGGCGGTCCGCTCGCCGCGCTGCTGCAGGCCACCGTCGGCTTCATGCCCGCGATGACGTGGCTGCAGGTGATCGCCTGGGTGGTCTACATCGCCGTGGTCGTGCCCCTCTTCGTGCGCGGCGTGCGAGCCAACCGGCGCCCGAAGGCGACCGCGAGCCCGGTAGCCGCAACCCCCGCGTCGCACTCCGCCGACGCCCCCGCGGCCCACGCCGCCCCGCAGCTCTCCGACGCCGCTCGCGTGCCCGACGCCGCGGCATCCGTCACCCATCCGAATGGAGCATCATGACCCCGACTCGCCTCCTCGCGGCTGCGGCCGTGGCCGGCGCGGCCGCCCTCGTCCTCTCCGGCTGCGTCGCCAAGACCGACGCGGCCGCCTCCGGAGCCCTCACGGTCACCTCGACCGACGACGGCTGCGCGGTCTCGTCCGCCTCGGCGCCCAGCGGCACCGTCGCGTTCGACGTGAGCAACAAGAGCGACCAGGTCACGGAGTTCTACCTGCTGGCATCCGACGGTCTCCGCATCGTGGGTGAGGTCGAGAACATCGCCCCCGGCGCGTCGCGCAATCTCACCGTCGTCGCTCAGCCCGGCGACTACTACACGCTGTGCAAGCCCGGCATGGTCGGCGACGGCGTCGGCAAGGCGAGCTTCTCCGTCACGGGCGACGCCGTCGCCGTCGAGGGCCCGGATGCCGAGCAGAAGCAGCAGGCGGTCGACCTCTACGCCGCGTTCGTCAAGGACCAGGTCGGTCAGCTGCTCCCCGCCGTGAAGACCTTCACGGCCGCGTACGAGTCGGGAGACGACGCCGCGGCGAAGGAGCAGTTCCCCCGCGTGCGCGCGTACTACGAGCGCATCGAGCCGATCGCCGAGGCGCTCGGCGACCTCGACCCGCGCATCGACTACCGCGAGGTCGACGCGGTGGCCGAGGGGCTGGATTGGACCGGGTTCCACCGCATCGAGAAGGACCTCTGGGTCCCCGCGCAGGACGCGTTGAACGCCGACGGTGCGACGCCCGCCTGGAAGGACTGGACCCCGTCGACCCCCGACGAGCGCAAGACGCACGGCGACAAGCTCGTCTCGGACGTCCAGGAGCTGTACGACTACGTCCACGGCGACGAGTTCACGCAGGCCCTCGACGCGCAGGGCGTCGCGGGCATCTCGAACGGCGCGATCGCGCTGCTCGACGAGGTCGCGAGCGGCAAGATCAGCGGTGAAGAGGACTGGTGGTCGGGGACCGACCTCTACGACTTCGCGGCGAACGTCGAGGGGTCGAAGATGGCCTTCTCGCTCGTGCGCGACTTCGCCGAGTCGAAGGGCGACAAGGGCGCTGAGCTCGTCGCCCGCATCGACAAGGGATACGCCGACCTCGAGGCTGCTCTCGCGGCACACGGTTCGGCCGACGCGGGCTTCGTCCCTTACTCGCAGCTGACCGAGGCGGACAAGCGCCAGTTCACCGACCTCATCAACGCCCTGGCCGAGCCGCTCTCGCAGCTGACGGTCACGGTGCTGGAGTGAGCGTGAGCGACGAAGAACAGAACACGGCTGCCGTCGGACCTTCGGGTCCGGCGGCGTCCGCGCGTCCGGCGGCCGCGGACGCCGCCGCGGAGCCGGAAAAGGGTGTGTCCCGCCGCGACCTGATCGGCCTCGCCATCGGGGCGAGCGCGACCAGCCTCGTCGTCGGCGCGGGCGCGGGCCTCGTCGGGGGTGCGGCGTACGGCCAGGACCAGGCGCGACGGATCATGGATGCCGCGGCCCCGGCGTCCGGCATTCATCAGCCGGGAATCACCACCCCGGTGCAGGAGCACCTGCACTTCGCGGCCTACGACATGATGGCGCGCACCACGCGCGACGATCTGGCCGAGCTGCTGTCGGACTGGACGTATGCCGCGAACCGCATGATGCAGGGCCTCGACGTGAGCGCCACCGGCGCGCTCGGGGGATCGCCCGACGCGCCGCCGGACGACACGGGCGAGGCCGTCGGGCTGCCGGCGAGCAACCTCACCATCACCTTCGGGTTCGGACCCTCGCTCTTCGACGCCCGGTTCGGGCTGGAGGGGCAACGGCCGGCAGGGCTCGAACGGCTGCCTGCGTTCTTGAACGACGACCTCGACCCGCTGCGCTCGGACGGCGACCTGTGCATCCAGGCGTGCGCGGACGACCCGCAGGTCGCCGTCCACGCGATCCGAAACCTGAGCCGCATCGCTTTCGGTCGCGCGACGATCCGCTGGTCGCAGCTGGGGTTCGGGCGGACGTCGAAGACCACGGCGTCCCAGACGACCCCGCGAAACCTCTTCGGTTTCAAGGACGGCACGGCGAACATCCTCGCCGACGACACGGCCGCGCTGGAGGAGAACGTCTGGGTCTCGGCATCCGAGGGTCCGGCGTGGCTCGCGGGCGGGTCGTACCTCGTCGCGCGACGCATCGCGATGCTGATCGAGACGTGGGACCGCACGCGTCTGGCGGAGCAGGATCGCGTGGTCGGTCGCGACAAGGGCGCGGGTGCACCGCTCTCGGGCGGCGACGAGTTCACCGCTCCCGACTTCTCGGCGGTCGGTCCGACCGGGAAACCGGCGATCGACCCCCGCAGCCACGTCAGCCTCGCGCACCCCGACAACAACGGGGGCATCCGGATCCTGCGCCGCGGCTACAACTTCGTCGACGGCACGACCGATCTCGGTCGGCTCAACGCCGGGCTGTTCTTCCTGTCGTTCCAGAAGAGCCCCGATCGGTTCGTCACGCTGCAGAAGGCCCTGTCGACGGATGCCATGGGCGAGTACATCCGCCACGTCGGCTCGGGGCTGTGGGCCGTGCCCCCGGCTCCGGCCGCGGGCGCGTCGATCGGGGCGGGGCTGCTCGGCGCCTGACCTCACCGTGCGGCCGTCCGACCTCACGCGCGGAGGTGGCTGAGCGTGTCGAAGCCACCGGTGCCGGCGTCGGGGGTCGCTACCCCGACGCGCGCCCCGCGCCGAGCTCGCGGTCGCGGAAGAGCCATGGCATCCGAGGCTCCACCAGGGGGCGCGTGAGACGCCGGACCGGGCGGCTCGACAGGGCCACCGCGATGACCACGCTCGCGACGGCGATCACCACGATCCACAGCCACGACGGCTCGAGTCCCCGCAGCACGCCCGACTGGCGGAACGGATAGAGCACGAACGTGTGCAGCAGGTAGACGTACATCGTGTGGCGACCGAGGTGCGTCCACCGGGTCTCGCCTCGCGGGACGAGCAGCAGGAACGCCGTCATCAGGATGAGCGCCAGGGCGATGATCGCCAGCCGGATGCCGCCGGCCCACCACTGGGGGGCGTCGAGGTCGACATACGGGTCGACGAAGAAGAACCACGTGCCCAGACGCACGTCGCGCCACGTGTCGACGAACACGAGAGCGAGCACACCGGCGCCGGCGAGCACCGCGCCGGCGGCGACGCGCAGCCAGACAGGTCGGGTGGCGAGCAGCCCCGCGCGCGCGACGACGTCGTGCTCGCGCAGCCACCACCCGAGGGTGAAGAACGGCAGGAGGCCGAGGAGGCGCGACATCGAGAACGTCGAGTCGATGCTCGGCAGGTATCCGGCGACGACCGAGATCGCCAGCGCCCACACGACCGGCGCGCGGAGTAGGGCGAGGTACGGCAGGACGAGCCGGAACAGCGCGAGGGCGAGCAGGAACCAGAGCGTCCACGACGGCTGCGCGGGGTCGAGGTTCGTTCTCCCCGTCACGAGGAACTGCGTGATCGTCCACAGCGTCTCGAAGATCAGGTACGGCGCGATCAGGTCGGTGAACAGTCGCGCCATCCGCGCACGGCTCGGCTCGGCCGACGACGAGAAGTAGCCCGCGACGAGCGCGAACAGTGGCATGTGGAACGCGTAGACGAGCAGGTACAGCGCCTCCGCGGCATCCGAGTCGTAAGTCAGGCGTTGGATCGCGTGGCCGAACACGACCAGCACGATCGCGGCGAATCGGGCGTTGTCCCAGAACGGGGTGCGGGTCTTCGCGTGAGGTCGTGTCATGGCATCCGTCATCCCCGGCGACGATAATCGCGACGTGATCGAGGGTCCACGGGGGTGGATGCGGGATGCCGATGAGGTACGGCGGAATAAACCTGGGCGTGGTGCGTTCCACAATGTATATTCAGATGCATACAAATAGGAGGCGCATCATGAGTGCGAGCAGCAACTGGCCCGGCATGCAGTTCGGTGTCATGACGGTGAGCGACATCACCCAGGACCCCACCACGGGCAAGACGCCGAGCGAGGCTCAGCGCATCAAGGACACCCTCACGATCGCCAAGCACACCGAAGAGGTGGGCCTTGACGTCTTCGCCCTCGGCGAGCACCACAACCCGCCGTTCTGGTCGTCGTCGCCGACCACGACGCTCGCGTACATCGCCGCCCAGACCGAGCGCCTCATCCTCACGACCTCGACGACGCTCATCACCACGAACGACCCGGTGAAGATCGCCGAGGACTTCGCGATGCTGCAGCACGTGTCGGGCGGCCGCGCCGACCTCATGCTCGGCCGCGGCAACACCGGCCCGGTCTACCCCTGGTTCGGTAAGGACATCCGTCAGGGCCTGCCGCTGACCATCGAGAACTACGACCTGCTGCACAAGCTGTGGCGCGAAGACGTCGTCGACTGGGAGGGCAAGTTCCGCACGCCGCTGCAGGGCTTCACCTCGACGCCGCGCCCGCTCGACGGCGTGCCCCCCTTCGTCTGGCACGGCTCGATCCGCACGCCCGAGATTGCCGAGCAGGCCGCGTACTACGGCAACGGCTTCTTCGCGAACAACATCTTCTGGCCCAAGGAGCACTACCAGCGCCTCATCACGCTGTACCGCGAGCGCTTCGCCCACTACGGTCACGGCACGCCGCAGCAGGCGATCGTCGGCCTCGGTGGTCAGGTGTTCATGCGCGCGAACTCGCAGGACGCGGTGCGGGAGTTCCGTCCGTACTTCGACAACGCGCCGGTCTACGGCCACGGTCCGAGCCTCGAAGACTTCAGCGAGATGACCCCGCTGACCGTCGGCTCGCCGCAGCAGGTCATCGACCGCTACGCCGCGATGCGTGAGACCTTCGGCGACTACCAGCGCCAGCTGTTCCTCATCGACCACGCGGGTCTTCCCACGAAGACGGTGCTCGAGCAGCTCGACATCCTCGGTTCCGAGGTCGTGCCCGTGCTGCGCAAGGAGCTGCAGAAGAACCGTCCCGCCGAGGTGCCCGACGCCCCCACGCACGCGAACCAGGTTGAGAAGATCTACGCCGGTGCCGCCCCGCGCCAGGCCGTGCCCGGTGCGAACCGGGGCGACAACCTCACCGCGGGCAGCCCGTACCAGGACGCCCCGGCCAAGGCGGGCAGCGCCTTCGGCGCCGCCGCGACGAAGGTCGGTGCCTGACATGGCCGCCCGCCGCATCGCGGTCGTGACCGCGGGACTGTCGACCCCGTCGTCGACGCGCATGCTCGGTGACCGGCTTGCGCATGCCGCCCTGGCGGAGCTGCGCGAGCGCGGGATCGACGCCACCAGCGACGTGTTCGAGCTGCGCGACTACGCGCACGACCTCACCGACAACCTGCTCACCGGCTTCGCTCCGGCGCCGCTCGAGCAGATGATCAACACGGTCGTGTCGGCCGACGGCATCATCGCCGTCACGCCCATCTTCTCGACGAGCTACTCGGGCCTGTTCAAGTCGTTCATCGACGTGCTCGACCCGCAGGCGCTCACCGGCACCCCGGTGCTGATCGGTGCGAACGCGGGCACCGCGCGGCACTCGCTCGCGATCGACTACGCGATCCGCCCGCTGTTCACCTACCTGCACGCCAACCCCGTGCCGACCGGGGTGTTCGCGGCTTCCAGCGACTGGGGTGCGAACGCCGACGAGGTCGCCCCGCTCGGTTCGCGCGTCGAGCGCGGCGCGCGCGAATTCGCGGACGCCATCGCCGCGCGCGAGCCGGTCCGCGACGCCGACCCGTTCGATCCCTCGTCGTACCTCGGCGCCGGCAAGTCGTTCGGTCACCTGCTGGGTGGTCTGTCGGGGGAGTGACCCCGTTTCGACGCCCCGCCGCCCCTTCGGGTGACGGGGCGTCGTGCTGTGCGTGCGTGGCGGTGCCGACGTGCGACGGAATCGGACCGGTGCAACGGAATCGGAGCGCTGGGGCGCTGGCATCCGATTCCAAAGCGGGTGTCCGAATCCGCGGTGCCTAGCCCGGCGCCTCTAAGGTGGGGGGCGACGAGAGGGAGCCGAATGGATGCCGCGCAGTGGGACGAGCGTTATCGCGCCTCCGCCGGGGGAGTCTGGGCGGCCGAGCCTCCCGCCGCCGTGCGGGAGATCCTCGCGGACCTTGCGCCCGCGACGGCGATCGACGTGGCAACGGGTGACGGACGCACCGCCGTGTGGCTCGCCGAGCGAGGCTGGAGCTGCACCGGCATCGATTTCTCGGGCGAGGGGCTCGCGCTCGCCGCGGCCCGCCCCGGTGGCGACGCCGTGACCTGGGTGCGCGCCGACGTGCACGAGTGGGAGCCCGCGGCCTCCGTTGATCTCGTCGTGTCGTGCTACCTGCACCTGGCTGACAGCGCGGCCGCTGTCGCGCGAATGGCGGGGTGGGTGAAGCCCGGGGGAGCACTCGTGGTCATCGGGCACGACGTCGAGAACATCGCCGCGGGCGGCCACGGACCGTCGGACCCCGCGATCCTGTACACACCCGAGCTGCTGAGTGGCGCACTCGACGAGGGGTTCCGCATCGAACGGTGCGAGCGCATCACCCGGACGAGTGCGGATGCCGAGCTGCGCGGCGGGCACGCGGCCGCCGCGATCGACACGCTTCTGCACGCGGTGCGCGTGCGCTGATCGCTCGCGCCGCGCGCGGCGCCCGCGCTCACAGCACGATGTCGTCGAGGCTCCGGAGCTCCCGCGCGGCCACCGGGCTCAGGCCGCGCCGCACGAATGTATCGGCCCCCGCGAGCGGGCCCACGTCGATCCGCGCCTCGGCCGCAATGTCGGCAATCGGTGCCTGGAACGTGCGGAAGGCTCCGAGCGGCGGCACCGTGAGACCCCGCCGCGTGTCGACGAGCTCGGTCTGATCGAGGACGAATCCCGCCGCGGCGAGAGAGCCTCGATTGCGCCACGCGGCGATCTTCCAGAACCGCAGCGGAACACGGATGCCGCGATACGGCGGGTCCGTCTCGCCGAGGACCGGGGCGGTGAACACCGCGAGGCGTTGGTCGGTCGTCTCCGCGTAGGAGAGCACGTGGTCCTCGAGCCCCAGCCACAGCTCCTTCGACTGGTTGAAGCCGGCCGCCTGCGGGGCGGCGTTCGTGTAGAAGAACGTGGCCTCGGTGGCATCCCGAGCCTCGTCCGCCGAGCCCCAGCCGGGATCGCGACGACGCACGAGGTGCCCGCGGTCGAGATCGTTGCGGCTGTAGATCTCGGGGCCGGCCTGCGCGTCGGCGGCCACGCGCGGATCGAGGCGCCACTCGCCCGTGCGCGGCTGCTCGCGGAGGGAAGCGCCGTCGATCACCACCCCGGTGACGGCCGCGAAGCGGCGCGCCTCGTCGAGCAGCACCGAGAAGCGCGGATAGTCGAGTCGCGTCGTCGGCGCGACCGGCACAGGCAGGGGGAGAGGGATGCCGAGGAAGTCCGGGTCGTAGCCGTCGCTCATGGTTCCATCGTGCCGGGGACCTCCGACATCGCGACAGACTGACATCGCGACAGACTGGTGCGATGGAACAGCTCGTGAAGACCCGCGCCGACGCTCCCGCAGGCTTCTTCGCCGCGGAGGCCGCGGGACTCCGGTGGCTCGCCGCGGCCGAGGGCGCGCGCATCGCGCGGGTTCTCGACGTCGGTGACGACCGCATCGCCCTCGAGCGCATCGCGGAGGCCGCGCCCGCCGCTGAAGCCGCCGAGGCCTTCGGCGCGGCGCTCGCCGCGACGCACGCGGCCGGAGCCGACGCGTTCGGCTCACCGCCGCCCGGGTGCGAGGGCGACATCTTCATCGGTCGGCGTTCGCAGCCCGCGCGTCCGACGGCGACCTGGGGTGCGTTCTACGCGCGCCAGCGCGTCGAGCCGTTCGTGCCGATCGCGGTCGCGGCCGGGAACCTCTCGGCATCCGGAGCCGAGGTCGTCCGCCGCGCGTGCGAGGCGATCGCGGCGGGCGCCTTCGACGACGACGAGCCGCCCGCGCGCCTGCACGGCGACCTGTGGGCGGGAAACGTGCTGTGGTCGCCCGAGGGTGTCGTGCTCATCGACCCGGCGGCGCATGGCGGCCACCGCGAGACCGACCTGGCGATGCTCGCGCTGTTCGGCTGCCCGTTCCTCGAGCGGATCCTCGGGGCCTACGACGCCGCTCGACCGCTGCGCGACGGGTGGCGCGAGCGCGTCCCCCTCCACCAGCTCCACCCGCTCGCCGTGCACGCGGCGGGTCACGGTCCGTCGTACGGTCGCGCGCTGGTCGAGGCGGCGGAGCAGACGCTCGCCCTCGTGTGAGGCGTCGGGTTCCCGGCATCCGGCTTCTCGCGTGGAGTACACAGAATCGGACGGATGCCACGGAATCGGCCCGACGGCCAACAGCGCTCCGAATCCGTAGCGTCGATCCGATTCCGTGAAGCGGTCAGCCCCGGCGCCCGCGCGTCACGCCCGCGCCGCGGCCCGCCTCTTCGCCCGCCGCGCCAGCACGAAATCGATGCCCACGCCGATCCCTACCGCCACGACGATCGAGACGATGACCGCGACGACCGGTCCGCCCGGCACGACCGTCGCGACCACCGCACCGATCACCGCCTGATACGCCGCCCACGCCAGGGCGGCCAGCGCCGCGACCCCGAGGTACCGCACCGGGTTCACCCGCGCTGCGCCGGCCGCGAGGTTGACGGCGAGACGGGCGAACGGCACGAATCGCGCGGTGAACAGCACCACGGCGGCGTTTCGTTCCAGCCGCGCCCGCGCCCAGTCGAGGGCGGCTCCCACGCGGGGTCCGCGCATCCACGCCCAGCGTTCCACCCCGACCGTCCGCCCCACGAGGTAGCACCCGGCGTCCCCGGCGAACGCGGCCGCTCCCGCGACCAGGATCACGCCGGCCAGCGGGGGCGTCCCGTGCGAGACGGCCAGAGCGCCGAAGGCGGTGACCGCCGCCTCACCCGGGATCACCACCAGGAACGCGTCGGCGAACACGAGAGCCGCCATGCCGAGCAGGGCCCAGGGGCTCGCCGCGATCGCCTGCAACCAGCCGTCGATCCCATCCATTCGGTCACTCTCCGCCGTCGATCAAGACGCCCCGCCCACGCGCCGGTGACTCGCTGCGGAGCATTCGGTGAACATCGCGAACGTCGGGCGCGAAGCGCTCCCGCGACGCCGCGATGCGCCTCACCCTGGTCTCGTGAGAGTCGCGCTGCTGGCCGAGTCCTTCCTTCCGCACATGAACGGGGTCACCGGTTCCGTTCTGCACGTCCTCCGCCATCTCTCCGAGACGGGGCACGAGACGCTGGTGATCGCTCCGAAGTCCGGCGACGTCACCGCTGATCTGCACGGCGCCCGCACCGAGCTCCTGCGGTCCGTCCCGCTGCCGTCGTATCCCGAGGTCCGCGTGGTGTTCGCGCGCGCGGCTCGCCTGGGCGCGCTGCTGCGTGACTTCGAGCCCGACGTCGTGCACCTGGCATCCCCGTTCGTCCTCGGGTGGCAGGGGCTCGCCGCGGCCGACGCGCTGCGCATCCCCACCGTCGCCGTCTACCAGACCGACGTCGTGGCCTACGCGCAGAAGTACGGCCTCCCGCAGGCCACGGCGCTCGTCGAGGGGCACGTCACGCGCCTGCACCGCCGCGCGACGCTCACGCTCGCTCCGTCTTCGGCGTCGATGCGACAGCTCGAGAGTCTCGGCGTCGACCGCCTGCGGCGATGGGGCAGGGGAGTGGATGCCGCGCGCTTCGCGCCCACCCACCGCGACGACGCGTGGCGGACCGAGGTCGCACCGAACGGCGAACGCATCATCGGGTACGTCGGTCGTCTCGCGCCCGAGAAGCAGGTCGACGATCTGAGGGCTCTCGCCGACCTGCCGAACACGCGCCTGGTGATCGTCGGCGACGGCCCCGCGCGATCTTCGCTGCGCGAGGCGATTCCGGATGCCGTCTTCACCGGTCACCTGTCGGGCGAGATGCTCGCACGGGTGATGGCGGGCTTCGACGTGTTCGTCCACCCGGGGGAGAGCGAGACGTTCGGGCAGACGATCCAGGAGGCTCTCGCGAGCGGCGTCCCCGTGGTGGCGACGGGCGTCGGCGGGCCTCTGGACCTCGTCCGCTCGAGCGTCGACGGGTGGCTGTACCGCCCGGGGGATCTCGACGATCTCCGCGCGCGCGTGTCCGATCTCGTCGGCGACGACGCGAAGCGCCAAGCGTTCGCGCGCGCGGCGCGGGAGGCGGTCGCGGGGCGCACCTGGTCGGCTCTGACGAAGGACCTCGTCGGGCACTACCGCGAAGCGCGCGAGCTCCGCGCGATCGACGACAACCTGCTCGTGCGCGGAGCCCGACGACCGGCTGCGGCCGTGGCATCCCGAACCAGGGGTCGGTGGACGCGCTTCGTCGCCTTGGGGGACTCGTTGACCGAGGGGCTCTGCGACCAGTCGCGGATGCCGTCGGGGGAGTACCGCGGATGGGCGGACCGGCTCGCCGAACTGCTCGCCGGGACGAGCGAGGACGGACCGTTCCGCTACGCCAACCTCGCCGTGCGCAGTCGTCGCGTCCGGCACCTGATCGACGAGCAGGTGCCCGCGGCTCTGGCGATGAAGCCCGACCTGGTGTCGATCCTGATCGGGGCGAACGATCTCGTCGGCCCGCACCCGGTGATCCCCGCGATCGTCGCCGAGGTCGAGTCGGCCGTCCGCGCCGTGCGGCGAACGGGCGCGGACGTCCTCCTGGTCACGACCTTCCTGCCGCATCGCGCGGCCGCGCGGTTGTTCGCTCGGCGCTTCTCGACCTACAACGTCGAGCTCCGCCGCATCGCCACCGAGCAGGGGGCGATCCTGCTCGATCTCGAGGCCGTGGCCGAACTCGGCGAGCTTCCGCTCTGGGCCGATGACCTCGTGCACCTGCGGTCGGCGGGGCACCGCCTCGTGGCCTACCGCGCGGCCGAGGCGCTCGGAGTGCCGGACGCGCGCGCCCTGCTCGGCCTCGACGAGGCCCTCCACGCCGACGACGAGCCCGCGCGCGGAGGGTGGGTCACGCGCGATGCCCTGCCCTGGGTGTGGCGGCGCGTTCGCGGGCGCACGGCCGGTGACGGCCTGTCGGCGAAGCACTCCGGATACGTCGAGCTCCCGACGCGGGGCGACCGGGAGCGCGCGCGGACGTCGTAGGACGTTCGGTGGCTCCGATGGGCTTCAGTACCAGCCGGTCTGCTCGGAGTGCCCCCACGCCCCGCACGGCGTCCCGTACCGAGCGCTGATGTACGACAGGCCCCACGCGATCTGGGTCGCCGCGTTCGTCCGCCAATCGGGGCCCGCGGACGCCATCTTCTCGCCCGGGAGGGCCTGAGGGATGCCATAGGCACCGCTCCACGGATTCAGGGCGTCGGCGCGCCAACCGGACTCGCGATTCCACAGCGACACGAGGCAGGAGAACTGGTCGTCTCCCCAGCCGTAGCCGTTGATCACTCCTCGCGCGTAGTCACGTGCTTGGCCGGGGCTCATGATCGGGCCGGCCGGGGCCGTCGGGGGAGGAGTGGTGCCGCCGCCGCTTCCGCCGCCGTTGTTCCCACCGCCTCCGCTTCCGCCGCCGGTGTTGCCGCCGCTTCCGCTTCCGCCGCCGCCGTTCCCACCGCCGCCGCTACCGCCGCCATTGTTGTTGCCGCCCCCGCCGGTGCTGCCGCCGCCATTGTTGTTGCCGCCCCCGCCGGTGTTGCCACCGCTTCCGCTCCCGCCACCGGTGCTGCCGCCGCCGTTCCCGCCGGGCTCCTGCGCGTCCTTCTCGGCTTTCTCGCGCAGCCGCGCTTGGCGTTCCTGTTCGGCCGTTGTCCTGCGCAGCTCCGCGAGTCGTGCGTAGAGGGCATCCAGCTGTGCCTGCGTCGCCGTGACCGTCTGCGCCTCGGCGTCGGCCTGCGTCTGTGCGGCTGCCGCTTCGGTGGCGGACTGCGCCGCGAGGCGCGCGGCCTCGGCCTGCGCCGCCTCCGCCTGCGCGCGTAGCGAGGTCGCGACATCGGCCGCGCTCCGCGCTTCTCCCGCGTCGCGCGTGGTCAGCGTCGTGACGCGATCGAGGATGCCCAGGCGATCCAACAGCGAATCCGGGTCCGCGCTCGTGAGCAGCTGCGCGACCAGCGGGCCGTTGCCCGTGGTGCGGTACAGGCGTGAGGCGCTGGCTCCGGCGCGGGCGTGGGCCGAGGCCATCGCGGCGTCGGCGGCCGAGCTCTGCGCCGCGAGGGCGGCGGCGCGCTCGGCGGTGGACTGCGCGAGCAGGCGCGTGCGCTCTGCTTCGGCGGAGGCGTCCAGCGCGCGACGGGATGCCTCCGCGGCGGACGCCTCGGCGGCGTCGAGCTCTTTCTTCACTTCGATGACGGCGGGGTCGCTGTCGTCGGCCGCGGCGGCCAGAACCCGCGCGGAGGACGGTGAGACCGCCCAGGCCGGCATCGGGGTGATCGCCGCGCCGATCAGCGCGCACGCGAGGAGCGTGTGACTGGTGCGACGGATGAGGCCCATGAGGCCACTGTATTCGCCGCACCGTGTCGGAACCACCTGGAGTCCTGCGGCGCTGCTAGGCTCTTTTGGGGTGCCGTCTTGGCATCCGCTCAATTCCATATGAGCACACGGAGCAGGCCGGCAGACGCTGGTCCCCTGTGGTGGACTCCCCGTCGCGATCGCCGGGTGGTTTTCTACTGGTGGCCAGTCGCCGGGAATTCCGGGCCGATGAGTCGGCGCGCCCTTTCTGCCTGTTCCTGCTCCTTCGCATGTCAGCTCGTCGCCCACACGGGGCGGCGAGCCTAAACAAAGAAGGAGGGACCTCTTGGAAGGTCCAGAAATCACCGCCGCCGAAGCCGTTCTCGATAACGGCCGGTTCGGCACCCGCACCATTCGCTTCGAGACCGGTCGCCTCGCTCAGCAGGCCCAGGGCGCCGTCGCCGCCTACCTCGACGAAGAGACCATGCTCCTGTCGGCCACCAGCGCCGGCAAGCACCCGCGTGAAGGCTTCGACTTCTTCCCGCTGACCGTCGACGTGGAAGAGCGTTCGTACGCCGCGGGCAAGATCCCCGGCTCGTTCTTCCGTCGCGAGGGTCGCCCCTCGACCGAGGCCATCCTCGTGTGCCGCCTCATCGACCGCCCGCTGCGTCCGTCGTTCGTCGACGGCCTCCGCAACGAGGTCCAGATCGTCGTCACCGTGCTCTCGATCGCACCGGGCGAGTTCTACGACGCCCTCGCCATCAACGCGGCATCCATGTCGACCCAGATCTCGGGTCTGCCGTTCTCCGGCCCCATCGCCGGTGTGCGCCTCGCGCTCATCCCCGGCCACGGCGAGCACGCCGACCAGTGGGTCGCGTTCCCCAAGGCCGAGCAGCTCGAGGACGCCGTCTTCGACCTCATCGTCGCGGGCCGTGTGCTCGACGACGGCGACGTCGCCATCATGATGGTGGAGGCCGAGGCCACCGAGGGCAGCTGGAACCTCATCAAGGGCGGCGCGACCAAGCCGAACGAGCAGGTCGTCGCCGAGGGCCTCGAGGCCGCGAAGCCGTTCCTGCGTCAGCTCGTCGACGCGCAGAACGAGGTCGCGCGCACCGCTGCCAAGGAGATCCAGGCCTACCCGGTCTTCCCCGCGTACAGCTCCGAGGTCTACGACTTCGTCGCCGGCCGCTCGTACGACGACCTCGTGGGCGTCTACCAGATCGCCGACAAGCAGGAGCGTCAGAACGCCGACGACGCCGTCAAGGACCGCGTCAAGGGCGAGCTCATCGCCGCCGTCGAGGCGGGCGAGCTTCCCGCCGGTGCGCCGCTGGAGTTCTCGGCCGCGTACAAGTCGGTCACCAAGAAGATCGTGCGCGGTCGCATCCTCAGCGAGGGCGTCCGCATCGACGGCCGTGGCCTCGCCGACATCCGTCCGCTCGACGCCGAGGTGCAGGTCATCCCGCGCGTCCACGGCTCGGCGATCTTCCAGCGCGGCGAGACCCAGATCCTGGGTGTCACGACGCTCAACATGCTGAAGATGGAGCAGCAGATCGACTCGCTCTCGCCCATCACGAGCAAGCGCTACCTGCACCACTACAACTTCCCGCCTTACTCGACCGGTGAGACCGGCCGCGTCGGCAGCCCGAAGCGTCGCGAGATCGGCCACGGCTTCCTGGCCGAGCGCGCGCTCGTTCCGGTGCTCCCCAGCCGCGAGGAGTTCCCCTACGCGATCCGTCAGGTGTCCGAGGCCCTCGGCTCCAACGGCTCGACGTCGATGGGCTCGGTCTGCGCCTCGACCCTGTCGCTGCTGAACGCGGGTGTGCCCCTTCGCGCCCCCGTCGCCGGTATCGCCATGGGCCTGGTCACCGACGAGGTCGATGGCCAGACGCGCTACGCCGCCCTGACCGACATCCTCGGTGCCGAAGACGCCCTCGGCGACATGGACTTCAAGGTCGCGGGCACCTCCGAGTTCATCACCGCGATCCAGCTCGACACCAAGCTCGACGGCATCCCGTCGTCGGTGCTGGCGGCCGCGCTCACCCAGGCCAAGGAGGCTCGTCTGACGATCCTCAACGTCCTGAACGCCGCGATCGACGCGCCCGACGAGATGGCGCCCACCGCGCCCCGCGTCATCAGCGTGCAGATCCCGGTCGACAAGATCGGTGAGCTCATCGGGCCCAAGGGCAAGACGATCAACTCCATCCAGGACGAGACCGGCGCCCAAATCTCGATCGAGGACGACGGCACCGTGTACATCGGCGCGACCGACGGCCCGTCGGCCGAGGCTGCTCGCGCCCAGGTGAACGCGATCGCCAACCCGACCAACCCCGAGGTGGGCGAGCAGTTCCTCGGAACCGTCGTGAAGATCGCGACCTTCGGTGCGTTCGTCTCGCTGCTTCCCGGCAAGGACGGCCTGCTGCACGTCAGCGAGGTCCGCAAGCTCGCCGGCGGCAAGCGCGTCGAGAACGTCGAGGACGTGCTCTCGGTCGGTCGCAAGATCCTCGTGCGCATCACGAAGATCGACGACCGCGGCAAGCTCTCGCTCGAGCCCGTGCTCGACGAGGAGGCCACCACGCCCGAGCCTGCCGACACGCAGAGCTCGGCCGCGGCGAGCGAGGGCCCCGAGGCTCCCGCCGAAGGCTGATCGACTCCTCTGACGGATGCCCGTCCCGCTTTCGCGGGGCGGGCATCCGCGCGTTCTGGCGAAGCGTTACCCAATGTTTATCGGAGCGGCGGGTGAATACGCGGCCTCCTCCTGGTGAGGCTTTACCCTCGAAGTACGCGTCGGGGGGCGTGGACGCCGTCGTACGGCGATCCCCCGACGCTTCGAGGGGGATCCCATCATGAGCGGCTCGGGCGTAGAGAACGTCCCGTCCGCGCGCCTTCGGCGCGACCGGCCGCCGCACCCCTCCGCTCCGGTCACCCTTCAGGGTCCGGGCCTCGGCTCGCACGTGCGGGTTCCGCTCGGCGAAACCGGCTTCGAGGTGTTCCCGCTGTTCCTGGGTGGCGGCGAGTTCGGGTGGAACGTCGACGCGAAGGCCAGCCACGACATCCTCGACGCGTATGCCGAGCTGGGCGGAAACGCCCTGCACACGGCCGACAGCTACGCCGCCGGGCGGAGCGAGTTCATCATCGGTGAATGGATGCGCACCCGTCGCATGCGCGACGACGTCGTCCTCTCGGTGCGCGTCGGCCGCCACCCCGACAACCCCGGGCTGGACTCGGTCAACCTCGTGCGAGCCGTCGAGGGTTCGCTGCAGCGCCTCGGCACCGATCGCATCGATGTCCTCTCGCTCGACGCTGCCCGCGGCGACGCCGCAATGCTCGAGGACACGCTCGCCACGAGTGAATGGTTGGTCGAGTCCGGCAAGGTGCGGGCGATCGGCGCGCACGGCTACACGGCCGCGCAGCTCGTCGAGGCGCGCATCCTCTCGTCGGCCGGGTATCCCCGCATCACGGTCCTCGACGTGCCGTACAACGTGCTGCGCCGCGACCAGTTCGACGGTGATCTCCGCCTCATCGCCGCCGCGCAGGGGATCGCCGTCACCCCCTCTCATCCCCTCGCGCACGGCTTCCTCGCGGGAGAGACGCGCACGCGCGACCAGCAGTCCCGGTCGGTCCGCGGGTCCCAGCTCGCGATGCACCTCAACCGCCGAGGCTCGAAAGTGCTTCGAGCTCTGGATGCCGTGGGCACCGAGCTCGGCATCCCCGATGCCGCGGTGGCCCTCGCCTGGCTCCTCGCGCAGAAGATCGTGGTCGCCCCGATCGTGAACGCCTTCGCCACGCGCCACGTCGTGGAGTGCATGCGCGCGGTGGGCGTGCGCCTCAGTCGCGCGCAGCTGTCCGACATCGCCCGCGCCGCCGAGTGACCGGCGCCCGATCGGGCGCACCTTCCGGGGCGTGACGTAGGGTGGAAGGTGTGCGGCGGGGGGCCGTAGGACTGACGACGAGGTGAGCTGAGTGACGCACTACATCTACCTGGTGCGCCACGGCGAGCATCAGGATGCCGAGCACGGCCTCGCCGACGGACCCCTGTCCCCGCGTGGTCAGCGTCAGGCTGCTCTGATCGCGGATCGTCTGTCGGGGCTCCCTCTCGACGCCGTGTGGCACTCGCCCCTGGAGCGCGCCGCGCAGACCGCGCACGCCGTGGCCGAACGTCTCCCGTCCGTCTCGCCTGAGCCGTCGGCTCTGCTCTTCGACTGCGTGCCCACGGGCATGACGCCCGAAACCCCGGCCGCCTACGAGCCGTTCTTCGGTTCCGTCACCGAGGCCGAGATCGAGGCCGGTCGCGCGCAGATGGCCGATGCCACGGCCGAGTTCCTGGCCCGCAGGACCGGCGAGGTGCACGAGTTGCTCATCACGCACAATTTCGTGATCTCGTGGTTCGTGCGCGAGGTGCTGCAGGCGCCCGATTGGCGATGGATGACCATCAACCAGGCGAACTGCGGTCTCACGGTGATCGCGCAGAAGAAGGGCCGTCCGTGGACGCTCCTCTCGCACAACGACCTGGCGCACCTGCCGGTCGAGCTTCGCACCGGACTCGTCGACCCGCTCCCGGTCTGACCCGCTCCCGGTCTGACCTCGACCTCAGGGGCGCCGCGCGAGGACGAAGCCCTGGGCGTGCTTCTCGCTGCCTCTCGCCGCGCGTTCGGCCACCGCGGTGACCTCGAACCCCGCCGCCGTCAAGGCGTCGGCGATCGCCGTCGGCTCGTGCAGGATCGCGGTCAGCGCGATGTCGTGGCCGTACGCGCGCTCGACCCGTCGTTCCCCGGTGCCGGACTGGAAGCCGACGAGAAGGACACCGCCCGGACCCAGTACGCGACGGGCCTCCCCGAAGATCCTCGCGACGTCGTCGGCGTCGCTGTGGATGATGGCGTACCAGCACAGGATGCCGCGGACACCGGCATCCGGAAACGGCAGAGCCGTCAGCTCGGCGACCTCGATCGGCACGGTGGGGTGCGCCGCGCGCGTGTGCGACACCATGGCGGGGGAGAGGTCGACGCCCGCCAGCGGCGACACGCCGAGCGCCGCGAGGTGGGTGAGCATTCGCCCGGTCCCGCACCCCGCGTCCACGACGACTCCCTCACCGGTCGGGAGGTCGGCGACGAACTGGGTGATGATTCCGAGATCGAGGGCTGCTTCCGCGCGGGTGTCGGGGAGAAGGTCGGCGTAGCTGTCGGCGATGACGTCGTAGAAGCGTCGGGTGCGGTCGGTGTCGCTCACTCGGCCATCATGCCGGGTCCCGGGCGTGGGACCGCGGTCCTGGGATGCGCCCTTGCGGTACCGGGCGCCAGGAGTGTGGGTGTCGAGCACCTGAGCGCGCGGCGCGCCTGTGGACAACGCGGCGACCTGGTCCGCCGCGCCGCCTAGGGTGGAACCATGACGACGCGCGTGGCCATCGTGGGCGGAACCGGCAAGCTGGGCGGGGTGATCCGCGAGGTCGTGGACGCCGAGGACGGGTACGAGGTGTCGGCCGTGCTCACGTCGAAGTCCGACATGAGCGAGCTCGACGGAGCCGACCTCGTCATCGACGCATCGACCCCCGCGGTGTCGATCGACATCGTCCGCGCGGCGATCGAGCGCGGCATCAACGTGCTCGTGGGCACCTCGGGTTGGTCGAACGAGCGCATCGCCCTCGTCCGCCCTCTCGTGGATGCCAGTGGCACCGGAGTCGTCTTCATCCCCAACTTCTCGCTGGGTTCGGTCATCGGAACAGCGTTGGCCGCTGCCGCTGCGCCGTTCTTCCCCTCGATCGAGATCATCGAAGCCCACCGCGAGACGAAGGTGGATTCCCCCAGCGGCACCGCGGTGCGCACCGCCGAGCTCATCGCGGCGGCCCGCGCCGAGGTCGGCCCCGTCGAGTCCCCGCACGTCGACCAGCGTGCTCGCGGTCAGCGGGTGGCATCCGTCCCCATCCACTCGCTGCGTCGCCCGGGAGTGATCGCCCGTCAAGAGACGGTGCTGTCCGGCCCCGGTGAGTCGCTCACGATCGTGCACGACACGATCGACCCGGCAACCGCCTACGCTCCGGGTATCCGCATCGCGCTCGCCGCGGCCCGTGAGGCGACGGGCGTCGTGATCGGTCTCGACAGCTTCATCGACATCGGCGTGCGCACGCGACCTGTTCCCGCCGAGGCGCCCATCGCCGACGGCGACGTCTCGGGCCAGGTGGCGGGCGCGACGAGCGCATGAGGGTTCGCCTCGCCGTCGCCCTGATGACGGTGTTGCTCCTGCTCTACGTCTTCCTCGCCGGGCAGCGCGCGATCGTCCTGCTGGTAAGCGGAGAGCCGATCGGCGTGACGATGGGCGTGGCTCTGATCGTGCTGCCGCTCCTCGCCCTGTGGGCCATCGGCCGTGAGCTGTGGTTCGGCGTGCGAGCGCAACGGCTGGGGGAGCGGTTGGATGCCGAGGGCGGACTCCCCGACGAAGACCTTCCGGTGCGCCCCAGCGGGCGCATCGAGCGCGAAGACGGCGACGCGCTCTTCCCGCGGTATCGCGCCGATGTGGAAGCGCATCCCGACGACTGGCGAGCGCGATACCGTCTCGGCCTCGCTTACGACGCCGCGGGTGACCGTCGTCGGGCCCGTGAGGCGATCCGCACGGCGATCCGGCTCGAGAGCGCGGAGCGCCGCGCGGTCTGAGGCACGTCGATCAGTTCGGCGCCGGAACGGCGGAGGCCACGGCCTCTTCGACCGTGCGGTGCGTGAAGGTGAAGCCGCTGTCCTCGAGGACCCGAGGACGCACGTCGGCGTCGGTCAGGAGCAGCGCCTCCGTCGCGTCCGAGCCCAGCGCGAGCCTGACGCCCCAGATCGGGGCGCGCAGCACGTAGGGGCGGTTCATACGGCGTGCCAGAGCGAAGCCCAGGTCGTTCGCCGTCGCCCGTGTCGGCCCCGTGAGATTGACCGGTCCGTCGATGTCGGAGTCGATGACGTGCCGGATGGCGCGCACCTCGTCGTCGAGCGTGATCCAGGGCCACACCTGAGTTCCGCGGCCGATGGGGCCCGCCGCGCCGAGCTTCGTCAGAAGCAGCAACGGCTTGAGGACACCCTGCTCATGGACGATCGGAGCCGTGCGGAGCAGGGCGACCCGTGCGCGGCTGCCGGCGTCGCGCGCGGCGGCCTCCCAGTCGATGCAGATGTCGACGAGGAAGCCCTCTCCGCGCGGGGACTCCTCGGTGAGAAGTGCTCCCGGCTGCGACCCGTAGAAGCCCGTCGCACTCGCGTTGATGAGGGCGGGAGCGTCGTCGCCGAGCGCACGGATCGCCGTGGCGAGGGTGCGCGTCGGGGTGATGCGCGACCACAGCAGCGTGCTCTTGTAGGACGGCGTCCAGGGGAAATGACCGATCGAGGCGCCGTTGAGGCAGACCACGGCATCGGATCCGGCGAGGACATCGGGGTCCAGGGGAGCGGAATCCTGCAACCACTGAACCTCGTGTGCGGCGCGGGGCTCGTGCCGGACGAGCGAGGTCACCTCGACGCCGTCAGCGCGGAGAGAGTCCGCGAGAGCGTTGCCGATGAGGCCCGACGCGCCGGTGAGGACGACGCGTCGGGCCGGAGTCTCAGGCAAGCGTCGCCTCGAGGGTGATGTCGATGCCGGCGAGCGCCTGCGACACGGGGCAGTTCGCCTTGGCGTCGTTGGCGATCTTCTCGAACGTCGCGGCGTCGAGGCCGGGGACGACGGCGTTCACGTTCAGGTGGCTGCCGGTGATGCCGGTGCCCGGCTTGAAGGTGACGGACGCGGTCGCGTCGACCGACTCCGGCGGGGTGCCGTTCTCGGCCAGCGCGTTCGACAGCGCCATGCTGAAGCACGCGGAGTGCGCTCCGGCGAGGAGTTCTTCGGGCGTGGTGACCGAGTTCGAACCCTCGCTGCGCGCCTTCCAGTTGACGTCGAACGTGCCGATGCCCGACGAGGTGAAGGTGACCTCACCCGATCCCTCGAACAGGCTGCCCTTCCAGGCGGTGGCGGCTTCGCTCGTGACGGCCATGGGAACCTCCGTGGTGTCTGCGCGGTTCGCGACCGCGACATGATGCCCGCGGTCAGGGTGACCGCGACGCGGCCAGCCTAACGAGGGCGACCGACACCGTTCAGGTCTTGACAGCCCATCCCTAGCGAACCGATCACGCGGATGCCGGACCCCGACGCCCCACGAGCCCCGCCCTCTGCAGCACGAGGTAGAGCTGGCATCCGAGGCACAGTCCGAAGACGGCGTTGAGGAAGGCGGCGACGAAAGCCATAGCGGCGGCGATCGGGAGCGCCCACGGCACGCCCGCGAGGTGGAGGATCAGTCCGACCGCCGTGACGAAGAGGCCGACCCCCTGCGCGAAGCGCGGCGGTCGAGGGTCTTCGAACTCGGTGGGCGGCGCGAGTCGCGGCTGCACGACCTTGCGGTAGAGGACGCCCCACGGCGCGGTCCGCGGCGAGGCCACGCCCCAGACGAAGAGGAGCGCGACGACGAGGATCAGGAGGAAGCCCGGATCGGTGGCGCGGATCACGGGCGAGACCTGCGGCAGAGCCCAGCCTCCGGGCGTGAAAGTCTCTCCCGCGAGAGGCTGATAGGCGAACCACCCGAAGCTCGCTTCGCGCGACGTCGAGACGCCGAGCAGACTCAGCAGCGTGCCGACGAGGAGGAGCACGGCGGTGATGGATGCCGCGAAGCGCGGTCCTCGGGCATCGATGCGGGCGGGTTCAGCCATGGGCGTTTTCCTTGGTGAGGAGGTCGAGTTCGCGTTCGACGTCGGCGCGTGCCGGCGGACCCCCGAAACGGCGGACGGTCTGCCCCGACGCGTCGACGAGGAGGGTCGTCGGTGTCTGCAGGACGCGGAACCGCTTCGCGAGATCCGGGCGGTGGGTCAGATCGACGTCGATGTGGCGCACTCCCGACCGATCGTCCGCCACAGCGGAGAGCATGCGGTGCACACCGGGGCAGCGGGTGCACATCTCGGTGCTGAACTGCACCAGGGTGGCCGCCTCGCCGAGGGGGCCCGCCTCGAGCACGCGAGGATCGATCGTTTCGCCCGAGTCCACCGTGCGCGCACGCCCCTGCCCACGACGCCACACAAGGCCCAGCACGACGGTAGCCGCGAGCAGAGCGGCGACGATCACGAGAGCGAGAGTGAGGTCCACGAGCGACAACGCTAGCCGCCGTATCCGACGTCGGGGCCGATGAGTCGCAACGTGACGCCGCCACCTCTCGTTCCCAGCCGAAGCGGGCCGCGAACCGTCCACACGACCGCCCCGTCGACGCCGGTAGGGAACGCATCGCGGGTATCGTGAGGGCCGTGACCGCCGACATCCCCACCCCGTACGAAGACCTGCTGCGCGACGTGCTCGAGACGGGCACGCACAAGTCGGATCGCACCGGCACCGGCACCACGAGCGTCTTCGGTCGTCAGATCCGATTCGACCTCGCCGAGGGTTTCCCGCTCATCACGACAAAGCGCGTCCACCTCAAGTCGATCGTGTATGAGCTGCTGTGGTTCCTGCGCGGAGAATCCAACGTCGGGTGGCTGAAAGACAACGGCGTCACCATCTGGGACGAGTGGGCCGACGCCGACGGGGAGCTCGGACCGGTCTACGGGGTGCAGTGGCGTTCCTGGCCGACCGCCGACGGGGGGACGATCGACCAGATCGCCCAGGTGATCGAGCAGATCCGCCGCGATCCCGACTCGCGGCGCCTGATCGTCTCGGCGTGGAACCCCGCCGACATCCCCGAGATGGCGCTCGCCCCGTGCCACGCGCTCTTCCAGTTCTACGTCGCCGACGGCAAGCTGTCGTGCCAGCTCTACCAGCGCAGCGCCGACATGTTCCTCGGCGTCCCCTTCAACATCGCCTCCTACGCGCTCCTGACGCTGATGGTCGCGCAGCAGACCGGTCTCGAGCCCGGGGAGTTCGTCTGGACCGGGGGCGATTGCCACGTGTACGACAACCATCGGGAGCAGGTCCGGGAGCAGCTCACGCGCGAGCCGTACCCGTACCCGACGCTGCGCTTCGGCCGGACCCCCGAGTCGATCTTCGACTACACCTACGACGACATCGTCGTCGACGACTACCAGCACCACCCGGCCATCCGCGGGGCCGTCGCGGTATGACCTCCGTCGGGCTCGTCTGGGCCGAGGCCCACGGCGGTGTCATCGGTGCCGACGGCGGAATGCCCTGGCACGTCCCCGAAGACCTCGCACACTTCCGCACCGTGACCGGGTCGTCCGACGTCATCATGGGACGGCGCACGTGGGAGTCGCTCCCACCGCGCTTCCGCCCCCTGCCCGGACGACGCAACATCGTCGTGACGCGATCCGACACCTGGGGCGCCGAAGAGGCTGAGAAGGCGTCCTCCCTCGACGAGGCGCTCGCCCTCGCCGGGAGCGACGAGGTCTGGGTCATCGGCGGCGGGCGACTCTACGCCGAGGCCATCGATCGCGCCGACGTCGTCGAGGTGACCCGTCTCGACGTCTCCGTCGACGGTGACACCTTTGCGCCGTCGATCGGGGGCTGGCGTCGCGCCGCCGCGGACCCCGAAGACGGGTGGCACCTCTCGCAGGGCGGCATCCGCTATCGCTTCGAGACGTATCGTCGACCGGAGGCCTGACATGCCCACCGCCCTCATCACGGGAGCTAGCTCCGGACTCGGGGCGGAGTTCGCCCGCCAGCTCGCGGGGCGCGGAGCGGACCTGGTTCTCGTGGCGCGCGACCGGACCGCTCTGGAGGAGATCGCGGCCGAGATCAGCGGCCGTCTCGACGTCCGCGTCGAGGTTCTCGTCGCCGACCTCCTCGACGCCGACGCGCTCGCCGCGGTCGGGGACCGCCTGGCCGACGGCGTCGACGTGCTCGTCAACAACGCGGGTTTCGGCCTCGACCTCGCTTTCGAGGAGAACCCCGTCGACGACGAGGTGCGGCATCTACGCCTTCACGTCGAGGCTGCGTTGCGTCTCACGCACGCGGCTCTCGGCCCCATGCTGGCGCGGGGGAGGGGGCGCATCGTCAACGTCGCGTCGGTCGCCGGCTTCGTACCGCGCGGAACCTACGGCGCGGTGAAGGGATGGCTCATCTCGTTCAGCCGGTGGGCGAACGTCGTGTACCGGCCGCGGGGCGTCACGGTCACCGCCGTGTGCCCGGGCTTCGTCCACACGAACTTCCACGAGCGACTCGGCCTGCCGCCGGGACAAGAAGGGGTCGCCCCCGGCCTCTGGCTCGATGCTCAGACGGTCGTGCGCGAGGGGTTGCGAGGCGTGGCCCGCGGTCGCGCGGTGTCGATTCCCTCCTGGCGCTACAAGGTCATCGTCGCGGCGTCACGACTGCTGCCCGACTCGGTGGTCGTGCGCGCGGCGGCCCGCGGCCGCTGACTGCACGTCAGCGGAAGCGCCCCAGCCGAATGCCGGCGAAAGCGAGCGCCGCGATCGTCTCGCCGTCCGTGATCTCGCCGTCGGCGACGAGCGTCAGCGCCTCCGCGAACGGAACCCATCGCACCGCGTCGATGCCTTCCTCGTGCTGCGAGGCAGCGGCATCCGTCATCGAGAGCCCCCGCGCGAGGTAGACGTGCTCGAGCGCGTCCGCGATGCCGTTGAGCGCGTTCATCCGCCCCAGATACTGCCAGTCGGATGCCGTGACCCCGGTCTCTTCGAGCAGTTCACGCTGAGCGGCGACGAGCGGATCCTCTCCGTCGGACCCTCCCGCCGGCACCTCGATCGAACGGCCCGTCGTGTAACGCTCGAGCTCCACCAGGCAGATCCGATCCTCGTCGTCGAGCGCGATGACGAAGACGGCGGGGTGCTGCATCCGGACCACGCCGTAGATGCCGTCGCCGTGCGGGCCGGTGACCTGGTCTTCGCGCACGTGGATCCAGGGGTTCTCGTAGACGGTGCGCGTCGCGCGGGTGGTCCAGCTCATCCCGCCACCCTAGGCTCCGGGGCCGTCACACATTGTTCACCGGTGCCACGAGGCGGACCCCGTCGAACCGATACCCTGGGAGCATGACGCACTCCGGCAATCCCTTCGGTCAGGTGCTCGTCGCGCTCATCACCCCGATGACCGCCGACGGCGAAGTCGATTGGCCCGCCACCGAGAAGCACATCGACGACGTCATCAACGCGGGAGCCGACGGCATTGTCGTCACCGGCACCACGGGTGAGACCTCGACCCTCACCGATCCCGAGAAGCTGCGTCTGGTGGAGGTCGGCAAGAGCGTCTCGGCCGGCCGCGCGAAGATCATCACCGGCGGCGGCTCGAACGAGACAGCGCACGCGATCGAGCTCTACAAGGCCAGCGAGAAGGCCGGCGCCGACGGGATCATGATCGTCACGCCGTACTACAACAAGCCCACGCAGGCCGGCATCCTGACGCACTTCCGCCTCGTCGCCGATGCGACCGACCTGCCGGTCATCCTCTACGACATCCCCGGCCGCACGGGTGTGCCCATCAAGTACGAGACGATCCTCCGCCTCGCGAAGCACCCGAACATCCTCGCCATCAAAGACGCCAAGGGCGACTTCAGCGAGGTCAGCCGTGTGCTGAATCAGACCGACCTCATGTACTTCTCGGGTGACGATGCCAACGTCCTCCCGCACCTCGCGATCGGGGCGAGCGGCCTCATCGGCGTGACGGCGAACATCACCGCGACGCCCTACCGGACGATCGTGGATGCGGTGAACGCCGGCGATCTGGCATCCGCCACCGCCGCCCATCAGAGCCTCGAACCGCTCGTCCGCGCCGTCATGACGCACGTGCCCGGAACGGTCGCGGCGAAGTACATCCTGCACGGTCTCGGTCGGATCGGCAGCCCCCGCGTCCGCCTGCCCCTCGTCGGGCCGGAAGAGTGGGAGGCCGCGGTCATCGAAGACGAGCTGGCGCTCGTGAAGAACGTGGCCGGCGCCGACTTCTCCAACTTCCGCCCCGACCGCAACGCGGCCGCCGGCGGTGCCCTGCCGAAGGTGCACGGCACGACGCGATAGACATCGGCGTCCGCCGATCCGCGGCTGGGGACGTGACAAGAAGGATGCCGCCGGCCGGCATCCGAAAAGAAGAGGGATGCCACGCGGTGGCATCCGAGGAGGCACATATGCCCACGACCGTTTACGACCCGCCGGCGCTCGCGCCCGGCACACTCCGCGTCTTCCCCCTCGGCGGCCTCGGCGAGGTCGGACGAAACATGACGGTGTTCGAATACGAGGGCAAACTCCTCGTCGTCGACTGCGGCGTGCTGTTCCCCGAGGAGCACCAGCCCGGCGTCGACCTGATCCTGCCGGATTTCGAGCCCATCAAGCACCGACTGGACGACGTCGTCGGCGTCGTGCTCACGCACGGCCACGAAGACCACATCGGCGCGGTCCCGTACCTGCTGAAGCTGAAGGCCGACATCCCCCTCATCGGCTCGGGACTCACGCTCGCCCTAATCGAGGCGAAGCTCAAGGAGCACCGCATCCGCCCGTTCACGCTGACGGTGGAGGAGGGCCAGCGCGAACAGGTGGGTCCCTTCGACCTCGAATTCATCGCGGTGAACCACTCGATCCCGGATGCCTTGGCCGTCGCGATTCGCACGCCCGCGGGCCTCGTGCTGGCGACCGGCGACTTCAAGATGGACCAGCTGCCGCTCGACGGCCGTATCACCGACCTGCGCGCGTTCGCCCGCCTGGGTGAGGAAGGAGTCGACCTCTTCCTGGTCGACTCCACCAATGCCGACGTGCCCGGGTTCACTCCCACCGAGCGCGGCATCGGCCCCGTGCTCGACCAGGTGATCGCCAAGGCTCCCCGGCGCGTCGTCGTGGCCAGCTTCTCGAGCCACGTGCACCGTGTGCAGCAGGTGCTCGACGCCGCGCACGCCAACGGGCGTCGCGTGGCGCTCCTCGGGCGCAGCATGGTGCGCAACATGGGCATCGCCGCCGATCTGGGATATCTGAACGTGCCCGACGGCGTGCTGATCGACTACAAGAAGGCGCGCGACCTTCCCGACGACAGGATCGTCTACATGTCGACCGGTTCGCAGGGCGAGCCGATGGCGGTGCTCAGCCGCATGGCCAACCTCGACCACGCGATCGAACCGGGCGAGGGCGACACGATCATCCTGGCATCCAGTCAGATCCCCGGAAACGAGAACGCGATCTACCGCGTGATCGACGGCCTCACCAAGCTCGGTGCGACCGTGGTGCACAAGGGCAACGCCAAGGTGCACGTGTCGGGTCACGCCGCCGCGGGCGAGCTGCTGTACTGCTACAACATCCTTCAGCCCAAGAACGTGCTGCCCGTGCACGGCGAGTACCGGCACCTGATGGCCAACGCGAAGCTGGCCCAGGAGACCGGGATCCCCGAGCAGAACACGATCCTCGGCGAGAACGGGACGGTCGTCGACCTGCGCGACGGCGTCGCGACGGTCGTCGGACAACTCGACATCGGTTTCGTCTACGTGGACGGGTCGTCGGTGGGTGCCATCACGGATGCCGACCTCAAGGACCGTCGCATCCTCGGTGAAGAGGGCTTCATCTCGGTGATCGTCGTCGTCGACTCGGCAACGGGCAAGATCGTGTCCGGACCCGACATCCACGCGCGCGGCGTCGCCGAGAACGACTCGGTTTTCGAGAGTGTCAAGCCCAAGATCGCGGCGGCCCTCACCGAGGCCGCGCAGTCGGGCGTGCGCGACAATCACGCCCTGTCGCAGGTCGTGCGCCGCACCATCGGTCGTTGGGTGAACCAGTCGTTGCGTCGGCGCCCCATGATCGTGCCGCTCGTCATCGAGGCCTGATCCCCTCCGGAGCGTCACGGGTTCGCCCGTGGCGCTCCGTCGTTCCCCGCTATCATGCGGGCATGCCCGCTCTCCCGATCCGCGCGGCGCTCCCGTCCGATGGCGCCTTCCTCGCCGACATGACGGTCGAGGCTGCGACCTGGCGCGCCGGCGCGGTGCGCCCGCGCCACGAGATCCTGAGCAGCGCCGAGCACCGCCGGTATATCGCGGGGTGGCTACGACCCGGCGATGCCGGTTTCGTCGCCGAATCACCGGGAGGCGAACCCATCGGAGCCGCGTGGTACCGCATGCTGCCGCGCGACGAGCCCGGGTTCGGCTGGGTCGGAACCGGTGTGCCCGAGCTCATCATCGGCGTGCGCCCGGTCTGGCGCGCGCACGGGGTCGGACGCGCTCTCCTCCAGCGGCTCGTCGACTACGCGCGAGCGCAGGGGTACGCCCGCATCAGCCTCAGCGTCGAGCGCGACAACTACGCCGTCTCGCTGTATCGGTCCGAGGGATTCGCCGTGGTGCGCAAAGGAATCGGGCGTGACGTCATGGTGAAGCGACTGCGCTGAAGCCCGCGTCGGTACGCCCGAATGTCGGTGGTCCCGCCTACCGTGGAACCATGGCTCGTACCTCGTCCCCCTCCGGCGGTCGCGCCCCCGCGAAAGGGACGCCGCGATCCAAAGCCGCGGCGCCCGCGGCCAAGCGATCGGCGCCCGCGCCGAAACGCTATGTCGATGAGCCCGAGAAGCCGTCCATCGTCGTGCGCGCCTGGATGGCGGTCGCCCACGGCGTGGGAGGGATGTTCCGCGCCTTCGGCCTCGAGAACCTCGAGCGCGATCAGCGGCGCGATGGTTTCCCGTTCTTCCTGGTGGTGCTCGCCGCGCTGGGCGCGGTGGTCGAGTGGTTCTTCATCGGCAACGACATCGCCGCGCTCGTCAGCGCCTACAGCTTCGGGGCGCTGGTCGGTCGGGTGGCGTTCGTCCTGCCCGTGCTGCTCCTGCTTCTGGCCGGGTGGCTGTTCCGCCATCCCGCGTCCGTCCACGACAACGGACGCGTCGGGATCGGCTGGGCTCTGTTCATCATCACCGTCGCCGGCTTCTGCCACGTCGCGGGCGGGCGACCGGCCCCGAACGAGGGGCTGCCCGTGCTCAGCCTCGCGGGCGGGCTCGCGGGATGGATCGTGGGAGAGCCGCTCGCGCTCCTCCTGACCGACGTCGGCGCGTACATCGCCCTGTCGCTGCTCGCGATCCTCAGCACCCTGATCCTCACGAAGACCCCGCCGAACCGGATCGGTCGTCGCCTGGGCGACCTCTATGCCTGGATGTTCGGGGTCGAGCGCGTCGAGGAGTCCGACGCCACGACCAAGGTCATGCCCGCGAGCGACGACGTCGACGAAGAGCCGGTCGAGAAGTCGCTGCCCTGGTGGCGTCGGAACAAGTCCGGTCGCGAAGAAGACGTCGACGGCTCGCTCGGGTCCGACGACCTCACCGAGCTGCTCACCCCCGGAACGCCGCAGGGGGGCTTTGAGTCTCCCGTCGTCGCGCCCGAGCAGGTCACCGCACCCGTGCGCCCCCTGTCGCCGCCGGTTCCCGCTCCCGATGCGCTCACCGAGGTCTTCGACGCCGCCGCTCTCGCGAAGGCGGCGAGCGGTCGTGGGCTCCACGACGATTCGCCCATCGACGACGTCCCCGACGACGACATGCCCGGCATCTCGGGACTCGGGGGCGACAACGCCGGTGCCCCACCGTCGGCCAACTACCGACTCCCTGCCGTCACCGCCCTTGCTACCGGAACGCCCCCCAAGGCCCGTTCCGCTGCCAACGACGCCGTCGTGAAGGCGATCGAGAGCGTCATGGAGCAGTTCAAGGTCGACGCGCGGGTGACCGGCTTCTCGCGTGGTCCGACCGTGACGCAGTACGAGATCGAGGTCGGTCCGGGTGTCAAGGTCGAACGCATCACGGCGCTGACCAACAACATCGCCTACGCGGTCGCCTCCAACGAGGTGCGCATCCTCGCGCCGATCCCCGGCAAGAGCGCGATCGGTGTCGAGATCCCCAACGCGGATCGCGAGATCGTGACGCTCGGCGACATCCTGCGCTCCGATGCGGCGACCTCGTCGACCCACCCCATGACGATCGGCGTCGGCAAGGACGTCGGTGGTGGCTTCGTCGTCGCGAACCTCGCGAAGATGCCCCACCTTCTCGTCGCGGGCTCCACCGGCTCGGGAAAGTCGAGCTTCGTCAACTCGATGATCACGAGCCTGCTCATGCGGGCGAAGCCGTCGGACGTGCGCATGGTGCTCATCGACCCGAAGCGCGTTGAGCTCACCTCCTACGCCGGTGTTCCGCACCTCATCACCCCGATCATCACGAACCCCAAGAAGGCCGCCGAGGCTCTCCAGTGGGTCGTGAAAGAGATGGACATGCGGTACGACGACCTCGCGTCGTTCGGATTCCGCCACATCGACGACTTCAACAAGGCGGTCGTCGCCGGCGAGATCCAGCTGCCCGCGGGGAGCGAGCGCGTTCTCAAGCCCTACCCCTACCTGCTGGTCGTCGTCGACGAGCTCGCCGACCTCATGATGGTCGCGCCGCGCGACGTCGAGGACTCGATCGTCCGCATCACCCAGCTCGCCCGAGCCAGCGGCATCCACCTCGTCCTCGCGACCCAGCGTCCCTCCGTCGACGTCGTGACGGGCCTCATCAAGGCCAACGTGCCCTCGCGACTCGCGTTCGCGGTGACCAGCGTCACCGACTCCCGCGTCATCCTCGATCAGCCCGGCGCGGATCGTCTCATCGGTCAGGGTGACGGACTCTTCCTGCCGATGGGGGCGTCGAAGGCGCTGCGCGTGCAGGGAGCGTGGGTCAGCGAGCAGGAGATCGAGAAGGTCGTCGCTCACGTCACCCAGCAGGCTCGCCCCGAGTATCGCTCCGACGTCCAGGCGGCGGCCGAGAAGAAGGAGATCGACGCCGATATCGGCGACGACCTCGAACTCCTGCTCGCGGCGGCCGAACTCGTCGTCTCGACCCAGTTCGGCTCGACGTCGATGCTCCAACGAAAGCTCCGCGTCGGATTCGCGAAAGCGGGTCGACTGATGGACCTTCTCGAGTCGCGCGAGATCGTCGGGCCGTCCGAAGGATCGAAGGCCCGCGACGTCCTCGTGACGAACGAGCAGCTCCCCGCGGTTCTCGCGCGTCTGCGAGGCGACGAGGCCCCCGAACCCGCGGCCTCCGACGATCGCTACGGATCCGACCCGATCGAAGCCCAGTTCGAGGGCGTCCCGGTGGCCGACGACGATGAGGGGTCGGAAGACGCCTGGCAGCTGACGGGCCGCGACTGATGGCCGTTCACCCGCAGCTGCCGAACGCGATCACGATCGCGCGCATCCTGTGCGCACCGGTCTTCCTGTGGATGCTTCTCGCCGACGGCGGGGCGGGCGGAGCGCTGCGCTGGGCGGCCGGCATCGTCTTCATCGTCGCGATCGCCACGGACGGGATCGACGGGTACATCGCCCGCAAGTACGACATCGTCAGCGACCTCGGCAAGCTCCTCGACCCGATCGCCGACAAGGCGCTGACGGGCGTGGCGTTCGTGGGACTCTCGATCCTCGGAGAGCTGGACTGGTGGGTCACCATCGTCGTCCTCGTTCGCGAGGTGGGAATCACCGTCTACCGGTTCATGGTGGTCAGCGACCACGTGCTCGCCGCCGCCTGGATGGGCAAGCTCAAGACCGTCGCGCAGGCCGTCGCGCTCTCGATCGCTCTCCTTCCCTTCGCCGGCCTCTCGGATGCCGCAGCCTGGCAGTCCACTGTCTGGTGGGCCGGAGTGGTGACGATGACGGTCGCGGTGATCCTGACGATCGCCTCCGGGATCGACTACGTCGTGACGGAGGTTCGAGCAGCGCGCACAGCACGGAGGTCGCGATGAGCCACGGCATCCCCGAGGACTTCGACGAGACGCTGATCACGGATCCGCGGGAGAGCGCTGCGTTGCTGCTCGAGCGTCTCGCCGAGCTCGGCTGGACCATCGCGGTCGCCGAGTCACTCACGGGTGGGCTCGTCGTGTCGTCACTCGTCGACGTCCCTGGGGCGTCGCGTGTGGTGCGCGGGGGAGTCGTGGCGTACGCGACTGACGTGAAGCAGAGCGTTCTCGGGGTCGATGCGGCGCTTCTCGACGCGCACGGCGCCGTGCATCCTCGCGTCGCCCGGCAGATGGCGCGCGGCGTCCGAGACGTCCTGGGGCGCGACGGGGTGCCGGCCGACGTCGGCGTGGCGACGACCGGAGTGGCAGGTCCCGATACTCAGGACGGCCACGTGGTGGGCACGGTTCACATCGGCGTCTCGACCCCGCTGGGGACCAGCGTCGACTCCCTCGTCATCGCGGGGGATCGGGATCGGATCCGTCGAGAAGCCGCCCGAATCGCGGTGCGGCGGACGCTCGCGGCCCTCTGACCGCGCCGAGCGGGAACAAATAATGACAGAGATGGGTTTTGATGAGCGATTCCCATCCACTGCCCAGCGCGCGGCATTAGGGTGACCACATGGTGTTGTACGGTTGTCCACTCCGGACAGCGTCGGAATCAGCAGTGAGGAGGGGCCCGAAATGATCCTGGTTCGTCAAGAGATCGGCGAAGTCCTGCGTGACCTCCGCCAGCAGAAGGGGCGTACCCTCCGCCAGGTCGCCAGCCGCGCGAGCGTGGCCCTCGGCTACCTCAGCGAGGTGGAGCGCGGCCAGAAGGAAGCATCGAGCGAGATCCTCGCGTCGGTCGCCGAAGCACTCGATGTTCCCATCTCGTCGATCATGCGCGAGGTCGGCGACCGTCTCTCGGTGCTCGAGGGCCTTCAGACCTTCCCCGACATCGTTCCCGACGACCTCGTGGCCGAGGTCGAGCCCGAGCTGTCGCTGCGCTGACCGGCTTCGGCCGACCGCATGCGTCGTAGCGAATTTGACCGCGCCGTCGCCGATGAGTTCGGCGCGCGCGGTGGCCCCCTGATGACCGATCTCGTGCTGTCTGCGGTCGGCGGCCGCACGCCCGCGGAGGCGCTCGCAGCGGGCGTCGACCCGCGTGAGGTGTGGCTCGCCCTCTGCGCCGAGACGGACGTGCCGCCTGAGCGGAGATACGGCGTCGGTCGTCTCGACCCCCGTCGACGTTAGTGGCGAGGGTCGGGCGGCCGCGGGGCGCGCCTGCCGCGAGAGTGCAGCCGCTTCCGCCGGCGGGGGCGGTTTCGGTACTCGCGTTCCGCGTTTCGGCGTGTCATCGAATTTTCGTTCGATAGGAGCGTAGGCTCCTTCACATCGGAGTGATCGGCCGATCCATCCCCATCGAGGGGTTCTCGCGACACCAATGTCGGAGGCCCTCTCTAACGTGGACGACGTCGAACGACACTCTGAACGCCTTGTCGGGCATCCTCACCGTCGGTGCGGAGCGCGACAGCCTATAGGCGACGGAACGCGAGCAGAAAGAAGACGTCATGCCCTCACCCGCAGAGCGCGAAAAGGCCCTCGAGTCGGCCCTTGCGCAGATCGACCGGCAGTTCGGAAAGGGCTCGGTCATGCGACTGGGCAGCGACGACCGCGCCCCGATCGAGACCATCCCCACCGGTTCCGTCGCCCTCGACGTGGCCCTCGGCATCGGCGGTCTTCCCCGCGGCCGCATCATCGAGATCTACGGACCCGAGTCGTCCGGTAAGACCACCCTCACCCTTCACGCCATCGCCAACGCTCAGCGCGCCGGCGGTATCGCCGCGTTCATCGACGCCGAGCACGCCCTCGACCCCGAGTACGCGAAGAAGCTCGGTGTCGACATCGACGCCCTGCTCGTGTCGCAGCCCGACACCGGTGAGCAAGCGCTCGAGATCGCCGACATGCTGATCCGGTCGGGCGCGATCGACCTCGTCGTGATCGACTCGGTCGCCGCCCTCGTGCCCGAGGCCGAGATCAAAGGCGAGATGGGTGACTCGCACGTCGGTCTGCAGGCGCGTCTGATGTCGCAGGCGCTGCGCAAGCTGACCGGTGGGCTCAACACGACCAAGACCACGGCCATCTTCATCAACCAGCTGCGCGAGAAGATCGGTGTTTTCTTCGGTTCTCCCGAGACGACGGCCGGAGGTAAGGCGCTCAAGTTCTACGCGTCGGTCCGACTCGACATCCGTCGTATCGAGACGCTGAAGGACGGCACGGAAGCTGTGGGTAACCGCACGCGCGTCAAGGTTGTGAAGAACAAGATGGCGCCGCCGTTCAAGCAGGCGGAGTTCGACATCCTGTACGGCGTGGGAATCTCGCGCGAGGGCAGCCTGATCGACTTCGGTGTCGAGCACGGCATCGTGAAGAAGTCGGGTGCTTGGTACACCTACGAGGGCGAGCAGCTCGGCCAGGGTAAAGAGAACGCGCGCAACTTCCTCATCAAGAACGCCGACGTCGCGGCCGAGATCGAGTCGAAGATCAAGAACAAGCTCGGCATCGGCGGCGCCCCGGCGGCGTCGGCGGAGCCCGCAGCCGACGAGCTCGCGGCCCGCCGCCCGGCCTGATGGTCGACGGTCAGCGCCCGGGTCGCCGCGGCGGACTCTCGTCCGTCGACGGTGGCCCGGGCCCGACGGCCGGTGGTTCCAGCTCGGACGGCGCGGCCTACGCGGCCGGCGGCCTTGGTGCCCCTGAGGATCACGGGGACGAGTCTCTCGCGCCCGTGATCCCGCTCTTCGGGGGCAGCCGTTCAGCCGCTCACCCGGCGGGAGGCCACGCGAGTTCGAGCTCCGCTCCCGCGCGGGACACCGATTCGCGATTCGGTCGTCGTTTTGCGGGCCATCCGATCGAGCCCGACGTCGACCGTGTCGACAGCGGAGGACGCGACGATCCGCAGGACGATGACGTACGCGACCGGGCCGAGGCGCTCCTCCTGCGCAAACTGCGATCTCGGTCGCTGTCGATCTCGGAGGCCCGGACCGCCATCCGTGAAGTACCGGGCACCGACGAGGTCGTGATCACCGAGCTGATCGAGCGTTTCATCGACCTCGGCTACCTCAACGACGCGGTGTTCGCCGAGCAGCTCGTGCTCTCGGCTGTCGAGCGTCGAGGCGAGGGCCGTCGGGCGGTGGCGACCACGCTGATGAAGCGCGGAATCCCTCGTGACATCGCGGACGCTGCCATCGCGGAGATGCCCGACGACGACGCGGAGCGCGCTCTCGACTTCGCGCGGAGCAAGGCGCGAAGCGTCGGCGGCAAAGACGATGATGCCGCGCTCCGTCGGCTCGCCGGCCAGCTCGCGCGCCGAGGTTACCCGTCATCGGTGGCGCTGAGCGCGGCGCGCCAAGCGCTGCGCGAAGTCGGTGTGGGGCGTTCGCGATCGTCTCGACCGACCTCGGGGGTTCGCTTCACTCCCGACGAGTAGGCGCCCCGCGGCGCCGCTCACCCACGGTTCTTCCGGCAACGGGAGCCGGGACGAGGAGTTGTGAGGTGGAGCCGAGACGGGAACCCGGACGGAGAGCCAAGACGGGGAGCCGCGAAGGACGCGGCAACCAGCTCGGGTCCACGAGAGGTCGACCGCGCCGTCTCACGCGCGGGACTGCTGGTTCTCCCACTGCGCCACGAGACGCCCCAGCTCGCCGCGGGTGGCGGCGCCGATCTTCGTCCGCGCTTGGTACACGTGCGATTCGATTGTTCGCACCGACAGGTAGAGAATCGCGGCGATCTCGCGGTTCGTGTGCCCCTGCTCGACGAGCAGAGCGATCTCGCGCTCTCGCCGCGTCAAGTCGCGAAGCGGCGAGGGGGCCGCGGACAGGGCCGGGACGGGGAACCTCGAGATCGTCCCGAGCGCGGCGCCGTGGCCGCCCTCCTCCGCGGACCAGAAGCGGTGCAGGCGCAGCCCTTCCGTGACGTCGTGCACCTCTCCGCTCTCCCACGCGTCGAGCCGACGGGTCAGGTCGATGGCGAGGGGGAGATCCGTCGTCGTCACGAGCGTTCGAAGCTCAGTGCTCTCCGACGTCGTGATGTCGCCCAGCACGAGCAGTCGGAACAGATCGCGCATCCGGACCGGCGGCACCTCGCGCGCGGCCGACAAGCCCGCCGCGACTCGTGCGGGGGTACGCGCATCGTCCGCGCGCCCTTCGGCCATGAGCACCGTGGTCTCCACTGCCGCGCGAGCGTGGCGCACGTGCAGCTCGTCGCCCGTCTCGATCCGTGACAGCAGCGCGCGCCCCTCACTGACGCGTCCGCTCGCGGCGAGGGCCTCAGCGAGACCGAGCTCGGCGAGATCTGCGTCGGGTCCCGAGAGTGAGCCGGCGGACTTCGTGCGAACCGACTCCCATTCACGCAGGCCGTCGGCCGGTCGGCCGAAGTTCGTATCGGCGATGGATGCCGCGACCCCGGCGATCAGGAGGGCGGCGACGTCGTGTTCCCGTGCGGCTTCCGTCCGTTCACCGGCCAGACGGGCGTAGACCGGCCCGCCGTCGGCTCCGGCGAGCTGATGGCTCGCAAGCATGACGAGGATCGCGCTGAGCCGATGCGTCGCGCTCACATCCGAGGGTCGCTGGCGCGCGTCGAGAATGCGCAGGACGTCGTCGAAGTGCTGTCGCGCTCGACGCCATCGGCCGCGGAACGTCTCCGCCATGCCGGCGCTCAGCAGCGCTCGCAGGTGGGTGGCGCTCCGTTCGGGCGACAGAGCGAGGGCCTTCTCGGCGGAGTGCGCGGCGCGAGACCACTCGAAGTCCGCTCCCGCGCGCGATGAGTCGTCGAGGTACCGTTCGATCTCGGCATCCGCATCGCCCCTCGTCGCGGCGTACAGCGGCACCGCGAGTCCCCGGTCCGCGACGACGATCCGGAGGCGCGCGAGACGTCCCCGCCCCTCCTCATCGAGATCGTCGGGATCGATGTCGTCGATCGCGTCCGCATCCGTTCCCGTTCCGAGCAGGGCGACGGCGAAGGCGGCCTCCAAGCGCAGCTCGGGGGAGTCGAGCGATCGGAGTCCCCGTGCCGCGTGCGCGGCGGCGTGTGCGGCGTCACCGCGATCGTTCGCGTCGCGCGCGGCATCGAGCGCGATCCGCGCGCGTAGCGCGGGCGATCGCGTCACCTCCGTCACGGCGGCGTCGTCACCGCGGTGCCAGCGTTCGGCGATCGACACGGCCAGGGGGGCGCACCACCATTCGGCCTCGTCATCGAGCATGCGGGATCCGGCTGCCGCGACGAGCGCATCGATGCGCCCTGTACCCAGTTGTCGCTCCGCTTCGCGCGCGATCGCCTCATTCGCGGTCAATCGTCGGGCCGGACTCCGGTCCGAGTGCACCAGTCCTGCGGTGATGAGAGCTTCGAGCCTCGTCGGGGACACGAACCGCGTGGCGACCGAGAACTCGACGTGAGGCAGCCGATTGAGGAATGCGAGGCACTCCTGGTCGCCCTCGGCGAGATCTCCGGTGTGAAGCTTCAGGGCGACGGACAGACGGCTGTGAGGCGGGGTGTCGCGGATGGCGGCGAAGGGGTCCCGACCCCCGGCGACCGCGCCCACCGCTTCGGCGACGAGTTCGCGGAGCAGCGTTCGAGACCCGTCCGCGCGCCAGAGGATGGCGCCGCAGATCGTGGCATCCAGAGTCGAGGCTCCCGGCAGCACCGCGAGCAGCTGCTCGCTGTCGGTCGGGGTGAGTTCCGAGAGGTCCAGACGCTCGGCGAGCCCGTCGAGCCACAGACTCAGCATGGTCTGACCGACACCCGTGGCATCGAGGTCGACACGTCGAGCCCGGGCGCGGGGGATGAGGAGCGTCGCGAGCAGGGTGACACGACCGTCCGCTACGCAGCGGGCGAGGAATCGCGCGGAGTCGACGTCGAGAGTGTGCACATCGTCCACGAGGACGACGACGCCGCCGTCCGGCACACGCCCACGTCTCAGCTCGACGATGCGTGGGTCGCCGACGGCGTCGAGCGCGCCGAAGGGCACGTCCGAGAGCACGGTCGAGGGGCGGACGACGGCGGCGGCGACTCCGTGCGCGGCGAGGTCGCCGGCGACCGCACGCAAGAGGTGGCTGCGGCCGCTTCCGCGCGCACCGGCCACGATGACCGACGTCCCCGCGAGCAGAGATCCAGCCAGGGCCGTCGCGTCGCGGTCAGCCCCGATGAGGGGCTCGGACCACGTCCACGATCGGCCTTCCCGCACGACTTCTCCTTCAGGGCGCGTCCGCGCACACGCGGACGGACGCGAGGCGACCCGCGTCGAGCCCACGCTATCGAGGCACCGTTTTCCCGTCCGTCCCGCGAACGCAGAGTTGCGCCCGATTCGCGAGGCAGGCGGTCACGGCTGTGGGGGAGTCGCGGCGCTTAGACTTGCTCCCATCATGACCACCCCCGTTTCGACCCCGACGCTGATCGCGCCGTCCCCCGCCGCGCAGGGCAGCGACGGACCGCGCACTTACGAAGTCCGCACCTTCGGCTGCCAGATGAACGTGCACGACTCCGAGCGCCTCTCCGGCTCGCTCGAGAGCGCCGGCTACGTCAGGGCCGAAGCCGGATCAGAAGCCGACGTGGTCGTCATCAACACCTGCGCCGTTCGTGACAACGCGGCGGGCAAGCTGTACGGCACGCTGGGCCATTTGAAGTCGCGCAAGGACGCCCACGCGGGCATGCAGATCGCCGTCGGCGGGTGCCTCGCTCAGATGGACAAGGACGCCGTGCAGCAGAAGGCCCCCTGGGTCGACGTCGTGTTCGGCACCCACAACATGGGGTCGCTCCCCGGCATGCTCGAGCGTGCACGTCACAACGGCGAAGCCGAGCTCGAGATCCTCGAGTCCCTCGAGATCTTCCCCTCCACCCTCCCCACCAAGCGCGACTCCGTCCACAGCGGCTGGGTCTCGATCTCGGTCGGGTGCAACAACACCTGCACGTTCTGCATCGTGCCGAGCCTGCGCGGCAAAGAGAAGGACCGCCGCCCCGGTGACATCCTGAACGAGATCCGCCTGCTCGTCGACGACGGTGCGATCGAGGTCACGCTGCTCGGCCAGAACGTGAACTCCTACGGCGTCGAATTCGGCGACCGCCTCGCGTTCGGCAAGCTCTTGCGCGCAGCGGGCGAGATCGCGGGGCTCGAGCGCATCCGCTTCACGAGCCCTCACCCGGCTGCCTTCACCGACGACGTCATCGCCGCGATGGCCGAGACCCCGGCGGTGATGCCGCAGCTGCACATGCCCCTGCAGTCCGGTTCCGACCGCATCCTCAAAGCGATGCGCCGGTCGTACCGCAGCGAGAAATTCCTCGGCATCCTGGACCGCGTGCGGGAGCGCATCCCGCACGCCGCGATCACCACCGACATCATCGTGGGTTTCCCCGGCGAGACCGAAGAAGACTTCCAAGAGACCCTGCGGGTCGTCGAGGCGGCGCGCTTCTCCAGCGCATTCACCTTCCAGTACTCGATCCGCGAGGGCACACCGGCGGCGACCATGGCCGACCAGGTGCCGAAGGCCGTCGTGCAGGAGCGCTACGAGCGTCTCATCGCCCTGCAGGATCGCATCAGCGCCGAAGAGAACCAGAAGCAGCTCGGCCGCACCCTCGAGGTGCTCGTCTCGACGGGCGAGGGGAAGAAGGACGCCGAGACGCACCGCCTGACCGGCCGCGCCGAAGACAATCGGCTCGTGCACTTCGAGCTGCCCGCGGGCTCGCCCGTTCCTCGTCCCGGCGACGTCGTGTCGGTCACGGTGACGCACGCCGCGCCCTTCCACCTCCTCGCCGACGCACCCGACGGCGCCCCGCTGATGATCCGTCGCACGCGTGCCGGCGATGCGTGGGACCGTTCGCAGGCCGAGTCGTGCGGGGTGCCGACGCCCGCGGGCGAAAGCGGAGCCCCGCGCGCGGTGTCACTGGGTCTTCCCACCCTTCGCGTCGGCGTGTGACCGCCCCGGCCCTGTGGGCCGTCGTCGGTGCCACAGGGACCGGCAAGACGGGGCTCTCTCTCGATCTCGCGGAGGCGCTCGCGGCCCGCGGCCGTCCGGCCGAGATCGTCAACGCCGACGCGATGCAGCTGTATCGCGGCATGGACATCGGTACCGCGAAGCTTCCGCAGGCGGAGCGCCGTGGCATCCCGCATCATCTCTTCGACGCTCTCGCGGTGACCGACGAGGCCGCGGTGGCGTGGTACCAGGATGCCGCGCGCGCGGCGGTCCGCGAGATTCACGCCCGTGGTGCCGACGCGATCCTCGTGGGGGGATCGGGCCTGTACGTCTCGGGGGTGCTGTGGGACTTCCGCTTCCCCCCGCGCGACGAGGCCCTCCGCGCCGCGCTCGAGGACGAGCTGGAACGTCACGGCTCCGGAGCCCTCTATGCGCGCTTGCGCGAAGCGGATCCGGTCGCCGCCGAGCGCATCGATCCCCGCAACGGACGCCGTGTCGTGCGTGCGCTCGAGGTCCTCGCGCAGGGCGGCGAGACGCACGGCGGCGCCCTCCCCGAGGCACCGGAGTTCTGGCATCCGGAGACCCGCATCGTCGCCACGTCGATCGACCGCGAGGAACTCGTCCCGCTTCTCGACGCCCGTGTCGAGCAGATGTGGGCTGCGGGTCTCGTCGACGAGGTCGAGGCCTTGCGGGCGGAAGGCCTCGAGCGGGGAGTCACCGCCGGGCGCGCGATCGGTTATGCCCAGGCCCTCGCTCAGCTGCGCGGTGACCTCACCCGCGACGAGGCGATCGCCGAGACGCAGGCGCTCACCCGCCGATATGCCCGACGCCAGGTCTCGTGGTTCCGCCGGTACGCCGACGCGCGGTGGGTCGACGCCCGAACCGTTGATGCCACGGCCTTGGCCGCTGAACGAGAGGAACGATCGTGACCGTCGAGATCCGGGTGTTCGACATCGCCGACGAGGACGCCGTCGTCGCGCTGTGGGAGGAAGCCGGTCTGACCCGGCCGTGGAACGATCCGCGCGCCGACATCCGGCGCAAGCTCACCGTCCAGCCCGAGCTCTTCCTCGTCGCGGTCGACGGGGACTCCGTCGTGGGGAGCGTCATGGCCGGGTACGACGGGCATCGCGGATGGCTGTACTACCTCGCCACGGCCGGCACGCACCGGGGTCAGGGCCTCGGGGCGGCGCTGGTCGCCGAGGCGGAGCGTCTGCTGGAGGCGATGGGGTGCCCGAAGGTGCAGCTCATGGTGCGGCCCGACAACACCGGAGCCCGGGGGTTCTACGACGCCCTCGGGTACGAGCCCTTCGACACCTGGGCCACGGGCAAACGGCTCATCGTCGATGGCCCGGGCGGTCCGCCCGCGCCGACGGCGTGACTCTGCCGCGTCCCAGAGAGCCGCGTCCCTAGACTGGAGTCATGTCGACCATCGCGTTCACCAAGGGCCACGGCACGGGCAACGACTTCGTGATCATCTCCGACCCCGACGGCGAACTCGAGCTGCGCGACGAGCAGGTCGCGGTACTGTGCGACCGCCACTTCGGCATCGGAGCCGACGGTTTGCTGCGTGTCGTCCGCGCGGCAGCGATCGACGAGGGCGCCGAGGCGGTGGTATCCGGAGTCGAGTGGTTCATGGACTACCGCAACGCGGACGGGTCCAAGGCAGAGATGTGCGGCAACGGCACGCGCGTCTTCGCCCGGTACTTGAGCGACACGGGGCTCGCGAGCCTCGACGGGGGACTGCGCATCGGCACCCGCGCGGGGGTCAAGACCCTCACGCGCAGCGAACGCGGTTACGAGGTCGACCTCGGCGCCTTCGCGATCGAGGCCGACGACACCCTCGTCCGTGCGAAGGGACTTCCCGTCGCGCGTCCGGGTGTCGGCATCGATGTCGGCAACCCGCACGTGGTGGTGGCGGTGGCATCTGATGCCGAGCTCGAAGCGTTGGACCTCACCTACCAGCCCGTCCTCGACCCCGCACCGCGCCACGGAGCGAACGTCGAGTTCGTCGTTCCGGCCGATCCGCTCGTTCAGGAGGGCGTCGGAGCGATCCGCCTTCGCGTGTTCGAGCGAGGAGTGGGCGAGACGCTGAGCTGCGGCACCGGGGTCGCCGCGGCCGCGCTCGCCGTGCGGCACTGGGCAGGCGCTGCCGCGCCCGATGTCTGGACGGTCGACACTCCGGGCGGCACCCTGGGCGTTCGGGTGGCCGGGGGGCACGTGTTCCTCTCGGGCCCCGCGTCACTGGTGTTCACGGGTGAGGTCGCGCTGGCCTGAGCGCAGCGTGCGGGCGTTCCGCGCTCGCGGAGACCACGTGGCGGCACCGCGTTGCGGCACCGCGTCGCGAGACCGCGTCGCGAGACCGCGCGAGGTCTCGGGCCGTGGCCGATCGCCTCGGCATCCGGTCGCGCCGACAGACGCCGTGTCAGGCGATGACGTCGATCGGCTCGCTCGGCGGCGAACCGTGGCGACGCACGCGCAGCACGCGGAAGCCACGTCCGGTGGCCGCGCGGTGCACGCTGTAGCCCGGCGCGAAGGTCGCGGCGAGCCAGCGCTGCAGCGAGTCCGAGCCCAGGTTGCGCTGCACGACGAACCACCCGTCCGACCGCTCGGACAGGCGCGGAATCCAGTGTTCGAGCATGTTGTGCAGCTCGCTCTTGCCCACGCGGATCGGCGGATTCGAGCGGATGGTGCGGAACGAGACGTCCTCGGGAACATCCTCGGGACGCACGGCGTTGACGTTCGTGAGGCCGAGTGACTCGGCATTACGCCTCACGAGATCGAGAGCACGCTCGTTGACGTCGACCGCCCACACGGTCGCGTGCGGTGACGCGAGCGCGAGCGACAGCGAGATCGGACCCCACCCGCACCCCAGGTCGAGGAAGTGCCCACCGGCGGGAGGGGGCGGCGTGTTGGCGAGGAGCACCGAGGTCCCGGCATCCACATGGTCGGGACTGAAGACTCCGCCTGCCGTGACGACCTCGAGGTCACGACCGGCAAGCGTCACACGGAGGCGGCGGAGCTGTTCGGGACTCGACGGCGACGCGCTGAAATAGTGCTCGCTGCCCATTCTGACAGAGTAACGGACCCGGCTCCCCGACGCCGGGGACGACTAAAGTGCGAGAACGAGCGGGAGAGCCCGCCCACGAAAGGAACACATGACCGAACAGACCACACCCCCGAACACGGACGCGGCCCCGGTGGACCCGGTGGACCGCGTGCTGTCGCGCGCCGAAGCGCACCGCGGGGTCCGGGTCTTCGGTGCAGCACAGGCCCTCCAGGACGCCGCAACGGCGTACGGGGGCAACACCGACGGCGATCAATGGGATCGCGAGGAGCGCGCCGCGCTGCGTCGCGTTCCCGGTCTGTCGACCGAGCTCGAGGACGTCACCGAGGTCGAGTACCGCCAGTTGCGGCTCGAGAACGTCGTCCTCGTCGGTGTGCACCCGCAGGGGTATCAGGCGGATGCCGAGAACTCCCTCCGCGAACTGGCCGCGCTCGCCGAGACGGCCGGCGCGGTCGTGCTCGACGGTGTGCTCCAGCGTCGACCGCATCCCGATCCGGCGACGTACGTCGGTCGGGGAAAGGCCGAGGAGCTGCGCGACATCGTCGCCGCGGTGGGCGCCGACACCGTCATCGCCGACACCGAACTGGCGCCCAGTCAGCGCCGTGCGCTCGAAGACGTGGTGAAGGTCAAGGTCATCGACCGAACGACGGTGATCCTCGACATCTTCAGCCAGCACGCGAAGAGCCGCGAGGGTAAGGCCCAGGTCGAGCTCGCTCAGCTCGAGTACCTGCTTCCGCGTCTGCGCGGATGGGGTGAGTCGATGTCGCGGCAGGCCGGTGGACAGGTCGGCGCGGGCGGCGCGGGCATGGGATCGCGCGGTCCGGGTGAGACGAAGATCGAGCTCGATCGCCGTCGCATCCGCACCAAGATGGCGCTGCTGCGCAAGCAACTGCGCGACTTCGCCCCCGCGCGGGCAGCCAAGCGTGCCGAGCGCAAGCGCCACACGATTCCGTCCGTCGCCATCGCCGGGTACACCAACGCCGGCAAGTCGAGCCTGCTCAACCGCCTCACGAGCGCCGGCGTCCTCGTCGAGAACGCGCTGTTCGCCACCCTGGATGCCACGGTCCGCCGCTCCGAGACGACCGACGGTCGCGTGTACACGCTGACCGACACGGTCGGTTTCGTGCGCAACCTGCCGCACCAGCTCGTCGAGGCCTTCCGCTCGACGCTGGAGGAGGTGGGCGACGCCGACGTGATCCTGCATGTCGTGGACGCGTCACACCCCGACCCGGCCGCGCAGCTCGCGACGGTCCGTGACGTGATGGGCGACGTCGAGGCCGACTTCGGCCACGAGATCGTCGTGTTCAACAAGGCCGACCTCGTCAGCGACGATGATCGCCTCGTGCTGCGCGGGCTCGCCCCGAGAGCGCACTTCGTCTCGTCGCGCACGGGAGAGGGCATCGATGAGCTTCGCGCCGCGATCGAGGAGGCGCTTCCGCTTCCCGCCGTCGAGGTGCAGGCCGTCGTTCCGTACGACCGCGGCGACCTCGTGTCGGCGGTCCACGAGAGCGGCTTGATCGTGGCGCAGGAGCACCGTGAGACCGGAACCTTCCTGCACGCGCACGTGGGTGCGCGACTGGCGGCCGAACTCGAGCCGTACGCGGCGTGATCCCGGGACCCCCGCGCTTCGGCGCGGGGGTCCCGGCCCTCACGGGGCCTCTCGACGGTGGAGCATCGGCGCAGCGCGCGCTCGCGGGACGTGCCACGCTTCGAAGGTGTCATCGCCCGACCCGCTGCTCTTCGCGGTCGAGTCGCGCGCGCGTGAGGAGGGCTTCGAGCTCGCCCCGGCGCAACGCGCGGTTCTCGGACAGATGGCGCGCGCTCTCGCCGGGGGCGCCGCGCGCGGGGTCTACGTGTACGGCCCCCCGGGTCGAGGAAAGTCCTGGCTCGCCGACGCGCTCTTCGCCGCTCTCCCGGACGGCCGCGCCACGCGGGTGCACTTCCACGGCTTCTTCGACGACCTTCACCGCCGGATCCAGGCGCACCGGAGCGAGCCGGATGCCACGACCCGGGCGCTCGATGACGTCATCGGCGGGAGTCGAGCGGTGTTCTTCGATGAGCTCCACGTCCACGATCCGGGCGATGCCCGTCTGCTCACGCGTCTCCTCGAGCGCATCGCGGAGCGCGGCTGCGCGCTCGTAGCGACGTCGAACTACGCGCCGCGAGACCTGCTGCCCGACCCCGTCTGGCATCACCTCTTCGTTCCCGGCATCGCCCTTCTCGAGGCTCATCTCGACGTGGTGCGTCTCGACGGGGCCGTGGACTATCGCACGCGAGAGTCGGACCACACGTCAGGATTTCGAGCCGGCGTGTGGTCCACGGCTTCGCCCCCGGTTGCTCTGACCGCCCCGAAGCGGCTGTCGGTGCGCGATCGCGTGTTCACCGTCACGTCGGCCGCTGAGCGCTCGTTGATCGCGACGTTCCCCCAGCTGTGCGACTCGCCCGTGACACCCGCGGAGTATCGGCACTGGAGCGCGGTCCATCGGCACTGGACGCTCACCGACGTGCCACCGTTGGACGAGGTCGGCCCCGCCGCCCAGCAGCGGTTCATGAACCTCATCGACGTCCTCGTGGACGCCGACGTGCGCCTCGACGTGCACTCCGCGGTCGACCTCGAGGCGTTCCTGTCGCGTGCCGCGGGACGACCCGACGCGTTCCGCATGGCCAGTCGCCTGCGCCTACTGCGCCGCGGCTGAACCTCGCCGCCACGTCGAGGTGCGGTGCCTGGCGGGGATGCCGGCAAGTTCCGGTGGCTTCAGCCGAGATCGAGTACGGGGACCCCCGGTGTCTCGAAACCGAACACGGCGCCCAGGAACCCGAGTTCGCGCTCGAGCGAGTCGATCACGGTCTCCGCGCGGCGGAAACCGTGTCCCTCGCCCTCGTAGAGCACGTAGGCGTGCGGCACGCCGTGGGCCGCCAGGGCGTCACGGATCGCCTCGGCCTGCGAGGGAGGGACGACCCGGTCTTCCGAGCCCTGCAGGATGAGCAGGGGAACGCGGAACCGCTCGGGATGAGTGAGCGGGGATCGTTCGATGTAGACGTGCTCGGCGTCGGGGAGGGCGCCGATGAGCCCGTCGAGGTAGCGCGCCTCGAAATCGTGGGTGTCTTCCGCCAGCGCGCGTGCGTCGCCCACGCCGTAGCGGGAGATGCCGGCCGAGAACACATCGGTGTTCGTCACCGCGGCGAGCACGGTCCAGCCCCCCGCCGAGCCTCCGGCGATCGCGAGGCGATCGGGGTCGGCGAGTCCCGCGTCGGCGAGAGCGGACGCTGCGGCCGCGACGTCATCGACATCGACGACGCCCCACTGCCCCTTCAGTCGATCCCGGTAGGCGCGGCCGTAGCCGGTGGAACCGCCGTAGTTCACGTCGAGGACGCCGATCCCACGGCTGGTGAAGAACGCCGTCTTCGCCGAAGGGGCCGGTCCGACGTGCGAGGTGGGACCACCATGGACGAGAACGACGTACGGCGGCCGCTCGTCGTCCGGGGCGGTGACCTGGGGATTGGTCGGCGCGTAGGCGAAGGCGTGCACGGTGCCGTGCGGCCCCTCGGTTTCGAGGGCGCGGGCCGTCGGCATCCATTCGTCTCCCCATGAGCCTGCTCCGCCCGTGACGAGGTCGACGCTGCCGGCGGCGAGGTCGACGAGCCAGAGGCCCGAGCGGCCGCCCGCGTCGGCTCCCGACACCAGCACCCGCGTACCGCGTGCGTCGTCGACCGCGGCGCCCGCGACGGCGGGGACCTCCAGCGGACGGACCCCGGACGGGGCGATCTCGACGACCTCGTCGCCGCCGTCGGTCCGCACGGCGACGATGCGTCCGTCGTCGGTGACGCCGAACCAGCGCGTCCCGAGCACCCAGAGCCCACCGCCGGTGTCGGCGTCGGCGGGGGCGACCGCCTGCGCGTCGCCGTCGAGGGGGTGGCGGAACAGGTTCCACCGACCGTCGGGGTCGTCGGCGTAGAGCAGCTCGTCGTCGCCGATCCAGACCGGTTGCAGGGGAGCGCGATTCGCGCCGCCGGCGATGTCGCGCACCGTGCCCGTATCGAGGTCGGCGACGCGGATGATCGTGGCGTCCCACGGCATGTCGGGGTGGTTCCACGCGACCCAGGCGAGGTGTCGTCCGTCGGGCGACAGCGCGGGCTGGGCGAGGAAGTCGCTCCCGGCGGCGAGGACCTCGCCGGAACCCTCGCCGTCGACGGCGATGCGGACGATCGCCCGCGCGGGGACGCGGTCGGAACCGTGGGTCTCGCGGACGGCGAGGAGGACGCCGTGCTCGAACCCGAGGCCGCCGTGACGCACGGCCTCGTCGGCGGGGGTGAGGGGGCGCGCCGTGCCGCCTGGTCGGAGCGCGTAGACGCGCTGGTCGGTCTTCTCGACGTAGAACAGCTCACCGTCGTCGGACGCCGTCCACGCGCCTCCGCCGTATTCGTGCACCGCGGAGCGGGCGTTGGCGGGAGCGGGGAGCACGGTCTCGACGGTTCCGTCGACGCGACGCCGTTTCACCGCGACGCGACCCGCTTCGGCGGGCACGGACTCACCCCACCACACCTCGTCGCCCACGAGCCGTGCGCCGTCGATACGCGGCGAGGACTGCGCCACCGACTCGGGTGTGATCGGTGAGGGCCAGGAACCGTAGGGGAGGGTGTCTGCCATGGATCCACTCTAAGGAGGGGCGCCGACACCCGCCTCGCCCGTGCTCACTGCGAGACGGTGCGCTTCTGCACGCCCAGACTTCCCACCCAGTCACGGATGACCTGGCGTTGCGCATCGTCGCACGTGTAGCCGTAGCCCACGCTCACCTCCCAGTAGGAGGAGCTGTCGATGGGCACCACGTGGTCCAACGTCCACCCGTCGAGGAAGGTCAGCGCGTAGCAGTCCGCCATCGTCTCCGCATTGCCGCCGAAGGCGGTGAGTGCGGATGCCGTGGCCTCGGGGTTGGTGAACTGCAGCACGTGCGAGTACTCGTGGTACGCGACTCCGGTGCGCATCCAGTCCGTCAGTGTCGAGGTGTCGCGGGTGTCGCTGCTGACGTGGACGACGAAGGGATCCGCGCTCGAGACGCAGGCCATCGCCTCGAGGCCGCACGGGCGGTTGCTCTCGTCATATGTCATGGTCACCCACCCGTGACCGAGCGAGTCGAGCGCGGCTTCCCACGGGCTCCCCGTCGCGTTCGTGGAGGCCATGGAGCGCGCGGCCTCCACGCGGTTGGCCAGCTTCGTCGTGAACATCTTGACGTCGGTGATGTCACGTTCCATCGTCACGACACTTTCCCGGTGCACCCAGGCGCTGTGGGCGAACCCCTCGACCTCGCTCCAGGGCACGAGCGACGCGTACGGGAGGCCCACGAGCGGATCGATTGTCGCATAGAGCTCCTGCATGGCCGCGCCGAACTGCTCCTTGCGATCGAGCTGCGCCCGCTGCTCCTCGAGCTCACGCTGCTGGTCGGTTATCTGCTGCTGTTGATCCATGATCTGCTTTTGGGATGCAGCGAGTTGCGCGCTGAGCCAGAAGAACCCCGCACTTGCGGCGACGACGAGCAGTGCGAGGCCCGAACCGAGGATGACGGTGCTGCGGCGGGGCCGCGATCGCGGGGCGGGCGCGTGGTCATCGCCGGGAGCGCGCGTCTCGGTGGGTGCCGGCTCGGCGGGGCCGAGGGCGGTGGGTGCCGCGGTGTCGCCCTCGGCGGAAGAAGGATCGCCAGGGGCGGGGTTGGTAGACACGGGGCTCGCTTCCGATTGCGCTTTCGGTCATGGTAACGGCCGGATGCGGCCATCCGTGGTCGTCGCAAGATCGCCGGGCGTCGACGTCGGATGCTCAGCTGCTCGGCCCGGCCGGGCTCAACGGGGCGCCCGTCCGGTTCGTGCGCCGTGCGACGATGACGCCGACCGCGAGGAGGAGGACCCCCGCGGCGAAGACCACGCCAGACGACCCGACGAGTGACGTCAACAGTTGGCGGACGATGGCGGCGACGCCCGCGGGATCGAGACCGCTGGCGGCGGCGGTGCGGGCGACGACGTCGGGCGCCGCAGCCGCACCGATCAGAAGGATTCCGGAACCGACGGCGATCGCCAGTCCGGTGCCGATGATCGCACGTCCTCTTCGCTGTCCGACGAGGGCTCCGCCCGCGAGGAGGACCACCGCCAAGGCGGGTAGCAGCACGCCCGCCGCGGTGGCGATGACGTAGCCGGCGCGCAACACGCGCAACGGCGCGCCGTCGCCGACGATGACCACGCGATCGACACTCGGGATGAGAGCCGCCACGGGGGAGCCCTGCAGACTCAGTTCGTCGGTGATCGCCGACACCACCCCGCCGACCTGTATCCCGAGGCCGTCCGGAGTCAGCACGATGATGCCGCCGCCGTCCGACGTCGCTCCGAACACGAGAGCGCGGTGGGAGGTGCGCACCACCGCGGCCCAGACGCTCGAGAAGCGGTCCGAGCGGACCACTTCCGTCACGGCGCGCTCCGTGAGCGAACGCGCCGCCGCCGCGGTCGGGCGGCCGAGAAGCTCCAGCGCCCGCGCCGCGGTCGGTGGCACCGCGGCGTCTGACGCGGACGCGTCCAGTGATCCGGTGATGGCGCTCGTCGCTTCGTCGATCACGAGGCTCTGCACTCGTGGGTCGGCGGCAAGGGGGGTGAGCGTCGCCGCGAAGGCATCCTCGTCGACGAGCTGAAGTCGCGCCCACGCCGCGACGAGGGCCAGGGGCACCGCGAGGACCGCGAAAGCCAGCAGAACGACGGATGCCACGGCACGGATCCTCAGCCGGGCCTTCGGCGTGGCGCTGCCGAGGCTCGGCGCGAGGGAGAGGTGTCCGTCAGGCATGGCGTCATTGTCGTGGGTCGGGCCGTGCCACGGAGACATCACGGCGCGCCGGACTCGCCACCGGGCCGCGCCGCCAGAGGGCGTCAGACCGCGCGCAGCACCGCCACGACGCGGCCGAGGACGACGGCTTCGTCGCCCAGGATCGGCTCGAACGCGCTGTTGCGGGGGAGCAGCCAGGTGTGACCGTCGCGGCGGCGGAAGGTCTTGACCGTCGCCTCGCCGTCGAGCATCGCCGCGACGATCTCGCCGTTCTCGGCGGTCGCCTGAGAGCGCACGACCACCCAGTCGCCGTCGCAGATCGCGGCATCGATCATCGAGTCGCCCGACACCTTGAGCATGAACAGCTCGCCCTTGCCGACGAGCTGGCGGGGGAGGGGGAAGATCTCCTCGACCTGCTGGTCGGCCGTGATCGGGACCCCGGCGGCGATGCGTCCGACGAGGGGGACGAGGGCCGCGTCACCCAGCGCCGGGGCGGTGTCGGCCGGGTTCTCGGCGGCGGCGCCCGGCAGGTCGATGAGCACCTCCATCGCGCGCGTCTTGCCCGGATCGCGGCGCAGGTAGCCGCTGAGTTCGAGCTGATTCAGCTGGTGGGTGACGCTCGAGAGCGACTTCAGTCCGACCGCGTCGCCGATCTCGCGCATGCTCGGCGGGTAGCCGTGCCGCGCGATGGAGCGCTGGATCACCTCGAGGATCGCGAGCTGCTTGTCGCTGAGGTTCTTGCGCCGCCGGGTCTGCGGTCGTTCGCGGCCGGCGGCGGTCGTCGCGTCGGTCATCTGAGCTCCCCTCGCGCCGCGCGTTCTGCGGCGGAAATTCGAATGTCGGAGGTTGGTGATGAGGTCTCCGTGTCGAAACCGTATCCGGTTGACGACCCGAATGACACGGAGCCTCACGCGTGTCGCGTTCGATTCGTCTCCGATCACAGCCGGTGTTGACACTCGAAAGTATCGAAGATAGATTCGGAATACAGATTCGCACCACCGCCCTCCCGGCCGAGGGTGGGGTGCGAATCTCTCCCCACCAAGGAGCACACCATGAGCAGCATCACCCCCACCGCCCCCACCACTCGCCTGCGTCTGACCGCACGTGGTCGTCGCGTCGTGGCGTTCCTCGCCGCGCTGCCCGTGGTGGTCGCTCTCGCCATCGCCGTCGTCGGCGGCGGGTCCGCGCTCGCGTCGAGCGAGAGCGGCGCTCCGAGCGGCTCGTTCGCCGAGATCACCGTGATGAGCGGCGAGACCCTCTGGTCGATCGCCGAAGACGTGGCTCCCCAGGCGGATCCCCGCGACGTCGTGGCGCAGATCTCGCGCCTGAACGCCCTCGACGGCGGAGCGGTCTCGGCGGGCCAGCGCATCGCCATCCCCACCGAATACCTCGCCGCGCCCTGAGGCGTCGGCTGATCGTCGCGGCGGCCTACCATTGGTGAGGTGACTGTGCGCCTCGACGACCTCCCTCTCCGCGATGACCTCCGCGGGATGACGCCCTACGGCGCTCCGCAAGCCGCTCTGCCTGTGGCCCTCAACGTGAACGAGAACACGCACCCCGTTCCGGCGGAAGTGGCCGACGACATCCTGGATGCCGTCGCCCGGGCGCTGCGCGACGTCAACCGGTATCCCGACCGGGAGTTCACCGGCCTCCGTGAGGCTTTCGCCGGCTACCTCGGTCACGGCCTGACGCCCGAACAGATCTGGGCGGCCAACGGATCGAACGAGGTGCTTCAACACATCCTGCAGGCGTTCGGCGGGCCCGGACGGACGGCCATGGGCTTCGCGCCGACCTACTCGATGTACCCGATCCTCACGCGCGCAACCGGGGCGCGCTGGATCGCGGGAGACCGCGCGCACGACTTCACGCTCAGCCCCGAGTCGGCCGCAGCCCAGGTGCGAGAGCAGCGTCCCGACATCGTGTTCCTGTGCGCGCCGAACAACCCCACGGGGACGCCGCTTCGACTCGACGTCGTCGAGGCGGTCTACGACGCGACCGACGGGATCGTCATCGTCGATGAGGCCTACCAGGAGTTCGCGCCCCGCGACGAGCCGTCCGCTGTCACCCTGCTGCCCGGTCGTCCTCGACTCGTCATCTCGCGCACCATGAGCAAGGCCTTCGCCTTCGCCGGTGCGCGAGTGGGCTACCTCGCCGCCGACCCGGCGTTCGTCGACGCCCTGCGCCTCGTGCGGCTCCCGTACCACCTGAGTGCTCTCACCCAGGCTGCGGCGACTGCGGCGCTCGGCCACGCCGACACCATGCTGTCGATGGTCGACGAGATCGTCGCTCAACGCGATCGGATCTCGGCCACGGTGTCGGCTCTCGGCTACTCGGCGCACGAGTCGTGGACCAACTTCGTGCTCTTCGGGGGTGTCGCCGACCCCGCCGCCACCTGGAAGGCGTTGTACGACCGCGGCGTCCTCATCCGCGACGTCGGTATCGCGCACCACCTGCGCGTGACGGCGGGCACGGCCGACGAGACGACCGCGTTCCTCGATGCCCTCGCCTCGGTAGGATCGCGGTCATGACCGGCCCCGCCACGCCCCGCACCGCTTCTCTCACGCGAGAGACGAGCGAGTCGCACATCGAGCTCGAGCTCGACCTCGACGGACGCGGTGCCAGTGACATCCAGACCACGGTTCCGTTCTTCGATCACATGCTGACGGCGTTCGCCAAGCACTCGCTGACCGACCTCCGCGTGCGCGCCACCGGCGACACGCACATCGACGCACACCACACCGTCGAAGACACCTCGATCGTGCTCGGGCAGGCGATCCGTCAGGCGCTCGGCGACAAGTCGGGCATCGCACGCTACGGCGACGCCTTGGTCCCCCTGGACGAGGCGCTCGCCCAGGCGGTCGTCGACATCAGTGGCCGCCCCTACCTCGTGCACACGGGCGAGCCCGCGGGCTTCGAGCACCACCTGATCGGTGGTCACTTCACCGGCTCGCTCGTTCGGCACTCGTTCGAGGCGATCTCGATCCACGCGGGTCTGACGGTGCACGTGCGCGTCCTCGGGGGGCGCGACCCGCACCACATCGCCGAGGCCGAGTACAAGGCGCTCGCGCGGGCGTTCCGCCAGGCGAAGGCGCTCGACCCGCTGGTCGACGGCATTCCGAGCACCAAGGGCGCACTGTGACGTCCAGGCCGCTCGTCGCTGTCCTCGACTACGGTTCCGGCAACGTCCACTCCGCTGTCAAAGCGCTGATCGAGGCCGGTGCCGATGCGCGACTGACCTCCGACCGCTCGCTGTTGCTCGACGCCGACGGCTTGCTCGTCCCGGGTGTCGGCGCGTACAGCGCGGTGATGGGTGCCCTGAACGAGAGCCGCGGCGGAGAGATCATCGACCGGCGTCTCGCCGGCGGTCGGCCGGTTCTCGGCATCTGCGTGGGCATGCAGGTCATGTTCGAGCGCGGCATCGAGCGCGGGGCCGACACGGAGGGTCTGGGGGAGTGGCCCGGTACCGTCGCCGAGCTCGAGGCTCCGGTGCTCCCGCACATGGGCTGGAACACCGTGGCATCCGGAGCCGGTTCGCGCCTGTTCGACGGGATCGAGAACGAGCGCTTCTACTTCGTGCACTCCTACGCGGCGCAGGAGTGGTCGCTCGAGGTCACCCCGCCGTTCCCCGAGCCCGTCCTGACCTGGTGCACCTACGGGGCGCCGTTCCTCGCGGCGGTCGAGAACGGGCCGCTGTCGGCGACGCAGTTCCATCCCGAGAAGTCGGGCGAAGCCGGCATCCGGCTCCTCGCCAATTGGATCGACGGGCTGCGCACGACTACTGTGTGACCTCGTGCCCAGGCTCGGCGAGATGCGCCGACGGGTCCGAGGAGCCATGAACGATTTCGCGTCCACGCCCGAACTTGTGCTGCTTCCGGCGGTCGATGTCGCCGACGGAAAGGCCGTCCGCCTCACCCAGGGAGAGGCCGGCACCGAGACCAGTTACGGCGACCCCGTCGACGCCGCGGCGGACTTCGCTCGCCAGGGCGCGCAGTGGATCCACCTCGTCGACCTCGACGCGGCTTTCGGTCGAGGCAGCAACGCGAACGTGATGCGCAAGGTCATCAAGCAGGTCAAGGGCGTGCAGGTCGAGCTCTCCGGCGGCATCCGCGACGACCGCTCGCTCGAGGCGGCACTCGAGAGCGGCGCGAGCCGCATCAACCTCGGCACCGCGGCGCTCGAGAACCCCGAGTGGGCAGCCGACGTCATCAACCGCTACGGCGAAGCGATCGCCGTCGGTCTCGACGTCCGCGGGACCACGCTCGCGGCGCGCGGGTGGACCCGCGACGGCGGCGACCTCTGGACCGTCCTCGACCGCCTCGAGGACGCCGGCTGCAGCCGCTACGTGGTCACCGACGTCACCAAGGACGGCACGCTCCGCGGCCCCAACATCGAGCTGCTGCGCGAGATGACGCAGCGCACGCCGAAGCCGATCGTCGCTTCGGGCGGCGTATCGAGCCTCGACGACATCGCGGCGCTCCGCGAACTCGTGCCGCTGGGCGTCGAGGGTGCGATCGTCGGCAAGGCGCTCTACGCGGGCCAGTTCACGCTGGCCGAGGCACTGGATGTCGCCGGACACTGACGATCCGCACGGCGCCCACGCGCACGGTTCTCAGGCGCACGGCGCGCACGGTGCCCACGCGGACTCGGCCGGCGTCCCCTGGGAGGGGCGCAGCTTTCAGGCCAACCCCCACTCGGGCGACGACGGCTCCGCCGATCCCGCGTTGCTGGCGGCCCTGCTCGCGTTCCGCACGGGGGACGGCGATGCACGCGCGGTGGTCGACGCGTACCGCGAAGCGCGCCTCCTGATCCCCCTCGTCGCTGAGAAGGGCGATCACGGCGTCGGGCCGCACGGACTCGAGGTCGACAAGACCCAAGAGCTGTCGATCGTGACGGTGGCCGCCCCCGACGGTCGCAAAGTGCTGCCCGTGTTCACGTCCGTCGCGGCTCTTCAGGCATGGGATGCCACGGCCCGCCCCGTCCCCGCGGACGGCCGCCGCACGGCCCTGGCCGCGGCGTCCGAGGACACCGAGCTCATCGTGATCGACCCGGCCTCCGAGACGGAGTTCGTCCTGCGCCGCCCCGCGGTCTGGGCCATCGCCCAGGGCGAGCCGTGGGAGCCGGCGCACACGTCGCCGACGATCTTCACCGGGCTGCAGGAGAGCATCTCGGGGGAGCTCGCCGTGCTCGATCTCGCGGTCGAGTCGGGCGATCCGACGGGCCGCCTGCGCGGGCCCGAGCTGGTCGTGCACCTGCAGTTGATGTCGGGCCTCGAGCAGGAAGAGCTGGACGCCGTGCTGGCGCGCATCGCGCGCCGCTGGTCCGCCGACGATCGCATCGCCGTGCTCGTCGATTCTTTGACGGTGAAGCTGCACCGCAGCTCCGACGCCTGACCCGCACAGCACTCCGACGGCGTGGGGGTCGCCCTCAGCGGTCCCGGTCCCTTCGACAGGCTCAGGGACCTCGGCTCCGGCAGACCACCCCACGGTCCACCGAGCCGCCCCTCCTCCCGCGGGTGTCAGGGAGGAGGTGCCCCGCGGTGCCTTAGGGCGAAGGGGTGCTCCCCTATACCCTCGCGGGTGTCACGGAGGAACTGTCCTGCGGTGGCGCAGAGCGAAGGGATGCCATTCCGTACCTCGCGGGTGTCACGGAGGAGTCGTCCTGCGGCACAGGCGAAGGGCTGCCCCCCTATACCCCCCGCGGGTGTCACGGAGGAACTGTCCTGCGGTGGCGCAGGGCGAAGGGATGCCATTCTCCCGAGGCAATCGGGGTAGGGGCCCTGCTCTTGCCTCGGGAGGATGGCATCCCGGAGTCCGGTACCTCCGCAGAACGAGCGACCTACGTGACGGGACCTGTCCACTTCTCGCCCGGCCCCTTACCGATCGGGTCCTGAATGGTCGACGCCTCGCGGAACGCGAGCTGCAGCGACCGCAGCCCGTCGCGCAGGGAGCGCGCGTGCATGTCGCTGATCTCGGGGGCGCCGGCGGTGATGAGGCCGGCGAGGGCGTTGATGAGCTTGCGGGCCTCGTCGAGGTCGAGCTGCTGCTTCGGATCGTCGGCCAGGCCGGTCTTCACGGCGGCGGCACTCATGAGGTGGACGGCGGCGGTCGTGATGACCTCGACGGCGGGGACGTCGGCGATGTCGCGGGTGGCCGAGGATGCGGCGCGCTCCTGTTCCTCCCAGCGGGCGAGACGCTCGTCCTCGGCTCCGTGGCGGTGCGCGGAGTGGTCGTCGGCGAGCTGGTCGGAGGGGATCGTGTCCACGTGAATCTCTCTGCTAGACTATGGCGGGCTTCGGAGTGTCTCACTCCGTACGAAAGAGGATCACATCCCACCCGCGCTTGCCGCTCCAGGCTACCGGGTTCCCGCACTCCGCTCCGTTTCGCACGGGGTCGTCTGGGTGCAGAAGCCGGTGCTGACAGCACCGTGCCGGGTGGCGTGTGTACTCCTCTTCGCCCGCGATTCGATCGGATCGCGGCGGCCACCACCCGCACACAAGAGGAGTTCCGCATCAGCGATCCCCGCACCAACGAGCGCATCCGAGTCCCGGAGGTCCGTCTCGTCGGACCCAACGGCGAGCAGGTCGGCATCGTCCGAATCGAAGCTGCGCTGCGCCTGGCCCAGGAAGCGGACCTCGACCTGGTCGAGGTTGCGCCGAGCTCGAAGCCTCCCGTGGTCAAGATCATGGATTACGGCAAGTTCAAGTACGAGGCCGCGCAGAAGGCCAAGGAAACGCGTCGTAACCAGGCCAACACGGTCCTCAAAGAGGTCCGGTTCCGCCTCAAGATCGAGGCTCACGACTACATCACCAAGCTCAAGCGCGCCGAGGGCTTCCTCCAGGCGGGCGACAAGGTGAAGGCGATGATCCTGTTCCGCGGTCGCGAGCAGTCGCGTCCCGAGCAGGGTGTGCGCCTGCTCCGCAAGTTCGCGGAAGATGTCGCCGAGTTCGGCACCGTCGAGTCCAACCCCACGATCGACGGCCGCAACATGGTGATGGTGGTCGCCCCGCACAAGAACAAGTCCGAGGTCAAGACCGAGCAGAACGCGCAGCGCGCGGCGAACCGCGAGGCGGCGCGCAGCGCTTCCCGTGGCGAGGCGGCCCCGGAAGAAACGCCCAGCTCGGCCCCCGCCGAGTAAAGCTCCCCAGACTCCCGCTCCGTCGGGAACACCAACGAAGGAAGACAGATGCCGAAGCAGAAGACCCACTCGGGCGCCAAGAAGCGCTTCAAGCTGACCGGTAGCGGCAAGCTCATGAAGCAGCAGGCCGGCATGCGCCACAACCTCGAAGGCAAGGCCTCGAAGCGCACCCGCCGCCTGAACCAGGAGCAGGTCCTGGCCGCCGGTGACTCGAAGGTCGCCAAGAAGCTCCTCGGTCTCTGAGCGCCGACGCACGTTAGGAAGAAACAGAAATGGCTAGAGTCAAGCGGGCAGTAAACGCCCACAAGAAGCGTCGCGTCATCCTCGAGCGCGCCTCCGGTTACCGCGGTCAGCGTTCGCGCCTGTACCGCAAGGCCAAGGAGCAGGTCACCCACTCCCTGGTCTACGCGTACCGTGACCGTCGCAAGCGCAAGGGCGACTTCCGTCGCCTGTGGATCCAGCGCATCAACGCTGCGTCGCGCCAGAACGGCCTCACGTACAACCGCTTCATCCAGGGCCTCGGCCTCGCGGGTGTCCAGGTCGACCGTCGTATGCTCGCCGAGCTCGCCGTGAACGAGCCCGCCGTGTTCGCCTCGCTGGTCCAGACCGCGAAGGCGGCGCTGCCCAGTGACGTCAACGCTCCGAAGACCGCGTAAGACGCGTCCTCGTACCGAACGGGCGTCCTCTCCGGAGGGCGCCCGTTCGTCGTTTCCGCGCGGCTTCCGGGGTCTATGCCGCCCACGCCATACACTGAGGACGTGCTCGAGAACCCCCGTTCGCCGCGGGTGCGCGCCGTGGCCAAGCTCAGCAAGCGCGCCGCCCGTCAAGAGACCGGCCTCTTCCTCCTCGAGGGTCCGCAGGCCGCGCGCGAAGCCCTCGCGTGGGCGCCCGAGACGGTGCTCGAGCTCTACGCGACCCCGACGGCTCTCGAGAAGCACACGGATGTGCGCGATGCCGCCGAGCGAGCGGGCGTCGACCTGCAGTACACGACCGAGGCGGTCCTGGATGCCATGGCCGACACGGTCACGCCCCAGGGCATCGTCGCGGTGGCTCGGCAGACTCCGACGGCCCTGAGGGACGTGCTCGCGGGCAACCCGCGCCTCATCGCGATCTGCGAGGAGGTGCGCGACCCCGGCAACCTCGGCACGATCATCCGTGCCGCCGACGCCGCGGGTGCCGACGCCGTCGTCCTCACCGGGCGCACGGTCGATCCGTACAACCCGAAGGTCGTGCGCTCGACCACCGGGTCGCTGTTCCACCTTCCTGTCGCGGTCGACCTCGATCTCGCCGACGTCGTCGCGCGAGCGCACGAGGCCGGGTTGCGCGTGGTCGCCGCCGATGTCGACGGCGACGATTTCCTGGCATCCCGAGACCTCCTGTCGGAGCCGACGGCCTGGCTCTTCGGCAACGAGGCGCGGGGGCTGGACGAGACGGCGCTCGCTCATGCCGACCTGTCGTTGCGCCTGCCGATCTACGGCCGCGCCGAGTCGCTGAACCTCGCGACGGCCGCGAGCGTGTGTCTGTACGAGACGGCTTTCGCGCAGCGCGCGCGGTGAGGCCGCTGTTACAGAACGGTTAAGGCGCGCGTTCCGAGGTGGTCGCCGGCTCGTCGCTCTCATAGGGTGAACGCATGGCATCCGTTCCCCCGGCGGGCTCCGAGCCCCTCGTCGTCGTCTCCGATGTGCAGAAGCACTACGGCCAGTTCCAGGCGCTGAAAGACATCAATCTCACCGTCGACCGCGGTGAGGTCGTCGTCGTCATCGGTCCGTCCGGATCGGGCAAGTCGACGCTCTGCCGCACGATCAACCGCCTCGAGACGATCACGAGCGGGTCCATCACCATCGACGGCGCGCGCCTGCCCGAGGAGGGCAAGGGGCTCGCGAAGCTGCGTGCCGATGTCGGCATGGTGTTCCAGTCATTCAACCTGTTCGCCCACCTGACGATCCTCGAGAACGTCACTCTCGGCCCCATCAAGGTCCGCAAGCTCAAGAAGGCGGATGCCGAGAAAGAGGCGCGCGCGCTGCTGGAGCGCGTGGGCGTCGGTCACCAGGCGGACAAGCTCCCGGCCCAGCTCTCCGGTGGACAGCAGCAGCGCGTCGCGATCGCCCGTGCGCTCGCGATGAAGCCGAAGGTCATGCTGTTCGACGAGCCGACCTCGGCCCTCGACCCCGAGATGATCAACGAGGTGCTCGACGTCATGGTCGGTCTCGCCAAGGAGGGCATGACCATGATCGTGGTCACGCACGAGATGGGGTTCGCGCGCAAGGCCGCGAACCGCGTCGTCTTCATGGCCGACGGGCAGATCGTGGAGCAGGCGGCTCCCGAGCAGTTCTTCACGAACCCGCAGTCCGATCGCGCGAAGGACTTCCTCTCGAAGCTCATCACGCACTGATCGGAAGAGGCGACGAACAAGGAGGTTCTCTCGCCCCACTCGTGTCCCATTCCCCCCGGCCGACCCGAACGCGCCGTCACCGACCCCTTTCCGCACAGCACACGTAACCAAGGAGACATCACATGCGTAAAACTCGTACTCTCACAGGCCTCGGCGTCCTCGCCGCGAGCCTGCTGGCCCTGACGGCTTGCAACAGCGGCACCCCCGGCTCGCCCGATGCGGGATCCGACGGCGGCAGCAGCGACGCCCCGGTCTACGGCGCGGTCGCCACCGACGTCACCATCGAGAACAGCCCGACGTTCGACAAGATCAAGGCGGCCGACAAGGTCGTCATCGGCGTCAAGGAAGACCAGCCCGGCCTCGGCTACCTTGACCCCGTCACGGGCGAGCGCAAGGGCTTCGACGTCGACATCGCGCGGTGGATCGCTGCGTCGCTCGGCTACGACCCCGCTGACAGCTCCAAGGTCGAGTACAAGGCCATCGCCTCGGCGAACCGCGAGCAGGCGATCATCAACGGCGACATCGACTACTACGTCGGCACCTACTCGATCACCGACAAGCGCAAGGAGCAGATCGCGTTCGCCGGTCCCTACTTCCTGACCGGACAGGGCCTGCTCGTCGCCGCCGACAACGACACCATCACCGGCAAGGACTCGCTGACCGCCGACACCACGGTCTGCTCGGTCACCGGTTCGACGCCGATCCAGCGCATCCGCGAAGAGACACCCGCCAAGGTCGTCGAGTTCGACACGTACTCGCAGTGCGTCGAGAAGCTGAAGAACGGCGAGGTCGACGCGGTGACGACCGACGAGGCCATCCTCCTCGGCTACGCCGCTCAGGACCCCGACAACCTCAAGATCGCGGGCGAGCCCTTCAGCGAGGAGCGCTACGGCGTCGGCCTCGCCAAGGGCGACACCGCTTTCCAGGAGTTCGTGAACACCATGTTCACCGACGGCGGCTCCACCTGGGAGGCCATCTTCGAGAAGAACCTCGGCGCCTCGGGCGTCAAGGGCGAGCAGCCGGCGGTCGACCCCGTCAGCTGAGCCCCTCGTGCGGGCGGCGAGCGATCGCCGCCCGCACCCCCTCCGCTCGATCGAACGACGAAAGAACAGAACGGACACCCTTCGGTGAATCAGATCTTCGACTACCCCGACCTGTGGGCGCAGGCGCTGTGGGGGACCGTCGTGCTCTTCCTGGGCGGCGGTCTGATCGCTCTCGTCTTGGGCTTCATCGTCGGGGCGATGCGCGTGTCGCCGATTCCGATCGCGCGCGCGGTGGGTGCGGTCTACGTGAATTGGATCCGCAACACCCCGCTGACGCTCGTCCTGTTCTTCTTCGCGTTCTGCGTCCCGCTGCTCATCGACGTCCCGCGCGGGAGCTTCCTCACTCTCGCCGTCTGCGGCCTCGGCATCTACACGGCGACGTACGTCGCCGAGACGATCCGCTCCGGCATCAACACCGTCCCCGTCGGACAGGCCGAAGCCGCCCGCGCCCTCGGCCTGGGCTTCGGCCAGGTCATGTCGCTCGTCGTCCTCCCGCAGGCGACGCGCTCGGTCATCCCGCCGATGATGAGCGTCTTCATCGCCCTGTTGAAGAACACCACCGTCGCCTCGGGCTTCTCGGTGGTCAACCTCGGCAACATCCGCGCGGTCATGAGTGAGAACGGTGAGAACCAGCTCATGACGATCATCCTGGTGATGGCGGTGTTCGTCCTCCTGGTGCTCGTGCTCTCGGCCCTGCAGCGCGCCGCCGAGAAGAAGTGGAAGGTCGCCCGATGAGCTCCTCCGTCCTCTACGACCTGCCGGGCCCTCGTGCCCGAATGCGCAATCGCATCCTCGGCGCGGTCACGCTTCTGCTCGTCGTCGCCGTCATCGGCTTCGTCGTCTGGCGCTTCCTCGACACCGGCCAGTTCTCGGCCACCAAGTGGAACGTCTTCACCTATACGGCCATCTGGGTGCGTTTCGGCGAGGCGACGCTCGCGACCCTCGCGGCCTTCGCGGCTGCGGCCGTCGGCGCCGTCGTCCTCGGGTTCATTCTGGCGATCGGCCGCATGTCGGACCACGCATGGGTGCGGATGCCGGTCGGTTGGATCGTCGAGTTGCTCCGCGCCGTCCCGGTGCTGATCTTCATGCTCCTGCTGTACTACGGCCTGCCGGTGATCGGCCTGAAGGTATCGCCGTACTGGGCCGTCGTCATCGCGCTCATCGCCTACAACGGCTCGGTGCTCTCCGAGGTCATTCGCGCGGGCGTCGAGTCCCTCCCGCGCGGACAGAGCGAGGCCGGTTATGCCATCGGTCTGCGCAAGGCCGGGGTCATGCGCCTCGTCCTGCTGCCCCAGGCCATTCGCGCGATGCTGCCCGTGATCATCGCTCAGCTGGTCGTGACGTTGAAGGACACCGCTCTCGGCTTCATCATCACCTACCCCGAGCTCCTCTATTTCGCGCGCCAGCTGGGGTCGAACGGTGAGTACGGATCGCCGCTGATCCCCGCAGCGATGGTCGCGAGCGTCATCTACGTCGCCATGTGCCTCGCGCTGTCGTACATCGCCCACCGCGTCGAGATCGGTCTGCGTCGTTCGCCCAAGGCGTCTCAGGTCGCGGGTGCGGAGCCTCCCGGACAGACCGGAACCGACACCGAGTTGATCGTCGCCCAGCGCGGCCTCGGCAAGTACGACGCCTCCGGCCTCTGATCGCGGCGGGGCTCGGCGCGTAGTCGGGCTCTGATCGCGGCCGGGTTCGGCGCGTAGCCGGGTTCGGTGCGCGCAGTCGGGTTCCGAGCACGGCCGAGGCCTGCGCGCAGCCGGGCTGTGATCCCGACGGGCGGGGGAGTGTCCCCGCCCGTCGGTAGACTCTCATCTCGTGTCCGACGCACCCGAGATCACCCCCGAGGCCGTCGCCTCCGCCGTCGATGCCGCGCTCGCGGCCATCGCCGCGGCCGCGACCACGGCCGACCTGAAAACCGCCCGCGCAGCTCACACCGGTGAGCAGTCCGCCCTCGCGCGGCTGAACGCCCAGATGCGCCACGTCGCCCCCGACCAGAAGGCCGCGTTCGGCAAGCTCGTCGGCCAGGCCCGCGGCCAGGTCAACCAGGCGCTCGCCGCCCGCGAGACCGCGCTCGCCGAGGCCGAGACGGCCGCGAAGCTCGAGGCCGAGCGCATCGACGTCACGGCCCTGCCGCAGCGCGCGCGCGTCGGTGCTCGGCATCCGATCTCGCTCCTGCAGGAGCAGGTCTCCGACATCTTCGTCGGCATGGGGTGGGAGATCGCCGAGGGTCCCGAGCTCGAGCACGAGTGGTTCAACTTCGACGCGCTGAACGTCGACCCCGACCACCCAGCCCGCACGATGCAGGACACCTTCTACGTCGACCCCGTTGCGCGACACCTCGTCTTGCGCACCCAGACGTCACCCGTGCAGATGCGCTCGATGCTGGAGCGCGAGATTCCGATCTACGTGCTGTCCCCGGGCCGCGTCTACCGCACCGACGAGTTCGACGCGACGCACCTGCCGGTGTTCACGCAGTTCGAGGGGCTCGTCATCGACAAGGGCATCACGATGGCCCACCTCAAGGGCACCCTCGACCACGCCGCGCGCGTGCTGTTCGGGCCCGAGGCCAAGACGCGCTTCCGCGCGAACTTCTTCCCCTTCACCGAGCCGAGCGCCGAGCTCGACCTGTGGCATCCCACCTTCAAGGGCGGGGCGCGCTGGATCGAGTGGGGCGGCTGCGGCATGGTGAACCCCAACGTCCTGCGCGCCGCGGGGATCGACCCCGAGGAGTACTCGGGCTTCGCCTTCGGCATGGGCATCGAGCGCACGCTCATGTTCCGCAGCGACGTGCAAGACATGCGCGACATGGCCGAGGGCGATGTCCGCTTCAGCGAGCAGTTCGGAATGGTGGTCTGATGCGCGTCCCGCTCTCCTGGTTGCGCGAGTACGTCGACGTGCCCGCGGACGCCACGGCCGACGATGTCCTCGCGGCTCTGGTGTCCGTCGGCTTCGAAGAAGAAGACGTTCACCGCTTCGAGCTCTCCGGCCCGATCGTCGTCGGCGAGGTGATCGAGTTCACGCCCGAGCCGCAGTCGAACGGCAAGACCATCCGCTGGTGCCAGGTCGACGTGGGCGACGAGCACGGCGGGGTGCGCGGCATCGTCTGCGGCGCCGGCAACTTCTTCCCCGGCGACAAGGTCGTGGTGACCCTTCCCGGCTCGGTGCTGCCCGGGCCGTTCCCGATCGCCGCCCGCAAGACGTACGGCCACGTGTCCGACGGCATGATCGCCTCGGCGAAGGAGCTGGGGCTCGGCAGCGAGCACAGCGGCATCCTGCGTCTGGTCGACCTCGGGATCGACGCGCCGGTGGGGACGGATGCCATCGCCCTGCTGGGTCTGGACGATATTGCCGTCGAGATCAATGTGACGCCCGACCGCGGGTACGCGCTGTCGCTGCGCGGGGTGGCGCGCGAGTACTCGCACGCCACCGGCGCGGACTTCCGCGACCCGGGTACGGGGCACGACGACGCCGTCGCGCGGACGCCCTCGGGCTTCCCGATCGCGGTGGACGACCGCGCGCCGATCCGCGGACGTCAGGGCGCGACCGAGTTCGTCGCCCGCATCGTGCGCGATGTCGACCCCTCGCGTCCGACGCCGCCGTGGATGATCACGCGCCTGTCGCTCGCCGGCATCCGCTCGCTCGGTGTGCTGATCGACATCACGAACTACGTCATGCTCGAGCTCGGCCAGCCGATCCACGGCTACGACCTCGACCGTCTGCAGGGCGGCATCACGGTGCGCCGCGCTGAGGAGGGCGAGAAGCTCGAGACGCTCGACGGGCAGGTGCGCACCCTCAGCGCGGAAGACCTCCTCATCACCGACGAGTCGGGACCGATCGGTCTCGCCGGCGTCATGGGTGGCGGCCCGACCGAGATGAGCGACGCGACCCGCAACGTGCTCATCGAGGCGGCGACGTTCGACCAGGTCTCGATCGCCCGGACCGCGCGTCGGCACAAGCTGCCCTCGGAGGCCTCGCGCCGCTTCGAGCGCGGTGTCGACCCGCTGGTCCCGTACGTCGCGGCCGAGCGCGTGGCGTCGCTGATGGTCGAGCTCGCCGGCGGCACGCTCGACACCGAGCTCGGGGGAGCGCTCGGCGCGCCCTACCGCCGTGACCCGATCACCCTTCCCGCGGGCTTCGTGTCGGGCCTGATCGGTGTCGAGTACACCGACGACGAGATCGTGTCGGCCCTGCGTCTCATCGGATGCACCGTCGACGAGCGCGACGGCGGCTGGTCGGTGACCGCCCCCTCGTGGCGCCACGACCTCTCCGACAAGTGGACGCTCGCTGAGGAGGTGGCGCGCATCGAGGGGTACGACCGCATCCCCTCGGTGCTGCCCACGCCGCCCTCGGGTCGCGGCCTGACGTCCGCGCAGCAGGGGCGCCGCCGCGTGGCGAACGCCCTCGCGGCCGCCGGCTTCGTCGAGACGCCGTCGTTCCCCTTCACGACCGAGGATCAGAACGCCCTGCACGGCTCGCCCTCGGGCGAGAAGCTGCCGAGCGTCAAGCTCGCGAACCCGCTCGACGGCCTCGCGCCGTTCCTGCGCCGTTCGCTCGTCCCGGCGATGCTGCAGGTCGCGCACCGCAACGTCTCGCGCGGCATCGTCGACCTGGCACTGTTCGAGATCGGCACGGTGTTCCTCCCGAAGCCCGGGGTGCAGTACGGCACCCCGTCGGTCCCGCCGCTCGCGGTTCGTCCGGACGCCGCCACACTGACGGCTCTGGATGCCTCGATCCCGCCGCAGCGTCGGCACGTCGCCGTCCTGCTCACGGGACACACCGTCGCGAAGCAGCCCGGCCAGGTGGCCGTCGCTGCCGACCTCGCCGACGCCGTCGACGCCGTCCGCGTGCTGGCGGGTGCGGCCGGGCTCGACATCGAGCTGGTCCAGGCGCAGCGCGCGGCCCTGCACCCCGGGCGCACCGCGCGCGTGCTCGCCGGCGGTGTCGACATCGGCTACGTCGGAGAGGTCCTGCCCGCGGTCTCGGCTGACGCCGACCTGCCGGGACGTGTGCTCGTCGCCGAGCTCGACCTCGACGCGATGCTCGACCTCGCTCAGTCGCGTGTCGTGGCGGCCTCCCTGTCGGGCTTCCCGGCGGCGACGCAGGACGTGTCGCTCGTGGTCCCCGTCGACGTCGCGGCCGGCGCCGTCCGTGCCGCGCTGCTCGAGGGGGGCGCTCCGCTCCTCGAGGGCACGCGTCTCGTCGACGACTACCGCGGTCCCGGCCTGGCCGAGGGGACGAAGAGTCTGACCTTCGCTCTGCGTTTCCGTGCTGACGATCGCACCCTCACCGCGGCGGAGGCCACCGAGGCCAAGCTCGCGGGGGTCGCGGTGGCCGCTGAGCGTTTCGGGGCGACGATCCGCGACTGACAGACGTCGAGAACGACGACGGGGGCGGGGTGACCGCGGCGGAGGCCGTGGCATCCCGCCTCTCGCGTCGGCGCCCGTCTTTTCGGGCGTCGAGGCGCGCTTATGCTGAACGGTGCGCAGGTCCGCCTGCGACGTGGGCCTGCCCTCACCGCCGGTATAAGGGGGCAGTCGGAAGCAACCAGCGATGAGGGCAGGACTCACAGCATATCCCCCTCTTGTCCCCCAAATGGGGGACAAGAGGGGGATTGCATGCCGTTCTCCCAGCCGAGCCCGCGCAGACCCGCGTCCGGACGTGATTTGCCCTGGCCCCGACCGGGCCGATACCCTCGCCAGATGTCGTCGATCGCCGCGTTCAGCTCGGAGCTCTCCGTGAGCACCGCTGCGCTGCGCCGACGTCGGGTCGCACGCCGAGTTTCGGCGACCTCGTAGTCCGCCGGTTGTCGGGCTTGCGGGCGTCGCCGCCCCGGTACGCGCTGAATTTCAGCACCCGCCCCGACTCCTAAGGTAGATACATGACCCTCTCGGTCGCCGTCTCCGGCGCTTCCGGCTATGCGGGCGGCGAGATCCTCCGCCTCCTCGCCGATCATCCCGATGTCGAGATCCGCACCGTCACCGCGCACTCCAGCGCGGGTCAGCCGCTTCTCGCCCACCAGCCCCACCTCCGGTCGCTCGCGCACCTCGAGCTGCAGGCGACGACCCCCGAGATCCTCGCGGGCCATGACGTCGTCTTCCTCGCGCTGCCGCACGGCCAGTCCGCGCAGTACACCGACGCCCTCGCGGACACCCCGCTCGTGATCGACGCGGGGGCCGACCACCGCCTCACCTCGTCGGACGATTGGGCCGCGTTCTACGGCGGCACGCACGCCGAGCCCTGGGCGTACGGCGTGCCGGAGCTGCCCGTCGAGGGCGGTAAGCAGCGCGACAACCTGCGCGGCGTGACGCGTATCGCGGCCCCGGGCTGCAACGCGTCCACCGTGGCGCTCTCGCTCGCGCCGGGCGTCGCCGCGGGTGTCATCGACCCGGGCGACATCGTCTCGGTCCTCGCCGTCGGGCCGAGCGGAGCGGGCAAGGCGGCGAAGACGAACCTCCTCGCGAGCGAGATCCTCGGCACCGCCAACCCCTATGCGGTGGGCGGGACGCACCGGCACATCCCCGAGATCCGGCAGGCGCTGGCGGCGGCCGGGGCGCCGGCCGACGGCATCCGGATCTCGTTCACCCCCGTGCTCGTGCCGATGGCGCGGGGCATCCTCGCGACCTCTTCGGCGCCGATCCGGGAGGGGGCGACGGATGCCGAGATCCGCACGGCCTGGGAGGAGGCGTACGCCGACGAGCCCTTCGTCGAGCTCCTCCCCGCCGGCGTCTTCCCACGGACGGCCGACGTGCTCGGCGCCAACGTCGCCTCGATCGGTCTCGCGATCGATCGTGCGGCGAACCGCGTGATCTCGGTCGCCGCGGTCGACAATCTCGTCAAGGGCACGGCCGGAGCCGCCGTCCAGTCCATGAACATCGCCCTGGGTCTCGCCGAGACCACCGCCCTTCCCCTGAACGGAGTCGCCCCGTGAGCGTGACCGTCCCCGCCGGATTCGAGGCGGCCGGAGTCGCCGTCGGCCTGAAGTCGACGCACGCGCGCGACGTCGCCGTCGTGGTCAACCGCGGCCCCCTCAAGGTGGGCGCCGCCGTCTTCACCTCGAACCGGGCGAAGGCGAACCCCATCCTGTGGTCCGAGCAGGTGGTGAAGGACGGCGTCGTCGAGGCCATCGTGCTCAACTCGGGCGGGGCGAACTGCTTCACCGGGTCGTTCGGCTTCCAGACCACGCACCAGACCGCCGAGCGCGCGGCCGAGCTGCTCGGTGTCGGCGCGGGCGATGTGCTCGTGTGCTCGACCGGCCTCATCGGCACGGGCGACGAGGTCTTCCGCGCGAAGGTGCTCGCGGGAGTCGACCAGGGGATCGCGACGCTGTCGCCCGAGGGCGGCGAGGACGCGTCGCTCGCGATCATGACCACCGACTCGAAGCCCAAGCGGGCCGTGCACGTGGGCGCGGGATGGTCGATCGGCGCGATGGCGAAGGGCGCCGGGATGCTGGCGCCGGGCCTGGCGACCATGCTCGTCGTGATCACGACCGACGTCGTCCTCGACGCGGCCGAGGCGGACGCGGCGCTGCGCGCCGCGACGCGCGTGAGTTTCGATCGGCTCGACTCGGACGGCTGCATGTCGACCAACGACCAGGTCACCCTGATGGCGAGCGGGGCCAGTGGCATCCGGGTTCCCGCCGAGGAGTTCGCCGAGGCGCTCACCGCGGTGTGCGACGATCTCGCGGCACAGCTGCAGGGCGACGCCGAGGGCGCCAGCCATGACATCACCATCCGGGTCGTGAACGCCGCGAGCGAGGACGACGCCGTCGTGGTGGGTCGCTCGATCGCCCGGAACAACCTCTTCAAGGCCGCGATCTTCGGCAACGACCCGAACTGGGGTCGGGTGCTCGCCGCGATCGGGACGACCGACGCCGCCTTCGACCCGTACGACGTCGACGTCTGGATGAACGGCGTGCGCGTGTGCACCGCCGGTGGTCCGGACCGTCCGCGTGAGGACGTCGACCTGACACCCCGCGCGACCGACCTCGTCGTCGACCTGCGCGTCGGCGAGGCCGCGGCCACGATCCGCACCAACGACCTCACGCACGATTACGTCCACGAGAACAGCGCCTACTCCTCATGACCCACGTCGACCTCCAAGACACCGATCCCGCCGAAGCCAGCGACCGGGCGGTCACGCTCGTCGAATCGCTGCCGTGGGTGCGCAAGTACCGCGACCAGGTCGTGGTGGTGAAGTACGGCGGCAACGCGATGGTGAGCGACGAGCTGCAGGACGCCTTCGCCGCCGACATCGCGTACCTGCGCTACGTGGGCGTCAAGCCCGTCGTCGTGCACGGTGGTGGCCCGCAGATCTCGTCGATGCTGAACCGTCTCGAGATCCCGAGCGAGTTCCGCGGCGGTTACCGCGTGACCTCGACCGAGGCCATCGGCGTCGTGCGGATGGTGCTCACCGGGCAGATCAATCCGCAGCTCGTGGCGAAGGTCAACGCGCACGGACCTCTCGCGACCGGTCTCAGCGGAGAGGACGCCGGCCTGTTCGGCGGTCGTCGCCGCGGCGTGGTCGTGGACGGGGTCGAGCACGACCTGGGTCGCGTCGGCGACGTCGTCACGGTCGACCCGCAGCCCGTGCTCGACCACCTGGCCGCGGGCCGCGTGCCGATCGTCTCGAGCATCGCGCCCGATCTCGACCACCCCGGCAACTCGCTGAACGTGAACGCGGATGCCGCGGCCGCGGCGCTCGCGGTCGCGTTGAACGCGAAGAAGCTCGTCGTCCTCACCGACGTGCCCGGGCTCTACGCCGACTGGCCGAACCGCGACTCGCTCGTGTCGCACCTCACCTCGACGGAGCTGCGCGCGATGGTGCCGAAGCTCGAGTCGGGCATGATCCCGAAGATGCAGGCGTGCCTCGACGCCGTCGACGGGGGAGTGCCCACCGCGGCCATCATCGACGGACGCGTGCCGCACTCGGTGCTCGTCGAACTGTTCACCAGCAAGGGAATCGGAACGGAGGTGGTCGCATGACCACGGCAACCTGGCAGGAAGACGCCGGACGCGACCTCGTCCGGAGCTTCGGCGACCGCATGGCGATGTTCGTGCGCGGCGAGGGCGCCTACCTCTGGGACGCCGACGGGACGAAGTACCTCGACTTCCTCGCCGGTATCGCGGTCAACGCCCTCGGGCACGCGCACCCGGTGTTCGTCGAGGCGATCACCGCGCAGGCGTCGACCCTCGCGCACGTCTCGAACTACTTCGCCACGCCGCCGCAGCTCGCGATGGCCGCGCGCCTGAAGCGGCTCGCCGGCACGGGGGAGTCGGGCCGCGTGTACTTCGGCAACTCCGGTGCCGAGGCCAACGAGGCGGCGTTCAAGCTCGCGCGTCTGCACGGCCGCGGCACCGACCGCACGCGCATCCTGACGCTCAAGGGCGGCTTCCACGGCCGCACGATGGGCTCGCTCGCCCTCACTGGCAAGCCCGCCCTGCAGGCCGACTTCCTGCCGATGGTCCCCGGCGTCGAGCACATCGACGCCACGATCGAGGCCCTCGAGGCCGCGGTCGACGAGCGCGTCGCCGCCCTGCTGGTCGAGCCGATCCAGGGCGAAGCCGGCGTCGTCGAGCTCCCCGAGGGGTACCTGCAGGCCGCGCGCGAGATCACCGCGCGCCACGGCGCGCTGCTGATCATCGACGAGATCCAGACCGGTGCCGGGCGCACCGGCGCCTGGTTCGGGTTCCAGCACGCCGGCATCGTGCCCGACGCGATCACCGTCGCGAAGGGCATCGGCGGCGGTTTCCCGATCGGGGCGCTCATCACGTTCGGTGCGGCCAGCGACCTGTTCTTCCCCGGCACGCACGGCTCGACCTTCGGCGGCAACGCCCTGGGCACCGCGGTCGGGGGAGCGGTGCTGCAGGAGATCGAGGCATCCGGTCTCGTCGAGAACGCCGCCCGCCGCGAGGGAGAGATCCGCGACGGTATCGCCGCGCTCGGCTCGCCGCTCGTCGCGGGCGTCCGCGGCCGGGGCCTGCTGCTCGGCATCGGCCTCACGAGCCCCGTCGCCAAGGCCGTGGTCGCCGCAGCCCAGCAGCACGGGCTGGTCGTGAACGCCGCCAACGACGACACCATCCGCATCGCGCCGCCCCTCACGATCGGGGATGCCGAGATCGCGCAGTTCCTCGAGCTGTTCGCGGCCGCGCTCTCCACCGTGTCCGATGCCCTGATCCTCGAAGGAGCCTCCGCGTGACCCGCCACCTGCTGCGCGACGACGACCTGACCCCGGCCGAACAGGCCGAGATCCTCGACCTCGCGATCGAGCTGAAGAACGACCGCTGGGCGCAGAAGCCGCTCGCGGGCCCGCAGACCGTCGCGGTGATCTTCGACAAGTCCTCGACCCGCACCCGCGTCTCGTTCGCCGTCGGCATCGCCGACCTCGGCGGGTCGCCGCTGATCATCTCGACCGCGAACAGCCAGCTCGGCGGCAAGGAGACGCCCTCCGACACGGCCCGGGTGCTGGAGCGTCAGGTCGCCGCGATCGTGTGGCGCACCTACGCGCAGTCGGGGCTCGAAGAGATGGCGCGCGGGACGCGCGTTCCGGTCGTCAACGCGCTCAGCGACGACTTCCACCCCTGCCAGCTCCTCGCCGACCTGCTCACGATCCGCGAGCACAAGGGCGAGCTGAAGGGGCTGACGCTGTCGTTCTTCGGCGACGGGCAGAGCAACATGGCCCACTCGTACGTGCTCGCGGGCGTCACCGCCGGCATGCACGTCCGCGTCGCGGCTCCCGCGGACTACGCGCCGCGCGCCGACGTGATCGCGGATGCCGAGCGGATCGCCGCCGAGACCGGCGGATCGATCACCCTCAGCGACGACCCCGAGGCCGCGGCATCCGGGGCCGACGTCATCGTCACCGACACGTGGGTGTCGATGGGCAAGGAAGAGGAGAAGCTCGCACGCATCCGCGACCTGGGCGGATTCAAGGTCACGAGCGAGCTCATGGCCCTCGCCGACGACGAGGCGATCTTCATCCACTGCCTTCCCGCCGACCGCGGCTACGAGGTCGACGCCGAGGTCATCGACGGCCCCCAGAGCGTCGTGTGGGACGAGGCCGAGAACCGGCTCCACGCCCAGAAGGCGCTGTTGGTGTGGCTTCTGCGCCAGAACTGACGTCCCGGCCACGCCGGCTCTGGACCCGCTTCGACGGGCCGGGCCGGCTGGCCGGCGTCGACCTCGCCCGGGGCCTCGCGGTCGTGGGCATGCTGGCCGCGCATCTGCTCGACACTGAGGACTTCGTCGCCGGAGACCCCTCGTCGTGGCTCGACATCGTCAACGGGCGCTCCTCGATCCTGTTCGCGGTCCTCGCGGGCGTGTCGATCTCGCTCGTCACCGGCGGGACGAAGCCGGTCGAGGGCTATCGCCGCACGCGCGCCTCGGCGCGGCTGGCGATGCGGGGCGCGCTGCTGTGGGTCATCGGCATCCTGCTCGTGATGACCGGCGTGCCGGTCTACGTGATCCTGCCCGCGTACGCCCTGCTGTTCGTGCTGTCACTGCCGTTCCTCGGGATGCGCTCTCGGGCGCTCTTCCTCACCGCGGGAGCGCTGGCGCTCGTGATGCCGTGGATCCAGCCGGTGCTCGACGCCGCGCCGATCTGGTCGGGTCGCGGGGGTGACGAGCTGGCTGCCGCTCTCGGGTGGCACTACCCCTTCCCCGTGTGGATCGCCTTCCTGCTCGCCGGGATGGGCCTCGGGCGCCTCGATCTCCGGCTGCTGCCCGAGCAGGCGCTGATCGTGCTCGCGGGCTCCGCGCTCACGCTGGCGGGATACGGGCTCGCCCTCGCGACGGCGCCCCTCGTGGCGGGGAACGCCTATCTCTCGACGGTCCTGACCACCGAGGACCACTCGGCGGGGCTCGGCGAGGTCATCGGCTCGGGCGGCTTCGCGATCGCGGCGATCGGCCTTTGCCTGCTGCTGTGCCGCACGCCGCTGCGCTGGGTCGCGGTCCCGCTCCGCGCCGTCGGCTCGATGCCGCTGACCGCCTACGTCGTGCAGCTGCTGGTGTGGGCCGTCGTCGCTCTGGCCGTGCTCGGCGACACCTCGGATCTGTGGGGGATCCGCGCGCTCGAGCTCTTCGGGCCGTTGACCCTCGGTCTGATCGTCGGGTGCACCGTGTGGGTGGTGACCGTCGGCCGAGGACCGCTCGAGGCACTCGTCGACGCGATCGTGCGTCTCGTCGTGGGACGGGATGCCGCGGTGCCGAGCGAGCGCTGAGAGTCGGGCCTCGCTGGGCGGGGTCGGTGCTGTCGGGTGTCGGGGAGGCGCGGGGCGTGCCGTGGGCCGGTGGCCGGTGGCGGTGGCGGTGCCGAACTCCGGAGAATTTGGGGGTTCGGCCGGTTTTCCGGCTCCGAGGCGGCGGCAACCGCTGGTTGTTCCGGAGTTCGGCACGCGCGGCGGGCCGCCCCACGTCACGGCGACGGCGCTGTCGGCCGCCGTCGGTAGGCTGGGGGCATGAGCAGCGAGACCGGGCAGGCGACGAACGAGGGAGCCCTCTGGGGCGCCCGTTTCTCGGGCGGACCCTCTCCCGAGCTGGCGGCACTCAGCCGTTCGACGCACTTCGACTGGGACCTCGCCCTCTACGACATCGCCGGCTCGCACGCGCACGCCGCGGCCCTGGAGGCCGCCGGATACCTCGACGCGGCCGAGGCCGCGGCCATGCACGCGGGACTCGACGAACTCGCCGCGCGCGTGAAGGACGGCACGCTGGTCGCCGCTCCCGGCGACGAAGACGTCCACGGCGCTCTCGAGCGCGTGCTCATCGAGACCGTGGGGCCCGCGCTCGGCGGCAAGCTGCGCGCCGGCCGCAGCCGCAACGACCAGATCGCGACGCTCGTGCGTCTCTATCTGCTCGACCACGCGCGCACCCTGACCCGCGAGGTTCTGCGCCTGATCGACGCGCTCGTCGCCCAGGCCGAGGCGAACGCCGGAGCCATCATGCCCGGGCGCACACACCTCCAGCACGCGCAGCCCGTCCTCCTCGCGCACCACCTGCAGGCCTACGGCTGGGCGTTCACGCGCGGCATCGAACGCCTGCGCGACTGGTCGGTGCGGGCCTCGGTCTCGCCCTACGGCGGGGGAGCGCTCGCCGGAGCGACCCTGGGGCTCGACCCCCAGCTCGTCGCCGATCGCCTCGGTCTCGCGCGTCCGGCCGAGAACTCGCTCGACGGCACCGCCTCGCGCGACGTCGTGGCCGAGTTCGCGTTCGTCACCGCGATGATCGGCGTCGACCTCTCGCGTCTGGCCGAAGACGTGATCCTCTGGAACACCCGCGAGTTCGGCTTCGTCACGCTCGACGACTCCTACTCCACGGGCTCGAGCATCATGCCGCAGAAGAAGAACCCCGACATCGCCGAGCTCGCGCGCGGCAAGGCCGGCCGTCTGATCGGCAACCTCTCCGGTCTGCTCGCCACGCTGAAGGGTCTGCCGCTGGCGTACAACCGCGACCTGCAGGAAGACAAAGAGCCGGTCTTCGACTCGGTGCGCACGCTCGAGCTCGTGCTGCCGGCGTTCTCGGGCATGATCGCGACGCTCCGCTTCCACACCGACCGCATGGCGCAGCTCGCCCCGCAGGGCTTCTCACTCGCCACCGACGTGGCCGAGTGGCTCGTCCGTCAGGGCGTGGCGTTCCGCGACGCGCACGAGATCTCGGGCGCACTGGTGCGCGCGTGCGAGGAGCGCGAGATCGGTCTCGAAGACGCCGACGACGCCCTGTTGGCATCCGTCTCTCCGTCGCTCACGCCCGCGGTGCGCGAGGTACTGACCATCGAGGGATCGGTCTCGAGCCGGACCGGTGTCGGCGGCACGGCCCCCGAGCGGGTGCGCGAGCAGCGCGAGGAGCTGGTGTCGCGGGCTCAGTCGGCCGCGCGCACGCTGATCGGCTGATATCAGTAATTTGCTTATCAAATTAGTTTGATAAGCGATAGGCTTATGGCATGACCATCGCCGTCATCGCCGACATCGTCGCTTCTCGACAGCTCGCCGACCGGGCCGCCGCCCAGAAGCGCCTCGCCGAGACCGTCGACCGCGTGCAGCGAGACCATGCCGTGGCCGCCGTTCCGCTCTCGGCGGTCGTCGGCGACGAACTGCAGGGGGAGTTCTCCACGCTGCCCGCCGCGATGAGCTGGCTCCTGCTGTTCCGGCTCGCCCTGCCCGACGAGGTCGACTGCCGCTTCGGGATCGGTATCGGGGAGGTGCGGCCCATCGCGCTCGACGATCGCACGATCCCCGAGGGGCCCGCATGGTGGGCGGCGCGAGCCGCGATCGAACACGTCGAGCATCTGCAACAGCGCGCCGCGCCGCTCGCGCGCACGTGGATCGAGCTCGGCGAGGAGGAGGATGCCTCCATGGCCGACGCCCTCGCCCTCGCCAACGCGTACGCCCTCAGTCGCGATCAGCTCGTCTCGGCCATGAGCGAGCGGGCGCGCCGGCTCACGTACGGCCGCTGTCTCGGCCGGTCGCAGCGCCGGCTCGCCGAGAGCGAGGGCATCACGCAATCGGCGGTGTCGCAGACTCTCAGCACCGCGGGTTCCGCCGCGATCGTCGAGGGGTTCGCGGCTCTGTCGTCGGGGGTGCGCGCGTGATCGCGGCGGGGCTCCTCCTGCTCGCCGTCGGTGCGGTCGACCTGCTGCGCCAGATGGTCCGCACGCGGCGTTGGCTCGCGTTCACGCTCGCGGCGGTCGCACTGGTGGTGGTGTCGGCGGGACTGGATGCCGTGATCGCGGGGCTCCTCGCCGTCGCGGTCGCCGCCATCTGGACGTGGGTCATGCCCGAACGCGGTCCCGCTCGCGCGGGGTTGTGGCCCGTCGCCCTGCTCGGGCTGACGGCGGCGGCGTGCGTCGTGATCGCCCGTGGTCGCCCGCGCCCGGGGCCCCTCGGGGAGCTCTGGGCCACCTATCGACCGACCGACACCGTGTCGGTCGACGTCATCCTGCTCGTGATCGGCTGCCTCGTCTTCTTGCTCGAGTCGGGCAACGCCGTGGTGCGCATCGCGCTGCGCTCCGAGATGGGGGAGCGCGAAGCCGTGCAGACCCCTCCGTCGGACGCCGCGGGGTCGCCGTCGGTCGCCGACGGCGCCGCGAACGCGCCCCGCCGAGCGGACGATCCCCCGGCAGACGCGCTCCGCGTCGCCGACCGGCCCCGCCGCGCCGGAAGCGACGCGCTTCCCGCCGCGACCGAGCCCGGTGACCCGGTCTCCACGCCCAGCCCCGTGCTCAAGGGTGGTCGCCTCATCGGCCCGCTCGAGCGCATCCTCGTCTTCGTGCTGACCCTCGCCGGCGCGTACACCCTGATCGCCGCGGTGTTCGCCGCGAAGGGCATCGTCCGCTTCCCCGAGATCTCGGCCGACGGGAAGAGCGGCAACCGCGCCGAGTACTTCCTCATAGGCAGCCTGGTCAGCTGGGTGACCGCCCTCGCGGCCGCCTTCCTCGTGTGGTGGGGGGTCAATGCGGGCTGACGATCTCCGCCACCGCGGGCACGAGCCGTTGTGATCGACGCGGGCCCCGCGCCCTGGCATCCGGGGTCCGATACCCCCGCTGGTAGCCTGAACGGGTGTCTGCACCGATCGACGCGGCGCCCGTGAGCGCCCTCCAGCCCGCCAACGACCCGACTTTCGACAACGTCTGGGACGAGCTGGTCTATCGCGGACTCATCCACGTGTCGACCGACGAGACCGAGCTGCGCGAGCTCCTCGGCGGCGACCCGATCGTCTTCTACTGCGGCTTCGATCCGACCGCGCCGAGCCTGCACCTGGGCAACCTCGTGCAGCTGCTCACCATGCGTCGCCTGCAGCTCGCCGGACACCGCCCGCTCGGGCTCGTCGGCGGCTCGACCGGCCTGGTCGGCGACCCGCGCCCGACGGCCGAGCGCACGCTCAACACGCGCGAGACCGTGGCCGAGTGGGTGTCGCGCCTGCGCGCCCAGGTCGAGCGCTTCTTGAGCTTCGAGGGCGACAGCGCGGCCCGCATGGTCAACAACCTCGACTGGACGGCGCCGCTCAGCGCGATCGACTTCCTGCGCGAGATCGGCAAGCACTTCCGCGTCGGCACGATGCTGAAGAAAGACGCCGTCAGCGCGCGCCTGAACTCCGAGGCCGGTATCAGCTACACCGAGTTCAGCTACCAGATCCTGCAGGGACTCGACTACCTCGAGCTGTACCGCCAGTACGGCTGCGTGCTGCAGACCGGCGGCAGCGACCAGTGGGGGAACCTCACCAGCGGCACCGACCTGGTCCGCAAGGTCGAGGGCGCGTCGGTCCACGCGATCGGCACCCCGCTCATCACCAACAGCGACGGCACGAAGTTCGGCAAGAGCGAGGGCAACGCCATCTGGCTGGATGCCGACATGTGCAGCCCGTGGGCGATGTACCAGTTCTGGCTCAACACCGACGACCGCGACGTGATCGAGCGCCTCAAGGTGTTCACGTTCCTCACGCGCGCCGAGATCGAGGAGTACGAGGCGCTCGTCGAGGCCGAGCCGTTCCGCCGCGCGGCGCAGAAGCGCCTCGCGCGCGAGGTCGTCACGACCGTGCACGGCCCGGAGGCGACCGAGGCTGTCATCGCCGCGACCGAGGCGTTGTTCGGCCAGGGCGACGTGACCGCGCTGGATGCCGCCGTGCTCCGCACCGCGCTCGAGGAGCTGCCGCACGCCACCGTCGCCGCGGGATCCACCGTCGTCGAGGCGCTCACCGCCACGGGCCTGTCATCGAGCCTCAGCGACGCGCGCCGCGCGATCGCCCAGGGCGGAGTGACGCTCGACGGCGAGAAGGTGACCGGCGACGAGGCGATCGTCCAGGGCACCCTCCCCGGCGGCGTCTCGGTGCTGCGCCGCGGAAAGAAGACGCTCGCGGGACTCTTCCTCAGCTGACATGCCGTTCACCGTCAGCCACGCGGTCGTCGCCCTGCCCTTCGTGCGGACACCGCTGGTGCCGGCGGCGATCGCGATCGGCGCGATGACCCCCGACCTTCCGCTGTTCCTGCGCGGAATCGTGCCCCCGTACTCGGTGACCCACGATCTCGCGTGGCTGCCGGTGACGGTCGTCATGGCGTTCGCGCTGCTCCTGGTGTGGCGGTGCGTGCTGCGTCCCGCGACGCGGGAGCTGCTGCCGCGGCGCGTCGCCGAGCGCCTGCCCGAGGGATGGGATGCCGGTGCCCCCGCGGCCGCGCGCGAGACCGTCGGCGGGGGAGTCAGCGGCATCCTGTGGCTCGTCGTCTCGCTCGCGCTCGGGGCGGTCACGCACGTCGCGTGGGACTTCTTCACGCACGAGGGGCGAGCGGGCGACGCCCTGTTCCCCGCGCTCGAGCAGCAGTGGGGGCCGCTCCTGGGCGTGAAATGGCTGCAGTACGGCTCGGGGGCGTTCGGGCTGGCCGGGCTGGCGGTCTTCGGGTTGTGGTGGCTGTCGAAGCGCGCGGCGGTGCCCGTGCGGCGTGTGGTTCCGGATGCCGTCCGCGCGGCGTGGTGGCTCTCGCTTCCGGTCGCGCTGGTCGGGGCGAGCGTCGTGGCGCTCGCGGTCGAGGGAGGGTTCGGCGCGGAGTACACCCCGACCCACCTGATCTACGGCGTGCTCGTGAAGGTCGCCGCCGTGTGGGGTATCGCGACCGTGCTGCTCGCCGTTCTCGTGCAGGTGCGGCGTGCGCGGCTCGCGCGGACGGCACGCGGCTGACCCGCGGCGCGCGGTGCGCGGCCCGGGGTGCGCGGCTCACGGCGCGGGATGGGCGAGACTGCACGCGGCTGACAAGTCCACTGCAGCCTGCAGTGGGGATGTCAGCGCGTTGCAGTCTCGCGGAGCCTGGAGCCTGGAGCCCGGCTCCTGCCCGCGGGTCACGCGGGCCGCGGGGCGGGCGGCGGCTAGACTCGACGACGTTATGACGAAGGCGGGAGACTCGGTGTCGGCGAGCACGAAGGGCAGCAAGACGGGCGAAGACGAGGTCATCCTCGGCCCCACCGGTCGTCCCTACCAGGGGTTTCCCACCCCGCCGGCTCTCGACAGCCACGGTCCCGCGCGCATCATCGCGCTGTGCAACCAGAAGGGCGGCGTCGGCAAGACGACGACGACCATCAACCTCGCCGCCTCGCTCGCCGGCTACGGCCGCCGCGTGCTCGCGATCGACTTCGACCCCCAGGGCGCGCTGTCGGCGGGTCTCGGCATCCAGACCCATGACGTGCCGACGATCTACGACCTGCTGCTCGACACCAAGCGCGACCCGCGCGAGGTCATCGTGCGGACGCGTGTCGAGGGTCTCGACGTGCTGCCGGCCAACATCGACCTCTCGGCCGCCGAGGTGCATCTCGTCAACGAGGTCGCCCGCGAGACGATCCTCGCGCGCGTGCTACGCAAGGTCGCGGCCGACTACGACGTCATCCTCATCGACTGCCAGCCCTCGCTGGGCCTGCTCACCGTGAACGCGCTCACCGCCGCGCACGGCGTGCTCATCCCGCTCGAGTGCGAGTTCTTCGCCCTCCGCGGTGTCGCCCTGCTGGTCGAGACCATCGACAAGGTGCGCGACCGCCTGAACCCGGCGATCCAGCTCGACGGCGTGCTGGCCACGATGTACGACCCCCGCACGCTGCACTCGCGCGAGGTGCTCGAGCGTGTCGTCGAGGCGTTCGGCGACGACGTCCTCGAGACGGTCATCGGCCGCACGGTGAAGTTCCCGGATGCCTCGGTCTCGGGCATGCCGATCACGGAGTTCGCGCCCGAGCACGCCGCCGCCCAGGCCTACCTGCGGTTGGCGCGGGAGCTGGTCGCGCGTGGCGCCGTCGCCTGACGACACCCCCGTCGCGCCGGCATCCGCCCCCGGTGGCTTCGACGAGCTCAGCCACCTCTCCCGCGAGACTGGTGATCCCGCGACCGAGATCCCTGAGCCCGTCGAAGGGACCGACGCCGCCGGCTTCCGCGTCACCCTCCCCGTCTTCGACGGACCGTTCGACCTGCTCTTGACCCTCATCTCGCGCGCCGAGCTCGACATCACCGAGGTCGCCCTCAGCCGCGTGACCGACGAGTTCATCGCATACCTCCGCGACCTCGGTCCCGAGCAGGATCTCGATGAGGCATCCGAGTTCCTCGTCGTCGCGGCCACGCTGCTCGACATGAAGATCGTCGGTCTGCTGCCGCAGGGCGAACTCGTGGATGCCGAGTCCGTGGCGCTGCTCGAAGCGCGCGACCTGCTGTTCGCCCGCCTCCTCCAGTACCGGGCGTTCAAAGAGGTGTCGGCGTGGTTCGCGCGGTGCCTGCAGCGCGAGGATCGCCGGCACACCCGCGACGTGCGGCTCGACGAGAAGTACCGCGCAGCCGTGCCGGAGCTCGTGTGGACGCTCAGCCTCGACGACTTCGCTGCTCTCGCCGTCGTCGCGATGGCGCCCAAGCAGATCCCCACCGTCGGGCTCGACCACCTGCACGCGCCGCTCGTGAGCATCCGCGAGCAGGCCGCGATCGTCGTGACGCTGCTCCGTTCGGCGGGCACCCTGAACTTCCGCGATCTCGTCGCAGGCGTCACCGAGACCGGCGTCGTCGTCGCGCGGTTCCTCTCGATCCTCGAGCTGTACCGCCACGCGGCGCTGTCGTTCGAGCAGCTCGAGCCGCTCGGGGAGCTGACCCTGCGCTGGACCGCCGAGAGGTGGTCGGAAGAGAACCTCGCCGCCCTGGGAGCCGACTATGACCGCTGACCCCACGCGCCCGACCGACACGGGTGCGCAGAGCGCCCCGCCCGCGCCGACGAACACGGCCGCGCAGACCGCCGAGCCGGCTCCGCGGCCGAGCGATCCGGCATCCGTCGCCCGACGTCTGGAGGCGATCCTGCTCGTCGTCGACGAGCCGCAGAGCCTCGTGAGCCTGGCCGCGGCCGTCGGCGCCCCGGTGCCCGCCGTTCGTCAGGCGGTCGAGGGGCTGGTCGCCGACTACGACGGCGAGACCGGTGGGCCGGTCCGCGGCTTCGAGCTGCGCGAGGTCGGCGGCGGATGGCGGCTGTACGTGCGCGAGGAGTACGACGACGTCGTGGGCGAGTTCGTGAACACCCAGGCGCCCTCGCGGCTGTCGCAGGCGGCGCTCGAGACCCTGGCCGTCATCGCGTACAAGCAGCCCGTGACGCGCGGGCAGGTGGCATCCATCCGTGCTGTCAACGTGGACTCGGTCGTCCGGACGCTGCTCGCCCGCGGGCTCATCACCGAGGTGTTCACCGACCCCGACACGGGGGCGATCCACTATGGGACGACCGACCAGCTGCTGGTCAATCTGGGCATCAACTCGCTCGACGAGCTGCCCCACATCTCGCCGTTGCTCGACGACGGCGCCGACGGATTCGACGGAGAGGTTTTGAGATGAGTGACGCTTGGACAGGCTCAGCGACCGGGGGCTCGCGCTCGGCGAGCGGGGGCGAAGAGGGTGTCCGCCTGCAGAAGGTGCTGGCCAATGCGGGCGTGGCCTCGCGCCGCGTCTCGGAGGAGATGATCGTCGCGGGCCGCGTGCGCGTGAACGGAGTGGTCGTGACGGAGCTCGGCTCGCGCATCGATCCCGAGGTCGACCTCGTCGACGTCGACGGCACGGCGATTCAGCTCGACGCATCGAAGCGCTACGTCATCCTGAACAAGCCGACGGGCGTCGTCAGCTCGATGAGCGACGACCGCGGGCGCCCTGATCTGCGTCGCTACACGAAGGACTGGGACGAGCGCCTGTTCAACGTCGGACGACTGGATGCCGACACCTCGGGCCTTCTCGTCCTGACCAACGACGGCGACCTCGCCCACGTGCTCGCACACCCCTCGTTCGGCGTGACGAAGGTGTACATCGCGAAGGTCGAGGGGCAGGTGCTGCCCCAGACGATCCAGCGACTGATCAAAGGCGTCGAGCTCGAGGACGGACGGATCGCGGCCGACAAGGCGCGCCTTCTCGACGCGTCGCGCGGCGAGAGCCTTGTCGAACTCACGCTGCACTCGGGCAAGAACCGCATCGTCCGGCGGATGATGGCCGAGGTCGGCCACCCCGTCGTCGAGCTGGTGCGTCGGCAGTTCGGGCCCTTGCACCTGGGAACACTCCCGGTGGGCAAGGCGCGCGAGTTGACTACAGTAGAACGCGGCGCCCTGCTCACGCTGTCCCGTCGGGACGGCGACACTCCCGCGGAGTGAGCCTCCGGGGCGTCTCGCGGTGCGAGGGGCGCCGCCCAGGGCAGGAGACCCGATGAGCGAACCGAACGGAACGTCCGCGCGCGCGGCCGGTCCTTTGGCGACCCGCACGAGCGGCACCGTCCGCGTCGTCGGCTCGGGCCTGCTGGGTGCGAGCATCGGCCACGCGCTCACCGCGCGCGGGGTCGACGTCGTGCTCGTCGACGCCTCTCCCTCGCAGCTGCGCCTCGCGATCGACTACGGCGCGGGCCGCGCCGAGCGCCCCGACGACCAGCCGTCGCTGATCGTGGTCGCCACGCCGCCCGACGTGATCGCCGATGTCGTGCAGCGTGAGCTGGAGGCGTTCCCGGATGCCGTCGTCACCGACGTCGCGAGCGTGAAGCTCGAGCCGCTGCGCACCCTCCGCGAGCGCGGCGTCGACCTCACGCATTACATCGGCTCGCACCCCATGGCCGGACGCGAGCGCGGGGGAGCGATCTCGGCCCGCGCCGACATCTTCATCGGCCGCCCGTGGGTCGTGTGCCGGGATGCCGAGACCTCCGCCCATGACCTGTCGCTCGTCGAGGGGCTCGCGCTCGACCTCGGCGCGACGCTCATCGAGATGACGCCCGAGGAGCACGACGAGTCCGTCGCGCTCATGTCGCACGTGCCCCAGCTGGTCGCGAGCCTCCTCGCCGGTCGTTTCGTCGAGGCCCCCGACGGATCCCTGCGCCTCGCGGGCCAGGGCGTGCGCGACACGACGCGCATCGCGGCATCCGCTCCCGAACTGTGGGTGCAGATCCTCGGCGCGAACGCGGCGCCCGTGGTCGAGGTGCTCGACCAGCTCGCCGCCGACCTGTCCGAGGTCGCCGAGGCGCTGCGCGACCCCGACGTGCCCGGCGCGCGGCGCGCGATCGCCGACACCATCCGCCGCGGCAATGAGGGCGTGGAGCGCCTGCCCGGCAAGCACGGTCAGAACCGCCGTTTCGATACTTTCGTCGTCATGGTCGACGACACCTCCGGCCAGCTGGGTCGCCTCTTCGGCGAACTCGGCGACCTCGACGTCAACGTCGAAGACCTACGCCTCGAGCACTCGCCCGGAGCCCCGTTCGGTCTGGCGGAGATCAGCGTCGTCCCCGACGCTGTCCGCCGGGCGGTCGACGGGCTCCAGCAGCGCGGTTGGCGGATTGCGAGCACCACCCATGACTGAACCCCTCCTCAAGCCCGCCTTCGGCGCCCCCGTCGAGGGCTCGTCGGCAGGAACCCCCGTCGTCGTCGCGATCGACGGACCCGCCGGCAGCGGAAAGTCGAGCGTGTCGAAGGCTGCCGCCACGCGCCTCGGCTACGGCTTCCTCGACACCGGCGCTGCTTACCGCGCCCTCGCGTGGCACGCTCTCGAGCACGGTGTCGACACTTCCGACGCCACCGCGGTGCTCGAAGTCTTCGGCGATTTCGACTACGCGATCTCGCTCGACACGGCCGACCGCTGGGTGCGCGTCGGCCCCGTCGACGTGACCGCCGCGATCCGCGAGCCCCGGGTCACCGACGCCGTGAGCGGGGTCGCGCGCGTCGCCCCCGTGCGGCACGCGGTGACCGAGCTGTTCCGTCGGCTCGTGGCATCCGCTGCTCTTCCGGGCGTCGTGGTCGAGGGACGTGACATCACGACCGTCGTCTTCCCCGATGCGCCGGTGCGGATCCTTCTGACCGCGGCGCCCGAGGTGCGCGCCGCGCGGCGCAGCGCAGAACTCACGACACAGGATGCCGCGGCCGTCGCTGCCGCGCTGCACAAGCGAGACGCGGCCGACTCCACGGTCGTCGACTTCCTCACCGCCGCTGAAGGTGTCGAGGTCGTCGACTCGACCCACCTCGATTTCGAACAGACCGTCGATGCCGTGCTGAGCGTCGTCGACTCCACGATGGGAGCCCGCGATGGGCGTTGAAGACGAGTACGAAGGCGGGCCCGACCAGCTCGCCGAGAAGATGGCCGAGCTGGACGAGGTCCTCGCTGAACAGCGGGCCGAGGCGCTGCGCGCGGGCCTCGAGGACTTCGACCTCGACGAGGACGACGCGGCGCTCCTCGCCGGTCTCGCCTCGGGCGAGGGAGCGATCGAGTTCCTGCCGGCGCTGCCGGTGGTCGCGATCGTCGGTCGCCCCAACGTCGGCAAGTCGGCGCTGGTGAACCGCATCCTCGGGCGCCGCGAGGCCGTGGTCGAGGACACCCCCGGGGTCACGCGCGACCGCGTCACGTACAAGGCCGAGTGGCTCGACCGCCGCTTCTCGCTCGTCGACACCGGCGGGTGGGAGCCCGACGCGAAGGGCATCGACCGTTCGGTCGCCGCGCAGGCCGAGGTCGCGATCGACCTCGCCGACGTCGTGCTCTTCGTCGTGGACGCCACGGTGGGGGCGACCTCGACCGACGAGCACGTCGTGAAGCTGCTGCGCAAGAGCAAGAAGCCCGTCTTCCTCATCGCCAACAAAGTCGACGACGCCCGCCAGGAGCCCGAGGCCACGGCCCTGTGGAACCTGGGTCTCGGCGAGCCGCACCCCGTGTCGGCGATCCACGGTCGCGGTGTCGCCGACCTGCTCGACGAGCTCATGAAGGTGCTTCCCGACGTCTCGGCCGTCGCGAAGTACGAGATCGGCGGGCCGCGCCGCGTCGCGATCCTCGGTCGCCCCAACGTCGGCAAGTCGTCGCTGCTCAACAAGGCCGCGGGCGAGGAACGCGTCGTCGTGAACGAGCTCGCGGGCACCACGCGTGACCCCGTGGACGAAGTCGTCGAGCTCGGCGGCAAGCTCTGGACGCTCGTCGACACCGCCGGCATCCGTCGCCGTGTGCACCTGTCGCAGGGCGCCGACTTCTACGCGTCGCTGCGCACCTCGACGGCGCTGGAGAAGTCCGAGGTCGCCGTCGTCGTGCTCGACGTGTCGCAGCCGATCAGCGTGCAAGACCTCAACATCATCGACCTCGTGCTCGAGTCCGGGCGCGCGCTCGTGCTGGCGTTCAACAAGTGGGACCGTCTGAACGACGACGACATGGAGAACCAGGACCGTCGTCGCTACCTCGAGCGCGAGATCGAGCAAGACCTGGCGCACGTCGCGTGGGCTCCGCGCGTGAACATCTCGGCCCGCACCGGCCGTCACCTCGACAAGCTCGTGCCGGCGCTGGAGACGGCGCTGGAGTCGTGGGACACCCGCATCCCCACCGGCAAGTTCAACGCGTTCCTGTCGGAGCTCGTCGCCGAGCACCCGCACCCCTTGCGCGGTGGCAAGCAGCCCCGCATCCTGTTCGGCACGCAGGCGGCGACGCGTCCGCCGACATTCGTGCTCTTCACGACCGGGTTCCTCGACCCGGGCTACCGCCGGTTCATCCAGCGGCGCCTGCGCGAGATCTACGGCTTCGAGGGCACGCCGATCGTTCTGAACATGCGTATCCGCGAGAAGCGCCAGCGCTGAGTCGCCTCGAGAGCGCCCCGGTCACCGTCGTGGTGGCCGGGGCGTTTCGTCGTTGTTCGCGAAACAATCACGCGTTTCCTCACAGAAACCTCCCAGGAATGGATACGCTGCATCAGCGGTGGGCTACAGGGTCCGCCCGCGTGCGGCACGTCGGCCGCTGACAAGGGGGATCTCCATGACCAATCTGCAGGCCGAACCGGCACTCGATCAGCCGTACTACGGAGCGCCGTTCGGTGCGGCCGTGCGCCGCATCTTCAAGAAGTACGCGACGTTCACGGGCCGTGCGAGCCGGAGCGAGTACTGGTGGTGGATCCTCGCGAACGGCCTCGTCGTCCTCGTGCTCAACGTGCTCGCGGCCGTGACGGGCGGGGTCACCACGGGCCCGTACGGCGAGGTTCAGCTCGCCGGTGGGATCGGTGTGATCTTCGTCGTGCTGTCGGTGATCTGGGGCCTGGCCACGATCGTCCCGCACATCGCGGTTCTCGTGCGCCGCCTGCACGACACCAACCGCAGCGGCTTCTGGGCGTTCATCTACTTCGTGCCGCTCGTCGGGCCGATCATCCTCTTCGTCTTCACGCTGCTGGGCTCGAAGCCCGAGGGTGCGCGCTTCGACCGCTGACATCCTTCTTTCGCGTGCCCCGGCCCCGATTGCGGGGGTCGGGGCACGCGGCCGTTCGGGTGCCGTAGGGCCCGTGGTGCGGGGCGGGCCGTCGGGTGGAGTCGGGGGCGTTGTGGTGGCGGTGCGGGGTGGGCCGTCAGGCGGAGTCGGTGGGTGACACGCCGTTTTCCGGTGACGTGGGGTCGGCGTGTCGGCATCCGGATCCGCGTGACGGCCCGGGGGTGGCGCCGCACGGGATTGCGGCGCCATGAGTCATCGGGACGACCCGCGTCCGTCGAGGTGTGCCAGGCTGGACGGGATGACGATCGAGCCCCCTGCCGCCGGTGAGCCGCGGCGTCCGCACGGTCCCCGCGATCCCGGGGATGCGTGGGTCGTCGCGCCGACGGGGGAGAGGTACTGGGGGCGTTTCGGGGCCGCCGGTCTGCTCGCCCTCGACGCCGAGCGGGGCGTGCTGCTGCAGCACCGCGTGTCGTGGAGCCACTTCGGTGACACGTGGGCGCTCCCGGGCGGTGCGCGTCACGAGAACGAGTCGGCGCGCGACGGTGCCCTGCGCGAGTCGGGCGAAGAGGCCGGCGTGCCCGAGGACGCCGTGCAGGCGCGCTTCGAGAGCGTCCTCGATCTCGGTATCTGGACCTACACGACCCTCGTCGCCGACGTCACCTCGCCCTTCGAACCCGTGATCAGCGACCCCGAGAGCGTGGCGCTCGAGTGGGTGCCGGTCGACGAGGTCGAGTCTCGGCCCCTCCACCCGGGCTTCGCCGCGGCGTGGCCGGCCCTGCGCTCCGCGCTGTCGGTGCGTCCCGCGGTGGTGGTCGATGTCGCGAATGTCATGGGCTCGGTACCCGACGGCTGGTGGAAAGACCGCGCCGGCGCGGCCGGGCGACTGCTGACCCGCCTCTCGGCACTCGCGTCGAAGGGAATGGATGCCGAGGCCCTCGGCCTTTCCGCCACGCGCTGGTTCCCGTTCGTTGCGGCGGTGCTGGAGGGCGAGGCGCGTGCGACGGACGTCGACCACGATCTGGTCGCGGTGTGGCGGGCCAGCGGGTCGGGCGATGACGAGATCGTGCGCGTGACGTCGAAGCTCGTCGGATCGTGGGACCCGGTGATCGTGGTGACGAGCGACCGCGGGCTGACGGAACGCGTGGAGGCTCTGGGGGCATCGGTGCGTGGGACGCGGTGGTTGCTGGATCAGTTGGGCTGACGGACCCACGGGTCTCTTGGGGTTCTCGGGCTGGCCCTGTGGTCCTCGGCCCCGGTGCCTTCGTTCGGGAGTTCGGGAGCTCGGGGCGTCGGGGCGTCCGGGCGTGACCAGCGGAGGACAGGGGACCGGCGGAGGATGATCTCGCGCGGTTCGTCCTCCGCTCATCCCTCGCCCTCCGCTCGTCACCGGCGGGTGCGTGACTCCGGGGCGGTGAGCATCTCAGTCGAGGTCGCGGCCGCGAAGCTTTTCGATGTCGCGGCGGTCGCGCTTGGTCGGGCGTCCCGCGCCGCGGTCGCGAACCGGGACGAACGGCATGCTCTCGCGCGGCGGTGGCGGGGGAGTGCGGTCGTCGAGCGCCTCGGCGACGAGGGCGGCACCGACGCGCTTCGCGATCGTCTTCTTGACGACGAGGATGCGGTCGAACCCCTGGATCCGGACGCGCAACTCGTCGCCGGGTCGGACCGGCTGCGCGGCCTTGGCGCGTTCGCCGTTGACGCGGACGTGCCCCGCGCGGCACGCGGTGGTCGCCGCCGAGCGGGTCTTGTAGACCCGAACCGCCCACAGCCAGGCGTCGACGCGCGCGGTGGTCGTGGCATCCGTCATGTCAGGTCTTTCGTCGGCGAACCTCCATCGTAGGACGGGCCGTCAGTCGTGCAGGGTGAGCGCGACGAGGGCGCGGTCGGGTTTGGGGCGATCCACGACGTCGAAGCCGGCGGCCTCGAAGACCGAGACGGTGCCGCGGAAGAGCTGGTTCGACGACCTCTTCGCGGCGGCGGGGTCGAGTGGGTACCCCTCGATGACGCGCGCCCCGCCGTCGCGGGCGGCGGCGACGGCGGCATCCAGGAGCTGGCCGGTGAGCCCCCTGCCGCGGTGTTCTTCGCGGACGACGAAGCACGAGACCGCCCACACGTCGTCGGCGTCGAGCGGCTCGGTGGTGGAGGCGGTGACGTCGCGCGTGCGGGCGAGGCGCGGTTGGGCGGTGCGGGGTCCTACGCGCACCCAACCCGCGGGTTCGCCGTCGACATACGCGATGAGTCCGGGCGGGCGGCCGTCGCTGAACTCGGCGCGGAAGAGCTCGGTGCGTTCGGCGACGGATGCCTCTCTCCACGGGCCGTTGGGGAGGAGCCACCACTGGCACTGGCATTCCGGGCCGTCGCCGCTGTCGAGGGCGACCTCGGCGTCGTCGAAGCGGTCACCGGTCGCGGGGAGGATCTCGATGCTCATGCGGCGACGGTAGCGAGGGGGTCCGACACCGGCAAGGGATTGTTCGTGTCGCCCGGTCCCGCGGCTGGCGCGCGCGTCCGAGGTGGTTCGTTCTCGCATCACCGGGCCCTGCGCACACGCCCGGGCTGCGGCCGGTTCGCGGCACGGTCGCGGAGCGGCTAATATAGGGGAGTTGCCCGCTCGCGGGCGACGGGATGTGGCGCAGCTTGGTAGCGCACTTGACTGGGGGTCAAGGGGTCGCAGGTTCAAATCCTGTCATCCCGACAGTCGAGGCCCGAACTTCCGCAGGATTGCGGGGGTTCGGGCCTCTTGTCGTTTCCGTGCCTTTCCGGCCGGACAGGCTTTTCGTCGGCGCGTCGGCGTGGCGATGGTCTGAGGGTCGGGGCGCGGGAACATTGCGCCTGAAACGAAGCCGCGGCTAACTTGGGGCGGGTGCCAGAGCGGGTTTCGGAACGAGTACGGAGGCTCCTCGTGGAGCAGCCGAGCATCGACGTGCGCTTCACGGCTGCCATCGCCCCGGAGAGCTTCCACCACGCGGTTCGGCCGAGCGGTGCGGTGCTGTTCCTTCACCCGGTTCACCGAGACCTCGTGGAGCAGCTGCGCGGCGGGTGACCGAGGGTCGCGGGTCCGCGCTCAGCCGCACCGCGCCACGCCGACCCACAGGATCGTGATGGTCGTGACGCTGCGCGAGTCCGAGCTCGTCGCGCCCCACGTCGGGGTGAGGTTGGTGCGCACGCGGACCACCGAGGTTCTGCCGAACGAGAACGGGGTGTTCGCTCGGAGCTGGACGGAGCGGGCGTCCGGGCCGAGGGTGGCGATGGAGCCGCGGCCGTCGACGAGGATCTCGAAGTTGTCGGGTGTCTCGGCGTTGTAGGTCCACCCGATGGTGACGGAGCCGTCGAGGTTGTTCCGACAGGTCAGATCCGAGGGTGCTTCGGCCGTCGCCGCGCGGACGGAGCCGAGCGTCTGCGTGCGATCCGAGAAGGATGCCGCCCGAGCCGGTGAGGCTGCGGCGACGGCGGCAATCGTGAACGCCGCGACGAACGCCATCGTGCGGGATCGGCTGCGGCGGGTCTCGGCATCCTGTGACCGGGCGCTCTCGCGAGGCTCGGGGCGCGGCTCAGGGGGGTCGCCCGCGCCTCGAGCGATCGGGGGACTGAGCGCGATCGCGATCACGGCGACCAGACCGAGGACCGTCGCGGCGAGACCGACGGCGTCGCCGTCGCGGGCCTGCTGGATGGGGATGCCGATCCAGGGGACCCTGAGGGCTCCGATGCCGAGGACGTCGGATCGGAGCACGGGCGACGAGTCGGCCTCGGGGTTGGCGTCGCCTTTGGTGATCAGCTCGGCACCCTCGACGGCGAAGAGGCGGTGGAGACGGAGCCGACCGGGGTGGTCCGGGTCGTTGACGAGGACGACCTGACCGGGACGAAGCTCAGCGGGATCGAGGGGCCCGACTGACCACGAGGCGGCCTTCCGCGGAGGCGCACCCGCGCCGCTCCACCCCGACCCGCAGAACTGTCTCAGACCTCGTCTCGGCCCCCGGCCTTGACTACGACGCGGCGTCATCGTTTTGCCTGAGGGGGTACGAATTCCTCGCAGAGACAGGTGCCCTCATGACCGCACACCATTCCCGTTCGTCGTCGCCATTCTCCGGATACCTTCAGGGGCTCCGATCGAGGCCGCAGGCGTGGCGGACGATCGCCGCTGTCGTCGGGGGTCTTCTGGTCATGCTCGTCGTGCTGGGAGGACTTGCCATTCCCGCCGGCATGGCGGTGGACAGGTGGATCGGGGTCGCGCCGTTCGACCCGTCTCGACCGACATTCACGATCGGGTTCTGGGTCGCCGGCAACCTTCTGCTCGCTCTGCTGATCCCCGCCAGCATGCTGCTGCAGAAGCTCATTTACGGTGCGGCGTGGGGCACGTTGTCGTCCGTGTCCGGGCGGTTCCGCTGGTCAGTGATGGCACGGGCCGCGGCGGTGGTCGTGCCCGTATGGGGTGCGTACGCGGCGATCATCCAGCCGGTACTGGGCACCGGACAGCCCGTGTGGAGCGCTTCCCATCTTCTTCTCGGTCTGGTCGCCATCGTGACGATCCCCCTTCAGTCGGCGGGGGAGGAGTATCTGTTTCGCGGGCTGATCTTCCGCGCCGTCGGCGCGCGGTTCGTTCGCCCCGTGGTCGCATTCCTCGTCGCGACGACGATCACCGCCGTCCAGTTCGGCGTGATTCACGGATCGGCTGATCCCTGGGCCGTTGCGTATTACATCGTCATCGGGATCAGCTTCGCGGTTCTCGCCGAGCGCACCGGGGGATTGGAGGTTCCTGTGCTCATCCACGCGGTCAACAACACGCTGCTGCTGGTGCCGGTCATTCTCGCGGGCGAGCTTGCATCCGTTTCGACCCCGTCCGGCCCGATCCTCATCGTGCCCGTGCTCCTGGTCGTCACCCTCACTCTCGTACTCTGGAGGATCACCCCGTGGCTCCAGGCACGGGTACCTCGGCGGACGGAGGCGATGACGTGAGAAGCCGCGATCTCGCTCGACTCGCGGGCGTTTCGGTACGAACATTGCGCCACTACCATCAGATCGGGGTGCTCCCCGAGCCGCCTCGGTCGGCGAACGGCTACCGCAGCTACGCGGCATCCGATCTCATCCGGGTTCTGCGGGTCAGGCGTCTCACCGATCTGGGAATGCCGCTTTCGCGGATCGATCCCCTCATGGACATCGACGCCGAGCTCGCTTTGTTGGATGACGACTACGCCCGGCAGATCGAGCATCTCCGACGACGTCGCGAAGCGATCCGCGCCCTGCGCCAGCGAGACACCCCCGTCGACACCCCCGCCTTCGCGCGGGAGTATCTCGCGGTGGTGGGTGGGCGGCGTGAGCTCCCGACGCCGTCGGTGGAGATCGAGCGGGACGCGGCTCTCCTCCTCGAGTCGATCCTCGACCCGGCGTCGATATCACGACTCACTGCGCTTCGTCAGGATGAGATCGAGCGATTGGCGGACGTGTCGGCCGCTCTTCTCGACCTCGACGAGGATGCCTCTCGCGAGCACCTCGACACGGTCGTGGACGCGCTCGTATCCGTGCTCCGCCAGGTGACGCCTCTGCTCTTGGCCTCACGGCCCACTCCGGATGTCGCGCGATCGTTCGACGTCTACGTCGACGACCAGCTTCCGCCCGTCCAGCGCGAGACGGTACGCCGCGCGGTGAGGCGATTGCGGGACTGAGGAGAGCGGTGATCGAGGCGACGAGCTATGCGGGTCGACGACCGCACGCTCGAAGCCGGTGTGGCGCGTCCTGGTCTCGCGGCCTCAGGCGCACCGCGCCACGCCGACCCACAGGATCGTGATGGTCGTGACGCTGCGCGAGTCCGAGCTCGTCGCGCCCCACGTCGGGGTGAGGTTGGTGCGCACGCGGACCACCGAGGTTCTGCCGAACGAGAACGGGGTGTTCGCTCGGAGTTGGACGGAGCGGGCGTCCGGGCCGAGGGTGGCGATCGAGCCGCGGCCGTCGACGATGATCTCGAAGTTGACGGGCGTCTCGGCGTCGTAGGCCCAGCCGATGGTCACCGAGCCGTCCAGATTGTTCTGACATGTGAGGTCCGACGGCGCTTCGGCTGTCGCCGCGCGGACGGAGCCCAGGGTCTGGGTGCGGTCGGAGAAGGCGGCCGCGTGCGCGGGCGAGACTGCGGCGACCGCGGCGACCGTGAACGCCGCGATGAAGGCCACCGTCCGCGATCCGGCACGGCGGGTCCCGGCATCCGGTGACCGTTCGCTGTCGCGCACCTCGGGGCGCGGCGCGGGGGGATCGTCGTCGTTCCGTGCGGTCGGACGAGCGAGAGCGAGCACGATGACGGCGACGAGCCCCAGGACCGTCGAGGCGAGGGCGACAGCGTCACCGTCGCGAGCCTGCTGGATCGGGATGCCGATCCAGGGAACGCGGAGGACTCCGATGCCGAGAACGTCGGAGCGGAGCACCGGCGACGAGTCGGCTTCGGGGTTGGCGTCGCCTTTCGTCGTGAGTTCTGCGCCCTCGACGGCGTACAGACGGTGGAGGCGGAGCCGCCCGGGGCGGTCCGGATCGTGGACGAGGGCGACCTGACCGGGGCGCAGTTCGGCGGGGTCGATGGGGCGGCTGACGACGAGGTCGCCGGTCTGAATGACCGGTTCCATCGAGCCGGTCATGACCGTGGTCGTCTGCCATCCGATCGCGAGCGGCGCGACCGCCCAGAATGTCATGCCGAAGACGACGGCGAGGGCGGCCCGTGCGGCGATGACAGCGCAGAAGCGGAGCCAAGCCCATAACGGGCGGGCGGGATCCGTGACGGATGACCCGCCCGCGCCGTCTCTGGAGCGACTCCTCAGCTCACTGATTTTGCGCTTCCCAGGTGAAGTTGACGTTCGCGGTGGCGCCCATGATCGACGAGGGGGCGTTCGCCGAGACCGAGTACGTGATCTGGAACGTGCGTGTCTCGGGGGAGTCGCCGCCCGCGGGAGCCCAGTTCCCCACACCGCTGCCGTAGTCCGTGGCGTCGTTCACGAACGAGGTGAGCGTGTTGTCGTAGACGGACGCGCCGGAGGAGATCGGCGAGAAGCCGTTGCAGCTGCCGTTGCCGCCGCCGGTACCCTGGGTGACCGTCAGATTCAGCCAGTCGCCGATCCCCTGGCTCTGGGAGGCATCCGTCGCGTACAGCTTGACCGCGGCCGGCAGGGTGCCGGTGGAGGTGACGGCGACACAGGTGGTGCCCGTCGACCCTGGCTTCAGGTTCGTCGCGTCGAACGCCGCGCTGTTGGGCGAGCTGTTGGTGAGGCCGACCGAACCGGCCGACCAGTTGTTCGACGGGTTCGAGGTCGTCGCCGAGAAGGCGGAGTACGACGCGGTGGAGACCAGCGCTCCCGCGGCGATGAGCGAGAGGGGGATCACGGCGATCGTGGCGATCTTGCCGAGGCGGCGCGAGGGCGTGGCGGGGATTTTTCGCATGACGAAGACTCCTTGAACGGGGAGGGCGAGTGGGATGAAGGACGTACGGCAGGCGGGGTGATTCTTCAAACACGGGCGGCCGAGGCTGCCGGGAACTGCTCTCTGAGCACTTCAAAAAGTGCCTAGCTGGACTATAAGTACGGCAAACTAGTTACTCAAAATATGAGACAGAGTGTGGACTATTCTTGGTCCATGGGGTATGAGCAGAATCCCGCGAGGGAATCGCTCCCCTCCGCGAGTCCGGACGAGATCGTCGCAGCGTGGTACCGGATGCAGGTGCAGAACGCCCATCTCCTTCAGCGTCTGGCGCTGGAGCACGAACTCAATCCGATCGATCTCCGGGCTCTGAAGTTCCTCGGCATGGATGACGCACCACGAACGCCCAAGGACCTCGCCCGTTTCCTCCAGGCCGGCAGTAGCCTCGCGAGCGCCGTGATCGAACGGTTGGAGTTGCGACACTTCGTCCGACGCGAACCGAACCCCCGGGATCGTCGCAGCACCCTTCTGCAGCTCGAAGACGGGGGTCGTGCCGTGGTGGATCAGCTGCGCCGCTTGTACGGCCGAGCGCTGTCGGGATTGTTCGGCCACCCCGACCAGGACGCGATCCTCACCGCCACGCAGCAGATCGAAGAGGGGCTGCGCGAAGCCGCCTCGTACTGACCGCACCGCTCGTCGGCGCGTCAGCTGTACGAGCGCACGAGCACCAGCGCCCGCTCCGCGACCCCGGCCTCGCGCACGGCGAGCGCATCGATCACGGCACTCATCCGGTCGACGCGCTGCCGCCACTCCGGGCCCCGCTGCTCGCGGCGGGGCAGGGCCTCGAGGGCCTGCACCTCGCGCCAGGCGGTGAACAGGACCGTCTCGTAGAGCTGCTGATCCGCCTCGGCCGCTCGTCCCCGGTGACCGTCGGCCGTGCCCAGGACGGCGACGGCATCCAGTCTCGACAGGTCGAGGCCCATCGCGAGCGCGTTGAGCTTGGCGCGCAGCTCGCGCAGCTGAGCGCGCGTCCGGCGGGATCCGGCGCCGCGCAGGAGCAGCTGGGCGAGCGACCACACGATCATCGCGAGCGTCTGGACGCCGGTCCACGTCGCGAGCGCGACGACCCAGAACAGCGTCGCGGGGGAGAGGGAGCTGACGCGGAGGTCGTTGTACTCCAACTGGCGGCCGAGTTTGATCATCTCGGATGCCACGACCCACCCCGCGGGATTCGCCCAGTCCTCGCCGGGTTCGTTCGTGAAGCGGGGCTCCGTCGCGAGGAAGTCGTAGGCTCCGAGTCGGCTCTCCGTCCCGGTGCTGAGCGTTCCCGTCAGGGGTAGGCCGACGCCGTACGAGCCGTCGTCCCGGATCCAGAAGGGGAGGATCGCGTGTCCCGCTCGCACGTCGCCGGTCGCCGGGTCGAGCGTTCCCGGCACGGCGGCCTCGACCTCCGTCTTGATGCGCGCGTAGGCCTCCAGCACCTCGAAGTAGTCGAGCTTCACGCCTCCCTCGACCTCGGGGTTCGAGCGAACCGTGACGTAGTCGTCGATCGGGAGCAGGGGAACGACCAGGTCGATCCGCTCCGGAAGCAGTGCGTCGTCGTCGCTGCGCTGTGCCGTGCGCTCCATGGCATCCCGAACGAAATCCAGCGACAGCGTCTCGATGTTGGGGGCTTCGCGTTCGGCATCCTCGGGGTTGTTGTAGGTCGGCAGGAGGGTGGGGTCGCCGACGACCTCCAGGCTGGCGAGGGGGACGTCGCCGGTCAGCTCGCGTCCGTAGGTGGCATCGCTGCGTTCCATGGCGGACATCGCCACGAAGCCGGCGATGAGGGCGGCCACCAGGGGGATCCCGGCGATCGTGAGAGGGGTGAAGTCCGGTGCGAGCTTGTCGACCCGGATGCCGGATCCCGATCTCCGCGGGGGAGTGGTGCCGCTTCTCGCGGCGTCGAGAGCGTCCGCGATGAGCAGGATCCGTTCGGCGTGATGCGCCGGCGGGAGGCCCTTGCGCGGGGTCAGGTCGAGAGAGGAGCGGAGCTCGTCGAGCGTCTCGGCTGCGCCTCCCGTGGCGATGCGCGCCCGGTCCTCGAGGCGTCGATCCAGCGCCCCGGCGGCGATGTGCGAGGTCGTGCCGCGCGGGATCTTCTTCTCGAGACGGTTCTCGATCCTCGCCAGCGTGACGGAGAGGCGGCGTTCGGCTTCGCGCCACCTGGTCATCAGGTCGATGTGGCGCACGACGACCTCGGGGCCGTTGTCGTCGCCGAACGTCGTGTCGGCCTCGCGGACGAGAGCGAGGAGGTCGCGCCGCTGGCGGCCGAGGCTCTCGATCTCCTTCTCGGAGAGGAGCTCCGGGCGGGCGAGGACATCGTCGACCGCGAGTGTGGAGGTCAGGGCGATCCGTCCGAGGATCGTGCCGCCGGCGGCGTGCCCGACACGCAGCGACGAGGCAGCGACGAGTGCATCGGCGCGACGGCGGAGAGCCGCCGTGCGCTTCGCGAACTCCGCGAGATCCAGCGGCGTCTCGGGAGCGCCGCGCTCGTGCACGCGGGTCCACGGGTCGAGCAGCTCGCGCGTGAGGACCTGCTCCTCGTGGGCGAGCTTCAGGCTCTCCTTGCGGATCGCCGCCCAGTCCTTGCGGAGCTTCTCCTTGACGTCCTTCGCGACGTTCCGGGCGCGAGCGTCGGCACCGCGATCGAGTTCGGCGCCGGCGATGTCGACGTGCGCCTCGAGGATGTCGAGTTCGAGGACGACGCGGGCGAGCTCGAGCCGCGCCCGCGAGAAGGTGCGCCGCCGGTTGCGCTCTCGTGCGAGATAGCGCGCCCAGAGCACCATCATGAACAGTCCGACGAGCAGCGGAAGTGCAGCGAGGGAGACCCAGAGCACCGGCGACCGGGGGCCGCCGTCGAACGCCCGCGACGCCGCCGTGAGTGCTGCGCCGACGACGGCGCCCGGGCCCTGGCCCTGCGTCAGGTTGTTGAGGAAGGCCTCGCGGATGTCGACGGCCGCCGAGTAGTTCGGGTTCCAGTCATCTCCCTCGAGGCGTTTCGCCACCGAGGCGCGAGAGACATCGGGCAGGACGAGGTCGGGATCGTCGGGATCGATCCCCACCGACACCATGACGTCGGCGCCGCGAGGGAGCTCGCCGTTCTCGTACTCGTCCCACGTGAGCTCGCGCTCGACGACCAGCACCGTGAACGGCTCGTAGCTCAGAGCGCGGCCCCGGGCCGCGGCATCCACGGTCTCCTGGGTGATCCCGTACGGGAGATCACCCTCGACGAGGAAGGTGATCGGCTTGTCGGGCTGGGCGAGGATGTGCGCCTGCGCGACCTGGGCGAGCCCCGCTGACAGCGCGGCGAGGGCGACCGCGACGACGGGCACCATCCATTTCGAGCGGTACAGGGCGTTCTTGCGTCGACCTTTGTCCCCCATATGTCGATGCTATGCGGAGCTCCAAACCGGTACCGGGGTTGGCGCGTCCGCTCAGAAGCCGATCACCGTGGCCCCCTCGCGCGAGTAACGCAGGAAGGCGTCGCGCGCGATCACGAGCCCCAGCCCGCGCGCGCGCAGTGCGTCTTCGAGGCCGTCGGCCCGCGCGAGCGTGATGCACGCGCCCACGGGGATTCCGGCGGCGAGCAGTTCGTCGATCTGCTCGTTGAAGCGGCGGTCGAGGTCGGTGTCGGTGCGCCCGAGGCGACGCTGAGCGGCGCCGAACACGAAGACCTCGAGGGGCGGATCGTCGGGGCGCGCGGTCTCGGCCATGCGGCGGGGGAGCCGGCTGCCGATCAGGAGCGAGTCGGGGTCGTCGTGGAAGAGGTGGACGACGGTCATCACGATCCGACCACCTCCCGCGACGCCGCCACCGCGTTCGCGGCGCGGACCACGGCGTCCACCGAGGCGGTGAGCACGGAGCCGTTCCGCCCCGCGACCCACGCGGGGCCGTCGGGGCCGCGGTACTCGAGAAGCGTGAGGGCCTCGGCATCCGCTCCCGCCCGCAGCGAGCTCTGGTGAAGCGACAGGATCTCGAGCGCGATGCCGCCGCGGTCCAGAGCGCCGACGAGCGCGTCGACCGGCCCCGTCTCGGAGGAGCCTCGATGCTCGATGTCGTCGACCTCGACCGCCACCTCTGCGCCCGCATCGACCCGCAGCGACGTCACCCGCACGGCGTCGTCGGGGCCGGACAGGTACGCCTCGGCGAAGATCGCCCAGATGTCGTCGGCCCTGGCCTCGTCGCCCGTGCGGTCGGTGTGCCGCTGCACCTGGCGGGACAGGTCGATCTGCAGGCGGCGGGGGAGCTCCAGACCGTACGCCGTCTCGAGCAGGTACGCGATACCGCCCTTGCCGGACTGGGAGTTGACGCGGATCACGGCGTCGTAGGTGCGACCGATGTCCGCCGGGTCGATCGGCAGGTAGGGCACGCGCCACGCGATCTCGCGCTCGTCGCGACCCTCGGCGAGGGCCCGGTCGCGGTGTTCGGCGAAGCCCTTGCGGATGGCATCCTGATGCGTTCCGCTGAAGGCGGTGTGCACGAGGTCTCCGACATACGGATGCCGGGGCGAGAGCTCGAGTCTGTTGCAGTGCTCCACGACCCGGCGGATTCCGTCGATGTCGGAGAAGTCGATCATCGGATCCACGCCCTGCGCGTGCAGGTTCAGCGCGAGGGTCGCGAGGTCGACGTTGCCGGTGCGCTCGCCGTTGCCGAAGATGCAGCCCTCCACCCGCTGTGCGCCGGCGAGCACGGCCAGTTCGGCGCACGCGACGCCCGTGCCGCGGTCGTTGTGCGGATGCACGGAGAGGATCACGGCATCCCGACGGGCGAGGTGGGTGTGCATGTACTCGATCTGGTCGGCGTACACGTTCGGGGTGGCGATCTCGACCGTGGCCGGCAGATTCAGGATGACGGGACGCTCGGGCGTGGCATCCCACAGCTCCGTCATCGCGTCGCAGATCTCGAGGACGTAGTCGGGCTCGGTCAGGTTGAACACCTCGGGCGAGAACTCGAACCGCACGTTCGGGAGGTGCCCCGCGAGCTCCCAGACGTCGCGGCCCCCGGCGAGGATGAGCTCGCGCAGCTCGTCGCGGTCCTTGCCGAGCACGATCTCGCGCCAGGTCGGAGCCGTCGCGGTGTACAGGTGAATGACGACGTCGTTCCGGATGCCGCTGATCGAGGCGACCGTGCGTTCGATGAGGTCGCGGCGCGCCGGGGTGAAGACGACGATCGTGACGTCGTTAGGGGCGATGTCGCTCTCGGCGATGAGTCGGACGAAGTCGAAGTCGGTCTGCGAGGCGGAGGGGTAGCCCACCTCGATCTCGGTGTAGCCCATCCGGACCATGAGATCGAAGAAGAGGCGCTTGCGCTCGGGGTCCATGGGTTCGGCGAGCGCCTGGTTGCCGTCGCGCAGGTCGACGGGGACCCAGAGCGGTGCCTTGGTGATGCGGCGCGTCGGCCATCGCCGTTCGGCGTCGGCCAGGGGCACGTCGACGCGCGAGAAGACGTCGGTGTAGCGGTGAGAGGGCATGCGCGAGGGGCGCTGCCTGTTCCAGGTGGTCATGTTTCTCGGTTCCTCGGGGTGTCGCGGGGGCGACCGGCGCAGCGTGCGGCTCCACGACGGGGAGCCGGTCTGGTCAGGCCCCGTCGTGGCGACGAAGAAGGAGGAATCCGCGGAAGGACATGGGGGAGACGCTAGCATAAGTCCTCAGACAAGTTGAGGAGTCAGGATGCCGGACCTGAAACGCGTACCCCTGGCCGACCAGGCCGCCGACGTGCTGCTGGAGCGCATCCGGGCGGGGGAGTGGGCGCTGGGCGCCAAACTCCCCGGTGAGACGACCCTCGCGCCGCAGTTGGGCGTCGGCCGTTCCACCGTGCGCGAGGCGATCCGGCAGCTCGCGGGTCGAGGCGTGCTCGACTCACGGCACGGATCGGGCGTGTACGTCACCGCCGTCGACGTCCCGGAGGACTGGGAGCACGTGCTCCGTCGCGCCGACATCGTCACCGTGCTCGAGGCGCGCACGGCGATCGAGGTCGAGGCGGCCGCGCTCGCGGCCGTGCGCCGGACCCCGTCCGACCTGCGATCCATCAAACGCGCGTTGGCGGAGCGCACGGCACCGGGGCAGAGCGTCGAGGAGCACGTGGATGCCGACATGGTGCTGCACCGCGCGATCGTCGTCGCGGCGCACAACGACGTTCTCACCGAGATGTTCGACGGCTTCGTCCCGCGCGTGCGCCGAGCGATGGTCGACATGCTGCGCCTGCGCCCCGTCGCGGACGAGGGCCGTGACCACGACGCCCACGCCGACGTCGTCGCGGCGATCGGCGAGCGCCGGGCCGAGATCGCCGCCGCTGCGACGCGCGCGCACCTCGACGCGTTGAAGGCGGGATTCGCCTGACGCGCGGATCGCCGGGCGCGGGCCCTCACGCGGCGCTGGCGATCGCGCGATCCGCCCCGCGCGCGCACCGGACCCGCGGCGCTGTCATTCCGAGAGAGCGAAGTTGCCCCGGATGATCCTCGCCGGGTCGTAGGCGTCCTTCACGGCACGAAGACGTCGCACGGACTCCTCCGGGAGCGCCGACGACAGGCTCCCCGACGAGCTCAGGAACGAGATCGGCGTGCGCCCGCTGGTCGGAAGGGATGCCACGAGGTTCGCCTGCGCGCCCCTGATCGCCTCCGCCCCCTCGGGCGAGAACGGTAGGCCGAGCATGAAGAGGGCGAAGGGTTCTGTGAGCGCACCGTGCGGGCTGTCGCTCGGGCGCGCGAGCGCGCCGCCGAGGTGACGGAGTTGCACGGTCATGAGCGGGGCGATCGGCACGCGGAGGAATGCATCCAGCGCGGCGTCGTCGAGATGGGTGAGCAACTCCCCCCGGGAGATGCCGGGGCTCGGGGTGGTCGGTTCCGCGGTGATCTCGCCGACTGTGGCCACGCTCATTGCCGCACGCGTGTCGACCAGCGGTAGGGGGATGGCGTCGACGGGCGACATCGCCGCCCGGGCGTCTCGCTCGGGTCCGAGGAAGGTGGCGTCGATCGCGATGAGCGGCTCGCCGCCGGGGTAGTGCAGCTGAGAAAACCACACGGTCAACGCGTCGGGAGCGCTCTGCGTGATCGTCCGGAACGCCTCCGCCGCCGCGCGCGCGTGCACTGCGGGCCACAGCATCCGACCCCCGAACATCAGGGGAGCGGGACGCAGCCGCACCTCCAGGGCGGCGACGATGGCGATCTCGCCTCCGCCGCCGCGCAGCGCCCAGAGCAGATCGGGTTCGGACTCGTCGACATGGCGCATCGTCCCGTCGGCCAGCACGACGTCGGCCCCGAGAATGCTGTCGGCGATCCATCCGTACGCACGCCCGAACCAGCTCAGCCCCCCGCCGAGGGCAGCCCCCGCGACCGAGACGACGGGTGAGCTGCCCGGGAGGGCCGTCAGCGCGTGGGCGGCTGCGGCCTCCTGGAGAACGCCGAAGCGGACACCCGCCCCCACGCGCGCGGTCTGTGCGACAGGGTCGATATCGATCGCGTCGAGGTCGGCGGTGCGCAACAGGATTGCCCCGCCCACGCGTCCCGTCGCGCCGTGGCCGGAGGGCTGGGTGGCGATGGCGACCCCATGGTCCGCCGCGAAGCGGACGAGCGCCGCGACGTCGTCGGCGTCCGCGGCCTCGACCACGGCGAGCGGAGCCTGCTCGATCGCGAGGTTCCAGGGGCGACGCGCCTCGTCGAACGCGGGGTCCTGCGGGAGGAGGACGCGCCCGCGCACGACCTCGCGTACACGCTCGAGGGGGATGTTCGAGACACCGGGCATGTGATCTCCTTCGCTCGGGTGCAGAGCCTCGCCGGGTCGTCGCGGCGCGGCGCGCGACGACAGGCCCGCGAGGTCGGGCTCGCGGTTCGCGCGTCCGGGTGAAGACGCGCGGTGACGACATCTTCACCGAGAACGACCCCCGGGCACCCGCTGATTGCGGAGCGACCGTAACGGGCGCGGGGCGACCGGGCGCGGCGATCAGCCGGCGGGCTGCAGCGACGCGACGAAATCGAGCTTGTCGAGCACCGGATCCGGGAGGAGGAAGGGGTAGAGGTCGTCTTTGCCCATCGACCGGTTGACCATGTTGAGGGCGCTCGCGAGCGGCATCCAGACATCCGTCACCAGCGTGCGGAAGGGGACGGATGCCGAGGCGTCGACGCGCGAGAGACCGTTGACGGCGGCCGTCTCGACCGTGTCGGTGATGTGGAGGTAGTGCGCCCAGGTCTCGGCGAAGTCCTCGTAGGGGTGCATGGTGGCGTACGTGGAGATGTAGCGCTCGGGCCAGTCGGCCGGGGGACCCTCGGAGTAGTGGCGGTCGATCTCGGCCTGGTAGTCGGCGGTCTCGTCGCCGAACAGCGCGCGCGCCTCGCTGAGGCGGTCGGTGTCCTCGACGAGGATCCACTCGAAGTAGTGCCCGCTCTCGTGGCGGAAGTGGCCGAGCATCGTGCGGTACGCCTCGCCCAACTGCTCCTGCACCCGGACGCGGTAGGCGTCGTCGCTCTCGGCGAGGTCGATCGTGATGACCCCGTCCGCGTGGCCGATCGTGACGTCCTCGGCGACGCTCGACAGCAGGTCGAAGCAGAGGCCGCGTTCGGGGTCCTCGGCCTTGCCCACGACGGGGAAGCCGAGACGGTCGAGCTCGACGAGCAGCCAGCGCTTCGCACGTTCGGCGACGGGGTACTGCGAGAGCCCTTTCGCGTCGGCGTCGTTCGGGCGCACGCGGGTGAGATCGCAGGCCGAGCACTGCCCTCCCTCGACCGGCGCGAGCCATGTGCAGCCCGACAGGTTCAGGTTGCGGCACACGTGCCAGCCTCGTCCCTCCGCGTCGACGTACCGACCCTTCTTGTCGACGGGAACGATCTCGGCCTCGTCGCGCGAGAAGCCGAGCGGGGTGTGGCATGACACGCAGACCGAGTTCTCGAACCAGAGGGCGTTCCCACACACGCGGCATCGGAAGGATTTCACCGGTCGAGCCTGACACGGGCGCTCGGTGTCGGGGACGGGGTTGCGCGGTCTTCCTAGAATCGTGAGGTCGCCCACCGGAAGGACTCCCGTGACCCCCACCCCGGCCGGATCCCTCGCGCGGCGGGTGCTGTGGCATCCGTTCCCGTGGGCGGTCGTCTGCTTCGCGGGGGCGGTGGCGCTGTTCGGTCTCGCGCAGGAGTTCTGGGGCTTCCTGCTCTCGCTCGTTGCGGGATGGGCGCTGGCGCAGACGCTTCTGCACGCGCTCGCGTTCGTGCGGACCCGCGCGGTGTCGGTGGCGGCGCACCTCGCGCTGGGGATCGCGGCCGGGTTCGCGGTCTTCCTGATCGTGCAGCCGGGGGACTGGCCCGTGGCGGTACCGCTGACCGTGCGCTCGACCGTTTCGTTCGCGATAGCGCCCTTCGCGGGCTGGATCTGGCTCTCGTTGGTCGGGCGAGTGACCGCGGCCGTCCAGACGACCTCGGACAAGAGGGCCGCCCAGCTGATCGAGCCCGCGTGGGAGCGCTGCGGCAGCGAGTGGACGCTCCGGCTCCCCGTGGTGCCGCTCCGACGCTCGACGTACCTCGCGGTCGGCGCGGTGCTCGGCGTGCTGGCGGCCGGCGCGATAACGACGTTCGTGCTCGTCTTCGCCGACCTCGCCCAGAGGATGGGGCCGATGGCGATTCTCCTGGTGCTCGGGTGGGCGGTCGGTTTTCCCGTGTACCTCGTCGTCGGTGCTCTCGCGCGAGCGCGCACGACCACGGTGGAGCTGTGCCTCAGCGCGGAGCGCGTGCGGGTCCGGACCCTCGACGGCGTCACGCTGATGGATGCCGGGACCGATGGCATCCGGAGCCTGACCGTGTCGTCGCGCAACCCGCCGACGCGGATCGTCATGCGCCCGGTTGAGGGGCCGGGACTCGTGCTGCTGGTCGGCATGGCGCGCCGACCGAGAGGGACGGCGCCGACCGTCCCCGAGATCCCGCGACGCCTACGCCACGCGCTGGAGGGGGCGGGGTTGACGGTGTCGGCGGGGAAGCGGGCGCGAGCGGGCGAGACGACCCTCGAGCGCACACCCGGATAATGGCGGAATGACCACCGCCCGGATCGTCATCCTCTTCGCCGTCGCCGCCCTGGCCGAGATCGGCGGGGCGTGGCTCATCTGGCAGGCCGTGCGCGAGAACCGGGGCTGGTGGTTCGCGCTGCTGGGCATCGTCGCTCTCGGCGCCTACGGGTTCTTCGCGGCGCTCCAGCCCGACGCGAACTTCGGGCGGGTGCTCGCCGCGTACGGGGGAGTCTTCATCGCCGGCTCGCTCGCGTGGGGGGTCGTCGTCGACGGCTTCCGTCCCACGACCTGGGACTACGTCGGCTCGGCGATCGCCCTCGTCGGTGCGGCGATCATCATGTTCGCCCCGGGCCAGTCGACGGCGGGAGAGATCTCGTGACGGATGCCGTGACCCCGGCTCTCCACGACAGACGGGCGGCGCACCCGGAGGTCCGCCGCCCGCTTCGCCGTCACTCGTAGCGCAGCGACTCCACGGGATCGGCCCGAGCGGCCCGCGCCGCCGGCAGCGTCCCCGCGAGGAACGCGATCCCCATCACCGCGAGGGTCGTCACGAGGATCGACACCGGGTCGAACGCGATTAGCTGCAGCCCCGGCAGGTCGCTGAACAGGCTCGCCGCGAGCTGCGCGCTCACCGCCGTGCCGACACCGATCGCGATGACCGCGCCGAGAGCGCTGCCGAGCAGGCCGATGAAGATCGCCTCGAGGCTGAAGAGCGAGAAGATCCGCCCGCTGCCCATTCCCATCGCCTTCATGAGGCCGATCTCCCGCGTGCGTTCCTGCACCGACATGAGCAGGGTGTTCACGATGCCGAAGCTCGCCGCCAGCAGCGCGATGATCGCGAACGCGTTGAGCACCAGGACGATGCCGTTGATCACCGACTCGAACGTGCCGAGCTGATCGGCGACGGTCGTGCCCGTGTAGCCGGCGTCGCTCAGCGCCGCCTTCACCTGATCGATGTCCGCGGGCGTCGCCGCCGCCGACACCGTCACGCTCGCCGAGGCGTACCGGTCGAGCTGGTCGGCGGGGACCCCGGTGTTCTGCAGCGTGAACAGCTCCTTCTCGAGGGCCGTGTTCGTGGTGAGCGAGGTCGTGCCGCCGAACGCGTCCTCGGTCACGCCGGTCACGGTCGCCTCGACGAGATGCTGTGTGCGCACCGGGTCGGTCACCGCGATCGTCACGGTCGCCCCGACTGCGTCCGCGGCGTCCGCGAAGCCGAGGGGCGTCACCAGTGCCGAGGGGAGGGCGACCTGCAGCGCGTCGGAGCCGTCGTCGGGTGCGGACCCGTCGGCGATCCGCGGGGTCTGGCCGGCGACGAGGCTGCCGACCTGTGCCACGTACGGGTCGCCGCCCGCTGCCTCGACGTAGTCGATCGACACCGACGTCACGGGGACGACCTTCTCGACGCCCGCGATTCCGCCGATCGTCGTGATGTCCTGGTCGGTGAGCGCGGTCACCTCCGTCGTGCCGCCGGGGCGCCCCCCGGGTTGCGACGCCGAGGCGACGGCATCCGGATCGTATTTCTGCGGCCCGGTCGAGGTCGCCGTGGTGGTCTTCGTCACGGCCAGCACGTCGGAGGCGCCCATCGAGGCGACGGTGCTGTCGATGAACGCGTTGATGCCCGTGCCCAGACCGTTCGTGATGGTGAGGGTGAAGGCGCCGACGAAGATCGCGAGCACCGTGAGGATCGTGCGCGTCTTCGAGCGGAACGTGTTCGCGACGGCGGTGGAGACGAGGTCGACGGTTCTCATGCGGCACTCCGTTCGTCGGCGACGATCAGGCCGTCGCGGATCTGCACCCGCCGATCGCAGCGCGCGGCGAGGTCTTCGTCGTGCGTGACGACGATGAGCGTGATGCCGTGCTCACGGTTCAGGCGGAAGAGGATGTCCTCGACGACGGCGCCGGTGGCCGTGTCGAGGTTGCCGGTGGGCTCGTCGGCGAAGATCACCTGGGGATCGTTCACGAGAGCCCGCGCGATCACCGCGCGCTGCTTCTGCCCGCCCGAGAGCGCGGTGGCCTTGTTGCGTGCCTTGTCGGCCATGTCGAGTTCGGCGAGCGCCGCCTTTCCGCGTCGGGAACGCTCGGCGCGGCCTACGCCCGCGATCTTCAGAGGTAGCACGACGTTGTCGAACACCGAGGCGCTGGGGGTGAGGAAGAACTGCTGGAACACGAACCCGAACGTCTGGTTGCGCGTGCGGTTGAGTCGACGGCCGCGCAGGGTCGTGGCATCCACTCCGTCCAGGCGCACGGTGCCCCGGGTCGGAGCGTCCATGAGGGCGAGCACGTGCATGAGCGTCGATTTGCCGGATCCGCTCTTGCCGACGATGGCGATGCTCTCGCCGCGACGGATGTCGAGGCTCACGCCGCGGAGGGCGTCGAAGCGCGCGGAGCCGCGTCCGTAGGACTTGTGCAGATCGGTGACCGAGAGGAGCGGGGGAGGAGGATCGGATGCCATGCCCTCACCCTCGCTCGCGGGTGGGGCGCTGCGCGTCCCACCGGTGGGGTGACCGTCTACCCCGCGTGGGGGATTCGCGGATGCCCCCGTCGGGCGATGGCCCGGGGCGTCCGGACGCGCGAGACTGGAGCGGTGCGGGCCGACGAGACGAGCGATGCGGTGCCGCGCTGGCCGTGGGCCGGTCGCCCGTGGTTGATCGACGCGTTCGTCGTCGTGCTCGTCGCCGGCCCGGCGTTCGCGCCCCTTCCCTTCGCCGAGATGCGGCCCTCGAGCCCGCTCGCGTACGCCCTCGTGCTGTCGCCCGCGCTCGCCCTGCCCTTCCGCCGTCGGTGGCCGCGGACGGTGCTCGCCGTGTGCGTCGCCGCGTGGGCCGCCGCCCTGACGCTCGGCACGCTCTCTCCCGGCGGCGCGGTGGCCATGGTCGTCGCGACCTACGGCGTGGCGCACCGCACCCCGCGTCGCTCGTCGATCATCGCGACGGCCGCCGCCGTGGTCGCGGTGCTCTCGACCGGCGTGATCGTCTCGCTCGTGTCGGGCATGGACACCCGTGTGCTCCAGGTGGCGCTGTCGCTCTCGCTCGCCGGAGCCGTGGGCGATGCGGCGCGCTCGCGCCGCGCGTACGTCGAAGCCGTCGTCGAGAGGGCGCGCCGTGCCGAGGAGACGCGCGAGTCCGAGGCGCGGCGCCGCGTCACCGAGGAACGCCTGCGCATCGCCCGCGACCTGCACGACGCCGTCGCGCACCGGATCTCGGTGATCAGTCTGAACGCCGGCGTCGCCACCTCGATGCTCGAGACGCGCCCCGACCGCGCGCGCGAGGCCCTCGCCACGATCCGCACCGCCTCACGCGACGTGCTCGGCGAGATCGGCACGATGATGAGCGTCCTGCGCGCCCCCGACGACGCTCCCGTCCGCATCCAGCCGGGGCTCGCGCGAGTGCCCGAGATCGTCGAGTCGGTGCGCGTCGCCGGGTGGGACGTCGTGGTGCGCGACGAGATCGGGACGGATGCCGAGGCCGCCGGCATCCCGCTCGGCGTCGACATCGTGGCCTATCGCGTCGTGCAGGAGGGACTCACGAACGCGCTCAAGCACGGCACCACCCGCCGCGCGCACGTGCTGCTGCGTCGCGACGGTGACGAGCTGGAGATCGTCGTGACGAATCCGGTCGAGCGGGTGCCCGGCGTCGGCGACCGCGACCTTCCCCCGTCGGGCTTCGGACTCGTGGGGCTGCGCGAGCGCGTCGACGCGGTGCGCGGCACCCTCGACGCGGGGCTCGCTCCCGGCGGGTACCGGCTCGCCGCGCGGCTGCCGTTGCCCGCGCGCCCGGGAGCGCCCGCCGGGGGGCCGGCCCCGGCCGCGCGGTCGCCCGAGTCCTCGCCGGAGCGGGCGTCATGACGACCGTGATCGTCGTCGACGACCAGGCGCTCATCCGCACGGCGGTGCGGGACCTGCTGGATGCGGCCGAGGGGATCTCGGTCGTCGGCGAGGCCGCGGACGGCGACGCCGGGGTCGATCTCGCGCGCAGGCTCCGCCCCGACGTCGTGGTGTCGGACATCCGGATGCCGCGCCGCGACGGCATCGAGCTGACCGCGCTCGTCTGCGCCGATCCGGCGCTCGCCGAGACCCGGGTGCTGATCCTCACGACCTTCGAGGAAGACGACTACGTCGTCGCCGCGCTGCGCGCCGGGGCGAGCGGCTTCATCGGCAAGGGCGCCGAACCCGACGACATCGTGCGAGCCGTGCTGTCGGTCCACCAGGGCGGGGCGCTGCTCTCACCCGCCGCGACGCGCGCGCTGATCGAGAAGTACGTGCGGGCCACGGGGTCATCGGACGTGCCGGCTCCCGTCTCGCTGGAGGGCCTCACCGACCGCGAGCGCGAGGTGCTGCTGCACGTCGCGCGCGGGCGCTCCAACGACGAGATCGCCGCGCACCTGTACATCTCTCCGCACACCGCGAAGACGCACGTGAAGAACACGATGCTGAAGCTGGGCGCGCACGACCGCGCCCAGCTCGTCATCGCGGCCTACGAGAGCGGGCTGCTCGCGCCGGGACGGTGACGGCTCGGCCCGCGGAGCGCGAGACTGGCCCTATGACCATTCCCTCCGGTGATCCGACGAACCGTCTGTCCGCCGTCCTGGCGGCCATCGACGCCGACCATCCGCTCAAGACGCCGCTGCACTACAACGTGGGGCACGTCGCCCCGCGCCTCGACCGCCTCGAAGCGAAGCTCGCGTACACCGCGGAGTACATCGCCTTCCTCGAGCAGCGGATCGCCGCGTTGGAGGCGCGTCTCGACGCGGGCTCTGAGGGCTGACCCCCCCACGCCCCTCACGCGTGGAAGCGCGCCCCCTTCGTGATCCGGTCGACGGCGTTGCGCGGTCCCCGGAGCGCGATCCCCACGAGGTCGAGGTCGGCCGCGGCCACCGCCGCGACGGCCGCGCGATTCGCCGCGTCGTGCGAGGTCGAGAACAGCTCGCGCGTGTACACGGCCAGGGCGACGTCGTCGCGCGCCGCGGCCTTCGCTCGCGCGCGGGCGAGGGTCTCGGCATCCGCGGTCATCACCATGACGGGCTGACGGAGCATCGGCGAGTAGGTCGTGCCGTCGGCGTCGCGGTACGGCTCGCCGACGAGGTCGGGCGCGCTCGTGGCGATGCCGCTCATCACGAAGGCCGTGACGTTGAGCTCTTGCCAGGGGGCGAGGTCGTCGGCGAGCACGACGACCACCTTCGTGTCGAACAGCGGAGCGGGAGAGGCATCGGTCATGCCTCCAGCCTCGGCCTCCGGTGTCGGGGGTGTCTTGTACGTTTCTTGCATGGGTGATCGGGTGCGGGCGTGGCATCCCGACGTCCCGATGCTGCGCGAGGTGTATCACGCGAGCTTTGCGCACAGCTACCCGCCGCACACGCACGACGACTGGGCTGTGATGCTCGTCGATCGCGGTGCAGTGACCTACTCCCTCGACCGCGCCGAGCATCAGGCGACGCCGACGGCGCTGACCCTGCTGCCGCCCGGGATCGCGCACGACGGTCGTCCGTCGGTCGACGGCTCGGGCTACCGCAAGCAGGTGCTGTATCTCCGGGGCGACTGGCTCGACGCCGGTGTCGCCGCGCGGATAGCGGATCGCCCGACGCTCACGAACGCCCCGGCGCAGACCGCCGCGCGGCGCGTGCACGCGGCGCTCGCCCACCCGGGCGACGAGATGGCCGCCGAGCACTGGCTGCTCGCCGTCCGCGACACCGTGCTCGCGCACGCCGGCTCATCGGCGTCGGCACGCCGAGACACGCCGCTCGCCCGACGGCTTCGCGCGATGCTCGACGACCGCTACACCGAGTCGTTCACGATCGCCGAGGCCGCCGCAGAGCTCGGCGCGCACCCCAGCCACCTCGTCCGGGTGTTCTCGGCCACGTACGGCATCGCGCCGCACCGCTACCTCGTCGGGCGCCGGGTCGACGCCGCCCGTCGTCTGCTGGGGGAGGGATGCCGTCCTGCCGACGTCGCGGCCCGCACCGGCTTCCACGACCAGGCGCACCTCGCGCGGCACTTCCGCCGCGTGTGGGGGGTGACGCCGGGCGCGATCCGCGCGGCCTAGACGCGGCGCGCGTCCGCCGCCTCGGTCAACCCCGCCATCCACGACGCCATGCGGTCCTGGCCCGCGCTCGTGTCGAGCTCGTCGCGCAGTTCGGGGTGCTCTCTCCAGAACCGGAGCACGACGTACACGAGCCACGCGTGCGACGCGAGCGAATCGACCGGGACGCGGTGTTCGTCCACCAACCCGTCGGCGCCCGCGGCGCGGAGCTTCAGCTCGGGCACCGTGTTCCCGCGCCGTGCGTCGACGAGTCCGCCCGGTACGACGTCGACGATCGCGTCCCACGGCCAGGAGCGGTCGTCGTCGCCGCGATCGAACGAGTACAGCGTGACGCCGGAGCGGCCCACCACCAGGCCGCGCGGACGCCGCGCGAACCACCGCGCACGCCCGCGCACCGCGAGTGAGTTCGCGCCGGCGAGAGCGACGATCGCCGCGGCCAGCGTCAGCGGCACGAGGAACACGAGAACGAGCAGCGACTGACCGCTTTCCACGATGCAGCGGACGATCAGGATGCCGCACGCCACCGTCGTCACCAGACCGCCCCCGAGCAGCCACAGGCACGACCACAGCGAAGGGGCGCGCTGTCGGAAGAACGACACCCACGAGTCGGCGGGTCTTGTCTCGGCGCGCGTGAGCGCGAGCGCGTTCACGAACTCGGGCAGCGCGCGCTCGCCGCCCGCACGCTCGCCCCCGACCGCGACCACCGCGAGGAACCCGAGGAGCACCAGCGCGACGATCGTCCCGAGGACGGTCTGCTCGCCGACGACGGCGCCCCACAGCGCAGCCGAGAGCGCGAGGCAGCACACGACGAGCACGCTGGTGAGGAGCCGCGACCGCGGCCGCGCCGGGTGAACGTTCCAGCCGGGCGGCAGGGGGTACGGGGCCAACGTGACGCTCATGGATCCATCTCAGCATCCATCCGTGGCCCTCGATGGACCCGTCTCCCCGTTCCCGGACGGGCGTAGCGTGAGGGGTACCGCACGCTCGTCGAAAGGACTCCCCGTGACCACCGTCGCTGAGAACATCGTCGCCTCCCTCCGCCGCCACAACATCGAACGGGTCTACGGCCTTCCGGGCGATTCGTTGAACGGCTTCACGGACGCCATCCGCCGAGACGGCGTGATCCGGTGGCAGCACGTGCGGCACGAGGAGGGGGCGGCTTTCGCGGCCGCGGCCGAGGCCGAGTTGACCGGCGAGCTCACGGTGTGCGCGGGCAGCTGCGGGCCGGGGAACCTTCACCTCATCAACGGTCTCTACGACGCCAACCGCTCGCGGGTTCCGGTCCTGGCGATCGCCGCGCACATCCCGACGGCCGAGATCGGCACGAACTACTTCCAGGAGACGCACCCGCAGGAGTTGTTCCGCGAGTGCTCCGTCTACGTCGAGTACGTCGCCGACCCCGTGCAGATGCCGCGCCTGCTCGAGATCGCGATGCGCGAGGCGATCGAGAAGCGCGGGGTCGCGGTGCTCGTCATCCCCGGAGACGTGCTGCTGGCGAAGGCCAAGAACGAGCGGGTCGTCGCGATCGAGCGCGCGACCCCTCGCATCCTTCCCTCCGACGAGGAGCTTCGACGCACGGCCGAGATGCTCAACGCCGCCCGGAAGGTCACGATCCTCGCGGGTGCGGGCGTCGCCGGGGCGCACGACGAGGTCGTCGAACTCGCCGAGCGTCTGCAGGCGCCCGTCGTGCACGCCCTGCGCGGCAAGGAGCACATCGAATGGGAGAACCCCTACGACGTCGGGATGACCGGACTCCTCGGCTTCTCATCGGGCTACCGCGCGATGGAAGACGCCGACGTGGTGCTGATGCTCGGCACCGACTTCCCGTACCCGCAGTTCTACCCGCAGCACGCCACGCACATCCAGGTCGACATCCGGGGTGCGCAGCTGGGCCGGCGGCATCCGGTCGACATCGGTCTGGTCGGCACCGTCCGCGACACGGTCCAGGCGCTGCTGCCGCTGCTGACCGAGGGGAAGTCCTCGCGGCACGCCGACGACGCGCGCGAGCACTACCGCAAGACACGCGCGAAGCTCGACGACCTCGCCGTGTCGACGGGTCGCGGAAAGCCGCTGCACCCGCAGTTCGTCGCGCGGACGCTCGACCGCCTCGCCGCCGACGACGCCGTCTTCATCCCCGACGTCGGCTCGCCCGTGGTGTGGGCCGCGCGCTACCTCACGATGACGCGCGAACGTCGTCTCATCGGGTCGTTCTCGCACGGCACGATGGCCAACGCGGTCTCGCACGCGATCGGAGCGCAGTCGGCGTTCCCCGACCGGCAGGTCATCGCCCTCGCCGGTGACGGCGGCCTCGCGATGCTCCTCGGCGAGCTCATCACGATCGTGCAGAACGACCTGCCGGTGAAGGTCGTCGTCTTCGACAACTCCTCGTTGAACTTCGTCGAGCTCGAGATGAAGGCCGCGGGCTTCGTCACCTTCGGCACCGACCTGAAGAACCCCGACTTCGCCGCGGTCGCCGAGGCGATCGGACTGAAGGGCTTCCGCGTGGACGACGCGGACGACCTCGAGGGTGCGTTGTCCGCGGCCCTCGCGTACGACGGGCCGGCGCTGGTCTCGGTGAAGACCGCGCGGCAGGAGCTGTCGATGCCGCCGTCCGTGACGCTCGAGCAGGCGAAGGGCTTCACCCTCTACGCGATCCGCACGGTGCTCTCGGGACGCGGCGACGAGCTGATCGATCTCGCCGCGACGAACTTCCGGCAGCTGTTCTGAGCGGCGCGCACGTCGCGAGAACAGGGGAGCGCACGAGAACGGGGCGGTGCAGCGCGCGTCGGCACTACGGCGGGATCAGCATCGGCATCATGCGCGACCCGAGCCTCATCGAGCAGGACTACCACGATCTCGGCTGGACGATCGACGACCGTCGGCTCGCTGCCGACGACGCGTGGGCGCTCACGGCGGGCGGACAGTACGATCCGGCCGCGCAGGTCAACATCACGAGTGTGCAGGTCGTGCGCGACCGCACCGTCGTGGTCATCACCAGTGGGGGAGTCGCGCTGCAGGATGTCCCCGAACTCGCCGCCCTCACCCAGGGGTGGGTCGTCGGCGCCGGACTGTCGGTGCTGGACCTGATGCGCTGACGCGAGGTCGGCACCGGACGCCGTGGTTCCGCGCGGACACACAGACGGCGGGACCGAGCGTCCCGCTCGGACTCAGCGGAGACAGAACGAACCGTCAGGCGATTCACAGTATGGTGGGCGGAGTCGGCGAACCCGACGCGTTTTCCCGCCGACCGTGAGGCCCATCGCATGCCGCGACTCCGAAGCCGCTGGCTCGTCCTCCTGCTGTCGACGATCGTGGCGACCACGCTCCTCGGCTCCGCGACATCCGCCGCGATGGCCGCCGAGTCCTCCCCGTCGCTGAGGGCGGAGCTGTCCGACACCGACGGCGCATCGGGGGATCCGGTCGCACTCGACCTCGGAGTGGCCGGGGCGACCGACCTCTACGCCGCGACGGTGCGCGTCACCTACGACGCCGACCGTGTCGTTCTCGACCCCGCCGCGGTGACGTCGGACTTCCCGGGCATGTTCAGCGTGTCGGGCGTCGAGGGAGCGATCGACTTCACCGTGACGCGTCTGGGAACCTCGAGCGGCCGAGCGGGCGACCTTTCCCTGGGGTCGTTGGGCTTCGTGGCGAAAGCACCGGGAGAGGCGCTCCTCCGCATCGACGAGGTCACGATCATCGACTCCGCCCTGGTCGGCACGACGCTCGCGCCCGCCATCGGCCTGAGCTACACGGTCGCTCCCTCGTCGTCGGCGCCGGAGCCGTCCACGCCGGGCGGGCAGGCCGAGCCGCCCGCGATCTCGGTGACGGGGCAGGGTTCGAGCGCACCGCGCGGCGGAGACACGACGTTCCGCGGCTCGGCCCCGCAGTCGTCCGCGGCCCCGACCGCGACATCGCCGAGGATCACGGCGTCATCGCTCACCCCGCAGGTCGGCGAGACCATCACCCTGACCGCTCGCGGGATGACCCCGGGTTCCGCGTATCGGGTCGGATTGGATTCCGAGTCGACGCTCCTGGGCGAGGTGACGGCAGACGAGACCGGATCGTTCGCCCTCGAGGCGACGATCCCCGCGACCGCCCCCGCCGGGGAGCACGAGATCATCGTCCTCTCGCGGGGGCTCGCGGTGACGTCGCTCCCGATCACGATCCGCGCGGCGGACGAAGCGGAATCTGCCCCGCGGAGTTCGGCCAGCCCCTCCGTCGGAGCCGCCGGTGTCACGAACGAGGCGGCCGCCGACGCCGCGCCGGTATCCGCGGACTCGACCGCCGCGCTGGTGTGGGCGCTCATCGCGGTTGTCGTCCTGCTCGGGGCGGCCGCGATCGTGCTGATGAGGCGACGGCTCCGTCGCGCCGCGCGCAATCACGGGGGTCAAGCATGAACCCGACCCGCTCCGACCGGGGGAGAGGAACACCCGTGAGAAGGACGATGATCGCGACGGCGACGACCGCCGTCACCGCGGCGGCGCTGGTGTTCGGGACGGTCGCGCCGGCGCACGCCGACATCGACTCCGTGAGCTATCCGGCCCCCGCCTACCAGCGCGGCGAACTCACCGGCGACGCGAAGGTCGACCGCGACGACCTGACCGTGTTGATGACCGCCGTCGGGCGGAAGGTCGGTGATCCCGGATGGGATGCCGTCGCCGCCGCGGACGCGGATCAGGACGGCGCGATCACGGTGACCGACGTCGCCGCGCTCTCGAAGCAGTTCGTCTACGACGACGACCCCTTCGAGCTGCTGGAGACCGACGTCGTCGCGATCCAGAAGGCGATGACGGCCGGGACGCTCACCTCCCAGGAGCTGACGGCGCAGTACCTGCGCCGCATCGCCGCCTACGACCGCACGGCCGGGCTCGACCCCCGCGACCCGGACGCGGCGCTCGAGTCCATCATCGCGACGAACCCGACGGCCATGGCCGAGGCTGCGGCTCTCGACGCGGAGCGGGCAGCGACCGGGCCGCGCAGCATCCTGCACGGCATCCCGGTCATCGCGAAGGACAACATCAACCTGGCGGGTCTCGCCACCACCGCGGGTTGCGCGTGCCTCGCCGACAACGTGACCTCGACGGACGCCGAGGCCATCTCGCGGCTGAAGGCGATGGGGGCGATCGTGATCGCGAAGGCCAACCTGTCGGAGTTCGCGATGTCGACCGTCGTGTCGAACAGCTCGTACGGCAACACCAAGAACGCCTACGGCTTCGATCTCCCCCCGGGCGGGTCGAGCGGCGGCACCGGCGCATCGGTCTCTGCCAACCTCGGAGCGGTGGGGCTCGGCACCGACACCGGCGGCTCGGTACGCGTCCCCTCTTCGTACAACGCCCTGGTCGGCATCCGTCCGACCGTCGGCCTCGTCAGTCGCGAGGGTGTCCTTCCCCTCGACGAGTACCGCGACACCATCGGTCCCATGACACGGACGGTCTCGGATGCCGCGCTGACGCTCGACGCGCTGGCGGAGGCCGCGCCCGGCGAGCACGCGATCGCTCCGGAGGCGTTCCGCAAGCCCGCCTCGTACGCGAGCAGCCTCGATCCGAATGCTCTTCAGGGCGTCCGCGTCGGCTACCTCGTGGACCGTGGACCCACGGACGCGCAGACCGGGGACTTCCAGCTCGTCGCCGCGGCGCGCGCCGACCTGGAGGCCGCGGGAGCCACGGTGGTCGACATCGCCTCGTTCGACCCGGTCGGTGGCGGGCGGATGGAGGACATCCACGGGAGCAAGACCTTCACCCACGGAGTCGACGTGTACCTCGACACCTACTACCGGCCCGGCTACACGTTCGCCGACCTGGCGCAGAAGGTCGCCGATGCCGAAGCGGCGGGGCACCCGCTCTCGAGCTGGCCGGCGGAGGTCGTGCGCGAGTTCGCCTCGACGACCACGGAGCAGCGCGAGGCGGCCTACGGCCCCTTCCGCGCGGGGCAGAAGGCGGTCCAGGAGCGGATCGACCAGCTCATGCGGGAGAACGACCTCGACGCCCTCATCTATCCGAGCACGGGCGCCCCCGACCTCCTCTCGGGCTTCAACAATCTCATCAGCGCGGCCAGCGGCTACCCGGCGATCTCGGTTCCCATGGGGGCCACCGACGTCGACCTGCCGGAGGGGACGATCCTGGGGATCCACCGGGGTTTCGAGTTCCTGGGCGCGCCCTATGCCGAGGACCGCCTGATCGGCTTCGCGTACGCCTACGAGCAGCAGACCCACCACAGGCAGGCGCCCTCGCTGTTCCCCGATCTGCCGACCGAGCCCTGACCCGAGTGCCGACCCTCTGCCGTGACGCGGGCGTTCCTCTGCGCGTGCCGGTGGCGCGGTTGCGCTGTGCGAAACTCCTGAGAAACCGGCTCGCGGGGGGCGACAAGGGGCTGCTTGTCCGCTCGGGAACGCGAAAACTCAGGAGTTTCGCGCAGCCCGCCGCGCTTCAGTCCACGAGCGCCCCGCCCTCGCGCCAGTATCCGAGGAAGGCGACGCGCTCGCGCGGCACGCCGAGCTCGCGGACCAGCACGCGCCGCGAGGCGGTGACCACGCCGGATTCCCCGGCGAGCCACGCGACGTCGACGTCGGGCGTGGCCCAGGCACGGACGACGGCCTCGGTCTCGCCGCGCCCGACGACCCGCACGTCGACCTGGCGGCTCAGGCCCGCGACGGTGACGTCGTCGGCGTGATCGCCGATCTCGACGATCGCGATCCCGCGAGCGGCGGGCGGCAATGACGCCGCGATGCCCCGCACGGCGGGGATCGCCGTCTCGTCCGCGACGAGCAGGAACGATGTGTACTCCGCGGGCGGTTGCCAATGGATGCCGTACCCCGTCCATCCGTTGCGGACATCGGGGCCCGTGATCACGAGCGTGTCGCCCACGCGCGCGCCGCGCGCCCAGCGCGATGCCGGACCGTCGGGGGCGTGCAGGTAGATGTCCACGTCGATCTCGCCGACCTCGGGGCGGATCGCGGCGGGCGTGTAGGTGCGCAGGACGTTGCGTTCGTCCGGCGGCAGTGCCTTCCACCGCGTGTACCAGTCCGAGGGGTGCGGGGTGGGGTCGTCGAGGAGGCCGAAGTCGGCGAGGCCTCCGCCCGGGAGGGGCAGCACGAGCTTGATGCGTTGGTCGAGGCCCCACGGCGCGAAGTTCTGCAGCGCGTCGCCCGAGAAGGTGAGCCGCAGGAAGTTCGGGGAGAGCATCTCGCGTCGGGACACGGTGACGGGGAATGCGCTGTATTCCCACGGACGGCTCGCGCTCGGCGGGGTCTCGGCCCCCGCCGTCGACGACTCGTCGGGTCCCGCCGCGGCGCCGGCCGCCGGCATCCGTTCCCCGCTCACGCGTCGAGTCCCGTCGCCGCCGTCGTGGCCCGTGCGGCGAACGCCCCGCCGCGCAGCGGCACCACCAGCGGGCCGCCCGTCACCGGGTCGTCGATCACGACGTTCGGCAGGCCGTAGACCTCCTCGACGCGTCGGCTCGTGATGACCTCGCGCGGAGCGCCCTCGGCGACGATGCGGCCGTCGCGCATCGCGACGATGTGGCTCGCGTACCGCGCGGCGTGGTTCAGGTCGTGCAGAACGGCCACGACCGTACGACCGTGCGCGTTCAACTCGGCGAACAGCTCCATGAGCTCGACCTGGTGCGCGACGTCGAGGTAGGTCGTCGGTTCGTCGAGCAGCAGCAGGTCGGTCTGCTGCGCGAGCACCATCGCGACCCAGACGCGCTGACGCTGCCCACCCGAGAGTGCATCGACGGGGCGGGCCGACAGATCGGTCGTGCCCGTGGCATCCAGAGCCTCCTTCACCGCTGCCTCGTCGGCGCTCGACCACTGTCGCAGCAGCGACTGGTGCGGGTAGCGGCCGCGGCCGACGAGGTCGGCGACCGTGATGCCGTCGGGGGCGAGCGCGCTCTGCGGGAGGAGGCCGAGACGGCGCGCGACCTCTTTCGCGGGGTAGCTCGAGATGTCGCGCCCGTCGAGGACGACGGTCCCGGCGGCGGGGGAGAGGAGGCGCGAGAGCCCGCGCAGCAGCGTCGACTTGCCGCACGCGTTCGGGCCGATGATCACCGTGAACGACCCGGGCGGGATGGCGACGGTCAGCTCGGGCACGACGGTGGTGCCGTCGTACGCGAGCGAGACGGAGCGGGCTTCGAGGCGGGAGGGGTCAGACACGGCGGCGGATCTCCGTAACGATCATGACGATGAGGTACGCGCCGCCGACCGAGACGGTGACGACGCCCACGGGGAGGGTCACCGGCAGCACGTGCTGCGCGATGGCATCCGAGCCCAGCAGCAGCAGGGCGCCGACGAGGGCCGACAGCGTGAGCGACAGCGACGGCGTGCGGGCGAGTCGCCGCGCGATCTGCGGGGCGGCGAGGGCGACGAAGGCGACGGGTCCCGCGACAGCGGTCGCCGCGGCCACGAGCACCACACCGGCGAGCAGCGCGAGGCTGCGCACCAGGTGGGGGCGCACGCCGGACGCGGCGGCCATGTCGTCGCCCAGCTCCAACTGACGGAGCGCGGGCACCAGCGCGAAGGCCGCGATCGCGAACGGCGCCGCGCACAGCAGCACCCCACCGAGCGCATCGCCGGTGACGCCGTTGAGCGAGCCGTGCCCCCACGCCGACGCGAACATCGCCGTCTCGAGCTCGATCTGCAGGAGCATCCACGTGTTGAGCGAGGCGAGCATGGCCGAGACGCCGATTCCCACCACGATCAGCCGGAACCCCTGAACACCACCGCGGTACGACAGGAACCAGATGACGGCGGATGCCACGAGACAGCCGATCAGCGCGCCCGCCGCCCGCGCCGGCCACGACGTCGAGACGAGCACGAGCGTCAGCAGCATGCCGGTGAAGGCACCGTTGGACAGTCCCAGGATGTCGGGGCTCGCGAGCGGATTGCGCGTGACCGTCTGGAACAGGGCCCCGGCGATCGCGAGGAGGGCGCCCAGGGTGACGGCGGCGAGGACGCGGGGGAGGCGCCAGCTCACGACCACGGTGGTGTCGAGGGCGTCTCCCGCTCCGAGGAGCGCGCGGACGACGGCATCCGGAGCCACGGGATACGTGCCCCAGCCGAGCGAGAGCACCGCGAGCACGATGACGGCGACGAGCACCGCGACACCGACGACGATGCTCCGCAGCCGCACCGGCAGCGCGCCGAGGACCACCCGGCGGTACCCCACGTCGACGGCCGTCACAGCGCGCTCGCTCTCCGTCGGCGCGCGAGCGCGATGAGCACGGGAGCGCCGACGAACGCGGTGACGATCCCGGCGGGCACCTCGGCCGGGGCGATGATCACGCGGCCGAGCACGTCGGCGAGCAGCACGACGATCGGTGCCGCGAGAGCGCTGAGGGGGAGGATGCGGCGCTGGTCGGGCCCGACGATCCACCGCACGACGTGCGGCACCATGAGCCCGACGAACGACAGGGGTCCGACCAGGGCGGTCGCCGCTCCCGCGAGCACGGTGATCGCGGCGATGGATGCCACCCGCACGGCGCCGACGGGAATGCCCTGGGCGCGGGCGAGGTCGTCGCCGAGAGCGAGCGCGTTGAGCGCGCGGCCGAGCACGAACGCCATCGCGAGCCCTACCGCGATGAAAGGGACCACGGGGAGGACGACGTCGAGACCGCGTCCGAGGAGCGATCCGGCGTTCCACCCGCGCATGAGGTCGAAGGCGTCGGGGTTGCTCAGCATCATGCCCGAGGTGATGCCCGAGAGCACCGCACCGACCGCGACCCCCGCGAGGGTCAGACGGATCGGATCGGCCGGTCCGCGCCCCGACGAGCCGACGAGCGCGACGGCGACCGTGACGACCAGCGCCCCGAGGAACGCGGGCCAGACGAGCAGGAGAGAGCTCTGGATGCCGAACAGTGCCACCGTCAGGGCGACGGCGAACGCGGCTCCCGCGTTGACGCCGAGGATGCCGGGGTCGGCGAGCGGGTTGCGCGAGAACGCCTGCATGAGGGCTCCGGCGACGCCCAGGGCGGCCCCGGCGACGATGCCGGCGATGGTGCGGGGCACGCGGAGTCCCTGCACCACGAAGTCGGTGTCGGGGGTGCCGGCGCCGGTGAGCGACGCCCACACCGCGTGCCAGGGCAGGGGGTTCGCGCCGATCATCAGCGACAGCGCGATCGCGACGGCGAGGACCGCCGCCAGCACGACGGTGCCGACGGCGGTCCGACCGATCCGTGGGGATCGGGGTGCCGTGTCCGGCACCCGCGGGGAGACGACCGAGGTCATTTCCCCGATGCGAGGAAGGTCTCGATGTCGTCGAGCACCGACTGCGCGCCCTTCGGTCCGACGCCCGCGACCCACGTGCTCGTGTCGACGAGCGTGACGACGGGGAACGCCGCGGCGTTCTGCGCGATCGCCGCGGGGACGGTCGACGGGTCGTTCACATCGGTCGTGGTGACGAAGACGGCGTCCGCGGTCGCGCTCGCGATGTTCTCGGGAGAGATGTCGGCCTGCAAGCCGTCCTCCCACTCGTGGTCGGGGATCGTGTAGCCGACGCACTCGAGCAGGCTCCCGGCGAACGAGACCGGGCCGTAGAGGCTCAGCGTCGTCTCGTCGCGCGGGCGGATCATCTCGGCCGTCTTCCCGGCGAGGTCGTGCGCGCCCTTGATCTCGTCGCAGCGCTGGTCGACGGCATCCACGGCCTTCGTCACGTCGTCCTCGCGGCCGAGCGCCTCGCCGATCAGGGCGGCGTTGTCGCGCCACGGGTCGGCCTGCGTGGCGATGAACACCGTCGGTGCGATCGCGCTGAGCTGGTCGTACAGCCCGGAGTGGCGGGACTCGGTGCCGAGGATGAGGTCGGGCTTGAGCGCGGCGATGGCCTCGAGGTCGGGCTCGCTCACCGTGCCGACGGGCGTGACGCCCTCGACGCCGAGGTAGCTCGGCACGCCGTTGACCATGTTCGCCACGGCCGCCCCGACGGGGGTGATCCCGACCGCGACCGCGGTATCGAGTTCGAGCGGCTCGAGCGTGACGACGCGCTGCGGCGCCGTGCTCACCGCGGTCGTGCCGCGCGCGTGCGTCACCTCGTGGGTCGAGGCCGCGCTCTCGGGGGGCGAGGCGGACGCCCCGCCGGCGCAGCCGGAGAGGGCGAGAGCGAGACCCGCGGCGGCGGCGAGGAGGGCGAACCGTCGAGGAGAGTGGTGAGCGGGCATGGCGAGATGGCCTTTCGGGTGGGGGATGCCGTCGATGACTTAGGCAAGGGTTACCTTACCGAAGTCGTACCATCGCCCCGCCACCTCGCCCCGCGCTCGGGCGTGTCCCCGGGGGCTACGCCCGCGGTGCCTCGCGCAGCATCTGCTTCAGCTCGGCGATCTCTCCGCGGAGCGCCTCGACCTGTGTCTCGGTGGCGGCCGACGCCTCCTCCGCCTCGACCGAGACGCGCTGCACGATCCACGAGGCGAGGGTCGCCGTGACCACGCCGATAAGCGCGATCCCGCCGACCATGAGGCCGACGGCGACGATGCGCCCGGTCACCGTGACGGGGTAGTAGTCGCCGTAGCCCACGGTCGTGATGGTCTCGAACGCCCACCACACGGCGTCGCCGAAGGTCGAGATGGGGCCGCCGCTGCTCTGCTCGGCGTCGTACACGGCCAGCGCCGCGACGAACACCGTCAGGGCAGTCGCGCCGATCGTGAACATCGCGACCCGGCCTCGCAGCATCGTGCCGGTGTTGCGCTGGATGAGCGCGATGATCGTGAAGAACCGCATGAGCCGGAGCGGCCGGAACATCGGCAGGGCGACGATCGCGAGGTCGAGCAGATGCCGCCAGAACCACGTCCACCGACGCTCGGCGATCGCGAGCCGCACGACGTAGTCCAAGAGGAAGAGCGCCCACGTCGTCTTGAGCACGACCTCGGCCACCGTCTCGACGACGCCCTCCGGTGTGGCGAGGATCTGGGCCGCGTACGCGGCGAGGAAGAGGAGCGCCGCGATGACCAGCGGCCACTCCACCTTCCTCTCCCAGCGGGCGAGTCGTTCTCCATACATGGAGCGATTATGGCGGGAACACGGATGCCGTGCGCGAGGGCGATCGGCGAGATCGCGGGGCGCACGGCATCCGGTGCTCAGTGGACGATGACCGGCTTCACCGTCCGCCCGTGGTGCATGTCGTCGATCGCCCGGGCGATGTCGTCGAGGGGGTACTGCTGCTCGAGCTTCTCCAGCGGGAGGCGCCCCTCGGCGTGCAGCGCGACGAGTCGCGGGATGAGCTCGCGCGGGTCGGCGTCGCCCATCGTGACGCCGCGGAGGATCTTGCCGGTCAGGATGCCCTGGATGTCGACGGGGATCTCGGTTCCCGGAGGCGGAGCCCCGCACACGAGCACCGTGCCGCGCGCGGCGGCGGCATCGAGGGCGGTCCGGGCGACCCCCGGGTGCCCGGTGGTGTCGAAGCTCAGGGTGACGCCGCGGCCACCGGTCAGCTCGGCCAGACGTGCGGCGACGTCTTCGTGTACGGCGTCGATGGTGTCGGTCGCCCCGAGCTCGCGCGCGAGGTCGAGGCGCGAGGACACGCGGTCGATTGCGATGAGACGCGCGGGCTCGCGGAGCGCCGCCGCCATCACCGCGGAGAGGCCGACCGCCCCGGCTCCGTAGACTGCCACGACATCCGCGGGTCCCGGATCGAGCACGTTCCACATCGATCCGAAGCCGGTGAGCACGCCGCAGCCGAGCGGGGCCAGCGCCGCGAGGTCGGCGTCGTCGGCGACCCGCACCAGCGAGCGCTCGTCGGCGATCGCGTGGGTGCCGAACGACGACTGCCCGAAGAAGTGCGCGGCGACCGGCTCCCCGTCGCGCGTGACCCCGCCCGAGTCGCCGTCGCGGAGACCGCCGAGCAGGTTCCGCGGCAGCCACGTCTCGCAGTACGCCGGGTGGGCGCCGACGCAGGCGTCGCACGCGCCGCACGAGGTGAAGCTCAAGAGCACGGCATCCCCGGCACTCACCCCGCGCACGCCCGGCCCGACGCGCTCGACGCGCCCGGCCCCCTCATGCCCGATGATCCCGGGGGTGGGGAACGGGATGCCACCGGCCAGCACCCCGAGATCGGTGTGGCAGAGCCCGGTCGCGGTGAGCCGCACGAGCACTTCGCCGTGCCCGGGCTCGGCGTACTCGACGTCGGCGACCGAGATCGTCCGCGTCGCGGGAGCGGCGCCGTCTCGGCTCTCTTCGACGATGGCCGCGCGTCCCGCGGTCATTGCGCGCCGCCCAGGTCGAACACGATCGAGTGGGCCTTCTGGTACGACTGCAGCGCCTCCGGGCCGCCCTCGCGTCCCCAGCCCGAAGCCTTCACCCCGCCGAAGGGCACGGCCGGGTCGAGGATCGCCCAGCCGTTCACCCAGGTGATGCCGGCGCGCAGGCGCGCGGCGATCCGGTGGGCGCGGGCGAGATCACCGGTCTGGATGCCGCTCGCCAGGCCGTACCGCGTGCCGTTCGCGAGCGCGACGGCCTCGTCCTCGGTGTCGAAGGGCTGCACGGTGAGGACCGGGCCGAACACCTCGTCCACGACGACCTCGGCCTCGGGATCGAGGTCGGCGAGGACCGTGGGCGCGTAGTAGAACCCGCCGTCTCGCTCGACCGCGTGGCCGCCCGTCACGACCCGCGCACCCGCGGCGCGCGCCCGGTCGACCATCGCCGCGACCTTGTCGAGCTGCGTGCGGCTCGCGACCGGGCCGATCACGGTCGCCGGGTCGTCGATGTCGCCGAAGGGCACGTGCGGGACGGCGTCTTTCAGGATGCCGAGCACGACACCGTAGATGGGACGTTCGACCAGCAGCCGGGGCCCGGCCATGCAGAACTGCCCCGCATTGAACACGAACGCCGAGATCACGGTGTGGATCGCGCGGTCGAGGTCGGCGTCGGCGAAGAGGATGTTCGCCGCGTTCCCGCCGAGCTCGGCGGTGAACGGCTTGAGCGACCGACCGGCGAGGGCCGCCGCGTGCGCGCCGATCTCGGTCGAGCCGGTGAACGCGACCTTGTCGACGTCGGGGTGCGAGACGAGGTGGTCGCCGAGCGTCGACCCGGGACCCGTGACGACGTTGAAGACGCCGTCGGGGACTCCGGCGTCACGCAGCAGCTCCGCCATGAGCAGGGCGGTGAGCGGGGTGTCGCTCGCGGGCTTGTGCACGACGGTGTTCCCCGCCACGAGCGCGGGGGCGATCTTCGTGCTCGACAGGATCAGCGGGAAGTTGAACGGCGTGATCGCGGCGACCACGCCGAGCGGCTCGGTACGCACGTACGCGTGGGCGTCGGCGGTGATCTCGCGCACGTCGCCGTCGAGGCGATGGCCGAGAGCGGCGTAGTACTCGTACAACTCGGCGGCGTTGTTCACGTCGACGACGCGGGCGAAGGTGATGGGCTTGCCGACGTCGAGGCTCTCGGCGTGCGCGAGCTCTTCGCTGCGCTCCCGCATGAGCGCGTAGGCCCGCTGGAGGATGCGGGCGCGTTCGCGGCTCGACATCCGCGGCCAGGGGCCCTCGTCGAACGCCCGGCGGGCCGCGGCGACGGCGGCGTCGACGTCGGCGGTCGTGCCGCGCGCGACGTCGGTGATCTTCTCGCCGGTGGACGGGGCGATGACGTCCATGCGGCCGCCGTCCGCGGCATCCGTCCACCGACCGTCGATGAAGAGACGGCCGGGTGCGGTCGTGACCGTGAGGCTCATCGCGCCACCTCCGCGGGGGTGACGATGTCGGCCAGGACGCCCGCGAACCACACGGGGTCGTCCTCGAACGGCGTGTGGCCGGTGTCGACGCGCACGACCTGGGCGCCGCTGCGCGCGACGAGGTGCTCCTGGAAGGCGGGCGGCACGAGCTCGTCGCGTTCGGTGAGCACGTACGTCGTCGGCTTCGCGCGCCATGCGACCTTCGTCACCGGCGAGGTGAACGCCGTGAGCGACTGGGGCCGGAACGTGTCGGCGAGCTGTTCCGCCAGGGCTGCGGGAACGTCCGGGGGCAGGTCGGCCGCGATCATCGCGACGCGCTCCTCGCGCGAGCGGCCCATCGAGACCATGCCGTCGGCGATTCCCCAGAAGTCCGGGATGCCGCCGCCGACCGCCTGTTGGAGGGTCTCGCCCTCGTCCAGGGCGAAGGCGGCGACGTAGACGATGCGCTCGACCGCCGGGTGGTCGCCGGCCTGGGTGGTGGGGATCCCGCCATAGGAATGCGCGATCAGGGTGACGGGGCCGTCCATCGCGTCGAGGGCGGCCGTGACCGCGGCCGCGTCGGCGTATAGGTCGGCCGTGCTGCCGATGCTCGGCAGGGCCACCGTGTCGACGGCGAAGCCGCGGGCGCTCAGCTCGGCGGCGAGACGGTCGAACACCCACGGCCCGGCCCAGGCGCCGTGGACCAGAAGGATGCGGGGAGGGGAAGGGGTCATGCGTACGCTCCTCGGACGGGGACGACCTCGGCGTCGTCTTCGCCAGTGTCCGCCGCCCTCGGAGGGGGCGGTATCCGTAGGACTACGGAACGCGGGGACGGGCCCGTGTCCGGAAGCGCGGCCGAGCTCCTCGGTCGCTGGCGGCCGGAGTCATGGCACGCTCACCAGCGTCGACCGGTACCAGGCCGCGATCTGCGCGCGCGACGTGAAGCCGAGCTTGCCGAGGATCCGTTGCACATGCGTGTCGACCGTCCGCACGCTGAGCACGAGCCGTTCGGCGATCTCGCGGTTGCTGAGGCCCTCGTGCACCCCCGCGGCGACCTCGCTCTCGCGGGCGCTCAGGCCCGCGGCCGGCCGTCCGGGAGCTCCGGCGAACGCGGCCGCCTCGGCGGGGGACAGGCGTTCGCCGACCGCCGAGAGCCGCTGGAAGGCCTCTTCGCCGAGCCGCTGGCGCACGACCGCGACGCAGCGGTCGTGCTGCGCGAGCATCTGGGGCCCGTGCACCGCGATACCCGAGTCGATGCGGCGCCACCAGGCCCGCGCGGCCCCCAGAAGGACGGCCGTGCGTTCGGTGGGGGACCGCGCGGCGTCGATCCAGCTCAGCAGCTCCAACACGAGGCAGTCGCCGACGGGATCGTCGATGCCCTCTTCGAGGGCGAGGGCCTCGCGCGCGTGGCGCTCAGCCTGGTCGAGCTCTCCGTCGGCGTAGAGGGCGAGGCCCATCGCCCACAGCGAGAGCGATCGGATCCATCGCTCGCCGATCTCGGTTGCGTGTCGCAGCGCCTCCCGCGCGGGACCGAGGGTGTCGTGAACCTCGCCCTGCACGAGGGCCACGGTCAGCTGGAACTGCGCGAGCAGGGCTTCCTCGGGGCGGCCGAGCGAGCGGGCGAGGCGGATCGACCGGCTCAGCTCCTCGCGCGCGAGATCGCCCTCGCCCGCGAACAGCGCGCGGGTCCCGCTCCAGCGGCGCAGCTCCACCTCGCACTGCTCCTGGTCGGCCCGAGACAGCGAGGGGAGGAGTGAGCGTGCCTCGTCGAGGTGCGTTCGCGCTTCGTCGAGCGCCCCCTGGAGAACGCAGATCCAGGTCGCCACGAGCAGCGCGGGTGTCCGTCGTTCCGCGGAGCCACCGGTCAACCGCAGGAGCCGGCGGCTCCATCGGCGCCCCTCCGAGAGGAATCCCCCCACCGCCCAGTGGTAGCGGAGGTCGGAGAACAGCTCGAGCGCGATGTCGGTGTCGCTCGCCGCGGCCGTGCGCAGGGCGGCATCCAGTTCGGCGCGGTCGGCGCGTTGACCGGCCAGGATGCGCCGCTGAGCCGGCCCGTACCAGTGCGTGCGCGCGAGACGTGCGAGTCCGCGGTAGTACTCGAGGTGTCGCCGCACGAGATCGTGTTGTTCCCCCGACTCCTCGGCGCGGTCGCGCCCGTAGCCGCGGATCGTCTCGAGGAGGTGGAACCGGCCGGTTTCACGGTCGGCTTCGACGAGCGACTGGTCGATCAACTGCTCGAGGGTCTCGACGGTCGCGGTTTCGTCGCCGCCGGCGACGGCCGCCGCCGCGGGGAGGTCGAAGGGGCCCGCGAACACGCTCAGCGCCGCCCAGAGCGCGCGCTCGGGCGGTGTGCACAGCTCGTGGCTCCAGTCCACGACCGCGCGGAGGGTCCGTTGACGGGAGACCGGGGCCCGGGACCCCGCTCGCAACAGGGTGAAACGCTGCGACAGGCGACGGGCGAGGTCCGCGACCGAGAGGGTCCGCAGGCGCCCGGCAGCGAGTTCGATCGCGAGCGGCAGCCCGTCGAGGGCGTGGCAGAGCTGGGCGGCGACGGCCTGGTCGGCGGGGGACAGCTCGAACCCCGCGTCCGCGGCGCGGGCGCGCGCGACCAGAAGCTCCACGGCCTCGGCGGGCTCGTCGCCGGCGGTCTCCGTCCCGAGTGGGGGCACGGGGAAGACCTGTTCCCCGTCCACGTCGAGGCGGCGTCGGCTGGTGGCCACGACCGTCAGGGACGGCAGGGCGTCGAGCAGCTCGTCGACCACGGAGGCGGCGGCGTCGATGACGTGCTCGCAGTTGTCGAGGACGAGGAGGGCGGTCTCGTCGCTCAGCACGTCGACCACGAACTCGAGCGGTTCGCGGGCCGACAGGTCGCCGTAGGGGAGCGACTGCGCGATCGCGGCGACCACGCGTCGTGGATCGCTCACGGCGTCGAGACCGACGAAGTAGACGTTCGTCGACGTGCGTCGCGCGTGGGCGTTGGCGAGTCGCACCGCGAGACGCGTCTTCCCCACACCGCCGACGCCGGTGAGCGTGATGAGGCGGCTGCGTTCGAGCGCGTCGGCGAGGGCGTCCAATTCGCGCCGACGCCCGACGAATTCGCTGCGCGGCTCTCTGATCACGGGGGAGCTTCCTTGCGTCCGGGAGTTCTCATTATCGGTCGGCGGTCGATTCACCGGAATGCTTTCCGCGCGGATTACGTGATTTCACGGATAGACGGGACCGTCGTCGTCCCCCGAACAATGGCGCCGGGCCCATCGGGTCCTCGTTTCAACGATGTGTTCAATGACGAACCAGGAGAAGTCCATGCGCAGAACCGTCCCCGTGGTCGCCACAGCCGCTCTCGTCCTCGCCCTCACCGCCTGTTCGGGAGGGGGCTCCACCACCTCGGGCAACGGGTCCGGACCCGTCAAGATCGGCATGGTCGTGCCGCTGACCGGCTTCCTCTCGGCCCTCGGCCAGGGTGACAAGGAAGCGGCCGAGCGCGTCGTCGCCGACCTCAACGCCGCCGGCGGCATCGACGGACGACAGGTCGAGCTGACGGTCGTCGACGACAAGGCCGACGTGACCGAATCGGTCAAGCAGTTCAACCAGTTGGCATCCGATCCCTCGTACTCGGCGATGCTCGCGAGCAGCTTCGTCTCGGCCGCGACCGCCGTGGGCAGCACCGCGCAGTCGGCCAAGATCCCCACGATCGCCCTCGGGCCGGTCGACGCATTCGCCGACGGCAGCAACCCGTACGCGTTCACCTCGCCGCCCATCCCGGCGGTGTACGCGCGGGCGCTCGTGGACTACTGGGTCAGTCAGGGGGTGAAGACCCTCGCGATCGGCTACACCGGCGGCGACCTCTACGGCACGAACGGCGACAAGGCGACGGCGGAGTACGCGAAGGAAGCCGGCATCGACGTCGTGCTCGACGAGTCGTACGACCAGACCGCGACCGACTTCACCCCGCTCATCACGAAGGTCGTCTCGGCGAAGCCCGACGCGTTCGTCGTCTGGGGTGCGGGCCCCGCTCCCGTGATCATCACGAAGCAGATCGCGGGCAAGGGCATCGCAACGTACTTCACCGGCGCCGAGGCATCGGACCTGTACCTCCAGCCCGCGGGAGACGCCGCCGAAGGCGTGAAGGCCGCGGCGACCATCGCCCTGGGCGGCGACGCGTTGCCCGAGGGCGCGTACAAGACCAAGGTCATGGCGGTCGCGAAGCCCTGGATGGATGCCAACAACGGGGCGTACCCGCCCGAGTTCGCGTTCGGCGGGGCATCGGGTGTCGAGCTCCTCGCCGCCGCGATCGACGCGGCCGACTCGACCGATCGGCAGAAGATCCGCGACGCTCTCGAGAAGACCGACCTGCTGACCTCGAACGGGCGCTACACGTACAGCCCCACCGACCACATGGGACTCGACGCGACCTCGCTCGCGATCTTCGAAGCGAAGGACGGCACCTGGGTCCCGACCGAAGCCGCGACGAAGCAGTTCGCGACCGAGCTCCCGCAGTGAGCACGCCCGAACCCGCCGGGATCGGCTTCGTGGCGCACGCGGATGTCGAGAACCGCCCCGCCGAGAACCGCCCCGCCGAGAACTCCTCCGCCGGACTCGAGCTGGCGGGCCTCTCCCGCCGCTTCGGCGGGGTCTACGCCAACCGCGACATCTCGTTCCGGGTCGCGCCGGGCGAGCTGCGTGGCGTGATCGGACCGAACGGGGCCGGCAAGTCCACCCTGTTCGGTCTGATCAGCGGACACGTCCGCGCTCAGGAGGGCGTCATCCGCCTCGACGGTCAGCGCATCGATCGCCTGCCTCCGCACCGCCGCGCCCGGCGCGGTGTCGCGATCGTCTTCCAGGGCGCGCGCCTGTTCCCGGGCATGACCGTGCTCGAGAACGTCGCCGTCGGAGCGCACGCCCGCACCCGTTCGGGGGCTCTCGACGCCGCCGTCCGCTCGCCCCGTCACCGCCGCGAGGAGAGGGAGATCAGGGCGGATGCCGAGGAGGCCCTCGCCCGCGTCGGACTCGCCGACTGGGCGGGTCGGGGTGCCGAGCAGCTTCCGCTCGGGCAGCAGCGCCGGCTGCAGGTCGCGCGAGCCCTGACCGCGCGCCCCCGAGTGCTCCTCCTGGACGAGCCGGCGTCGGGCCTGCGCGCGGACGAGCGCGACGACCTGCGCGGTCTCATCCGCGAGCTGCACGACGACGGCACGACGATCCTCCTCATCGAGCACGACGTGGCGATGGTGACGGCCCTGGCCGACCGCATCGCCGTGCTCGATCTCGGTCGGCTCATCGCCGACGGGACGCCCGAGGAGATCCGCCGCGATCCCGCGGTGATCGCCGCGTATCTCGGAAGCGAGGCCGCCGCATGATGCTCGAGGTCGACGACCTGGTCGTGCGTTACGGCTCGGCGACGGCCCTCGACGGCGTCTCGCTGCGGGTCGACCCGGGCGAGCTCGTCGCGCTGGTCGGACCGAACGGTGCCGGTAAGACCTCGCTCGTCAACGCCGTCAGCCAGCTCGTGCGTCCGGCGTCCGGAACCGTCCGGGTCGGCGGAACGGTCGCCCAGGTACCCGAGGGACGTCAGATGTTCGGAGACCTCAGCGTCGACGACAACCTGCGCCTCGGCGCCTGGCGGCGGCGATCTCGGCGGACGGATGCCGTGTACGAGCTGCTGCCCGACCTGCAGCGCCTCCGTCGTCAGCGCGCGGACACGCTCTCGGGCGGTCAGCAGCAGATGGTCGCCGTGGGGCGGGCACTCATGGCCGAACCCGACCTGCTCGTCGTCGACGAACTGTCGCTCGGGCTCGCGCCGCTGATCGCGGCCGACCTCGTGCGCCACCTCGCCGCCCTGAATGCCGATCGCGGAACCGCCGTGCTGCTCATCGAGCAGGAGGTGGGGCTCGCGTTCGGTCTGTGCTCTCGCGCGTATGTGCTGGATGCCGGTCGCATCGTCGCCGAGGGGCCGACGGCTCAGCTCGCCGCCGCGCCCGAGGTGCGCGCCGCCTATCTCGGCGGTTTCGACGAACAGGAACCGACCGTGAACCACTCGGCGACCGTCGGGAACGGCGACGGGGTCGACCTCACGCCTTCTTCCCGCCCGATCACCCGTCAGGACGGTCTCTCATGAGCGATCTCGCCACCTACCTGCTCAGCGGTCTCGCCCTCGCGGGATCGTTCGCTCTCGTCGGCAGCGGCATCGTCGTCGTCTACCGCGTGACCCACGTGCTGAACTTCGCCCAGGGGTCGTTCGTCGTGTTCGGCGCGTTCCTCTCGCAGACGTTCCGGCAGCTCGGGCTCCCGCCCGGACTCTCCGAGCTCGCGGCGGTGGTCGTCGTCGGTCTCATCGGTTTCGTCGTGGGAGCCGTCGCGATCGGCAAGCCCGGCACGCACCCGATGACGTCGCTACTGATCACGCTCGGGATGTCGCTGGTCGCCGCCGCGGTCATCATCGCCGTCTGGGGGCAGAACCCCGTCTCGCCGGCGGGGATCTCGGGCACCGTCCGGTTGTTCGGTGCCGAGATCGAGACGCAGCGGCTGCTGACCCTCGCGGTGGCCGTCGTGACGCTCGCCGCGATGAGCCTGCTGTTCACGCGCACCGACATCGGCCGCGCGCTCACGGCCGCGGCATCCAATCCCCGGGCGGCCCGACTCGTCGGGATCGACACGCGCGTGATGGGCCTGCTGTCGTTCACGATCGCGGGAGTGCTCGGCGGTCTCGCCGGGGTGCTGATCGCGCCCACCACGGCGGTGTCGGTGACCTCCGACCTCCCGTTCGTGCTCAGCGCGCTCGCCGCCGCCGTGTTCGGGGGACTCCGGAGCCCGTGGATGACGTTCGTCGGCGCCCTCGTCCTGGGGGTGACCGGGCAGCTCGTCGCGGGCTACGCGAACGGCTCGTACCAGACCCAGATCGCGCTCATCATGATGCTCGTCATCATGATCGCGCGGTCGCGTTCCTTCACCGCCGAGGAGGCGAAATGACCCGCATCGTCATCGCATTGGCCGCGGTCGCCGCCGCCATTGCTCCGCTGCTGCTGACCGACCAGACGTTCTTCGTGCAGACCGCGCTGACCGCTCTCGTCGTCACGGGGCTGTCCCTGTTCATGGGTTACGCCGGTCAGGCCTCGCTCGGTCAGGGGGCCTTCGTCGCCGTGGGCGGACTCACCGTCGCGGTCGGGACCGTGACCCTCGGCATCCCGCCCCTCGTCGCGCTCGTCGCCGCTCCCGTCCTCGGGGCGCTCGTGGCCACTCTCGTGGGCTGGCCGCTGCTGCGGCTGCGCGGGCACTACCTCGCGTTCGGCTCGCTCGCGGTGCTGTTGATCATCCAGACGGTCATGGCCACCGCACCGCTGTTCGGCGCGGGCGTCGGGATCTTCGGCATCCCTCCGCTCTCTGTCGCCGGTCTCGTCGTGACCGATCAACGGGTGTACTCGTACGTCGCGCTGGCCGCGCTCGCCGCGGCACTGCTGGTCTGCCACAACCTCGTGCGGTCGCGCTTCGGTCGGGGGATCCGTGCGCTGGCCGGGAGCGAATCCGCCGCCGCGTCGAGCGGGGTGCCGATCCTGCGGAGCAAGCTCACGGTGTTCGCCGTGGCGGGCGGGTTCGCGGGGTTCGCGGGGGCCCTGGGGGCGTTCTTCACCCCGTACGTCAGCCAGGACACCTACCCGCCGTTCGTCTCGTTCGGCTACGTCGTGATGGCGGTCGTGGGCGGGCTCGGCTCCGTCTGGGGCGGGGTCGTGGGAACCCTCGCGCTCAGTCTGTGGCTGCAGGTGCTGAGCGCGTTGAGCGCGACGCCCGGGATGCCGGCGGCGGCCGGGCCGATCCTGCAGTACGCCGGGTACGGGATCGTGCTGGTGGTCTTCCTGCTGTTCGTGCCGCGGGGGATCGTGCCGACGCTCGCGGGACTGCGGGGCCGGCGACGGATGCGTGCGGCGCCGGCGATGGCGGTGGCGGGGAGCTGAGGGGGGCGGATACGGGCGCGCGCGGGGGAACGGTTTCGGGCGGTGCCGACGTACGTGGGGGTGCGGTGGCGCGGCGTCGCGGGGTCCCGCGCGCCCGCGCGCCTCGCGCATAAACACGATGAGCGCTCAGAAACACGAGCACAGCGCGTTTATGTGTGCGAATCGTGTTTATGGCCACGCTTTCGCGCGCTCTCGACGATCGGCGCGCCGAGGGTGGGATCGGCGCCGTCGGCTCGCCCGCGCTCGGCTCGGCGCCGCCCGCCCGCGCCTGGCCAGCGCCGCCCACCCCGCCCGCCCGCGCTTGTCCAGCGCCGCCCAACCCGCCCGCGCCCGGTCAGCCACAGCGGCGTAGGCGCGTAAGTCGCCGCCCGGCCCCTTCGCTCAGTCGCTGGCCCTCTCGATCCCGCGCGTGCGGATCTCTTCGAGGTCGAGGTTGGCGAGGATCTTCCGCGCGACGAGGTCGTCGATCGTCCCCTCACGTCTCAGCCGCAGGAGAACCTCCCGCTTGCGGTCGAGGATCGCCAGGCGCAGCCGGGTCGCCTCCTTGTGCCGGATGAGCGGGGAGCGTTGGGTGACGTCGATGTCGTCGCTCACGGCGATCATCTCGAGCCCGCCGACGGTGCGTCGCCCTTCGTCGTCGGTGCCGGCGGGAGGAACCGGCCCCATCGTCGACGAGGCCGAACCGCCGCCGTCGCCGTCATCGACCGACGAATCGAGAGAGGCGTCGAGCTCGGCCAGATCGCGCTCCTCGATCGCGCGCTGGCGGGCGACGGCGCGGGCGTTGGCGAGCTCGAGGCGCTCGTATCCCTCGCGGCGAGCGCGGTCACGCACCCGATCGCTGATGCCGTGCTCAACGGCGAGGTCGTCGAGCGCGGCGAGCGCCGCTCCCGAGATCGCGCGTTCGGCGAGCTCGTACTCCTCGATCGCGGCGTCGTCGTTCGGGAGCTTCGCCCAGCGGATGACGACGGGAAGAAGGGGCCCCTGCACCAGGAGCGTCAGGACGATGACCCCCGCCGTGACGAACACGACCGCGTCGCGCCCGGCGACCGGCGCACCGCTCTCGGTCGTGATCGGTACCGACAGCGCGATCGCGAGTGAGACGGCTCCGCGGAACCCGGCGACGGTGCTGACCAGCCGGGAACGGTGTCGGAGCGATCGCGTCGACCCGGCCGCGGGCCGGGAGAACGGACTGAACAGCCACTGGAACAGGTAGCGCACGAGGAAGAGCGCGATCCAGGCCGCCACCGTGATCAGCGACAGGATCCCGATCTCGGAGGGCGAGATCTCGTGCAGGACGAGCTGGACCTCGAGGCCGATCAGCACGAACAGCGCACCGTTGAGCAGGTAGACGCCGAAGGGCCACGTGGCATCCGCGGCTCGACGAGACATCGCCGTGGTGATCCGGGGCGAGACCCAGGCCACGATGAGTCCCGCGAAGACGACCGCGAGCACCCCGGACGCGTCGATCAGCTCCGCGACGAGGAACGACACGAACGGCACGAGCAGCATCGTCAGGTTGATGGTGAGAGTGGACTGCATGCGGCGCAGGGCGAAGTAGGCGAGAGCGGCGACCGCGATGCCCGCAGCCGCGCCGCCGAGGTACGACAGCAGCACCATTCCGGTGATCGACCACGGGGTGACCTGCCCGCCCAGCAGCAGCGACACCGCGATCGCGTACAGGACGAGGGCCGTGCCGTCGTTGGTGAGGCTCTCGGCCTTGAGCTTCATGAAGGTCTTCTGGGGGAGCAGACGCCCGAGGGCGGCGACCGCCGTCGCGTCGGGCGGTGCGACCGCCGCGCCGATGACGAGCGCGGCCTCCCACGGCACGCCCATCCAGGTCGCGACGCCCGCGACGGCGAAAGCGGATGCCACGACCAGCAGCGTGCTCATCGGGATGATGTACCGCAACGATCGGCGAACCGAGCGCAGCGACGTGGTCCACGCCTCGCGGAACAGCATGACCGGGAGGAAGAGCAGCAGCACCGTCTCGGGCGGGAGCTCGATCGCGCGCAACTCGGGGACGAACCCCAGCGCGAGCCCGATGACCAGGAGGACGAGCGGCGTCGCCACCCGCAGACGCGGCGCGAGGATCGTGCCCACCAGCATCGCGAGTCCGAGCAGGACCGTGACCTCGAGTCCTTGCATTGTTACCGCCTTCCGCCGTGCCCCTCAGCACACAGCGTAGAGAGGGGCCAGGACATTCCCGCGAGCTTTTGCGCCAGCTGCGGAGAGGACCCCGTCGAGGCCTCCTGTGCAGAACAGGAAGGGGTCTCCGGCGCAGAACGGGAAAGACTCCCGTGTGCAGAACGGGAGGGGGCGGACGGGCCCGAAGGTCCCGTCCGCCCCGGTGTCACCGAGCGGAGCGCGCTCGGCGTCGGATCGCGACGAGACACCCCGCGGCGACCGCTCCTCCGCCGAGGAGCGTCAGCAGCAGCGCCGAGGTTGCGTCGCTTCCCGTCCGCGGCAGCTGCCCGGCGGCGTTCGGCGCGGGGGACGCGCTCGACGTCGGCTCGGGCGACGCGGTCGGTTCCGGCGTCGGTTCCGGCGTCGGTTCCGGCGTCGGCGTCGGGGTGGGGGTGGGCTCGGGCGTCGGTGTCGGTGTGGGGGTCGGCGCGGGCAGAGCCGCCAGCGTCGCCTCCGCATCGATGAGACCGCTGCCGATGAGATTCTCATCGACCACCCCGGTGTAACCGATGGGCCCGTTCATCGGACGACCGCTGCTCACGAGAGCCTCGCGAATGATCTCGGGCGAGGTGCCCTTGCCCGCACGCTGCACCGCGAGCGCGGCGACGCCGGCGGCGTTCGGCGCGGCAGACGACGTTCCGCTGAACCGGAAGATCCCGGGGGGATTTCCGTCGGGGACGAAGAACGACGTGCGCACCGCATCGACCGCGACGACGTCGGGCTTGGAGATCACCTGCGGCTCGGGCAGGCGCGCGGCGGGGGTCGCGTCGCTGCGCACCGGCTCGAACAGGTAGGTGGCCGGTCCGGGGCTCGAGTACGGCTCCAGGTTGTCGGGCGTCAGCACCGACGAGGCGCCGACGGCGATGGCGGAGGGGTCGGCGGCGTGGCCGTAGGCGGCCGGTCCGACGGTCACTCCGGTGGGCCAGTCCCCGTACTGCAGGCCGAACACGCCGCCGCTGTCGAGAGCGAACACGATCTTCGTCCGCATGTCGGGCGCGCTGGCGACGGTGCGCACCAGCGCGATGCGGTAGTCGGCCGTGACGAAGTCGCCCGAGGCGGCACCGGTCGACACGGTGGTCATCGAGAACGCGGTGTTCTCGTCGACGAGGCCGAAGGTGCTGACGTGCTCACCCGCCGCGTTGAAGACCACGGCGAAGGCACCTGTCTCGATGCCGTTCTCCGGGTTCGACCACTGCGTGTACAGCGGGAAGGTCGGGCCCGCGGCGATCGTCGCCCCGAGCAGTGCGTTCGCCTCGCCGTCGGGGTCGAAGTTCATGCAGTCGACCCCGGTCGTCTTCGGCGGCAGAGTGTCCATCACGACCTGGGGGCACGGCATCCCGGTGAACGAGTCCGATTCCCAGGCGCCGGTCTGCTGTCCTGCCGCGGGACCGCTGCGCCCGATCGCGCCGTAGTTGAAGACGGCGCTGAGGTAGGTCACGCCCTCATCGACGACCTCGGCCACAGCCGAGGCGAGCACACCGCGCTGGTACATCGGCTCGTACCCGAAGAGCACGTCGTCGACGATCACGTCGGCGCCGGCGTCTTTGAGCGCGCGCACCGCGTCCGCCATCGTGGCGGGGGTGGGGCCGTCGTTGTGGAAGAGCAGGGTGGCGCCGGGGGCGATGGCGTGGACATTCTGCAGCATCGCGCGACCCTCGTCGGTCGAGGGGGCGGGGGCGTCGGCGAGCACGCGCACCGGGGTGGAGTACCCGCAGGGGTTGCCCGTCCCAGGCAGGGAGCCGATGTTCACGTCCTCCTGCGGGGTGGTGGCGGCACCGGCCGCCATGTCGAAGGAGTCGGAGATGACCCCGACCGTGATGCCCGTGCCGTCGACGCCGAAGGCGCGTCGCGCGGCGTCCGAGCGCAGCACCGGGTCGGCCTCGGCGGGGATCTCGCGACATGACCGCGCGCCGTCGCCCGTGGTTGCCACGCGCGTGGACGTCGCCGCGCTCGTCGAGCCCGAGGTCGCGGGACGAAGGGCCGGGCTGACCGAGACCACCCCGGGCAGCGCAGCCAGCTGTGCGAACGACGACGGCGGCGCCTGCACGACGATGGTCGGGAGCGACCGCGTCACCGCGACGACCGTACCGAGGGCGGCGACGGCGTCGACGGCGGTGTTCTGCGCTGCCGCGTCGGAGAAACGCGCGGACACGGTGACCTTGCCGTCGACGACCTCGAGACCGCCGGCGACGTTCACACCGACGCCCGCGACCGCACGCACGGCTTCGGATGACTGGAGGTCGACACCGGATGCCGCAAGGTCTCGCAACGGCGCGGCGAGAACGTTCGTCGAGCCCCATGCGGGAATGACCTGCGGGGGAGCGGGGTCGGCCGGAGTCGCGGCCGTCGCGGGCAGGGCCAGAAAGAGTGCCGCCGCCGAACCGAGTGCGATTCCGCGCACCGCGAAGCGTTTCCAACGTGTCATGAAATGTGTTCTCCCCGCGGGCGTCCGATTCTGCCCTCAGCGCTCACATTAGGGGTTCTTAGTGAACTTTCAGATTCGCCGTCCGCCGTCCGGCACTGATGCGACCGACGGCGCGGCTCCCGCGCCACGCCGCATCCCGTCAACGCCGCGCGCGCACCCGCCGCCGCACGACCGCCACGACACCCGCGGCGACCGCCCCGGCGCCTAGCATCGCGAGGGCAAGCGCCGACGATGCGTCGCTGCCGGTGCGGGGGAGCTGCCCGCCGCCCGCCGGGGCGGGTGAGGCGGTCGGCGTCGGCGTGGTCGTGGTCGTGGGAACCGGCGTGGGCTCGGGCGTCGGCGTCGGCTCGGGTGTCGGGGTCGGCGTGGGGGTCGGCGGCGCGACCGCGGCCAGCGCGGCGACCGCGTCGATGAGTCCGCTGCCGATCACGTTCGCGTCGACGGGCCCCGTGTACCCGGGAGGGCCGTCGATCGGACGCCCGCTCCCGCTCAGCGCGGAGCGCGCGCTCTCCGCCGTCGCGTCGGGGCCGGCGACGGCGCGGACCAGAGCGGCGACGCCGGCCGCGGTGGGCGCCGCCGACGATGTCCCCGAGAAGCGGTAGATGCCCGGGGGATTCCCCTCCGCCGTGAAGAAGCTGGTTCGCACGCCGTCGACCGAGACGATGTCGGGCTTCGACGTGACCTGGGGGACCGGCAGGCGTTCCGACGGCTTCCCGTCGGCCGTGACCGGGGCGAACAGGTAGGTCGCGGGGCCGACGCTCGAGAAGTTGCGGAGGAGTCCCGGAGCCTGGACATCGGCGGCTCCCACGGATATCGCCGCAGGATCGGTGGAGTGGCCGAAGACCACCGGACCGACCGTCACACCGGCGGGCCACGTCGGGTACTGCAGCTCGAGTACCCCCGACCGCCGGATCGGAAGCGTGAGCTTCGTTCGGACATCCTTCTGCTTGTCCGTGCGTACGAGGGCGAACCGGTAGTCGCTGGTCTTGTAGTCCTCGTCCTTTGCACCGGTCTCCCAGTACGCGATGGCGGCGGGCATGCCTTCCTCGAATCGCGCGCCGACCGCGATCACCTTTCCCTCGCCGTCGAGGACGACGGGGAGCACCGCGACATCCACGGCGTAGGCGGGGACCGCCCAGTGCGTCACGGCACGGGCGTGCGCGCCGAAGGTACGGATCTTCACCCGGAGTTCCGCATTGGCCTCCCCGTCGGGCGCGAAGTTCATGCAGTCCACTTCGTCGGCCGCGCTCTTCGTCGCGTCGATCACGGCCTGAGGGCACGGCATCCCGGTGAAGGTCTCCGACTCCCACGAGGACGTGAAGGTTCCGGCCGAGGTACCGCCGGCCTCGCCGGTCGACGCATAGTTTCCCGCGGCGCTCAGGTAGGTCGCACCGTCTGCGACGACGTCGGCCACGGCGTCGGCCACGATGCCCCGCTGGTAGACCGTCTCCCCGAACATGGCGACGTCATCGACGATGACGTCGGCACCGTTCGCGCGCAGATCGCGGATGGCATCGGCGAAGGTCGCCTGCGTGGTTCCGGCCGCAGTGAACATCAGGCGGGCGCCCGGGGCGATGCCGTGCACGTTCTGCAGCATCGCGCGACCCTCGTCCTCGTTGTCGTCATCGCCCTCCGTGAGGACCGTGACCGCTGTCGTGTAGCCGCAGGGGTTGCCCGGTCCGGGCAACGATCCGAGGGCGATGTCCTGCGCGGGAGTGGTGGCCGCATCGCTGGAGCGGTCGAACGAGTCGGAGATGACGCCGACGGTCACGCCGGCGCCGTCGACGCCGAACCGTTGACGTGCCTCGTCGGAGCGCAGCACCGGATCGGCGTCGACGGGGACCTGCCGGCAGGATCCGCCGGCGGCCGCGGAGGCGGCCGCATCGTTCGCCGACGCGTCCGCGCGGGGCACGGCGGTCGTGCCGTCGGGCTCATCACCGCCGATGTCGGGGCGAAGGGCCGGGTCGACCGCGACGGCCCCCGGCAGCGCGGCGAGTGCCGGGAACGCCGACGGGGGCGCCTGCACGACGATGGTGGGCAGGGAGCGGGTGACGGCGGTGACGGTGCCGAGGGCCGAGACGGCGTCGACCGCGGCGCGCTGCGCCTCGGCGTCTCGAAAGCGGATCGACACGGTCACGGCATCCCCTGTCACGGTGAGACCGCCGGGGATGTCGACCGCGAATCCGGTCACATCGAGCACCTCGGGGGATGCCGAGGGATCGACCCCCGATTCCACCAGAGCCTCCAGCGGTGTGGAGAGGACCGCGACCGTCTCGGGTTCGGAGGGGTACGGGGTCGGAGTCGCCGCCGTCGCGGGCAGCGCGGCGAAGAACACGGCGGCGGATCCGATGGCGATCCCGCGCAGGGCGATTCGTTTCCAGCTCGTCATGAAAGGTGTTCTCCCCCGGGACGTTCGGCGACGTCCACAGCCCTCACAGTAGAGGCTCTCAGGGAACATCCAGCGAGAGCGACGCCCCGTACGCCCGCCACGCCTCGCCGAGTCGTTGCAGGCCGGCCTCGAGCACGTGCGCATCCGGGGTCACCGGGAGGCGGATGTGGTCGTCGGCATCCATATCCGAGGTGAACTGCGCCGACCCCGCGACCGAGACCCCGAACCCGGCAGCGTGCCGGGCGAAGGCCGTCGCGGACCCCGCGGGCAGTTGCGCCCAGATGCACAGGCCGCCCCGCGGAGGTCGCCACCGCCAGTCGGGCAGGTGGGTCTGGAGCAGTCGCCCCGCCGTGACGGCGGCTTCGCGGTGCACCGTCGCGACGTCGCGCCGCAGGGCGGGGGCTTCAGCGAGCAGGTCGAGGGCGAGCATCTGCGCGGGAACACTGGTGGAGAGATCGGTGCTCTGGCGAAGGCCGCGCAGTCGCCGGACGAGCACCGGATCTCCGCGCAGCCACCCGACCCGCAGCCCCTCCCACGCCCACTTCGACAGGGACTCGACGACGACGATCGGCGCATCGGGCCGGAGGGCTGCGAGCGACGGCGGCGTCATCCCGTCGAACGACACGTGGGCGAGCACCCGGTCTTCGACCACGGTCACGCCGTGATCGGCGGCGAGATCGGCGATCCGCTGACGGACGGCCGGGCTCGTCTGCATCCCGGTCGGGTTGTGGTTGTGGGGGTTCAGGGCGATGAGCACGGGGCGACGCACCACGATCGCCATCTCGAGCGCCTCGACGTCGATCCCGTCGGGAGTGAGCCGGATGCCGTGCACGTGGCCGCCGCGTCGGCGCACGGCATCCGTGAGTCCGGGCCAGGCGACCTCCTCGGTCAGCACGGTGTCGCCGGGGGAGACGACCTCGTCGACGAGCAGGCTGAGGGCCTGTTGTCCCCCGTGCGTCACGAGCACCTGCGCCGGCGTCGTCGGGGTTCCGTCCTCGGTCATCGCGAGGGCCATCGCGGCGCGAAGATCCGGGAGACCCGCGGGGTCTGCCTCGACCGTGGTGGCGTCGAGCACGGGTCGATGACGCTGGACGATGTCGACCGCACGCGGCGAGATCGCGGGCACCGCACGCAGCAGGTTGATACTCGACGGCAGGGTCGCGTAGAGCGCCTCACCGCGCCCGGCTGCTTGGCGCGCGGCCAGGGGAGCCGCGCCGGCGACGCGCGTTCCGCTGCCCTGGCGGCGGTCGAGGATGCCCTCGTCGTACAGGCGCGCATAGGCGCTCACCACCGTTCCGCGTGAGACGGCGACGGTGGCGGCGAGTGTCCGCTCGGACGGAAGGCGGTCGCCGCCGCGCAGCTCACCCTCGCGGACCAGGCAAGCGATCGCCTCGGCGAGGCTGGCGCTCAGGGTCGCGTCGGTCGTCGCCCAGCGCCCGAGCCGTGCCGCGAGGCGCTCCGCCGAGACAATGGCTGTGCGATGGTCCACCAGGCCGGAAGTGGCTCTGTCAACGAGGGTCATGAACACCGATTGTGGGCCAATGACCCGATCCGACTCTCCCGAATTCGCATTTGTCAGTCCACTCACCCCTGATTGGACCATTGCCCGCCTGCTCGATTGGATCGCCGCGTCGGACGATCGGTGCCACGACGAGCGTCTCCTCGGGATCCTGGATGCCGTGGACCGCGCGCTGCACCCCTCTTCGACTCTCGCGGCGACTCGTGTCGTCGTATACGTGCGGGCGCTTGCCGCGCGGGTGTCGGCGGACCCGAGCGTGGGGGAGCGGGTGCTGGGCGAGGTGATCGTGGTTCGCGAGGTGTCTGCCTTGGCCGAGGCTCTCGTTCCCGCGTGAGGTGCTGCCGGTTCGCGACGTCGAGACGTTCGCGCTGGCTGGGTCTCTGGTTCGCGCGTGAGGTTCGCGCGTGACGTGAGCGCGGCCCGGCAGCCTAGGTCGCCGCAGGCGGGGTGCTGCGCTTCGGCAGGATCCGCGTGAACAGCACGAAGAAGAACGCCCAGAGCAGGACGCCGACCCCGAGGAACACCCCGATGACGGCGAGGTAGTGCCACGGGGTGTCGAGCGCGAACCATCCGCTCAAGAGCAGCGCGGGCAGCACGGTCACGCCCATGATCACGAAGTGGACGAGCGTTTGCTTCCGCATGCTCCAGGTCTCGATCTGGTAGATCACGGATGCCCCCGACACAGCGGCCGCGATCACGCCGACCGCGAGCGTCGCGCGTCCGTCGTCGGACTTCCCCTGGGCGAAGAGAGCGATGCCGATCGCGGTCATGATGACGAGGGGGATGCCCGCTCGAAGGAGCACAGCGCCGAGCAGCTTCATGGGGACAGCTTAGGGAAGGGGGATCCGGCCTCGGGGCGGGAGCGTCGAGCGGGGAGGTATCACCGGCGTGGTGCGTGGTTCGTGGTGGGTGGTGCGTGGACATCGGGTCCGTCGGAGAGCCTTGAGCGAGCCCTGTTCCGAGCATCGGAGCCGATGTCGGACCCCCTCGCTAGCGTTGCATCATGGACACCACGGCACCCGCGAACGACCGGCCGAGCTCGGTCGTCTCGTCGTGGGGCGTGCCCTGGCCGAACGACGACGACCTGCTCGCCGACGCTCACTCGGCGTGGGCGATCGAACGGGGTCTCCTCGACTTGGATCCCTTTCCCGATGTGGTCCTGCCGGCCGACTCGGATGACCTCGACGGACGCGAACGCGGATCGGATGCGGGGCGGGCGGACCTCAGTCCCACCGAGCTCCTCGACGAGCTGGCGCGCCAGGTCCGCGAACGCCACCGCGCCACGGCGGCCGAGTACCGTCTGATCGCCTCGCTCTTGCGCGCTGCGCTGACCGACCCCGTTCCGTGGGTCGGTCCCGACCCGACGCTCGACCTCGAGTGGAGCGACCCCCGGCGACGCACGGTCGCCGCTGTGCGCCGCGACCGCCGCGACATGGCGGAGCGTGCTGCCGTCGCCGAGATCGCGACGCGTCTGCGACTGTCAGAGCAGACCGTCCGCACGCGCGCGACACACGCGGACGTGCTGCAGACGCGGTGCCCCGAGGTCTGGAGCGCCTTCTTGGACGGCCTGCTCTCCGAGCGGCACGCCGTCGAGGCTGCCCGGTTGGCGACGTCGTTGCCCGCAGACCCTCGCGACGCGTCGTCGACCGGTGCCGATGGGCCGGTTCCGGATGCCGAGGGCCCGGGCGACCTGTCGGGCGACGGCGACGGTGTTTCCGGCGACGGATTTCCTGGCGAGGGTGTTCCCGCTGGCGGAGATCGCGCTGACGGAAGTGCCGGTGGCGGAAGTGCCGGTGACGGGGTCCTCGACGGCGTCGCGGTGCTGCCCGACGAGACCGCGGACGCGTCCGACGGCACCACGTCGACCCCTCCCGAGCATCACGAATCGTGGCGCGCCTTCGATGAGGGCGCTCTCGATCGCGCCCTGCGGCTTCCGCCCGCGCGCTTCACCGTCGCGGCTCGGGCGCTGCGCGAACGCGTGCACAGCGAGTCGATCGAGGCCCGTCATCGCCGCGCGGCTCGCGATCGCGGGGTGTGGGTGAGTCCCGAGCTCGACGGCATGGCGACCTTGACTGCCCTGCTCCCGGCGGATCGGGCCTACGACGCTCTGACGCGTGTCGACCGGATCGCGCGCCATCTTCGCGTCGCGCCCGACGAAGAACGCACCCTCGCGCAGCTGCGTGCCGATGCCGTCGCGGACCTGCTCACCTCGACCACGCCTCTGCCCATGAGGGCCTCGGCGAGCGGTCGCGCTCCGGCTGGCGGGCGCGCTCCGGCCGATTCATGCGGGCCGATCTCCGCGGGTGACCGGCCCGCGGACGGCCGTCCGCCTGTCGCGGATCCTCGCTCCGTCTCCCGCGTGTCGACACAAGGCGACCTTCACCCCACCTCCGCCCGCGAGTCGCCGACAGAGCCACCGACGCTGACGCAGCCACCGACGCTGACACAGCCACCGACGCCGACGCAGCCACCGACGGCGACACAGACACCGACGGCGACACGGCCACCGACGGCGACACAGACACCGACGCCGACACAGCCACCGACGCTGGCGCAGCCACCCACGCTGGCGCAGCCACCGACGCTGGCGCAGCCACCGACGCTGACGCAGCCACCGACGGCGCGCCCGGATCGCCGGCCCTCCGTCGTGCTCACCGTCCCCGCATTGACGCTCCTCGGCGCGGGAAGCGAGCCCGCGACCCTCGACGGCTACGGCCCCATCGACCTCGATACGGCTCGTCGCCTCGCCGGCGAGGCGAGCTCGTGGGTACGCGTTCTCACGCACCCGCTCACCGGCACGCCCCTTGCGCTGGATCGCACGACCTACCGTGTGTCGACCGCGCTGCGAAGGTGGCTGGGTGTCGCCGCCCCGACGTGTGTCTTTCCCGGCTGCGCACGGTCCGCGCGCGACTGCGACCTCGATCACCTGACCGCGTGGAGCGAGGGTGGCGAGACCGCCGACGAGAATCTCGCCCCCGAGTGTCGGCATCACCACCGGCTGCGACACGAGTCTCGGTGGGAGCCGTCCCGCGATCCCGACACGGGCGAGATGCGGTGGACGTCTCCGCTGGGAGCCGAGGTCGCCGAGGATCCGCCCCCTTTCTAGGACAGGCACTCTCGCCCGCGGCGCCGGGTCGGTCGTGGTGCGCATCGAAACCGTCGAGAACCGGGTGGTCATCTCGGGTCGGCTCCGCTCGGTCGCCGCCTCGCAGTCGCTCCCGGTACGGGTCACGCTCGCCCCGTCGACACCGAGCCCGGTGCGCGCCGCGCACATCGAGATCGTCGAGAACCTGCGCTCGCCTCCCAGGCACCCGTTCGTCCCGCTGCACGAGAACCGGTGTCGGTGCGCGCTCGGCGGACCCGCGAGGAGCAGCCTCACCCCGGGGCCCTCCTGGCTACGATCTCGTCTATGAACTCACGCCCCGACCCCGACGGCGTGACCCACCCCGGCAGGCTCTCCGGCGCGCATCCCAGCAAGCATCCCGGCGCGCACCCCAGCGCCAACCCCGAAGCGCACCCCGACGCGCACCCCAGCGGGCTCTCGAGCCGGACCCGGCTGCTCATCACTCTGCTCGCCGTCTTCATCGGCATCCCGGCTGTCCTGTTCGCGTGGATCGGCGGCGTCCTCCTCGCCGACGCGTGGGAGCTCGAGATGTCGTCGACCCAGGTGCTCGCGTGGATCCTGGCTGCGCTCGCCGGCGTCGTCGTGTGGCCCGTCGCCCTCCGACGCCTCCGGCGAGAGCTGTGGAACCGTCAGTACGGGGCCGAGGTTCCCGCGCCGGGAAGCGGACACCTCGAACGTGCCGCGGCGTCGCGGCCCAGAGACTCGCGCGCGCTGCCCGCACCGAGCACCGGGGAGGCGATCGTCCGCTCCGCCATCGTGGTTCTCGGCGCCATCGGGATCATCGCCCTGAGCGGTCCCCTCGACATCGTGGCGGCCGTGTCATCGGCCGGCGCGACCGTCGCGATCGGTCCGCGCGAGAACGGGCTGCTCCTCCAGCTCGTCGCGGTGATCGTCATCCTCGCGCTCGCAGCCCCGTCGTTCCTGCTCACCCAGCGCGCCCTACGACGAATGGCCGCCGACGACCCGCGTCGCGCAGCCGTGGAGGACCGGCAGAACTGGCACTTCGCGGCCGCGACGGCGTGGGTGGTCTCGCTGCTCGTGGGGTATCTGCTGTCTCTCGCGGCCCTCATCACGATGTGAGAGCCGCGCGGTGACGAACCCGGGTGCCCGAGTCTTCAGACCGGCGATCACCGGGAGGTTCGCCTTCGAGTCCGAGACTCCGGCCGCCAGTGCGTCACCCCTCGAGCGTCGCACCGGGTCGGCGATCCCTCGAGCGTCACACCGGGTCAGCGACCCCTCGAGCGTCACACCGGGTCAGCGACCCCTCGAGCGTCGCACCGAGTCGGCGACCCCTCGGCCGTCACACCGAGTCCGCGACCCCCACCTTCGCCTTCGCCCACGAACGCCCCCGCGTGTCCTTGAGGATGTCGTACTCGACGTCGACGTGCGGCTCGATCGCGCTGTACTTGTCGTTGGGTGCGCCGATGACGAGCTGGAACCCGAGTCCGCGCCACGCGCCGATCGCGCGCTTGGTGAAGTGCGCGTCGGCCTTGATGAGCGCCTCGTCGAGGAACACCGGCGCGTACCGCGGCCGCTCGGCACCGGCATCCCCGAGCTGATAGCGCAGAGCCGCGCCGACGATGAACGCGATGAGCTCTTGCGACTCCCCACCGGATTTCTCGCCGATGTGGTCGTACAGCGCGACGTGCTCGCCCGTGTCGGCGCGGAAGCGCTCGGCGCTGACGCGCACGTGATTGCGCACGTCGACGAGGTCGGCGAAATCGGGAGCCGTGGGCCGGATGCGATTGATCAGTCGCGCCATCCGTCCGTACACGGCCTCGCGCTCCTCGTCCGACGACGCGGCGTCGATCGCGGCCCGCACGTCGCGCAGCTCGCGACGGAACCGGCGCCGCACCTCTGACTGGTTCTCGCGCGGCACGATCTGCAGCCGGTGCTCGTCGTCGTAGAACGGCAGGTCCTGCATGATGTCGTTGATCGGCGCGATGCGCTCGCGAATCTCGCGCAGGGCGCGCGTCAGCGCCGAGTCGAGGTTCGTGAGGTCATTGCCCGACAGGCGCAGCAGCGAGTCGCGCCACTCCGCCTCGAGCTCGTGCAGGCCGCTCGCCTCGAGGTCGGCGAGGATCCGCTCGAAATCGCCGAGCGACTCGTCGGGGTCGGCGAGCAGGTTCGGACTCGGCCACCGGTCGGTGAACGCGATGAGAGTGCGCCGGAGGCTCTCGCGCTGATCGCCCCAGGTCTCTTGGGCCGCACGCTGCTCCTCGAGCAAGCGTTTCGAGGCGGACTCCAGCGCGGCGTCGAAGCGCGCGAGCAGTTGCGACGGCGAGGCATCGTTCGACGGGGCGACGAACAACCCGTCGAGGTACGCGGCTTCGTCCGCCGACAGCTCCATCTCGGCGTCCTCGGCGCGTTCGAGCCGCTCATGAGCGCTGTCCACGTCGTCCGTGACCTCCGCCCACCGCGCAGCGAGCGCCTGCTGCTCGGTCTTTGCTCCGCCGATCTCCTCCCGCAGTCGCGCGACGCGCGCCTTCGCGCCCGAGATCTGCTCCTGCAGCTCGGCGATGCGCGGGTTTCCGGCGGTGATCTCGACGATCGTCTCGTTCCAGCGCTCCAGATCGCGCTCGACGGATGCCACGTCCACCTGGTCCCACGACAGATCGGCGATCCTCTCGAGAGCGCTCCGCCGCTCGTCGAACGCGTCGAGCGCGGCGGCGGCCTCGTCGACCGCGGCTTTCGCCGACGCGAGGTCACGACGTACGGCGACGATCTGCTCGCCCAGCTCGGTGAGGCGCACGCGGCTCGAGAACCCGAGGATGCTGTGCCGAGAAGACCCACCGTGAGCCCCGCGCGCGCCCTGGCTCGTCTGCCCCGCGATGGTCAACGCCATGCGATGCCCGGACAGCTCGGAGGCGCTGTCCACGCACACGAACGCGAACTGCTGTTCGAGCCGATCCTGCAGCCAGCCGGTGAAGGGGGAGCGGCGGTACTCCAGGCGCCCGGGGAGCGTCGCGGGGTCGAGACCCGTGCGCTCCGGCGTCCCGGTCGACACGCCCTCGAACCGCAGACGCTCCGAGAGGCGCACGCCGTCGATCGCGGAGCGGAAGGATGCCAGGTGCGCGGCATCCACGAGAAGAGTCGTCGCGAACCCGCCGAGGGCGAGCGTGAACGCCCCGCGCCACGGCTCGAACTCGGTGCGGACGTCGACGAGCTCGGCGACGAAGGGCAGTTCGGCCGCGGTGAGACCCGCCGCCTCCGCCAGCGCTTCGCGCGCCTCGTGCAGTCGCGGGGGGATGTTGTCGTCGCGGGTCTGCGTGCGCCGGTGCTCGGCCTCGAGCACCGCGAGCTTCTGGCGAGCGTCCGTGTGCGCGCTGCTGGCGGCGACGAATGCCTCGCGCACAGCGCTCTTGGCATCCGCGTCTCCGAGGGTGCGGCGCGCTTCGTCGACGAGGGCGGTGAACTGCTTCTCGGTCGTGACCTCGACCGACAGCACGGCGAGCGCCGCCTCGAAACGTTCGCGATCGCGCTGCATCCCGGCGAGGCGTCGCTCGAGTCCCCGGAGCTCGCGCTGTGCGACGTCCAGCCGGTCGCCGCCGGCGGCGCGGAGGACGTCGCCGAGTCCCTCGCGCTCGGCCTCGGCCGCGTCGGCCAGCGCCTGCCGCTCGCGGACGAGGGCGTCGGTCGCGTGCGTGCGCTCGCGCAGCTCGTCCTCGACCGCGCCGAGGAGGTCGACCCGCCGCTGCGCCCGCCACAGCGACGCGCGCGACTCGGGGTCGCTGAACCGCCCGAGCGCCTCGATGAGCCGCAACCGCTCCGCCGCCTCGTCGATGCGCGTCTTCATCCCGCGGATCGGCTGCAGCGCGCGCACCTGCTGGCGTGCCTCGAGCATGCGGGTGCGCGTCGACTCGAGCCCATCGAAGTGCGACACGACCGCCTCGGCGACCGCGAGCGTCTCGGGCTCCTCGAGCACCATGCGCTTGTACAGGTCGTCGACGGTGGTGATCTGCTGCCCCGCCTGGATCCGCGCGAGCAGACTCATCGCCTTCGTCCCCGCACCCGCCGCGCCGATCCCGAGCACCGCGTGCAGGCGGGCCGAGAACTCGCGGTCGGTCGCGAGGGTGTCGAGACCCGTCGCGCGCACCGCGGCATCCGACAGGTGGCTCTGGGCCGCCCGCTCGAGCTGACGCAGGTCGAAAGCGCCGTGCACGGTCGCGCGCACCTTCACGGCGTCGTCGAGCGTCCGCGCCGCCGCCGGGATGTACCACGCGCGCACCGCCGTGAACCGGGCGCCGTCGTGGTCGGCCCACGTCATCGCGATCGCGGTCCACGTGTCGACGCCGTCACCGCGCAACACTCGCACCTTCGTGCCCTCGTCGGTGCGCGACTCGTCGAGCTTGCCGCGGCCGTACGACAGGATGTTGCGCTGTTCCTGCCCGCGCGGACGCCCCACGACCGCGCCGTTGGAGGCGCCGTTGAAGGGGGTCGTGTGCGGCATCATGAGCGCGACGTACGCGTCCATGAGCGTCGACTTGCCCGAGCCGGACCCGCCGCACAGCAGCGTCGCGGTCGGCGCGAAGCGCACGCGGTGCGTGCCGTCGTAGCCGCCCCAGTTGATCAGCTGCAGGTCTTCGGCGACCCACTGCTGACCGCGGGACGCGGCCGGGATGAGTCCGAAGAGGGTCTCGAGCATGGTCACGGGAGGAGCTCTTTCTCGGGGGTTTCGGATGCCAGGACCTCGGCGGGTGCGTCCCGGGTCTGCTCGTCCAGCCAGGTCTGCAGCTCTCTCAGCGTCTCCGCGCTGAGCACGATCTCGATGAGGGGACCGATGCGATACCGCCCCTCGGACTCCTCCTCGATGATCCCCTCGCGATCCAGGCGCGCGATCGCCGTGCGCACCGCGCGCTGCTGGCTCGCGCGGGTGCCGTCGGTCTCGCTGAAGTACGTGAGCACGGTCTGTTCGACCTCTTCGACATCGACGCGGGCGGATGCCGTGCCCGCGGTCGTCTCGCGCTGGAAGACCGTCCGCAGGTAGACGAGCACGAGCGTCTCGGCGCGCGAATAGGCCTCGTCCTTGAGCAGGATCGGTACGTCGACCTCGTCGCTTCGCACCTGCTCCTTGTACGCCACGCCGCGCGCGTGGTCGACGACGAGCCGCACGAACAGGTCGTTCAGGCGCGACTCGATCATCTGCTGGTGCTCGAGCAGCAGCTTCCACTCGGCGGGCGAGCTCTCGGCGAGCAGGAACCGGCGCTGCAGGATCCGCACGAGCACGCGCCGCACGTCGGCGTCGAGCGTGCCCCGGTCGCCGGCGAAGAGCGCGTCGGGGTCGTTCTCCATCGCCACCGGGGCGATGAACGCCGGGCTCTCGGCATCGATGCTCGGGGTCTGCACGTCAGTCATCGGCTCCCTGTTCTGAAAGATTTCCTGCTCTCACCGAGCCGAAAGCGAACCGCCTCGTCGTTCCGTCGGGCCGAACCGCCTCGACGACCGACACCTCGTCGGTCTCCACGAGACCGCGCCGGTGCACGATCTCGAGCAGGCCCACGAGGTCGACGGGGCGGCGGGTCTCGGCATCCGCCCCCGCGAAAGCGTCGGCGAGGTCGAAGCCGTCGCCCAGGCGCGCGACGTACTCCTCGAGCTCGGCGTAGTGCGGCCCACCCCACGCGCGCGTGTCGGCGTCGACGAACTCGACGTCAGGAGTCTCGGATGCCAGGGGCTCGGGCGCTCCGGGAGGCCGGACGTCGCTGATCGACTGGCGCAGATGCCCGACGTCGGCGAGCGGGAGCGTCCGGACCGGCTCGACGCGGCCGGGGGAGCGGGTCTGACTCCAGCGGTGCAGCCCCGCCATCACGCCGCGCAGCAGGTCGTCGACCTGGCGGTCACGGATCGGGTCGTGGGTGCGCACCTGCGCGGTGATGACGTGCGAGGCGCGACGCTGCGCCGTGAGCACCTCCTGCACACCCGCCTCGACGCGGCGGGCGATGGCATCCAGTTCTCCGCGCTGTTCCGGGGTCATGAGCCGCGAGAAGGGCTGCGCGAGAACGGCGTGGAGCTGGTCGGTGAGGTCGTCGATGTTCTCGGGGTCGCCGATCAGGCGGAGCGCCCCCTGGAACGCGCGGCCCTCGGGGGTCGCCTGCATCACCTGCCGGCCGCGTTCGAGGTACTCGCGCAGCACCTCACCGGTCGGGCGCACGTCGCGGCGGAGCTCCGCGACGACGTCGCGCTGCATCGCGGCGATCGACTCCGCGACGCGCGAGAAGTCCGCGGGGAGCTCGCGCGCGAGATGGATGACGTTCTCGGCTTCTTCGAGCAGATGGTCGTCGTCGAGCGGTTCGATGATGCCCTCGTCGAGGGCCGCGATCTCGGCATCCAGGGCCGCCCGCTCCTCGAGCAGGGCCTCGCGGCGGCGAGCGGGATCGCTCTCGGCGTCGCGGGCGAGCCGCTCGACCGCGTCGAGAAGGGTTCGCACGCGCGATCGCGAGACGCGGGCACGGCCCCCACCGGCCCTGCCGGCGATCTCGAGCGCGCCGACCGCGTGCGCCGAGAGGCGGTAGACCTCGACGTCGTCCTCGATCTGCAGCCCCAGCCACCCCACGCGCACCCACCCGCGACAGATGTCGCGCGCCGACCCGGCGGGGATGCGGCGGTCGTCGTCGGTGTCGTATCCCGCGGCGCGCAGCTCGTCGATGGCCTCGGCGACCTCGACGTGCGCGTCGGCGACGGCGACGGCCGGACGATCGGGGGTGAAGACGACCGACAGGACGGCGACGACGAACGGCGCGAAACGCCCGTGCAAGAGGTCGAGCGTCGGGTTCTTGAACGCCGTCACCGAGCGCAGGTACGCGGCTTCGGTGCGGGTGGTGGTCACTGAGGGGAGTCTACCGGCGCGGAGACTCGCGACCGATCCCGCCGGCGAGAGCTCACGTCGCCCCGCCCCCGCAGGAATACAGCGCGACGCTCCCCGGCTTGCTCGACCCGTGCGCGGTGTCTCCCGCCTTGCCCGGGTCGCCCAGCTGCCACGCCTTGATCTCGTGGCATCCGGGCTCGGTCGCCACCTCGCGCACCGGGTCGGTCTTCGACGCCCCCGACGACACGGCGAACAGGTGGACGCGCCCCGACCGCTCCATCGACTGGAGAGCGGATGCCGTGAACACGGGAACACGACCGGAGTATCCGCCGTCGGTCAGAACGCTGGCGCCCGTGGCGTCGATGATCTGCGCCGACACGGACCAGCTGTCGCTCACGAGGAGCGGGGCGCCGTCGGCGCCGCCGCCGTCCGCGCGCGCGGCGGCCGCGAGCTGCGCCACCCCCGAGGAGATCTGCGGGGTGCCGCCCCAGAACGCCGGCGGCGAGATCGTGAACGGCTCCGTGGCGTGCTCGGAGCGCGGGGCGATCCCGACGTACGCGTCCCCGCCGCTGCCGTCGCGGTTCGCGTCGAGCACCTGCAGGCTCGCCGCGACCGGGGCGCAGAGGAGAGCCAGGGCGAGGACGGCGGGGAGTGCGCGCGCGAGCGTCGGACGCGTGCGACGCGGCCACGCTCCGACCACGCCCAGCACCACGCCCGCGACGAGGACGACGCCCGCGCCCGTCGCGAAGGCCTCGGGGAGCTGCGCCTCGCGGGCGAGCACGCCCCACCACGCGCCCTGCGCGGCGAGGAGTGCCGGAAGCACCAGTCGATCCCGGCGCCGCGCCGAGCGGAGCAGGCGGCCGCCCTCGCTCCACGCCATCGCGGTCAGCAGCACGAGCGGCACGCCGAGGGCCGCGACGTAGGCCGTGTGGGGCACCTTGGTGGCCGACAGGACCACCGCCGAGGTGGCCAGCCACAGACCCGCGACGACGGCGAGGGCGAAGCGCGCTCGATCCGCGGGGCGCGTGCGCCGCGGCCAGAACCGCCAGAGAGCGAGAGCAAGACCGACCAGCGCCGCGGGATACAGCCAGCCGATCTGCGTCACCAGCGGCATCTCGAGCAGCTTCGTGGGAGACGACCCCACGTCGGCGGCGGCGCCCGCGTGCGAGCCGAACGCGCGACCGAGCGCGCTGAGACCCTCGCCGAGCCCACCCCCGGACGGGCCGCCGACCGAGCCGGGCACGGCACCCGGAACGAAGCGGTCGAGGCCGTTGTAGCCGAAGACCATCGCGAAGACGTCGTTGTCGGTCGAACCGTCGATGTAGGGGCGCGCTCCGGCCGGGGTGAGGGCGATCGCGGCGATCCATGCGATGGACGCCACCACGCTCGCGCCGACCAGCGCCGAGGCGCGGGCCAGTCCGCGCCGGATCGTGGGCGTCGCGATGACGGTCCCCACCACGAGAGCGGGGAGGACGAACCAGGCCGACATCATCTTGGCCTGGAACCCCACCCCGACGAAGACCGCCGCCATCACGAGCGGCCACCACCGCGCGGTGAGCACCGCGCGCTGCCACCACACCAGGGCCACCGCGAGCGCCATCGTGAGCAGGCCGTCCTCCATCGGGTGGCCGAACATCGACACGAAGATCGGCGTCGACGCGGCCGCGAGAGCGGCGACGAGTCCCGCGCCCGTCCCGCCCCCGCGCAGGCCCACCACCGCGCAGGCCATCACGGTGACGAGACCCTCGATCACCTGGGGGAGAGCGACCGCCGAGGTCGACATGCCGAAGAGGTGGATCGCGATGGCCTGGGGCACGGCGAAGCCCGCGAGCTTGTCGAGGGTGACGGTCCCTGCCGGATCGAAAGCGCCGAACAGCAGGGCGCGCCACGACTCCGACATCGATCGGGCCGCGGCCTCGTAGAAGGCGAAGTCGCCGCCGCGGGCGAGGTTCCAGGTCATCAGCAGGGCGCTGCCGGCGAGGATCGCGGCCAGCACGCCCTTCGCCCAGAGGGGTTCGCGCCACCAGCGCGCGAGCGGGAGGGGTTCGGTCACGCCCCACAGCATCGCCCCGCGTATCCGTGCCGTCATAGCAGCGGGCTATGAGCTCGCCGTGATGTGGGGGAGGGATCGCGAGGCTTACGTGAGCAAGCCCGTCTCAGCGGCTCGCGCTGGGAACCTCGACCGGCATCGCGGACAGCGCGCGCAGTCGCGTCAGCTCGGCGAGCGGATCGTCGTGGTCGTCGACGCGGAGGTCGACGACGGTGTCCTCCGGCGAGGCGACGACGAGAGCGCTGCTCTGGCGACCGCGCGCGTCCCCGCCCGCGCGCTCCCCGGCGCGGAGCACCTCGATCAGGCGGTCCGCGAGCTCGGCGTCGGCCTCTCCGCTCCCGCGGCTCCACGCCTCGGCCATCGCCTCGAGCACCTCGGGCCCGGTCAGCAGGTTGCCGACGAACACGGCATCCGTCGTCGTCACCTGTCCCGCCCACGCCGTGATCGACTCACCCGACCAAGCCGCCCCCGGCGCGTCCCACGCGAGAGCCGCGACCTGCCGCAGGGCGTGTCCGTCATCCCAGGAGGGGACGGATGCCACGGCTTCGACGGCCGTGCGCCCCTCTCTCATCGCGGTCAGCAGGCGCCCTCGCAGGGAGCGATTCGTCCAGGCCTGGCTGGCCGCGACCCCGACGGCCGGATCCACGGCGACCACCGACGCCCCCACGGCGAGGGAGCGACTGGCCGTCGCGGCACCGATCAGGCCGCGACGGGTGTCACGGGCGAGGACGGTGAAGGTCATGGGCGCTCCCGAGGGTCGACGAAGGGCGGGCGGTCGGGTCGGAGCGGCTTTGTGAAGATCGTGTTTCGAGGCCGCCCCGGGCTTGTGCCCGCCCCCATGCTTGCACATACTGATCGAAACATCATCTAAATGATGACCCGCCCACCCGATTGGCAATCACATGACATCGCGCACCACTCTCGGCATCGCCGGCGCGCTCGCCGCGGTCCTCGCCCTCGCCGGTTGTTCCGCGGGCCAGAGCGTCGACCTCGGCGACTCCGGTTCCGCATCCGGTCAGACCCTCGTCGCCGCGATCGGTGGCGAGCCCGACCAGCTCGACCCCCAGAAGACGACGTCGTACTTCGCGTTCGAGGTGCTCGAGAACGTCTACGACACGCTCGTCCAGCCCGACGCCAACCTCGAGATGCAGCCCGCACTCGCCGAGAGCTGGGAGACGAGCGACGACCAGCTCACCTGGACGTTCACCCTGCGCGACGGCGTGAAATTCCAGGACGGGTCGGACCTCACCAGCGAAGACGTCGTGTACTCGTACCGCCGCATCATCGACGAGAAGCTCGCCAACGCGTGGAAGTTCTCGACCGTCAGCGACGTCAGCGCCCCCGACGACAAGACGGTCGTGATCACCGTCTCGCAGCCCACCCCGAACCTGCTTTCGAACCTCGGCGGCTTCAAGGGCATGGCGATCGTCGAGAAGAGCAACGTCGAATCCGGCGACATCACCACGAAGCCCGTCGGAACCGGACCGTTCTCGGTCAGCGACTACGTCGCCGGCGACCACATCACCCTGAAGGCCAACCCGGACTACTGGGGTGGCGCGCCCCAGCTCGGGGGAGTGGAGTACCGCTTCATCTCCGAGCCCGCCACCGCCCTGGCATCCCTCAAGGCCGGTGACATCGACTGGACCGACGTCGTGCCCCCGCAGCAGGTCGAGCAGCTCTCGAGCGACAGCTCGGTCACCCTCGGCCAGACGCCGTCGAGCGACTACTGGTACCTCGCGCTCAACGAGGCCAAGGCCCCGTGGAACGACGTCCGGGTGCGCCAGGCGATCGCCTACGCCATCGACCGGGATGCCATCGTCCAGGCCGTCAGCTACGGCACCGCCGAGAAGAACCAGCTCGCCATCCCGAAGCAGAGCTTCTGGTACACCGAGTACGACGAGTACTCCACCGACATCGACAAGGCGAAGGCGCTGATGGCGGAGGCCGGCTTCACCGGAGGCACCCTCGACCTGCTCGCCACCAGCGACTACCCCGAGACGGTCACGGCCGCACAGATCATCGCCGCGAACCTCGAGCCGCTCGGCATCCAGGTCTCGATCCGCCAGCCCGACTTCTCGACCTGGCTCGACGAGCAGAACTCCGGCAACTTCGACATGCTCATGATGGGCTGGCTCGGCAACATCGACCCCGACGACTTCTACTACTCGCAGCACCACACCGGCGGTGCCAGCAACGCGCAGAAGTTCTCGGACCCCGAGGTCGACGAACTGCTCGACGCGGGCCGCGTCGAGACCGACAAGGACAAGCGCAAGGACCTCTACGCGCAGGCCGCGACGATCATCGCCGACAAGGCCAGCTACATCTACCTCTACAACCCCTCGGTGACGCAGCTGTGGTCGCCGAAGGTGTCGGGGTACGAGACCCGCGCCGACCGGGCGATCCGCTTCGCCGGCACGAGCATCGACAAGTGATGCGCGCCGCGGGGGTGCCGGATGCCGGTGCCCCCGCGGTCACGCCCCAGACCGCCGTCGCCGCCCGGCGCCGAGCAAGGAGGTTTTCATGAGGGTCGCCCCCGCTCAGATGGCGCGCTTCCTCGGCGCACGTCTGCTCTCGTCGGCCATCGTGCTGCTCGGCGTCCTCATCGTCGTGTTCGCGCTCGTGCACCTCGTTCCCGGCGACCCCGTGCGTCTCGCCCTCGGCACCCGCTACACGCCGGAGGCGTACGAGGCGCTCCGTGCCGCCTCGGGCTTGGACCGTTCGCTCCCCGAGCAGTTCTTCTCCTATCTCGCGCACGCCGTCACGGGCGACCTCGGTGTGAGCTTCCGCAACGGGCAGCCCGTGACGACGACGCTCCTGCAGCGCCTCCCGGCGACGATCTCCCTCGCGCTCGTCGGGCTCGTCGTCGCCCTGATCATCTCGATCCCCGCGGGGATCTCCTCCGCGCTCCGCGAGGGGCGCGTGAGCGACGTCATCGTGCGCCTCAGCAGCCAGTTCGGCGTCTCGATCCCCGACTTCTGGCTCGGGATGCTGCTCATCTCGCTGTTCTCCGTGACGCTGGGCCTGCTCCCCGCCAGCGGCTACGTCGCTTTCGCCGACGACCCGGCCGGGTGGCTCCGGCAGGTGACCCTCCCGGGCGTCACCGTCGGCCTCGTCGCGGGCGCCATCATGACGCGCTACATCCGCGCGGCCGTGATCGACGTCGCCTCCTCGGGCTACATCCGCACCGCGGTCTCGAAGGGACTCCCGCGTCGGGTCGTCGTCTCGCGCCACATCGTGCGGGGCGCGCTCGTGCCGGTCCTCACGATCGCCGGCATCCAGCTCGCGACGATCCTCGGCGGCGTCATCGTGGTCGAGGTGGTCTTCGCGTGGCCCGGTCTCGGCCGGCTCGTGTACGACGCCGTCGCCGCGCGCGACTACCCGCTCATCCAGGGTGCGGTGCTCCTCGTCGCCGTCATGTTCATCGTCGTCAACCTGATCGTGGACGTGCTCTACGCCGTCGTCGACCCGAGGATCCGAGCCGCATGAGTGTCACCGAACCCCCCGTCGCCGCCGTCGCGCGCCCGCGCGTCCGGTCGTGGCGCCTCCTCGCCTCCAACCCGCTCACGGTGGCCGCCGCGGTCGTGCTCACCGTCGTGGTCGCGGCCTCCGTGCTCGCGCCCTGGATCGCGCCGTACGGCGTCAACCAGATCGACGTGGCGAACGCCCTTACCCCGCCCAGCGCGGCCCACTGGTTCGGCACCGACGAGCTCGGCCGCGACGTCTTCTCGCGCGTGCTGCTCGCGGGGTCCACCTCGCTCACGATCGCGGCGATCGCGGTGGTCATCGCTCTCGTCCTCGGCCTCGCACTCGGTGTCGTGGCCGGGTACGCGGGCGGCTGGATCGACGCCACGCTCATGCGCGTGGTCGACGTCATGTTCGCCTTCCCCGTGCTGCTGCTCGCCCTCGCGATCATCGCGATCTTCGAGCCGGGCATGCTGACGACGACCATCGCGATCGGGGTCGTCTACACGCCGATCTTCGCCCGCGTCGCCCGCGCGAGCACGCTGTCGCTGCGGACCTCGCCGTTCGTCCAGGTGTCGCGCACGATGGGCACCCCGGCCCCCGTCATCCTCCTCCGGCACGTGCTGCCGAACATCGGCGGCCCGATCGTGGTGCAGACCTCGCTCTCCCTGGCCTTCGCGATCCTGTCCGAGGCCGCCCTGTCGTTCCTCGGGCTCGGCATCCAGCCGCCGGCGCCGTCGTGGGGAGGGATGCTGTTCACCGCGCAGGGCTTCCTCTCGCAGGCGTGGTGGATGAGCGTGTTCCCGGGCGCGGCGATCTTCGTGACGGCCCTGGCCTTCAACCTGCTCGGCGACGGGCTGCGCGACGGCCTCGATCCGCGCCAGCGCACGATCATCGAGGCGCGCCACGGCGAACGACGACGCAGAAGACTCGCTCTCGCCGACCCGGCCCCGACCACCGAGGAGATCCCGCGATGACTGTTCTGAGTGTGCGCGATCTGCGGGTCGCGATCGGCGAGACACACACCGCTCAGGGGGGCTCGCGATGACCGTTCTCAGCGTCCGCGACCTCCGCGTGTCGATCGGCGAGAACCCCATCGTCCGGGGACTCGACTTCTCGGTCGAGCGCGAGCAGACGCTCGGCATCGTCGGCGAGTCGGGCTCGGGCAAGTCCATGACCGTCCTCGCCGCGACCGGGCTCATCGACGCCCCGGGGCGCCGCGTGTCCGGCTCGAGCATTCTGCGAACGAGTCCGGATGCCCCAGGCGTCGAACTCGTCGGAGCGACCGACCGCACCCTCCGGTCGGTGCACGGCGACGCCGTCGGCTTCGTCTTCCAAGACCCCTCGACGTCGTTGAACCCCTTCCTCACCGCGGGGCGGCAGATCGCGGAGTCCCTCGAGGCGCATCGCGGACTCACCCGGCGGGCCGCGCACACCCGGGCGATCTCGCTGCTCGAGGCCGTCGGCATCCCGGATCCGGCCTCACGGGTCGAGGCCTACCCGCACCAGTTCTCGGGCGGGCAACGCCAGCGCGTGATGATCGCGATCGCTCTCGCGTGCGACCCCGCGCTGCTGGTCGCCGACGAGCCCACGACGGCTCTCGACGTGACCACGCAGGCGCAGATCATCGACCTCGTGCAGCAGCTGCAGCGCGACCGGGGCACTGCGGTCGTGTGGATCAGTCACGACCTCGGGGTGATCGGACAGGTCGCCGACGACGTGATCGTGCTGCGCCACGGCGAGGCCGTCGAGCAGCGCCCCCTCGCCGACGTGTACGCCGACCCGCAGCACGCATACACGAGAGAGCTGCTCGCGGCACGACCCCGCGTCGTCGCCGGTGCGGGACCCGCGCCCGAGCCCGCCGCGGCGCCCCTGCTCGAGGTCGATGGTCTCGACGTGCGCTTCGCGGTGCAGACCCCCGCGGGCCGCCGCACGGTTCACGCGGTCGACGACGTCTCGTTCACCGTGCGCCGCGGGACGACCCTCGCGCTCGTGGGCGAGTCGGGCTCGGGCAAGTCGACGATCGCGAACGCTCTCACCGGACTCGTCGCCCCCCACGCGGGGACGGCGACCCTGGCGGATGCCACCGGCGAGGGCGTGCGCGACGCGCTGCGCGCCCCGCGTCGCGAGCGTCGGCGCATCGCGATGGTCTTCCAGGACCCCTTCGCCTCGATCGATCCGCGCCGCACGATCGCCGACGCGATCGCGGAACCCCTGCGTGTGCATCGCCTCGGCGGGCGCACGGCCGCGTCCCGTGCCGCGCGCGTTCGAGAGCTGCTCGAGCTCGTCGACCTCGATCCCGCCTTCGCGACGCGCTTCCCGCACGAGCTCTCCGGCGGCCAGCGTCAGCGCGTGTCCATCGCGCGAGCGCTCGCGCTCGAACCGGAGCTGGTCATCCTCGACGAGGCGACGGCATCGCTCGACGTGTCGGTGCAGGCGCGCGTGCTCGCGCTCCTGCGGCGGCTGCAGGTCGAGCAGGGACTCACGTATCTCTTCATCGCGCACGACCTCGCGATCGTGCAGCAGATGAGTCACGACGTCGTGGTGCTGCGCGGTGGCCGCGTCGTCGAGGCGGCTCCGGCGCCGGAGCTCTTCGCGAACCCCCGCGAGGACTACACGCGCGCTCTCCTTGCCGCCGTGCCGCCCGACGGCCCGAGGGTGCGCGCGTGACGCGCGGGAGACCCGAGGGTACGGCGCCGATCAGCCCTGATCTCGATACGCTGACACGGTCATGACCAGAGCCACGGATGCCGATGAGCAGCGCACCGTCGAGACCCTCGGGGCCGCGGTGCGCGACGCCCGCAAGCGCCTCGGCCTGAGCGTCCAGGCGCTGTCCGAGAAGGCCGGCGTGAGCTTCGGTCTGGTCAGCCAGCTCGAGCGCGGACTCGGCAACCCGTCGCTGCAGTCGCTGCAACGGCTCGCCGGGGCCCTCGGCATCCCGGTCGCTCAGCTTCTCGACGAACCGGCCGTGCCGCTGGCCGTGGTCACCCGCGCGAAGCGTCACATCATGCCGGTCGCCGTCGACGCCCCGGCCTCGCAGCGCGCCGTCCGCGAGCTCCTGACGCCGCGCGGGGAGTCGATGCTGCAGCTGATCCGCTCGACGCTGCCCGTCGGGTTCTCGAACGAGGCGAGTCCGTTCCGCCACATCGGCACCGAGACGGTCACGGTCGAGTCCGGCGTGCTGGTGGTCTGTCAGGCCGACCGCCGGGTCGAGCTCCACGCGGGCGACACCGTCACCTACGGCTGTTCCGAGCCGCACTGGTGGGCGAACGGCCACGACGCCGAGACCGTGGTGCTGGGCGCGGTCACGCCGTTCGAGCGGTGAGCGCTCCCGGGCGTGCGAAACTCCTGAGAAATCGTGCGCGCTGCCCTCTCCACGGGCTCCGGCGCACTGCTCAGGCACAGAACTCAGGAGTTTGGCCCGCCCGCGGGCACCCGGAACGCGAAGCGATCGCCCGGCGACAGCACGTGCTCGTCGTCGCACCGGTATCCCCGCAGCCACGGCACCCCCTCGATGACGCGCAGGTAGAAGCCCTTGGGATAGTCGTGGTCGGCGCGCAGCACGGGGGAGGCGACGTTCACGGAACTCGTCGGTGCGCGGCCGGTGCTCAGGATGCTGTCGGGAGCGCTCGCCTGATCGAGGGTGGCCAGGCGCAGGTATGGCGCGGTGACCGGCGGACAGAGCCCGAGCCCGTGCCGGGCGGCTGCGTCGAAGACCCGCGGTAGGGTCGCGCCGTCGGGAAATCCCAGGTCGGCCACGGATCTCTCGACCACCGTGACCGTCTCGCGCGCGGGGTCGTCGAAGACCGCATCAGCGAGGAGCACGTCGGCGAAGGGGTTTCGATGGATGCCGTGGGCGTCGAGCCGCTCGATCAGGTCGCCGCGGCTCAGCCCGCCGACGTCGATGGTCCACGTGGTCCGGTCGGAGCCGTCGATCAAGCGCATCGATGCAGCGTACCCGCGGGCGCAGGCCCGCGGCGGGTCGCCGGCCCCTCGCCCGCGTCCCGCGCTCCGGAACCGACTCTCCGGTCGACCGTCCCGCGGCGCGCAGGGCGCCCCGGGCGGGCAGGATGTCCGGAGCGCGGAACATGCGTCGGCCGCGACACCCCGTGTGAGGGATGCCGCGGCCGACGCGGTTGTCAGACTCTCGCTCTCAGATCTCCGAACGCGGACCGGGAAGCGTCTTGTTGACCCCGGTGACCGGCTGGTTCTCGTCGAACGAGGCGATCGGACGACGGAAGCCGCGCGTGAGGATCACGAGGTACACGACGCCGAGAGCGGTCCAGATGAGGCCGCCGATGAGGGCATGCATGTCCAGGTTCACCCACAGGAGGGCCGTCAGCAGCAGACCGATGCCGGGCATCACGATGTAGCGGACGATGTCGCCGGGCGTCTTACGCAGTCCCTTGCGGATCGCGAACCACGCGATGACCGAGATGTTCACGAACGAGAACGCGACCAGGGCGCCGTAGTTGATGTACGCCGCGATCTGCTCGAGCGTGAACGCGATCGCCAGCAGGCTCACCACGCCGACGATGACGATCGAGACGGTCGGGGTGTGCGTCTTGGGGTTGATGAACCCGAAGATCCGGCGGGGGAGCACGTTGTTGCGGCCCATCACCATGAGCATGCGCGAGACCGAGGCGTGCGAGGCCAGCCACGACGCGAGCGTCGCCGCGAACCCGGCCGCGGTCAGCACGGCCTGCAGCACGGGTCCACCGACCTGCACGCCGATCTCGGGCAGGGTGCTGTCCTCGATCGCCTCCTGCGGGAAGGCCGTCGAGTCGGGGAAGCGCAGCTGGGTGAAGTACGCCGCGACGAGGAAGATGACGCCGCCCGCGATGAGGGTGAGCAGGATCGCCCGGGGCATGATCTTCGGGGTCTTGGCCTCCTCGGAGTACATCGACACCGCGTCGAAGCCGATGAACGAGAAGCAGACGACGGTCGCTCCGGCCAGGACCGCGCCGAACTGCACCTCGCTGTGGGCGAAGGGGGCGAGCGACACCGCGGTGCCGGCCCCGGCGCCGCCGACGAGCTGCACGAACACCATGACGACGAAAACCGTCATCACGAGGATCGAGAACACGAGCAGGACCATGTTGACGTTCGAGGTGCCGCGCATCGTCAGGTAGATGACGCCGGTGACGCCGGCGGTGAACACGACGACCCAGATCCAGCCGGGGATGTCGGGGAACAGCGCCTCCATGTAACTGCGCAGGATCAGCGCGTTCACCATGGGCAGCAGCATGTAGTCGATGAGCGCGGTCCAACCGACGACGAAGCCGACGCCGGGGTGGATCGACTCGCGCGCGTAGGTGTACGCGGATCCGGCGCTCGGGATGACGCGGACCATCTTCCCGTAGCTGATCGCGGTGAACACGAGCACGATGAGCGCCACCGCGTACGCGGCGGGGACGACGTTGTTCGTCTTCTCGGCGACGAGACCGAAGGTGTCGAAGACGACGGTCGGGGTCATGTAGCCCAGGCCCAGGCCGACGATCGACCAGAGACCGAGGGTGCGGGCGAGCTTCGCGCCCGAGTTCGCGGGTGCCGTCGCAGCACCGAGGTTGTCGTTCGTGGCTCCTCCAAGAGGGTGCGGGTCACGACGCGGTCGTGACCGGAGATGGTGTCGGGTACAGCATCGGGAGCACCGCTCGGGGTGGGAGCGGGGGTGGCGGCGAGGGTGGTGCCGGGGAAGCGTGTGTCGGTGTCATCGGTGGTGTGCGGCGGGGTGCTGCCGCCAGGGCGGGTGGGATGCCGACAGGGGTGGCGTCGGCATCCCTGTCGGGGTCAGAGGCGGTTCGACGCCTCGGTGAGGACCGAACGGAGGATCTGTTCGATCTCGGTGAACTCGGCGGGGCCGAGGGTCAGGGGAGGGGCGAGCTGGATGACGGGGTCACCCCGGTCGTCCGCGCGGCAGTAGAGGCCCGCGTCGAACAGGGCCTTCGACAGGAAGCCGCGCAGCAACCGCTCGGACTCGTCGTCGTCGAAGGTCTCTTTCGTCGCCTTGTCCTTGACGAGTTCGATGCCGAAGAAATAGCCGTCGCCGCGCACGTCGCCCACGATCGGCAGGTCGAGGAGCTGCTCGAGCGTGGAGCGGAACAGCGGCGAGTTCGTGCGGACGTTCTCCAGCAGTCCCTCCTCCTCGAACACGTCGAGGTTCTCGAGCGCGACGGCGGCCGAGACGGGGTGTCCGCCGAACGTGTAGCCGTGCGGGAACGAGGCGTCGCCGTGGGCGAAGGGCTCGTAGATCCGGTCGCTGATGATCGTGCCGCCGAGAGGGGAGTATCCGCTGGTCACGGCCTTGGCGAACGTGATCATGTCGGGCTGGTAGTCGTAGGCCGAGGCACCGAAGTAGTGGCCGAGGCGACCGAAGGCGCAGATGACCTCGTCGGACACGAGCAGCACGTCGTACTTGTCGCAGATCTCGCGCACCCGCTGGAAGTAGCCGGCCGGGGCGGGGAAACATCCGCCCGCGTTCTGCACGGGCTCGAGGAAGACCGCGGCGACGGTCTCGGGCCCTTCGAACTGGATCATCTGCTCGATGCGGTCCGCGGCCCACAGGCCGAACTCCTCGGGGGTCCCGCCCCCGAAACCCGATTCCTCGGCGCGGTAGTAGTTCGTGTTCGGCACCCGGAAGCCGCCGGGGGTGACGGGCTCGAACATGTGCTTCATCACCGGCAGTCCGGTGATCGCGAGGGCGCCCTGCGTGGTGCCGTGGTAGGCGATCGCGCGCGAGATGACCTTGTGCTTGGTGGGCTTGCCCTGCGTCTTCCAGTACTGCTTGGCGAGCTTGAACGCCGTCTCGACCGCCTCGCCGCCGCCTGTGGAGAAGAAGACATGGTTGAGGTCGCCCGGGGCGAGGTTCGCCAGTCGCTCGGCGAGCTCGATCGCCGCGGGGTGCGCGTACGACCAGAGCGGGAAGAACGCGAGCTCCTCGGCCTGCTTCGCCGCCGCTTGCGCGATGCGGCGTCGGCCGTGGCCGGCGTTGACGACGAACAGGCCCGCGAGCCCGTCGATGTAGCGCTTGCCGGTGGAGTCGAAGATGTGGTGACCCTCGCCCTTGACGATGATCGGCACGCCGGGCCCGTCGGTCATCACCGACTGACGGGAGAAGTGCATCCAGAGGTGGTCGCGGGCCTTCGCCTGAAGGGCCGCGTCGTGGTCGGTGTCGAGCAGGGTCATCGTGTCCCCCAGTTGTAGAGCTGTCGGTGGAGCTTGAGATAGACGAACGTCTCGGTCGAGACGACGTCGGGGAGGGCGCGAACGCGATCGTTGAGCAGGTCGATGAGGTCGTCGTCGCTCTCGCAGACGACCTCGACGAGCAGGTCGAACGACCCGGCGGTGGAGACCACGTAGGTCACGCCCGGGAGTTCCGCCATCTCGGCCGCGACGACCCGTGTGTCTCCCGACACCCGGACGCCGATCATCGCCTGACGCGCGAAGCCGAGCTGGAGCGGGTCGGTGACGGCGACGATCTGCAGGATGCCGGCATCCTGCAGCTTCTGCACGCGCTGACGCGTGGCCGTCTCGCTGAGACCGACGGCCTTGCCGATCTCGGCGTACGACCGCCGACCGTCTTCCTGCAACTGCTCGACGATCGCCTTCGACACGCGGTCGAGCGTGACGGGACGATCGGTGACGGAACTCATGATGGGCGACGGTATCAGCCGATCAATCGGGACATCAATGATGAATTCGGAATTTAAAGCGCCGAAACACAGCGGAAACCGTCGTCGCTTGACCTGGAGTGCGCTCCAGCTCGAAGGATGGGCATATGTCAGCAAAGAAGACGGTGGATCAGATCATTCTCGGGACGATGGCCTTCGGGACGACGGTCGACCGGGACGGAGCGTTCGCGATCATGGATCGGTTCGTCGCCCGCGGCGGACGATGGCTCGACACCGCGAACTGCTACGCGTTCTGGATGGACCCCTCGGGCCTCGGCGGTGCGAGCGAGCGGACGATCGGAGAGTGGCTGCGGTCGAGGAGCGGGGTCCGTGGCGAGGTGAGGATCGCGACGAAGGTGCGGCAGGACCCGCTGGTCGCGCATCGCTGGCCCGAGTCCGCGGAGGGGCTGTCCGCCTCCGCCGTGGTCGATGGGTTCTCCCGCAGTCTGGAACGGCTGGGTGTCGAGAGGGTCGACCTCCTGTGGGCGCACGCCGAGGACAGGGACGTGCCGTTGGCCGAGACCGTCGGCGCGTTCGGCGACCTCGTCGGTCGCGGTGTCGTCGCCCGGATCGGGGCGGCGAACCATCCCGCCTGGCGGATCGAGCAGGCGCGCTCCATCGCGCGGTCGACCGGCGTCGAGCCCTGGTCGGCGCTGCAGCTCCGGCACTCGCTCGTCCAGCCACGGCCGGGTGCCGCCCTGCCCGATGCGGGCCACCGGCTCCTCGCGGCCGACGACCTGGACTACGCGCGCGCCGAGGGACTCGAGGTGTGGGCATACACCCCTCTGCTCCACGGCGGCTACGCGCGCGCTGACAGGCCGTTCCCTCCCGCGTACGAGCACCCCGGGACGACGGAGGTGCTGAGGGTCCTCGACGAGGTGGTGGCCGAGACCGGGGCGACGCGCCACCAGGTCGTCCTCGCCTGGTTGCTGCACCAGGGAATCCGTCCGCTCATCGGCGTGAGCAATCCCTCGCAGCTGGACGAGGCGCTGGACGCGACGCAGGTCACGCTCCAGGATGATCAGATGGCACGCTTCGCCGCCGCGCGGTGAACCGTCCCCGAGGAGACCCATGACCAGTACCTGGACGCCCGCGGAGGCCGCGGTGAGAACCGGACTCTCTCTCGACACCCTGCGGTACTACGAGCGCGAGGGCCTCATCGGTCCGGTGGCGAGAACCACGGGCGGGCACCGGTCGTACTCGGAGGACGATCTCTTCTGGATCGGACTGATCGGCTGTCTCCGTGACGCCGGCCTCGGTATCGCCGATCTCCGCGAGTTCACCGTTCTGCTGCGTGAGGGCGGGAGCGGCGACCGGATCACCTTCCTCTCCGGGCACCGAGCCGAACTCAGTGGTCGGGTCGAACGCCTGCAGACGGCGATCGCCGTTCTCGACGAGAAGATCGCGCACTACACCAGGGACGCGGCGCGCGGCTGAGCGCCGCGTCCCTGGCGCTACGCGAGGCTCGCCATCACGTGCTTGAGGCGCGTGTAGTCCTCGAAGCCGTAGATCGACAGGTCCTTGCCGTACCCGGAGTGCTTGAACCCGCCGTGCGGCATGTCCGAGACGAACGGGATGTGCGCGTTGATCCAGACGCACCCGAAGTCGAGGTCGCGGCTGAGACGCAGCGAGCGGCCGTTGTCGCGCGTCCAGACCGAGGCGGCGAGGGCGTACGGCACGCCGTTCGCGAGCTCGAGAGCCTCCTCCTCGGTCTCGAACGACTGCACCGCGAGGACGGGCCCGAAGACCTCCTGCTGCACCAGCTCATCGTCCTGGCGGAGTCCGGTGACGACCGTCGGCGCGAAGAAGCACCCGGTGCCGCCGACGCGCGTGCCGCCGGTCGCGACCTGCGCGTGCGCGGGGAGTCGATCGATGAATCCCTCCACGCGCGCCAGCTGGTCGGGGTTGTTCACCGGCCCGAAGAACGCGTCCGGATCGTCCGGGGCTCCGACGCGGACGTTCTGCTCCACGTACGCGACGAGGCGCTCCACGAACGCATCGTGCAACGACGAATGCACGAGCAGGCGCGTGGCCGCCGTGCAGTCCTGACCTGCGTTGAAGAACGCGGCCTCGGCAATCCCGGATGCCGCGGCCTCGAGGTCCGCGTCGGCGAAGACGATCGCGGGCGCCTTGCCGCCGAGCTCGAGGTGCACGCGCTTGAGGCCCTGTGCCGCCGAGGCCGCGACCTGCATCCCGGCGCGGACGGACCCGGTGATCGCGACGAGCTGCGGCGTCGGATGCTCGACGAGCGCCCGACCGGTGTCGCGGTCACCGAGGACGACGTTGAAGACGCCCGGGGGCAGGAACTCCGCGGCGATCTCGGCGAGCAGCACCGTGGTCTGCGGGGTCGTCTCGCTGGGCTTGAGCACCACGGTGTTGCCCGCGGCGATCGCGGGGCCGATCTTCCACACCGCCATGTTCAGCGGGTAGTTCCACGGCGTCACCTGCGCCACGACGCCGATGGGCTCGCGACGCACGTACGAGGTGAACCCCTCCGCGTACTCCGCCGCGGCGCGACCGTTCAGCTCGCGCGCCGCCCCGGCGAAGAACCGCAGCTGATCGACCGACTGCACGATCTCGTCGGCGACGAGCGTGGCGCGCGGCTTCCCCGTGTCCTCCGACTCGAGGTCGGCGAACTCCTCCGCCCGCGCTTCGAGCGCGTCCGCGAGACGGAACAGCGCGAGCTGGCGCTCCGCCGGCGTCGCGCGCTTCCACGCCGGGAACGCGGCCGCGGCGGCCGCGACGGCGGCATCCACTTCGGCATCCGTCGAGACGGGTGCCTGCGCGTACACCTCGCCCGTCACGGGGCTGACGAGGTCGAGCAGGGTGCCCTCGGAGGCGACCGACGCGCCGGCGACGACGTTGTGGAGCACTCTCACGATGCCGCTGCCTCGTCGGCGACCGTGAGCGCCTCGTCGATGATGTCGAGACCGCGGACCAGCTCCTCCTCCGTGATGACGAGGGGAGGGGCGACGTGCACGCGGTTGAAGTGCGTGAAGGGCCAGAGACCCGCCTTCTTGCACGCCGCCGCGAACGCCGTCATCGGGGCGGCCGCCGGTCCCGCCGCGTTGAAGGGGACGAGCGGCTCGCGCGTCTCGCGATCGCGCACGAGCTCGATCGCCCAGAACAGTCCGCGTCCGCGCACCTCTCCGACGGACGGATGCCTCTCGGCCATCGCCCGCAACCGAGGCTCGACGACGCGCTCGCCGAGGTCGCGCACGCGCTCGAGGATCCCGTCGCGTTCGAACACCTCGAACGTGGCAACGCCGGGCGCGCACGCGAGCGGGTGGCCCGAGTAGGTGAGGCCGCCGGGGAACGCCACGGTGTCGAAGTGCGCGGCGATCGCGTCGGAGATGACGACGCCACCGAGCGGGACGTAGCCCGAGTTCACGCCCTTGGCGAAGGTGATGAGGTCGGGCACCACGTCGAACGCGTCGACCGCGAACCACTCGCCGATGCGCCCGAAGCCGACCATGACCTCGTCGGCGATGTAGACGATGCCGTACTTGTCGCACAGGGCGCGCACCCCGGGGAGGTAGCCCGGCGGCGGCACGAGCACGCCGTTCGTGCCGACGACGGTCTCGAGGATGATCGCGCCGATCGTCGACGCGCCCTCGAGGATGATCGTCTGCTCGAGGTGCTCGAGCGCGCGGGCGGTCTCCTCCTCCTCGGATGCCGAGTGGAAGGCCGACCGGTACGCGTACGGACCGAAGAAGTGCACGACCGAGGCGTCGGCCGGCTCGTTCGCCCAGCGGCGCGGGTCGCCCGTGAGAGTGATCGCGGTCGAGGTGTTGCCGTGGTAACTGCGGTACATCGCGAGCACCTTGCGCTTCCCCGTGACCAGGCGCGCCATGCGGACCGCGTTCTCGTTGGCATCCGCCCCGCCGTTGGTGAAGAAGACCTTCGACATGCCCTCGGGGGCGACCTCGGCGATGCGCCGGGCGAGTTCGCCGCGCACGTCATTGGCCATCGCGGGCTGGATGGTCGCGAGCTCGCCCGCCTGCCGCTGGATCGCCGCGACGAGGTCGGGATGCTGGTGCCCGAGGTTGAGGTTCACCAGCTGCGACGAGAAGTCGAGGTAGCTGTTGCCGGCGTAGTCCCAGAACGTCGCCCCCTCGCCGCCGGCGACCGGCAGCGGGTCGATGAGCGCCTGGGCGCTCCACGAGTGGAAGACGTGGCCGCGGTCGTTCGCGCGGACGCGGGCGTCAGTGTCGAGATCGGGCGAAGTGAGGGTCATGACTGTACCTTTCCGCACTCAGTGGTTGCTCGGGAAGCCGAGGCTGATCTGGCTCTCGCTCGGGTCGGGCCAGCGGGTGGTGACGACCTTGCTGCGCGTGTAGAAGTGGATCGACTCGGGGCCGTAGATGTGCGAGTCGCCGAAGAGCGAGTTGCGCCAGCCGCCGAACGAGAACGCGCCGACCGGCACGGGGATCGGGACGTTGACGCCGACCATGCCCACCTCGATGTCGAACTCGAACTGGCGTGCCGTGCCGCCGTCGCGCGTGAAGACGGCGGTGCCGTTGGCGAAGGGGCTGGAGTTGATGAGCTCCACGGCCTCGTCGTACGTCTTGACGCGCACGACCGAGAGCACGGGTCCGAAGATCTCGTCGTCGTACACCTTCATGCCCGGCGCGACACGGTCCACGAGCGAGACGCCGATGAAGAAGCCGTCGCCCTCGAACTCCTGCGTCGTGCCGTCGACGACGACCTCGGCGCCCTCGGCCGCCGCTCCCGTGACGTACGAGGCGACCTTGTCGCGGTGCTCGCGCGTGATGAGCGGACCCATCTCGCTCGCGGCATCCGTTCCGGGACCGATCTTCAGGCCCTCGATGCGGGATGCCACCTTCTCGACGAGCGCGTCGGCGACCTCGTCGCCCACCGCCACGAGCACCGATACGGCCATGCAGCGCTCGCCGGCGGAGCCGTAGGCGGCCGAGACGGCGGCGTCGGCGGCCGAGTCGAGGTCCGCGTCGGGCATGACCACCATGTGGTTCTTCGCGCCGCCGAGCGCCTGCACGCGCTTGCCGTTCTCGGCGGCGCGCGAGTAGATGGACTTCGCGATCGGGGTCGAGCCGACGAAGCTGACCGCGCGGACGTCGGGGGAGTCCAGCAGCGCGTCGACGGCGACCTTGTCGCCGTGCACGACGTTCAGCACGCCGGCGGGAAGCCCGGCCTCCTCGAACAGCTTCGCGAGGAACAGGGAGGCCGACGGGTCCTTCTCGCTGGGCTTCAGGACGACCGTGTTCCCGCACGCGATGGCGGATGCCGTCATCCACAGCGGGACCATGACGGGGAAGTTGAACGGGGTGATGGCCGCGACGACACCCACGGGCTGCTTGACGGAGTGCACGTCGACGCCGCGGCTGACCTGCTCGGCGTGCTCGCCCTTCAGCAGGTGCACGAGGCCGGCGGCGAACTCGACGTTCTCGATGCCGCGGCTGATCTCGCCCTTGGCATCCGAGAGCACCTTGCCGTGCTCGGCGGTGATGATCGCCGCGAGCTCGTCGGTGCGCTCGACGAGGAGGTGGCGCAGACGGAAGAAGACGTCGGCGCGCTTGATCAGGCTCGTCGCCCGCCACGCGGGGAGCGCCGCCTTCGCGGCCGCGATGGCCTCGTCGACCTCGGCGGTGGTGGCGAACGCGACGTGCGCCTGCACCTCGCCGGTCGCGGGGTCGAAGACGTCTCCCGTCCGTGCGTCGGTGCCCTGCGCGGCTCCGGCGATGTGGTGGCGGATCAGGGTCATGCGTGTCCTCCTCGGCTGAGCGATCCCGGACACTCCGACCGGGCGCGCACTAGGGTGTGTGACATTGATTCTTCGGGTGTCCGGGAGGGAACGCACGTGTCTGATCGTCGCGAATCCGAGAACCACCGGACAGATCGTCCGGTGGTCGAGGACTCCGGTCTCCCGACCCTCGCCGAGGCTCTGGACATGCCGGGTCTCGCCCAGGGGATGCCGGAGGTGCTGGCCGGCGAAGAGGCCCTGGGCTCACGGATCCGCTGGGTGCACGTCTCGGACAGCCCCGGGGTCGGTCGCCTGCTGGACGGGGGAGAGCTGCTGCTCACGACGGCCTCCGCGTGGCCCGAGCACCCCGACGACCTGCGCGCCCTCGTCGCGGATTTCGCGGCGGCGGGGCTGGTGGGCATCGTGATCGAGCTGGGGGCGCACTACCGCTACGTGCCGGCGGTCGTCGTGGATGCGGCGCGTTCCGCCGGTCTCGTCCTCATCGCCCTGCACCGAGAGGTCAAGTTCGTCGCCGTCACCGAGCAGGTGCACCGACGGATCATCGACGATCAGACGGCGGCCCTCCGCGCTCGCGACGAGGTGCGGAGCCTCTTCACCGAACTCGCCCTCCGCGGTGCGCCGGCCGATTACGTGGTGGAGCGCCTCGCGCGCACCCTGCGCGCTCCGGTGATCCTCGAGTCGCTCGCGCACGAGGTGGTCGTCGCCGACCTCGCGGGTGCCGACCACGTCGTTCTCGAGGGGTGGCAGGAACGCTCGCGGCTGTCCGGACGCGTTCCCGACGATTCGCGCACCGTCGTTCCCGTGCAGGCGCGCGGCACGCGCTGGGGCTCGCTCGTCGCCCTGGCGGGTCCCGCCCATCCGGCCGGGCGCCTTGCGGTGCTCGAGCAGGGGGCCACCGCCCTCGCTCTGGGGCGGCTCGCCGACCCCGCGGGCGAGGACTGGGTGCACCTCGGGCGTCGCCGCCTCGTCGACGATCTCGTCGCCGACCGCTACGGTTCCCTCCCCGAGGCCGCGGTGCGTCTCTCGGCCGCCGGGCTGCTGTCGGAGGGGATGGCGATGCTGGGCCTCGCCGTGAGCGGGGCCGGCGCAGCCACCATCGAAGCCGCGGCGGCCGAGGTCGGCGCGCGCGCCCTCTGCGGCACCCCGCGCCGCGCCGACGAGCCCGCCGCGGGATGGATGCCGGTGCTCCTGGCCCTGCCGTTCACGACCACCTTCGCGGGCGCGACGGTCGACCGCTTCCTCGCGGCACTGCGCACCGGCGGTCGGGTGCGCCTGGTCGTGGGACCGCGGGTCGATCCGGCCGCCCCCGAGGACATGCTCGTGCGCACGCTCGATTCGGCGCACGAGGCTCTCGACCTCGCCGAGTCGGGGGAGATGGGCGAGTCGGGCGTGATGTGGGTGCGGCGGCATCCGCTTCGACGATTCGTGGCGGCGCTGCGGGGCGACCACCGCCTGCTCGCCCACGCCGAGTCGATGCTCGCGCCCGTCCTCGACCTTCCCGCAGCGCGACGGGACGACCTCCTCGATGCCCTCGCCGCGGTGGTGGCCCATCCCGGCAATCGCACGGCGGCGGCGACCGCGGCGCACGTGTCGCGATCGGTCTTCTACCAGCGTCTCGACGCCCTCGAGGAGATCCTCGGAGTGCGCCTCGACGACGGTGAGGTGCTCGCCGCCCTCCACCTCGCCGTGGCCGTGCATCGCGCGCACGCCTCGTGACCCTCGGGACGACATAGGATGTGCCGGAAAGGCGGGGGCCAAGGGTGCGGAAGACGACCATGCGGTGGCGGCGCGCGGGAGCGCGACTCGCCGCCGTCGCGGCGGCGGCGACGATGATGATCGCGGGCGCCGTCGTGCCGTCGGCGACCGCGGCGTCGGTGCCGGGTTGGCTGTCGACGAAGGGGTCGACGATCGTCACGGCATCCGGTTCGCCCTACGTGATCAAGGCGACGGCGTGGTTCGGGATGGAGACGTCCAATTGCGCCCCGCACGGGCTCTGGTCGATCTCGCTCGACGAGGGACTGGATGCCATCGCCGCCATGGGCTTCAACACCATCCGGCTGCCCTTCTCGAACGAGTGCCTCGCGGCGAAGAGCTCGAACTCCATCAACGCGGCGGTCAATCCCGGACTGATCTCGCTGTCGCCGCTGAAGCTCATGGACACCGTCATCGCCCGGGCGAAGGCGCACGGCCTGTCGGTGATCCTCGATCGTCACCGCCCCGACTCGGGCGCGCAGAGCGAGCTCTGGTACACCTCTCAGTACAGCGAGAAGCGCTGGATCGACGACTGGAAGATGCTCGCGGCGCGCTACAAGAACGAGCCCGCCGTGATCGGTGCCGACCTGCACAACGAGCCGCACGGCCCTGCCTGCTGGAACTGCGGTGACGCCTCACGCGACTGGCGTGCCGCGGCCACGCGGGCCGGCAACGCCGTCCTGTCGGTCAACCCGAAGCTGCTGATCATCGTGGAGGGCGTCGAGAACCAGGGCGACGGCACGGCGACCTGGTGGGGCGGCGGTCTCAAGGACGTCCGCTCGGCCCCGGTCACGCTCTCGGTGAAGAACCGCGTCGTGTACTCCCCGCACGACTACCCGGCCACGGTGCACCAGCAGCCGTGGTTCTCGGCACCGAACTACCCCGACAATCTCGAGGGGATCTGGGATGCCAACTGGGGTTACCTCGTGCGCCAGAACATCGCGCCGGTGCTGCTCGGTGAGTTCGGCACGAAACTCGAGACCGAGAGCGATCGGGCCTGGCTGAAGACCCTCGTCGCTTATCTCGCCAAGACGAAGATGAGCTACGCCTACTGGTCGTTCAACCCGAACAGCGGCGACACCGGCGGCCTCGTCACCGACGACTGGCGGACGTGGCAGACGGCCAAGCTCGCCGCGCTCCGGCCCATTCTGACCCCGTCGCCCGCGTCCACCCCGAAACCGACGTCGACGCCGAAGCCGACGGTCACCCCGAAGCCGACGTCGACCCCGAAGCCGACGGTCACGCCGAAGCCGACGTCGACCCCGAAGCCGACCGCGACGCCGAAGCCCACGGCCACGCCGAAGCCCACGACCACGCCGAAGCCGACCTCGAGCCCCCGGCCTCCGGCATCCGCCTCGCCCCGGCCGGCAGGCATCACGGCGTCGTGGATCCCGCAGAGCGCGTGGGGCGAGGGCTACGTCGCCGAGGTCGAGGTGACCGCGACGGGCCCCGTCTCGCGCTGGCAGGTCTCGTTCGAGGCTCCCGGGACGACCTCGGTGTCGAACGCCTGGGGCATGAGCTGCCGCCTCTCCGGCACGACGGTCACGTGCCAGAGTGCCGACTGGGCGTCGACGCTCGCGCCGGGGCAGACGGTGCGCGTCGGGCTTCAGGCCGTGGCGACGAAAGCGCCGTCCTCACCGAAGCTGTCGGTCGCCGCGTCGTGACCCGCCCCGTTCCGCGGCGCGTCGCGCGCGGACGGGCGCGCGGGGAGGCGCGCGGACAGGCGCACGGAGACGGGGACACCGGCTCACCCGTCGCGGCCCGATACACGTCTGGCTCATAGGTGCGCTGAAGCAACCGTGAGTGAACGCCTGCCTACCATCCCGGCATGACCGCCACCCTCGACTCGCCCTCCGCCCCGCCCCGCGAGGCCGAGGCTCCACCCGCCCCTCGCCGGCGGACCTGGATGTGGGGTCTGATCGGGGTCGGCACCCTGGCACTGATCCTCAGCGGATGGCAGGTCTGGGCGGGCGCACCGTCCGAGTACTACGCGTCGATCGCGCTGTCGATGAGCCGGTCGTGGTCGAACTTCTTCTTCGGCGCCGTGGACCCCGCGGGCACGGTCACCCTCGACAAGATCCCCGGCTCGTTCTGGATCCCCGCGCTGTTCGTGCGGGTCTTCGGGTACTCGGCGTGGACGGTCATCTTGCCCAACGCGCTCGCCGCCACGGCCGCCGCGCTCATCACCGCCGTCACGGCCCGACGCCTCGCGGGGATCCGCGCGGGTCTTCTCGCCGGGGCGATCGTCGCCGTCACCCCGATCCTCGTCGCCGTCTCGCGGTCCAACCAGCCGGAGTCGTTCTTCGTCTTCGGCCTGTCGTTGACGGCGTGGGCGTCGGTGCGGGCGGTCCAGACGAAGAGCGTCGGGTGGCTCGTCGCGGCGGGAGCCTTCATCGGCCTGTCTTTCCAGTTCTACATGCTCGAGGCGTGGGCGGTCTGGCCCGCGCTCGCGGCGGCCTACCTCTGCACCCGTCAGGCGTGGGGGCGGCGTCTCGTGCACCTCGCCGTCGCGGGAGCGGTGAGCCTCGCGACGTCGCTCTGGTGGGTGGCGATCGTCTCGCTCATCCCCTCCGGCAGCCGGCCCTACATCGGCAGCACGATCGGCGACAACCCGTGGGAGATGGTCTTCGGGTACAACGGTCTGGGGCGCTTCGGCGCGACGGCCGACAGCACGACCTACGAGTCCTTCACGCCGCCCTTCTCCGGCGACCCGGGCATCCTGCGCCTGTTCAACGCGCAGTTGGCCGGGCAGATCGCCTGGTTGATCCCGGCAGCGCTGATCGGCATCGTCGTGCTCTGGATCCTCCGTTTCCCGCGGCCGCTCACCGTGCTGCTGACGGTCTGGACGCTCACCTTCGCGGCGATGTTCTCGACCGTGGCCGGGATGCACCAGTTCTACACGGCGGCTCTCGCGATCCCGCTCGCCCTCGTCGTCGCCGTCGCGCTCACCGCCGCACATCGAGCGGGCACGGTCTGGCCGCAGATCGCGATCGTCGGTGTCGCGGGGCTCACCGCGGTGATCGTCGGCTTCTCGTACGGCGGCTACAGCATCCCCGTGTCGCTGGCTCAGGCCGCGGCCGCCGCCGTGGCGATCGCGCTGCTCCTCTCGCGCCACCGCGCGCGCATGATGACCACGGTCGCGATGGTCGTGGGGCTCCTGCTCACGCCGACCGTGTGGTCCGCGGTCACCATCGCGCACCCGAGTTCGATCAACCCCGTCGCCGGCGGCGTGTCCGAGATGTCGGCCGGCGGCTTCGGCGGCGCGGGTCGGGGCCCCGGCGGACAGGGAACAGGCGCCCGCACCGACGGCGGCTCGTTCCCGGGCGGCGCGCAGGCCGGTGGGCAGGGCGGTGGCCAGGGCGGTGGCCAGGCCGGCGGTCAGGGCACCGCGCAGGGCGGCGGTCAGGCCGGTCCCCGCTCCGGCTTCGCGCCGGGTGGCTCGGGGACGGTTCCGGGGAGCGGACGAAACGGCACGACGCCGGGCGCCGGCGGCCGGCAGGGCATGGCCCAAAGCGCCGACAGCGAGCTCGTCGCCTGGCTGGAGGCGCACGACACGGGATCGACCTACGTCGCGGCCACCTTCGGCGCCCAGCAGGCGGCATCCCTCATCCTCGCGACCGACGGGGCGTCGATCCTTCCGATCGGTGGGTTCAACGGCAGCGACGACGTCCCGACGCTCGACAGGTTCATCTCGCTCGTCCAGTCCGGCGAAATCCGGTACGTCATCGGCGGCGAGGACCGCGGGGCGGGCGGCGGCGCGGCGGGATTCGGGGGGACGGGCTTCGGCGGAACGGGAGGCGGCGGAGGCGCGGCCGGATCCGGCGGCTCCTCGAGCCCCGAGACGGCCTCGGCGCAGATCCGCCAGTGGGTCGAGCAGAACTGCACGGTCGACGCGTCCGCGCCCGGCACGGTGTACGACTGCGGGTGATGAGCCCTCGGCGCGGCGGGGCTCAGGCCCAGCTCTCGCGCGAGAGGAACTCCACCCCGGCCTCGCGGAAGGTCCGCGCCCCCGGCGCGTTCACGTGGTGACGGCCGGGAATGTCGGCGAACTCGCCGTGCGGCAGGAGCGAGGCGAGATGCTGCGACTGATCGTGGATCGGATCCTCGGTCCCCGTCGCGATGAGCACCGGCTGCTGCGGCGGCGACGCGGGGTCGGGATCGGTCTCGCCGAGCCGCATGCCCTCCGCGATCGCGACGAGGGCCCGCAGGTCGTTGCCGGGTACGCGCTCGGCGAGCGAGACGTAGCGCAGGGTCGTGGCATCCTCCACCGGCGTGCCGTGGTCCAGGAACGCGCGAGCCTGGTCGACCTTCAACCGGGCCAGCGGACGACCGTCCGGGATGCCGCCCAGCACCGCGCGCTCGACGTGCTCGGGCGCGTCGACGGCCAGCTGCCACCCCACCCGGCCGCCGAGTGAATAGCCCAGGTAGCGCACAGAATCGAGCAGGTAGGTGTCGAGGACCGCGACGAGGTCGCTCACGAGCGTCGGCATCGTGTACGACGCGGCGTCGTGCGGCTTGTCGCTCGCACCGTGGCCGCGCTGATCCACGGCGACGACCCGGAACCCGGCGCGCAAGAGGTCTCGCACCCACCCCGTGTTGACCCAGTTGTCGCGCGTGCTCGACCCGAAGCCGTGGACGCACAGGACGGCGTCCACGTCGGGGTCGCCCCACGTGTACGTCGCCAGGCGGACGTTGTCGCCGACGATGACGAACTGCGGCGCGGGGACCTCGGTGAGCGCGGGCACGGCATCCATTCCTCCGATCCTGGCAGATGAGCCGGATCCCGCTGCAGTAATGGTCATAGTGGTCTCATGGGGTATACGCGCGCCGAGCTGGAGTCGTTCCGGGATGCCACGATCCCCGACCTCGTCGAGCCCGGGGTCCGGCTGCTCTTCGTCGGAATCAACCCCGGCCTGTGGACGGCGGCGACCGGAACACCCTTCTCGCGGCCGGGCAATCGCTTCTGGCCGGCGCTCGTCGAGGCGGGGATCCTGCCGCGCCTCCCGCGGTACGCGGAGCCGCTGAGCGACGCGGACCGGAGCATGATCCTCGGCGCCGGGCTCGGCGTGTCGAACCTCGTCGCCCGGGCGACGGCGCGCGCCGACGAGCTCTCGCGCGAGGAACTGCGAGCCGGGGCGGCGGCGCTGACGGAGCGCGTCGCCGCGTGGCGTCCGCGCGCGATCGCCGTGGTCGGGCTGACGGCGTACCGCGAGGGCTTCCCGCACCCGAAAGCCGTCGCGGGGCGGCAGGACGACGAGATCGCCGGGGTCCCCACGTGGGTCCTGCCCAATCCGAGCGGCCTGAACGCCCACGACACGGTCGCGACCCTCGCGCGCGCGTACGCCGAGCCGGCGCGGGCGGCCGGGATTCTCCTGTGATCCTGCCCTCATCCGCTGTGCGCGCGACCGGAAGCCACGTCGCACTCCTTCTGCACAGGGGAGAAGGCCGAGCCGGCGTCGGAGCTTCCCCGTAGGGTGACCAGCGACGGAAGGAGCACCACGTGATCGTGCGTTTCGAGGGCGATGTCTACCGGTGGGAGGCCCGCACCGACAGCGACTGGTACTTCGTGGCCCTTCCGCCCGAGCTGAGCGACGACATCCGCGAGACGCAGACCTTCCGCCGAGGCTTCGGCGGTGTCCGCGTCGACGCGACGATCGGCGGCTCGGTCTTCCGCACGTCGATCTTCCCCCAGGCCGGCGGGGTCTACGTTCTTCCCCTCAAACGCGCCGTGCGCGACGCCGAGGGCATCTCTCCCGGCGACATCGTCGTCGTCGACCTTCTCGTGCTCGACGCCTGAGGCCCCGGATGCCATGGCCTCTGGCTGCCGCTCTGTCGGTGTTCGCGGGTCTCAGCGTGGTGCTCGCGATGGTCGACGTACAGACCCGACGCCTCCCCGACGCGATCCTGGTGCCGGGCGGCGCCGCGGTGGTGGTGTTGCTGGGCGGCGCCGCGTTCGCGATCGGCGAGCCCGGTCGGCTCGCGGGGATCGCGGCCGGAACCCTCAGCGCATTCGCGGGGTGTCTCGCGGTGCACCTCGCGCGGCCGGCGGCGTTCGGCGGGGGAGACGTCAAGCTGGCGGCCCTCTGCGGGGCGGTGCTCGGGTGGCAGGGCCTCGAGGCCGTGGCATCCGGAATCGCGCTCGCCTTCCTCGCGGGCGGGATCGGTGCCGCGGGCGTCCTGCTCGCCGGGGCGCGAGGCGGGTCGATCGCGTTCGGGCCGTTCCTGCTGTTCGGCGCGTGGTGGCGGGTGATCACGGGGCCGTGACGGCGACGATCGGCGGGCCGGAGCGAGTTCTGTCGGCGCCGGGCGCGGCGGTCAACCCCCGATGAGCAGGGTGGTTCGCCTCGATACGCTGAGGCCATGGCCGACCTCATCCGTCGCGTCACCGCGTGGGCTCTGTCGCTCCGCCTCGTGCGCGCCTTCCTCGTCTACTCGGGCGCGCGGGGGCCCACGCTCGCCGACAGCGTCACCTACCGGACCCTCTTCAGCCTGTTCGCCGCGGTGCTGCTCGGCTTCTCCGCCGCCGCGGTCTGGCTTTCGGGCAACCCCGAGGGCCTCGCCGCGCTCGAGCGGTCGGTGAACAACGTCGTGCCCGGGCTGGTCGGCACCGACGGGCTGCTCGACGTCAGCGAGATCAAAGCGCCGACGGAGTTCACCATCGCGGGCGTGATCGCGACGATCGGTCTGCTCGGCGCGGCGATCGGTGCGATCGGCTCCCTGCGGACGGCCCTCCGCCAGATCGCGGGAGTGACCACCGACGACACGCTCCCCGTCCTCGTCATCGTGCGCAATCTCGCCGTCGCCGTCGGCATCGGTATCGCGCTCGTGGGGGCCGCCCTCGTGACGTTCCTCGCGACGGCCGGTCTCACCTTCGTGCGCGGTCTCCTCGGCATCTCCGCGGACTCGTGGGTCACCGCCGTGCTGACGTGGGCGCTCTCGACGATCGTCGTCCTGGCGCTCGACACCGCCGCGGTGGCAGTCGCGTTCGCTGCGCTGTCGGGTGTGAAGACCCGTCGCCGCACGCTGTGGCGCGGTGCGCTGCTCGGAGGTGTCGGCCTGGTCGTGCTGCAGCAGCTGTCGGGCCTGTTCGTCGGTGGGGCGGGCAACAACCCGCTGCTGACCACGTTCGCCTCGCTCATCGCGCTCCTGCTGTGGCTCAACCTGTCGAGCCAGGTCATCCTCATCGCCGGAGCCTGGATCACGGTCGCGACCGAAGAAGACCACGACCGGGTGCGCGCGAAGTACGGCGCGACCACGTTGATCCAGTTCCGCGTCCGCCGTGCCGAGAAAGCGGTGCGGGCCGCCACGGGCGAGCTGGAGGCCGCCCGCGAGGCGGAAGCCAAGGAGCGCGAGACGCTCGCGAAGAACGACCCCGCCGCGGCGGATCGTGAGGACGACGCCGAGCGGGCGGCATCCCGTGGCTGAGTCCGCTGCCGCGCGGGTCGCGGCCTACACCGCCGACGCCGTCCGCGCCGCCGAGGCGCCGCTTCTGGCCGAGGGGCGTCCCCTCATGCGCTGGGCGGCTCGGGCTCTCGCCGACGTCGCAATCGCCGAGCTCCGCGTCGCCCCGGGTGCGGTCCTCGTTCTCGCGGGCGCGGGAGACAACGGGGGCGATGCGCTCTTCGCCGCCGCCGATCTGGTCGCCGCGGCCGACCGCGTCGACGTCGTCCTCGTCCGCGACCGCGTCCACCGCGAAGCCCTCGACGCGGCGGTGGCCGCGGGTGCACGCGTCGTCTCCGTGTCGGAGGCCTCCACCCACGTGGATGAGTACGCCCTCGTCCTCGACGGCATCCTCGGCATCGGACGCCTCGCCGACCGTCGGCTCCGGGGGAGCGCCCGTGCCCTCGTCGAGCGCCTCCTAGCGCTTCCCGACCGGCCGCGCGTCGTCGCCGTCGACGTGCCGAGCGGCCTCGACCCCGACGACGGGACCGCGGATGCCATCGTCCTCCCCGCCGATGTCACGGTCACCTTCGGTGCCCTCAAGGCCGGCCTCGTGCGCGGGCGCGGGCCCGGGCTCGCCGGGCGCGTGCACCTCGTCGACCTCGGACTCGAGCCCTACCTGCGGCGCGCGCACCCCGCCGTGACAGCCTCGATCGAGGTGGTCCGGGAGGATCCCCGCACGCGCGCCTGACGTCACGCGCCACGACGAGACGACCTCCCGCGCGCCGGGGACGCGACCTCAGCGCGCGTAGCGCTCCACGAACGTGCGGAGCAGGCGCGAGGGAGCGTGGACGGGAACGCGCCGCACCGCCGCGAGCGTGAGGTCGAGCTCGTCGGCGGCGAAGTAGCCGAACGCCGCGTACGCGTGGATGCGCGTGACGATCCCGTCGACGTCCAGCTCGGGGTGGAACTGCGTCGCGTAGACGTTCTCGCCCACCCGGAACATCTGCACCGGGCACGTCGGTGACGACGCCAGCAGGGTCGCTCGCGGCGGCAGCGTCGTGATCGCCTCCTTGTGGCCGACGAACGCCGCGAAGGTGCGGGGCATCCCGACGGCAAGGGGATCCGCGCGACCGGCATCGGTCAAGGTCACGTCGACCACGCTGATCGGCTCCGAGAAGGTGCCGTCGATCTCGGCATCCAGGTAGGTTCCCAGCGTCCCCACGCCGTAGCACGCACCCAGGAAGGGGAGGTCGCGCGCGACCACGTCGTCGACGAGCGCGCCCATCTCGGACTCGACCCGACGTTGGACCGCGGACTTCTTCTCGAGAGGGTCCGACGCGTTGAACGGGCTGCCGCCGACGAGGATGCCCGAGATCTCATCGAGGTCGAGGTCCGGCATGGCGTCCCGCTCCAGCCGGACGCGCAGCAGCCGCTCGGGCGGGAGGCCGGTGTAGCGCAGGAAGAGGGCGTACTCCTCGTCGGCCGGGCGGTCTTCGGCGCGGGTGGCGAGCAGGACGAACGGTCGCTCCCCGGGCAGGTCCGTCGTCGTCACCCGAGCGATTCTAGGCCAGCCCTGTCAAGGCGCCCGGCGGTGTCGGAGGGGCGGTCTACGCTGACGATATGGCTATTGCACGACTGACCGGGGGCCCGCTCGACGGGCAGGTGCTTCCGCTCGAAAACGAGTCCGACGACACGCTGATCATGCCCTACAGCGAGGGTCAGCTGGTCTACCGCCGCGAGGGCGGCCTCGAGCACACGGGCGAGTCCGACGGCCCGACCCAGGCCGTCTTCGCCTTCGTCGAAGAGACCGAAGACATCAACCCCGACGCCGACGGGCGCGACGATTGAGCGCAGGCTCCCACGGGGCCTCGAGCGTCGAGGTCGAGTCGAAGTACGACGTCGACGAGACCACGCCGCTCCCCGACTGGTCGGCCCTCCCGGGGGTCGTCCGTGTCGGTGAACCCGAGCCACGCGACCTCGACGCGCGGTACCTCGATACCCCCGCGGCCGACCTCGCTCGCGCAGGCGTCGCGGTGCGCCGCCGTTTCGGTGGTCCCGACGCCGGGTGGCACGTGAAGGGTCCCGCGCAGGCCGGGGGGCGCACCGAGACGCAGTGGCCCCTCGAGGCCGACGTCGATCCCGACGCCGAGCCGGCCGTGCCTCCGGCGGTTCAGGATGCCGTCGCCTCGATCGCCGCGCCGCCGTTCACGCCGCTCGCGCGGGTGCGGAATCACCGCACGGCGTATGCGCTCCTCGACGCCGACGGGGGAGAGGTCGCCGAATTCGTCGACGATCGCGTCCGCGCGACGGACGAGCGTCGTGGCGTCGAATCCGCGTGGCGTGAGTGGGAGGTCGAGCTCGGCCCCGCCGGTCCCGCCGATGGCGAGGCCCGCGCGGGGTTCTTCGCCGCGGTCGACGCGGCGGTGTTCGCCGCGGGCGGTCGCCCCGCGGCATCCGGGTCCAAGTTGGCCCGCACGCTCGGCCACTGAGAACCCGAGCCCCCATCCGGGGCAACGAAAACGAAAAGGCCCGCCGGGAGAACCGGACGGGCCTTTTCGTGTCGGCGATCAGAGGTTGATCATGTGCCCCACGAGGCCGTGGAACGCCTCCTGCAGACCCTCCGACAGCGTCGGGTGGGTGTGCACGTTGCGGGCCGCCTCGAGAGCGGTGAGGTCCCACTTCTGCGCGAGGGTCAGCTCGGGCAGGAGCTCGGAGACATCCGGACCGATCAGGTGGCCGCCGATGAGCTCGAGCGTCTCGGCGTCGGCGATGAGCTTGACGAAGCCCACGGGCTCGCCGAGGCCGTTCGCCTTGCCGTTGGCCGAGAAGGGGAACTTCGCGACCTTGATGTCGTGGCCGGCGTCGCGCGCTTGCTGCTCCGTGAGGCCGAACGAGGCGACCTGCGGGTTGCAGAAGGTGGCGCGCGGCATGTTGCGGTAGTCGCCGAGGGTCTGGGTCTCAGCGCCCGCGATGGTCTCCGCGGCCACGACGCCCTGCGCTTCGGCCACGTGGGCGAGCTGCAGCTTCGCGGTGACGTCGCCGATCGAGTAGATGTGCGGCACGTTCGTGCGCATGTGGTCGTCGATGTCGATCGCGCCGCGCTCGGTGAGCTTCACACCGGTGTTCTCGAGGCCGAAGCCCTCGACCTTGGGGGCGAAACCGATCGACATGAGCACGCGGTCGGCGTCGATCGAGCCCTGGGAGCCGTCCTTCGCGGTGTACGCGACGGTGACCTTGTCGCCGTGGTCGGTGACCGACTCGACCTTGGTCGAGGTGAGGATGTCGACGCCGTAGCCCTTGTACTGCTTCTGGATCTCTTTCGAGACCTCGGCGTCCTCGTTGGGCAGGGCGCGGTCGAGGAACTCGATTATCGTGACCTTCACGCCGTAGTTCGTCATGACGTAGGCGAACTCCATGCCGATCGCGCCGGCGCCGACGATGACGATCGAGGAGGGGAGCTCGCGGTTGAGGATCTGCTCCTCGTAGGTCACGACGTTCTCGCTCAGGGTGACGCCGGGAAGGAGGCGGACGGTAGAACCCGTGGCGATGATGACGTTGTCGAAGGTGACCTGCTCCTTGGAGCCGTCGGTCAGGGTCACATCGAGCGTGTGGTCGTCGGCGAAGTATCCGCGGCCCTCGTACTCGGTGACCTTGTTCTTCTTCATCAGGTAGTGGATGCCCTTGACGTGGCCGGCCGCCACCGACCGGGAACGGTCGAACGCCTTGCCGAAGTCGAAGTGCACGTCGCCCGAGATGCCGAACAGGTCGGCCTTGGCGTGGAAGGTGTGCGCGAGGTCGGCGTTGCGCAGCAGCGCCTTCGAGGGGATGCAGCCCACGTTGAGGCAGACACCGCCCCAGTACTTCTCTTCGACGATCGCGACCGACAGGCCGAGCTGCGCTCCGCGCACTGCAGCCACGTACCCGCCGGGACCCGCACCAAGAATGACCAGATCGTAATGAGGCATGAGGAAATCCTATCGTCCGGCGGTGCCCGTGGAACCGCCTCCCGACGACCCGCTCCGCCCCCTCGCGACGAAGAGCCACACGATCGCTCCGGCGACGATCACGAGCGCCACCACGAGGAGGATCCACGGCAGGGGAGACGCGCTCGAGGCGGTCTCGGACGGTGTCGCCGTGGCATCCGGGGTCGTCGCCGTCGGGGTCGTGGTCGCCGGTGCGGTCGGGGTCGCGGTGGGCGTCGACGCGGTCGCCGTCGGTGTCGGGGTCGGGGTCGCCCCGTTCACGGTGAACGAGAAGGTGCCGTCGATCGGGTGGCCGTCGCTCGAGACGACGCGCCACTTCACGGTGACGGCACCGGATGCCGAGCCCGTCAGCGTCTGCGTCACGTCGGTGCCCGAGACGACCGGCGTCCCCTCCGTCAGCGAGGCGCCGGTGGCGTCGGTGACCTCGACGACGGCCGTGCCCTGCTCGGTGAGGATGTCTGCGCTGTAGGTGAACGTGATCTGTTCCGGAAGTGCGTCGAGCACCGCGTCAGCGGGCGGGTCCGTCGACACCAGTTCGTCGTGCGCGAACGCGGGGCTCGCTGGGAGCACGAGAAGGGCGACGAGAGCGACCAGCAGGCTCGCGACGAAGGCGGACACGCGACGGCGGGGTGCGGAGGAAGTCACCCTTCGACCCTAACGACAGAGGAAGGCACGGGGCTCGAGCGCGTTCCCCGGACGCGAAGGAGGTGAGGGGGACGACGAGAGGTCGGCGAGGTGAAAGAATTGGTGTTGTTCGACTGTCCACGCTTCGCCTCGATGCGCATCGTTCCACGGTGCGTCAGGGTGGAGCGGGGCAACGGACTCGACACGGCGGACGTGTGATCGGTAGGTTCGAGTGTCCCGTCGGGCGATCGGCGCAACCCGAACAGCGATGCTCGGCGTCGAGACAACAGCACAGACGAAGCCCCCACCACGACCGCGCGAGGTCGGTTCGACCGTTCACGTCGGATCGATCGGTGATGGTGAAGAAGAAGGAGAAGCCGTGGACGAGACACGCAGATTCGAGCGCGACGACATCCGTCGCGCGGCCGACGCCCCCGCGTCGGAGCGGTCGCACGACACGACGCAGACGTTCGGCCACGACGCCGATCTGTCCTTCGTCCCCTTCGGTGCCGACCTCAACGAGGCCGAACTGGAGGCGATCGACGCCCTGCCGTCGCGCGTCGCCCTCCTCATCGTCCGCTCGGGTCCGACGACCGGTGCGCGCTACCTGCTCGACACCGACGTCACGACGGTCGGGCGTCACCCCGAGGCCGACATCTTCTTCGACGACGTCACGGTCTCGCGCCGTCACGCCGAGATCACGCGTTCGGGCACCTCGTTCGAGATCGTCGACCAGCGGTCGCTGAACGGCAGCTACGTCAACGGTGAGCGCGTCGACCGCTCGGTGCTCGCCAACGGTGCCGAGGTGCGCATCGGCAAGTTCCGTCTCAACTTCTTCGTCTCGCCCGTCGATCTGCCGCCGGCAGACAACTGATGGCGGCAGCCCCCGCCCGCGGTCGTCCGGCGGCCTCGGGGCTGCTGAGCATCGGCCAGGTGCTGGCGCGCCTCACGCCGGACTTCCCCGCGCTCACCTCGAGCAAGCTTCGCTTCCTCGAGGTGCAGGGCATCGTGTCGCCGACGCGGACCGAGTCGGGCTATCGCAAGTTCTCCGCGGCCGACCTCGAGCGGCTTCGCATGGCGTTGACGCTCCAGCGCGACCACTACCTCCCGCTCGCGGTGATCCGCGACTACCTGGCCGATCTCGACGCCGGGCGAAACCCGGCTCCGCCGACGTCGATGCCGTCGATGACCGCGACGCCCCGTCGCTATCGCCGTGACGAGCTCCTCGCCACGACCGGAGCCGGCCCGCAGCTTCTCAACGACGCGATCAGCACCGGCGTGATCACGGCTGCCGAGTCGTATCCCGAGCAGACGGTCTCACTCCTGCGCACGCTCGTCGCGCTCGACCGCCACGGCATCGAGCCGCGCCACGTGCGCTCTCTCCGCCAGAGCGCCGAGCGCGAGGCCGCCCTGGTCGAGTCCGCGCTGTCCGCGCTCCTGCGACGCCCCGATGCGGCATCCCGGGCCCGAGCCAGCGAACTCGCGCCCGAACTCGCCGCGCGTCTCGACGAGGTGCGAAGCCTCTTCGTGCGCGACGCCATCGACCGGATGCTGTCCTGAGCGCGACACGCCGAAGCGCTCCGACCGGATGTCATTGCCGCGGGCGCATGGCTGATCTAGCGTGGGGATATCGAGCCGATGAGGAGGGACGCGAGCATGACCGCTGGCGACACAGTCGGTGAACCCCGGTTCGCCACCGAGCTCCTCTTCACCGACGGTCTGCCCGAGATGGACGACGACACCGGCTACCGCGGAGCGGTGGCCGCACGCGCCGCCGGCATCACGTACCGTCAGCTCGATTACTGGGCTCGCACCGAACTCGTGGTCCCCACCGTCCGCGGAGCGAGCGGTTCCGGATCGCAGCGTCTCTACGGCTTCCGCGACATCCTCGTGCTCAAGCTCGTCAAGCGCCTCCTCGACACCGGCATCTCGCTCCAGCAGATCCGTACGGCCGTCGACCAGCTCCGCGCCGCGGGTATCCGCGACCTCGCCGGAACGACACTGATGAGCGACGGCGCCTCGGTGTACCTGTGCACCTCCAACGACGAGGTCATCGACCTCGTGAGCCGCGGCCAGGGTGTCTTCGGCATCGCCGTCGGCAAGGTCCTGCGCGAGGTCGAGTCGACGCTCGTCGACTTCGAGGCCGCATCCGCCGACGCGGTCGACGAACTCGCCGCGCGTCGCGCCGCACGCACGGCCTGACCCCGACGCTTCTCGAACCCCGGGTGCCGTGGCATCCGGGGTTCTTTCGTCGGGCCGGTCCGGTCATGCCCCGGTTCCGGGCCCGTCGGTCCACGCCTCGGCATCGGTCCGGGGTGCGGCGTAGGCGCGCGGGGGCGGGAGTGTGCCGTCATGCGGAGCTCGTGTTCGACACGCCGGTTCGGGATGCCGGGTGCCCGGCGTGTCGGCCGGGTACTCCGCGTGACGGTACGGGTGGCGCGGGTGTCGGCCGCGCGCTGCACCGGGGCCGGGGGTGTCGCCGTGGCTCGGGGCGGGGTCGGGCGTGTGCCGTCATGCGGAGCTCGTGTTCGACACGCCGGTTCGGGATGCCGGGTGTCCGGCGTGTCGGCCGGGTTCTCCGCGTGACGGTACGGGAACGGGCTCGCGCGAGTTCACGCCGCCCGGCGACGAGCACTCGGCCGGGGAGGGGCGGGCTCAGGCCGAGGGAGCGTCGCCCTCGACCGGGATGCGACCCGTACGGACGATCCGGTCCAGCAGCGCGTCGAAATCGGCGGCGAGCTCCTGCGCCGAGTCTCCGGGCCACACGTGGAGCGGCTTCGCGGCACCCTGTGCCTGCTGCAGCGACGTGCGCTCGGGCAGCTGGGGGTTCAGGACGAGCGGGCCGAACATGTCGCGCAGCTCCTTGATGCGGAACTGGTGCTCGATCGACTGCGGGCGCACGCGGTTGACGACGACGCCGAGCGGCTGGAGGCGGGGGGAGAGCCCGCGACGGATCTCTTCGATCGCGCGCAGGGCGCGGTCGGCGGCGGCGACGGAGAACAGGCCCGGCTCGGTCACGACGATGACGCGGTCGCTCGCCGCCCACGCGGTACGCGTGAGGGCATTGAGCGAGGGGGCGCAGTCGATGAGGACGAGGTCGTACTCGCTCTCGATGGTCGCGAGGGCCTCCTCGAGCTTCCACACGTCGCGGACGCTCGGGTGCGGGCCGTCGAAGTTGATCGCCGAGGGGCTGCCGATGAGGACGTCGATCGTGCCCGGGTGGACCTTCGCCCACCCGCTGGTGGTGATGGCCTGGCGGACGACCTTCTCTTTCGGGTTCGCCAGGACGTCGGCGATGTTGAGCCGGCCGGCGACCGAGATGTCCATGCCGGTCGACACGTCGGACTGGGGGTCGAGGTCGACGACAAGAGTGCGAACGCCACGTGCGAAGGCGGCGGATGCCAGCCCGAGCGTCACGGTCGTCTTGCCGACCCCGCCTTTCAAAGAGCTGACGGAGAGTACGTGCACGAGGGTCTACGTTACCGTCCCCTAGGCTGTGAGCACATTCAGCTCTCCCAGCTTGACGTGAGGTGCGCATGTTCTCGAAGATCCTGGTCGCCAATCGCGGGGAGATCGCGATCCGCGCGTTCCGTGCCGCCTACGAGGTCGGTGCGCGCACGGTCGCGGTCTATCCGTACGAGGATCGCGCCTCGCTGCACCGGCTGAAGGCCGACGAGGCGTACCAGATTGGCGAGCGGGGTCACCCCGTCCGCGCGTACCTCGACGTCGACGAGATCATCCGGGTCGCTCGGGAGTGCGGAGCGGATGCCATCTACCCCGGCTACGGCTTCCTGTCCGAGAACCCGGAGCTCGCCGAGAAGGCGGCCGCGCACGGCATCACGTTCATCGGCCCGCCGGCGGAGGTGCTCTCGATGGCGGGCAACAAGGTCACCGCGAAGGAGCACGCGATCGCCGCGGGCGTGCCGGTGCTCCGGTCGACGCCGGCCTCCGACGACATCGACGCGCTGCTGGCGCAGGCCGACGAGATCGGCTTCCCGCTCTTCGCGAAGGCCGTCGCCGGTGGGGGAGGTCGCGGCATGCGTCGCGTCGAGACGCTCGGCGAACTCGCCCCGGCCCTCGCCGAGGCGATGCGCGAGGCGCAGAGCGCGTTCGGCGACCCGCGGATGTTCCTCGAGCAGGCCGTGCAGCGCCCGCGTCACGTCGAGGTGCAGATCCTCGCGGATGCCACGGGCGAGACGGTCCACCTGTTCGAGCGCGACTGCTCGGTGCAGCGGCGCCACCAGAAGGTCATCGAGATCGCGCCGGCTCCGAACCTCGACGACGCGGTCCGTCAGGATCTGCACCGCTACGCGGTCGCCTTCGCGCGGTCGATCGGCTACCAGAACGCGGGAACGGTCGAGTTCCTCCTCGAGACCGCGGGACCCCGAGCGGGAGAGGTCGTCTTCATCGAGATGAACCCCCGCATCCAGGTCGAGCACACGGTCACCGAGGAGGTCACCGACGTCGACCTCGTGCAGTCGCAGATGCGCATCGCCGCGGGGGCGACGCTCGCCGACCTGCACCTCGAGCAGGGCGACATCCACCTGCGTGGCGCCGCCCTCCAGTGCCGCATCACGACCGAGGACCCGACGCAGGGCTTCCGCCCCGACACGGGCAAGATCACCACGTACCGCTCACCGGGCGGTGCCGGCATCCGCCTCGACGGTGGCACCACGGCGGCGGGTTCGCAGGTGAGCCCCCACTTCGACTCGATGCTGTCGAAGCTGTCGTGCCGTGGCCGCGACTTCCCCGCGGCGGTCGCCCGCGCCCGCCGCGCGCTGGCGGAGTTCCGGATCCGCGGCGTCTCGACCAACATCCCCTTCCTCCAGGCCGTCCTCGACGATCCGGCCTTCGTCGCCGGCGACCTCAGCACCTCGTTCATCGACGAGCGTCCCGAGCTGCTGCGTGGGCGCGAGTCGAAGGACCGCGGGACCAAGATCCTGTCGTGGCTCGTCGACACGACCGTCAACCGCCCGAACGGCGAGAACCCGCTCTCCGTCGACCCGGGAGCCAAGCTCCCCGCGGTCGACCTCGTGGCCCCGGCCCCCGCGGGATCGCGCCAGCGCCTGCAGGAACTCGGTCCCGCGGGCTTCGCGAAGGCCCTGCGCGAGCAGACTGCCCTCGCCGTCACCGAGACCACGTTCCGCGACGCCCACCAGTCGCTGCTCGCGACCCGCGTCCGCACCCGCGATCTCGTCCGCGTGGCGCCGTACGTCGCCCGCATGACCCCGGGTCTGCTCTCGGTCGAGGCGTGGGGAGGCGCGACCTACGACGTCGCCCTCCGCTTCCTGGGCGAAGACCCGTGGGAGCGGCTCGACGCGCTGCGCGAAGCGCTGCCGAACGTCGCGATCCAGATGCTCCTCCGCGGGCGCAACACGGTCGGCTACACCCCGTACCCGACGGAGGTGACGGATGCCTTCGTCGCCGAGGCTGCGGCATCCGGAGTCGACATCTTCCGGATCTTCGACGCCCTGAACGACGTCTCGCAGATGCGTCCCGCGATCGACGCGGTGCTGAACACCGGCACCGCGGTCGCCGAGGTGGCGGTCTGCTACACCGGTGACCTGCTCGACCCGGCCGAGAAGCTGTACACGCTCGACTACTACCTGGGTCTGGCCGAGCAGATCGTCGATGCGGGAGCCCACATCCTCGCGATCAAGGACATGGCGGGCCTGCTCCGCCCGGCTGCGGCCGCGAAGCTCGTGTCGGCGTTGCGCGAGCGCTTCGACCTGCCGGTCCACGTGCACACGCACGACACCGCCGGAGGACAGCTCGCGACCCTGCTGGCCGCCTCGGCGGCGGGCGCGGATGCCGTCGACGCGGCCGCCGCGCCCATGGCGGGCACCACGAGCCAACCGTCGCTGTCCGCCCTCGTCGCAGCCCTCGCCCACACCGAGCGGGACACCGGTCTCGACCTGTCCGCGGTCAGCGACCTCGAGCCGTACTGGGAGGCCGTCCGCCACCTGTACCGTCCGTTCGAGTCGGGCCTCGCGGGGCCCACCGGTCGCGTGTACCGTCACGAGATCCCGGGCGGGCAGCTGTCGAATCTGCGGCAGCAGGCGATCGCCCTCGGCTTGGCCGACGACTTCGAACTCATCGAGGACATGTACGCGGCCGCCGACCGCATCCTCGGCCGCGTGCCCAAAGTCACCCCGTCGTCGAAGGTGGTGGGCGACCTCGCCCTGCATCTCGCGGCGGTCAAGGCCGACCCGGCGGACTTCGAGCAGAACCCGCAGAAGTACGACGTGCCCGACTCGGTCGTGTCCTTCATGGCGGGGGAGTTGGGCGATCTTCCCGGTGGCTGGCCCGAGCCGTTCCGCTCGAAGGTGCTCGCCGGGCGAGACGCGAAGATCGGGGTGACCCCGCTCACCGATGACGACGCGACGGCCCTGGCGGGGGAGTCCGCGGACCGGCGTGCACGACTGAACCGGCTCCTGTTCCCGGGGCCCACCCGGACGTTCGAGGAAACCCGCGACGCCTACGGCGACCTCAGCGTGCTCGACACCGCCGACTACCTCTACGGGCTGCGCGCGGGCGGCGAGCACACGGTCGAGATCGAACGCGGCGTCCAGCTGTTCGTGGGGCTCGAGGCGGTGGGTGAGGCCGACGACAAGGGCATGCGCACCGTCATGACCACCCTGAACGGACAGCTCCGCCCCGTGTTCGTCCGCGACCGATCGATCGACGTCGAGGCCCGCCAGGCCGAGAAGGCCGACACCTCCAAGCCCGGTCAGGTCGCCGCCCCGTTCTCGGGCGTCGTGACGCTCAAAGCGGCCCCGGGCGACCGGGTCGCGGCCGGTCAGGCCGTGGCATCCATCGAGGCGATGAAGATGGAGGCGGCGATCACGTCACCCGTCGACGGGGTCGTCGAGCGGGTTGCGATCGCTAGCACACAGCAGGTGGAAGCGGGAGACCTTTTGCTGGTAATCCGCCCCGCGCAGTAACCTGGGAGGGGGCGCTTTCGCGCCCTCTTCCCGTTTGGAGACTGCAGTGACCCCCGACCGCACCGACGCGAACCCCGACGAGAACGCCGAGCACGGCGTGCTCGACGAGAGCGGGAATCTCGACACAGCCAGCATCACCATCCTCGGAGGACACATCGCGCAGGTCAGTGTCGACCTGCCCGTGACCTCCCACGATGACGACATCGACGACGACGTGGTCGAAGACGAGGTGCCGGTCGACGAAGCCGAGATCCGGATGTTCGAGAACATCGGCTCCCCGTTCACTCTCGACAGCGGGGCCGAGGCGCCCGCTCTCACCCACGTTCCCGAGCCGCAGGTCGACCCGCCGTCGTCCGCGCACGACGACCCGCACGTGGAGCACCTCCCGACCGGCGACATCATCCTCGAACCCCACGACGAGGTGGATGCCGAGAACGAGGGCGACCTCGAGGTGCACGATGCCGAGATCGTCGGGGAGGTGCCGACGGACGAGCCCGGCGAGTCCGTCGCGTCCGCCCCGCACGACGAGGTGTTCGTTCCGGCGTTCGACGCTGAGCGCGTCGAACCGCAGGTGATCCTGTCGACCGACGAGTTCGATCCGCCGCCCGACCCGCAGCAGCTCGTGCTGTCGACCGACGTGTTCGAGACGGAGGACGCGGGATCTCAGCCCGAGGGGGAGTTCGCCCCGGAGGGCGCCGCCGCCGAAGACCTCGCCTCGGACGACCTGTCCGTCGCTGACCTCGCCGTCGAGGATGCCACCGTCGAAGAAGTCGCCGACGATCTCGACGCCGAGGACGCCCCCGAGGAGGAGTTCGTCGCTCGGGAGCTCGCGGAGCAGGAGCTGGCCGAGTCGGAGGCTCCGGAGGCGGAGAACTCCGGCAGCACGGAGACAGGTCACGCGGAGACCGCTGACTCCGTGCCCGCGGAGCGCGAGCCGGCGGGGGTGGAGCTCGCGGAGGCGGAGTCCATCGAGGCCGCTCAGGCTGATGGCTCCCACGCCGAGGACGAGGACGACCTCGAGCCCGAGCACCTCGAGCCCGAGCACCTTGAGCCCGAGCACCTCGAGCCCGAGCACCTCGAGCCCGAGCGCGAGCACCTCGAACCCGAGCACTCGGATCTCGATCAGGTCGAGCCGGAGCAGGGTGCGCGCGAGCACGCCGACGCGGAGGTCGTCGATGTCGAGCCCGCGGGAGATGAGTTCGGGAACGGCGATTCCGAGACCGGCGAGTTCGAGAACGCCGAGTTCGAGAACGCCGAGTCCGAGACCGACGAACCCGCCACGGATGCGCCCGCCACGGATGAGCCCGAACGGAATGAGGTCGACGTGAGCGAGTCCGACGCGAGCCCCACCGAGACGAACGCGGCCCCGAAGGCCGATGCGGCGCAAGCGGTCGCGGCCGGCTCCCCGGAGCCCGACGATCTCGACGCCGAGCAGGCTTCCGTTGCTGCCCCGAGCGCGGAGACCACGCCCGCCGCGGCTCCGGCCACCGGCGCGATCCCGACGACCGGCGCGGTCCCGACCACGACCGGCTCCGTTCCCCGCACCCGTGCGGAGCGCGCCGCGACGGGAGCGATCGGCACCGTGCCCCTGACGCGCCGTGAGATCCACCAGGCGGGCGAAGCAGCCCGCGTCGATCGCGCGCACGCGGCCGAGCGCGTCCGGACCCCGGGCTCCGACCTGACGCTCGCGTCGAAGCGGCTGAGCTCCATCGACGACGCGCGCGAGAGCCCCGATCTGCTCACCGCCGACCGTCTGCTCGACCCGCGCCAGGTCGCCCGGCCCGAGCCCGAAGGGCTGTGGCAGCAACTCGTGTACTCGATGTCCGGCCACCGCATCAACCTCGGTGACGGCCGCCGCGCCCGCCAGCGCAAAGAGCTCGACCGTCGCATCGCCGCGCCCCTCGCCGGAGGTGCCCGTTTCGTGCCGGTCCTCTCCCGCAAGGGCGGCGTGGGCAAGACCACGGTCACCTCGCTCCTGGGGATGGCCCTCGCCGATGCACGCGACGACCGCGTCATCGCCGTCGATGCGAACCCCGATCGTGGAACGCTCGCGGATCGCGTGGGCCGGCCGAACGGCCGCACGGTGCGCGATCTCGTGCGCGCGCACGACGAGGTCGACGGCTACCACGACGTGTCGTCTATCGTGGCGCGGGATGCCACGCGCCTCGACGTCCTGGCATCCGATTCCGATCCCCGTGTGTCCGAGGCCTTCAGCGACGACGACTACCGTCAGGTCGCCGACGTCGCCGCGCACTACTACTCGATCGTGCTGACCGACACCGGCACGGGCATCGTCCACTCGGTGATGGAGGCGACGCTCGAGCGCGCGGACTCCCTCGTGGTCGTGGCGGGACTCTCGGTCGACGAGGCGCGGCTGGCGTCCGAGACCCTGACGTGGCTCGAGACCAACGGCTACGCGGACCGTGTGCGCTCGGCCATCGTCGTCCTGAACTCCGCGCGACCCGGCACGCCACTCGTGCGCGAGAGCGAGCTCGAAGCGCACTTCCGCACGCGCGTGCAGACGGTGATCCGGATGCCGTACGACCCCCGGATCGCGGCCGGCAGTGCCATCTCGTTCCGCGATCTTCAGCCCGAGACCCGTCTGGCGGCCCGCGAACTGGCCGCGGCCGTCGTGGAGGGCCTGCGCGCCCCGGTGGCGGCAGCATGACCGTTCGGCCCATCCGCCTGTTCGGCGACCCGGTCCTGCGCGCGCCCAGTGCGACGATCGAGACGATCGACGACGGCATCCATGCGCTCGTCCGCGACCTCCTCGACACCGTCGAGCCTCCCGGGCGTGCCGGAGTCGCCGCCCCGCAGATCGGTGTGGGGCTGCGCGCGTTCAGCTACAACATCGACGGCGACATCGGTTACGTGCTGAATCCCGTGCTTGTCGAGACCCGCGGCGAGCCGCAGCTCGTGGGGGAGGGGTGCCTCTCCGTCCCTGGGCTCTGGCACGAGGCGACGCGCTACCCGTGGGCGAAGGTCGTCGGCATCGATCTCGACGGCAACGAGGTCGTGCTCGAGGGCGAGGGCTTGCTCGCGCAGGCGCTCCAGCACGAGACCGACCACCTCGACGGCATGCTGTACCTCTCGCGTCTCCCGGCCGAGACGCGGCGTGAGGCCATGCGCCAGATCCGCGAGAGCGACTGGTTCTGACGCGCGCCCATCACGGGAGCCGGATGCGCGTCGAAACGCGTCTACTCCCGGCGGATGACACGGAAACGGCCCGGTTCCTCGTGAGGAGCCGGGCCGCTTCGCGTTCGCGTCAGGGCAGCGAGACGTTGGTGGTGTTGATCGGCACCGCGTAGATGTCTTCGATGGCGTCGGCGTAGTCCTTCACGATGACATTGCGCTTTATGCTCATCTTCGGCGTGAGATGCCCGCTGGCCTCGGTCCACTCGGTGGGCAGGATCGTGAACTTGCGGATCGACTCCGCGCGCGAGACGCGCGTGTTCGCACGGTCGATCGCGCCCTGCACCTCGGCGCGCACCTTCTCGTTGGTCGCCGCGTCCGCGAGCGACATGTCGGCGGGCAGCCCGTTGTTCGCGAGCCACGTGGGCAGCATCTCGGGGTCGAGCGTCACGAGGGCCGAGATGAACGGCTTGTGGTCGCCGACGACCACGACCTGACCCACGATCGGGTTGGCGCGGATGGGGTCCTCGAGGGCCGCGGGGGCGACGTTCTTGCCCCCGGCGGTGACGATGATCTCTTTCTTTCGCCCGGTGATGGCGAGGAAGCCGTCACTGTCGAACGCGCCGATGTCGCCCGTCTTGAACCATTCGCCGTCGAACGCCTCGGCCGTGGCTTCGGGGTTCTGCCAGTACTCGCGGAACACGTTCACCCCGCGCACCTGGATCTCGCCGTCGTCGGCGAGACGGATGCCGACACCAGGGAGGACGGGCCCGACGGTGCCGATCTTCGACTTGGTGGCGAGGTTGACGGTCGCCGGCGCCGTCGTCTCGGTGAGGCCGTAGCCCTCGAGGATCACCACGCCGAGGCTGCGGAAGAAGTGGCCGAGGCGCGGACCCAGGGGAGCGGACCCCGAGACGGCGTACACGACGCGTCCGCCCATGGCATCCCGGAGCTTCGAATAGACGAGCTTGTCGAACAGGGCGAACTTGATCTTCAGCAGCAGCGGGATGGGCTTGCCGTCCTGTAGACGCTGCGAGTGCTCGATCGCCGCGTCGGCGGCGGCTCGGAAGATCTTGCCCTTGCCGCCGGCCTCGGCCTTCTGCTCGGCGGAGTTGTAGACCTTCTCGAACACGCGGGGCACGGCCAGAAGGAACGTCGGCTTGAACGACCCGAGCGCGGGGAGCAATTGCTTGGTGTCGGGCTGATGCCCGGTCTTGACCCCCGCGTGCACGTTCAGCAGCGAGATGAAGCGGGCGAACACGTGCGCCGTCGTGATGAACAGCAGGGTCGAGGCGCCGGGCGTCTCGACGACTTCGTGCAGGGCCTTCGCCGAGTTGCGAGCGAGCTCGACGAAGTTGCTGTGCACGAGGACGCAGCCCTTGGGCCGGCCGGTCGATCCCGAGGTGTAGATCAGGGTCGCCACATCGGAAGCCTTGGCGAGGTGGCGGCGCCGCTCGATCTCTTCATCGGTGATGTGGGTGCCGTTCGCCACCAGGGCGTCGAGGGCTCCCGTGTGCATCTCCCAGACCTCGCGGACCAGGGGGAGATCGCTGCGCACCTCGTCGAGCCGCGCGGCGTGCTCGGACGACTCCACGACGACGGCGATCGCTCCCGAGTCCGAGACGATCCACGAGATCTGCGACGGCGAGCTCGTCTCGTAGACCGGCACCATGATCGCTCCGGCGTAGAACAGCGCGAAGTCGACGAGTGTCCAGTCATATGTGGTGCGCGCGATGAACGCCACCTTCTCGCCGGGCTGGATTCCCGCCGCGACGAACCCCTTGGCCAGCGCGATCACCTGCCGCTCGAATTCGGAGGCGGTGATGTCGCGCCACCCCTGTGCATCGGGGACGGCGAACAGCGGCCGGTCGGGGGTCGCCCGGACACGGTCGGCCAGCAGGTCGGACGCGTTGGCATCGGGGTCTGCTTCGACGACGGGGGGAAGGTCGAACTGGATCACGGCAACTCCTTCGGTACCGGAAAAATGTCGATCGGTGCATCGAGTCTATCCGGACGACATCACCGCTCCGTGGCGGACGCCCCGTCCGGCAGGCGTCCCCCGGGGTGGCTAGACTTCTCCGGGCCGCGCCGGGTGGCAGGCCGGAGGGGAGCACGGTGCAGAACGTCGGCATCGACATCGGAGGCACGAAGATCGCGGGCGGCGTCGTCGCAGAAGACGGCACGATCGTCGAGAAGCTCCGCGTGGACACCCCCATCGATCCCGCCGCGTTGGTGGATGCCGTCGTCGACATGGCCGATCACCTGCGCCGGACCCACGAGATCCACGCGATCGGCGTCGCGGCTGCCGGTTTCATCAGCTCGGACCGCAGCACCGTCATCTACGCCCCGAACATCGACTGGCGCAACGAACCGCTGCGCGCCCGCCTCGAGGATCGCCTGCACGCGCCCGTCACCATCGAGAACGACGCCAACGCGGCCGGCTGGGGCGAGTATCGCTTCGGGGCCGGTCGCGGCGTCCGCGACATGGTCATGCTGACCATGGGCACCGGCGTCGGCGGCGCTGTCGTCACCGACGGCGAACTGTTCCGCGGCGGTCACGGCATCGGTGCCGAGCTCGGTCACATGCGCTTCATGCGCGGCGGTCACCCGTGCGGATGCGGACAGAACGGATGCCTCGAGCAGTACGCGTCCGGCCGCGCCCTGCAGCGCGAAGCGAACGCCATCGCCGACGAGGGCGGTGTCGGCGCTGCCCTGGCCGCCGTACGCGACGAGAAGGGGGCGATCCCCGGTACCGCCATCTCGCGGTTGGTGCTCGCGGGCGACCCCGGGGCGCTCGAAGCCCTGCGCCGCGTCGCCACCGCGCTCGGCGAGGCCTGCGGAGGATTCCAGGCCGTGCTCGATCCGGAACTGTTCGTGATCGGCGGCGGCGTGGCGCAGCTCGGGGAAGATCTTCTCGCACCCGTGAAGCTCGCGTACGAGACCTCGCTCCCGGGGTACGGTGAACGTCCGGTGGCCGAGTTCACGATCGCGCGACTGGGCAATGACGCCGGCCTCATCGGCGTCGCAGACCTGGCGGGCAAGGAGCGCTGACGATGTTCTACTGGCTCATGAAGTACGTCGTGATCGGACCGGTCATCAAGGCCGTGTTCCGTCCGTGGCTCGTGGGTCGGCGGAACATCCCGCGCGAGGGCGCGGCGATCCTGGCGAGCAACCACCTGTCGTTCTCCGACTCGATCTTCCTGCCCCTGATGATCGACCGGCGGATGGCGTTCCTGGCCAAGAGCGACTACTTCACGGGCAAGGGGCTGAAGGGCTGGGCCACGCGCCTGTTCTTCACGGCCACCGGCCAACTGCCGATCGATCGTTCCGGGGGCAAAGCATCCGAGGCGTCGCTGAACACGGGCCTCGGGGTCCTCGGTCGCGGGGAGCTCCTGGGCATCTATCCCGAGGGGACGCGCAGCCCCGACGGCACGCTTTACCGCGGCCGCACGGGTATCGCGCGCATGGCGCTCGAAGCGCGGGTCCCGGTCATCCCGGTGGTCATGGTCGACACCGGTGCGGTCATGCCGATCGGCCAGCGACTGCCGCGCGTGGGACGCGTGGGCATCATCATCGGAGAGCCCCTCGACTTCTCTCGATTCGACGGCATGGAGGGTGACCGCTACATCCTGCGGTCCGTCACCGACGAGATCATGGTGGCCCTTCAGCGCCTCGGCGAGCAGCGTTACGAGGACGTCTACGCCTCGACGGTGAAGGACCGTCTGGCCACTGCCCGGGCGGCGGAGGCGCCCGCGTCGCGCCACTAGACTTCAGGGGTGAATCAGCAGCTCCACGACCTCGACCACTGGCGGACCTTGCCCATCAAGCAGCAGCCGCAGTGGTATGACGAGGGCGCGGTGGCCGCGGCATCCGCAGAATTGGCGACCCTCCCGCCGCTGGTCTTCGCCGGCGAGGTCGACATCCTGCGCGATCGTCTCGCTCGTGCCGCCGCCGGTCAGGCCTTCCTTCTGCAGGGCGGTGACTGCGCCGAGACGTTCGCCGGCGCGACCGCCGAGCAGATCCGCAACCGCATCAAGACGGTTCTCCAGATGGCCGTCGTGTTGACCTATGGCGCGTCGATGCCCGTGGTGAAGATGGGTCGCATGGCGGGCCAGTTCGCGAAGCCCCGTTCGAGCGACGTCGAGACCCGCGGGGGAGTCACGCTCCCCGCCTACCGCGGCGACATCGTCAACGGGTACGACTTCACCGAGGAGTCGCGCAAGGCCGATCCCGCCCGCCTCCTCAAGGGCTACCACACGGCCGCGTCGACGCTGAACCTCATCCGCGCCTTCACGCAGGGTGGCTTCGCCGACCTGCGCGAGGTGCACAGCTGGAACAAGGGCTTCGCCTCGACCCCCGCCAATCAGGCGTACGAGAGCATGGCGACCGAGATCGACCGGGCGATCAAGTTCATGGAGGCGGCCGGCGCCGACTTCGACGAGCTGACGCGCGTCGAGTTCTACACCGGCCACGAGGGTCTGCTCATGGACTACGAGCGCCCCATGACCCGCATCGACTCGCGCACCGGCCTGCCCTACAACACCTCGTCGCACTTCCAGTGGATCGGTGAGCGCACCCGCGAGCTCGACGGCGCGCACGTCGACTACTTCTCGAAAATCCGCAACCCCATCGGCGTGAAGCTCGGACCCACCACGACTGCCGAGACGGCGCTCGCGCTGATCGACAAGCTCGACCCCGAGCGCGAGCCCGGTCGCCTGACGTTCATCACGCGCATGGGCGCCGGCAAGATCCGCGACGCGCTGCCCCCACTGCTCGAGGCCGTCCGCGACTCGGGCGCCACGCCGCTCTGGGTCACCGACCCGATGCACGGCAACGGCATCACGACGCCCACCGGGTACAAGACGCGTCGCTTCGACGACGTCGTCGACGAGGTGCGCGGCTTCTTCGAGGCCCACCGCGCCGTGGGAACCCACCCCGGCGGCATCCACGTCGAGCTCACCGGCGACGACGTCACCGAGTGCCTGGGCGGGTCGGAGCAGATCGACGAGGCCACCCTCGCGACGCGCTACGAGAGCCTGTGCGACCCCCGTCTGAACCACCGTCAGAGCCTCGAGCTCGCGTTCCTCGTGGCCGAGGAGCTCGAGAAGCGCTGAGGCCGTTCGCCCGTCCGACGCCCCCGATCCGTTGCGGTCGGGGGCGTCGTGGTTCGCGGGCGGGTCCTTTCGACAGGCTCGGGGACCTGCGACGGGCTCAGGGACCGTCAGCGGTCTCCGGGACTCCGGACACCCGCGCGGCGCGCGGTGGCTGAGCTCGTCGAAGCCATGCCCCGACCCGTGAAGCCGTCCTACAGGGTCGGCGTCAACGTCACCGTGCTGCCCTGCGGCGCGGTCGTGCCCGCCTTGGGGTTGCTCGAGCGCACCTTGTAGATGTCCCAGTACTTGAACCCCAGCGGGAGCGTGCCGTCGTCGATGCCCGCATTCACCTCGAAGCCGAGGTTCTCGAGCGTCGACACTGCCTCGCGGATCGTCATACCGACGATGTTCTCGGGGATCATGACGGGCTTCGGCCCGATCGAGACGCGGAGCGTGACGGTGTCGCCGGGGCGCCAGTTGCCGCCTCCGTCGCGATCGCCGATCGCGATCACGGTGCCCGAGGCGACGGAGTTGCTGTACTCCTCGCTCGTCGTGGTCTTCAGGCCGACCGACTGGAGCTTGCTCTCGGCGTCGGCGGTCTTGAGGCCCGCGACGTCCGGGACCGGCCCGAGCGATGTCGTCAGCGACGCGGCGTCGCCCTCGTAGATCGTGCAGCCCCCGGTGCAGTCGATCGCGTCGCCGCCGGAGCGGGGAGTGATGGATGCCGACAGCACGGTGTCTGGTCCCGCGTCGGTGAACTCTTGCGCGACGCTCGTCACATCCACGTAGACGCTCTCCAGGATCCCCTGGACCTCGTCGAGGCTCTTGCCCTGCAGCTCGGGGATCTGGTGGGTGGCGGGTCCGGCCGAGACGAAGACCGTGACGACCGTGTCCTTGTCGAGGCGCGACCCCGCCGTCGGGTCGGAGCCGACCGTCGTCCCCGCCGGGATCTCCCGGTCGTTGACGTCCTGGGACTGCGCGAGCAACTGGTTCTGCGCGAGGAGGGCCTCGGCATCCGCATAGCTCCGTTGAGAGACGTCGGGCACCTCGACGAGTGAGCCGGGCCCCGAGCCGAAGTACCACCCGGCGGTCGCGGACCCGCCCGCGAGAACGAGGACGAGCAGCAGCAACCAGATGCCCCGAGCGGTCCGCCGGCGCGTCTTCGCGCGCAACCGGGTCGCGTTGTCGGCGTCTTCGGTCGGCGCGTCGGGGATCGTGGCGGTCTGGGGGAGCACCTTCGTCAGCTCGCGCGACTCGGCCGCCGTGGCCGGGCCGACCGTTCCCACCGAAACGGCGCGCGCCACCTGGGGGGCGAGGCCGAGTTCTTTCTCGACCTCCCGCAGGCGTTGGAGCATCACGCCCGCGTCGACGGGACGATCGTCGGGCTCGCGTTCGGTCGACCAGAGCACGAGCTCGTCGAGCTGCTCGGGGACGGCGGGGTTCTTCGCGCTCGGACGCGGGACCGAGTCGGTCGCGTGCTGGTAGGCGATCTGCATCGGCTGCTCGCCCTTATAGGGCTGCTCGCCGGCGAGCATCTCGTACAGCATGATGCCGAGCGAGTAGATGTCGCTGCGGGCGTCGGCGGTGCCGCGCGTCACCAGCTCGGGCGCGAGGTACGCGATCGTCCCCATCAGCTGCGCGCCGCTGGCGGTGTTGGCGGTGGTCGCACGGGCGAGGCCGAAGTCGCCGATCTTGATGCGCCCGTCCTCGGCCAGGAGCACGTTCTCGGGTTTGACGTCGCGGTGGACGATGCCGGCGCGGTGCGCGGCCGCGAGGCCCGACAGGATGGCATCCATGATCGTCAGGGTCTGATCGACCGTCAGGCGTTTGTGCTCGCGCAGGAGCTCGCGCAAAGTGATGCCGGGCAGGTACTCCATGACCAGGTAGGCCATCTCGCCGTCCTGCCCCTGGTCGAACACGTTCACCACGTGCGGGTCGCTGAGTCTCGCGGCAGAGCGGGCCTCCTGGATGAACCGGCTCTGGAAGACGGTGTCGTCGCTGAGGTGCCCGTGCATGACCTTCAGCGCCACGCGGCGTTCGAGCCGGAGGTCGGTCGCCACGTACACGGTCGCCATACCGCCGCGCGCAATGCGCGCGCGAACCCGGTACCGGCCGTCGACGAGACGGCCGATCAGCGGGTCGGCCTGCTGACTCGTGCTCACGTGTCGAGTCTACGGAGCGCCCCCTGGGAGCCCGGGGAGCGGCTCACCCCTACCTCAGCCCAGAACGGCGAGCCACGTGGTCGCGGGCTGCTCCCACTGGGCGTATCGGTCGGGGTAGGCCGAGATCTGCACCGCCTGCGCGGCGTCGGCGTACGGCAGATCCTCCCACCCGGTGATGTCGAGGAGCCCGCGCGTGTCGGAGCCGTTCGGGTCTGCCGGTCCGCCGTAGAAAACGCGGATGGATCTCTCCCGATCGAGGATCTGCTCGGGCGTGCCCCAGCCCGTGCTCGGGCGCTGCTGGAACAGCCCGAGGGAATCGCGATCGCCCCAGTCGAGGTTTCGCAGCCACGACTCCTGCATCGCTGTGCCGAGGGCGATCAGGATGCCACGGTCGGACACGCCGAGCTCGCGCCCGATGCGGATGATGAGCCGGGCATTCTCGGACTGTTCCGCATCGAGACCGGGCGCGAGCACCGGACCCACGGATGCCGGACCGGGTGCGGTCGCGGAGGGGATTTGCAGCACTTCTCCGGGGAAGATGATCGAGTCGCGCGTGAGCCCGTTGGCGGACAGGACGGCATCGGTCGAGACTCCGTGCGCGGACGCGATCGCCGAGACGGTGTCGCCGGCGGTCACTTCGTACGTGACCTGGACGGGCTCAGGCGCGGGAGCGGCGGGTGGGGGTGCGGCGGGTGGAGATACGGCGACGCCGAGCGCGAGCACCTGGCCGGGGCGGATGACGCTGTCGGCGGCGAGACCGTTGGCCGCTTGGAGGGCCGCGACGTCGAGGCCGTACCGCTGCGCGATGTCCCAGACGGTGTCTCCGGGTTCGACGGTGTGCGTCGCGGGCGTGCTCGTGGCCACGGCGAGCACCGGGATCTGTCCGAGGGGTGCGGGAGCCGGGGGGAGCGCCGCGAGAGGCGCCGGCGGTGCCGCGTGGGCTGTGCCCTCGCCGGTGAGGGCGAGGGCAATCGTGCCGACGACCGCTGCGGGCCAGATCACGGTGGCGCGCGCGGGCAGCGTGGGGGAGGGGAGTCGTCGCATGGTGGGGGATTCCGTTCTTCCGACTGCCCAAAACGCTCGCACGGCCTGGGAAGGATGTCAACGCGTGAGGTCGGTGTGACGGATGTGACGAAGACGGTGCCGGATGACGGAGGGGATGACGGATGGTCGCCGTGCCGTCGCCGATGAGAGGATGGGGCCGTGAGCGATACACCCCGTTACGAAACCGCGTGGCTGACCATCCCCGATCTCGTCGAGGTGCTGGGCGAGTCGCACGGACGCGTCCGTCGTCTGCTCGACGAGCACTACCTCGTCGGTTCGCGTCGCGACGGCGTGCTGCGCATCCCCTCGGTCTTCGTCGTCGACGGCCGTCCCCTGCCGGCGCTGCGGGGGACGATCATCGTCCTGCACGATGCCGGTTTCGACGAGGACGAGACCATCGACTGGCTGCTCACGCCCGAAGACACCATCGGCGTCGCCCCGATCGAAGCGCTCCTGGCGGGGCGTAAGAGCGAGGTGCGACGGGTCGCAGCGACCCTCGCCTGATTCCGCCCGCCCCCGGGCTTCCGCCCGCCGCCGGGCTTCCACCCATCGTCGATCGGCGGCGGGTCAGGACGAGCGCTGCGTGGCGGCGCGGGCGAGGTCGCGCAGCTCGCCGACCGCGGCGTCGCCGAGCCGGGCGCCGGCCAGGGCCCGGTCTGCGCGCCGTGAGTAGTCGGCGATCAGTTCCTCGGTGCGGGCGAGCGCGCCCGTGTCGACGATCGTGTTCTGCAGGGCGCTGATCTGCGCCGCATCCAGCTCGGCATCGCCGAGAAGCTCGTCGACGGTGCGCCGGGCCGGCGCGGGCAGTACCTCGCGGGCGAAAGCGACGAGCACAGTCCGCTTCCCCTCTCGGAGGTCGTCCCCGACGGGCTTGCCCGTCACGGCCGTGTCACCGAAGACCCCGAGCACGTCGTCGCGCAGCTGGAAAGCCATCCCGACGTCGTGCCCGAAGCGTCCGAGCGCATCGAGCTGCTCGTCGTCCGCGCCGGCGAAGGCGGCGCCGATCTCGAGCGGCTTCTGGATGCTGTACCGCGCCGACTTGTAGGACGCCACGCGCAGCGCGCGTTCGGCGTGCTCCTCGTCGGGATACACGGCGTACGCCGACTCCTCCGCGACGTCGAGGAACTGACCGATCGTGACGTCGCGGCGCATGTCCGCGTAGAACCGTCGCGTCGCCGCCGCCGTGGGCTGATCGGCGAGGGCCTCCTCGAGCAGGTCGTCGCTCCACGCCACCAGCAGGTCGCCGAGCAGCACCGCTCCCGAGCGTCCGAACATCGCGGCGTCGCCGGTCCATCCCGCCGCCGCATGCGCGGCTTCGAGCGCGCGGTGCGCGGCGGGCTGTCCGCGCCGCGTGTCGGAGTTGTCGATGATGTCGTCGTGGACGAGCGCCGCCGCCTGGAAGATCTCGAGGGCCGCCGCGACCGAGACCGCCGCGGGGGTGAGGCTCGTGTCGCGCGCCCCCGACGACTCGATGACGGCGCGCCAGCCGGTGAGGCAGAACCGTGCCCTCAGGCGCTTGCCGCCGCGCAGCGATGCGGCGCCGGCGCGGCTCATCGTTTCCGCCTCCGGCCCCAGCGAGGAGGCGTACGATAGCTGGTCAGAAAGGAACTTGTCGAGTCGCTGGGAAACAGCTTCGATCGGTTCCGGGGAGGTCACCACGGGCCTAGCCTAGTGATCCACGCCCCGCGTAGAATCGTCCGTACTTAGCAACAGAGGGGGATGCATGCCACTCTCCGAACAGGAGCAGCGTCTGCTAGACGAGATGGAGCGCCATCTCATGAGTCACGACGCCGATGTCGTCACTGCCCCCGGACGCGCCCTCAGTTACCGCAACATCGTCTACGGGTCCATCCTCGTGCTGGCCGGCCTCGGTGCTCTCGTCGCGGGCGTCTCGATCGGTTTCAATACGGGGTTCCTCGGTATCGCGATCGGTGTCCTCGGGTTCATCCTCATGGTCAGCGGGGTCGTCCTCGCGGTCACGCCGATGAAGGGCTCCCACCGCGCGGCCTCAGCGTCTCCCTCCGCGACCCGCGCCCCGCGCGCATCCGGCGCCTCCTTCATGGATCGCATGAACGATCGGTGGGACCGCCGCAACGAGGAGCGCTAAGCCCTCTCGTCCTCGATAAGCACCGGCTCTTCGGAGCCGGTGCTTTTTCGTGCGCCCGGCAGGTTTCGTGCGCCCTGCAGGTTCTGCCGGCTGCGGTCCTGGCATCCCCCATAAACGCTGTTCGCTCGCATAAACGCGATCTCCTCGTGTTTCTGTGCGCGAACAGCGTTTATGCGTCGCGAGGAGCGCGGCCCGACGCCTCCCGCGGCCCCGCGGCGTCACTGCCGCGAGTGATCGGCGACGTTGCGCCGCGATCGCCCCGGCCGGCGTCACGGGCTTCCGTCTCCATGCGCCGCGCCGCTGTCGCGGCATCCCTCCCTTTTCCTCCACCCGCGTCGTCGAATCGCGGCCGCGCGGGCGGCTTCCGCGCCGTTCCGCGGTTGCACGCGCCCTGCGCGCGTTGCGAGCGGACTGTACACGAGGGGGAGTTCGCCCAGAAGAGGGCGCGAATCGATAGCCAAGTGGAGGGCAGTGGAGTAAAGTGGGGGAAACTTCGCAGGCCGGACGAAGGGGGTGGACACCCGAATGCTGCTCGGTACGCACACCCCCAAGCTCGACGACAAGGGCCGGGTCATCCTGCCGGCGAAGTTCCGTGACGATCTCGGCGCCGGAGTGGTGATCACCCGGGGGCAGGACCGCTGCCTCTACGTGTTCAGCACCGAGGAGTTCGAGCGCGTGCACGAGCGGATCCGCGAGGCTCCGCTGAGCAACAAGCAGGCCCGCGACTTCCTGCGCATGTTCCTCTCGGGGGCCAGCGCCGAGAAGCCCGACAGCCAGAACCGCATCACCGTGCCCCCGGCTCTCCGCGCCTATGCCGGTCTCGGTCGCGAACTGGTCGTCACGGGCGTCGGCGCCCACGCCGAGATCTGGGACGCCGAGGCGTGGAACTCCTACGCCGAGAGCAACGAAGAGACGTACGCCGAGATGGAGCAGGAGGTGATCCCGGGACTCTTCTGATCCTCGGCTGTGACTCCCAGCCGCATGCCCTGACGCACTTCCCCGGCGCCAGGTCGATGCGGATGGGGATCAGAGCCGAGGAGAACCCCCGACATCTCATGGACATCCGCGACATCCACACCCCCGTCCTCCTCGATCGGTGCGCCGAGCTGCTGGCTCCGGCCCTCCAGCGACCGGATGCCGTCTTCGTCGACGGCACGCTGGGCATGGGCGGGCACTCCGAGGCGTTCCTCGAGCGTTTCCCGACCGCGCGCCTCATCGGCCTGGACCGCGACACGGACGCCCTGCGCATCGCGGGGGAGCGTCTGGCGCGCTTCGGCGACCGTGTCACCCTCGTCCACACCGTGTACGACGGGATCGCGGAGGCCGTGGCATCCGCGGGTGTCGACAAGGTCGACGGCATCCTGTTCGACCTCGGCGTGTCCTCGCTCCAGCTCGACGAGGCCTCGCGCGGCTTCGCCTACGCGCAGGACGCCCCGCTCGACATGCGCATGGACCAGACGACGGGCGTCACGGCGGCCGAGGTGCTCGCGACCTACGGCGAGGGCGATCTGCGCCGGATCTTCGAGCGCTACGGCGAGGAGAAGCTCGCCGGACGCTACGCGCGCGCCATCATCGCCGCGCGCGCGAACGCCCCGCTCGAGCGGTCGGGTCAGCTGGTCGACGTGCTGCAGGCGGCCACGCCCGCCGCCGTCCTGCGCGAGCGCCACCCGGCCAAGCGTGTCTTCCAGGCCCTGCGCATCGAGGTCAACGCCGAGCTGTCGGTGCTCGAGCGCACCATCCCCGCCGCCCTGAAGGTGCTGGGCGTGGGCGGGCGCATCGTCGTGCTGTCGTACCAGTCGCTCGAGGACCGGCTGGTCAAGCGCGTGTTCGCCGAGGCCACGGCATCCACGGCTCCCCGTGGTCTTCCGGTCGAGCTTCCCGAGCACGCGCCCAAGTTCCGCCTCCTCGTGCGCGGAGCCGAACTCGCCAGTGACGAAGAACGCGCGGCCAACCCCCGCGCCACCCCCGTGCGTCTGCGTGCGGCCGAGCGAATCCAGGAGGACGCATGAGCGCACCCCAGGCCATCGATCTGCGGGCTGTCCACACCGGACTCGAGCCGGAGTTCCCGACGCCGATCCGCGAGCCCCGTCGCCTGCAGGCCGTTCCCGCGCCGGCGCGTCGCCGCGCGCCGCGTCGTGCCTTCGGCGTCATCGCCGTCGCCGGGGCGGTACTCATCGCGCTCGTGCAGATGGGGCTGTCGATCCTCACCACGCAGAGCTCCTTCGAGATCGCCTCGCTCACGCAGCAGCAGCGCGACCTGACCTACCAGAAGCAGATCCTCAACGACGACGTGGCCGGTCTCAGCTCGCCGCAGTACCTCGCGGCGAACGCGGCCGCCCTCGGAATGGTCATCGACGAGTCGCCGACCTACCTCCGTCTCAGCGACGGCGCCGTGATCGGGTCGGGGAAGCCCGCCGAGAACGTGTCGTCCGTCGACGCGCTCGGCCGCGGGTCGGTGCGCAACGCCCTCATCTCGGGCGTTCCGCTCGCCACCAAGCCGCAGACTCCGGCGGAGCCGGCCGCGAACGCGCCCGCCGAGGCGACGCCGGGCGCGGCGACCCCCGATCAGACGGCTCCGCCCGCTGGTTCTGCGACACCCCCGCCGATCAGCGACGGTCTGCCGACGCCCGCGACACGATAAGCACATGACGACTTCCCTCACCCGTTCTCCGCGGCGACGCACGGTGATCGCCCTGGGCGTCGTCCTGGTGGTGCTGATCGCCTTCGTCGTCCGTCTCGTCGACATCCAGGTCGTGAACGCCCGCGAACACGTGGACGACTCGCTGGCCATGGGCATGCAGGACTCGCGCACGATCTACGGCTCCCGCGGATCGATCGTCGATGAGAACGGCGTGACCCTCGCGGCGAGCGTGAATCGCTACGACGTCGACATCGACCCCAAGCTCGCGGCCCAGGGACTGACCGACCGCGACGACTCCGGGAACGTCGAGGTCACCCAGACCTGGAGCCAGATCGCGGCGCAGATCGCGGGGATCACGGGTCAGGACCCGGCCGACGTCGAGAAGATCGTGACCGACGCTGTCGCGGCGAACCCCGACTCCCGCTGGGCGAATGTGGCGAAGCGCGTCTCGACCGAGCAGTACCGCGCTCTCGCGGCGCTGGGTCTGCCGTTCCTCAGCTTCCCGCCGCAGGCGGGGCGCATCTACCCCGACGGCGCCGTCGCCGGAAACCTCGTCGGCTTCGTCGGCAGCGACGGCGAACCGCTCGCGGGGCTCGAATCCGCGGACAACGCGTGCCTCGCCTCGCAGAACGGCAAGGTCGTCTTCCAGCAGGGCCGTGACGGCAACGTGCTGCCCGGGACCGAGGTCGAGACCGAGCCGGCCGTCGACGGCGGAACCCTCAAGCTCACGATCGACCGCGACCTGCAGTGGTACCTCAGCCAGCTGATCGCCGAGCAGGTGCAGAACACCGGCTCGCTGCGCGGCACGATCACGGTGGTCGAGGCCAAGACCGGCAAGATCCGCGCCCTAGCCGAATACCCGACGGTCGACCCCAACGACCCGACGTCGACGCCGGCGGACGACCGCGGGAGTGCGGCCTTCGGCAACCCGAACGAACCCGGATCGACGATGAAGGCGATCACCGCGGCCATCGGCCTGGACTCGGGCGCTTTCACCGCGGACACGACGGTCACCGCGTCCGGAAGCGAGACGCTCCCCGGTGATGCGCGCGTGTCCGACTCGTTCTCGCACGGCGCGAACAACTACACGCTGACGGGCGTCCTCATCGACTCGTCGAACGTCGGCATCTCGAAGTTCGGCGAGATGATCCCGCTCGACACCCGCGTCTCGTACCTCGAGAAGTTCGGGCTCACCCAGCAGACGGGGGTCGACTTCCCAGGCGAGTCGTCCGGCATCATGCGCGACCCCTCGCAGTGGGACAAGCAGACCTTCTACAACACGACGTTCGGCCAGGGCATCTCGGTGACGGTGCCGCAGCTCGCGGGCGCCTACCAGACGATCGCGAACGGGGGCGTGCGGATGCCGCTCTCTCTCGTCGAGGGCTGCACCGCCGCCGACGGTACGGTCACCGACGTCCCCGACGCGCAGGGCACGCGCGTGGTCTCCGAGGCCGCCGCGCGGCAGGTCTCGCTCATGCTCGAGAACGTCGCCACGCAGGGCACGCTCGCCAAGCAGGTCGAGATCCCCGGCTACCGTGTCGCGATCAAGACGGGTACCGGTGAGAAGACCGACCCGCAGACCGGCGCCTACAAGGGCGACGCGTACTTCACCACGATGATCGGTTTCGCCCCCGCGGACGACCCCCAGTACGTCGTCGAGGTCAACCTGGACGAGCCGCGGACGGTAAAATCGTCCGCGGCAACCGCCCCCGCGTTCCAGAAGGCCCTCACGCAGGTTCTCAAGACCTATCGCGTGATCCCGTCCGGAACCACGACCCCCGAACTGCCCAAGTTCGGCTGAGACGCCGCCGACGCCGGTCTCGTCTCGGTAACGAATGCGACACGGAAAGGGCGTTCGCACAGCAATGATCTCCACGAGCCTCTCCCATCTCGCCGACGCCATCGGTGGGCGTCTCGTCCTCCGCGCGGGCGACACTCCCGACACCCTCGTCGCGGGTCTCGTCGACACCGACTCGCGTCTCATCGAGCCGGGCGACATCTTCGTCGCCAAACCCGGCGAGACCACCGACGGGCACCTCTTCGTCGGCACCGCGGTCGACCGCGGGGCGGTCCTCGCGATCGTCGAGCGGGAGGTCGACGACGAGGTGACCCAGATCGTCGTCCCGGATGCCGTGGCCGCGCTGTCCGACCTCGCCCGCGACGTGGTGGCCCGGGTCCGGCGGAACGGCGATCTGCGCATCATCGGGATCACCGGCTCGAACGGCAAGACCACGACGAAGAACCTCCTCGCCCGAATCCTGAGCGACGAGGGCGAGACCGTGTCGCCGCGCGCGTCATTCAACAACGAGGTCGGCGCGCCGCTCACGATGCTTCGCGTGACCGAGAAGACCCGCTACCTCGTGAGCGAGTTCGGTGCCAGCGCGCCGGGAGCCATCGCGCACCTGGCCGGTCTCGTCACCCCCGATGTCGGCGTCGTCCTCATGGTGGGCATGGCGCACGCCGGCGGATTCGGCGGGATCGAGTCCACCTTCCACGCCAAGAGCGAGCTCGTGCACGCCACGCGAGAGGGCGGGCTCGCCGTGCTCAACGTCGACGATCCGCGCGTCGCCGCGATGGAGCCGTTCGCGCGCGACCGCGGGCAGGACGTCCGCTGGTTCGGCCGGGGGGAGCGCGCGGCCGTCCGCGCCGTCGACGTCGAGGTCTCGGCATCCGGGACCCGCGCCGATCTGATCGTCGACGGAGAGCCGCACACCCTCACCCTGCGCGTTCTCGGGGAGCACCACGTCATGAACGCCCTCGCCGCGCTGGCGACCGCCACCGCGCTCGGCGTGCCCGCTGCCGACGCGATCGCGCGGCTCGAGACCGTCGAGATCGCCGAGCGCTGGCGCATGCAGCCGCTGGGCTCCGACCGCGTCCGCATCATCAACGACGCCTACAACGCCAGCCCCGACTCGATGGCTGCGGCGCTTCGCACCCTCGCGCAGATCACCGGCCCCGGGGAGCGGACGGTCGCCGTCCTGGGCGCGATGAGCGAGCTGGGGGAGTACGCCGATGAAGAGCACGACCGCGTCGGCCTGCTGGCGGTGCGCCTTCGCATCCAACGCATCGTCGTGATCGGGCCCGAGGCGCGGCGCATGTACCTCGAGGCGATCGCCCAGGGATCGTGGGATGGCGAGGCGGTCTTCTTCGCCGATGCCGACGCCGCGTACGACTACCTGTCCACCGAACTCCGTGACGGTGACCGGGTGCTCGTGAAGTCGTCGAACTCCGCCGGCCTGCGCTTCCTCGGCGACCGTCTGGGAGAGTTGTTCGCGTGAGATCACTACTGACATCGGCGGGGATCTCGCTGGCCTTCACCCTGTTCCTCACGCCGGTCTTCCTGCGATGGTTCCGGCGGTGGGGCTGGGGCCAGGTGATCCGTACCCCCGAGAACGTGCACAACCCCTCCCACGGGGCCAAGCGCGGAACGCCCACGATGGGCGGCACGATCTTCATCCTGGGCACGATCATCGGGTACTTCATCGGCTCCTACGCCGGAAACAACCCTCCGACGATCTCCGGACTCCTGGTCCTGTGGCTCATGCTCGGCTTCGGCGTCGTGGGCTTCATCGACGACTACATGAAGGTGCGCCTGCAGAACAGCCTCGGACTGTCGGGGTGGCGCAAGATCGCGGGCCAGGTCATCGTGACGGTACCGTTCGCCGTCGTCGCGCTGAACTTCCCCAACGCCTTCGGTCAGACGCCGGCGTCGGGGTACATCTCGATCTTCCGCGACATCCAGGTCCTGTCGCTGTTCGCGCTCGGCCCGATCGTCGGGTGGCTGCTGTACCTCGCGTGGATCTCGCTCATCGGCACCGCGGCATCCAATTCGGTCAACGTCGCCGACGGACTCGACGGGCTCGCCGCGGGCTCCGGCATCTTCGTGATCGGCGCCTACAGCCTGATGGCGTTCTGGCAGAACAAGCAGATGTGCGCGGACGTCCTCGATCCCACGGTGCAGGCCGGATGCTATGCGGTGCGCGATCCGTTCGATCTGGCGATCGTGTCGGCGTCGTTCGTCGGCGCGCTCGTCGGGTTCCTCTGGTGGAACGCCCCGAAGGCCAAGGTCTTCATGGGCGACTGCGGATCGATGGCCATCGGCGGCGTGGTCGCGGCCATGGCGATCCTCACCCGCACCGAACTGCTGCTGATCCTCATCGCCGGCGTTTACGTGATCGCCTCCGGGTCCGTCATCCTGCAGCGCGCGTACTTCAAGATCACGCGGGGTAAACGTCTGTTCCTCATGAGCCCTCTGCACCACCACCTCGAGATGAGGGGATGGCCCGAGGTGACCATCGTCGTGCGCATGTGGATCATCGCGGGTCTGCTCGCGGTGTCCGGCGTCGGCTTCTTCTACGTCGAATGGCTCTCCCGCGTATGAGCGATCTCTCCACCCTCACGAGCTGGTACGCCGATTGGAACGGCCTGCGCGTCGCGGTGCTCGGTCTGTCGGTCACCGGGTTCTCCGCCGCCGACACGCTCGCCGAGCTCGGCGCCGAGGTTCTCGTCGTCACCGAGAAGGCCGACGAGGAGTACGCGCGCCTGCTGCCGGTCATCGGGGCACGGCTCCACGTCGGACCGCTCGCGGAACCGCCGGCCGAACTGGTCGACTTCGCGCCCGAGGTCGTGCTCGCGTCCCCGGGGTTCTCCCCATCGCACCCCGTCATCCGGTGGGCGATCGCGAACGCCGTCCCGCTCTGGGGAGACGTCGAGCTCGCGTGGCGGGTGCGTGACAAGGTCGTGCGTCCCGACGGCTCGCCGGCCGACTGGATCCTCATCACCGGCACGAACGGCAAGACCACCACGACGCGCCTCACCGCGGAGATGCTCGTCGCGGGCGGACTGCGCGCCGCCCCGGTGGGCAACATCGGGACCCCCGTGCTCGACGCCGTCCGCGACCCGAACGGCTTCGACGCCCTCGTCGTCGAACTGTCGAGCCACCAGCTCTGGTACCTCAACCGGCAGACCGGGCCCGAGGCTCTGTCCCCGCATGCCGCGGTCTGCCTCAACCTCGCCGACGACCACCTCGAGTGGCACGGCAGCGCCGAGGCCTATCGTGACGCGAAGGCGGGCGTCTATGCCCGGACGCGCGTGGCGTGCGTCTACAACAAGGCCGACGTCGCCACGCGCGAGATGGTCGAGGACGCCGAGGTCGAGGAGGGGGCTCGAGCGATCGGCTTCGACCTGGGCGTGCCCGGGCCGAGCGACTTCGGTGTGGTCGACGGCATCCTGGTCGATCGGGCGTTCCTCGAGGAGCGTGCCACGTCCGCCCTCGAGCTGACGACGGTGGCCGACCTGGCCGAGGTCGGGCTCGCCGCGCCGCACGTGGTGGCGAACATCCTCGCCGCGAGCGCCCTCGCTCGCTCGCTCGGCGTGTCACCGGCCGACATCCACGACGCTCTCGAGCGCTTCCGCCTCGACCCGCATCGCATCCAGGTCGTCGCCGCGCACGCGGGTGTCACGTGGGTCGACGACTCCAAGGCGACCAACCCGCACGCGGCGTCGTCGTCGCTCGCCGCGTACCCCGGCGCGGTGTGGATCGTGGGCGGCCTGCTGAAGGGCGTCGATCTCAGCGATCTCGTCCGTTCGCGCGGTGTTCGCGCCCGAGCGGCGATCGTCATCGGCACGGAGCGGGCGGCCGTCGTGACGGCGTTCGAGCGACACGCCCCCGAGGTGCCGGTTTTCGAGGTCGACCACACCGAGACTGAGGACGTCATGACACGCGTCGTCGAACTGGCGGCGGGCGTCGCCCAGGACGGAGACACCGTGCTCCTCGCCCCGGCGGCGGCGTCCTTCGATCAGTTCGCGTCGTACTCCGACCGCGGTGAGCGATTCGCCGACGCGGTGCGGGCATGGCTCGCGAACGAAGACGGAACGACCCGACAGCTCTGAGGGGGATGCGAGTGACCACGACGGCCCCGCCGCCCCGGCAGACACCCGACGAGCCCTCCACCCCCGGCCTCGCCGCACGGGTCTCCCTGGGCCGAGCTTTCCGCCCGGTCTCGACCGAGTTCCTGCTGATCACCTCGGCTGCCCTCCTGCTCACGGGTTTCGGGCTCGTGATGGTGCTGTCGGCGACCTCGGCTCTCGACGGCGGACAGAACCCCTTCGATCACGTCCTGAAACAGGGCGTCTTCGCCGTGGTCGGCATCCCGCTGATGTTCGCCCTGAGCCGCGCACCGATGGCGTTCTGGAAGAAGATCGCCTGGCCGGTCCTGATCTTCGCGACGCTGTTCCAGCTCCTCGTCTACGTGCCCGGCCTCGGCATCGAGTCGTACGGAAACCGCAACTGGGTGCAGATCGCCGGGTTCCAGTTCCAGCCCGCCGAGTTCCTGAAGCTCGCGCTCGCCCTGTGGATGGGCGCGGTGCTCTACCGCAAACGCCGTCTGCTGACCGCGTGGAAGCACGTGTTCATCCCCGTCGTGCCGGTGGCCGTCCTCGTCATCGGGACCGTGCTGGGGGGGAAAGACCTCGGCACGGTGATGATCCTCGTCCTCGTGGTGCTCGGCGCCCTGTTCTTCGCCGGGATCAAGCTCCGCATGTTCATCGTCCCCGCGGTGCTGTCGGTGGGGGTGGTCCTCGCCTCGGCGGTCGGCAGCGAGAACCGCATGGCGCGCATCACGAGCCTGTTCAACCCCGACGACGCCTCCTGCTACTACACCTCCTGCTACCAGTCCCTGCACGGGATCTGGGGTCTCGCGAGCGGAGGGCTCCTGGGGCTCGGCCTCGGCAACTCGAAAGAGAAGTACGACTGGCTCCCGGCGGCCGCGAACGACTACATCTTCGCGATCATCGGCGAAGAGCTCGGTTTGATCGGATGCCTCGTGGTCCTGCTGCTGTTCGCGCTGTTCGCGGTCGGTGCGTTCCACATCATCCGTCGCACCGATGACACCTTCGTGCGGATCGTCGCCGGCGCGATCACCCTCTGGATCGTCGGGCAGGCGCTCGTGAACATCGGCGTCGTCCTGCGCATCTTCCCGGTGCTCGGCGTCCCGCTGCCGTTCATGTCGCAGGGCGGCACGTCGCTTCTGTCGGTGCTCATCGCGTGCGGTGTCCTGCTGTCGTGCGCGCGGACGTTGCCCGACCGCCGCTCCGAGACGCCCGCGGCCCCCGCGCGCGCAGCCCGACGCCGCTGACGTTTAGGCTCGAACGAGTGACGACCACTCTTCTGGCCGGCGGCGGCACCGCCGGGCACGTGAACCCCCTGCTCGCCGTCGCGGACGGTCTGCGCGCTCGCGACGCCTCCGACGAGGTCCTCGTCCTCGGGACGCGCGAGGGCCTCGAGGCTCGTCTCGTGCCGTTGCGCGGCTACGAGCTCCTGTTCGTCGACAAGGTTCCCTTCCCTCGGCGTCCGAACGCCGCCGCGGCGCGCTTTCCCGGTCGGTTCCTCCGTGCCGTCGCCGAGGTCCGGCGGATGATCCGCGAGCGCCGGGTCGACGTGGTCGTGGGCTTCGGGGGATACGCCGCCGCCCCCGCGTACGTGGCGGCGCGCCGTGAGCGTGTTCCCTTCGTCGTCCACGAGGCCAACGCCAAGCCTGGGCTTGCGAACGTCCTGGGCGCCCGCGGCGCCTCCGGGGTGGGGGTGGCGTTCGAGGGCACGCCCCTGCGCGGTTCGCGGGTCGTCGGCATGCCGTTGCGGCGCGAGATCGTCGACCTCGACGCTCACGCTCTCCGCGACGAGGCGGCTCGTCATTTCGATCTGGATGCCACCCGCCCCACGCTCCTCGTCTTCGGCGGCTCGCTCGGGGCGCTGCGCCTGAACACGGCGTTCGGCGGAGCCTGGCGCGACGTGCTCGACGCGGGCTGGCAGCTCCTGCACGTGACGGGGCAGAACTCCGACCTGCCCGACCCCGGCGCCGCCGGGTACGCGGTCGTCCGCTACGTCGATCGGATGGACCTGGCCTTCGCCCTCGCGGACTTCATCGTTTCGCGATCGGGTGCCGCGACCGTCAGCGAGATCAATGCGCTGGGCATTCCGGCGGTGTACGTGCCGTACGCCGTGGGCAACGGCGAGCAGAGCTTGAACGCCGCCGCAGCCGTGCGTGCGGGGGCGGCTCGCCTGATCCCCGACGTCGAGTTCACCCCCGATCGCGTCCGTTCCGAGATCGTGCCGCTGCTGCGCGATGACGCGGCACGCGACGCCATGCGCATCGCAGCCGCCCGCGCCGGTACTCGCGCCGGCACCGAGAACGTCATCGCGATGATCGACGAGGCCCTGAGGCGCTGACGGGCGCGCCGGGGCTCGCACGCAGGATCCGCGACGTAAACTCGCAGACGCCATGATCAGACCCGACCTGAGCCTCCCCATCCCCGAGACCATCACCTCCGCGCACTTCATCGGCGTCGGCGGTTCGGGCATGTCCGGGCTCGCCCGCATGTTCCTCGACCGCGGCATCCGGGTCTCCGGTTCCGACCGCGCCGACAGCGCCGCGCTGCGGGATCTCGCCGCTCGCGGCGCGACCGTGTACGTCGGTCACGATGCCGCGCACCTGGGAGACGCGGACACGGTCGTGCACACGGGTGCCATCTGGCCCGAGAATCCCGAGTTCGTCACCGCCAAGGAGCGCGGGCTGCACGTCATCCACCGCTCGCAGGCGCTGCACTGGCTCATCGGCGGCCGCCGCCTCGTCTCGGTCGCCGGCGCGCACGGCAAGACGACCTCGACCGGCATGATCGTCACGGCGCTGCGCGCGCTCGAGGTCGACCCCACCTTCGTCAACGGCGGCGTGATCGCCGACCTCGGTGCCTCGAGCGGCACGGGCTCCGACGACCTCGTCGTCATCGAGGCGGACGAGTCCGACGGCACCTTCGAGCTCTATGACACCGCCGTCGCACTCATCACGAACGTCGACCCCGATCACCTCGACCACTACGGCTCGCGCGACGCGTTCGACGCCGCGTTCGCCCGATTCGCGGATGCCGCGAGCGAAGCCGTCGTGATCTCCTCCGACGACGCGGGCGCCCGCGCCGTGCGGGAGCGCATCACGCACGCGAACGTCGTGACCTTCGGCGAGGACTCGGCCGCCGACGTCCGGCTGAGCGGCATCCGGACCGACGGTCCCGTCGCCTTCACGCTGACCGCCGACGGCGAGAGCGTCGACGTGCAGCTGCGGGTCCCGGGGGCGCACAACGCCGTCAACGCGGCCGGTGCCGTCGCGGTCCTGCGCGTGCTCGGGCACTCGCTCGCCGATGCCGCCCGCGCGGTCGAGGGCTTCGGCGGGACGGTCCGACGCTTCGAGCTGCACGGCGTCGCGCAGGGCGTCAGCGTGTACGACGACTACGCGCACCACCCCACGGAGGTCGCCGCAGCTCTCTCGGCCGCACGTACGGTCGTGGGTGAGGGACGCATCATCGCGATCCAGCAGCCGCACACGTATTCGCGCACGCAGGAGATGTACCGCGAATTCGCGGAGGTCCTCGAGACCCACGCCGACCACACGGTCATGCTCGACGTCTACGGCGCGCGTGAGGATCCGGTGCCCGGAGTCACCGGCGAGCTCGTCAGCGGGGCGTTCGCCGATCCCGAGCACGTGCACTACGTCCCCGACTGGCAGGCGGCCGCCGACTACACGGCCCGCATCGCCCGGCCCGGAGATTACGTCATCACCCTGGGCTGCGGGAACGTGTACCAGATCATCCCGCAGGTGCTCGAGGCGCTCTCGCGCACCGAGGCCGCGGCGGTCTGAGCGTGGAGCGGCCCTCGCCCCTGCCCTCGCCGCCGGAGCGGCGCGCCCGCCCGGCCGAGGTGCCCACGGCGCGCGTCGAGCCGCCCCTGCCCGACGCGGACGGGGCGACCGCGCCCGTCGTCCCGCTGATCGCCCCGACCGGGCGAGGCGACGAGAAGATCCCGGATGCCGCGCCCCCGGCGGAGGAGACCGGGACCGGCCTGCGCGATGTCTGGCGCGCCTCGCGCGCACGGCGCCGCGCGCTGCGCGCCGAGGTCCGCCGGTTCACGGTGCGTCAGCGTCGTCGTCGACGGATCTGGATCGGGGTCGGCGTCTCCGTCGCGGTGATGGTCGTGGCGACCGTGGGGGCCGCCTACAGCCCGTTGTTCGCCCTCGAGCGCGTCGACGTGGTGGGAACGTCGCAGCTCGACGCGGCCGCGGTCACCGAAGCGCTCAGCGATCAGGTCGGCACTCCGCTCGCCCTCATCGACGACAGCGAGATCAAGGCCGCCCTGGTGCGCTTCCCCCTGGTGGAGTCGTACACGCTCGAGGCGCAGCCCCCGCACGACCTCGTCGTCCGCATCGTGGAGCGCACGCCCATCGGCGTCGTGCAGACCGCGGCCGGCTTCACGGTGGTCGACGCGGCGGGCGTCGTCCTCTCCACGACCCCCCAGGCGCCCGCGGGGCAGCCGGTGCTCGACATTCCGGCGGGCACGTCGTCCGAGCCGTTCCGCGCGGCCGGACGCGTCATGCGCGCGCTGCCCGACGGCATCCGTTCGCAGGTCACCGCGGTGTCCGCGACGACACCGGACGACGTGACCCTCACCCTCGGTGCGACCGGCACCCGCGTGATGTGGGGGAGCGCCGACCGCTCGCCCGAGAAGGCCCGTGTTCTCGACCTGCTGATGCAGAAGAGCCCGCCCGACAGCACCCGCGAGTACGACGTGACCTCGCCCGAGGCCGGCGTCATCCGCTGATCTCGGGAGCGATCCTCGGACACGCCGCGTGTCGACCGGGCGGCGACCACAACGCCGCCTACTTTCAAGTCAAGGAATTGCATACCGGGCAATTCTTTAACCCTCAACATGAGGTTTAGAGTTTCGGGTTCGGGGACAAACGGAGGCCGGCATGAGCCACAACCAGAACTACCTCGCCGTGATCAAGGTCGTCGGTGTGGGCGGGGGCGGCGTCAACGCCGTCAACCGCATGATCGAGCTCGGCCTGCGCGGCGTGGAGTTCATCGCGATCAACACCGACGCGCAGGCGCTGCTCATGAGCGACGCCGACGTCAAGCTCGACGTCGGCCGCGAGCTGACGCGCGGCCTGGGCGCGGGTGCGGATCCCGAGGTGGGCCGTCGCGCCGCCGAGGACCACGCCGAAGAGATCGAGGAGGCGCTCCGCGGTGCCGACATGGTCTTCGTCACGGCGGGCGAGGGCGGTGGCACCGGAACCGGTGGCGCTCCCGTCGTCGCCAAGATCGCCAAGTCGATCGGCGCCCTCACCATCGGTGTCGTGACCAAGCCCTTCTCGTTCGAGGGCCGTCGCCGCCAGAGCCAGGCGGAGGGTGGTGTCCAGCGCCTGAAGGAAGAGGTCGACACCCTCATCGTCGTCCCCAACGACCGTCTCCTCGAGATCAGCGACCGCGGCATCTCGATGATCGAGGCCTTCGCCACGGCCGACCAGGTACTGCTCGCCGGTGTCCAGGGCATCACCGACCTCATCACGACCCCGGGTCTGATCAACCTCGACTTCGCCGACGTCAAGAGCGTCATGCAGGGAGCGGGGTCGGCCCTCATGGGCATCGGCTCGGCGCGGGGGGCGGATCGCGCCATCAAGGCCGCCGAGCTCGCCGTCGAATCGCCCCTGCTCGAGGCGTCGATCGAAGGGGCGCACGGCGTCCTGCTGTCGATCCAGGGCGGATCGAACCTCGGCATCTTCGAGATCAACGACGCCGCGCAGCTCGTCAAGGAAGCGGCGCACCCCGAGGCGAACATCATCTTCGGTACGGTCATCGACGACACGCTCGGCGACGAGGTCCGCGTCACGGTCATCGCCGCCGGCTTCGACGGGGGAGAACCGTCGCTGCGCATCGACGCGGTGGGTGCCCAGCGCTCCGTCTCGGCACCCGTCGTCCCCGTCATCCCCGCCGACGACGTGGCGCGCGACCTGCACGCGGCCGAGGAGCAGAAGGCTTCGACCGAGCGCGCCCCCGAGCGCAAGCCCGAGCCCGCGCCCGTCGCGGCCCACGTCCCCGAGTCGTCGTACGACGGTGGATTCGCCGACGACGACCTCGACGTGCCGGACTTCCTCAAGTAAGCACGAGTGAGCAGTGCAGCGGGTCCGGTCTTCGCCGGGCCCGCTGCGTCGTGAAGGAGACCCATGTCCAGCGCCCTCGCCGATCGTCTCGCCGACGTCGATGCACGCATCGCGGATGCCGCCCGCGCGGCGGGCCGCGATCTCGCCGGCATCACGCGCATCGTCGTGACGAAATTCCACCCGGCCTCGCTCGTTCGCGACCTTCACGCGCTGGGCGTCCGCGACGTCGGCGAGAATCGACAGCAGGAGCTGACGGCCAAACGCGATGAGCTGGCGAGCCTTCTCGACCTCCGCTGGCACTTCATCGGGCAGGCCCAGACGAACAAGGCGCGGGCCGTCCGCGCCGCGGCCGACGTGGTCCACTCCGTCGATCGTTCGCGTATCGCCGATGCTCTGGATGCCGTGGGCTCGGGTGATCCGCTCGACGTGCTGCTGCAGGTGAACCTGACGGACGACACCGGGCGCGGGGGAGTCGCTCCGGCTGAGGTGGAGGCCCTTGCCGCCCACGTCGCGGGACTGGCGTCGCTGCGCGTCCGGGGTGTGATGGCGGTGGCCCCGCTCGACGAGGACCCCGCTCACGCCTTCGAGCGTCTTCGTCGGAGCGCGGACGTCGTGCGCACGGTCGTCCCGGAAGCGACGTGGATCTCGGCGGGGATGACCGGCGACTTCCCCGAAGCGATCGCAATGGGCGCGACACACCTGCGGATCGGGTCCGCAATCACGGGTCCGAGGCCCGTGCGCGGATAGCCTCGACACAGACGAGCGAACGGAGGATGCGATGTCGAACCCGCTCAAGAAGACGATGGTTTACCTGGGACTCGCCGACGAGGAGGAGACCTATGACGAGCCTGCGCCGCAGCCGGCCGCGCGCAAGCAGCAGCCGCAGCAGACCGCGCCGATCGAGAAGGCTGCTCCCGTGACCCCCCTGCATCGGCCCGCCGTGGTGCGCCAGCCCGCTGCCGGTCCGGTCAGCGAGATCCTGACGGTGCACCCCAAGCAGTACCGCGACGCGCAGACGATCGCCGAGAACTTCCGCGAGGGGATCCCGGTCATCATCAACCTGTCGCAGATGAGCGACGCCGACGCGCGCCGTCTGATCGACTTCGCGAGCGGTCTGTCGCTCGGTCTCTACGGACGCATCGAACGGGTCACGAGCAAGGTCTTCCTGCTCTCGCCCGAGAACATCGCCGTCTCCGGAGACGGGGCGATCGCGCAGGCCGACCCCGAGGTCGCGCCCTTCGCGCCTCAGTAAGCGATCGTGGCCGTCCTGAGCCTGGTCGGCTCGATTCTCAGTGCGCTCCTCTTCATCTACATCGTGCTGCTGCTCGCGCGCCTCGTGCTCGAGTACATCCCGATGTTCAACCGGGAGTGGCGCCCTCGCGGCGCCGTTCTCGTGATCGCCGAGATCGTGTACACGGTGACCGATCCTCCGATCAGACTGATCCGTCGCTTCATCCCGCCCCTGCGCATCGGGGGGATCGCGTTCGATTTCGGATTCGCGATCACCATGTTCCTGTGCTTCCTACTGCTGAGCGTCACGCGGTCCCTCTCGGCCTTGTGACCTCGATCGCCGCCGCCTTCGACACCGGTCGAGGGCGGCGGCTATGCTGTTCCGAAGCGGTACGCCCCGGTGCGACACCCCCAACAGTTCCAACTCAGAGCTCTCGAAAGAGGAAACACCATGGCACTGACCCCCGATGACGTCGTCACCAAGCAGTTCCAGCACGTGCGATTCAAGGAGGGCTTCGACCCCGATGAGGTCGACGACTTCCTCGACGAGATCGTCGTCGAGTGGCGCAAGACGATCGCCGAGAACGAAGAGCTGAAGGCGAAGCTCGCCGCGTTCGAGTCCGGCGAGGCGGCCCCGGTGGCCGCGGCCCCCGCGGCCGAGGCGCCCAAGGTCGAAGAGCCGGTCGTCGCCGAGGCGCCCGCAGTGGCTCCTGAGGCCCCCGCGGTCGAGGCCGACGCGGCTCCCGCCGCGCAGAGCGCCGGCATCATCGAGCTGGCTCAGCGCCTGCACGACGAGCACGTCGCCGAGGGCAAGGCCCAGCGCGACCAGCTCATCAGCGAGGCACAGGCGCAGGCGGCGTCCATCGTCGCCGAGGCCGAGCAGAAGGGCCGCGAAGAGCGCGCCCGTCTCGAGAAGGAGCGCGTCACCCTCGAGGGTCGCATCACCGAGCTGCGCAACTTCGAGCGCGACTACCGCTCGCAGCTCCGCTCCTACATCGAGGGTCAGCTCCGCGACCTCGACACCACCGCGTCGTCCTCGGGCTCGACGCCCGTGTCGGCGATCGGTCTGTAGGCCGACTCTTTGCGCAGTCGACCTCCCCTGCGTTCGGCGGCGGCCAGCATCCTCATCGCGATCCTCGCGGTGGTGGTGCTGGCCGCCGACCAGTTGGCGAAGATGATCGCCATCGAGAACCTCCCTCCCGAGCGCGTCGTCCCCGTCATCGGCGAGGCGCTCCAGCTGTACCTCGTGCGAAACCCCGGGGCGGCTTTCTCGCTCGGCGAGGGCGTCACGTGGATCTTCACGATCGCCCTGGCGGTCGTGGCGTGCGTCATCCTCTTCCTCGCGGTCACGCGGGTCCGTTCGCGGCTGTGGGCGGTCGTGCTGGGTCTCCTGCTCGGCGGCGTGCTGGGCAACCTGAGCGACCGGCTCTTCCGCGAACCCGGCTTCCCCGTCGGTCACGTCGTTGACTTCATCTCGACCCCGTGGATGATGCCGGCGATCTACAACGTCGCCGATGTGTTCATCGTCTCGATGATGATCTCCGTCGCGCTGCTGGTGCTCTTCGGCCTCCGTCTCGACGGAACGCGCGAGACGCGGGCATCCCGCGCGGCCGATACCGCCGCGCCCGACGACAGCGTCGACGCCGCGACCGACCCCGGTTCTCGCTGACATGGAGTCGCGACACCTCCCCGTTCCCGACGGGCTCGATGGAACGCGCGTCGACCAGGCGCTGGCCAAGATGCTCGGCTTCTCGCGGACTTTTGCTGCCGAGATCGCCGACGCGGGCGGGGTGAGCATCGACGGGCGCTCCGTCGCTCGCTCCGACCGGCTCCGTGGCGGCGGGTGGTTGAGCGTCGAGTGGGAACCGAAGCGCGAGCCCGAAATCGTGCCCGTCGAAGTCGCCGACCTCGGCATCGTCTGGGACGACGATGACATCGTCGTCGTCGACAAGCCCGCGGGCGTGGCGGCTCATCCCTCCGTCGGGTGGGAGGGGCCGACCGTGCTCGGAGCCCTCGCCGCGGCGGGGTTCCGTATCGCCACGAGCGGGCCGGCCGAGCGCCGCGGCGTGGTCCACCGGCTCGACGCCGGGACGAGCGGTCTGATGGTCGTGGCCAAGACCGAACGCGCCTACACGCTCTTGAAGAGCGCGTTCAAGGAGCGCGAGGTCGACAAGATCTATCACGCGGTCGTTCAGGGGCACCCCGACCCGCTGTCGGGAACCATCGACGCGCCGATCGGGCGTCATCCGCACCACTCGTGGAAGTTCGCGGTCGTTCCCGACGGGAAAGACTCGGTGACCCACTACGAGACGCTCGAGGCGTTCCCTCGCGCGTCGCTCCTCGAGATCCACCTCGAGACCGGGCGCACGCATCAGATCCGTGTGCACATGGCGGCTCATCGGCATCCCTGTGTCGGCGACCCCCTGTACGGCGCCGATCCCACGCTCTCCGCCCGTCTGGGACTCGAGCGTCAGTGGCTGCACGCCCACCGGCTCGCCTTCACCCACCCCGCGACGGGGGAGTGGGTCAGCTTCGAGTCGGCGTACCCCGCCGACCTCGCGCACGCGCTCGAGATCCTTCGCGACGGATTCTGACTCCGGTCACGCGGGCGAGGCGTTCTGCTCGAATCGCGCCGGCCCGTCGGTGAGTCCCGCGCGGACGCGAGCGCGCATCTCGTCATCCAGAAGCTCGTCGAGGCCGGCGATCGGATGCCATCCGACCTCGGTCATCTCGCCGTCGACGGGCTCGGGCTCACCCGACAGCCACGTGCAGGCGAAGACGAGATCGAGGTAGTCGCTCTGGTCGCCGTTGGCGTACGTCACGCGGGGTATCTGATGCACCCAGGCGAGTCGGTCGGCGCGAATACGAACACCGGCTTCCTCCGCGGCCTCGCGGACAGCGGCATCCGCGGGCTCTTCTCCGGGGTCGACGATCCCGGTGATCGGGGTCAGGCGGCCGTTGTCACTGCGCCGTCCGAGCAGGACGACGTCGTCGCGCACGACCACGGCGGTCACGCCGACCAGCGGCAAGGGGCGGGTGCCGACGAGGCGGCGAAGCTCGAGGACGAAGTCTGGCGTGGGCACGCGCCCACCGTAGCCGAGTCGATTCGACCTCGGCCGTGAGCATGGGCGTGAGCGTCCCGTCCGCGACGCGCGGGTGGCACCTGAGGGTCCGCTCTGAACTTCCGGACGCGATGTCGGAGGCCGAACGTAGACTCGTCACGTGGCAGCAGACTCCTTCGTTCACCTTCACGTGCACAGCGAGTATTCGATGCTCGACGGAGCCGCGCGCATCGGTCCGATGGTGCAGGAGGCCGTCAAACAGGGCATGCCCGCGATCGCCGTCACCGACCACGGCAACACCTTCGCCGCGTTCGAGTTCTACAAGACCGCGAAAGACGCGGGCATCAAGCCGATCATCGGTATCGAGGCTTACGTCACGCCGGGAACACACCGCTCCGACAAGACGCGTGTGCGCTGGGGCACGCCCGAGCAACAGAGCGACGACGTCTCGGGTTCGGGCGCCTATACGCACATGACCCTCCTGTCCGAGACGACCGAGGGCATGCACAATCTCTTCCGGCTCTCTTCCAAGGCGAGCATGGAGGGCTACTACTTCAAGCCGCGCATGGACCGCGAGCTGCTGCAGACCTACAGCAAGGGACTAATCGCGACGACCGGGTGTCCGTCCGGCGAGGTGCAGACGCGTCTCCGCCTGGGGCAGTACGAGGCGGCCCGTGCCGCGGCGGCAGAGTTCCAAGACATCTTCGGCAAAGACAACTACTTCGCCGAGATCATGGACCACGGGTTGTCGATCGAGCGCCGGGTCATGGGCGACCTGCTGAAGATCTCGAAAGACCTCGGCATCCCCCTGGTCGGTACCAACGACCTTCACTACACGCACCAGCACGACGCGACGAGCCATGCCGCTCTCCTCTGCGTGCAGTCGGGGTCGACGCTCGACGACCCCAAGCGTTTCAAGTTCGACGGCGACGGCTACTACGTCAAGTCGCCCGCCGAGATGCGCCAGGTCTTCCGCGACCACCCCGAGGCGTGCGACAGCACGCTGCTCATCGCGGAGCGGTGCAATGTGGAGTTCGACACCTCGGCCAACTACATGCCGCGCTTCCCCGTGCCGCCGGGTGAGACCGAGGGCAGCTGGATGATCAAAGAGGTCGAGAACGGCCTGCAAGACCGCTACCCGGGCGGCATCCCCGACGCGGTGCGCAAGCAGGCCGAGTACGAGACCGACGTCATCCTGCAGATGGGGTTCCCCGGGTACTTCCTCGTCGTCGCCGACTTCATCAACTGGGCCAAGAACAACGGCATCCGCGTCGGTCCCGGTCGTGGTTCGGGTGCCGGCTCGATGGTCGCGTACGCGATGAAGATCACCGACCTCGATCCGCTGCAGCACGGCCTCATCTTCGAGCGGTTCCTCAACCCCGACCGCGTCTCGATGCCCGACTTCGACGTCGACTTCGACGACCGTCGCCGTGGCGAGGTCATCCAGTACGTGACCGAGAAGTACGGCGACGAGCGCGTCGCGCAGATCGTCACGTACGGCACGATCAAGGCCAAGCAGGCGCTGAAGGACGCCGGGCGCGTTCTCGGTTTCCCTTTCAGCATGGGCGACAAGCTCACGAAGGCCATGCCCCCCGCCGTGATGGGCAAAGACATGCCGCTCGACGGCATGTTCAACCCCGAGCACCCGCGCTACAAAGAGGCGAGCGAGTTCCGCACGCTCATCGAGACCGACGCCGAGGCCAAGACCGTGTTCGACACGGCCCTCGGGCTCGAGAACCTCAAGCGTCAGTGGGGCGTGCACGCGGCCGGCGTGATCATGTCGAGCGAGCCGCTCATCGACATCATCCCGATCATGCGCCGCGAGCAGGACGGCCAGATCGTCACGCAGTTCGACTACCCCGCGTGCGAGTCGCTCGGCCTGATCAAGATGGACTTCCTGGGGCTGCGCAACCTCACGATCATCAACGACGCCCTCGACAACATCGAGGCGAACCGGGGCCATCCGCTCGTGCTCGAAGACCTCGCTCTCGACGACGCGGCGTCCTACGAGCTCCTCGCCCGCGGCGACACGCTGGGCGTCTTCCAGCTCGACGGCGGCCCGATGAGGTCGCTGCTGCGCTTGATGCGGCCCGACAACTTCGAGGACATCTCGGCGGTGCTCGCTCTGTACCGCCCCGGTCCCATGGGCGTGAACTCGCACATCAACTACGCGCTGCGAAAGAACAAGCAGCAGGAGATCGAGCCCATCCATCCCGAGCTCGAAGAGCCGTTGGCCGACATCCTCGACACCACCTACGGCCTGATCGTCTACCAGGAGCAGGTGATGGCCGTCGCCCAGCGCGTTGCCGGGTACACGCTCGGTCAGGCCGACCTCCTGCGCCGCGCGATGGGCAAGAAGAAGAAGAGCGAGCTCGACAAGCAGAAAGAGATCTTCTTCGGCGGAATGACCGAGCGCGGCTACGGCGAGGTCGCGCAGCAGACGCTGTGGAAAGTGCTCGAGTCGTTCGCCGACTACGCGTTCAACAAGGCGCACACGGCTGCCTACGGGCTGGTGTCGTACTGGACGGCGTACCTCAAGGCGCACTATCCGGCCGAGTACATGGCCGCGCTGCTGACGAGCGTCGGCGACTCCAAAGACAAGATGGCCGTCTACCTCAACGAGTGCCGCCGCATGGGCATCAAGGTGCTGCCCCCCGACGTCAACGAGTCGATCCGCTTCTTCGCCGCCGTCGGCGAAGACATCCGCTTCGGCCTCGGAGCGGTGCGCAACGTCGGTGCCAACGTCGTCGACGGGATCGTCGCCGCTCGACAGGAGGCGAAGTACACCTCGTTCCACGACTTCCTGGCCAAGGTGCCGATGCACGTGGCCAACAAGCGCACGGTCGAGTCGCTGATCAAGGCCGGAGCCTTCGACACCCTCGGTTCGACGCGTCGAGCGCTGCTCGAGATCCACGAGGACGCGTGCGAGGGCGCGGTCGGAGACAAGAGGCGCGAAGCCAACGGCGAGGTGGGTTTCGACTTCGACTCGCTGTGGGACGAGCCGCAGCAGGTGTCGAAGGTGCCGGAACGCCCCGAGTGGACGAAGAAGGACAAGCTCGCGTTCGAGCGGGAGATGCTGGGGCTCTACGTCTCGGACCATCCTCTGGCGGGCCTCGAGGTCCCGCTCGCGAAGCACGCGTCGACCTCGATCCACGACCTGCTTTCGTCGGAGGACGTGCAGGACGGGGATCAGGTGACGGTCGCGGGTCTGCTGACAAGCGTGCAGCACCGTGTGGCCAAACAGAGCGGAAATCCCTACGGCATGGTGACCGTCGAAGATTTCAACGGCGAGGTCACCGTGATGTTCATGGGCAAGACCTACGCCGAGTTCGCTCCGATCCTGCAGGGTGACTCGATCCTCGTCGTGCGCGGCCGCGTGTCCCGCCGCGACGACGGGCTGAACCTGCACGCGCAGTCCGCCTTCGCCCCCGACCTCGAGGGGATGGACGCGGCGAGCGGCCTGACGCTCGTCGTCCCGGAGCAGCGCGCCAACGAAGCCCTGATCGGGGAGCTCGCACAGACGCTGCAGCGGCATGCGGGCGATACCGAGGTGCTTCTCAAGCTTCACAAAGGTGGGACGGCGAAGGTCTTCGAGGTGCCTTTGCCCGTTCGCGTGACCGCCGATCTCTTCGGTGAGTTGAAGGGACTGCTCGGGCCGAACTGCCTGGGCTGACACGCGCGAGGTCGCGCACCGGTGTCCGAGGGGCACCGGCGCGACACGCTCGAAAACCGTACGGGGCACTCTCGTGCCCTCGGAAAGGAAGATCGTGACCGACCGCACTGACGAATCCGTCGCGCACATGAGCCCCTCGGGCGACGAACCGCAATCGGCCGTTGCCCCTGAGGTGTCCGGTCCGCGCCTCGCGCGCTCGTCCATGGCATCCCCCTCCTCCGCCGTCGACGAGGGCGAGACCGACACGCCCGTATCCGATGGGCCCGCCGGGGACGTCCCCGGCGCGAACGAGCGCGCGGAGTCGCGTGACGTCGGCGACGAGGACGCCGACCTGGGCGACGACACCGGCCGCGGCGACACGGGCCACGGCGATGCCTCCGGACAGGTGTCGGCGCGTTCGCACGTCAACACGCACAACGTGTCACTTCCGTCCACGTCCTCCACGTCCACCGTCGCACGCGGTGCGGTGTCGTACGCGGTGGGCCCTTTCTCGGTCCGCGAGGTCTCGCTCCTGGGGATCTGGGCCGTCGCGTTCCTCGTGTCGTTCTTCCCCGACAACAACGTCACCGGAGCCGCTCGACTGCTCGTCGGAGGCAGCAACGTCTGGCTCTCGGGACTCTGGTGGATTCCCGCGGTCGCGTTGCCGACGATCGCCGTCGGACTGCTCGTCCTCCGTCGGTTGTCGCCGCAGGGGATCCGCCGTGTCGGCTCCCTCGGGATCGACCAGTTCGCGTCCGTCGCCTTCTCCGTGGCGGCGTTCGTGTGGGTGGCGTGGCTCTGGGAGACGGTGTCGATCGCGATCGACACCGGCGGCTGGGTTCGTTCCTGGGTCGTGTGGGTCGAGGCCGTGCTGATGCTCGCCGGTGTCGTGCTGACCGTCGCCGCTCCGTTCCTTCCTCCCTTCGCCGGTGACTTCGCCGATCGCGAGGAGGTGCCCGCGCACCGCAACGCGCGCCCCGTTCGTCCCGTCGTCCCGCGCCCGGCCACGGCGCGCCCGGCTCGCCGTTCGACCGTTCGTCGGGCGACCGACGCCGCGTCGGCCCCGCACGTGGAGGCCGCTGCCAGCCCCGGCGATTACGTGCGATCGACTGAAGGGCCCCGCCCGGCGCCGAACGACCCGCCCACCTCGGTCCTGCCGGCCGTGGACCACTCCCACGAGGGAGAGGATGCCGCGGTCGCTCCGGATCACGCGAACCCGTCCGACGATCACCCGACCGATGTGATCACCGGTATCCACCACTCGCCCGCCGAATCCGCGCACCCGGCGACGCAGGCTTTCTGGGCCCTCGCGCCCGTCGATCGCGAGGTCGTGGACGATTACGGCACGCCGATCTTCCGCATCGGACCGTCCGCGTGGGCACTCGTGATCGAGGATCGCGGCGAGACGTTCGTGATCCGCCACGACGACGGCCGGATCGGCTACCTGCACGACGTGTCCGGCATCACCCGCGGCTGAAGCCTGACGACAGTCTGGGAGCGCCCCTTCCCGCGGAAGGGGGCTCCCGGGCGGCCGGTAGCCTGGTCTCATGCTCCGTACCATCGATCTCCGTGGCCGTGTGCTCTCGCCCGCCGAGCTCCTCGCGGTCGTTCCGCGCGCCGACAGCGCGCGTGACGAAGCCCTCGTCATCGCGGCCCGCATCGTCGACGACGTCGCCGTGCGCGGTGAGGAGGCCCTGCGCGAGCAGGCGGCGCAGTTCGACTACGTGACCGACCACGCGATCGCCGTCCCCGCCTCGCACCTCGACGAAGCGCTCGACTCCCTCGATCCGGGCGTGCGCGCGGCGCTCGAAGAGGCGATCACGCGCGTGCGCGCGGCCTCGGCGGCTCAGGTCCCTGCCCCCGTGGTCACCGAGCTCGGCCCCGGGGCACGCGTCACCCAGCGCTGGCAGCCCGTGCGCCGCGTCGGGCTGTACGTCCCGGGCGGCAAGGCGGTCTACCCCTCGAGCGTCGTGATGAACACCGTCCCGGCCCAGGTGGCGGGCGTCCGAGAGATCGCTCTGGCCTCCCCGCCGCAGCGCGAGTTCGGGGGCCGTGTGCACCCCGTGATCCTCGCGGCGGCCCGTCTGCTCGGCGTCACCGAGGTCTACGCGATGGGTGGTGCCGGAGCGATCGGCGCCTTCGCCTCCGGTGTGGCCAGCCTCGGCCTCGACCCGGTCGACGTCGTCACCGGTCCCGGGAACAACTTCGTCGCCTCGGCCAAGCGCGCCGTCGCCGGACGCGTGGGCACCGACTCCGAGGCCGGCGCGACCGAGATCCTGGTGGTCGCCGACTCCGGCGCGGACGCCGTGCTCGTGGCGGCCGACCTCGTGAGCCAGGCCGAGCACGACGAGCAGGCCTCGGCCGTGCTGGTCACCGACTCGACCGCTCTCGCCGACGCCGTCCGCGCGGCCCTTCCCGAGCGCGTCGCCGCGACCCGGCACAGCGAGCGCGTCGCCGCCGCGTTCGAGGGGCCGCAGTCCGCGGTCGTGCTCGTCGACGACCTCGCGCAGGCGACCGCCTTCAGCAACGCGTATGCCCCGGAGCACCTCGAACTCCACCTCGCCGATCCCCGGCCGCAGGACTTCGTCAACGCCGGTGCGGTGTTCGTCGGCCCCTACACCCCGGTCAGCCTGGGTGACTACCTGGCGGGAAGCAACCACGTGCTTCCGACGGGTGGCCAGTCGCGCTACGGCGCGGGGCTGTCGGCCGCGACGTTCCTCCGCCCGCAGCAGGTGATCGAGTACGACCGCGAAGCCCTCCGCTCGGTGCACGACGCGATCGTCACCCTCGCGGAGGCCGAGGCTCTGCCCGCGCACGGCGAGGCCGTCACGGCCCGTTTCCCCGCATAGATCGGCGAGAGCATGCACTGTCCTTTCTGTCGGAACCCCGATTCCCGCGTCATCGACTCGCGCACGAGCGACGACGGTCTCAGCATCCGCCGTCGTCGGCAGTGCCCGAAGTGCGGCGGGCGCTTCTCGACCGTCGAGACCGCGAGCCTCAACGTCATCAAGCGCTCGGGGGTCGTCGAGCCGTTCAGCCGCGAAAAGGTGATGTCGGGCGTGCGCAAGGCGTGCCAGGGACGACCCGTCACCGACGCCGACCTCGCCGTGCTCGCGCAGCAGGTCGAGGAGGCCATTCGGCAGACCGGGTCGTCGCAGATCGACGCGAACGAGATCGGGCTGTCGATCCTCGGTCCACTCCGCGAGCTCGACGAGGTCGCCTACCTCCGGTTCGCGAGCGTCTACCAGGCGTTCGAGTCTCTCGAGGACTTCGACGTCGCGATCGCGCAGCTGCGCGCCGACCACGCCCACCGTCAGGTGTCTGCGAGCAGTACCACGGACGACGTCCAGTAGCCTGGCGGGGATGTATCCCCTTCTCTTCCGCACGGTCCTCACGCGTCTCGACCCCGAGTTCGCCCATCACCTCGCTGCGCTCGTCATCCGTGTCGCGGGCGTCGAGCCCGTGGCATCCGTCGTCCGTCGTGTGACCGCGCCGGCGTCCGACCAGGGGGTCGATGCGCTCGGACTTCGCTTCGACTCGCCGTTCGGCGTGGCGGCGGGGTTCGACAAGAACGTCACCCTGGTCCGCGGGCTCGGTGCGCTCGGCTTCGGGCACGTCGAGGTGGGGACGGTCACGGCGCTCGCCCAGCCGGGCAACCCGAAGCCGCGTCTGTTCCGCCTCGTGGCCGATCGCGCGGTCATCAACCGCATGGGGTTCAACAACGACGGAGCCGTCGCGGCCGCAGCGAAGCTCCGGCGACTCCGACGGGCGCGCCGGCGCCCCGTGATCGGCGTCAACATCGGCAAGAGCCGCGTCGTGGCCGTCGAAGACGCGACCACCGACTACGTGCGCAGCGCGCGCCTGCTCGCGCCGCTGGCCGATTACCTCGTCGTCAACGTCTCATCGCCCAACACCCCGGGGCTGCGCGGTCTGCAGGCCGTCGAAACGCTGCGGCCGTTGCTGACGGCGGTTCGGGATGCCGCGGGCTCGACGCCTCTCCTCGTGAAGATCGCCCCCGATCTCGATGACGACGAGGTGCAGGACATCGCCCGACTTGCGGTCGACGCGGGTCTGGCCGGCCTCATCGCGACGAACACGACGATCGCGCGGACCGGACTCTCGACGGATGCCGCCACGGTCGAGGCCGCGGGAGCGGGTGGCCTCTCGGGCGCCCCGTTGAAGGCGCGCGCCGCCGAGGTGCTGCGCCTGGTGCGAGCGGCCGTCCCCGCCGAGTTCGTCGTGATCTCGGCCGGGGGAGTGGAGACCGCCGAAGACGTGCGCGAGCGCCTCGCGGCCGGCGCGAACCTCGTCCAGGGCTACACGGGCTTCCTCTATCGGGGTCCGCTGTGGGGTCGGCAGATCAACCGCGGTCTCGCGCGCCACCGCTGACCGTCGATCTCGCTCCGGCTTCCGAGGTCGCGGCGGGAACGACGTCGCGGCGGGAACGACGAAGCGGCGCGCCCGAGGGCACGCCGCTTCGTGAAGAACTCCGCGCGTCAGACGGGGTACTGCCCGCGCTTGACCTGGGCCTTGGGCAGGCGCATGAAGCGCATCTGCACGGTGCGCATCGCCGCGTACCATCCGAGGCCCTTCTCGAGCTTGCTCTCGCCGAACTTGTCCTTCGCGGCGCGCTTCACGCGGATCGACGTGATGATCATGTCGCCGATGACGAAGAGGATGAAGATCCAGAGGGCGACGAACGCCCAGTACTGGAAGAACTGCACCGGAAGCACCGTCAGCAGGATGACGATGAGCATGAACGGCATGACGCCCTCGCCGAGGTGCCAGCCGGCATCCACGAAGTCACGGGCGAACCGACGCTGCGGACCCTTGTCGCGGACGGGGAGGTAGCGCTCCTCGCCGGCGGCCATGCCGACACGGGCCTTCTCGCGCTGAGCGGCCAGCTCGGCGCGGGCGCGAGCCTTGGCCTCTTTGGTGTCGGGGACGAGCGGGCGCTTGCGCGCGGCTTCCTGCTCGGCCCGCGAGGGCGTCGCGCGGCCCTTGCCCGAACCGATCTCCGTCGGGTCGACGGGGGTGTCGTTGGGGGCGGGGGCGGGGGACTTTGCCACGGAAAACCTCGAGAGCTCGCTGATCGGGAGATTTAAGATTACCCGCATGACCCCCGATGTGTCCTTGCAGAATGCCGTGCGCGACGCCGCGACCGCCGGCATCCCTTCCGCCCTCGCCGATCTGGGAGCCCTCGTGCGCATCCCCTCGATCGCCTGGCCGGCTTTCGATCAGTCCGCCCTCGAGAAGAGCGCGGATGCCGTGGCCGACCTGTTCCGCGGAACGGGCATGTTCGATCGGGTCGAGGTGAAGCGTGCCGCGATCCCGGGCACCGACGAACTCGGCCAGCCCGCGGTGCTCGCCTCTCGTCCGGCGAGGAACGGCCGCCCGACGGTGCTGCTGTACGCGCACCACGACGTGCAGCCCCCCGGTGACGACGCGCTGTGGGATTCGCCGCCCTTCGAACCGACCGTGCGCGACGGACGTCTGTATGGTCGAGGCGCGGCGGACGACAAGGCCGGCGTCATGGCCCACGTCGCCGCCATCCGCGCGCTGGCCGAGGTGGTCGGCGACGACCTCGACCTCGGGATCGCCGTCTTCATCGAGGGCGAGGAGGAGTACGGGTCCCGCTCCTTCGCCCAGTTCCTGGCCGACAACGCCGACGTGCTGCGCTCCGACGTCATCGTCGTCGCCGACTCGGGCAACTGGGACGACCGCACGCCCGGCCTCACCGTGTCGCTTCGCGGCAATGCCCGTTTCACGCTGACGGTGCGGACCCTGGAGCACGCCTCCCACTCGGGGATGCTCGGCGGAGCGGTCCCGGATGCCATGCTCGCCACCGTGAAGCTCCTGGCGACGCTTTGGGACGACGACGGTGCCGTCGCGGTCGAGGGCCTCCACGTCCGCGAGGCGGAGACCCCGGCGTACGACGAGTCCACGCTTCGCGCGGAGTCGGGCCTGCTCGAGGGAGTCAGCCCCATCGGGCGCGACTCGATCCTGAGCCGCATCTGGAACAAGCCCTCGGTGACGATCACCGGATGGGATGCCACGCCCGTGGCGTCGGCGTCGAACACGCTGTCACCCGAGACGAGCGTCGTGATCAGCGCTCGCGTCGCTCCCGGCCAGAGCGCCGAGGACGCGTACGCCGCGATTGAAGCGCACCTCCGCGCCCATGCGCCGTTCGGAGCCCACCTGGAGTTCAGCGACGTCGACTGCGGCGACGCGTTCCTCGTCGACACGAGCGGCTGGGCGGTCGAGGACGCCCGCGCGTCGTTCGCCGAGGGGTACGGCGTCGAGTCCGTCGACGTCGGGATCGGGGGCTCGATCCCCTTCATCGCCGACCTCGTCCGAGAGTTCCCCGCGGCGCAGATCCTCGTCACGGGGGTGGAGGATCCTCACGCCCGGGCGCACAGCCCCAACGAGTCGTTGCACCTGGACACGTTCCGCAACGCGGTGGTGTCGGAAGCTCTCCTGCTGACGCGCCTGAACGCGCGTACCGTCTGAACGAGGCCGCGGGGGCGCGACGGGCGTAGAATCGTCTCGTCCCCGCGACCGATCAACCGAAGGGCATCGCCATGACCGACACCACACTGTCGTCCGCCGCCGACACCCGCGAGCACGGCGTGGGCCTGACCGCGGCCGCCTCCGACAAGGTCAAGAGCCTGCTGTCGCAGGAAGGCCGCGACGACCTGCGTCTCCGTGTCGCCGTGCAGCCGGGCGGTTGCTCCGGCCTCATCTACCAGCTCTACTTCGACGAGCGTTACCTCGACGGCGACAAGGTCGTCGACTTCGACGGCGTCGAGGTCATCGTCGACGACATGAGCGTGCCGTATCTCGACGGCGCGAGCATCGACTTCAAGGACACGATCTCGGAGCAGGGCTTCACGATCGACAACCCCAACGCGCAGGGCTCCTGCGCGTGCGGCGACAGCTTCCACTGAGCTCGGCGCGCCGTCCGCGAGCGTCTTTCGAGGACCCCCGGAACCACGGATCACACCGTGGAATCCGGGGGTTCTCGATGTCTCGGCACTGGACGAATGGCCTGAGAACGGTGAGAGGTTGCCGTAGACTGTCAAAGCTTCATCCACGACCCGGAAAGGTGCACTGTGCCCTCCAAACGTCGCCTCCGCTGGGCTGCGCTTCCCCTCGGGATCGCGTCCGTCGCGCTTCTGTCCGGTTGCACCACGACCCAGCTGCACGGTTTCCTCCCCGGCTTCGTCGATGACGGCACGCCTGCCACCAACCACACCGACATGGTCGCCGGTCTGTGGGTCAACTCCTGGATCGTGCTGCTCGCAGTCGGCGTGATCACGTGGGGTCTCATGCTCTGGGCGGTCATCGCCTACCGCCGCCGCAAGGGGCAGTCGGGCCTCCCGGTGCAGTTGCGCTACAACATGCCGGTCGAGATCTTCTACACGATCGTCCCGCTGATCCTCGTCGTCGGCTTCTTCGCCTTCACGGCGCGTGACCAGAACACGCTCGAGACGCAGTACGAAGACCCCGACGTCTCGATCACCGCGTACGGCAAGCAGTGGGCCTGGGACTTCCAGTACAACGGCACGAAGGAAGACAACTCCGACGCCGTGTACTCGATGGGCGTCCAGGCGACGGCCACGGCCGACGGCTACGACCTCGAGGACGTGCCGACGCTCTACCTCCCGGTCAACAAGAAGGTCAAGATCGACCTCCGGTCGCGCGACGTGATCCACTCGTTCTGGATCATCGACTTCCTGTACAAGAAGGACATGTACATCGGCCGCGACAACGAGTGGTCGTTCACTCCGACCCGCGAGGGCACGTACGAAGGCAAGTGCGCCGAGCTCTGCGGCGAGTACCACTCCGCCATGCTCTTCAACGTCAAGGTCGTCAGCGACGCGGAGTACGAGGACTACCTTCAGTCGCTCCGCAGCGCCGGTGACGTCGGCGACATCAGTGATCTGTCGCGCCTGCAGAACCTCACGACGGCCGGCGCCGAAGGGAACAAGTGATCATGGCCACGACGCTTCCGCTTCAGGAGAAGGGCACTTCCCGCCCGACGACCCTCCCTCCGCGTCAAGCCGCTCTGCTCAGCACCTCGCGTGTCGAACAGAAGGGCAACCTGGTCGTCAAGTGGATCACCTCCACCGACCACAAGACCATCGGGTACATGTACCTGATCGCCTCGGTGATCTTCTTCATGCTCGGTGGCGTGATGGCGCTGATCATCCGTGCAGAGCTCTTCGAGCCCGGCATGCAGATCATCCCGACCAAAGAGCAGTACAACCAGCTGTTCACCATGCACGGCACGATCATGCTGCTCATGTTCGCGACGCCGCTGTTCGCGGGCTTCGCGAACGCGCTGCTGCCGCTGCAGATCGGTGCGCCCGACGTGGCGTTCCCGCGCCTGAACGCCTTCGCCTTCTGGCTGTTCCTCTTCGGATCGACGATCGCCGTCTCCGGCTTCCTCACCCCGCAGGGTGCGGCCGGGTTCGGTTGGTTCGCCTATCAGCCGCTCGCCAACGCGAGTTTCTCGCCGGGTGTCGGCGGCAACCTCTGGATGCTGGGCCTCGGCATCAGCGGTTTCGGCACGATCCTCGGTGCGGTGAACTTCATCACCACGATCCTCACGATGCGCGCCCCCGGTATGACCATGTGGCGCATGCCGATCTTCTCGTGGAACACCCTCATCACGAGCATCCTGATCCTCCTCGCCTTCCCGGTGCTCGCCGCGGCCATCTTCGCCGCCGCCGCCGACCGCGTGCTGGGTGCTCACATCTACAGCCCTGAGAACGGTGGCGTGCTCCTCTGGCAGCACCTCTTCTGGTTCTTCGGTCACCCCGAGGTGTACATCATCGCGCTGCCGTTCTTCGGTATCGTCTCCGAGATCTTCCCGGTGTTCAGCCGCAAGCCGATCTTCGGTTACAAGACCCTCGTTTACGCGACGATCGCGATCGCCGCCCTGTCGGTGGCCGTGTGGGCGCACCACATGTACGTCACGGGTGGAGTGCTCCTGCCGTTCTTCGCCCTGATGACAATGCTCATCGCGGTGCCGACCGGCGTGAAGATCTTCAACTGGATCGGCACGCTCTGGCGGGGATCCGTCACGTTCGAAACGCCGATGGTGTTCGCACTCGGCTTCCTCGTGTCGTTCGTCTTCGGCGGCCTGACCGGTGTCATCCTCGCGTCGCCCCCGCTCGACTTCCACCTGTCCGACTCGTACTTCGTCGTGGCGCACTTCCACTACGTCGTCTTCGGCACGGTCGTCTTCGCGATGTTCGCGGGCTTCTACTTCTGGTGGCCCAAGTGGACCGGCAAGATGCTGAACGAGCGTCTCGGTATGGTGCACTTCTGGATGCTGTTCATCGGCTTCCACATGACCTTCCTCATCCAGCACTGGCTGGGCGTCGACGGCATGGTGCGTCGCTACGCGGACTACGCCGCGGCCGACGGATGGACCTGGGAGAACCAGCTCTCGACCATCGGCTCGATGATCCTCGGTGCGTCGATGATCCCGTTCCTGCTGAACGTCTGGATCACGGCCCGCAAGGCTCCTCGTGTGACGGTCGACGACCCGTGGGGTTATGGTGCTTCGCTCGAGTGGGCGACGTCCTGCCCGCCGCCGCGTCACAACTTCACCTCGATCCCGCGCATCCGTAGCGAGCGCCCCGCCTTCGACCTGAACCACCCCGAGGCCGGTATCCCGGTCGGCGTGGGCCCGGCGAAGGACGCCCCCGACACGCCCGTCGTCGACGCGGCCGCTGGAGAGGTCAAGTAAACGATGCGTACCAATGTCGGACTCTGGTGGCTCCTCGCGGGCTTCGGATTCTTCATCGCCGCGGTCTACACGGTCTGGAGCCTCATCCAGCACGGTGGTGTCGAGTGGGTAGGAACCGTGGCCCTCGTCTTCCTCGGCCTCATGTCGTCGATGATCGCCTTCTACGTGGGTCGTGTGCTCAAGGCGCAGAACGGCGAGCTCCCCGAAGACACGCTGACCGCTGACATCGATGACGGCGACCCCGAGATGGGCGAGTTCAGCCCGTGGTCGTGGTGGCCCATCGTGCTCGCCGCGTCGGCGGCGATCGCTGTGATCGGCCTCGCGGTAGGGAGCTGGATGGTTCCCATCGGGTTCATGGTCTTTGTGGTTGCGATCGTGGGCTGGGTGTACGAGTACTACCGCGGGTACTTCGCCCGCTGATCCTGTGCCCCTTCGGCTGAATACGGCCGCCGTCTCCGACGCCGGCGCCCATCGTCCCACCAACCAGGACGCCGCGTTCGTGGCGTCCTGGGGTGCGGCGGTGGCAGACGGCGTCGGCGGTGGCCCTTCGGGCGATCTCGCCTCGGCCGCGCTCATTCATCGCCTGGTGGCGACGCGGGGGAGTGCGATCGACGCGGACGGTCTCCTCGTCCGTATACGCGAGGCGAACTGGGATATTCGCGCCCACGTCGAACGTGACCCGGCGCTCCGCGGCATGGCGACGACCTTCACGGGCGTGTTCCTCGGCGCCGATGGTCAGCTGCTCCTCGCCCACACCGGTGATTCCCGTGCCTATCTGCTGCGCGACGGCGAGTTCACCCGTGAGACACGCGACGACTCCTACGTGCAGGCATTGGTCGACCACGGGATCATCCCGCCCGAGGCCGCAGCCGCTCATCCTCGCCGCAACATCATCACCGCCTCGCTGGGCGGAGCCGAGGGCGACGTCGTATCGGTCGCCGAGCGGCCGCCGGTGGTCGGCGATCGCTGGGTTCTCTGCAGCGACGGGCTCACCGATTACGTGCCCGAGGCGGACGTCGCGCGTCTGATCGCGGAAGCCGATGATCCCCGCTCCGCAGCCGCCGCCGCCGTGGCGCTCGCGCTCGAGGCGGGCACGCGCGACAACGTGACGGTCGTCGTCTGCGATGTCGTCGATGACGAGCAGCCCATTGTGAGCGAGCCGGTGTTCTCGGGGTCTGCGGCGCGGTGGTTCGCCGAGGACGTCGAGACGGCCTGAGAGTCTACTCGCTTCACAGCTCTGACGACGGTCTGTCGCTCCGAGGGCCCGAGCCGCCGGTTCGATCGCTCGTCGGCTACGGCCGGGCCGACCTGCTCGGCGCCGAGAAGTTCGGCGCTGACGATGTCAGATGAGGGACGTAACCCGTCGCCGCTCGAGCAGTCTCATCGTCTGGCGCTCGTCGACCTCGACGTCGCCGTCTTCGTTCCATCCGTGATTCTCGGAGAATTCGGCGGCGCGCTCGTTCCCGTCCAGGACCCAGAGATCGGCGCAGGCGTACCCGTCCTCGCGGAGTGCCTGTTGGGCGGCTGAGATCAACGCATGCCCAACCCCGATCGCGAATGCGGACGGGTGCACGTAGAGCCTTCAGCGCTTGCCCTCGTCCGACGCTCCTTCGTCGCGCCCGGGTCCGAAGGACGCCCACCCGACGATGTCGCCATCGCGGTCCGCGACGATCGTGCGGCCCGTCGCGTTCGGGTCGTTGATGATCTGCAGCCACCCGTTTGCGCGCGATTCGACGGACAGCCCATCGAGCACGTGGTCCGGCATCACACCGCGGTAGGCGGTCTGCCAGGAGGCGACATGGACGATCGCGATCCCGCCAGCATCGTCAACCGTGGCCGGCCGGATGTCCGCAGATCGTGCCACGCTTCGCGTTCCTCTCTCTTCCGCGTTCGCGGAGCGTCCCCCGACGGTACCGTGCTGGCCCCCTATCGGGTGGAGCGCGAGCGTCGGCGCCCGGCACCCTCTCAGTTCGAGCGTACGACCATGACCGTGGGGTCGAAGACCCGCTCGCAGGGCCCCTCATCGTTCTCGAAGGGTTGGCCCTCACGGACCCAATACTCGTAGCCCCCGATCATCTCGCGAACGGTGTAGCCGAGTGACGCGAACGCGAGCGCGCCCTTCTGGCCCGCGTTGCATCCGGGGCTCCAGCAGTACACGACGACGGGCATGTCGAGCGGAATCTCCAAGGGCGCGCGGTCGGCGATGTCACGGTAGGGGAGGTGCACGGCGCCGGTAATGCGGCCCTGCTGCCATGCATCGTCGCCTCGGACGTCGACGAGGACGAAACGATCTCCGGCCTTCTGCGCCGCGTATACGTCGGAGGGGTCGGTCTCCGCGGCGAGCCGGGCGGCGAAATACTCCTGAATGCTGGTCATACGCACACGGTACGACGGCGAGCCCGCACGCCGAGAGGGGCGGGATGCCACTCACCCGTGGCATCCTGCCAATGCACTCACCCGCGGGCACCGCCTCCGTCCTCCGAGGTGCGTCAGACGCTCGTCCGCAGCTGGCCCGCGTGGGGAACGGTGCCGGAGAATGACGAAACCCCGGTGCCGAAGCACCGGGGTTTCGTGGGGGAGATTACTCGCTTTTGTCGTCGTGAGGGCGGTTCTTCTCCTCGAGACCCTTCGGAGCGGGGAGCTCGACTTCGGCGCGCTCACCGATCGCCATGTGCGGACGACCATCCTCGTCGGCCCGGGCGTTCGCACCCGCGATCTCGTCGGCCTCTTCGTGATCGATGTGGTCGAGCTCGTGGTGCTGGTGTGCCACCGCCGCGTCGACCTCGGCCTGAGTCAGCGGAGCGAGACGGTCCTCGAAGAACCAGCGCGAGACGCCGGCACGGAAGTTCGAGTACCAGGGGATCTCGCCCTTGTCGTTGGGCCGGACCACGAGCGGCTCGTAGGTCTCGTTGTCGATCAGCTTCCAGCGCTCGTACTCGTCGACGGGCTGGTGGACCTCGATGTACTCGCCGCCGGGGAGACGGACGATGCGACCCGACTCGTACCCGTGCAGCGCGATCTCGCGGTCCTTCTTCTGCAGAGCGATGCAGATGCGCTTGGTGACGAAGTAGGCCAGGATCGGGCCGAGGATGAGCAGCGCCTGAAGCGCGTGGATGACGCCTTCCATCGTGAGGTGGAAGTGCGTGGCCATGATGTCGGACGAAGCCGCCGCCCACATGACCGCGTAGAACGTGACGCCGGCGGCGCCGATGGCCGTACGGGTCGCCGCGTTGCGGGGGCGCTGTGCGATGTGGTGCTCGCGGGTGTCGCCGGTGATCCACGCCTCGATGAAGGGGTAGACGAGCACGAGGACGATGAACAGTCCCAGCACGCCGACGGGGATGATGATGTTCCACGACCACGTGTGGTCCCAGAGCACGAACTCGAGGTGCGGCGGGATGAGGCGCAGCATGCCGTCCGCGAAGCCGATGTACCAGTCGGGCTGCGTACCGGCCGAGACGGGGGAGGGGTCGTACGGACCGTAGTTCCAGATCGGGTTGATCGTCACGAGCGCGGCGATCAGGACGATCACACCGAACGTGATGAAGAAGAATCCACCCATCTTCGACGCGTACACCGGGAGCATCGGGTAGCCCACGACGTTGCTGTTCGAGCGGGCGGGGCCGGCGAACTGCGTGTGCTTGTTGATGATCATCAGCATGAGGTGCACCGCCAGCAGCGCGACCAGGATGGCCGGCAGCAGCAGGATGTGCAGCGTGTACAGGCGGCCGACGATCGCGGTACCGGGGAACTCGCCGCCGAACAGCAGGAACGAGGTCCAGGTGCCGATGATCGGGAGGCCCTTGATCATGCCGTCGATGATGCGGAGGCCGTTACCCGAGAGCAGGTCGTCGGGGAGGGAGTAGCCCGTGAAGCCCTCGGCCATCGCGAGGATGAAGAGGATGAAGCCGACGACCCAGTTGAGCTCGCGCGGCTTGCGGAACGCACCGGTGAAGAAGACGCGCAGCATGTGCACGCCGATGCCGGCCACGAACACCAGGGCGGCCCAGTGGTGGATCTGACGGACCAGGAGTCCACCGCGCAGGTCGAACGAGATGTGCAGCGCGGACTCCATCGCCGCGGACATCGCGATACCGCGCATGGGCTCGTAGGCGCCGTTGTAGTGCGTCTCGACCATCGACGCCTGGAAGAAGAACGTCAGGAAGGTGCCGGACAGCAGCACGACCACGAAGCTCCACAGGGCGATCTCGCCCAGCATGAAGGACCAGTGGTCGGGGAAGATCTTGCGGCCGAGCTCTTTGACGATGCCCGACATGCTCGTGCGCTCGTCGAGGTAGTTCGCCGCAGCGCCGACGAAACGGCCGCCGAGCGGCTTACCGTCGCGTCCCCCCGGCTGCGGGCCGGACGAGACGGCGGGTTCGGTCGTGACGTTCTCGGTGGGATGAGTACCGATGCTCATTTGCGCTCCCAGAAGCTGGGGCCGACGGGCTCGTGGAAGTCACTCTTCGCGACGAGGTAACCCTCGGCGTCGACGGTGATGGGGAGCTGCGGCAGGGGACGGGCGGCCGGGCCGAAGATGACGGCCGCACCGTTGGCGACGTCGAACTGCGACTGGTGGCAAGGGCACAGGAGGTGGTGGGTCTGCTGCTCGTAGAGCGCCACGGGGCAGCCGACGTGCGTGCAGACCTTCGAGTACGCGACGATGCCGTCGTACGTCCAGTCCATCTTGTTGGTCTCGGGGTTCAGCTGCTCGGGCTGCAGACGCATCAGCAGCACGATGGCCTTGGCCTTCTCTTCGAGGTAGCCCTCGTCGTGGCCGAGGCCCGCGAGCTCTTCCGGGATCACGTGGAAGGCCGAGCCGAGGGTGACGTCGGCTGCACGGATCGGGCGACCGGAGGGGTCGTGCGACAGGCGCGAGCCCTCCTTCCACATGGTGTGGCTGAGCAGCTTCACCGGGTCTTCGTCCTGAGGTGCGAGACCACGGAACAGGGTGATGCCCGGGATGATCGAGGCAGCGAGAGCAGCGAACAGCGAGTTGCGGATGATCTCGCGGCGACCGAAGCCGGAGTCCTCGTTCGCCTCGACGAAGACGTTGACGGCACCCTCGCGGGTCTCGTCACGGCCGCGCGTGGCGTGGCGATCCTCGATGTACTCCTTGTCGGACATGACCGACTTGCCCCAGTGAATGGTGCCGATACCGATCGACAGCAGGGCGAAGCCGATGCCGAGTCCGATGAAGAGGTTGTTGTACCGGATGTCGATCAGCGCGCCCGACTCGATCGGGAAGATCATGTAGGCGATGCTCGCCCAGATGCTCGCGGCGACCGAGAAGTAGAACAGCGTGTAGACCGTGCGGACCGCCCGCTTCATCGCCTGCGGGTCTTGATCGGTCATGCGGTGGCGGTGTCCGGGAAGACCCGGGTTCTCCACGGGGTCGGGAACCGCGACGGCGAGCCCGGCGGAGGGCTTCCATGAAGCCCTCTCGTGCTCGAGTGCGTCTTCCTCGTGTGCCATGGTGCTCCTCGTGCGTTTACGTAATGTCGATGACGACGGTCAGTTGGACTTGGCCGTGATCCACACGGTGAGCGCGATGAGCGCCCCGATTCCGAAGATCCAGATGAACAGACCCTCGGAGACCGGACCGAGCGAACCGAGCGAGAATCCGCCGGGGGACTCGGACTTCTGAAGGAACATCAGGTACGAGATGACGTCGCGCTTGTCTTCGGGGGTGAGGTTGAGGTCGTTGAAGACCGGCATGTTCTGCGGGCCGGTGACCATGGCCGCGTACATGTTGACGGGCGTCACGGTGTGCAGATCCGGGGCCCACTTGCCCTCGGTCAGCGCACCGCCGGCGCCGGCGACGTTGTGGCACATCGCGCAGTTGATGCGGAACAGCTCGGCACCGTGGGAGAGGTCGCCCTCGCCGTCGGTGATGTCGGCGCTCGGGTAGGTCGGGCCGGGGGCCGACGACTGCACGAACGCGGCGATCGCGTCGATCTGCTCTTCGGTGAACTGCACGGGCTTCTGGGGGGCCTGCGGGCCCTGGGCCTGAAGCGGCATGCGTCCGGTGGACACCTGGAAGTGCACCGACAGCTCGCCCACGCCGAACAGGGAGGGACCCTGCTGGCTGCCCTCGAGGTCGAGGCCGTGACAGGTCGCGCAGTTCGCCTGGAAGAGCTTCTTGCCCTCTTCGACCGCGGTCGCGGAGGAAGCGCTGCTCGTCGGGGTGTCGGTCGCGGCCATCGCGGCGGACGCACCGGCGTACACGCCACCGGTGAGGAGGAGGCCGATGCCGATCAGCGCGGCGGCGGCCAGGGGACTGCGGCGCCCGGAGGCGCGGCGCGGCTTCTTCTCTCGTGCCATGTGAGGTACTGCTCTCTTACTTCAGGAAGTAGATGACGAAGAACAGGGCGATCCAGACGACGTCGACGAAGTGCCAGTAGTAGGACACGACGATCGAGGTGGTCATCTCTTTACGCCCGAAGTTCTTCACGGCGTAGGCACGGCCGATGACGAGGAGGAAGGCGATGAGCCCGCCCGTCACGTGCAGGGCGTGGAAGCCGGTGGTCAGGTAGAAGGCCGAGGCGTAGGGGTTGGCGCTGATGGGCATGCCTTCGGCAACCAGCGTCGCGTACTCCCACACCTGGCCCGACACGAAGACGGCGCCGAGGATGAACGTGAGGTAGAACCACTCCACCATTCCCCACTGGACGAAGCGGAACGGCTTGCCGGAGCGGTACGGCTGGTACCGCTCGGCAGCGAACACGCCCATCTGGCACGTGACCGAGGACAGCACGAGGATGATCGTGTTGACGGTCGCGAAGGGGACGTTGAGCAGCTCGGTCTCCTGCGCCCAGAGGGACGCGGAGGTGCTGCGCAGAGTGAAGTAGATGGCGAAGAGGCCGGCGAAGAACATGACCTCGCTGCCCAGCCACACGATGGTGCCCACGGCGACCGGGTCGGGCCGCTTCACGGCACGCACGGCCTGGGAATACGTCGCTGAGGTCGTCACCGTTCCATTATGCGCGATCCGACGGGCCGATATTCCCATCTCGAGCTGGAGATATTCCACGGTCGAGACTTAGGGAAACCTAAGAATCCACGGGGAATCCCCGGTGTGACGGGACTTCTGCCGCGTCTCGCACGGCTCGGAGAGCGGCAGAGCGGTGTGGAAGGATCATGGCATGGCGGAACGCTTCTCCTGGCCCGATGTCCTCACGTCTCTCCTCGACGGGCGCGACCTCAGCGTGTCGGAATCCACGTGGGCCATGCGGCGTGTCATGGCGGGCGAGGCGACCCCGTCGCAGCTCGCCGGGTTCCTTATCGCGCTGCGCGCCAAGGGCGAGACGGTCGAAGAGATCGTGGGCTTCCGTGACGCCATCCTCGAGGCGGCTGTCCCGCTCCCGGTGCGCGCCGAAGTCCTCGACATCGTGGGGACCGGCGGAGACCGCTTCGGCACCGTCAACGTCTCGACGATGGCGGCAGTGGTGGCGGCGGCATCCGGAGTCCCCGTGGTCAAGCACGGCAATCGCGCCGCGAGCTCGGCATCCGGATCCTCCGACGTCCTGTCGTCGCTCGGTATCGCTCTCACTCTCGATCCGGCCCACGTCGCCGAGACCCTCGATCGCACGGGGATCACCTTCGCGTTCGCCGCGGCGTTCCATCCCGGATTCCGTCACGCGGGGCCGACCCGGTCGGAGCTCGGCGTGCCGACGGTGTTCAACTTCCTCGGCCCGCTGTGCAACCCGGCCCGTGCGGAGGCGAACGCGGTCGGCGTCGCCCACCTCGATCGGGTCCCGCTCATCACCGGCGTCTTCCGCACACGCGGGGCGACGGCGCTCGTGTTCCGCGGCGACGACGGTCTCGACGAGCTGACGACCACCGGACACAGCCGGCTCTGGGAGATCAGCAGAGGCGATGTCCACGAGCACGACCTGGATCCTCGGGATCTCGGCATCCCGCTCGTCGAGATCGATGCCCTGCTCGGCGGCTCGCCCGATCACAACGCCGAGGTGGTGCGGCGCACGCTCGCCGGCGAGACCGGGGCGGTGCGCGACATCGTCCTCCTGAACGCCGCGGCCGGACTCGTGTCGTACCGGTTGTTCCAGGATGCCGCGCAGGTGCAGCGTCCGATCCTCGAGCGTCTGGCCGAGGCGATGGCGGATGCCGCTGCGGCGATCGACGACGGGCGGGCCTCAGCGAAGCTCGAGGCCTGGATCTCGACGACGCGGGAGCTCGCGGAATAACGCATGCGGCCGCTGGACGCGCTGAACGAGATCGCGTACCTGCTCGAGAGGGAGCGTGCGTCGCGGTACAAGTCGAAGGCGTTCCGGACCGCGGCGTCGGCGATCGATGGCCTCAGCGACGCGGAGCTGCGCGACCCGGGGCTCCGGCGGAGGCCCGGGATCGGCGACTCCACGTTCGCGGTCATCCAGCAGGCTCTGGCCGGGGAGGTTCCCGAGCGCCTCGCGGCGCTGCGGGCGACCGCGGGTGCCGTCGGTGGTGAAGAACTCCGTGCCGCGCTGCGGGGCGACCTGCACAGCCACAGTGAGTGGTCGGACGGGGTGACGCCGATCGAGGCGATGGTGGAGGCGGGTCGCGCGCTCGGACACGAGTACCTGGCCCTGACCGACCACTCACCGCGCCTGACCGTCGCGAATGGGCTGTCTCCCGAGCGACTACGCCGACAGCTCGAGGTCGTGCGGGGGATGAGTGGCGGGGGATTCACGCTGCTGTCGGGAATCGAGGTCGACATCCTCGACGACGGTGACCTCGACCAGGAGGATGCGCTTCTGCGCGAGCTCGATGTGGTCGTGGCATCCGCTCATTCCAAGCTCCGCATGGAGCGCGAGCCCATGACGCGTCGGCTCGTCGCGGCGGCGAGCGATCCTCGGGTGGACGTGCTCGGTCATGTGACGGGGCGTCTCGTCGAGGGCGCACGCGGGACGCGCCCGCCGTCGGAGTTCGACGCTCGCGCCGTCTTCGCCGCGTGTGCGGACTCGGGCGTGGCGGTCGAGGTCAACTCGCGTCCGGAGCGTCAGGACCCGCCGGACGAGCTGATCGCGATCGCCCTGGACGAGGGATGCCTGTTCTCGATCGACTCAGACGCGCACGCGCCCGGGCAGTTGTCGCTGCTCGACTACGGTGCTGCGCGCGCCGAGGCCGCGGGGGTGCCTCACGACCGCATCGTCACGACGTGGCCGCTCGAGCGGTTGCGGTCGTGGCTCGAGCGGGAGAGATGACCGCGCCGGCGCGCATAAACGCGATCGGCGCACAGAAACGCGCTGTCCTCGTGTTTTCGTGAGTGAATCGCGTTTATGCGGGGCTTCGCGGCACGCGGGGCGTCGTCACGCCGGCAGAGCCGCCAGGGCGCGCGTCATCGACGAGCCGAGGTTCCATCGCTCGGCGAGGGCCTCGGCGGCTGCGGTGCGCTCGTCGTCGCGCGGGCGAAGGGCGTCGTCGATGACCCCGAGGTCGAGGTCGCGCACGACGCGCACCACCGTGGGTGCCACGGCCAGGTAGTCGGCCGCCGCGAGGATCTTGGCGCGCTGCGCCGGCGTCCCGCCCGTGCCGGCTTCGGCGGCTGCGGCGATGCCCGCGAGGTCGGTGTGGGCGGTGAGCAGGGCGGCGGCCGACTTCTCGCCGATGCCGGCGACGCCGGGCAGCCCGTCCGAGGGGTCGCCCCGCAGGACCGCGAAGTCAGCGTACTGGGCCGCGTGGATGCCGTACTTCGCGAACACCGCTGCGTCGTCGACGACCTCGAGGTTGCTCATGCCGCGGGCGGTGTACACGATGCGGACGCCGCGCTCGTCGTCGATGAGCTGGAAGAGGTCGCGGTCGCCGGTCACGATGTCGACCGGCACCTGCGCGGTAGTGGCGAGCGTGCCGATGACGTCGTCGGCCTCGTGCTCGGCCGCTCCCACCACGGGGATGCCGAGAACGGCGAGCGCTTCGCGGATGAGGGGGATCTGGGCGACGAGAGGATCGGGAGCCTCTTCTCGATCGGGACCCGAGGCGACCGCCTCGACGACACGGTGCGCCTTGTAGCTCGGGAGGAGGTCGACGCGCCACGCGGGTCGCCAGTCGTCGTCCCAGCACGCCACGACGTGGGTGGGGCGATAGGTCGAGACGAGCTTCGCGATCATGTCGAGAAGTCCCCGTACCGCGTTGACCGAGGTGCCGTCGGAGGCGCGGACCTTGTCGGGCACCCCGTAGAACGCGCGGAAGTACAGGGACGCGGTGTCGAGGAGCATCAGGCGATCGGTCACGGCGTTCATCCTGACACGGGGTGGCCTCAGCCGCCGGTCGCCGTCCACGTGATGATGTCACCGGAGTAGAGCCCGACCTCGACGCTGCCCTCGTCGGCCTCGGCGATGGAGCCGTCGTGAACGACGTAGAAGGTGACGGTGGCGCCGGGAGCGACGTCGGTGATGTCGTACCGGCTGGGGTACAGGTCGGTCACCGCCGGATCGTAGGCCGCGTCCGCGTAGGTGCCGTCGGAGAGGCGGTAGCTCGTCGAGAACCGCAGCTGCCACGCGTCGGAGTCGATGGTCTCATCGGTGAGGTTGGTGATCTCGACCGGGGTCGCGACGAGTGAACCGGATGCCGAGAACGTCTCGGAGGTGATGTCGATCGGCGCGAGGGTGCGAATCGACCACACGTCGTCGCCGGTGTCGGAGTCGATGACGGTCTGGGCCGTGCCCCACGCCAGTTCGGACTCGGATCCGCGGCCGGGCGGGAGGGCGAGCCGCTGCGCGAGCGTGTACGTGTCGGTCTCGGGATCGGGAGCGGAGTCGACACCCGAGCCCGCGGAGGTGAAACCGGACACCACCGCGGCGATCAGGGCGATGAAGACGCCGAAGCCGACGATCACGATCGCGATCACCGCGGGCACGCGGGCACCGCCGCGGCGCGCCAGGTGCACGATCGCGAGCACGAGTGCGGTGACCAGCAGCAGCCAGGCGAGCGGCGAGGCCGTGAACGCGGCGATCGCTCCCACGCACGCGAGCACGAGCGCCGTGATGCCGAGGCCGCGCCGCGGGGGTCGCGCTCCGGCCGGGGAGGCGGAACCGTTCGGGGGAGAGCCCGGGCTCGGCCACGGGGCCGGGGCGCCGGGCGCGGCGGGGCCGATCGTGGGAGGGACGGTGACGGGAGCGCCGGGGCCGTAACCGGCGGACGCCGGACCGTACGCGGCGAACCGCGGTCGCCCACCGTTCGCGGTCTGATTCGTCATGTCGCCTCCCCGGTCCATCGTATGAAGGCCGCGGGAGTCGCGGCGACCCCTGTGGAAAGTCCGTGCGCCGACTCGACCTAGAGTGGCGGGATGTCGTTCGGCTCCCCCCGCGTGCGCCCGTCGTCGACCTCGGCCTGCCCGTGCGGGGGAGGTGAGTTCGGCCGGTGCTGCGGTCCGATCCTCGACGGAGCCGCGGCACCGTCGGCGGAGCGGCTGATGCGCTCCCGCTACACCGCCTACGTCGTCGGTGATCTCACGCATCTCGTGCGGTCGTGGCATCCGCGAACCCGTCCCGACGACCTCGATCTCGACAGTGACACCGTCTGGGAGGGGCTCTCGATCGACGAAGCGGACGAGCGCGACGACACCGCCGTCGTCGTGTTCCACGCCGCGTGGCGCCGCGGTGTCGAACGGCAGGTGATGTCCGAGCGCAGCCGGTTCGTCCGCCGGGGTGGGCGATGGGTGTACGTGGACGGCGACGTCGAATGAGGCCGTCAACCCCGCGGCGGCGTGTCGGGGGCCGCGCGTAGGGTCGAGAACCGCCCACCCGATGAGAGGAGCCGCATGATCCCGGAAAGATTGCGCGACCTGCTCGAGGAGCCGTACTACGGCGCCCTCGGCACGGTCCGACCCGACGGCACGGTACAGGTGAACCCGATGTGGTTCGAGTTCGACGGCGAGCACATCCTGTTCACGCACACGGTGACGCGGCAGAAGTACCGCAACCTGCAGCACAACCCCTCGATGAGCTTCATGGTCTACGACCCGGCGCAGCCGTACCGCTACATCGAGGTGCGCGGCCGTCTGGTCGATGAGGAAGCCGACCCGGAAGGCCTCTTCTACGTGCGGCTCGGGCAGCGCTACGGCAATCCCGAACAGCAGGCGCCGGACGACAAGGCGCACCGGGTGATCCTGAAGATGTCGGTCGAGAAGGTCGGAGGACAGTGACATGGAACGCATCGTGATCATCGGCGGCCACGGCAAGGTCGCCCTGCACCTGGCCGGGCTGCTGTCGGAGCGCGGCGACGAGGCGGTGTCGATCATCCGCAACCCCGCTCAATCGGCGGATGTCGAGAGAGCGGGGGGAACGCCGCTCGTCCTCGATGTCGAGAGCGCCGACGTCGACGCTCTCGCGGAGGCCTTCGCCGGGGCCGACGCGGTCGTCTGGTCGGCGGGTGCCGGGGGCGGAGACGCCGACCGGACCTACGCTGTCGATCGGGATGCCGCTCAGCGCGCTGTCGACGCGGCCGGGGCTGCCGGAGTCCGGCGCTTCGTCATGGTGTCGTGGATCGGCTCCGTGCCCGATCACGGCATCTCGCCCGACGACGCGTTCTTCGCCTACGCGGATGCCAAGCTCGCCGCCGACGACTACCTGCGCGCGAGCGATCTGGATTGGACGATCCTCGGGCCCGGCACGCTGACGCTCGACCCGCCCACCGGACGTATCACCACGGCGCCACAGGGATCCGCCGAGGTCGGGCGTGCGGATGTCGCCGCGGTCGCCGCGGCCGTCCTCGTGCAGTCCGCGACCATCGGTCGCTTCATCCGGTTCGGTGCGGGCGACACGCTCATCGCCGAGGCGATCGTCCAGGATCCCTCCGCCGACACCGAGGTCGGTTCGGAGTAGCGGTCAGTCGTCTTCCCCGTCGGTGTCGTCGTCGATCACGATGACGCCGTCGGGGATGGGCTCGCTCAGCAGTGGTTCCGCGGCGAGCGTGAGGTCGATGGTGGCGCGCAGCAGTCCGCCCGCCGTGGCGGAGCGCAGCAGCTCGATCTGGTCGAGCTCGCCCAGGGGAGCGATCGCCGCGAGCTGCCATGCCCGCTCGAGCGGCTCCTCGGACAGTTCGACCTCGGGGTCCCACCGGCTCCCGCCGAACTGGACCGCCCGCCCGAGCACGCGCCGCACGATGCGCTCGGCCTCGTCGAGCAGGGGAGCGAGGGCGTCGTTCCACTCGAGGTCGGGGAGGCGGCGGAGGTCGGCGCGCGGGTAGGGGTCGTCATCGAGCCACGCGACGATCTCGAAGCGTTCCGTGCCGCGGGCGACGATCTGGAGCTGGTCGGCCTCGGGCAGGACATGGCTCAACCGGGCCATCGTGCCGATCGCGAATCGCTGGTCGCCGCCGCCGGTCTCGGTGCCGCGCTCGATGAGCACGACGCCGAATGCCGGGTCGGACTCGTCGAGGAGCCGGCCGAGCATGACGAGGTAGCGCTCCTCGAAGATCCGCAACGCCAGGGGAGTGTGCGGAAAGAGGACGGCCCCGAGAGGGAACATCGCGGTACCCATCACCCCAGTCAACCAGGGCTCGAGAGCGTTGGGGTCGCCGGCGGCGAACTCGCCGATCAGCTTTCGTCGTCGCGCAAGGTCTCGTGCACGCGATGCAGGTCCATGAGGAGCGACCCCACCAGAACCCAGTGCGCGGCCGAGGGGGCGCGGATCTGCAGCGGCCGGGTGAGGGCCGGTTCCTCGGCCGCGATCGGAAGGTCGGCGCCCGTATCGACGGCGAAGGAGCGACGGACGTCGTGCGCCGCGCGATGCAGCTGCTCGGCGATGGCGCGGACCGAGGGTTCCTCGGCGATCGTCGCGTCGTAGCCGTCGTAGACGGCCCGGGTCATGCCGATCGTCTGCGTCACGACGGGCGTGAAGCGGTCCAGAAGGCCTTGCATCGCCAACAGATCCCTCCGGTGGCGACTGCTCCGGGGGTTGAGAGAGAGCGAGTCGGCGCCGTCCTCGATTGCGGCGGCCGCGGCATCCCGAACGGGGCGCAGCAGGCGCGCTTCGAGAAGGAGTTCCTCGAGGGATGCCGGTGTCTGGGGCGCTTCGAGCGCTTTCGCGAGACGCTCCAGGGCCGCCGCGAGCTCACGGCCGAGGACCTCGAGCTTCTCTCGCGCCGGCGGGACGAGCACCGGGGGGACCAGGGCGACGTTCACGATGATGCCGACCACCGCGCCGATCAGTGTCTCGAGCACGCGGTCGAGGGCGTAGTTCGGCGTCGCCGTCCCCAGGGCCAGGACGAGGATGGCGCTGATCGCGACCTGATTGGTCGCCCCGGGCGACATGCGCAGCGCCCAGGCGATCACCAGCGCCACGCCGGCCGAGAGGAGGATCACCCAGGTCGGGCTGCCGAGCGCGATGCCGAGGAGCGAGGCGATCACCACGCCGACGACGACGCCGACACTGCGTTCGACGGCACGGGTGAGCGACTGATTGATGCTCGGCTGCACCACGAGGAGGGCGGCGATCGCGGCGAAGATCGGCGGGGGCCCCTGCACCAGCCATCCCGCGACGAGCCACGCGGCGACGGTGGCGATCGCGGATTTCGCCACCTGGAGGAACGGCACCCGGCGTTTCGTCCGGAACGACAGGCTCTCGCGCATGAGTCGGGAGGGGATCGAGAGCACGGTCACTCCGGTCGGGCCACGATGGCCGGGGCGTTTTCGGCGACCCACCCCATGAGGGGAAGAACGTACGTCATGAGGTCGCGGCCGCGGTCGGTCAGTCCGTACTCCACCCGCGGCGGAACCTCGGGGTAGGCCGTGCGCACCACCAGCCCGTCCGCCTCGAGCGTCTTCAGCGTGCTCGCGAGCATCTTCTCGCTGATCCCCGAGACGTTCCGGCGGAGCACGCCCCACCGCTGCGTCCCGTCCGACAGGGCCATGAGCACGAGGATGCCCCATTTGCCCATGACGTGGTCGAGGACGACGCGCGTCGGGCAGCCGTCGGAGAAGACTTCCGGGTGTTCTGCGCGGATATCCGCAAGACTGACGCTCACGTGAGTACCTAACCAGAAAGTGGGTACCGACATTCCGGAATGTGCAGGGTGGGAGTGCGTTGTGGTCGACGTACCGACCGAAAGGACACTCCCATGACCCTCCTCGTCACCGCCGCCTCCGGCCACCTCGGCCGCCTCGTCGTCGACGCTCTGCTCGAGCGCGGCGTCGCGGCATCCGACATCGTCGCCGGTGTCCGCACCCCCGCCAAGGCGAGCGATCTCGCCGAGCGCGGCATCCGCGTCGTCGAGTTCGACTACGCGCGCCCCGAGACCCTCGCCCCGGCCTTCGACGGCGTGGACCGCGTCCTCCTGATCTCGGGCACCGACGCCGACCGCGTCGCGGGTCACGGCAACGTCGTGGAGGCTGCGCGCGCCGCGGGCGTCGAGCGCCTCGTCTACACGAGCTCTCCGCGCAACGATGTCGTCGACTACGCGCTCGGCGCCGACCACAAGGCCACCGAGGCGCTCATCACCGCTTCGGGGCTGGATGCCACGATCCTGCGGAACAACTGGTACACCGAGAACTACCTCGACACCGTGGCTCGCGCCGCTGAGACCGGCGAGATCGTCGCGGCGGTCGGCGATGCCCGTGTGGCCAGCGCGAGCCGTCGCGACTACGCCGAGGCTGCCGCGATCGCTCTGACCGGCGACGAGCTGCGCGGGCAGACCCTCGAGCTGTCGGGCGACGTCGCCTGGAACTACGACGAGCTCGCAGAGGCGGCGTCGGAGGTCGTGGGTCGTCCCGTGACCTACACGGCGGTGACCGTCGAGCAGCTCACCGCGGGCCTCGAAGCGGCGGGACTGGATGCCGGAACGGCGGCGTTCGTCGCGGGTATGGATCTCGCCATCGCGCGTGGCGCCCTCGAGCAGGCCGACGGGACCCTGTCGCGCGTCATCGGTCGCCCGACCACGCCGCTCGTCGACGGCCTTCGCGCGGGCCTCGCCGCGCGCTGACCGAACCGCGTGGGGTGCCGTAATCATCGGCACCTCACGCCGGATCGGAGGAATGGATCCGTGCGGTCAGGTGGCGTTGCCGCATCGCGAGGAACAGCGGGAACGTGAAGGCGAACGCCGTGAGGCCGGAGAGCACGACGTAGATCCACGCGAATCGCATCCCGATGCGGCGCGCCTCGACGATGATGAAGACGCTCCCGGCCACCGCCACGACGAGCAGATCGACCGTGATCGACGACACCGCGGGCCCGCTCGAAACGAGGTCGCCGAGGAAGTCCCTCATCTGCACGATCGCGAGGGCGTTGAAGGTCCACGTGCCCGCGAGGCCCGCGAGGGCCAGGACGAGGAACAGCACAGCGGTCGGAGTCCAGTGACGTCGAAGCTCGCTCATGGCCCCGATCCTGCCGCAGAGCCGATGTCGGCGGTGGGGGCTAGCGTCGAGGGATGGATGCCGCACGGGCCGAGCGGATGCTCGATGAACGGCGGCGCGAGGTCGACCACCGGCTCTCGCGCTTGCGCGAAGACGAGGCGAGCCTTCGACACGACCGAGCGGATGCCACGGCCGACGACGAGCACGACCCCGAGGGTTCGACGCTGTCGGGCGAGTGGGCGCAGGTCGACGCTCTGCGCCGGGGCGCCGAGGCGGAGCGGCTCGAGATCGACGCGGCTCGGGAGCGCGTGGCATCCGGGACCTTCGGACTCTGCGAGGTCTGTGGTCGGCCGATCGCCGACGCACGGTTGGAAGCGCGGCCGTTCGCCCGGCGATGCATCGCGTGCGCGACGTGACGCGCGCGGGCGGAACGTAGGCTGGAGGGATGGAACCGGTCCTCATCGCGCTGCTGTTCGCCAACGCCGTGTTCAACGTCGTCGTGTGGCCGCGGTTCTACCTGCGGGTCGCGAAGGACCCGCGCGCGAAGAACGCCGCGGGCAGGGCGACGCCGTTCCTGATCGTGCACACCGTGCTCATCGGTCTGGCGCTCGTGTTGGCCCTGGCGTCGCTGATCGCGGCGATCGCCGCGCTCGTCTCCTGACGCTTCGGTAGAATGGGCCGGCGGGTTCGCCCGCCGCACGCAGTGCACCTACCTACCGGCTCGGCAAGGCGGCACGTTCCCTCGCCCCCGGAGACCGCTCTATGACTCTGCCCGCCACCACCCACCGGTCGCTGATCCACCACACGGGCCTGTCGTACTTCCCCGTGGCGTTCGTGGCGCGTCTTCCCTTCGCGATGATGACGGTGGGCGTCCTCGCCCTGGTCGTCGCCGTGCGCGGCTCGGTGGCCCTTGGCGGGCTCACGTCCGCCGCCGTCGGGCTCGGTGTCGTCGTCGCGGGACCCGTCCTGGGCGATCTCGCCGACCGTTTCGGGCAGCGGCGCGTGCTGGTGCCGGTGGGCCTGGCCAACGGCATCCTGCTCTCGCTCTTCCCGCTGGTGGTCGCCGCCTCGGACTCGGACGCGCTGCTTCTGGCGTCGGCCGCGGCGATCGGGCTCACCGGTCCGCAGACCGCGGCGATGTCGCGCAGTCGCGTCATGGCGCTCATCGGCGAGCGCGTCGATCCGACGCGGCGCGAGCGCACGTTCTCACGCGCGATGGCGTACGAATCGGCCGCGGACGAGACGGCGTTCGTCATCGGCCCCTTCGTGGTGGGGCTGCTGGCCGCACTGATCGCGCCGTGGGCGCCGATCGCAGGCGCGGCGGTGCTGAGCTTCGTCTTCGTCACGGCGTTCGCCCTGCACCCGACCGGCCGCGCGGTGCCCGAGCGGTCCGAGCGCGCGGCGATGGCACCGGCGCGAGAGCTCCTGCATCCGCGGCTCCTCGTGCTGGTGGCCTCGGTGTTCGGCGTGGGCTTGTTCTTCGGCTCGACGCTCACCTCACTCACGGCGTTCATGGAAGCCCAGGGGGCGCCGGAGGCCGGCGCCCTGCTGTACGGCGTGATGGGCGTCGGGTCGGCGGTGCTCGCCCTCGCCGTCGCGGTGCTTCCCGCGCGCTTCTCGCTGCGCTGGCGTCTCGTCGCCTTCGCGAGCATCCTCACCGCCTCGGCGGGCGCGTACACCGTCGGCGGCTCCGTCCCCACCGTCACCCTCGTGCTGTGCCTCATGGGGATCGGTGTCGGTCCCTCGCTCGTCACGCTCTTCAGCCTCGCCGGGCACCGCGCCCCGCGCGGACGTACGGCCTCGACGATGACCGTCCTCGCCTCGGCGCTGACGCTCGCACAGGCACTCTCGTCGGCGGTGACCGGTGCGGTCGCCGAGCAGGTCTCGGTGGAGACGGCGATGCTCTTCCCGGCGGTGGCCGCCCTCCTGGTGCTGGCCATGGCCTGGGTGAACGCCTCGCGCAGCTCGCGGTGGGACCGGCCGTCGCTCTGAGCCTCACGCCGGCAGCGGGTAGCGCCGCCGCAGCAGGAGCCGCTGTCCGAGCGTCCACACCGTCGTCACGGTGAGATACAGCGCCGCCGCCAGGGGGACGAACAGCGCCACGACCGCTGTGGTGAACTGCAACACCCCGACCATCCCGGTCATCCATGCCGGACCGGACGGATCGGTCGCCGGGCGCAGGAGCCGTCGGGTGAGTTCGGCGACGCCGGCGATCACGACGACGATGCCGGCGAACACGGCCAGGGTCGTGGCATCCGTCGTTCCCGAGGTCAAGGCGCCGATGAGGCTGCGCCCCAGCGGGACCCCGAGCAGGTCGTGGGTGAGGAGCGTGTTGGCGTGCCCGCCCACCGTGGGGTGGAGGAACACCGCGTAGAGGATCCCGACGATCGGCGCCTGCGCGAGCAGCGGGAGGCAGCCGGCGGCGGGGGAGGTGTTCTCGTCGCGATACAGCTGCATCGTCTCGCGTTGGAGGCGTTCGGGGTTCTTGCGCCACCGCTCCTGCAGCACGCGCAGACGGGGCGCCAGACGGGCGCGCGTCTGCTCGGCGCGGGCCTGTGAGATCCCCACCGGGATGAGGATGAGTCGCACGACGAGGGTGACGGCCACCACGGCGAGAGCGGCGGCGAGACCCCCGGCCAGGGGCGTGAGAGCGTCGGTGAGGGCGAGCAGGCCCTGGGTGGTGAGATCGAGGAGAAAGGCGAGTGGGGGCAGAGCAAAGAGGTCCATGAGGGTTCCGTTCGTGGCGGCGATCGAGGGATCGGTGATCGAGGGATCGGTGATCGAGGGATCACTGCGCCACCGCCCCTCCGGAACGGATGCCACGGCCACCGTCACAGGACGGCGGGGGCGGGGGCTAGGCGGCGCGGGCCACGAATCCCGGCGCTCGAGGGCGGGGGTGCCCCGCTGCGTCGGGGTCGCTCTGCGTGAGCGGAGCGGAGGGATCGATCGGCCGCGGAGCGCGCGGCGTTGCGCCGGCGAGCAGAGCCGGCAGGACGACGAGGACGATCGCGACGGTGACGACGACGGCCGCGGCGAGGACCACGGCGAGCAGGGGAGCCCCGGTGCCGGGCGTGAGAGCGAGCTCGGCGGTCGCGAGGAGCAGGTTCAGCAGGGCGATCAGCGATGCGATCACGCGCGGCCTCCTCTCGACGTCTCTCCCACGCTAGCAGGGGCCGCTCGCTACGCTGGGGCCATGACCACCCTCGTTCTGACCATCGTCGGTGACGACCGCGCGGGCCTGGTGTCGTCCGTCGCCGACATCGTCGACGCCCACGGCGGCAACTGGGAGAACAGCGAGCTCGCGGAACTCGCGGGAGCCTTCGCCGGCATCGTCGAGGTGTCGGTCGCCGCCGATCGGGCCGATGCCCTCCGCGGCGCCCTCGAGGGGCTGGCGGGTACCCTCGCGGTCACGGTTCACCTCGGTTCACCCGAAGGAACGGCATCCGCTCCGCACAGTGTCACCCTCGACGTCATCGGCAACGACCGCTCGGGCATCGTGCGTGAGATCACGTCGGCCCTCAGTGCGCGCGGAGTGAGCATCGAGCGCATGTCGACGCAGACGACGGATGCCGCGATGGCGGGCGGCCGTCTGTTCGAGGCGTCCATCACGGTGACGCTCGTCGCGGGCGTCGAGGTCGACGACCTGGTCACCGAGCTGGAGCGCCTCGCGGCGGAGATCCAGGTCGACGTGTCGCTCGCGGACTGAGTCCCGCGTCCGCGCGCGGCTCCGCGCCTCAGGCGGCCCGGCGGCGACGTGACGCCAGCCGCGCGATCGCGCGCCAGCCCACGAGGAAGAGCGCGAGCGTGATCGCCGCGACGATCACGAAGGCGACAGCGACGCCCTGACCGCTCACCGCGCGCAGCACCATGCCGACGGCGACGGTCACCACCCAGACGATGAGTCCCGTGCGCACCGGAGCGAGGGGAGCGCGCCACCCGCGGCTGATCAACCACCCGAGGCCCAACGCGACGACGAACGGCCACGCCGTGGTCGCCAGCCCCGATCCGGCGGGGCCGAGGACGTCACCGTCGTGGGTCGCGCGCCCGATCGCGGCGAAGACGACGACGAAGACGAGGTCGACGAGCAGGACGAGCGCGGGGTGGATGCGGGAGGAGGTCACGGCATCCATTGTCCTCGTCCGGGCGCGGCATATCGTCCGCGTATCGGAAGGCGCAGACGCGCCGGCAACACCGCGGCGTGTGGGCTGGAAGCTCGATCACCCAGGAGACTCCATGCCGAACGCCCCGGTCCTCACCCCCGCCCGTGTCCTCGTCGCCGCCGCAGCGCTCACCGTCGTCGGGACGCTCACGCTCGCGCCGCGGGCGCTCATCCGTCCGTTCCAGGAGAGGGCGATCGACGCGTTCTTCCTCGTGACCGAGCGGTGGGGCGGCTTCGGCCTGGCGTACGACAGCGATGTCGTGATGAACGTGGCTCTGTTCGTGCCGCTCGGGATCGCGGTGGCGGCGCTGCTTCCCCTGCGGTTCGCGCCCGCCGCCGTGCTCTTCGGGGCCGCCGTCTCACTCGCGGTCGAGACTGCTCAGTCGTTCATCCCCGGTCGGGTGCCCGACGCCGACGACGTTCTTCACAACACCATCGGCGCGGGCGTGGGCACGGTGATCGTGATCGTCTCGCGGTTGGTGACGCTCGCGGCCGTCCGCGCGGGGGAGATGGCAGCGCGCGGGTGAGGAGCCTCGCGCCGACCGGGTCACCGCTCGTGAACAGCGGTCGGCCGGGGCAGGCGCACGCGCGCGTGCAGTCCGCCGCCCTCGCGCGGCCAGAGCTCGAGCGAGCCCTCGTGCACGCGCACGATCGCGACGGCGATGGCGAGACCGAGGCCCGTGCCGCCGTCCGCGGGGCGGGCACGCCCGGCCGCACGGACGAAGGGCTCGGGGAGCGTGGCCACCGTTTCACGGGACAGCACGGCGCCGGTGTTCGCGACGTCGATCACGACGCTGCGCGCGTCCGTCCGCACGGCGATCTGCACCTCGCGCGCAAGCTCGCCGTCGGGTGTGCTGTGGACGATCGCGTTGTGCACCAGATTCGTGAGCATCTGGCGGGCGAGCGTCTCGTCCGCGATCGCGACGGCGGGCGACGCGATGCGCGTGGTGAGCCGCGCGGATGTCCTCGTCGCGAGCGGAGCGAGCTCCCCGCACACCTCGGCGGCGAGGGTGTCGATCTCGACCTCGGTGCGCCCCACCACGCCGCCGTTCGAGGCGCGCGAGAGGGCGAGGATCGCCTCCGTCAGCCGGATCGCCCGCTCGTTCGTGTCGTCGAGGCGGGCGAGCAGCCGCTCGACGTCGACGCCCTCGGGATCAGCTTTCGCGACCTCGAGCATCGTGCGCATCGTCGCGTGCGGGGTGCGCAGCTCGTGCGAGGCGTTCGCCGCGAAACGCCGCTGCTCCTGCACGGTTTCGGCGATGCGCGCGAGCATCGCGTCGAAGGTGTCGGCGAGGTCGGTCAGCTCGTCCCGCGGGCCGGGGAGATCCACGCGACGGTCCAGGCTTCCATCGCGCACCGCCCGTGCGGCGTCGGTGATGCGGGTCAGCGGCCGGAGCATGAGACCCGCGACGATCCAGCCCCCGCCCAGGCCGATGACGGCGAGCCCGGCGACGGTGAACCACGCGTACTTCACGAAGACGTCGGCGAGGTCGCGGCGCGCGGGGGTGAAGAGGCCGCTCGTGGCGTAAAGGGTGCCCTCGGGCAGGAACCGCAGGACGAGGAAGCCCACCGTGAACAGGGCGATCCCGACGATCACGACGAAGACCGCGTAGCTGAGCGTCAGTTTGATGCGGACCGACAGTCCGGTCGGACGTTCACGCATCCGCGGGACCGATGCGGTACCCGACGCCGGCGACGGTCTGGATCAGCCACGGCTCGCCGAGGCGCTTTCGGAGCGTCGAGATCGTGATGCGCACGGCATTGGTGAAGGGGTCTGCGTTTTCGTCCCACGCGCGCTCGAGCAGGACCTCGGCGCTGACCACGCCGCCGCCCGCGGACATGAGTACCTCGAGCACGGCGAACTGCTTGCGGGTCAGCGAGACGTATCGGCCGTCGCGGTACACCTCGCGCCGGAACGGATCGAGACGGATGCCGTCGAGCTCGAGGATCGGGGGAGCCCCGGTCGCGGGCCGGCGCGCAAGCGCACGCAGTCGCAGCACGAGCTCTCTCAAGACGAACGGCTTCGTCAGGTAGTCGTCGGCACCGCTCTCGAAGCCGGAGGCCTTGTCGTCGAGGCGGTCGGCGGCGGTGAGCATGAGCACGCGGGGAGCGGCCGGCTGGACCGCGAGGTGGCGAGCGATCTCGTCGCCGTTGGGTCCGGGGATGTCGCGATCCAGGACGACGACGTCGTACGCGGTGTAGCCGAGTTGCTCGAGCGCGGAGTCACCGTCGCCGGCGATGTCCGCCGCGATCGCCTCCAGGCGGAGTCCGTCGCGGATCGCCTCGGCGAGATAGGGCTCGTCCTCGACGATCAGCACGCGCATCCCGTCATCGTAGGCGGGCCGGTGTATCGCGAGCGTATGTAGCGTGGAGTGATGGCGATCCGACTGCTGCTCGTGGCCGATACGCACGTGCCGAAGAGAGCCCGGACGATTCCGGATGCCGTGCGGCGAGCGGCATCCGAGGTCGATCTGATCGTTCATGCGGGGGATTGGGTGACCGAGGCGGTGCTGGACGAGTTCCTCGCCCTCGGGCCCGTGCTGGGGGTGTGGGGGAACAACGACGGTGCCGACCTGCGCGCTCGGCTGCCCGAGATCGCGCGCGCCGAGATCGAGGGGGTCCGCGTCGCCGTGGTCCACGAGACCGGTGCCGCGACCGGTCGGGAGAGACGGATGGACGCCGCGTTCCCGGACACCGACCTGCTCGTGTTCGGGCACAGCCACATCCCATGGGACACGACGACCCCGGCGGGTCTGCGTCTGCTGAACCCCGGATCGCCGACGGACCGCCGACGACAGCCGCGGTGCACGATGATGACACTCACGCTGGCCGAGGGGACGATCCGCGATCTCGCCCTGCACGAGGTCGTTCGCGACTGACGGCGTATCGTCCGCGTATGCGTCGCGCGATACGGCATGGCAACGGCCGGCGCACTGGACTGCTGCCATGGCCGTCCCCTCGCACCCCCTGTCCCGTCAACGCCGGCTCGTCTCCCTGTTCGCGGTGGCCGGCGTCGTCGTCCTGCTGCTCGCAGCCGTCGTCACCCTGGCGGTGACGCTGACCTTCTCGTCCTTCGCGACGGCCGTCCGGCCCGCGGGGATCTTCGTCCCGACCGAGGCGGACGGGCTCATCGCGGCCGATACGCCATTGACCGTCGACGACGACACCCATCCCGCCCTGCAGCGGTTGGATCCCGCCCTCCTCGAGGCGTTGCGTTCCGCACAGGTCGCGGCCGAGGCCGATGGCATCCGGTTCGACATCACCAGCGGGTGGCGCAGCGTCGACCTCCAACGTCGCCTCCTCGCCGACGCGGTGCGCACGTACGGCAGCGAAGATCTGGCGCGTGAGTACGTGGCGACTCCGGAGACCTCGAGCCACGTGACCGGTCGGGCGGTCGACATCGGAACGCTCGACGCCCAGTTGTGGATCATGGAGCACGGCCGCGAGTGGGGACTGTGCCAGACGTACGCGAACGAGAGGTGGCACTTCGAACGTGCGACCGAGCCCGGGGGCGAATGCCCCGTGCAGAAGCTCGACGCCCGCGGCTGAGAGAGACGACAAGGGCGTCGCAACCGGCCTTCCGGTGCGACGCCCTTCTCTGTGAGTGTCTCTGTGGGTGTCTCTGTGCGTGTCCTGCGCTCGCGGGCTCAGACGCGGCGGGCCGCCGAGGTCAGCGGGCACTCGAACGGGTCGCGGGCGGCGAGGCCCACGCGGTTCAGGTACTGGATCACGATGCCGTAGGACTGCAGCAGCGTCGTCTCGACGTAGGGCACGCCGAGGGTCTGGCAGTGCTCGATGACGATCTCTCGCGCGCGGCTCAGGTGCGGCCGCGGCATGTTCGGGAACAGGTGGTGCTCGATCTGGTAGTTCAGCCCGCCCATGAGCCAGGTGGCCCACCAGCCGCCCGAGATGTTACGCGAGGTCCGCACCTGCTTGCTGAAGAAGTCGAGCTTCGCGCCGGGAGCGATCACCGCCATGCCCTTGTGGTTGGGCGCGAACGAGGCGCCCATGTACACGCCGAACACCGCGAGCTGGACACCGAGGAACGCGAAGGCCATGCCGAGGGGGAGGAACACGAAGACCGGGGCCACGAAGACCGTGAAGCGCAGGGCGATGAGTCCCAGCTCGGTCCAGCGACCCTTGACCTCGCCGCGCGAGACCAGGTGGCGGATGGCCAGCACGTGCAGGTTGAGGCCCTCCAGCGTCAGCAGGGGGAAGAAGAGCCAGCCCTGCCGCTGGGTGATCCAGCGCTGGATGCCGCGGGCCTTGGCCGCGTCCTCGTCGAGGAACGAGATGGTGTCGATCTCGATGTCGGGGTCTTTGCCGACGCGGTTGGGGTTGGCGTGGTGACGGGTGTGCTTCGAGGCCCACCACGACTGGCTCATGCCAACGACGCCGTTGCCGATCCACAGCGCCAGACGATCGTTCGCGGGGCCCGAGGCGAAGATCTGACGGTGGTTCGCCTCGTGGGCGAGGAACGCCACCTGCGTGAACAGGATGCCGAGGGCTGCGGCGATCAGCAGCTGGAACCAGCTGTCGCCGAGGAGCACGAATCCGGCGATGCAGCCGGCGAAGGCCAGGACGAGGGCGGAGCCGACGAGAGCGTAGAACACGCGGGTGCGGACGAGGAGTCCGCTCTCGCGAACGACCTGGGACAGCTCTGTGTAGGCCTTCGCGATCGGGGGGAATTCGGTGGTGCCGGAGTAGGTCTGACGAACGGGGCCGAGACGGGACTCGACGATGGTGGAGGCGATGAACTGCTCCTCGTTTGAGGTGACCGGAGTCGGGATCCCGGGAGGCATCCTCGGGTTCGGCCAACCCTACGTGCCGACGTATGAGGGCTCCGGTATACGTCCACATGTGCAGGAGCCTCACGGGGAATACACATCTGCCGGACCCTCTCCGTTCACCTGCGAGCACAACGAAAGCCGGGCCGCCGCACGTGCGGCAGACCCGGCCTTCGGGTGTTGCGGAGCTTAGAGGGGGCGGATGTTCGCCGCCTGCATGCCCTTGGGGCCCTGCTCGGCGTCGAATTCGACCTTCTGCGCTTCCGTCAGCTCCTTGAAGCCGTTGCCCTGGATCGCGCTGAAGTGCGCGAACAGGTCGGCGGAGCCGTCATCGGGAGCGATGAAGCCGTAGCCCTTTTCGGAGTTGAACCATTTCACGGTGCCAGTGGCCATCGTGTTCTTCCTTTATTCATGTTGGGCCGCATAAGCGACCGTGGGCGCCGTTCCGACGAACGCGGAGCGGACGGGGACGCCGCGACACCGAGGTGGTGCCGCGTACGCGATGCCCGTCGACAGCGGCCTGAGCCGCCCCGACGGACGTGTGAATGCCGAGGTTCTCGCCGAGCGGACCCTGGGCTTCAAAGCCCGAGGTGGCCGCGCCGACGAAACCGGCATAGTCGGATCCGGCCGTCGCGACGAAGACGTCGAGATCGGCCTGGCGCCACGACAGTGGCGAAGGGTGAAGCGAAGACACAGAAACTTTCCGCGGGAGGCAGGCGATGACCGATGTCATCGAGCGTGCCGTGCGACGATGTAAGGAGGGACCACGGTGGTGAACGGCTCGGTGCCGTCCGCCCGACATCTCATCGATGAGGCGGGCGTCCATGAAGCAAATCCCAGAATTGATGATTCAACGGTAGCACGGATGCCCACGGGACGCCCGGGAGATTTTCGCGGACGTCGCCGGACGGTGGACTGGGGGCATGGCATCCGGGATCGACGACTCCACCGACGATGAACGCTGGCTCGTGATCGACGGTCGTCGATGGCGCCGCACGGATCCGGCGTTGCCGGCAGACCTCGCCGATCGGCTGAGATCCCACCTCGGACGCGCCCGCTCCGCGGTGCGGACGACGAAACGTGCGGGGGATGCCGACGGAACGGCCCAGGCCCGCCGCCGCGTCGGACTGGCCAAGGCGGGGCTCGGTGAGCGGGGCCCGCGGTGGTGGGAGGACGACGTGGTCGCCCGCATCGAGCGCGCCCGCGCCGCGATCGAGGAGCTCGACCGGCTCGCCCCGCCGAGAGCAGACCTCGGGCCCGACGTCAACGCGTAGCGCTCGTCGCGGCGACCCGGTGGGCTGGGGGTTCGTCAGAAAGAGGGAGTGTCATGACATCCACCGACACCGAGCTGGACACGCTCAACGACCTACTGAAGAAGTTCCGCTTCGCCATGGTCACCACGCGGGCCGAGGACGGCGCGCTCCACGCTCACCCGTTGACCGTCCAGGAGCGGGAGTCCGACGGCGACCTGTGGTTCATCGTCGGTACGCACGCCTCGGCCGTCGAGCATGTGCGGCGGGACCCGAAGGTCGGACTGTCGTTCAGCTCGGACAGCACGTGGCTGTCGCTCGCCGGTCACGCCGAGGTCGTCGACGACCTCGCGAAGCTCAAGGAGCTGTGGTCGACGACGGTCGAGGCGTGGTTCCCGGACGGCCCCGAGTCCCCGGGGGTCACGCTGCTGAAGGTCTCCGCGCTGACCGGCGAGTACTGGGGGAGTGCAGGAGGGCGCCTCGCGACGGCGATCGCCCTGGTCACGTCGAAAGTGACCGGTGAGCGCCCGAAGGGCGGCGAGAACGAGAAGTTCGATCTGACCGACTGATGCGACGAAGGGCCCCGCGCGCGGGGCCCTTCGTGTGCGTCATCCTCCGGAGGGGTTGTCGACGGGCTCGCCGTCGTCGTCGGTCGTGTCGGGAATCTCTGGCGCGTCGGCGGTCTCGAGCTCGTCGGGCTCGTCGGCGGTGTCGTTCGTACGGTCCGGTGTCGTGTCCATCGGGCGACCCGATCACGGACTCCCGCGATTGCGTGCGGGCCTTGCGCGTGCTCCCCGTGTGTGTCAGCGCTGCGGGCGTCAGCGCCGGGCGGGAGCGCTTGTGTGAGCGCCCCGCGTGCCAGCGCAAGCCCCCGAGCGCGGGCGGTGCGATTTGCAACGATGACGCCATGTCACGACCCGAGGTGCGCTCCAAGCCGTGCGCTTACTGCGGACGCCCGTTCACCGATCGCAAGCGGTGGAGCGGACGTGACCAGTGGGACGAGGTCCTCTACTGCTCGCGTGGGTGTCGCGCCAACGCCGCGAGACAGAGGCGGCGCGCGTGAGGGCCGCACTGATCCTCGCGACGCAGCAGTTCGCCGAGCACCCCGCCTACGCCGACGACGATGTCGAGGAGTTCTTCTTCATCGAGTCGGCGCCCCGCTTCCGCAAGCTCCCGTACCACCGGCACAAGATCGTGCTGTTGATCTCGGCGATGCGGCACACCGCCGCCCGGCTCGAGGCCGAGGGGCGGACGGTGCGTCGGATCACCCTCGCCGACGACCTCGGCTTCAAGGCGGGTCTGGAACACCTGCTGCGGGAGCACCGCGTCACCGAGTTGACGTGGATGAGCGATCCGAATCGCCCGGTCGACGAACGGATCTCCCGCATCTGCGCCGATCACGACGTCGAGACCGACGTCCTCCCGGACGGGCTCTTCCTCACCCCCGAAGAAGAGGTCGACGGGTGGTTCGCCGAGCATCCGACCCCGCTCATGGAGGACTTCTACCACTGGCAGCGCCGGCGCACCGGCATCCTGATGGACGGGGGCAAGCCCGCGGGCCGGCGCTGGAACTTCGACGCCGACAACCGCAAGGCCCTGCCGAAGAAAGGTGTGGAGATCCCGCCCCTGCCTCAGCTCGAAGCCGACGACATCACGCGCACGGTCATCGCCGAGGTCGACGAGCTGTTCCCCGAGCACCCGGGAAAGGCGGAGGAGTTCTGGCTTCCGGTCACCCCCGAGGACTCGCGCGACTGGCTCGACGTCTTCGTCGCCGAGCGGCTGCACGACTTCGGGCGCTACGAGGACGCGATGAAGGCCGACGAGCCGTTCCTCTTCCACGCGATCATCTCGCCGATGCTGAACATCGGGCTGCTCACCGTCGAGGAGGTGGTCGCCGCCGCGACCCGCACGGATGCCCCTTTGGCATCCGTCGAGGGGTTCATCCGTCAGGTGATCGGGTGGCGCGAATACATGCGCGGGATGTACCGGGCGCACCCGAAGCTCGAGCACGTCAACGCGCTGCATCTCGAGAAGCGGATCCAGAAGTACTGGTACTCCGGAGAACGGATGCCGAGCGACCTGCCCATCCCGGTGCGCACCGTGCTGGAGCGGGTGCACCGCTGGGGCTACGCGCATCACATCGAGCGACTGATGGTGCTGGGCAACTGGTTCCTGCTGCAGGGGTACGCGCCGCGTCAGGTGAACGCGTGGTTCCTGGCGCTGTTCGTCGACGCGTACGACTGGGTGATGGTGCCGAACGTCATGGGCATGAGCCAGTTCGCCGACGGCGGCTTCGTGGCCACCAAGCCCTACGTCTCGGGTGGGGCCTATCTGCAGAAGATGGGCTCGTGGTGGCCGTCGGCTCAGGATGCCAAGGAGTCGGTGTTCACCGACGCGTACTGGGAGTTCCTCGAGCGTCACGAGGACGTGCTGGCGGGCAACCACCGGCTGGGGCTGGCCCTGGCGCAGATGCGGAAGCGGCGGGACGCGCGGGCGTAGCCGTGGTCTCCGCGCGGCGCGGGCGAAACTCCTGAGAAAACCGCTCCGTCGTGGTGGCGCGCTCGGCTGAGACCGCGACGCCGCGGAGAAGTCAGGAGTTTCGCCCGCGAGGCGTCAGCTCTTCAGCTTGTTCAGCGCCGACCCCTTGTGAGCCGCGGTCGACCCCGACTTCTCCGACTTCACGATGTAGGCCGGGTCGTCGTCGGATGCGGTGAACTTCTGGCCGTCGTGTTGGAAGTCCTTCGTCTTCTTCTCGACGACTTCGCCCTGCGTGCGCCCCTGCGGGGTGTCCCAGCTGACGCGGTCGCCCTTCGACAGATCCTTCGACATGTGCGGTTCCTCTCGTTCGGTCCCGCCATGCTCCCGACCCGGCCGGCCGGGGATCGGGGGATTGACAGGCTCTGGCCCCTACGTGGTCCGAGGACGAACCGCAATGCCTCGGCGATGTCGGAGCCCGTGCGTAGCGTCGTCCCTGGGCCTTTCGTTTCCCGGCCCACGACGTGAGGAGAGCCATGACCGAGCCGACCACCACGAACGGCGGCGCCCCCGTCGCCAGCGACGAGCACTCGCAGAGCGTCGGAGCCGACGGCTCCATCGCCCTGACCGACCACTATCTGATCGAGAAGCTCGCGCAGTTCAATCGCGAGCGGGTTCCCGAGCGCGTCGTGCACGCGAAGGGCGGCGGGGCGTTCGGCACGTTCCGCACCACCGGCGACGTCTCGGCGTACACGCGCGCGGCGCTGTTCCAGCCGGGCGTCGAGACCGAGATGCTCGCGCGGTTCTCGTCCGTCGCGGGCGAGCAGGGCAGCCCCGACACGTGGCGCGACCCCCGCGGATTCTCGCTGAAGTTCTACACGACCGAGGGCAACTACGACCTCGTCGGCAACAACACCCCCGTCTTCTTCGTCAAGGACGGCATCAAGTTCCCCGACTTCATCCGCTCGCAGAAGCGCTTGCCCGGTAGCCACCTGCGCGACAACACGATGCAGTGGGACTTCTGGACGCTGTCGCCCGAGAGCGCCCACCAGGTGACCTGGCTCATGGGCGACCGTGGCATCCCGGCCTCCTGGCGCCACATGAACGGCTACGGCTCGCACACCTACCAGTGGATCAACGCCGACGGCGAGCGCTTCTGGGTGAAGTACCACTTCCACACCGACTTCGGTCACAAGACCCTCACGCAGGACGAGGCCGACCAGATCGCGGGTCAGGACGCCGACTTCCACATCCGCGACCTGTACGCGGCGATCGAGCGGGGCGAGTTCCCGACGTGGACGCTCAAGGTGCAGATCATGCCCTACGACGATGCGAAGACCTACCGCTTCAATCCCTTCGACCTGACCAAGGTGTGGCCGCACAGCGACTACCCCGAAATCGAGGTCGGCACGATGGAGCTCAACCGCAACCCGGGCAACTACTTCGCCGAGATCGAGCAGGCCGCGTTCGAACCGTCGAACTTCGTGCCCGGCATCGACGGCAGCCCCGACAAGATGCTGCAGGCGCGCATCTTCAGCTACGCCGACGCGCACCGCTACCGCGTGGGCACGAACTACCAGCAGCTGCCGGTCAACCGTCCGCACACCGAGGTGCACTCGTACTCGAAGGAGGGCGCGATGCGCTACGAGTACAACCCGCCCGAGGTGCCCGTCTACGCTCCCAACTCGGCGGGTGGCCCCGCGGCCGATCCTCGTCGTGCCGGTGACGGCGGATGGCAGAGCGACGGCGAGCTCGTGCGGTCGGCGGCGACCCTGCACCCCGAAGACGACGACTGGGGACAGGCCGGTGCTCTGGTGCGCGAGGTGATGTCAGCCGAGGAGCGCGATCGTCTCGTCGAGACCATCACCGGACACGTGGGCGGCGTGACGCGCAAGGACGTCCGCGATCGTGCCGTGCAGTACTGGAAGAACGTGGATGCCGAGATCGGCTCTCGCGTGGAAGACGGGCTTCCGCCGCTCGAGGACACGACCTCTCCCGGCGAGCAGCTCAGCGAGCCGAATCCGGACGGCGACCTCGTGGGCCGCGACGTCGCGGGCAAGATCTGACGGCTGCCCCACGGGGCGGGGAGTGCCGGTTCCGGCACGCCCGCCTCGTCGGGGCCGGTTCCGGCACGCCCGCCCCGTGGGGGCACTTCGGCGGGGAACGCATCCGTCTCGGCGGGGAACGCGTCGCGGGTCTACAGCCGCGCGCGGTCGGTTCGGGTCAGGCGGAACCGGGATGCCAGCACCCCGGCCACGAGTGCTCCCGCGCCGCCGGCCATCATGTCGCCGATCGTGTCGTCGTAAGTCACGAAGATGGCATCCGTGATGAAGCGATAGCCGAACCACTCGACCATCTCCCACGCGGCGCTCAACGCGAGCCCGGTGATCGTCGCGATGACGATCGGGACGCGGCGGCGGCCCGTGGGGGCGACCACGCGCGCATCCTCGAGGAGAACCAGCGCGACAGCCGCGAGCACGCCCGTGCACGCGAGGTGCACGACGAGGTCCCAGCCCGTCCAGGCGCGGTACAGGTCGATGACGTTGCTGCCCGCGGCCACGAACACCGTGACGCAGGTGATGAGGTCGAGACCCGAGCGCAGCCCGATCATCCGCGACAGCATGACCGCGGGCAGCGACATCGACAGCACCGCGAAATCGGTGAACGGCAAGGTGAACAGGGACACGATGACGGCGACGATCGCGACCGCCCGCACGAGGTCGGCCAGCCAGTCGGTCACGCTGCGCGGGGGACGTTGGAGGTTCGCGTACATGGCCCGGATCATCGCGGGCCCCCCGACGGGTGGTTGCGCAGGACGGCCTCCACGGGCAGATGGTCGCTCGGCCACTGCGTGCCCGTCGGGCGGGGGTCGATGCCGACCGCACGGACGCCCACGTCGGGGGTGACCAGGAGCGCGTCGATGCGCCGTGCGCCGACACGAGGGGCCGCGTAGTTGTTGAACGTTCCCCACTCGGCGGTCCGGCGCGCCGGGGCGTACGACCAGGTGTCCACCAGGAGGCCGTCGGCGAACATGCCCGCGAGCTCGGCCGAGCGGATGTGCGCGTTGACGTCGGCGGTGAAGACGAGAGGGAGTTCGCGCCGTGCAACGAGGTCGTGCAGCCAGGTCGCCGAGCGGCGCCGTGCCCGCCGAGAGAAGGCGTCGAAGTGCGTGTTGACGAACGTGAATCGCGCGTCCGTCGCCCGATCGCGCAGTCGGGCGACGACCGCGACGCGGGGGATCGTATTGCCCCAGCCCGTCGACCCCGGGACGTCGGGGGTGTCCGACAGCATGACCTGCTCCCAGTCCTCGACCTCGATCCGGTCCCGGTCGTAGAACAGGGGAGTCCCCTCGCCCTCGCGATTCTTCCCGCGTCCGAGTCCGATCCGCCCGTACTGCGACCCGAGGGAGGCCTGCACCCAGGAGGCCTGATCGGGCATCGCCTCCTGCGATCCGAGCAGATGCGGCCGACGGGCGCCGAGGAAGGTGCGCAGGCGCTGCTTGCGCATCGGCCACCGATCGGCGGGCGGCCAGGTGATCCGGTCGAAGCGTCGTCGGATGTTGAAGCTCATCACGTGCAGGTCCGGCGCCGTGACGTCGGGGAAGAGGATGCCGGCCATCAGCGCCCGGCCCCGATCCGGGCGGCGCGGCGTCGCGCTCGCGCCACCCGTGCCCACCGCACGGGCGGGACATCCGCGGGCCAGTGCGCGAAGACGGTCCCCGCCCCGCGACGGAAGCAGCGCGCGAACCGCCGCGGCTCCACCGTGCGGGAAGAGACGCGCATGTGCCGCCCCGGCACGTACCGGATGCGGTGGTCGACTCCCAGGTGATAGGCGAGGTCGAGGTCATCGTGCAGTTCGGGGTCGAGGTGGACGCGGTCGCGCACCGCCTCCCACGCCGCGCGGCGGAACGCCATGTTCGACCCCCACAGCGGCGTGTGCCCGAGCGCGGGGAACGCGAACGTGTTGTACGTGCCGAGGAACACGCGGGCCATCAGCACACGCCGGGAAGCGGGACCGTCATGGAACACCGCACCGCCGGTCACGGCATCCACCTCCGGATCGGCGAGGGCTTGGACCATGCTTGCGATCCAGGTGGGAGCAGGAAGGCTGTCGGCATCGAGACGCAGGATGAGCTCCCCGCGCGCGGCGTCGTATCCGGTCGAGGCCGCGGCGGGAATGCCGCGCTCGCCGCAGAACACCACGCGAGCTCCGGTGGCGCGCGCGATGTCGGCGCTGTCATCGGTCGAGCCGTTGTCGACGACCACGATCTCGTCGGCCGCGAGGGTCTGCGCGGCCAACGCCCGCAGGCATCGCCAGAGGTGCGGCCCGTCGTTCCGCACCGGGATGACGACCGACACGCCGACGACCGGATGAGGGGGTCTTTCGGGCACGACGAACTCCAGACGACGAGTGATCCTCCACGCTAGGCGATCGCTTCCCCGACGCTCGGAGGCTTGACGCTTTCGTACGCTGGAGACATGGCATCCGTCCTCAACGTCTCGGCGTATCTGTTCACGCGCATCGACGACCCCGCCGCCCTCCGCGTCACGCTGCGCGAGCGGGCGCTCGCGGCGGCTCTGCGCGGAACGATCCTTCTCGCCGAAGAGGGCATCAACCTCTTCCTCGCGGGAGAGACCGACGCCCTGCGCGGCTTCGTGGAGGAACTGCGCGTCGACCCGCGCTTCGCCGCGCTCGAAACGAAGGACAGTTGGTCGGATGCCGTGCCCTTCGGCAAGCTCCTGGTGAAGGTGAAGCGCGAGATCATCCGCATGGACCGGCCCGAGGTGCGCCCTCAGGACGGCCGGGCTCCCGCCGTGAGTCCCGACACCCTGCGCCGCTGGCTCGATCGCGGCACCGACGACGAGGGACGCGAGGTCGTGCTCGTCGACACCCGCAACGCTTTCGAGGTCGATTACGGCACCTTCGCCGGCGCGAAGGACTGGCGCATCGAGCGGTTCACGCAGTTCCCGGATGCCGCGAGCTCTCACCGAGATGAACTCGCCGGGAAGACGGTCGTGAGTTTCTGCACGGGCGGTATCCGCTGCGAGAAGGCCGCGCTCTACCTTCGCGGCGAAGGCGTCGACGCGTACCAGCTCGACGGGGGGATCCTGGGGTGGTTCGCGGCCCAGGGCGACGCGCACTGGCAGGGTGACTGTTTCGTGTTCGACGGGCGCGAAGCGCTCGACGCGGGGCTCGCGCCGGCGCGATCGGTCTGAGCGCTCCCCGCGCGACTTGTCCCAAGCAAGCTCCTCGGTTCGGTTCGTTGTTCGCCGAGTGCACGCGGAGCCGCTCTGCGATCCGAGAAAAATACCTGGCTAAAGGACTTTTCTAGCCAGATTCTCGTCGCGCGCGAAAATTCTCCACTTGTCTCTTCTGGAGATACAGGTCCGAGAGCAAGATTGCTTTCACCACCCCGAGCCGCCGGCCCCGAGCGCGATCTCACCCAGACTCTCGCCCGCTTGCGCCATGCCCACATCCCTCAGAGAAGAGGACCGATGTCGACCCTTGCGTTCCCTCCGTTGGATCGAAGCTCGACCGCGCCGATCTGGTTCCAGATCATGCGGGCGATCGAAAGCCGCATCTCGGACGGCACCTGGATGGCGGGCGATCGCCTGCCCAGCGAGAGCGAGCTCTGCGCGCATTTCGCCGCGTCGCGGACGTCCGTCCGAGAGGCGTTGTCGCGGCTCGAATCCGCCCACATGATCTCCCGTCGCCAGGGCAGTAAGGGGGCCTTCGTCGAGGGAGCCCAAGGCCCGTCCGCCTGGACCCTCCCCTCCGCTCCGAGCCTGCTGGGCGAATACAGCGAGGACGGACGGAGCACGCTGACCTCGCAGATCCTCCGAGCCGGTGTGGAGATCCTTCCCTCGTGGGCCGCCGCCGTCGTCGGTCCCCGCGCGGAGATCGGCGGAGCGGGATTCGTCTTGGAGCGTGTCCGCGCGGTCGGAACCCGCACAGCCGTGCACGTCATCAACTACATGCCCGCGCGCTTCGCGGGACTGCTCGCCGATCTGCGGGATCCCCGCGCGAGCCTGTACGCCACCATCACCCGCGTGGCGGGCGTGCGGATCGCACGGATGCATCGCTCGATCGAGGCCGTGTCGGCGGATCGGACGCTCGCGTCGATCCTGGAAGTCGAAGCGGGCCACCCCATCGTCGTGGTGGAGGCCGTGGCCTACGACGACAACGGGGAACCGATCGACTTCTCCCGCGCTTCCGTACGGACCGACCGCCTGCGCGTGAGCGTCGACACCGGCTTCGACGCCGCAGGGATCAGCAGTCAGAGCGCGTCCGGGCGTTACCCCGTCCCCCTCGAGGGCAGCCGCCCCCTTGACCCGTCTTCCCGTTGACCCCCTGCCCGGAGATCCCCATGACAAGTCCTCGCATCCTCGCGCTCGGTGACAGCTACATGCCCGCCGACATCTTCGCCCGCGCCTTCGCCGCCCGTGGCATGACAATCGACACGGCCACCGTGTCCGACGTCACCGCATCAGGGGACACTTCCGCAGTGCGGGAGTTTGAGGGCGACCCCGCCGAGGTCGCCCATCTCGCCCAGGGGTATGACGTCGTCGTCTTCCACGCCGCCCCCTTCACCGCGGAGGTGTTCGCCGCGCTGCCGGGTCTCCGGCTCATCGGCTGCGCGCGCGGGGGTCCCGTCAACGTCGATCTCGCGGCTGCCGCGGCCCACGGAGTCCGTGTGACGACCACCCCCGGGAAAAACGCCGACGCGGTCGCCGATCTCACGGTCGGCTTCCTCATCTCTCTCGCGCGCAACGTCCCGGCCTCGCTCCGCGACGTCGACGAGCGCGTGGCGACCGGACGACCGCTGGCGGAGTCGACCTTTGAAGGTGCCCGATGGTTCGGCCGCGAGATCGCGTCGCTCACCGTCGGACTCGTCGGATTCGGTAACGTCGCGCGCCTCGTCGCCGCGCGCGTCCGCGCCCTCGGTGCGACGGTGCTGGCATACGACCCGTTCGTCGATCCTGCGACCGTGTCGGACGTGCGCATCGTCGCCGATCTCGACGAGCTCCTCGCCGTGAGCGACGTCGTGAGCATCCACGCCCGCGCCACCGCGCAGAACCGACACCTCATCGGCTCCACGCAGATCGCCCGGATGCCCCGTGGCTCCCTTCTCATCAACACCGCGCGGGAGTCGCTCGTCGATGAGGACGCTCTCCTGGACGCCCTTCGAGACGGTCACCTCGCCGGCGCTGCCCTCGATGTGAACGAGCCCGACGGTCCGTGGCGCGATCTCGTCGCGCAGCCGCATCTCATCCTGACTCCTCACCTGGCGGGGGCCACCCACGAGACGCTTCGCCGTGGGGCCGAGATGCTCGCAGACGAGGTCACCGCCTACACCGAAGGCCGAAAGCTGCGGTGGGAGCGATGACCTCGGACGGACCCGTCTACCTCGCGATCGACGCCGGAACCGGATCCGCGCGGGCGCTCGCCTTCGACGACGACGGGACTCTTGTCGCCCGCGCCGCGCGCGAGTGGACCCACCGGGCCGTTCCCGGCTTCCCGGGCGGCACCGATTTCGACGCTGGCCAGGGGTGGAGCCTCATCGCCTCCGCGATCCGTGACGTCGTCGCGCAACTGGACGGCCGCCGCGTCGCCGCCGTCGCGGCATCCAGCATGCGCGAGGGCTTCGTCCTCTACGACGGTGAGGGTTCGGAGCTCTGGGCGTGCCCCAACACCGACGGCCGCGCCCGCGCCGAGGCCGACGAACTCGTGGCAGAGGGTGTCGCCGACGAGATCTACCGCGTGGCCGGGGACTGGGTGTCGATCACCGCCCCCGCGCGGCTGCGTTGGATCGCCCGTCACGCCCCCGACGTCCTCGCGCGCACACGGCACCTCGGCATGCTCAGTGACTGGGTGGTCACCCGCCTGACGGGAGAGTTCGTCACCGACCCCACGTGCGGTTCCAGCTCGGCCCTCTTCGACCTGCGCGCTCGGTCCTGGTCGCACGACCTCGCCGCGGCCGTCGGCGTCTCCGACGGCATCCTCCCTCCGGTCGTCGAATGCGGGCTGCCCGTCGGGCGCGTCACCTCGACCGCTGCCGCGGCGACCGGTCTCGCCGTCGGAACACCGGTGATGAGCGGGGGAGCGGACACCCAGCTCGCCCTCCACGGCATCGCGGCGCGTCCTGGACGGCCCACGATCGTCGCGGGAACCTTCTGGCAGACCACGGCCGTCGTCACCGAGCCCGTCATCGACCCCTCGCGACGGCTGCGCACCCTGTGTCATGTGTCGCCCGACACCTGGATGGTCGAAGGGATCGGCTTCCTGTCGGGTCTCGCCATGCGGTGGTTCCGTGACGTGTTCTGCGGCGACGCCGTGGCCGCCACGCGCGACGGCGGGTCGGCGTTCACCCTCATGGAGCGGTGGGCCGAGGAGGTTCCGCCCGGCTCGAACGGTGTCGTCGCCGCCATGGCGAACGTCATGCAGGCCGACGCGTGGCACCATGCGCCGCCCGCGTTCGTCGGGTTCGACATCAACGACACCGCCGCGTCGTCGCGCGGAGCCTTCGTGCGTTCGATCGAGGAGGCCGCGGCCATCGTGGCAGCTGCCCACCTCGGCATCCTCTCGGATCTCACGGGCGGTCGAGCCGTCGACGACGGTTCCGTCACCTTCACCGGCGGCAGCAGCGCCGGAGCTCTGTGGCCGCGCATCATCGCGGGGGTGTGCGGGCTCGACACCCTGGTCACGGTGGCGCCTGAGGCCACCGCGTACGGGGCCGCTCGCCTCGCCGCTGCCGGCATCGGGGGCGACCTCCCCCCGATGGGTGACACCGACCGCCGCGTCGTGGCCACCGCCGACGAACGCGCCGTCTACACCCGGGTGGTCGAACGGTGGCACCGGGTCTACCGGAGCGTGATGACCGTGGCCGGCCCCGACGTCCCTCCGCTGTTCACCCCGCCCGGCGCCGCGCGAGCGGCATCCGTCTCCCCTTCCGCCGACGTCTTCGCCTGAGACGTCGACGCTTCGTCCCTCATCACACAAGGAGAACCTCATGGCAGACCTCGACGGCAACGTCTCGGCCAAGAACTTCCACCCCGACGTCCCCGCGCAGCGCTTCACGCATGAGATCCGCGGCGCCGCCAATCTCGACTGGGGCATGCAGAACCGGTTGGCCCGTATCCTCGACCCTCGGACGGGCCGAACGGTCATGCTGGCCTTCGACCATGGATACTTCCAGGGACCCACGTCTGGCCTCGAACGCATCGACGTGAACATCGCTCCCCTGGGCGAGCACGCGGACGCTCTCATGTGCACACGCGGTGCGCTGCGCACGTCGATCCCGCCGGCGACGCGGGCGGGGCTCGTTCTGCGGGCATCCGGCGGTCCCTCCGTCCTGAAAGAGTTGTCCGACGAGAACATCGCCCTGGCGATGGACGACGCGGTCCGGGTCAACGCCGACGCCGTCGCCGTCCAGGTGTTCGTCGGGGGAGAGCACGAGACCCGCAGCATCCGCAATCTCACGACTCTCGTCGATGAGGGGTATCGCGCCGGGATCCCCGTGCTGGGCGTCACCGCCGTCGGCAAGGAACTCACCCGTGATGCGCGTTACCTCGGGCTCGCCGTCCGCATCATCGCCGAGCTGGGCGCGCAGCTCGTGAAGACCTACTACTGCGAGGAGGGCTTCGAGGAGGTCGTGGCCGGTTGCCCCGTGCCGGTCATCATGGCCGGCGGCAAGAAACTGCCCGAGCTCGACGCCCTCACCATGGCCAGCCGCGCGGTGCGAGCGGGGGCCGCGGGGGTGGACATGGGTCGCAACATCTTCCAGAGCGCGAACCCCGCCGCCATGATGACCGCCGTCCGTGCCGTCGTGCACGACGATCTCGACGCCGCCGACGCGCACGAGCTCTACCGCTCGATGACCGAGACGGCGGTGCCGGCGTGAGTGCCGACCTCGTGCGGGTCAGCGACGCTGACCTCCGCTTCGGAGAGTGGGGGCCGGGCTACCTGTCCCAGACTCCGGAGGCCGCATTCGGTGTCGTCGTACTCCGTCCCGGTGACGCCTTCGCGAATCACCTGCACCGGGAGCACACGGAGTCGTTCGTGGTGATCGACGGTGCCGCCGAGGTCTGGCTCGATCGCGCGGATCCCGTCACCATCTCCGCGGGCGACGTCCTGCACGCGCGCCCGGGGCAGGAGCACTTCCTTCGCAACCCCTTCGACACGGTCTTCCGCGCCGTCTTCGTCAAGGCCCCCTGGGTCGACGGAGACAAAGTTGACGCACCGTGGACCCCCGCAGCCTGACATCCCGCACCTCCAACCTCGAAAGGACCATCCTGTGAGCACGCAACGTCGCTTCCTCACCCCGCGCTCCGGCGCATCCTTCCGCCCCCGCGCCCTCATCGGCGTCGGCGCAGTCTCCCTCCTCGCCCTCTCGCTGACCGCCTGCGGCGGGTCCTCGGACGCGGGGGGTGGCACCGAATCCAAAGCCCTCAAGGTACTCATCGCCGCTCCGCAGGAAGGGGCCGGGAAGATCCTCGAGCAGGAGTTCGAGGCCGAGACGGGCACCGACATCCAGGTCGAGGTCGTGCCCTACGACCAGATCCAGACGAAGGCGATCCTCGACGCCCAATCGGGTACCAACAACTACGACGTGATCCAGTACTGGTACACCTCCGTCGGGGCCCTGGCCGAATCCGGAGCCCTCGCCGACATCACGTCGTGGGTGGACGACGACAGCGACATCGACTCCGCAGACTTCATCCAGAGCATCTTCGGTCCGTACACGCAGTACGACGGCAAGACCTACGGACTGCCCATCGACGGCGACACCCACGTGCTCTTCTACAACAAGGAGATCTTCGAACGCAACGGCGTCCAGGTGCCCACGACGTGGGACGAGTACGTACAGGTCGCCCAGAAGATCACGGATGCCGAGAAGGGCAACGGCGTATACGGGTCGGCCCTCCTCGGAGCCAAGAGCGCCTTCAACATCGGTTCGACGTTCTTCAACCGTCTCGCGACCATGTCGCCGGACAAGATCGATCCGCAGATGCCGCAGCTGAACACCCCGGCAGCCGTCGAGGCAGCTCAGGCGATGCTCGACGCGGCTCCCGCCGCGCTGCCGAGCCCCCTCGAGATCGGCTTCGAGCAGGCTCTGCCGCAATTCCTCTCGGGCAACGTCGGCATGATCGAGTTCTGGACCGACCTCGGTGTCTTCGCGCAGGACCCCGAGCAGTCGAAGATCGTCGACAAGTGGGGCGTCGCGCCGCTCCCGGTGGGCCCGCAGGGCTCGGTCTCGGGAGCGCTCAACGCCGGATGGGCCATGGGGATCAGCCCCAACGCGCCCGACCAGGATCTCGCCAAGCAGTTCGTCGCCTTCGCCTCGTCGAAGAAGATGAACGAGCAGCTGATCACCACGACCGGTTCGGGCGTGGACCCGATCCGCACCTCGACGCTGGAGAGCTCCGCCTACACCGCGTTCGCCCCCGAGGTGGCGCAGGTCGCCGCGGAGGTGCTGCCGAACGCGCAATCGTGGCCGACCTCGCCGCAGGCGCCGCAGATGATCCAGACGCTCAGCGACAATCTCGCGCTCATGCTCCAGGGAAGCCTCACGGCCGAGCAGGCGATGTCGCAGACCTGGGACACCTGGCAGTCGCTGGCCGGCTGATCCGTCCCGTCCCTCCGATCGGAGACACCATGTCGAACACCGCCGCGCCGAGAACCACGCGCCGTCCGGCGTCACGAATCGGACGTCTGCTCCTGACGCCCTCTCTCGTCGCCGTCGCCCTCGTCGCGTTGTACCCGCTGGTCTACATCGTGGCCGCGTCGTTCTCGAAGTCGTCGCTGGGTCGGCCGTTCGCCGGGTGGGTCGGCGTGGACAACTTCGTGTCACTGCTGGGGGACGGGGTCACCCTCCCGTCCCTCGTCAGATCACTCGCCTTCGCCGTCCCCTCGGCCGTTCTCGCCCTGGTGGCGGGCGCCGTCGTCGCCCTGTCGCTGGATGCGGCTGTGCGCGGGGGACGGGTGATCCGCGTCCTGCTCCTGCTCCCGCTGATGACACCGCCCGTCATGGCCGGTGTCATCTGGAAGCTCATGCTCGCGCCCACCGGCGGCCTCGTGAACAACGTGGGACAGCTCGTCGCTCCGGGTTCGTCACCGTTCCCTTTCCTGGGGTCGAGCCCGGCCGCGATGATCAGCGTCACCCTGGTCGACGCGTGGCAATGGACACCGTTCTGCGTTCTGCTGGTGTTCGCCGCCCTTCAGACCCTGCCGGGGGAGGTGTATGAGGCGGCGCAGGTGGACGGGGCGGGCGTCGTCGCGACGTTCTGCCGCATCACTCTGCCGCTGATGATCCCCAGCCTCCTGACCGTCCTGCTGTTGAAGCTGGTGGTGTCGTTCAAAGTGTTCGACCTCGTGTTCATCATGACCGGCGGCGGCCCTGGTTTCGACACGACCGTGAGCAGCTTCGAGATCTACCGCACCGCACTCCAGACGTTCGACGTCGGAGCGGCGGCCGCTCAGACCGTCGCCTTCCTCGTCCTCGTGACGGTCGTCATCCTCCCGCTGAACGCCGTGCGCCAGCGCCTGAACCGAGAAGGGTGAGCTCCGTGACCGCCATGCTCCACCTCGACACCACCGCCGACTCCGATACCGGCGCCACCCGCACCCTCGTCCTTCCGAAGCGCCGCCGCCGCCCCCGGACGCGGGCCGTGAGCGTCAGCCGGCCCGGTCGAGCCCCGCGCTCGGTCCTGGCCGTCAAATGGGCCGTCATCGTCGTTGCGATCACGCTGGCCCTTCTCCCCGTGCTCTACATGGTCGGGATGTCGTTCAAGAGCCCCGACGACATCCTGTCGACGCGGATCCTTCCGTCTCGCCTCGCTGTCGAGAACTGGGTGTCTGCGTTTCAGAACTGGCCGATCCTCACCTATCTGCGCAACTCGATCGGCACCGGGGCGATCGCGGTGGCGGTGTCGCTCCTGGTCGCCGTACCGGCGAACTACGCCGTCGCCCGACTGCGAGTCGGCGGCGACAGGGCGCTCGCCTTCATCGTGTCGGCGTACGTCGCTCCTCCCGTGGTCGCGATCATCCCGCTCTTCGTCCTCGTGCGCACCGCCGGTCTGATGGATTCCGTGGTGGGGCTCGGGATCGTGCAGGGACTGCTCCTCACCCCCGTCGCGGTGTGGTTGCTCGACGGCTTCTTCCGCGCCGTTCCGCGCGAGATCGACGAGGCCGCGCAAATCGACGGATGCGGTCCGATACGAACGCTGTGGGCGGTGATCCTCCCGCTCGTCGCGCCGGGACTCGTCGCGGTGTCGATCATCGTGTTCATCCTCGTCTACAACGACTTCCTCATTCCCCTGCTCCTCACGCAGAGCGCCGAGTCTCAGACGCTGCCCGTCGGGATCGCTCTCATGCAGGGTGGTCGAGAGGTCATGTTCGGACAGACGGCGGCTGCGAGTCTCGCCGGACTGCTGCCGGTGTACCTTCTCGCCCTCTTCCTCCAGAAGTGGCTGATCGGGGGCCTGACCCAGGGCAGCGTGAAGTGAAGCGGTAGGCGATCCTCCACGGGTAGCCTCGGGAGATGCTCTGGGACCAGCACGCGTGCGTCGAGCTCGTCGAGACCGCCGACATCGGCGACCTGCGTCGCTATCGCGATGCCGGAGGCGGCTTCGTGTCGCTCAACGTCGGCTACGCCCCGCACGGGCCTGAGCTCACGGCATCCCTTCTGCGTTCCTTTCGCGCACAGGTGGACGCGATCGAGGGCGTCGAGCTGGCCTCGACGGTCGCGGACATCGACCGCATCGCCGCCCGCGGCGACACCGCCGTCGCCTTCGACCTCGAGGATTGCGCGCCTCTCGGAGGAGATCTGGATGCCGTCGGCCTGCTCGTCGCGCAGGGCGTGCGGACGCTCGGGCCGACGTACAACCACGCCAACCGCGCCGGCGGGGGCTGTCTCGACGCGACCGACGACGGACTCACCCCCTGGGGACGAGATCTCGTGGCCGAGATGAACCGGCGCGGGATGGTGCCGGACGGCTCGCACGTCGGCGCCCGCACGACGCTCGACATGTGCGCCGCATCGACCCGGCCCGTGGTGTTCAGCCACTCGAACATGCGCGCGGTGTGGGATCACCCTCGCAACATCACCGACGATCAAGCGCGAGCGGTCGCCGACACCGGGGGAGTCGTCGGCATCACCGGTGTCGGCATCTTCCTCGGACCCAACACGCCCACGCTGGATGCCATGGTTCGGCACCTCGAATGCGCCGTCGAGGTCGTCGGCATCCGGCACGTCGGGGTCAGCACCGACTTCTCGTTCGACTGGCCCACGTTCCGCGACACCGTCGCCGCGTCTCCCGAGCTGTACGACGACAGCTACACGCGGTGGGGACCCATGGAATGGATGCCGCCCGAGACCTTCGTCGGCCTCGGCCCCGCGCTCGCCGCGAGAGGATGGACCGACGCCGACGCCGCCGCCGTGCTCGGCGGGAATTTCCGCCGTGTGGCGGCCGAGAGCTGGGAGCCCCTGCAATGACCGATCTCCGAGACGGGGCCGTTCTGCGCCCCGCCCGTGCGGGCGACGAAGAGGGCATCCTCGCGTGCATCCAGGCGCTCGCCGACTACGAGAGAGAACCGGATGCCGTGGACAACACGGCCGAGATGATCCGCGCCACGCTGTTCGGCGACGATCCCCGCGCGTTCGCGTTCGTCGTGGAGCGGGAGGGGGAGATCCGCGCGGTCGCCATCTGGTTCCTCACGTACTCGACATGGACCGGCCGTCACGGTATCTGGCTCGAAGACCTCTACGTGCACGAGCAGTACCGGTCGTCCGGCTACGGCGTGGCCCTGTTGGCCGCGCTCGCCGCCGAATGCATCGACAAGGACTACTCGCGCCTGGAGTGGACGGTGCTCGACTGGAACGAGCCTGCGATCGGCTTCTATCGCGCGCTCGGCGCCGAGGCGATGGACGAGTGGACGACGAGGCGCGTGACCGGCGACGCCCTGACCGCGCTCGCCGCCCGCGGCGGGAGCCGCTAGTCCGCGACGATCTCGACCTTGAAACCGGCCGTGTTCTCGAGCCACCCCGCGTAGTGCTGCGGGCCGCCGGCGTGCGGATAGCGGTCGACGTACAGCGGTCCCCACCCGTGCGCGGGGGCGTCGGTCATCAGCCGGTCGACCTCGGCCGGTGCTCCGCCCTCGAACGCGAGATGATTCACGCCGGGTCGGCGGCGGTCGTGTGGGGCGTCGATCGTGTTCGGGGTCGTCGTCACCGAGATGTACGCGCCGCCCGCGGTGAAGGTCGAGCCTCCCGGCCACTCGGCCTCGGTGGTCCATCCGAGGCGGGTGAGGAGCCAGATCCAGTCGGTCAGGTCGTCGGGGTGGGCGATCCAGATGTCGAGGTGGTGGAGGCCGGGCATTCGTCCAGTCTGCCGGGAGTCCGCTCAGCGCGCGAGGTCGGCGAGCACCGCTTCCGCCGCGCGCTGGCCCGAGACCAGGGCGCCCTGGATCGACGCGGTGTCTCGGTGATCGCCGGCGATGTAGCGCCCGTCACCCAGCCGAACGGGCCGGCGCAGGCGCAGCGGCGGGTCCTGCACGGGGAGAGCGTGGGCGATGTCGTCGCGCCGGAGGAGTCGCCACGGTCGGGTGTCGGTCTCCCAGATCTCGGCGAGCTGGCTCCGGATGCCATCCTCCGTCGCCGCAGAGGGCATCACGCAGGTCGCCTGGACGAGGTGCTGTTCCCGCGGAGCGTAGGTCGGGGCGGTGTTCGTCATGATCGCGGTGTTCACGATCGGGCCGCGTCGTCGCCCGTCGATGCGGAGCGCAGCGTCCTCGCTCGGTGCGTCGTCGGTGGCGAACCACCACGTCTGCAGCCCCCGGGGCCGGGGGAGCGGGACGTCGAGCGCCGGGTCGAGCCCGGTCGCGATCACCACGGCGCGGGCGGTGACGGCATCCCGTCCCTCGATGCCCACGTGCCAACCGGACGCCCGGGGCCGGGTGGAAACCACCCGATGACCGACCCGGATGCCGGCCCCGGCGCGGCGCGCCGTGTCGGCGAGCTGCGCGGGAAGAGCGCCGATCCCCGCGGCGGGGACCCCCGGACGGCCGATGGCGAAGCTCCGGACGAGCAGCCGCACGAACGCGTCGGAGGTCTCCTGCCGGTCGTCTGCGAGCACGCCGGCGAGAAACGGCTCGAGCACGCTCTCGCGGAGGGGGCCGCGTAGACCCGCGCGATCCCACGCTTCTTCGAGCGTGCGGTCGGTGCCGTCCTTCGCCGCGCGGGCCGAGACCACGGTCGGCGCCGCCCAACGGGCGAGCGCGGCGAGATCGGCGGGCCGCACGAGCCCGCTGGCCAGCGTCTCGGGGAGAGAGAAGGGGTGTCGCACGGGATGGGCCAGACGGACGACCCGGTCCTCGAGCCGCACGCTGACCGCGACGGGGAAGCGCCGGAGCGCGAGCGCGTCGACATCGACCCACCGACGGATGGACGGGTACGCCGGATTGAGCACGTGGAAGCCGAGGTCGAGGCGGAAGCCGTCCACGATGTCGGTCCGCTCACGTCCGCCGACGGTCTCGCCCGCCTCGAGGACCACGACATCGCGGCCGGCGTGGGCGAGGCGGGTCGCGCAGCGCAGCCCCGCGAGCCCCGCGCCGATGACGATGACGTCGTACGCGCTCATGGGGCGAGCCTAGGCATCGCCCTGCCGGCGGATGCGGGGGTTGCGCGCGTCAGGGCCGGGGCGCGATGGCCGCGGCGACGCGGTCGAGCGCACCCGGCACGAGGGAGAAGTACGCCCAGGTGCCGCGCTTTTCGCGGGTCAGGATGCCGGCATCCACCAGCACCTTGGTGTGGTGAGACACCGTCGGCTGCGACAGGCCGAGCGGCTCCTGCAGGTCGCACGCGCACGTGGCGCCAGCATCCTGAGCGGCGATGATCGACACGATCCGCAGGCGGGCGGGATCGGCCAGCGCCTTGAGCGTCTTCGCGAGGGTCTCCGCCTCTGCCGGTGCCATCGCGGCATCGCCCGACGACACGCAGCACGGGGCGTCGAGCAGGGGCAGGGCGGTACCGGGAGTCATGGCATCCATCATTCTCAGAATATCGAGGAACGTCAATATTGACGTGCGTCGATGTTCTGCGTCATGCTGTTCCCGTTCGTCCCGACCCGAAGGAAAAGCAATGTCCGACACCGCCACGATCCTCTTCGTCTGCGTGCACAATGCCGGGCGCTCGCAGATGGCCGCCGGCTACGCCCGAGCCCTCGGGGGCGAGCGGGTGCGCGTGCTCTCCGGTGGCAGCGCCCCAGGTGACGCCCTCAATCCGATGGCTGTCGCGGCAATGGCTGAGGAGGGCATCGATATCAGCGCGGAAGTGCCGCAGCTCCTGCTCACCGACGACGTGCGTGCGTCCGACGCGGTCATCACGATGGGCTGCGGAGACGCGTGCCCGATCTTCCCCGGCAAGCGCTACGAGGACTGGGAACTGACCGATCCGGCGGGCAAGGGCCTCGACGAAGTTCGCCCGATCCGTGACGACATCAAGGCGCGTGTCACCACGCTGCTGCGTGAGCTGGGGGTCGAGGCGTGAGCCTCACCCTCACGGTCCCGCCGCGGCCGGAGGTCGACCGTCGCGCGGGCCTTCCGATCGCGGTCATCGGTGCGGGCCCGGTCGGCCTCGCCGCGGCCTCCCACCTCATCGAGCGCGGGCTCCCGGTCGTCGTCTTCGAGGCGGGCGACACCGTCGGCGCGGCCGTCCGCGAATGGGGTCACACCCGACTGTTCTCGCCGTGGCGCTACGTCGTCGACTCGGCAGCGCAGCGGCTGCTCGAGGCCGAGGGGTGGACCGCTCCGGATGCCGAGGGCCTGCCCACCGGGGACGAGCTGATCGACCTCTACCTCCAGCCGCTCGCTCGCACCGCCGCCCTGGCATCCGTCGTCCGATACGGGGCGCGCGTCGAGGCCGTTTCCCGCCAGGGGATGGACCGCACGCGCTCGGCCGGCCGGGCGGCCGCCCCCTTCGTCCTTCGACTGCGCACGGCGGAGGGGACCACGGATGTCATGGCCCGGGCCGTCATCGACACCTCGGGCACGACGAACTCGCCGCGCTCACTGCTGTCGTCCGGCTTCGCCCCGGAGGGCGACCTCGGCGACCGGGTGACGACAGCGCTCCCCGACGTGGGGCGGCGGGACCGCGCGCGCTTCGCCGGTCGTCGGGTGCTCGTCGTCGGCGCGGGCCACTCGGCGGCCAACACCCTCATCGCCCTCGCCGCGCTCGCCGAGGAAGAGCCGACGACACGCGTTTCGTGGGCTGTCCGCAACGAGGGAACCGCGCGCCTCGCCGCCGACGCGGCCGACGACCTCGCCGCCCGCGGGCGCCTCGGTGCGGCGGTCCACGGCCTGGTGACCGCGGGCCGTGTCGAGCAGATCGCCTCGTTCGAGATCGATGATGTTCGGCTGTCCGACGCCGGAGTTCGCGTGAGCGGTCGACGCGCAGGCGAGGCGTTCGCGGTCGCGGTGGACGTGATCGTCAATGCCACCGGATTTCGCCCCGACCTGTCGATGCTGGCCGAGATCCGCCTCGGTCTCGACGAGATCGTGGAGGCGCCGCGTGCCCTCGCCCCGCTCATCGACCCGAACGTGCACTCGTGCGGGTCGGTGCCGCCGCACGGCGTCGCCGAGCTCACCCACCCCGAGCCCGACTTCTACCTCGCGGGCATGAAGTCGTACGGTCGAGCGCCCACATTCCTGCTGCTCACCGGGTACGAGCAAGTGCGATCGATAGCCGCCGAGCTCGCAGGTGACCGGGTGGCGGCGCGGCAGGTCGATCTCGTGCTGCCCGAGACGGGCGTGTGCACGACCGACGCGGGGTCCTGCTGCGCGTGAGCACGACGGTGCGCCCGTTGGCCGAGGCGGATTGGCCGGAGGTGCATCGCATCTACGCGGAGGGCATCGCGACCGGTCACGCCACGTTCGAAGCGGCACCCCCGGCGACCTGGGTCGACTTCGCGACGGGAAAGCTCGACGCGCACCGCTTCGTCGCGGTCATCGACGGTCGAATCACGGGCTGGGCGGCTGTGTCGGCCGTGTCGTCACGGCCGGTCTACCGCGGGGTCGTCGAGCACTCCGTCTATGTCGAGGCCGACGGTCGAGGACAGGGAATCGGGCATGCACTGCTCGACGCGGTCATCGATTCGACCGAGGCCGACGGTATCTGGACGATCCAGGCGTCGATCTTTCCTGAGAACACCGCGTCGCTCGCTCTTCACGCCCGCCACGGCTTCCGCACGGTCGGAACGCGCGAGCGGATCGGTCGAGACGTGGCCGGCCGCTGGCGCGACACCGTGCTCATCGAGAGGCGCAGCCACCGGGTATGACAAGGGCCCGGATGCCATGGCATCCGGGCCCCGGAAACGCTTACGCGGAGGCTTCCTCGCGCTTGGGCAGCACCCAGCCGGGGCGCACGAAGTGGCACGTGTACCCGTTCGGGATCCGCACGAGGTAGTCCTGGTGCTCGGGTTCGGCCTCCCAGAAGGGAGCCTCGGGCTCGATCGTCGTGACGACCTTGGCGGGCCAGATGCCGGATGCGTCGACGTCGGCGATCGTGTCGCGCGCGACCTTCTCCTGCTCGGGGGAGAGCGGGAAGATGGCCGAGCGGTAGCTCGTGCCGATGTCGTTGCCCTGACGGTTCAGCGTCGAGGGGTCGTGGATCTGGAAGAAGAACGCCAGGATGTCGCGGTACGACGTCCGGGTCGGGTCGAAGACGATCTCGACGGCCTCCGCGTGACCGGGGTGGTTGCGGTAGGTGGCGTGGTCGTTCTGTCCGCCGGTGTAGCCGACGCGCGTGTCGAGCACGCCGGGCTGACGGCGGATCAGGTCTTCGACGCCCCAGAAGCAGCCGCCGGCGAGGACGGCGGTCTCGGTGCCGGGGCGGCGGGTGATCTCGCCGGTGTCGGTGGGTCCGCTGGTCATGGTGTGGCTCCTTTTGCGGTTGCGGAAAGAGAAGAGGTTCATCAGGCGCGGCTCCCCGGGAAAAGCGCACGGTAGGCGCCGTATCCCTGCGCCTCGAGCTCGGCGACGGGCACGAATCGGAGGGCGGCCGAGTTCATGCAGTATCTCAGCCCGCCGGCCTGTCGAGGGCCGTCGTCGAAGAGGTGGCCCAGGTGGCTGTCGGCCCCCGCCGAGCGCACCTCGGTGCGCGTCATCCACAGACTCCGATCCGTCTTGGTCACGACGGCGGCATCGTCGATCGGCTTGGTGAAGCTCGGCCAGCCCGAGCCGCTCTCGAACTTGTCGGTCGAGGAGAACAGCGGCTGTCCTGATACGACATCGACGTAGATGCCGTCCTCGTGGTTGTCCCAGTACTCGTTGCGGAACGGCGGCTCGGTGGCGTCGTCCTGCGTGACGGCGAACTGGCGGTCGGTGAGGCGGCCCAGCGCCTCCGACGTCTTCCGGTACTCCGTGCTCACGGTTCGTATCCTCTCGTCTCGACGCTCCGAAGCGGGCGTCACAGGAGAGAACGCGGCGCCCGCGCTTTTTGGTCCCGCGGGGCTGGGAGCGGGCTGTGAGTTCTCAGGAGTCCCGGATGCCGAGGGCAAGCCCCGCTGTTCTCATCGGCGTGCGCATTAGCGTTCAGCTCATCGACCAGGAGGTACGCATGACCCGCACCATCGTCATCACCGGCGCCAGCGACGGCATCGGTGCCGCGTCCGCGAAGCAGCTGAACGATCTCGGCGAAGAGGTGGTGGTCGTCGGCCGTAATCCCGAGAAGACCGCCCGCGTCGCGCGGACTCTCGGTGTCGATTCCTTCGTCGCGGACTTCAGCGACCTGTCGCAGGTGCGCGAGCTCGCGGCATCCCTTCTCGAGCGATACCCGCGCATCGACGTGCTGGCGAACAACGCCGGGGGAGTGTTCGGCCGGCGTACCCTCACGGCCGACGGGTACGAGACGACGTTCCAGGTGAACCACCTCGCTCCGTTCCTGCTCACGAACCTGCTGCGGGAGCGCCTCATCGAATCCGGCGCCTCGGTGATCCAGACCTCGAGCGCCGCGGCCAAGCTCTTCCCGCGCTTCGATCTGAACGATCTGCAGGGAGCGAATCACTTCTCCTCCACGACGGCCTACGGCAACGCGAAGCTCGCGAACGTTCTCTTCACGAAGGAGCTCAACCGACGCTTCGGCGATCGGGGGCTGTCCGCGGTGGCCTTCCACCCCGGCGTGATCGCCTCGAACTTCGGATCGACGAGCGACGGGCCGTGGAAGTTCCTGTACGGCGGCCCGCTCGCTCAGCGCCTGATGACCTCGACCGCGGTCGGCGGTGCACGGCTCACCTGGCTCGCCCTGGGCAAGCCCGGGGTCGACTGGCAACCGGGCGGGTTCTACGCGAACAACAAGCCGGCGCGGACCAACCGTCTCGCGGACGATCCGGCGGTCGCGAAGGCGCTCTGGGAGCGCAGCGCCGTGCTGGCGGGTGTCGACGACTGACCGCGGGCCGAAAAAGCTTGGTCTTTCCTTTGGATCGACCATGGAGGTGACCACCACGCGGTTTTCTTGGAGCCGTCTGGGGAGCGCCTGGGCATCGTGAGGGCATGACCGCAGCACCCGCCCTCTCCGCCCCGCCCGTGGCAGCCATGCGCCGCGCTCGCTCCTCCCCGCGGAGCGCGGCGCGCACCCGATCGCTCTGGAACCTCGCGGCGATCGTCGTCGTCTGGGCGACGAGTCTCATCGTCGTGGCCGTCTGGATCGCGGGCGGAGAGATCCAGTCGTTGCTCGGCGGGGGAGCGGACTCGCTCAACGCCCTCGGTCGCGCCGCGGGGCTGGCATCCGCGAACCTCCTCTTCTACCAGGTGCTGCTCATGGCCCGTGTGCCGCTGTTCGAGCGCGGGTTCGGGCGCGACGGCATCACCCGCATGCACCGGATCGTCGGCTTCTGGTCGTTCGCCCTGTTCACGGCGCACATCGGCTTGCAGATCCTCGGCTACGCGGTCGCCGCGGACGTCAATCCGATCGAGCAGGCGTGGCAGTTCATCTGGGACTACCCGGGAATGCTCCTGGCGACCGCGGGTACCGCGCTGTTGCTGCTCGTCGTGGTGACCTCGGTGCGCAAGGCCCGAAAACGACTCCGATACGAGTCGTGGCACCTCCTCCACCTCTACGGCTATCTCGGGGTGGGCCTCGCTGTCCCGCACATGCTGTGGACCGGCGCCGACTTCATCGTCTCCCGCTCGGCCACGGTGTATTGGTGGGCCATGTGGGCGGTGACGATGGCCGCGGTGATCGTGTTCCGGCTCGGGGTTCCGCTCGCGCGGTCGCTTCGCCATGGCATCCGGGTCAGTGCCGTCGAGCCCGATGGCCGCAGCGGCGTCTCGGTGCGCATGACCGGACGCCGAATCGATGCGCTGAAGGCACGCGGCGGGCAGTTCTTCGTCTGGCGCTTCCTGGACGGTCCGGGCTGGTCGCGTGGACACCCCTTCTCGCTCGCCGCGGACCCGTCGGGTGGAGAACTCGTGATCTCGGCTCGCTTCGTGGGCGACGGCACTCACCGACTCGCTGCTCTGCGCCCGGGCACGCGGGTTCTCATCGAGGGTCCCTACGGCACGATGACAGCCGATGAGCGTCGCGGCGGACACCTGCTGATGATCGGTGCCGGTGCGGGAGTGGCGCCCCTCGTCGCGATCCTGGATGAGGCCGACTGGCAGCCGGGCGGCGCGACGCTCCTCGTCCGCGACCACGCGGCCGCCGACGCCCTGCGCACCGATGCCATCGACCGCCTCGTGCGGGAGCGGGGGCTGCGCCACGCGCCTCTTCCCGGCCCCCGCGCCCACACGACCTCGTCGTGGCTGCCGGCCTCGCACGCGCGATGGGCGGGTGCCGATCTCGTCCGCTACGTGTCGCCGCGACCCGCGGACAACGACGTGTTCCTCTGCGGACCCCCGACCTGGATGGATGCCGTGCGCGCAGACCTCCGCCGCGCCGGCGTCGCCGCCGACCGCATCCACCTGGAAGCCTTCACCGTCTGAGGAGACCGCTCATGAAGAAGATCGTCTACGCCCTCATGGCGACCGTCACCGGCCTCGTCCTGTTGTTCAGCTACCGCACCTCGCTGGTCCCCGAGTCGGCGAGCGCTCTCGCGGAGACCTCCTCCACGGGGGTGACCTCCGGCGCGAACGCGGCCCCGGGAGGCGCGACGGTCACGCCGAGCCCCTCGGCATCCGGCTCCGCCGCGAGCGGGTCGTCGGGCTCGAGTGGGTCGTCCGGGTCGAGCGGGTCGTCGGGGTCGACCGCGCAGACGTCGTCGAGCGGCCTCGCCGATGGCACGTACACCGGTCAGACGGCCAGCACGCGCTTCGGTCCCGTTCAGGTGCAGATCACCGTGTCGGGAGGGGCGATCACCGACGTCCAGGTGCCGCAGTACCCCTCTGAGAACGGACGCGACCAGCAGATCAACTCGCGCGCGCTGCCGATCCTCGTGAAAGAGACCGTGCAGGCGCAGAGCGCCCAGGTCGACATGGTCTCGGGCGCCACGTACACGAGCACCGGGTACCGCACCTCCCTGCAGTCCGCGCTCGACCGGGCCCGCGCATGACCGGCGCGTTCACGGTCGTCGAGCCCGTGATGGGGACCGTCGCCTCGATCACCGTCCTCGGCGAGCGCACCGTGGCCGTGGAGCACGCGATCGCCGCGTGCGTGGCGCGTCTTCGCGACGACGAGCGGGTGTTCTCGACCTACCGCGACGACTCCGACATCTCGCGGTTGCGCGACGACGCCCTCGAGCTCGGCGATCTCGATCCGCGGGTGACCGAGGTGGCGGAGCTGTGTCGTGATCTGCGCGAGCGCAGCGGCGGGCGCTTCGACGCGCACTGGCGCGGTTGGTTCGACCCGACCGGCATCGTCAAGGGATGGTCGACGGATGCCGCGGCCCGGGCCTTCGACGATCTCCTCGCCCGCGGCGGGATCGAGGCCGTCGGCGTCAACGTGGGCGGTGACATGCGTCTGCGCACCGCTCCGACGAGCGATCACGTCTGGCGCATCGGCGTCGCGCACCCGACCCACGAGGGCGAGCTGCTGGCCACCGTCCGAGTCGTCGACGGGGCCGTGGCCACCTCGGGGACGTCCGAGCGCGGCGCCCACCTCATCGACCCGCGCACGGGCGTGCATCTCTCCGGTCCCGTGAGTGCGACGGTCATCGCCGACGACCTCACCACCGCCGATGCATGGGCGACCGTCGCGGCCATCGCCGGGATCGACGATCTCGACTGGATGCCGGTCGCACCCGTGGCATCCGGTCTCGTCTGGGAGCACGGACGCACCCGGCGCTTCGCTGGTCGGATGGAGGTGTCGGCGTTCCGGGACGCGCTGCTCGACTGAGTCGGTGCGCGCGTGGGCGACGTTGAGCCCGACGCCCTCAGCGGGCGCGGGGCAGGCGCAGGGCGAACACCGTTCCCGACGGCGAGGTGCGCTCGACCTCGACGCTCCCGCCGTACCGGGTCGCCGCCTCGCGAACCAGGGAGAGTCCGAGCCCGAAGCCGCGCCGCCGACCCGACTCGGCCCCACGGGCGAACCGTTCGAAGATGCGGGGCAGATCGTCATCCCGGATGCCGCTGCCTTCGTCCTCCACGCGGACGACGACGTCGTGCTCATCGGCATCGGCGCTGATCGTCACCTCGGAGTCCACCGGCGCGTGCCCGATGGCATTGTCGAGCAGGGCGGTGCACATGCGCACCACGGTGACCGCGGGCACCGCGACGGTCGCGTCGGTCAGCCGCGTCGGCTGCAGACGCACTCCGGCCTCGGCGGCGAGAGAGGCGAGGGTCGCGGTCGCCACCCGCACGCTGTCGTCGACTCGCGCGGTGCCCGTGCGGACCTCGCCTTCGGCGGTCAGGAGCATGTCGGCCAGCACGTCGTCCATGATCTGCGCGTCGCGCCGCAGCTGGTCGAGGGAGTCATCGGGCGATTCGCCGCGCCGTAGGCGTCGCTGCACGATCTGGATGCGGCTGGTCAGCGCGGTCAGGGGCGTGCGCAGCTCGTGGCTCGCGTCCGAGACGAACGCGCGCTGCCGACGAAGAGCCTCGTCCAGCGGACGCACCGACCAGCGGGCCGCGGCCCATCCCACGAGACCGAGCACCACGACGCCGACCAGACCCAGGCCGACCACCCAGGGCAGCACGTCATCGAGGTCGACGACGAACCGATCGCCCAGGGGCGCGCCACCCGGGCCGTGCCGACCCCCGCCCTCGGTGCGGGCCTGCGCGATCAGAACGATGACCAGGATGCCGACTCCCACGGCGATCGCGACCGCCGAGGCTCCCGCGACGAGCGTGCCGACCCGCAGGGCGGCGCGGCGTACGACGCGGCGATCGTCGTCGACGCTCACCGCGCGGCCCCCGCTCGATAGCCACGCCCGCGCACGGTCTCGACGAGGTCGGTCGCGGTCTTGCGGCGCAGGTAGTGCACGTAGGTGTCGACGGTGGTCACGGCATCCGGAGACGAGAACACCGCGCGGGCGATCTCTTCGCGCGAGAAGACGTGGTCGGGGCTGCGGCTCAACAGCTCGAGAACGGCGTTCTCGGTCGAGGTGAGGGCGACGCGCTCGCCGAAGGGGCCGTAGACCACGGCCGTGTCGGGGAGGTGAGTCCACTCGGCGACCGCTCGGCGGCGCCCTTCGGCTCGGAACGCGCGCCGCAGGGCCCGCAGGCGCGCCAGCAGCTCCTCGAAGTCGAACGGCTTGAGCAGGTAGTCGTTCGCTCCCGCATCGAGCCCTTCGACGCGGTCGGCGACGGCTCCGAGTGCGGTGAGCATGAGGACGGGGGTGGTGATGTGGGCGGTTCGGAGGTCGCGCACGATCTCGGCTCCGTCGCGGCCGGGCAGGCGCCGATCGAGGAGGATCACCTCGAAGCTGTCGCGCAGCGCCCGGTCTCGGCCGGCCACGCCGTCGTTCTCGTGCACGACGTCGTAGATCTCGCCGAGCACCTCGATCGTCATCGCGGCGATCTCGGCGTCGTCCTCGACGTAGAGCAGACGCGGCCTCGGCTCGGCGGTCTCGCTCACCGCACCCCCGCGTGGGGCGGGCTCACGTCCCACCCGAACCGCTCGAGCGCGGCGAACAGCCGTCGAGCCTGAGCCCACGCCACCGCGCCCGACACGTCGGAGTAGATGTCGATCGCGAACGGCGGGGGATCGGCGAACTTCGGAATCTCGACCTCGGCCCACGCGTGCGGGGCGAGCCAGACGCGCGGGCTCGTCGTGCCGGCACCTTCCACACCTCCGTCGGCGGCGAAGGCGATCGTGTCGAGAGCGTCGATCTTGGTGATCGGCATGTTCACGACGAGCGTCACGGCGTGCAGGTGTTCCGGCATCGCGATCCTCCCGCCCTCATCCTCACACGAGTACCACAGCAGTGGGGCGATCGTCAGCGTCCGGGGCTCCAACGTTCATAGGCGGCGCACAGGATCGGTGAGGGGCCCGAGAGGGTCCACCGGCGATCCTCGATCCATCGACCCCGCCCCGACCGATGGAGGACACCATGAGCAGGATCCCCGAAACCGAGATGACCCCCGACGGCCCCGCCTACGAGGGCCGACTCCTCGACCGCGCCGACGAACCCGTCGTCGACCAGGGGGCGCCCTTCGACATCCGCACCCTCGTCTCTCGCCGCGGCATCCTGGGTCTCGTCGTGCTCGGCGCGGGCACCGCGACGCTCGCCGCGTGCGCCCCGGCCGCGTCCAGCGCCACCCCCACGAAGACCGCGACGGCAACCGCGTCGGCCAGCCCCACGGCGACCGCCTCCGCCACGCCGACCGCCGGCGCGTCGAGCGTCGCGGCGGCCCTGCCCGCCGGGGAGATCCCCGACGAGACCGCCGGCCCCTACCCCGGCGACGGGTCCAACGGTGCCGACGTCCTGGAGCAGTCCGGGATCATCCGCAGCGATCTGCGCTCGAGCCTCGACGGCGGCGCGACCGCGTCGGGCACTCCCATGACCCTGAACCTGACGATCTTCGACGACGCCAACGGCGATACCCCGATGACCGGTGCGGCTGTGTACGTGTGGCACTGCGACACCGAGGGCAATTACTCGATGTACTCGTCCGGCATCGAGAACGAGACGTACCTCCGCGGCGTCCAGATCGTCGGCGACGACGGCGTCGTGTCGTTCACCTCGATCTTCCCCGGCTGCTACGACGGCCGGTGGCCGCACATCCACTTCGAGGTCTACCCGAGCGCCGACTCCATTACCGACGCGTCCAACGCGATCGCCACCTCTCAGGTCGCCCTGCCCAAGGACACCTGCGACGTCGTCTACGCCGACACGACCCTGTACCCGTCGTCCGCGTCCAACATGTCCCGCGTCTCGCTCGACAGCGACAACGTCTTCGGCGACGACGGCGGAGTCCTCCAGCTCGCCACCACCTCCGGCGACAACGCCTCGGGCTGGACGGTCTCCCTCGGCGTCCGCGTCGACACCACCACCATCCCGACCGCGGGCGCCGCCCCCGGCGGAGCGCCCGGCGGGCGCTGACGCGAACCGAAAGGAAACCCTCCTCATGCTGCAGAACCTCACCGGATGGCACGCCCTCATCGTGCTGGCGGTCATCGTCCTCATCTTCGGAGCCGCCAAGCTGCCGGCGCTCGCCCGCAGCCTCGGCCAGTCCGTGCGCATCCTCAAGACCGAGGTCGGCGAATCCCGGACCGAGGCGTCCGCCGCCCCCGCCGATCGCGCCGCCGCCGCGGCTGATCGCGTCGACGACCGCATCCCGCTGACGACGGCCGTGCCCGTCTCCTCCCCGCCGAGCACGACATGACCGCCGTCGCCCCCGCTGTCGCGCCGAGGCGACCCGAGGCGCCGCGGTCGGCCCCCATGCCCGTCGCCGCCCACCTCCACGAGGCGACACGGCGCGCGGTGTGGGCGGCGGTGGCCGTCGCGATCTGCGCCGTCGTCGGCTGGTTCCTGTACGAACCGGTCATGGATCTGGTCCGTGCCCCGATCGCGCAGATCGCGGCCGATCGCAACGCGAGTCTCAACTTCGACAGCGTCACCGGAGCCTTCGATCTGCGCCTGCGGGTGTCCCTGGTCGCGGGCTTCGTGCTGTCGAGCCCGGTGTGGCTGTACCAGCTGTTCGCCTTCGTGCTCCCCGGTCTCACCCGGCGGGAGCGCAGGTACGTCCTGGGCTCGGTGGGAGCCGCGGCTCCTCTCTTCGCCGCGGGATGCGCGACCGGCCTGCTGCTCTTCCCCCACATGGTGTCGGTGCTCGCGGGGTTTGCCTCGAGCGAGGACTCCACGATCCTCGACGCGAGCGCCTACATCGACTTCATCCTGAAGATCGTCGTGGCCACGGGTGTCGCCTTCGTGCTGCCGGTCGTCCTGGTCGTGCTCAACCTCGCCGGAATGGTCTCCGCCCGCACCCTCGCGCGTAGCTGGCGGTACGTGGTCGTCGCCATCGTCTTGTTCAGCGCCCTCGCGACGCCGTCGGCCGATGTGATGTCGATGTTCTTGATCGCGGTCCCCATGACCGCTCTCTTCGCCGCGGCGCTCGCCATCGCTGCCCTGCACGATCGCTCCCTCGCCCGGTCAGCGACGGCCTCGATCCCGGAGGAGACACCGTGTTCGGTCTGACGTTCGAGAAGCTCCTGGTCGTGGGACTCATCGCCGCGGTCGTGATCGGCCCGCACCGGCTCCCCGGGGTCGTCGCGCGCCTCGCGTCGCTCGTGCGGGGGCTCCGCCGGACGGTGGATGCCGCCCGCGAGCGCGCCGCGATCGAGCTCGGAGTCCCCACCGATGCGACGGAATGGCGCGCGCTCGACCCACGGCGATACGACCCGCGGCGGATCATCTCCGAGGCTCTCGCGGCGCCGCCGGTCGCGGCATCCGTCCCCACCGACGCGGGCGGGGGAGAGTCCGCGCCGGTCCGGCCCGAGTCGGTCGCGAAGACGGTACAGGACACCGCGGATCCTTCCTCGGGTCCCGTCACGGCACCGCCGAGTGTGCCGACGCGCCGCATCCGGGTCGGAACCTCGGCGCACCCGCGGTGGATCGAGGTCCCCCTCGAGCCTTCCCCCGACGCGGACACTGCAGACCCCGCGGCGGACCGGGCCCCGGGCTCGGCGGAGGACCGCGCCGCGGACTCCGTTGCGGCCACCGGTGCGGAGGACGCGACCACGCGCATCCCCGTCACGGCATAGCCTCGACGCATGTCCTCGCCCCGCGCCCAGCTCGAAGCCCTCCTCGCGCGGGGGCCCGGTGACCTCTCGCCCGCCCTCCGGGCGCTGCCCGTCGAGGGCGAGGCGCGAGCCGCCGCGGTGCTCATCCTGTTCGGTGTCCTCGACGGCATCCCGAGCCTCCGCGAGGCGGCGCACGTGCCGAGCGACCTGGACGTCCTCCTTCTGGCGCGCGCCTCCACCCTGCGGGCGCACCCGGGCCAGGTCGCGTTCCCGGGCGGCCGTGTCGATCCCGGGGACGCGGATGCCGTGGCCGCGGCGTTGCGCGAAGCCCGCGAGGAGACGGGTCTCGATCCCGACGGGGTCGATGTGCTGGGGACGCTCCCGGCCGTGCCGCTGGCGTTCTCGCGGCACGAGGTGACCCCGGTGATCGGGTGGTGGTCGCGCCCGACACCGGTTCGCGCGGTCGACAGGGCTGAGTCGGCCGAGGTGTTCCGCGCCCCCGTGGCGGATCTGCTCGATCCTCGCCGTCGAGGGTCGACGGTCATCCGACGCGAGGGTCGGGTGTGGCGGGGGCCGGCGTTCGCGCTCGAGGCGGCCGGTGGGCCGCAGACGGTCTGGGGCTTCACCGCGATGGTGCTGGACGGGCTGTTCGATCTGCTCGGCTGGACCGAACCGTGGGATGCCGCTCGCGAGATCGCGCTGCCCGAGCAGACGCCGACGTCTCCTCCCCAGCCCGCGGATCTTTAGCGTCTTCCCCGGGCTTCGTCATCCGCGATGTGCACGGGCGCGGGGATCGCTAGCGTGGACACCGTGACTGCGCCTATCGACCCCACCACCACCGCCGCCTGGTCCCGCCTCTCCGCGTTGCGCGACTCGTTCCAGCCCGACCTCCGCGGCTGGTTCTCCGCCGACGCCGACCGGGTCCGCGACCTCACCCGCACGGTCGGCGACCTGCACGTCGACCTCTCGAAGAACCTCGTGACCCCCGAGGTGCTCGACGCCCTCATCGACCTCGCCGGCGAGACCGGCGTGCGCGAACGCTTCGCCGAGATGCTGCGCGGTGCCCACCTGAACACCAGCGAGGACCGCGCGGTCCTGCACACGGCGCTCCGCCGACCCGCCGGCGCCGAGCCGGCGCTGGTCGTCGACGGGCAGCAGGTCGACCACGATGTGCACGAGGTGCTCGATCGTCTCAGCGCCTTCGCTGACCGCGTGCGCTCGGGGGAGTGGCGCGGCGTGACCGGCAAGAAGGTCACGACCGTCGTCAACATCGGCATCGGCGGCAGCGACCTCGGACCCGTCATGGTCTACGAGGCACTCCTTCCTTACGCCGACGCCGGCATCCGTGCGCGCTTCGTGTCGAACATCGACCCCACCGACATCGCCCAGAAGACCGCCGACCCCGACCCCGAGACGACGCTTTTCATCGTCGCCTCCAAGACCTTCACCACGCTCGAGACGCTGACGAACGCTCGGCTCGCCCGCGATTGGCTGTGGGAGAAGCTCGCCGCGGCGGGGGCGATCGACGACACCGACGCCGCACGCACCGACGCCGTGGCGCACCACTTCGTCGCCGTTTCGACCGCGCTCGACAAGGTGGCGGCCTTCGGGATCGACCCCGCGAACGCCTTTGGATTCTGGGACTGGGTCGGCGGCCGCTACTCCGTCGACTCCGCGATCGGTCTGTCGCTGGCGATCACACTCGGCCCCGACGCCTTCCGCGAGCTGCTCGCCGGTTTCCACACCGTCGACGAGCACGTGGCATCCACCCCGGTCGAGCAGAACGTGCCCGTCCTCATGGGGCTGCTCAACGTCTGGTACACGAACTTCCTCGGCGCGCAGTCGCACGCCGTGCTGCCGTACGCACAGCAGCTGCACCGTTTCGCCGCGTACCTCCAGCAGCTCACGATGGAGTCGAACGGCAAGTCCGTGCGCTGGGACGGCACCCCGGTGACCACCGACACCGGCGAAGTGTTCTGGGGAGAGCCCGGTACCAACGGCCAGCACGCGTTCTACCAGCTGATCCACCAGGGCACGCGTCTCATCCCCGCCGACTTCATCGCCTTCGTCAACCCGGCCTACCCCCTGGCCGACGACGGCCGCGATGTGCACGGCCTGTTCCTCGCGAACTTCCTCGCCCAGACCAAGGCCTTGGCGTTCGGAAAGACGGCTGAAGAGGTCGAGGCCGAGGGGACGACGGGTGCCCTCGTCGCCGCTCGGACCTTCCCGGGCAACCGGCCGACCACGTCGATCTTCGCGCCCTCGCTCACGCCTGCCGTTCTCGGTCAGTTGATCGCCCTATACGAGCACATCACCTTCACGCAGGGCACTATCTGGGGCATCAACTCGTTCGACCAGTGGGGTGTGGAGTTGGGCAAGCAGCTCGCCCTGCAGATCGCCCCGGCGATCGAGGGCGACGACGACGCCCTCGCGGCTCAGGACGCTTCGACGGCCGCGCTCCTCGCGTACTACCGCGACCACCGCGCCTGAGAAATCGGGCTGATCCGCGATTTTTTTCGTCGCGGATCAGCCCGCCTTCCCCGCGTCGCGGGGGCCCGAGACGCGTCACTGACGAGCCGTTCAACCCTCACTCGAAGGTTTGTGGAGAAATACCCGGTCAGGGCCGTGAAATTTTCGGAGCCTCGCACGCGATCCGAGAAGCCTCGCGACGTCTCGACCCTCAACGAGGCGCGGTCTCTCGCGCCTGCCCCCTCCCACGACCCTCCCAGGTAACGAAGAGATAACGCTCAGAACAGCCACCCACACTCGGGGACTTGTGTCGACCCGACGGCACACATCCGCGCTCCACCCGAGAGCGCGCCCCCGACGAAAGTGCTCTCTTGCTGCGTTCCGACCTCAAGCTCGTTCCCGTCCATCGCGCCCGTCGCACGCTCGCCACCGCGGCGACCTGCGCGGGCCTCGCCCTCGGCATGATCGCCACCACCGGTCTCGCCGTCGCGGCACCCCTCTCCATGCCGGACGCTTCGGCGTCCGCGTTCAGTGCCCCCGCGGCGACGGCCTCGCCCGCGACCGTGCCGCTGGCGACGCTCGGCTCGACGCCGACGCTGCAGGCGGTCTCGGCATCGGCCGACACCGCCGCTGCCGACGCGCAGTCGGCGCTCTCCGGTGCCGCGTCCGTGCAGGCCGACATCGCGACGGCGGGTCTGCCGCTGTCGGTCGGCGACACGAGCGTCGACACCGCCGCGCTGAACGATGCGGTCGATCGTCTGTCGACCTCGGATCTGCTTCCCACGGTGCTCCTGCCGGCGCTCAGTCAGAACGCCGAGGTCGAGACGCAGCGCGTGAACGATCGCGTCGCCGTTCTGCGCGGCAGTCTGAACGACGCGGTCGCGGCCAAGGCGGCGGCGGATGCCGCGGCTGAGGCGCAGCGCCAGGCGGAGGCGGCGGCTGCCGCCGAAGCCCAGCGGAAGGCGGATGAGGCCGCGGCCCTCGCGCGCGTCAACACGCCCGACGGTGCCAAGGAGTACGCCGCCCAGCTCGCCGCGCAGCAGTACGGCTGGGGCGACGACCAGTTCTCCTGCCTCTCCTCGCTGTGGACCAAGGAGTCGGGCTGGAACTACCAGGCCTACAACCCCAGCGGTGCGACGGGTATCCCGCAGTCGCTCCCCGGTGACAAGATGGCGACCTTCGGCGACGACTGGCAGACCAACGCCGCGACGCAGATCAAGTGGGGTCTGGACTACATCTCCCGCGGATACGGCACGCCGTGCGCCGCGTGGGGTCACTCGCAGGCGACCAACTGGTACTGAGAAAAAGCTCCGTGGTCGACCTCGACCGCTCCATAACGATATATCGTTATGTATCGCTGACTCAGATCGGGTCCGCGCGAAGGAGGTCGTCATGAGTGGTTCATTCCTGGGAGACGCGTTCGGCGGGCGCGGCGGCAGCGGTACCCCCGGCTGGCCGATGTCCAACATCCTCGAGGCCATGGAACAGCTGCGGGCGCAGTTCGAGCAGAAGACGAGCAGCGCCCCTCGCATGAACAAGGGAGACGTGCGCTCCGCCGTCCTCTCCCTTCTCCTCGAGCAGCCGATGCACGGCTACCAGATCATCCGCGAGATCGAGGAGCGCAGCGGCGGCTCGTGGAAGCCCAGCCCGGGCTCCGTGTACCCGACCCTGCAGTTGCTGACCGATGAAGGACTCGTCCGCGCCGAGGAGTCCAACGGTCGCAAGACGTATTCGCTCACCGAAGAGGGCCGCGCCGCGGCCGGTGACGAGACAACGGAGCGCAGCGCCCCCTGGGAGTCCGCGGGATCCCGTGACGGCGGTCGTATGACCGCTCTGCCGAAGGCGGGCGTCGAGCTCGCCCAGGCTGCCGCTCAGGTGGCCCGCACGGGTGACAAGGAGCAGGTCGCGCAGGCCGTCGAGATCCTCGACGACGCCCGTCGCAAGCTCTACTCCATCCTCGCCCAGGGCTGAGGTTGCCCGTACTCGGCGCGTGCCCTCGGCACGTCGGCATCCAGGAGTCCCGTTGACCGACGACGCCCTCATGCGCGCGCGCTACCGGCGCATCACGCGCTTCGCCGCACGCTACCTCGTCCAGGCGTGGTGGTACGAGCTGTTCCTTCCGCGTTTCGGCCTCGGGTGGATCTCCGCCCGGGGCCGGACCCGGCGGCTCCTGCGGATCGCCCAGCGCTTCCACGTCCTCGCCGTCGATCTCGGCGGACTGATGATCAAGGTCGGGCAGTTCATGTCGTCGCGCCTCGACGTGCTCCCGCCGATCATCACGAAAGAACTCGAGGGCCTGCAGGACGAGGTGCCCGCCGTGCCGTTCGCCGAGATGCGCGAGCGCATCGAAGAAGAGCTCGGGATGCCACTGACCCGCGCCTTCGCCTTCGTCGATGAGCGTCCGCTCGCGGCTGCATCGCTCGGGCAGGCGCACCGGGCGACGCTCACCGACGCGATGGCGGACGAGAGCGGGCTCCGCGACGTCGTCGTCAAGGTCCAGCGCCCCGGGATCGACCGCATCGTCGACGTCGACCTCCGCGCCCTCCGCAAGGTCGGGCGGTGGCTCAGCAAGGTCTCGATCGTGTCGGATCGCGTCGACATGCCGGCCCTCGTCGAGGAGTTCGCGGTCACGAGCCTCGAAGAGATCGACTACCTCCACGAGGCGGCGAACTCCGAGCGTTTCGCCGCCGATTTCGCTCGGAACCCCGGCGTCGCCGTTCCCGTCGTGGCGTGGGAACGCACGACACGACGCGTGCTGACCCTCGAGGACGTCTCGGCGATCAAGATCAACGACGTCGAGGCGCTCCGTGCCGCCGGCATCGACCCCTCGGAAGTGGCCGCACGCTTCGCGTCGGTGATGTTCGACCAGCTCTTCGAAGACGGGTTCTTCCACGCCGACCCGCATCCCGGCAACGTGTTCGTGACCCCGCTGTCGACTCCGGACTCCGATGCGGCCCCCGGCGCCCCGGCGTGGCGATTCACGTTCATCGACTTCGGCATGATGGGCGAGGTCCCGCCCGGACTCCGGCGCGGTCTCCGGCGCGTCCTGATCGCCGCGGCCTCGCGCGACGGCAAGGGCCTGGTCGACGGCATCCGTGACATCGGCGTCCTCCTTCCCTCCGCCGACACCGTGCAGCTCGAGCGGGCGATGACCCAGCTGTTCTCCCGCTTCGGCGGCATGGGCTTCGCCGAGCTGCAAGAGGTCGACCCGCGGGAGTTCCGCGCTTTCGCCGTCGAGTTCGGCGACGTGGTGCGCACGCTCCCGTTCCAGCTGCCCGAGAACTTCCTCTTGATCGTCCGCGCGATGTCGCTCACGAGCGGCATGTGCAGCGCTCTCGACCCTGCTTTCAACATCTGGGATGCCGTCGAGCCCTACGCGCAACGCCTCATCCGTGAAGAGAGCGGCAACACCGCCCAAGCGCTCGTGCGCGAGGTCGGAGCGGTCGCCGCCGTGACGGCGCGCCTCCCGCGCCGTCTCGACACGTTGATCTCGCGGTTCGAAGAGGGGGCCGTCTCGGTGCAGACACCGCGCATCGAGCGCCGGTTGCGCGATCTCGAGCGGATGATCCGCCGCGTCGTCTCCGCGGTCCTGTTCACCGGGCTCTTGATCGGCGGCATCCTGCTGCAGTCCGACCAGGGCTTCTGGGGCACGATCCTCGTTATCGCCTCTCTCGCGCCGCTGTCGCATGCTCTCCTCGCGGGGATCATCGCTCGCCGCAACGGCGCCTGACGGAGCGGTCGTCCTCTTTAGACTGTCCGGGTGCGCCCCGACCCTGCACGCCCGCTCGCGGGGTGGACCTTCGACGGAACGCTTCGTGCCTACCAGGCGGCGGCGTTGCGGCGGGTCGACGTCGACGCGGGGGAGCCGCTGCACCTCGTCGCACCGCCCGGGTCCGGCAAGACCCTCGTGGGGCTGTTGCTGGCCGCTCGTCGGGGCAAGAAGACGGTGGTCTTCGCGCCGACGCTCGCGATCAGAGACCAATGGGTCACCGCGGCGCGAGCTCTCGCGCACGACGACGCGGCGGTCTCGGGCGATCCGACCGCTCCGGCCGACCTCACCGCGCTGACCTACCAGTCGATCAGCGTGCTCGACTCCGCCTCGCCGTTCGCTGATCTTGCGCGGGGCAGGTGGCTCGAGGAGCTCGAGGCCGACGACCGGTCGCCCGACGCCGCGATCGTCTGGCTCGACGCGCTGGCCGAGAGCAATCCCGCCGCGTACCGGCGAGGCATCCGCGCCCGTGCCCGGGCGGTCCGCCGGACGCTGTCGCGACAGGATGCCACCGTCCTCACGGCCGCGCTCCATCCCAACGCGCGCGACCTCATTGATCGCCTCGTGGCGGGCGGGGTCGAGACGATCGTGCTCGACGAGTGCCACCATCTCCTCGACCACTGGGCGCTCGTCGTCGCAGCCCTGATCGCGCGGCTCCGGGCCGCCGGCCACGAACCGCTGGTGATCGGTCTCACCGCGACTCTGCCGACTCCCGACGACGCCGACGAATACGACAACTACATCTCGCTGCTCGGCGAGGTCGATCTCGAGGTGCCCGTGCCGGCGGTGGTTCGCGAGGGCGACCTCGCCCCGTACCGCGAGCTCGTCCATGTCGTCGAGCCCACCGCCGAGGAGCGGCTGTTCTTGAGCGCCCACGCCGAGGCTCTCGGGGTCGCCCTGCGCACGAGCTTCGCCGTCGGTTCCGGACGCGCGAGTCTGCTCGGCATCCTGCAACCGGCGGTCGACGGCGCGCGCGTCGACGACATCGACGGCGGGCTCGCCGCGGCGTTCGCCGCTGATTTCGCGGGCGCCGAGGCGGCCGCCGCGATGCTCTTCCTCGTCGCCCCGGACGACCCGGTGACGGCGCACCTGCCGGAGTTCGCGCGTCGCCCGCCGACCACCGATGAGACGCTGCGTCTCCTCGGCCGTTTCGCCCTCGACCAGGTGCTTCCCGACCCCGCTCGCGCGCAGGAATGGCAGCGTCTGCGTGCGCTCCTCGCCGACTTCGGGTACGCCCTCACCGACAAGGGCGTGCGTCGCACGCGCGATCCCATCGATTCGGTTCTGACGTCGTCACTCGCCAAGGACCAGGGGGCATGCGACATCATCGCCGCCGAGCATGCCGTCATGGGCGAGCGTCTCTGCGCTCTCGTCGTGACGGACTTCGCGCGACACGGCAACGTGCACGGCGGCCTGCTCGGCGCCGCGGGAGCCGTGCGGACCTTCTCGGTGCTCGCGGCCGATGCCGCCACCGCAGCGCTTCCGGCGATGCTCGTGACCTCGTCCACCGTGCGCCTCTCGCGCCGTCACGCGCCCGCTGTCCTGCCCGCTCTCGTCTCCCAGTTCGGCGTCGAGGTGACGGCGGTCCCCGTGGACGACGATCCGTCCGTGCTCGAGGTGCGCGGCATCGCCGGGGCGGGCATCGTCAGCGCCGCCGCCCGGCTGCTGTCCGCGGGAAGGCTTCAGGTCGTCGTCGGGACGCGCGGGCTGTTCGGCGAGGGCTGGGACTGCCCCCGCGTGAACACCCTCGTCGACCTCACCGCCGCGGCCGGCGACGCGGCGATGCAGCAGCTGCGGGGCCGCACTCTGCGCCTTGACCCGTCGTGGGCTGAGAAGACCGCGCACAACTGGACGGTGACCGCGCTCATCCCGACCCATCTGTCTGTCGAGGCGCAACCGGATGCCACCCGCCTCCGCCGCAAGCACGCGAGGCTCTGGGGGGTCGATGTCGATGACCCGGCGCGGGTGGTCCGTGGCCTGAGCGGTGCTCTCGACCACGCTCGACGACGAGCCTTGACCGACGTCCTGGCGAAGGTCCCGGGAGCCTCCCCGGCGGCGATCGGCAGCCTTCGCTCGATCCCGTCGCGCGCCGACACCCGCGACCTCTGGCGGATCGGCGACCCCTATGACGACATCGAAGAAGAGACGTTCGTCGTCGAGCACCGACCAGGCTTCGCGCTGTTCCCGACCTCGGTGTCGGCCACGCGAACCGCAGCCACGGCGTTCCTCGGCACGGTCGGCGCGACAGGCGCTGCGGTGTCCGGGGCCATCGCGCTCGTCCCCGATGCGGCGCCGCCATTCGTGGGCGCCGCGCTTCTGGCCGGTGGGCTTGCGGCGATACCCCTGGGCGGCGCCTGGAGACAGGGGCGACGTCGCGTTCACGACCCCGCCGCGACAGTGCAGCGCATGGCCGAGGTGCTGTGGGCGGCGCTCGGCGACGCCGGTCGCGTCGCTGTGGGGGAGGGCGCGCCCCTGGTCGTCCCCTCCGATCCCCTCGCCGCCGTTCAGCGTTTTGACGTGTCCATCCCGCACGCAGATCCTGCGGATCGCGCCGCATTCGGACAAGCGCTGATCGAGCTGTGTGCGCCCGTGCGCGCGCCGCGGTTCGTTCTCGAGATCGATCGCGGTGGCCGGTCGGCTCCGGTTCGCGCTGCGCTCGGACTCACGGGTGGGCTTCGTCCGCGTCGATTCCTCGCGGTGCCGGCGGATGTCGGCCGCCGGCGTGAGGTCGCCCACCGCTTCGCTCAGGAGTGGCAGCGCCGCATCGGCCCGGCGACCCTGCACGAGGTCGGACTTACGACGAGAGACCCCGTGATCAGCGAAGCGCGCCGCGCCGGAGCGTTCTCCGGCGCGGCGCGCTCGATGGTGCGGTGGAGCTGAGGCTCAGTACCAACCGGTCGACTGCGAGTGGTCCCACGCGCCGCACGGGCTGCCGTATCGACCCGAGATGTACCCGAGACCCCAGGCGATCTGGGTGCCGGCGTTGGTCTGCCAGTCGGCACCGGCAGAGCTCATCTTGCTTCCGGGAAGAGCCTGCGGGATGCCATAGGCACCGCTTCCGGCGTTGTAGGCCTGGTAGTTCCATCCCGACTCGCGGTTCCAGAGCGAGACGAGGCACGAGAACTGGTCATCGCCCCATCCGTAGCCGGACAGCATGCCGCGCGCGGTGGCCTGCGCTCCCGCCGGGCTGTTGTCTCCCGAGCCACCGCCCGACGACGGTGCGGGTGTCCAGTCGCCGCCGCCGGAAGAACTGCCCGACGAAGTGTTCGCGGCCGCCTCCGCGTCGGCCTTCGCCTGGGCGGCCGCTGCCGCCTCGGCCTCCTGGCGCGCCTTCTCCGCGGCCTCTTCCTCCTGCTTCTTCGCGATCGCCGCGTCCAGGCTGCCGCGAAGAGCGCTGACGCGCTGGTCGACGGCCGTCGCCTCAGTCTTCACGTCGCCGGTCACGCCGGGGAGGAAGGTCGACGGCAGCACCTGCGCCGCGGTCAGGTGATCCGCGGCCGCCTGGAGTGCGGTGGTGTCGACGGTGGCGGGCTGGCCGATGTCCAGTCCGGATGCCGCGATGTCGTTCTGGACCGTCGTCGCGGCTTGCAGCGAGGCTGCCGCGGTCTGCTCGGCGGCTCGGGCGTCCGCGCGATCGGGGTCCGACGTCGTGCCGGGCGCGACAGGGGCGCTGTAGGAGGCGAGCTGCATGCTCGAGGCCGAGAGGAGCGAGGATCCCGCGTTGGCCTGAGCGAGGGGAGCGGTCCCGGTGAGGGTCACCGTCGCCGCGAGTCCCAGAGCCACGACCCCTGCGGTGATCGCGGGGCGGCGAGTGGAGCGGCGGGCCGCCAATCGGCGGGCGCGGCGGTTGTGTGTGGGCGTCGAATCAGAACTCATAAAACCGGTTTCGTATCGCGAGGACGGCGGAAAACAGCACGTCCTGCCCGTGATCGACGGGCACGGAACGGGGAGCCTGGCACGGCAGTCTGGACGCAAGCTGGGCGAGAACACCCCGACGGACCCTGTTCGAGAGGCCCTATCGGCACGACCGAGCGTCCCGCGGACTGTGGTCTCGTCGATATCCGGGGCCGCGGATGCGTTAGGCTTGAGTGTCACTCGTCTGGCTACCCCGCACCGCGGGTGTGAGCGGGTGGCATCGCACGAAACAATCCGCTTCGCTTCGGCTCGTGGTTCTCGTTCGCCCTCCGGCGAGTGGTGCCCGGCCGGTTCGACCTCATCCGGGGCCGTGCCGCAGGAGCCGAAGCCCGACACCACACCCAACTAGGACAACCCACTACATGACTACCGCAACGACCGCCCCGGCTACCAAGCAGGTCGCGATCAACGACATCGGCTCCGCCGAAGACTTCTTGGCCGCGGTCGAGAAGACCCTCAAGTTCTTCAACGACGGCGACCTCATCGAGGGCACCGTGGTGAAGATCGACCGCGACGAGGTCCTCCTCGACGTCGGTTACAAGACCGAGGGTGTCATCCCCTCCCGCGAGCTTTCGATCAAGCACGACGTCGACCCCAACGAGGTCGTCAACGTCGGCGATCACGTCGAGGCCCTCGTTCTCCAGAAGGAGGACAAGGAAGGTCGCCTCATCCTGTCCAAGAAGCGTGCGCAGTACGAGCGCGCGTGGGGCGACGTCGAGAAGATCAAGGAGAACGACGGTGTCGTCACCGGCTCCGTGATCGAGGTCGTCAAGGGTGGCCTCATCGTCGACATCGGCCTCCGCGGCTTCCTCCCGGCCTCGCTCATCGAGCTGCGCCGGGTCCGCGACCTCACGCCGTACCTCGGCCAGGAGATCGAGGCGAAGATCCTCGAGCTCGACAAGAACCGCAACAACGTCGTTCTGTCGCGCCGCGCCCTGCTCGAGCAGACGCAGTCCGAGTCGCGTACCACGTTCCTCAACAACCTCCACAAGGGCCAGGTCCGCAAGGGCACGGTCTCGTCGATCGTCAACTTCGGTGCGTTCGTCGACCTGGGCGGCGTAGACGGTCTCGTGCACGTCTCCGAGCTCTCCTGGAAGCACATCGAGCACGCCTCCGAGGTCGTCGAGGTGGGCCAGGAGGTCACCGTCGAGATCCTCGAGGTCGACCTCGACCGTGAGCGCGTGTCGCTCTCGCTCAAGGCCACCCAGGAAGACCCGTGGCAGGTGTTCGCCCGTACCCACGCGATCGGTCAGATCGCTCCGGGCAAGGTCACCAAGCTCGTTCCGTTCGGTGCCTTCGTCCGCGTGGCGGATGGCATCGAGGGCCTCGTGCACATCTCCGAGCTGTCCGGCAAGCACGTCGAGCTCGCCGAGCAGGTCGTGTCGGTCGGCGAAGAGGTCTTCGTCAAGATCATCGACATCGACCTCGAGCGTCGTCGCATCTCGCTGTCGCTGAAGCAGGCCAACGAGTCCGTCGACCCCAACGGCACCGAGTTCGACCCGGCGCTGTACGGCATGGCAACCGAATACGACGAGCGTGGCGAGTACAAGTACCCCGAGGGCTTCGACCCCGAGTCGGGTGCCTGGCTCGAGGGCTTCGACGCTCAGCGCGAGCAGTGGGAGCAGGAGTACGCCGCGGCCCAGGGTCGCTGGGAGGCCCACAAGGCTGCCGTCGCCAAGGCCCTCGAGGCCGAGGCTGCGAACCCCACCGACACCGGTTCGTTCGGTGGCTCGTTCTCGTCGGAGTCGCCCGCTCAGGGCACCCTCGCCGACGACGAGTCGCTGGCTGCGCTTCGCGAGAAGCTCTCCGGTCGCTGATCGGTTCCTCATCGAAGGCCGGTACCCCTCGGGGTGCCGGCCTTCGGTCGTTCCTGCGCAACCCCTGGAGATCCCCGTGGACGTCGGGGCAGGATCGTCGCATGGCAAATCGACTCCCGCTCCTGATCGCCCTCGCCGGTTCGGCCGTGCTGTTCCTGTCCATCGCGTTCGTCTTCGCTCTGGTCATCGGTGCCATGTTCTTCGGTGGCATCGAGTTCACCGGCGGACACACGGATGCCACGGCCTCGCTGGCATCGATCCCGTCGCTTATCTGACCCTCCGGGGTCACAGCTCGGGCTGTGCGGCCCGAACTCGCGAGAACCGCGGATTTCCGCGGTTTCGGGGGTGCGACACGCCCGGGCGGTGGTGTGGATTGGACGAGTGCGCGGGATCCGCGT
>NZ_JBLWIG010000002.1:0-120742 GCF_048381605.1 Microbacterium sp. S1037
GAAGCCGAGGCCAAGGCCGAAGGCGCCACCGTCACCACCCAGGGCCCCGAGAAGTTCGACCCGACCCTGCAAAAGCCCATCGTCGACGCGGTCGTCGCGTCCAAGCCCGACGCGCTCCTCATCGCTCCCACCGACGTGTCGGCGATGCAGGCGCCGATCGCCGCGGCCGAGGCCGCGGGGATCAAGGTCGTCCTCGTCGACACCACCCTGGAAGACCCCTCGGGTGCGGTGTCGCAGATCTCCTCCGACAACGAAGGCGGTGGCGCGGCAGCGTTCGAGGCGATCCAGAAGGCCAACCCGAACGGCGGCAAGGTCCTCGTCGTCTCCACCGACCCCGGTGTCTCCACGACCGATGCCCGCGCCCAGGGCTTCGAAGACGCCGTCAAGAAGGACTCCAAGTTCACCTCCGTCGGTGTGCAGTACTCCCACAACGAACCCTCCACCGCCGCCGAGATCGTCACCGCCGCGCTGCAGAAGGACCCCGACATCGTCGGCATCTTCGCCGCCAACCTCTTCGCCGCCGAAGGCTCCGCCACCGGTGTCCAGCAGGCCGGCAAGCAGGGCCAGGTCACCATCGTCGGTTTCGACGCCGGTCCCGCCCAGGTCAAGGCCCTCGAAGCCGGCACCGTCCAAGCCCTCGTCGCCCAGGAACCCGCCACCATCGGCTCCGACGGCGTCAAGCAGGCCATCGCCGCGCTGAAGGGCGAATCCACCGAAGCGAAGATCCAGACCGGGTTCACCATCCTGACCAAGGACAACATCAACGGCGACGGCAAGGACGCGGTCTACAAGTCCTCCTGCTAACCCCCCTCTCGTTCTCGCGTGAGGGGTCAAGAACTGTCGCCGCGGCGTGCCCCCGGCGACAGAAGATGACCCCTCACGCGAGATGAACCCGGCTGCCCGGACCCGCACCAACCGCCAGGGCCCGGCATCCACCCCTCCCGCCCGGAGGCTTCGACAAGCTCAGCCACCGGGCACCCGCCCCGATCGAATTCAGCCACCGGGCTCCCGCAGATCAGGTCCCCGCGCGTGTGGAAGGGACGGGTACCTGCACGACCCTCAACCGAACACTCGCAAGGAAAAGGACAACGATGTTCACCCACTCGATGAGACGAGCGACGACGACGACCGTCGCGCTCGCGATGATCACAGGAGCGCTTGTGGCCTTCCCCTCCGATGCGCGCGCGAGCGCCGCGACGACGACGGCGGTGGCGGGCGCGACGGCCTCCGTCGACACGGCAGCGGAGTTCGCCACTCTGCGCGAGAAATACGCGGCCATGCTGACCGGGGGCGCGACCGTCTCCGCCTCCGACCCCGACATCTCGGCGCGGATCGCCGCGATCACGGCATCCGGTCAGCAGTCCTGGGACTCGATGAAGAAGAACGCGGACCGCAACCGGCTCTGGGACGACTCACCGTTGGGCAACGACTCCGCGGGCGTGACCCGCACCTACGAACACCTCCGGTCGATGGCGCTCGCCTACGCGACCCACGGCTCGACGTTGGAGGGGAATGCGCAGCTCGAAGCCTCCCTCATCGACGGCTTGGACTGGATGAACACGAACGCCTACTACGCCCAGGGCCCGTCGTACCAGAACTGGTGGCACTGGCAGATCGGCGCACCGCTCGCGCTGAACGACATCGTCGCGCTCATCTACGACGACCTCACCAGCACGCAGATCTCGAACTACATGGCCGCGGTCGCCTTCTACCAGCCCTCCGTGACGATGACCGGGGCGAATCGTCTGTGGGAGAGCCAGGTCATCGCGATCTCGGGGATCATCGCCCAAGACGCCACGCGCGTCGCGGCCGGCCGCGACGGTCTCAGCGCGCTCTTCCCCTACGTCGCCTCCGGTGACGGGTTCACGCGGGACGGGTCGTTCGTCCAGCACAACTTCTACGCGTACAACGGCGGCTACGGCACCTCGCTGCTCTCCGGCATCGCCGACCTTCTGTACCTGCTCAACGGATCCACGTGGGACGTCACCGACCCGCAGCGATCGAACGTGAGCGAGTGGATCTTCGACGCCTTCGAGCCGTTCCTCTTCCAGGGGAACCTGATGGACATGGTCCGCGGACGGGAGATCAGCCGCTACGGCGTGCAGGACGACGATGCCGCGGTGCCGGTCATGGCATCCATCATCCGTCTCTCGCAGGTGTCGCCCGCCTCGGATGCCGCCGCCTTCAAGAGCATGATCAAGGCCTGGCTGGCGGTGGACGCGGACAAGACCTTCCTGAACCAGGCCTCGGTGGATCTCATCGTGAGCGCCAAGGCGATCCAGAACGACTCCTCGGTGGAGCCCCGGGACGAGCTCATCTTCAATCGGCAGTTCACCGGCATGGACCGCACCGTGCACGCGCGACCGGGATACCGCTTCGGGATCAGCATGGCGTCGAGCCGTATCGCCGCGTTCGAGTCGATCAATGCCGAGAATGCGAAGGGATGGCACACCGGCGACGGGATGACCTACCTCTACAACAACGACCTCAGCCAGTACAACGACGATTTCTGGCCCACCGTCGACAACTACCGGTTGCCCGGAACGACGGTCCTGAAGAACACGCCGCAGAAGGCGAGCACCCGCACGGACCGGTCATGGGTCGGCGGCGCGAGCATCCTGGGGCAATACGGCGTCACCGGGATGGACCTGCACACGATCGACCGGACGCTGGAGGCGAAGAAGTCGTGGTTCATGTTCGATGACGAGATCGTGGCCCTCGGGGCGGGAGTCACCAGCACCGACGGGATCGACACCGAGACGATCGTGGAGAACCGCAAGCTGAACGCGGCGGGCGACAACGCCCTGACCGTGGACGGGGCGACCGAGCCGGCGACGCTCGGCTGGTCGGACACCCTGACGGGGGTCGACCGTGTGCACCTGGCGGGCAGCGTCGCCGGTTCGGACATCGGCTACTACTTCCCCGGGGGTGCGACGGTGAACGGCCTCCGCGAGCAGCGCACGGGGAACTGGAAGCAGCTCAACTCGTCGTCGCAGTGGGGCAACTCCACCCCGATCACGCGCAACTACCTCTCGCTCGCGCTCGATCACGGTACCCACCCCAGCGATGGCGCGTACTCCTACGTGCTCCTGCCGAACAAGACGAGCGCGCAGGTCGACGCCTACGCCTCGAACCCCGACATCAGCATCCTCGAGAACTCCACGTCCGCTCAGGCCGTGCGCGAGAACGGCCTCAATGTCACGGGCATCAACTTCTGGAAGGACGAGGTCACGACCGCCGGAGGCGTCACGTCCGACCGGAAGGCCTCCGTCCTGCTGAGCAAGAGCGCGGGGACCCTCGACGTCTCGGTCGCCGATCCGACGCAGAAGAACGTCGGACAGATCTACCTCTCGCTGGATACCCCGGCGACCGGCCTGATCTCGAACGACCCGGAGGTGACGGTGCTGCAATACACACCGACGGTCAAGCTCAAGGTGAACGTCAACAAGGCGGGCGGCAAGGACTTCCACGTCGCGCTGTCACTCGACGGCACCCAACAGGCGAACCCCGCACCGATCGCGATTCCGAGCACCTACGAAGCCGAGACGCTCCCGGTCAACGCGATGACGAAGGGCGTCTCGGTCGCCAATGACGCGAACGCGAGCGGGGGGAAGAGGGTCCAGATCCAGAACACCGTGGTCGGGGACTACATCGAGTACAGCCTCGATGTGCCGCAAGCGGGTACTTACGACGTGGTCGCCCGCGCCTTCAAAGCGAGCAACAACGGCATCTACCAGCTCGCCGTCGATGGAACGAACGTCGCGAGCCCGCAGGACTTCTTCTGGAACACCAGCGTCGCGCAGCGGGATCAGACGTTCGGCTCGTACGCGTTCACGAAGCCGGGCAGCTATCTCGTGCGGCTGACCGCGACGGGCAAGAACGCCAGTGCCTCGGGGATGAAGCTGATGCTCGACTATCTGAAGCTGGTGCCGACGACGGGCGGCTAGGAAGGCTGATGACCCGCCCGCGCGCCGTCGGCGCCGGGCGGGTCTGCCGCTCGAGGGGCGGCTCACTGTGCGGAGTGACCGCCCGCTGAGCGGCGGGATCGGGACGCCGGAATCGGAGTCAGGGGCGCAGGCGCTCGGCCAACACCCCTCCGGCCCGGCGGAGCCAGCGCGACGGGTCGCGTCGGGCGTCGACGCTCGAGCCGGCGAGGTCGGTGAGCGACACGACCTCCGCGAAGCCGGACGTATCGGCGTCCAGCGACACCTGACCGGCGACGACGACCGCGGGCACTCCGGCCTCGGCGGCGGCGTCCCGCACGAACTGCGCGACCTTCCCACGCGCGGACTGCCCGTCGAAGCGCCCCTCGCCGGTGACGACGAGGTCCGCCCCGGCGATCGCCGCGCCGAGTCCCACGCGTTCGGCCACGGCGGCTGCTCCCGACCTCATCACGCCACCCCACCCCGAGAGAGCGAAGCCCGCCCCTCCGGCGGCACCGGCCCCCGGCGCGTCCGGTCGGGCGGCGGGCAGCGCACGCGAGAGGAGCGCGGCGAAGGCGTGGAGGTCCCCGTCGACGCGTCGACACTCGGCGTCGGTGAACCCCTTCTGCGGCCCGAACACCCGCGCGGCGCCGGTTTCTCCCGTGAGAAGACTGCGCACGTCGCAGAGCACGCTCACCCCGCCCGCCGGAAGCGTACGCAGGCGGGACACGTCCACCGTGGCGACCGAGCGGAGCCCGCGTGCCCCCGGGGCTACCGGCCGACCCGCCGCGGTGAGGAAGCGCGCGCCGAGCGCGGTCAGCAGTCCCGTTCCGGCATCCGTGCTCGCCGAGGACCCGATGCCGACGAGGAGCCGCTCGACCCCGTGGTCGAGGGCGTCCGCGATGGCCTGCCCCACGCCGATCGTGTGGGCGTCCCACGGGCGGAGCGTCCCGGCGAGAAGCTCGATCCCGCTCACCGCGGCCAGCTCGACGACGCCGGTGCGATCGGGGAGCTCGACCCACGATGCGTGCGCGGGACCGGCGGGTCCCTCGACGACCAGCGGGTGGCGCACGGCGCCGGCCGTGGCGCTGAGGAACGCCGCGAGCGTGCCCTCGCCGCCATCCGCCATCGGGCGCGCCAGGGTCTCGATCGAGGGGTCGGCGCGTCGCAGTCCCTCCTCGAGCGCGCGGACCACCCCCTCCGCGGTCGCGGAACCCTTGAAGCTGTCGGGGGCGAGGACCACCCTCACGCGGTGGTCCGGCGGCGGCCGACCGGAACCGGAGCGCGGCGCAGGTGCGGGGCGACGACGTCCTGGAAGGCACGCGCGGTCTCGGCCAGGACGACCTTCGGGTCCCGCGCCCAGATGTCGGCCTGGAAGATCTCGACCTCGATGTCGCGGTCGTACCCCGTCGCCTCGACGGCGCGCGTGAGAGCGGCGAAGTCGATCACGCCGTCGCCGGGGTAGTGGCGGCTGAGGAGCACGTCCGCGGCGAGCGGGGTCTTCCAGTCGCACACCTGGTACGTGGCGATGCGCCCCTCGCGTCCCGCCCGCTCGATCGCTGAGATCGCCCCCGGATCCCAGAACACGTGGAACGTGTCGACCGTGACACCCACCTCGTTCGACGCGAAGGGCTCCGCGAGATCGAGGGCCTGGGAGAGGGTCGACACGACGCACCGGTCGGTCGCGTACAGGGGGTGAAGCGGCTCGATCGCGAGGGTGACGCCGGCACCCCGGGCGTGCGGGACCAGCTCGCCGATCGCGTCGCGCACCCGCTCACGGGCTCCCGCGAGGTCACGGGACCCCGGGGGGAGTCCACCGGCCACGATCACGAGCGTCGGCGTCGAACCGGGCGCTCCCGCCGCGGCCAGCTCCGCCGTCTCGTCGATCGCGCGGCGGTTGTCGTCGAGCGATCCCGTTCCGGTGAAGAAGCCCGCGCGACACGACGTGGTGAAGCGCAGTCCCGAGTCCCGCAACATCGCGCACGCGGTCGCGAGGCCGACCTCGGCCACGGGCTCGCGCCACAGGCCGATCGCCCCGTACCCCGCCGCGACCGTCAGCTCCAGCGCGGAGCGGAGGTCGGCGTGCTTGATGGTCGCCTGGTTGATCGACAGGCGCGGGTGGGCCCTCACGCGTCCGCCCCGTTCACACGCAGAAAGGCGTGCCAGCGGGATGCCGCCCGCTCGGGGTCCTCGAGGACGTTCGCCGTGTTCGCCAGCTCGACGATCCGCGACAAGTGGGGGAGGCTCCGCGCGGAGTGCAGGCCACCGACCATCTGGAACGCCGGTTGGTGTCCGTTGAGCCACGAGAGGAACGCCACTCCCGTCTTGTAGAAGTGCGTCGGGGCCGCGAACAGGTGCCGGCTCAACGGCGTCGTGGGATCCAGCACGGCGCGGTACGACGCGTGGTCGCCAGCGTCGAGGGCTCGGATCGCCGCGGAGGCGGCGGGGGCGACGGCGGCGAATGCGCCGAGGAGGGCATCGGAATGGGTGCGGGTGCTCCCCGGCGGCGGCTCGGCGTCGTCGAGCAGGTCGACGTAGTGGAAGTCGTCGCCCGTGAACATCCGGACGCCCTCCGGCAACCGCGCGCGGACCCACCGCTCGGCCTCGGCGTCGAGCAGGCTCATCTTGACCCCGGCGACGTGGTCGACGTTCTCCGCGATGATGTCGAGCAGCGTGGTCGCCGCGTCCTCTCCGCGCGTCGAACCGAAGTACCCCGCCAGCTCCTGATCGAACGCCTCCCCGAGCCAGTGCAGCACGACCGGACGCGACGCGCGGCTCAACACCTCGCGGTACACCCGGCGGTAGTCGTCCGCCGAGGTGGCGGTGCGCGCGAGATGACGGGATGCCATGAGCACGGCATCCGCTCCCTGTTCCTCCGCGAACTCGAGCTGCCAGACGTACGCATCGACGATCTGCGAGAGGGACGCGCTCGGGGCCTCGAGGTGATCGGTGTTGACCCCCACGACCAGCGAGCCGCCTTCCTCACGGGCGACCTCCGCGGACCGAGCGATCAGCTCGCGGGTCGCGGGGGTGTCGAGCCCCATGTTGCGTTGCGCGGTGTCCATCGCATCCGCGACACCGAGGCCCCACGAGAAGAGGAAGCGACGGAAGTCCAGCGTCGCATCCCAGTCGATGCGGGCGGGCACGCCGGGGGTGTTGTCCGCCCACGCGAGGGGAACGACGTGCGCGGCCGCGTACACGACCCGACTCCGGAGGGGAGAGGTGGGCCGCCGCCAGGACGGCGCGGGGCGCAGCGCGGTCGCGGTCAGTCGACCATCCGCACCGAGCAGGCGAAGCCCGGTCATCGGGCGACACCACCGGGCACCGCCGTCAGCGTCTCCAGCGCGATCTTCCGCCCCTCGCGGCTCGAGCGAAGGCCCGCCTCGGCCAGCTGCACACCGCGCGCGCCGGCGAGGAGGTCGAACGCGTAGGGCGTCTCCTGGACGTATGACACGAGGAAGTCCTGCCACTGCTGACGGAAGCCGTTGAGGAAGACGTCGTTGTCGGGCACGCGTTGCCAATCGGCGGCGTAGTCGTGCGCGTCCTCGAGGTCGGGGTTCCACACGGGCTTGGGGGTGGCGCCCCGCGGCTGGATCTCGGCGCCGAACAGACCGACGACGGCGGAGCCGTGGGTTCCGTCCACGTGGAACTCGACCAGTTCGTCGCGGTGGACGCGAACGGTCCAGGAGGAGTTGATCTGCGCGATGATCCCGCCCTCGAGCTCGAAGATGCCGTAGGCCGCGTCCTCGGCGGTGGCCGTGTAGTGGTCCCCCGACTCGTCCCAGCGGTCGGGGATGTGCGTGGCGGCTTCCGCGTACACGCTGCGCACGGGGCCGAACAGGTTCTCCAGCACGTAGTTCCAGTGCGGGAACATGTCGACGATGATGCCGCCGCCGTCCTCGGCGCGGTAGTTCCAGCTCGGGCGCTGGGCGCGCTGCCAGTCGCCCTCGAAGACCCAGTAGCCGAACTCGCCACGGACGGAGAGGATGCGTCCGAAGAACCCGGAGTCGACCAGGCGCTTCAGCTTCTGCAGCCCCGGCAGGTAGAGCTTGTCGTGCACGACGCCGGTCTTCACCCCCGCTTCCGCGGCGAGGCGCGCGAGCTCGAGGGCTTCGTCCAGGCTCTCCGCGGTGGGCTTCTCGGTGTAGATGGTCTTGCCCGCCGCGATCGCCTTCCGCAGCGCCGCGGCGCGCGCTTTCGTCACGAGGAAGTCGGCGTAGATCTCCCAGCGCGGGTCCGCGAGAGCGGCATCCAGGTCGGTGGTGAAGTCCTCGATGTCGTGCCGGGCCGCGAGCTCGGCGAGGGTGGCGCGGTTACGGCCCACGAGCAGCGGTTTCACGGTCACGCGAGAGCCGTCGGGGAGGTCAATGCCCCCGGCGTCGCGGATCGCGAGGATCGAGCGCACGAGGTGCTGACGGTAGCCCATGCGTCCCGTGGCGCCGTTCAGGATGACGCCGATCTCGCGGGTGCGCACGGCGGTGTCGGTCGGAAGGGTCATATCTGCCTCTCTGTCGGCCGTCGGGGGCCGGGGTCGGTGGTGCGCGCCGGTCGGCAGCGCAGCGTGAGGATCTGGAAGGCGCGGAGGGTGAGGTCCACGGCGTCCGTGTCGGCGCGGTGGAGCGCGGCGTCGAGGGGGCGTTCGAGCAGGTCGACCTCGTCGATCGTCGCGAAGGGGATGCCGAACGTCAGTCGTCCGTCCTGCCGGCCGCCCGTCGCCTCGTGCAGGCGCACGATGAGATCGCCGGAGCCGTCCTCGGCGAGCTTGACGGTGAGGACGCGGATGCCATCGGTCGAGCAGGCGACCAGGGGACGGACCTCCTGTCCGCCGAGGACCACGCGCTCCGCGCGATCGAGCCGGTGCCCTTCCTCCGCGGCATCCGTCAGTGTCGCCTCCGGACGGATGCGGAAGCGCATCTCGTGCCGCCCCTGGTCGGCGTGCGGATCGGGGAAGGTCGGGGCGCGGAGGATCGACAGCCCCACCGTCGTCACGACGGCACCGCTGACGGAGAGGCTCCTCTCCACGGAATGGCCGTAGGTGGAGTCGTTGGCGATCGCGACGCCGTATGTGGAATCCGCGACGTGGATCCACCGCTGCGCCACGACCTCGAACCGCGCTTCGTCCCAGGAGGTGTTGGTGTGCGTGGGGCGCGTAACGTGTCCGAACTGGATCTCGGCTCGGGTCTCGTCGGCGTGGATCTCCAGCGGGACGACCATCCGGAGGAGGCGGTGCGTCTCGCGCCAGTCGACGCGGACCTCGACGTCGATTCCCGCCGCATCGGGTGCGAGGCGCAGCGTCTGGGTGAGGGTGCTCGCTCCGACGGAGCGCGTGGCCGAGACCACTCCGGCTCCGTCGTCGCCCACGAACGCCACGATGGTGTCCGCGCGGTCGAGGTCGATCGCGCGAGCGCGAGCGCGGTCGTGGGCGTCGACGTCCCACGCGTCCCATTTGTCGGGGTAGTCGGGGTGCAGGCGCAGGAGAGCGGCGCGAGCGCCCTCGGGCAGGGCGTTGCGCCCCGAGGGGCCGGAGAGCCCGACGAGCAGGCCCTCGGCGTCCACGACGGCGCGGACGACGCCGTTGGACAGCACCCAGCCTCCCTCGGCGGTCGCCGTGAGACGCGTCGCGGCTCGGGGCGGGGGAGACAGCGCGACAGCACCGGCGCCGACACCGCCGAGGGGAAGAGGCGCGGAGTTCGCCGTCAGTGTGCGCGTGCCCGGACCGGTCAGCGCGGCGAGGCTCGCACCGATCGCCTCTTCGAGCTCGATCGCGAGAGCGGCGTACGCCTCCTCGGCCTCGCGGTGCACCCACCCGATCGAGCTCCCCGGCAGGATGTCGTGGAACTGCAGGAGAAGGGTCTGCCGCCATGCGCGGCGCAGCAGCTCATGCGGGTAGGGCGCATCGCCGTAGAGGGCGGCCGTCGCGGCCCACAGCTCGGTCTCGTGCAGGAGCCGCTCGGTCCGGCGGTTGCCCTGCTTGGTCTTGACCTGGCTGGTGAGGGTGCCGCGGTGAAGCTCCAGGTACATCTCGCCCGTCCACACCGGCAGTGCGGGATCCTCGTCGCGAGCGCTCTCGTAGAAGTCGCGCGGTGCGCCGAGGGTGACGCGGGGCGACCCCTCCAGATCGGCCTGGCGGTGCGCTCGCTCCACCATCTCGCGCGTCGGACCGCCGCCCCCGTCGCCCCAGCCGAACGGCGCCAGAGACACCGTGCCGGTCGCGTGATCGGTGTAGGTGCGTTCGGCGTGGGCCAGTTCGGCGGGGGAGAGCTCGGCGTTGTAGGTCTCGATGGGCGGGAAGTGGGTGAAGACCCTCGTGCCGTCGATGCCCTCCCACCAGAAGGTGTGGTGCGGCATCCGGTTCGTCTGGTTCCACGAGATCTTCTGCGTCATGAACCAGTCGGCACCGGCCAGACGGATGAGTTGGGGAAGGGATGCCGAGTACCCGAACGTGTCGGGGAGCCAGACCTCCGAGGTCTCGACGCCGAACTTCTCCAGGAACCATCTCTTTCCCACCACGAGCTGTCGCGCCGTCGCCTCGGAACCGGGCAGGTTGGTGTCGGGCTCCACCCACTGCCCGCCCACGGGGACGAATCGCCCGGCGCGCACCTGCTCCTCGATACGAGCGAAGACGGCCGGATAGTGCTCCTCCATCCACGCCAGCTGCTGGGCGGAGGAGCAGGCGAAGCGGAGATCCGGATGCCGCTCGAGCAGATCGAGCACGTTCGAGAAGGTGCGCGCGCACTTGCGGATCGTCTCGCGGAGGGGCCAGAGCCACGCGGAGTCGATGTGCGCATGCCCCGTGGCCAGCACCGTGTGCGCGCTGGCTGCGGCGGGGGAGGAGAGGACCGGCGCGAGGATCGCGCGGGCACGCTCGACTGAGCCGCGGACGTCGTCCGGGTCGATGGCGTCGAGCATCGTCGACAGGCTCGAGCCGATGCGGGCGGCGCGCGGCGAAGATGGCGGGAGCTGTTCCGCGAGCCCCGCGAGCACCTCGATGTCCAGCAGCAGGTGCTCGACCCTCGTGTCGATGCGGCCGATCTCGAGCCGACGCAGCGTATAGAGGGGAGAGGACTCCGGCAGGGGACCGTCTCCGAGGTGCGTCGGACGCCAGTGGGACTCGGGCGGGATCGTGGGATTCGCGGCGAGCTCGAGATACAGGTCGACCTCGCCCTCCACCGGGACCCAGGCGTTGCGGGGCGACACGGCTTTCACGATCGAGCCGTCCGGGCGGAAGGCGAGAGCCTCGGCCTGGAAGCCGGGCGACTGGTCGTTGAAACCGAGGTCGACGAGCAGCTCGCTGCGGTGGTGTTCCGAGGCATCCCAGTCGCGGGGGACGACGCCGGTGACGTGCAGCCAGAGCGTGCTCCACGGCGTTCCCCACGGCGCGCCGACACGGAGGGGACGGAACTCGCGCCCCCGGGCCTCGGAGAAGGGCACGGGTTCCCCCGGTACGGGCCACGCCGCGATGTCGACCGGGGCGGACGCCTCCACCCTGAGGGGGCGCAGCCTCTCGCGGACGAAACGGTCGAGACGGTCGGCGACGGGAAGTCTCATCGGGCGGACACCACGAGTCGGTGGCCGGCCGGGAACAGCGGATCCGCCGTGCCGTTGGGCACGTCCTCCGGGGAGTTCTCGACGGCGGCCATCGACCGGGGGATCTCGAAGGGAAGGCGACCACGCGGGGCGATGCGGCCGGAGAGCGCGGCGACCAGCGCCGCGTCACTCACCCCGCACGTGCCGACGACGGTGTCGGCGATCTCGACGAGCGGCGTCAGGATCGCCGGTCGTTCCAGGTTCGCGTCGACGATGAGACGGGTCGCCTTCGCGAGGGAGCCGAGGCGTGCGAGCAGACCCGGACGGTAGTTCAACGACCCCTGGTGGAAGAGCGACTCGAAGAGGAGGTCGTCTCGCGGATCGTAGGGGGCGGGCAGGCGCACGACCGCGACGTCGGCGTCTTCGGGACGGGCGACGACGGTCCCCCACGGGCGGGCGGCCTCGGCGGACATGCCCTCGACATAGACGCGCCGGCCGGGCGCGGCCGCGAGGGGCAGGACGCCGTCGTCGGAGAGCACGATCACGGAGGACGCCTGGGCGTGGAACCCTGCTTCGCTGTGCGCGGCGCACCCGACGATCTCGGCCGCGGCGTCCTCGTCGACGAAAGGGTCGTCAAACAGGCCGAGTCGGAACTTGAGGGCGAGCAGGCGGAACGCCGACTGGTCGATGCGCTCTTCGGCCACGTGCCCGGTGCGGACGAGGTCGAGCAGCAGATCGGTGCATTCCTCGCCGCCGAACTGATCGCACCCGGCGTCGAGGACCTTGACGATGCGTTCCGAGGGAGACAGATGCTCGACGCCCCACGCCTTGGCCGGAAGGACCTGCCCCTGAGCCACGTTGTCGTGGATCAACTCCCAGTCGGTCACGACGATCCCGTCGAAGCCGAGGGACTCGCGCAGAAGCCGTGTCACGATGCGGCGGTTGAACGCGAAACCGACCTCTTCGACCGGCTCTCCGTCGAGCTCGAGCCCCACCGGCATGCCGTAGTAGGGCATGAGCCCGGCCGTCCCGGCGCCGATCGCGGCGGCGAACGGCGCGAGATGCTCGGCGAAACGTCCGCCGGGGTAGACCTGCTCGCGTCCGTACGGAAAATGCGCGTCCTCCCCGCCCTGCTGGGGGCCCGCTCCGGGGAAGTGTTTGGTCACGCAGGCCACGGAGGTCGGACCGAGCTCGTCGCCCTGGAACCCGCGCAGGTAGGTGAGCAGGGCGCGGGTGGTCCGCTCGGCATCCGCTCCGAAGGTCTGGAACTGCCGTCCCCAGCGGGCGTCGCTCGCCAGGTCGACCTGGGGGTGCAGGGCCATCCGGATGCCGACGGCGAGATACTCCGCGCGGGCGATGCGCGCGTGTTCCAGGATGTCGGCGTCATCGAGCGCGGCCAGGCCGAGGGGCTCTGGCCACTGCGAGAACCCGCGAGCCGCGAACGACGCGCCGGCATTCTCGGTGAACGCGTGCCGCGGGTCGGTGCTGATGGTGACCGGGATGCCGTGCTCGGTCTGCGCCGCGAGAGCCTGCAGCGCGTTGGCCCAGCGCGCGGCTTCGCGAGGCGTTCCCAGACCGTGCACGTTGAAGTGGTTCATCCGCTTGTCGAGCACGACGGTGCTCGTCGGCGACTTGCTGAGGGCGCCGGTGGTCTCGACGAGCGAGCCGTTCGCGCCTGACTCGATGACCGTGTGGAACATCAAGCCGACCTTCTCTTCGAGGCAGAGGCGCGGCAGCAGATCGGCTGTGCGTTCTTCTGCGGAGAGGCGGGGGGTGCGGTAGTCGGGGGTCACGGTCAGCCTTTCAGGCCGGTGAAGCCGATCCCCTTGACGATGGAACGCTGGAAGATCAGGAAGATGAGGATGGGAGGGATGCTGGCGATCACCAGACCCGCGATGAGATACGCCGGGTCGGTCGCTTGCGCGAGGCGGGGGAGGGCGACGGCGAGCGGCTGAGTCTCGGGGTCGGTCAGCACGATGAGCGGCCAGAGGAACTCTTTCCAGGCCGTCATGATCGACAACAGGGAGACCACCGCGAGGATCGGCCGCGACATCGGCAGGACGATCCGCCAGAAGATGGTGAACCATCCCGCTCCGTCGAGCTGCGCGGCCTCGAAGAGATCGCGCGGGATGTCCTCGAAGAACTGCTTCACCAGCAGGATGGTGAAGGCATTCGCTCCCGCGGGCAGCCACACGGCCCAGGGGGTGTCGGTGAGGCTGAGGTGCAGCAGCGGCAGGTCGAGCACCGTGAGGTACAGCGCGATCAGGGTCACCGTGCCGGGGACGAAGAGCGTGAGCAGGATCGCCCCGTACACGATGCGCCCGTACCAGGGTCGGATCACCGCGAGAGCGAACCCCGCGGTCGCCGAGACGACGAGCTGGACGATCCACGACCCGCCCACGAGCACGACCGTGTTGCCGAGATACTGTCCGATAGACAGGAGGTTCCACGCGTCGGGGAGGTTCTCCCACTTCGCGGGGCTGGGAACGAGACTGAGGGGATGCTGCAGCAGATCCGTCGTGGACGAGATCGCCGCGCGCAGCATCCACAACAGGGGAACGGCCCCGAGGGCCACGAGACCGATCAGCAGGACGATGTGCATCGCCCGCCACCCGACGAAGATGCGGGGTCGGCGCCAGTCGAAGCTGGACAGGATGCCGCGTTCGCGCGGCTGTGCGGCGGCTCGCGCCGGACGGTTCTCGGTCGTCGCGGTCATCGGGTGCTCCAGGAACGGGTGAGCCGCAGATAGACCGCGGAGACGATGATGAGGACGACGGCGAGGAGGAGGCTGAGGGCCGTGGCCACGCCGTAGTTGCCGAAGAGGAACGCGTAGCGGTAGATCATCAGCAGGATCGTCACGGTGGCGTTGGCCGGTCCTCCGTCGGTCATCACGTACGGCTCGGTGAAGACCTGGATCGCCCCGATGATCTGCAGCAGCAGGAGCACGAGGATCACCCCGCGCATCTGCGGGAGAGTGATGTGCACGATGCGCTTCCAGACCGAGGCGCCGTCGAGTTCGGCCGCCTCGTAGAGCTCTGTGCTGACGCCGGTCAGCGCGGCCAGGTAGATGAGGATCGCGGTGCCGGCACCCGACCAGGTCGCCACGATCACGAGGCTCGGCATCGCGGTGCCGGGGGACTGCAGCCAGGGCAGGGGGTCGATGCCGACGAGTCCGAGGAGGCTGTTGACCACCCCCGACGCGCCCGGGTTGAAGAACACCTTCCAGAGCAGGACCGAGACCACGGGAGGGATCACGACGGGCAGGTAGGCGAGAACGCGTGCGAGGGTGCCGCCGCGGCGCAGCTCGGAGATGAGCACCGCGCACACGAGCGGGACGGGGAGTCCGATCGCCAGCGAGAGCACGGTGAACCACAGCGTGTTCACGGCCGCGCGGGGGAGGAGCGGATCCGAGAAGAGCACCTCGAAGTTGCTCCACCCGACCCACTCGGGGGCAGTGACCAGGTCGGTCTGCTGGAAGGCGAGGGCCGCGCTCTGGAGGATCGGCCACCAGGCGAAGTAGCCGAAGACGACGAACGTGGGGAGCAGGAAGACGAGCCCCGCGATCGCCGCCCGCCGGCGCGTCAACGAGCGCCGACGCGGTACGCCGGGGCGAGCCGCCTGCGCGGCACGAACGGGTGTCGTGCTGCGCAGGCGGTCGGTGGTGACGGTCATCACTTGTGCTGGGCCAGGATCTGGTTGACCCGCTGCTCCGCGTCGTCGAGCAGCGAATCGATGTCGGCGTTCTCGTCCGTGAGGACCGATTGGACGACCGGATCGAGGGCCGCATAGATCTCCTGCGAGGCGACGGCCGGCTCGGGGACGTACTCGAGCTTGTCGAGCGAAGCGGTGTACGGCGCGAAGTTCTGCACGGGGACGTTGACGTAGTCGGCGATCGCATCGCGGTAGGCGGCGTAGGCCTCAGCGGTGAAGATCGGGGCGACGGGCACGCCGACCGGCAGGCCGTCGGCGGCCGAGGCCTTCGCGGTCTCGGCCGCGACCTCGAGGTCGTAATTGGGCCGCAGGGCACGCCAATCGATCCACTTGACCGCGGCCTCTTTCTCGGCCTCGGTCGCGGTGGCGTTGACCATGAGGACGGTGGCTCCGGCCAGCGTGGCGTTCGCTCCGCCCTGGGGCATGGGTCCCGCACCGAACGCCTCGGGCTTGCCGCCCGCCGCGATGTAGTTGGGGTACACGTCCGGCGGGGCGGTCACCCACATGCCGACGTTGCCCGCCGTGAATTCCGCGACGAGGTCCTCCTGCTTTCCGAGGACGTTGTCGCCGAGCGAGTCGTCCTTCCAGCGCATGTCCTTCCACATCTGCAGCACCTCGCGGGAGGCGTCGTCGTTGAACGCCGCCGTCCAGGTGCCGTCAGCGGCCTGGTCGATCATCTTCCCGCCGTAGGTGTAGTCGTAGCCGGTGAGGTGCCACCCGCCGCTGTTGTTCGTCGAGATCTCGCCGAAGCCGGTCTTGCCGGTGGCCTCGGTGATCTTCTTCGCCGCGGTCCGGACCTGGTCCCACGTCTGCGGCGGAGAGTCGGGGTCGAGACCCGCCTGGGTGAAGAGGTCGCGGTTGTACACGAGTCCGAAGGCGTAGCTCTTCTCTGGGATGCCGTAGACGGCGTCGCCCTGCTCGAGGAACTGCATCACGCGCGGGTTGAGGTTCGAGAAGCTGTCCAGCTTCGAAGCGACGGAGGCGATGTCGGCGACCTGGCCGCGTTCGATGAGAGCCGGGGGCTCGGTCAGCGGCACGCGCAGGAGCGTGGGGGCGCTGCCGCCGGCGAGGCGGGTGGCGAAGGTCTTGGCATCCCACGGGACATCGGATGCCTCGAGGGTGATGTTCGGGTTCGCCGCCTCGAACTCCGACACCTGGCGTTCGAAGAGCTGCACGGCGGCCGTGTTGGTCGCCGCGGGCTTGCCCATGACGGTGATCGTGACCTTCCCGTCTCCGCTGTCGGCGTCGCCGGCTCCATTGCCGCCGCTGCAACCGGCCATGACCGCCAGGGCGGGCACGACGACGGCGGCTGCGATGACGCGGCGTGTGCGGTGTTGCATGATTCCTCCGTTCGGGGGCGGCCGGATGACCGCCGCGCGCGTACCCGACGAGGAACAGGTGGTGCGCCACCTCGTCGTGTACGTGGCCCAGTATGAACACAGCCGTGTTCAGTTCGCAAGAAATATTTTCAAATCGGAAACACAAAGGTTTAAGACTTGTGCACTTGTGAGAGGTGTGGTTGCCTCGTGCTCATGGCTGACACCGTCGACGGCGACACCTCGAGCGGACGCCCCCACGCGCTCCTCGTCATGGCCCCCCGCACGTACGCCGATCTGTTCGATGAGGCCCGCTGGGCGCGTCTGCGATCGCTCGTGACATTGGACGACCCGGTGCGCGTCGACGTCTTCGACGGCCGTGCGCTCGAACGCCTCGCCCAGGTGGAGTATCTGATCACCGGGTGGGGAGCCCCGCACCTCGGGCCCGAGGTTCTCCGCGCGGCTCCGCGCCTGCGTGGCATCCTCCACACCGGTGGGTCGGTGAAGAACCTCATCTCCGAGGACGTCTGGGACCGGGGCATCGTCGTCACGAGCGCGGCGGAAGCCAACGCGATCCCCGTCGCGGAGTTCACGCTCGCGATGATCCTGCTGGAGGCCAAGCGCGTGCCCGCCTACATCGCGGGCTACGCCTCGACGCGCGAAGTCGCCGGGGGCTGGCGCGACGGGATCCCCCCGTCGGCGACCTTCGGCGGCGCCGTCGGCATCGTCGGCTTCTCGCGTGTCGGACGACGCGTCGCGGCGCTTCTCGCCCCCTTCGGCTTCGAGGTCCTCGTGGCCGACCCGTACGCCGCGGCGGAGGAGGTGCGGGCGGCCGGCGCCGCTCTGGTGGAACTGGACGCCCTGATGGCCGGGAGTGACATCGTGTCGATCCACGCCCCGGAGCTCCCGTCCACCCGGCACCTGCTGGACGCGCGACGGATCGCCTCCATGCGGCCGAACGCGGTGCTCATCAACACCGCTCGCGGATCGCTCGTCGACACCGAGGCCCTGCTCGAGCGCTGCCGGAGCGGACTGCTGCGCGCGGTCTTGGACGTCACGGACCCCGAGCCGCTCCCGCCCGACTCCCCGCTCTTCGGGGCGCCGGGGGTGGTGCTGACGCCGCACATCGCCGGGGCGATGCACGCCGAGACCCTGCGGCTCACCGACTCCGCCCTGGACGGTCTGCAGACCCTCGTGCGGGGCGAGGCGCCGACGAACAGGGTCGATCGATCCCTGCTCGGGCTCTCGGCCTGACGCACGACGAAGCAGGGGCGAGCCGGAGCTCGCCCCTGCTTCGTCGTCACTGGACGACGACCCCTGTCGTCGTCGCGGAGGTCACCACAGCCGACGTGGTGTCGGTGGTGCGCACGGAGTAGCTGTGCACGCCCTTCACCCATCGGCCGGTGACGGCGTAGACCGCACCGTCGGTCACGACCGTGTCGGACGGATCCACCGGGGCCATGTCGTGCACCACCCCGTCCAGCACGAGCTGGACCTTGTGCGGCGCCTGCCCGTCGGCATCCGTGTACGTCGCCTGCACGGTCACGTCGTCGCCGGTGGTCAGCGATCCGCTCGTGTGCGAGATCGCCGTGAGGGTCGGGGCTGTGCCCGTCGCCTGGTTGGTGAAGCTCACATCGTCGACGAACAGCTCGCCGTCGGTGTCCGCCGTCTGCTGCAGCCAGAAGACGATCTTCGCCTGCGAGCGATCGAGGCCGGGGAAGGCCGCAAGGTCGAACGAGTACGTGTTCCACGTGCTCGACACCGCGATCGGCGCGTTCCCCGTGACGCGATGGTTCGAGTCGGCGTCGGAGACCTCGATGCGCAACCGCAGGTTGGGCGAGGGCGAGCGCATCGTGACGCTCAGGTAGCGGTAGCCGCTGGCGTCCGCGGCGTGGTGCCACGGCTGGAACTTCGCCTGGGATGCCGCTGTCGCGGGGTTCTGGAAGAACCTCCCGACCGTCCGCCCGTCGACGGTGGTGTTGGTCACCGAGCCCACGCCCGCGTGGTTGTTGTACCAGTTCGTCCAGGTGTAGCCCTGGACGCCGAACAGGCCGTCCTTGCCGAACCCGTCGTACAGCAAGGGACTCTGCGGCGTCGGCAACGGAGGGGCCACGGTGTAGTGCGTCGACGAGTACACCTGCGACCCGTCGGTCTGGGTGCCGCGGACGTCCACGCGCGTGTTCGTGAACGGGGCGGCGCTGTCGACGTTGACGACGCCGGTCGCGACGCCGCCCGCCACGGTCATGGGCGACCAGTTCGGTCCGAGGGCGGGAGCGTCGAGACCGCTCTCGGCGAAGACGGTGACGTCTCCCGTGACCTCGTCGCCGATCCGGGGCGAGGTCACGTTCCGCGCGGCCGGCGCGGTCCCCGCGGACCAGGGGGCATCCCCGACGGCGGTCAGGCCGAACAGCGCCGAGAAGAGTCCCGCCTCGATGCTGACGCTGTACTCGTTGTAGCGCCACTGCTGCCCGCTGTCCTGCCACACCGGGCGGTCGACGTACCACGGGCTCGCGCTGCGGACGTCGAGCGGGTCCCGGGCGTTGGGGCCGCTGACCAGCGCACCCGGCACGACGACGCCCGTGCCCGCTTGATTCTGCGCGTCCTCGTCGAGGCGGGTGTGCAGGAACTTCACGCTCTTCTCGCCTACGCCGGACACCCAGCTCGTGCCCCAGGGGTTGTTCCCGAACACCCAGTAGAGACCGCGCTGGACGGCGCGGAGAGCGCGCTCGTCGCCGAACAGCTCGTAGTAGCGCAGGGCGTCGGCCACGTAGGAGACGTGCGGTTCGTTGACCCCGAAGTTCTTGAACTGATTGACGACGCCGTAGGGCGTGTCGTCGGTGCTGGAGAGGAAGTAGTCCAGCTGCTTCTCGAGGTACGCATGGATCTGCCCCTGGGCCGTCGGCGTCGCCGCGGGATAGAGCTCCGCCATCGAGAGGGGCGCGAGGTCCCAGTAGTTCGTGTTCGACAAGATGCTGAAGTCCGTGGCCGCGATGGTGCTCTCGGCGGCATCCCGGTACGAGGTGTCGCCCGTCAGCAGGTGCAGCTCGACCTCGGCGAACAGCAGCGAGTTGTCGATCCCTCCGCGTGTGGTCGAGTACCCGCCGAGCGGATCCGCCCGGTGCGTGTCGGCGTAGGAGTAGAAGCCCTCCGCGCCGGCGCGGGCCTGTGCGGAGAACGCTTGCCACTCGGCGACGTCGGCGGACGGGATCGCGCCGTCGGCGAGGGCCTTGTCCACCGCGCGCGCCGTCGCGGCGAGAGTGCCCGCGGCCTTCGCCGAGCCGCCGACCCCGTAGCCCGAGATACGTCGGTCGTCCTTCGTTCCGACGATGCCGTCGGTGTGCTTGTCGGGATGCTGGAAGCCCCCGCTGCCCTTGACGTCCCAGAACGCCCCGCCGAAGGCATCCCACATCCGCAGGAGGTACTCGCTGCCGAAACGGGCCTCGTCCACGAGATCGGGCACGCCGTTGGCGTCGTTGTCGAAGGCGACCGCGGGGGTGTCGCCGTAGCGGAGGTAGCTGATGGCGATGTTGCCCCCGACCCACTGGTTTCCGCCGTAGATGCCGTAGTCGCCGGCGTCGTACCACCCACCCGTGAGGTCGTAGTGGACGGTGCCGTTCTCGGACGCGGCGTCGTCGAGGTGGCCCGGGCCGTGGAAGATCTTGGCCGAGGGCGCGATGCTGCTGTAGCCGTCCGGGTAGGCGTCGGCGGTGGCGACACCCGAGCGCTGCAGGCGGTAGAACGCCGTCATCTCGTCGAGGTAGCCCGCCCAGACGTTGTCGCGGATCGCGAAAGGGGGCGAGGCGATGCCGTCGACCTCGAGTGCGTAGTCCTCGCCGAGGGTCGTGAGATCGGAGAAGTCCACGGTGTACACGTGGTCGCCCCACACGGTTCCGGCGTCGGTGAGCGTGCATGCGGGCACCGCGACCGTCGTCCCCTGGAGGATGCGACAGGATGCGCCGGGGGCGAGGTTGCCGTCCACGACGATGGACCCCACCTTGAGCCCCGTGGCGCTGTAACCGGCCTGGCTCACCGCCACCTGGGTGACGGTCGCCGCGAGCGCGGGTGTGGCGGCGATCACCCCTCCCGCGGCGAGGGCGACGACCGTCGCACCGCCGATCCAGAGTGTCGTTCGTCGTCGAATCATGACGTCTCCTTCGAGTCGTCGCGGCGTCGTTGCCAGCGACCCGTCAGTATGATCACGGATGGAAAGATATGGCAAGTAAAAGAAAGATAAAGAAAATCGGAAGGGCAAATTTTTCAGACTGGAACAGAATGGGCCAGCTGATTAGGATGAGACCGACGGACGGGCAAAGGAGGCCTCGATGCTTGCTGCGGAACGACGTGCGCGGATTCTGAGTCGTGCGCAACAGGACGGAGCGGTCAGCATCACCTCGCTCGTCAGTGATCTGGGCGTCTCCCACGTGACGGTGCGTCGCGACCTCGACTCCCTGGTCGCGGAGCAGGTTCTCGACAAGGTCCGCGGCGGCGCGGTTCTGCGCTCGGAGTCCGCGGCCGGGACGGAGGCGGCGTTCACGGGAACGATCGGTGTCGTCGTGCCGACGTCGTACTACTACCGCTACGTCGTCGAAGGAGTCAACGACGTCCTCGCGGCGGGGGGAGACATGCGGCTCGCGATCTCCGAGTACGACCTCGACGAGGAGTACCGCCTCATCGACGAGCTCGTGGCGAGCGGCGTCGCGGGCCTGCTCTGGGTTCCCACGGTCTCGGAGCGACAGGCGCCCCCCGGATTCCTCGAGAAGCTCGAGAGCCTGAGTGTCCCCGTGGTGTTCGTCGAACGGGAGCTTCCGGGCGGGGGGCTGGGAACGGTGTCGTCCGTACGCACCGCGCACGAGCGCGGCGCGCTGTCCGCCGTGCGTCACCTCACCTCCCTCGGTCATCGCCGCATCCTCATGGTCAGCCGCGGCAGCTCGCAGAGCTCGGAGTTCGTCCGTCTCGGCTGGCGCGATGCGCTCGAGCGCCTGGGCATCGCCGAAGGGAGCGGCATCCTGGGTCCCGCCGAGCTCGGGGCCGGACCCCGCTGGGAGCGCGGGGGTGCGGATGTCGTAATGGATGCCGTGGAGCGCACCGGCGCCACGGCACTGTTCTGCCACGGCGACGAGAACTCCCTCTTCGGCCTCCTCCAGAACGCCCGGTCGCGGGGCATCAGCGTGCCACAGCAGCTGTCGATCGTCGCGTACGACGACGACGTCTCCGCTCACGCCGATCCGCCGATCGCCGCGGTGGCACCGGATCGGCGTCGGGTCGGGGCGCTCGCCGCTCGCCGGCTCATCGACCTCGTCTCCGATCCGAGCGCGGAACCGCCCCTGCAGCTGCACGTGGAGCCGCGCCTGATCCTGCGCGGGTCCACGGCGGCGCCCGCATGAGTCGCGTGGTGCTGTTCTCGGGCGGTGGGGATTACGTCGACCCGTGGCATCCGTTCGTCGAGACCAGCGCGGTGCTCGCCGACATTCTGCGGGACGAGGGGTTCTCGGTGGACTCCGTGCTGACGGTCGACGAGCTCGCCGAGCGGTCGAGCGGAGCGGATCTCCTCGTCGTCAACGCCGGCGGCGGGCCGCAGGCGCATCCACGCGACGCGGATCTCCGCGCGGCGGTCGACGGGCACACCGGGGGACTGCTCGCGCTGCACGTCGCCTCGACATTGCTCCCCGAACACGACCTCTGGGAGGAGCGACTCGGCGGTCGCTGGGTGAGGGGCCACTCTATGCACCCGGAGCGCGGATCGATGCGGCTGGTCCGCGCGGCGGAGGCCGCGGCGGGAGATCTCCCCGCCCTCATCGACACCGTGGACGAGGCCTATTCTTGGCTCCGGGTCGCCGATGAGACGCGCGTGCTGTATCGCCAGGACCACGCGGGTGAGGCGCACCCGGTGGTCTGGGTTCGGGAGAGCGACGGGGTTCGATCCGCGTACTCGGCTCTGGGGCACGACGTCGAGGCGTACGACAGTCCCCTCGTGCGGGCCCTAGTCGCGCAGCTCGCGCGGTGGGCGAGCACGCGGATAGCGCACTGAACGTTCCTCGCCGAGATGCGTGCCGCGGTCCGCGAGCCGTCTCGCGGAGTTCATGCGCGACACGCCGCGCGAGCGTCGCCGCGAGCGGCGTGTCGGTGGCCGACTCCGCGTGGCGGTACGACCGGCGACCGGTCCCGCGCGGGAGGTCGGAGAAACTCAGCCCGGCCACACCCGCCGCTCGAGGCGGTCCAGCAGCAGCTCGACCGCCGAGCCCTCCATGCCGCGCACCCAGCGCTGCCTCTCGGACGGGTGCGATGACACCGTGCGTCCGCGCTCGCCGCGTTCGAGGCGCACATCGATGCGTCCGCGGGCGACGCTGACCCCGCGCAGCGCGCCCGCGGCGACCATCGCGGCGAGGGGGTCGTGCAGTGCGCAGCGGCGGTCGGGGAACACGCGGCCCTCGTAGAAGTCGAGGTAGGCCGGGAGCATCGCGGCCAACGCCCGGGGGAAGGCGCCGGGGATCGCGTCGAGGCGCACGAGGTCGGTGGCATCCAGGGTCTGCGTCATCGTCACGTCGAGGGGAACGGCGGTGATGTCCCAGTCCTGCGCGAACACGGCGGCGGCGGCCTCGGGGTCGTTGTGGATGTTGGCTTCGGCCCACGCGGTCACGTTGCCCGAGTGCGAGAACGCGCCTCCCATGATCACGAGCCGGTCGAGAGCGGCCACCCCGGGGGTCTCGGCGTACGCGGCGAGGTTCGTGAGCGGTCCGAGGGCGAGCACGGTGAGATCCGGATGCCGCTGGGCCAGGTGATCGATAAGCTCGACGGCCGCGCGGGCGTCGTGTGCGCGGGCGGCCGCCGTCAGCGTGATCCCGCCGACCCCGTCCGCCCCGTGGACGTGCGGAGCCCCACCCGCGTACTCACGCCCGCGGAAGTCGTGCGCTCCGATTGCGACGGGGATGTCGTCGACCCCGGCGAGCTCGAACAAGGAGAGGGTGTTGGCGGCCGCGCGGGCGGCATCCGTGTTCCCCGACACCGTCGTGACGCCGACGATCTCGACCGTCGGCTCGGCCAGCAGGTACGCCAGGGCGAGGGCGTCGTCGATGCCGGTGTCGCAATCGACGAGGATCGGGCGGCGGGTCATGCGGATGCTCCGTACGCGTCGAGGGGTTCGAGGGCGGGTTGCGACGCGTCGTCGGCGACGGCCGCGGCTCCCACGGCGCAGGCGCGCGCGAGGGCGTCGGCCTCGGCGTCGCCGCGCAGCAGCCCGCAGACGAGCGCCGCGCAGAAGGCGTCGCCCGCCCCGACGGTGTTGCGGACGGTTGTGCGCACCCCCTCCGCCGCGGCGACGAGCTCGCCGTGGCGGTACAGGCGCGCGCCGTCGGCGCCGAGCGTCACGCACAGCAGGGGAGCGTCGTGCACCTCGGGGAGCTGCGCGTACTCCGTTTCGTTCACGATGATCAGGTCGCAGCGCTCGAGGACCCCCGCGGGCAGGGGCCGCGCGGGAGCGGCGTTCAGCGCGAGGTAGCCCGCGGCCTCCGCGGCGGCCGAGACGACGGCATCCGAGACCTCCAGCTGCATCAGCACCGCGGCGCCGGGCTCGATTCCGAGCGTGCCCGGGTCGATCGCCGCATTCGCTCCCGCGCACACGACGATCGAGTTCTCGCCCGTCGCGTCGACGACGATGAGCGCGGTGCCGGTGGCGGCCTCGGTGCTCTGCACACCGGACGCGTCGATGCCCACGGCGGCCAGTTGATCCCGGATGCCGCGCCCGTCGAGGTCATCGCCCACGGCGCCGACCATCCGCACCTCGGCGCCCAGTCGCGCGGCCGCGACCGCCTGGTTCGCGCCCTTCCCGCCCGGCCCGCGCTGGAGCACCCCGTCCGCGACGGTCTCTCCCGCGGCCGGGGCGCGCTCGACGCGCGCGGTGAGGTCGACGTTGATGGCGCCGACGACGGTGAGACGGGGGACGGCAGAAGACGGGCTCACGAGAACCCAGCCTGTCACGGTCCGCCGACATTGCCGGTGACACGGGCCGGTGACACGGGCGGGTGACACGCGCGCGACACGAGCGCGCGAGTGCGCGACGATGTTCGCATGACCTTCGACGACGCCCTCCGCGACCTCGCCAGAGCCCTGGATGCCATGGGCCACGGCGATCCCCGCCCGTTCGCGTCGCTGTGGACCCGCACCGATGACGCCACGCTCATGGGCGGCTTCGGGACGCACGCGACGACCGCCGCCGACGTCGCGGCGACGCTCGAGGTCGTGGCGCGCCGCTTCCGCGGCGGAACCCTCGTGCCCGAGTACGACCGCGTGCTCGTCGGGGAGGACTGGGCGATGACGGCGGGACGCGAGAGCGGCGTGCTGTCGGTCGACGGCGCCGAACCGCGGCCTTTCGTCGTCCGTGTCACCCATGTCTGGCGTCGCGAAGAGGGCGCGTGGCGCATCGTGCACCGGCACGGCGACCACACCACGACGCCGGTCTGAGACCGGCTCCGGCCCGCGGTCAGTGCAGGAGCAGCTTCGCCACGATCAGCAGGCCGGCGATGACCGCCGCGCCGACGGCCGTGAGGATCACCACGATCGGGGAGTACCCGCGCAGACGCGCGCCGACCGTCGCCACCGCGACGAGATAGGCCATCGCCACGCCGACGCCCCAGAGGAGAGCGGTGGGCAGGTCGACACCGGTCGCCACGAGCACCACGACGACGAGGAGCGGCAGGAATGTGACCGACACCATCGGTGCGCTGACCGCGAGGTGGTGTCGGATGATCGACAGCGGACGCTTCGCGGAGACATCGCCGAGCGAGTAGGCGAAGACATGGGTGGCGAAGTACACGACGTTCGTCAGCGCCACCACCGCGATCACGTCGCTCAGATCGGCGTCGCCGAGACCGATGAGAGTGGATGCCGACACCAGGGCGCCGTAGCATCCGGCACTGATCCGCTCGGCGGCGTCGGTTCCGAGGCGGCGGGCGTTTTCGGCATCCATGGGGTCAGTCTGTCGGGGAACGGCGCCGGAGCCCCGCCGACACGATCGCGACCACGGTTCCGACGGCGACGCCGATGATCGTCTCGAGCACGCGATCGCGCAGCAGCAGGTCGGGCGTGACCGGCGAGGCGAGCGAGACCATGAGGAGGGCGAGCGGCGTGATGAAGATCATCGCGATGCCGTAGTTGCGGCCCACGAACAGCTCGGCACCGGCCTGCAGGGCGACGGCGACGACGATCACGAGCCACGGCGGCAGGTAGAGGGCGAGGAGTCCGGCCGCGATGAGCACGCCGAGGAGTGTTCCGACCAGCCGCTGGACGCCGCGGATGAGACGAGCGGTCACGTGCGCGCCGCCGACCGCCGCCACCGCGCCGACCATGGCCCAGTACCAGTGCGTGCCGATCAACAGCGCGCCCGCGATGCCGGCGAGCAGGGCCGCGACGCCGACCGTCGCGGTCATCTCCCACGCGACGGGGCCGATCGGCGGGCGCGTGCGCTCGGGGCGTCGCCAGGACGCGCGGCGGCTGAGTGCGAGGACGGTGGTGACGACGAGGCTCCAGACCACGCTCGCGCCGCCGACGAGCAGCACGAGGCCGAAGGTCGCCGCCGTCGCGGGAAAGCTCGCCGTCGCTCCCGCGGCGAATACCGCGAACAGCGCCCCGGGCGGATGCCAGCGCTTGCGGTAGGCGAACAAGGTCACCGCGGCCGCGAGCACGGCGACGACCGCGACGCTCGCGATCGCGGGCGTCGCGAGGAACGACAGGAGCGTCCCGACGAGCATCGAGCCGACGAGGACGGCACCCGCGGTCGCCTGCATCCGGACGCGCGTCCGCGGGCGGTCGGCGCGGCCGTACAGCGCGGCGAACGCGCCGAAGCTCGCGTACACGCTGAGATCGAGGCGGCCGATGAGGAACAGGACGAGGAGGGGAGCACCGACGCTGATCACGGCCCGCAGCGCCACGCGATGATCACCCTGTCGCGGCCCCACCCGGATGACCCCGGTCCACACGCGCCCCCGGGATTCCGCCACCCCTCCACCCTACGCGCCCCCCACCGGGCGGTCGGATTCGCCTTCGCGGCGGCCCGGGCGAAACTCCTGAGAATTCGGAGGCAGCAGCCGTGCGACGGCGTTTCGGAGCGCCACAGCCCTGATATCTCAGGAGTTTCGCGCGGGCTCGGTGCGGCAGATGCTCGCCTCGAGGCGTCAAGTCACTGGCATCCCGACGCCGATCTGGTGGAGTGGAGGCATGGACACCGAGCGAGAGAAGCGCCCCATCGAACCCGGCCCCGAGCCGGACACGTCGACCGCGGCCGAGGCCGACAGGTCGGACCCGTCGCTCGAGGAGGACGACCAGCCGATCGAGTGAGCGTCGTTCGACGTCGAGGAGACCCGGGATGCCGCGGCCTCGGGTTCCGTAGGGTGGAAAACCCCGACTCCGGGATCTTCCACCCCGCCCGAGGAGAGACGTGTTCCGCACGCCGCTGACCCTGTTCCGCACGCTCGCGATCGCCGAAGCGATCTCGTGGACCCTGTTGATCGGCGGGCTCGTCCTGCGGGCCACCGCCGACCTCCCGATCGCCGTGAGCATCGGCGGCGGCATCCACGGGTTCGTGTTCCTCGCCTACGGTGCGACAGCGGTGCTCGTGGCGCTGAACCAGCGGTGGGGATTCGTTCCGGCGGCGGTGGCGATCGTCAGCGCCGTGATCCCGTACGCGACGATTCCGACCGAGCTGTGGTTGCAGCGGTCGGGGCGGCTCCGCGGCGCGTGGCGGCTCGACGACAGCGGCGACCCGCGCGACAGGCGTCCGATCGACCGTGCGCTGCGGTTCTTCCTCCGCCGGCCGTGGGTGCTCGGCCTCGTCCTCGTCGCCGTCGTCGCGCTCGTCTTCGTCGTGCTGCTCGTCGTCGGCCCTCCCGGTGGCAAGGGCTGAGACACGCCTCAGCGCACCCCGATGCGCGCGGGAGCCGACGAGAGCGAGCAGGCCGCCACGGCCGTTTCGACGGTTCCCGAGATCGTGACGACCGCGAGACCGGTGCCGACGTAGATCACCATCCCCTCGCTCGCCGGCGTCGAGCCGGTCGGCCCCGAGAAGCGGTGCACGGTGGTTCCCGCCCGCCCCGAGACCGACACGGTCAGGTTCACACCCTCGATCGGACCGGTCTCCGATGACGCTCTCCACGCGATCGCCGCGACACCCCGCCCCCAGCTCATCGCCGTCAGGGTGAGCGCGCCGCACTCCTCGCCGCCGACCGCTTCGGTGCGCAGTGCGACGTCCGGCGGGGTGGTGTTCGCCGCGCACACCGCGATGCCGTGCCGGCGCGCGTACTCGCGACCGCTCGCGTCCACCCCTGAGCAGTCGGCGAACAGAGGGGTCGTGACGGTGGTCCCCAGAGGATCGGTGTAGGCCGCCACTGCCGCCGTCGTGGGGATGCCGGTGGTGACGAGGATCACCAGGGCGGCGACGGCGATCGGCACCCCGATGATGCGACGTCGCATGGCGCCTCCTCGCGCTGATGACGAGAATCTACGCCGTCCGGCTCGACACCGTCACCGTGAATTTGCGATCGCGGGCGACCTGCCGGGTCGGCCCGACGAGACGCTCGAGTGCGGGCCGATACTGCAGCGCGGAGTTCCACACCGTCCAGAGCTCGCCGCCCGGGCGGAGCACGCGCGCCGCCTCGGCGAACATGCGCGGGGCGATGCCCTCGGTGACCGCTGCTCCCGAGTGGAACGGCGGGTTGAGCGCGATGAACGACGCACTGTCGTCGGGCCGGCTTCGCAGCATGTCGTCGCGCACTACGGTGACCCGGTCGCCGACGCCGTTGGCCTCGGCCGTGGCGCGCGCCGACTCCACCGCGATCGCGGACTGGTCGCACGCGAGCACCCGGAGGGAGGGATGCCGTGTCGCCAGCGTCGCGGCGACGATCCCGGTACCGCACGCGAGGTCGATCGCCTCACCACCCCTCGGCTCGGGCAGGTGGGCGAGGAGTAGGCGAGTGCCGATATCGAGAGACGCCCCGGCGAACGCTCCACCGAACGCGCGGACCTCGAGTCCGTCGATCCGCGCCCGCTCCGGCTCGGGGTCGGCGCCGTCGTGCGGTCCACGCACGATGAGGACGCGGGACTTCTGCCGGGCGTGCGAGACGTCGACCCGCTCGAACCGCTCGCGGAGCACGTCGTTCATCGTCACGGTCATGTGCTTCAGTCGCCCGCCCGCGAAGACGACCACGTCCGGGTGGGCGTATCGGGCGATGAGCCCCGCGATGTCGTGCAGCTCACGCAGCGCCCGCGGCAGGCGCAGCAGCACGACGCGCGCACCCTCGACGAGGGCGGCATCCCGCGCGTGCGAGGTGAACGATCCGGTGAGCTGCGTCGTCTCGGCGTTCGCGGCGAGGGCCTGTTCGCCGGTCAGCTCGTCCTGATGCACGCGGATGCCGCGTGCTCCGGCGGCGGCCGAGGCCAGGGTGAGCGCCCCATAGGCGTCGCCGATCACGACGAGCTCTCCGTCCGCCAGATCCGTCCGGGCTTCCGCGGACTCGTCGAGGATCAGCCGGTCGGCCGCATCAGCGGCGAGCAGGTCGGGTGCCTCGAGATCGGGCCAACGGCGGAGGGCATCGAGTGAGAACGGCACTCGGACACGGTACCCGGCCGGTCGGGGTGAGGACGCCGCGTCCGGTGCGTCGGATAGGGGCGGTCCGCGTCAGGACCGGCGGTTCGCGGCGGCCGCGGCGGCGGCGAGGTCGGCGAGAACCGGCGGCACGTCGTCCTGCGGGACGACCGCCTGGATGAGCGTCAGCCCCTCCGATCGCCGCGCCGCGGCGAGTGCGTCGCTGAGAGCGCCGACGGTGTCGACGCGCACGCCGACGTTCGTACCGCGGGGATCCATGGCGCCGAGGAGCGCGGTCCAATCCCACGTCGCGATGTCGTTGTACTCCTCGTGCAGGCCGTGGATCACGCGCTCGACCGTGTAGCCGCCGTTGTCGACCACGACGATGACCGCGGGCACGCCGTGACGCACGAGAGTGCCGAGCTCGGCGCTCGTGAGCTGGGCAGCGCCGTCGCCGATCAGCAGCACCGGACGCCGCTCGGGTCGGGCGAGGGTCGCACCGAGGATCGCCGGGAGCGTGAAACCGATCGCTGCCCACAGCGGCTGGCCGCCGAAGACGACGCCGTGGGGGAGGCGTTCTCCGGCCATGCCGTAGAACGAGGTGCCCTGGTCGGCGAGCACGGTATCGCCGTCACGGAGGAAGGCGGCCACCTCGTGCCACAGCGCCGACTGCGACAGCGCTTCACCCGCTTCGGCGGGCGGTCGCGGAGCGACGGGCGGGGCTCCCGCATCGACCGCGAAGCGACCGGGGAGCGCGGCGAGTTCGTCGGCGACGGCGTCGAGGGCATCTCGCATCGCGAGCGGGCGGAAGTCGTCGTCGCCGATGCGCGCGTGTTCGCCGCGGATCTCGATCGTGCGCGCCGGGTCGATGTGCTGCGAGAAGAATCCGCTCGTCAGATCGGTGAACTGCACTCCCGCCATGACGAGCACGTCGGCGTCTTCGATGCCCGCGCGGACGGCGGGAGCGCTCGCCGCACCGAGGTAGGGACCGAGATACCCCGATGCCGACTCGTCGACGACGCGGCGGCCCCACAGCAACGAGGCGTGCGGCACTCCTCTCTCGAGGACGCGGTGCAGGTGGTCTTCGGCGTCGAGGCGCGCGACGAGGATGTCGGCGAGGACGGCGACGGAGTCGGCCACGGCCAGCCGAGCGGCGACCGCATCGCGGAAGCGGGTGAGGACGGCGGGATCGGTGACGGTGTCGGGGGAGGGGAGCGGCTCCGATGGAGGGTCGACGGGCGTCTCGCCGATGTCGGCGGGGATCAGCAGGTATCCCGGCAGGCGCCGATGGCGCACCTCGGTGATGAGGCGGTCGATCTGGGCCGTGGCATCCGTCGCCGTCAGCACTTCTTGAGCGGCGGTGACCTCGGCGGTCATGCGGGCGAAGTGGCCGAAGTCGCCGTCGCCGAGGGAGTGGTGGCTCGCCCGCCCGGCTGCCTGCACCGCGGTGGTCGGCGCGCCGACGACGTGCAGGACGGGGACGTGCTCGGCGTAACTGCCGGCCACCGCGCTGATGGCGGAGAGCTCGCCCACGCCGAAGGTCGTGCTGAGCGCGCCGAGGCCGTGGAGGCGCGCGTAGCCGTCGGCGGCGTAGCCCGCGCCGAGCTCGTTCGCGCACCCGACCCACTCGATGAGCGGGTGGCGCTCGACGTGGTCGAGGAAGGCGAGCGTGAAGTCTCCTGGGACGCCGAAGAAATGCCGTACCCCTGACTCGGCGAGCCGGTCGAGGAGGTAGTCGGCCACGGTATAGGTCGTCATGGCCGATGCTCCCGGCTTACCGCGTGCCGAAGTGGAAGGGCAGCGCCAGCGCGGCCGAGACCAGGATGATGCCGAGGGCGAAGAAGAGCGCGGGGGCCGCGAGCGAGAACGACAGGCCGGTGAGCAGCATGCCCCCGACGAACAGGATGAGCGAGACGATGAACATGAGGATCCCTTCGGTCGCTCCAGGCTACCGTGCCGGGTCGGCGGGTCGCGCCTCGCGCTCGACCGCGTCGCGGGACGGTTTCTCGCCGAGCGCAACGTGCGCCCAGAGCGTGCTTCCCGCCACGGCCGCCGGCATGATCGCGACAGCGCCCAGCGGGACGAGGAAGCAGATCTGGGTCGCGACGCCGAACCCGAGCGCCTTCGCGCGGTGCTCGCGGAGCAGGGTGCGTCGCGCCCGACGGTCGAGACCCCGGGCCGAGAGTGCGCGCGAGGTGAGCTCGTCGGCGAGGAGCCAGCCGGTCAGCAGAAGGCCGACGACACCCCCGAGCACCCCTCCGACGAGGGGGATGAGCCCGAGCAGCCACGCGAGGAGGGCGACCAGGATGCCGCGCAGCACCAGCCGCACGCTGTCGCCGACGCCCCGCCAGAAGCCGTACTCGACGTCCGGCACTGCGCCGAGGGCGGAGCGCTCGGTCGCGCGCCAGATCCGGTCGTAGATCGGCTCGCCGACCGTCAGCGTCACGGCGGTGAACGAGACGGCGAAGAGGAACAGCACCGCGCCGAACGACGCGATGCCGATGGCCACGCGGAGGGCGCCGGCCCAGAACGGCTCCCATCCGTCGGCGAACGGCGTCCAGTCGTCGACGAGGCTCGGGAGCCAGAAGCCCCACCCCACGAGCGCGGCGCCGAACGCCAGGCCGACGACGGCACCCGGGATGAGCCCGAGTGCCATCGCGCCCGGCGTGCGGCGCCACTGGCCGAGACCGCGGAGAAGGAGGCCGGCGCCGGCGAGGAAGTCGCGCATGGCGACGAGTCTGGCAGACGCCTCCGACACGGGTCGGACTGCGTCGACGGTCGGGATGGTCGGCGACCGATAGCCCGGGCGTGGTCGTGTCGGTGGCCGATGCCAGGATGTGGGCATGCGGATCCGCACGACGTCGACCCAGCGCACCTACCGATACGTGCGGCTGTCGATCGTGGCGGCGACCCTCGTTCTCGCGGTGTCCGTGGGGCTCGAGGTCGCGAGGGCGGGTGTGCTCCCCTCGATCAGTGCCGCGTTCTACACGCCGGCGGGCGACCTCTTCGTGGGGAGTCTGTGCGCGATCGCGCTGGCGCTCCTCGTCCTCTCCGGGCGCAGCATCGAGCAGGGGCTCCTCGACGTCGCGGCCGTGTTCGCTCTCGTCGTCGCGCTGGTGCCCACGCCGATCTCCGACGCGTCCTGCGAGGTCGGCGCGGTGTGCGTGCCCCCTGCGGCGGTCCCCGGCGTGATCAACAACGGTGTGTCGGTGGCATCCCTCTCCGTCGTCGTCCTGATCTCCGCCGCGGTCCTTGCGCGCACGCAGGGCTCCGCGGGGTGGGGGACCGTCGTGACACTGCTCGGGATCGCCCTGATCGTCGCCGGGTTCGTGACGTGGGCTCTCTCCGATTTCCCGACGTTCCTCCGCGGTGCGCACAACGTCGCCGCCGTCGGGTTCTTCTCGGTGATCGGCGTCGTCGCCGCCGTTTCGGCCTGGCGCCCGCAGCGCGCGCTCCGTCGCTTCCGTGTGCTCTACGCGGTGGTCGCGGTCGGCATCCTGGGGGTGCTCCTCGCCCTGGTCGCGGTGCTGGTCGCCGGGGCGGCGACGGCGACCGTCGGGGGTGTGCCGGTGATCTTCCTCGGGGAGTCGGTCGTGGTGACCCTGTTCGCGGTGTTCTGGCTCGTGCAGACGGTCGAACTCTGGGACGCCCCCGACCCCGCGCTGCGCGCGTGAGATTGCCGGGAATAACCTCGGAACGTCGTCGTTGAACTTGATACATGGCCGCTCAAGTCTCAAACTTGAGTGAGCTTGACTCATGTATCACAGGAGACATTCGTGCCAGAAGACTTCACCCCCGGCGCCGGGGACAACGGCGCCCAGTCGTTCGACGAGTTCCTCGCCCGCTACCTCGCGGGAGAGCGTGCGCGCGCCGAGCGGTCCATCGACCTCAGTCGCTTCCTGAGCGCCCGTACACAGGAAGCGCTGCAGGCCGCGGGCCGTTTCGCGCTCGGTCGCGGACAGCGCGAGCTCGACGCCCTGCACGTGCTCCACGTCCTCGTGGGGCAGTCGCCCGCACGCGAGGCCGTGGCTCGTATCGGCGCCGACCCCGCCGCGATCGCCCGCGCCGCCGAGAGTCGGCTGCCCGCCGCCACCGACGCGGCCGACGTCGACGGGGCCGTCGTCGCCGGTTCCGTCCAGCGCGCGCTGTTCCACGCGTTCCAGGTCGCCCGGGCCGCCGGCTCGACCTACGTCGACCCCGACCACCTCTTCTTCGCCCTCGTCCTCGCTCAGGATGCACCCGCCGGGCAGATCCTCGCGCAGGCCGGTGTCACGGCCGAGGCCCTGACCCAGGGCGTGCGCGAGACCGTCGTGGGCGGCGAGCCGAGCTCCGTGCCCGAGCAGACGGCATCCACGACCCCGAATCTCGACCGCTTCGGCACCGACCTGACCGCCCTCGCGACGGCGGGCGAGCTCGACCCGGTCATCGGCCGCGCCGAAGAGATCGAGCAGACGATCGAGATCCTCAGCCGCCGCACGAAGAACAACCCCGTGCTGATCGGCGAGGCCGGCGTCGGAAAGACCGCGATCGTCGAGGGACTGGCTCGCGCGATCGTCGCCGACGAGGTTCCCGAGCAGCTCCGCGGCACCCGCGTGGTCTCGATCGACCTCGCGGCGATGCTCGCGGGCGCACGTTATCGCGGCGACTTCGAGGAGCGACTCACCCAGACGATGGAGGAGATCGCGGCATCCGAGAAGCTCGTCGTCTTCATCGACGAGGTGCACACCCTGGTCGGTGCGGGCGGCAGCGGCGACGGGTCGATGGACGCGGGCAACATCCTCAAGCCGCGTCTCGCGCGCGGCGACGTGCGTCTCATCGGCGCGACCACGCTGCGCGAGTACCGCACGATCGAGAAGGACCCCGCTCTCGAGCGGCGTCTGCAGCCGGTGCGCGTGGGCGAGCCCTCGCTGACGGATGCCGTGGAGATCCTCCGCGGTCTGCGTTCGGCGTACGAGGAGCACCACGCCGTCACCTACACCGACGACGCGCTGCGCGCCGCCGTCGAGCTCAGTGATCGGTACCTTCCCGACCGCGTGCTCCCCGACAAGGCGATCGACCTCATCGACCAGGCCGGAGCGCGGCTGCGTCTGAAGCTCGGCGTCTCGGTCGACACCTCGTCGCTGCTGGAGCGCCTCGCCACCCTCGAGGCGGAGAAGAACGCCGCCGTCTCGGCCGAGCACTACGAGGAGGCCTCGCGTCTGCGTGACGAGATGGCGGCCGTGCAGGCGCGACTGGACGACGCGACGCGGGGCCCCCGGGTCGCGGCCGTGGTCGACGAGCCCGAGATCGCCGCGGTGATCAGCCGGTCCACCGGCATCCCGGTCGCCCGACTGACGGCGACCGAACGCGGACGCCTGTCGCAGCTCGAGAACGAGTTGCACGCCCGGGTCATCGGGCAGGACGACGCCGTCACCGCGGTCGCCAAGGCCGTGCGCCGCAACCGCACGGGCATGGGAGATGAGAACCGTCCCGTCGGTTCGTTCCTCTTCCTCGGCCCCACCGGCGTGGGCAAGACCGAGCTCGCGAAGGCCCTCGCGGGGTCGCTCTTCGACGACGATGGTGCCGTGATCCGCTTCGACATGAGCGAGTTCGGTGAGCGCCACACCGTGTCGCGCCTCGTCGGCGCCCCTCCCGGGTACGTCGGCTACGACGAGGCGGGTCAGCTCACCGAGCGCGTCCGGCGCAACCCTTACGCGGTCGTGCTGTTCGACGAGATCGAGAAGGCCCACCCCGACGTGTTCACCCTGCTGCTGCAGGTGCTCGACGACGGACGCCTGACCGACGGCCAGGGGCGCACGGTCGACTTCCGCAACACGGTGATCGTGATGACCTCGAACCTGGGCGCCGAGATCCTGGCATCCCGTTCCGGCGCGATCGGCTTCGCGACGCGCGAGTTCGCCGCCGAGGACGTGCGCGACCGCGTCATGGGCAAGCTGCGCGAGGCGATGCGGCCCGAGTTCCTCAACCGGATCGACGACATCGTCCTGTTCCAGAAGCTCGAGAAGGTGCAACTGCGCGAGATCGTGCGGCTGCTGCTGGGCGCGTCCGCGCGGCGACTCGCTTCGCGCGACGTGGCTCTGGAGGTCACCGACGCGGCCGTCGACCGCCTCGCCGAGGTCGGGTACGAGCCCGAATACGGCGCGCGGCCGCTGCGCCGCCTCATCCAGCGCGAGGTCGACGACCGCATCGCCGACCTGTTCGTGTCGGGCGAGCTGAACGACGGGGGAGCGGTGACGGTGGATGCCGACGCCTCGGGCTTCGTCGTCCGCGCGTCGTCCGCGGCTCTCGCGGCCTAGGCGTCGGGCTTCAGGCCCCCGGAATCTTCGGGTTCCGGGGGCCTTTCGCGTGTTCCGGGGGTCTGCGCGGGGTGGTTGGGGCTGGTGGTTGGGGCTGGTGGTTGGTGGTTGGTGGCTGGTGGCTGGTGGCTGGTGGCTGGTGGCTGGTGGCCGCGGCCGCGGCCGCGGGGTCGGCGTGGGCTGTGCCGTTGGGCGGAGTTCGTGGGTGACACGCCGGTGGGAGTGGATCGGTGGCGGCGTGTTGCCGGTGATCTCCGCCCGACGGTACGGGGCCGCCCGTGGCCCGTGGCCCGTGGCCCGTGGCCCGTGGCCCGTGGCCGGTGGGTGGGGGCGGGCCGTGCCGTCGTGCGGAATTCGTGGGTGACACGCCGGTGGGAGTGGATCGGTGGCGGCGTGTTGCCGGTGATCTCCGCCGGACGGTACGGGGCCGCCCGTGGGCAGCCGGCAGACCGACCCACCGGATGCCGCGACCCTCGCCCGATGTCGGAGGTTCGGGGCAGAGTAGACACATGAGTCGTATCGGCACGATCTTCAGCCCCTACCCCCACCCTCCCGAGGAACTGCGCGACGCCGCGCGCGCGGCGGAGGACGCCGGTGTCGAGGAGCTGTGGCTCTGGGAAGACTGCTTCCGCTCTTCCGCGTGGGCCGCCGCAGCCGCCGCCCTCGCCGTCACCGATCACCTGCGCATCGGTGTCGGGATCGCGCCTTTCCCCCTCCGCAACGTTGCCGCCTCGGCGATGGAGGTCGCGACGATCGAGCGGATGTTCCCCGGTCGGCTCCTCCCCGGTTTCGGACACGGCGTACAGGACTGGATGCGTCAGATCGGGGCGAAGGCCGCCTCGCCGCTCACGCTCATGCAGGAGCAGCTCCCCGCCCTCCGCTCGTTGCTCGCGGGCGACACCGTCAGCGCCGAGGGGAGGTACGTCCGACTGCGCGAGGTCACCCTCGACTGGCCGCCCGCCGAGGCTCCGCTCGTCTACGCGGCGGCCGAAGGGCCGAAGACACTGGCTCTCGCCGGTGCCGTCGCCGACGGCGTCATCCTCGACAGTCGGCACACGGTCGACGAGATCGCCGAGGCCGTCGGCGTGGTGCGGGCGGGGAGAGCGGATGCCGGTCGCGACGGCCGCACCGATGTCGTCGCCTACGTGCTCACGGCCTTCGGTCCCGGCGCCCGGGAGCGGGCGGCAGCCGCGGTGGGCGACCGGCCTGACGCCGCGGATCGGGTGCTGGCCGGCTCCGTATCCGAGGTCGCCGAGGGCGTCGCTCGATTCCAGGCCGCCGGCGTCGACGATGTCGTGCTGCTTCCGACGGATGACGTCGACCTCGCGGCCTTCTACGCCGCGGTCGGCCAGGTTGCGATCGCCGTTCCGAACGCCGGAGGGGTGTCATGAGCCGGGGCGTCGTCTCGCTCGGACTGGCGGGAGCGCTCGGCCCCGAGTCGATCGCCCGTATCGCCCCCGAGGTCGAGAGAGCCGGATTCCACGCGCTCTGGATCAACGACACCCCCGACGGTGACGCCCTTGCCGCGCTCGCCGCGGCGGCGACGGTCACCGACCGTCTGCACCTCGCCACGGGGGTCGTGCCCGTCGACCGTCGACCTGGTGATGCGATCGCCGCAGAGGTGGCATCCCTCGATCTTCCGCTCGACCGGTTGACTCTAGGGATCGGCTCGGGCATCGCGAAAGAGGGCGCTCTGGCACGGGTCGGCGACGCGATCGAGGTGCTGCACGGCGCGGGCATGCCGCGTGTGCTCGTCGGCGCGCTCGGCCCGAAAATGCGCCGCACCGGCGTCGAGCGGGCCGAGGGGGTGCTTCTCAACTGGGTGCCGCCGGTCGAGGCACGCGCGCAGACCGACGCTCTGCACGAGATCTCTCCTGCTGCGCACATCGCGGTCTACGTGCGGACGGCGATCGTTCCCGGCGCGCGGGCCCGCCTCGAGGCCGAGACGGAGCGATACGCGTCGTTCCCGAACTACGCCGCGAATTTCGCGCGGATGGGGGTGGATGCCGCCGACACGACGATCCGCGACGTCACCGAGCTGAGCGACGCGCTCGAGGCGTACACCGCGGCGACCGACGAGGTCGTGCTCCGCGCGATCGTGCCGGAAGACACGGTGGAGGCGTACATCGACTTCGTGCGGCGGACGGCGCCCTCGCCGAGCTGACGGGAAGGGGGGCCACGGCTGACCCGTGTTCGCGGGGCCGACGCGACAGTCGTTTGCACGGCTCTCCCGCTGGCCTATTCGCGCCTGTCGGCGCGCGAGGGCGGTCGCTGCGGGCCCCGCACCGAGCGCACTCCGGAACACGCCGGGCCGCGCGCTCGCTGCCGGGTCGCGCTCGCTGCCGGGTCGCGCTCGCTGCCGGGTCGCTCTCGCTACCGAGCCGCGCGCGGCCGCTGCGGGACTCCGCGCGCACGTTCGCCGCGCCGCGCGCCGTAGCATGGGCCCATGCGGCGACTTCCGGTGACCCTCGTGACGATCGCGGCCACTGCGGCGCTGCTTTCCGCCTGCACCGGTGCGCCGGCAGCGGGGGACGCTCCTACAGGGAGCGCCGCGGCGGCCTCGGTCGGCCCGCCGCCCGCCACGGAGTCGAACCTCGGTTCGGAGCCGACCCCGACTCCCGCGTCGACTCCGGACGCCGCCTCGATCGCCCAAGCCGATGCGTGGCTCGGCGCGATCGCGATGCCCGCGGGGGCGGTGCGCACGGACGACAACACCCGGTTGTACACGTCGTTCGCCGGATGGATCTGCGCCCCCATTGCGGGGCGGCACGGGGAGTGGCTCGTCCCGAACGCCGATGTGGACGGGACGATCGACTGGATTCGCGAGAACCCGCCCGCCGGATTGAAGGCCACGACCGGGGGCGGCTCGTTCGGCGATGCCCCGCCGCCGACCTCCGCGACTGTCGCCTTCACCCCGGAAGACCTCTCCCAGCAGGGCGTCCTCTTCCGGGTGGATCGCAGAGGTTCCAGCGTCGCCGTGCAAGCCGACGTCGTCGCGCTCGGCTCGACCTCCGTGTGTCCGACGCCCGATCCCGGCACGAGCTTCGGTCTGCCCGGTCAGGGTTGATCCGGCGCGGGTCAGGCTGAGGTGCCGGCCGTCTCCATCCCCACCGGCGCGTCCGCGATGACTCGATCGATCCAGTCCCTGCGGGGAAGCGCGGCGATCTCGTCGCGCGCGAACCATCCCACTTCGAGCAGCTCATCTTGGTCGGCGACGGCCGCGCTCAGCAGCTCGCAGTCGTAGGCGGTGGTCACGTATCCCACCTGATCGCCGTTCGGGTAGGTCACCATCATGGGGTCCCCGCCATACACGCCGACGATCCCGCGGATGCGCACGGCGGCTCCGGTTTCTTCGCCGACCTCGCGGTGCAGGGCCTCGGCCGGCTCTTCGCCGGGTTCCACCGCTCCGCCCATCAGGCTCCACAGCCCTGAGTGTCGGTGACGGGCCAGGAGGAACCGATCCCGTTCGCGGATCACCGCGGTCACTCCCGGCAGGAGCAGTAGGTCGGTTCCGATGCGCGAGCGGATCGAGGCGACATAGTCCGAGACGGGCATGCGGCGAGTTTAGGCAACGGACCTGGCGGCGAACGGGGCCAACGCCGCAGCGACCAGCCTCTGCCCGCGCTCGGGCGGCATCCGTCCGTCCCCTTCGGCCCCACGCGCCACCGCGATGCCGTCGAGGACCGCGAGAAGCAGGCCCGCGTCGTTGGCGGTGATGTCGGCGGCGGGATAAGCCTCGGACAGCAGCATTTGCACGGCCTCTTCGGTGCGCCGCCACTCCCGCTCGTGCATCGCGCGGACCTCGGGATCGGTGCCCGCGCGCGAGGCGAAGGCGGTCCACACGATCGCGTCCCGCCGGCCCGCTTCACCGAGGGCGGCCAGTTCCTCGCAGAACACGCTCAGGCGCTCGCCCGCCGAGTCGACTCCGGCCAACGCGGCCCCGACGCGATCGTGGAAGTGCGCGGTCACGGCATCCATGGCCCCGATGATCAGCGCCGCCCGTGTGGGGAAGTGATGTTGGACCGCGCCGACGGAGACACCCGCGGCGGCGGCGACCTTGCGGACGCTGAGGTCGTCAGCGCCCCGCGTCGACAGCACGTCGAGGACCGCCTCGGTGATGATCTCCCGGCTGCTGGGCGCGGGGGGAACGCGTGGGTTCACCCTCGTAGGCTACGGTGAAGGCGTGACCAATACGAACGTATTGCCCAGTCCTCGTCGTCTCGAGGCCCTCGACGTCGTGCGCGGAGTTGCCATCGTCGGCACGCTCGCGACCAACATCTGGGTGTTCTCGCACCCGTGGGGTCTGCTCGGCATGCTGAGCTCGCCCACGGTTCCGGGGGAGCAGGCAGCCGACGCACAGTTGGTGCTCATGGCCTTGGCTCAGGGGAAGTTCCTCGCGCTGCTTTCGCTCACCTTCGGGATCGGCCTGGCCCTGCAGCATCGCTCGGCCCATAGCCACCGACGGCGGTGGCCGGGACGCTACCTGTGGCGCGCCGCGCTTCTGTTCGTCGACGGTGTCGTCAACTATGTCCTCATCGCCGAGTTCGACGTCCTGATGGGGTACGCCGTCACGGCTGCGATCGTGTCGTTCCTGCTCCTGACCCGGCCCCGGGCGCAGCGGGCGATGATCCTCGTGTTCGGCGGTCTCCACGTCGCCATGATCTCGCTCATCGTGCTGGCGCTCACGGCGATTCCCGGGGCGAACGTCGATGGAGCGCTGCCGGACGGTCCAAGTCCGTACGCCACCGAATCGTTCTGGGGTCTCGCTCTTTTCCGCGTGGACAACGTCGACGTGTTCCGCGCCGAACCGGTCCTCATCGGCTTCCTGTCGCTCGCGATGTTCCTCGCCGGTGCGGCCCTCTTGCGGGCCGGTGTCTTCACGGCCGACGGCGCAGGGCTGCGTCGCCGACTCATGGTCGCGGGGGCGTGCGCTGCTCCACTCGACCTCGTGCTCGCCCTCACGGCGACGCCCGCGGGACTCCTCCTCGAACGGTACGTTGCGGCACCGGTCGTCGGCCTCGGTCTTCTCGGACTCATCGTCGAGCTCTGTCGGTTCCGTGGAGTGAGCGGGTGGTGGGCCCGCCGCGCGACCGAGATCGGCCGGGTCGCGCTCAGCGCATATCTTCTGCAGAACCTTCTCGGCGGCGCGCTCTTCTACGGATGGGGGTTCGGGCTCGCCGAGAGTCTCGAGCCCTGGCGCGTGCCCGTGACGGTGATCGCCTTCGTCGCGATCACCGTCCTCGTCGCGAGCGCGGCGCACCTCTGGTTGCGTCGCTTCTCGACGGGACCGGTGGAGTGGCTGTGGCGCGCGGCCGCGAACCTGGGCGCTCGCGACCGGCCCTCGACCGCGTCGTGAGTGGAAGACTGACCGGATGCCACGCCCCCGAGGTCTCACCATCCGCTCCGTCGCGCGCGGCGGCCTGGCCCTGCTCCTTGTCGGCGCCGGCGTCAGCCACCTGACGTGGGGCCGTCGCGGCTACCGCATCGTCGTGCCCGGCTGGGCGACGAGGATGCTCCACACCGACAAGGACGCCATCGTCGTGGCATCCGGAGCGGCCGAAGTGCTCCTCGGCACCGCGCTCATCGCGCTCCCGCGAGAACGCGGACGGATCGGCGCGGCGATCGCCGCGTTCTTCGTCGCGGTGTTTCCCGGCAACGTGCACCAGTGGCGCACGGGGCGATCGGCACCCGGCCTGAACACCGATCGCGCGCGTTTCGTCCGGCTCTTCCTGCAGGTCCCGCTCGTGGCGTGGGCCTGGTGGGCGACGCGTCGTCCCTGACGCGTCGCCGCGCTTCGCCCCGTCGCCGTCAGACCGCGACGGCGACCGCAGACGACGCGGGATGCTCTACGCCGCCTCCCCGAGCTCCAGGATGCCGTTCTCGAACGCGGCGCGGGCGAGGACCTTGTAGCCGTGCTCGGGGAAGAAGACCGTCAGTCGGTCGTCCTCGATGCCCATGACCGTGCCGGTCCCGAACTCCGCGTGTTGGACGGTCGAGTCGATGCGGATCCCGCCATCGTCGTTCGCGTCCGTGGCCTCGACCGGCGCGACGACGCCGTCATCGCACCGGTCGCAGGAACCGCACGATGCAGGACTCTCGACACCGAAGTACTCCAGCAGAGCACGGCGGCGGCAGTGCGTGGTCTCGGCGTAGCCGCGCATGATCTCGATGCGCGAGGCGCGGATGCGCTCCTCGGCCTCATCGCGCTCACGCACGGCGGCGACGGCGTCGCCGGCCGAGACCTTCTTCTGCACGGACACGCCCTCGGCCCCCGACACGGCCAGACCACTCGCGACGAGCTGATTGAGCACGCGACCGATGACCCGAGCGGGGCGACCGCTGCGCTCAGCGACGTCTTTCGCTCGGAGCGGCTTGCGCGAACGGCGCAGCACATCCCAGACCCCCGCGATGTCGGCGCGCTTGGTGTGCCCACCCGCGAAGAACGACCGCAGCGAGAAGTCTTCGGCTCGATAGTGGAGGATCGCCCGCGCGGGCTGACCGTCGCGCGCGGCGCGGCCGATCTCCTGCGCGTACGCATCCAGCGACTCGGTCACGTCGGCGTGCACGACGAGGCGCACGTCGCTCTTGTCCACGCCCATCCCGAACGCCGAGGTGGCGACGACGACGTCGAGCTCGCCGGCGCTCCACGCGGAATGCACCTCATCACGTCGCTTCTGCGCCATCGCGCCGTGGTAGGCGGCCGCCCGGAGCCCGAGCTCACCCAGCTCGTCCGCGTACAGCTCGGTGCCCTTGCGCGTGGCAACGTAGAGGAGCGCCGGGCCCTCGGCATCCTGAACGTCCGCGAGCACGGCGCGACGCTTGTCGGCGTCGTGCTCATGGCGGCGGACAGCCATGTGGATCTCGGGGCGGTCCATGCCGCGCACCTCGAGGTGCGGATCGCGCATGCCGAGGCTCGCGACGATGTCATCGCGGACGGGCGCGGATGCCGTCGCCGTCAGCGCCAGGACCGGCGGGTGCCCGAGGGCCTCGACGGCATCCCCGATGCGGGCGTAGTCGGGGCGGAAGTCGTGGCCCCAGGCCGACACGCAGTGCGCTTCGTCGACCACCACCAGCCGCACGTCGGAGCGCGCGAGTCTCTCGAACACCTCGGCGTTGGCGAGCTGCTCCGGCGCGAGGAACGCGTAGACGGCGTCGTCGCCCTCGATCGCCGCCCAGGCTGCCTTGCGCGCCGAGGCGCTCGTGCGGGAGTTCAGGGCCACGGCGGCCGGGGCGTCGGGGGCGGCGTCGATCGAGTCGATCTGGTCGCGCTGCAGCGCCAGCAGCGGCGAGATCACCAGGGTCGTCCCGCCCAGCTCGCACCCGGCGATCTGGTACACCGCCGACTTGCCGGCCCCCGTGGGGAAGACCACGAGCGTGTCGCGCCCTCCCACGACCGCGTCGATCGCCTCGGCCTGACCGGGCAGCAGATCGTCCCAGCCGAACACCTCGCGGGCGGTGCGGGCGGACTGTTCGAGGGTGGCGGGTGCGTTCACGGTGCCTCATTCCTGGGGGAGGCTCCCAGCACACCCTGAACCTCCGACATCGCCGCGGGGGTTGCGAGGAGGGGGCGCGTGTGGAACACACGACATCCGACGTGCTCCTCGCACGGCCGCTCCGCGCGCGCAAGTGTCGAAGCGATGTCGGAGGGGGATGCCAGGATGCCGACATGCTTTTCGGCGACATCGAGACGACCCTCGTGGCGGTGACGAGCACGCGCTCGCGCCTGGCCAAAGTCGACGCCTTGGCCGCCCTGCTCAGCGACCTCGGGCCGGATGAGATCGCTCCGGCGGTGGGTCTGCTCACGGCGTCTCCTCGGCAGGGCCGGCTCGGCGTCGGCTGGCGCACGCTGTCCGCGCGCGGAGGGGCGCACGCGGCGGATCCGAACCTCACGATCCGCGAGGTCGACGAGGCGTTCTCGCGTCTCGTCGACATCGGCGGAGCGGGATCCGCGGCCGTGCGGACGGCCCTCCTCGACGATCTCGCGTCCCGCGCGACCGCGAGTGAGTGGCAGCTCCTGGTCCGCATCATGACGGGCGAGCTGCGGACCGGCGCCCTCGAGGGCGTCCTGCAGGATGCCATCTCCCGAGCCTCCGAACGCGACGGCGCCGCGGTGCGTCGGGCCGCCATGCTGTCGGGCGACCTGGGTGAGACCGCTGTCATCGCCCTGACCGGCTCCGCCGACGACCTCACCGCCGTCGGGCTCGTGGTCGGCCGCGGCGTCCAGCCCATGCTGGCGTCCACGGCCGCGACCGTGGCGGAGGCTCTGGATGCCGCGGGCCGAGCGTCGGTGGAGTACAAGCTCGACGGGGCACGGGTGCAGGTCCATCGGCGCGGCGACGAGGTGCGCGTGTTCACCCGGACGCTCGCCGACGTCACGCACCGCGTGCCCGAGATCGTCGAGGTGGCGCGTTCTCTTGCCGTCGACGACGTGATCCTCGACGGTGAGACCCTGTCCCTCGACGACGACGGTGCTCCGCGTCCGTTTCAAGACACGATGGCGCGCTTCGGTGCCGAAACGGCCCGCGAGATCGCTCTGCGGCCGTGGTTCTTCGACGTCCTGCACGTCGACGGTCGTGACCTCATCGACGAACCGCTCGAGGCGCGCCTCGACGAGCTGCAGCGTGTCGCGGGGGAGTACCGCATCCCCGCGCTGCTGACCGACGACGTCGAGGCCGCCGATGCCTTCGCCCGCGCGGCGCTCGACGCGGGACACGAGGGCGTCATGGTGAAGGGGCTCGACGCGCCCTATGCGGCGGGGCGCCGCGGCAAGAGCTGGCTGAAGGTCAAACCCGTGCACACCTTCGACCTCGTGGTGCTGGGCGTCGAGCGAGGGTCCGGGCGCCGTGCCGAGTGGCTGTCGAACCTGCATCTCGGGGCACGTGATCCCGAGGGGGCATTCGGCGAGGCGGGCGGTTTCGTGATGGTGGGCAAGACCTTCAAGGGGCTGACCGACGAACTCCTGCGGTGGCAGACCGCGCACTTCGCGGACCGGGCGATGGGTGAGGTGGCCGGTGGCATCCGTGTCGTCCCCGACACCGTGGTCGAGATCGCGATCGACGGGGTGCAACGCTCGGTGCGGTACCCCGGCGGGATTGCTCTGCGCTTCGCCCGGGTCAAGGGGTACCGCCCCGACAAGCCGGCGGTCGAGGCCGACACGATCAGCACCCTCCGGGCGATGCTTCCGGGTGGTGCCGCCGGAGCGGCGACCTCCCCCGACGAGAGGACGACACGATGAGTCTGGCTCCCTGGCTCGACGGCGAACTGGGCTACCGCAGCTTCGGCACACCGGGCGCCCCGCGGGCGGTGTTCGTCCTCCGTACGGGCGACGTCTCAACCACGGATCCCGATGCGCGTGTGACTTCGGGGTACGACGTACGGGTCGTGGCGGTGGGGCTCGACGCCCCCGAACTCGAGGATCCGCCGGTGTTCGGCGGACAGACGCCCGCGGGCCTGACCGTCGAAGCGCTGCGCGACCTCCTCGAGCGTGAGGCCCCCGGCGCGACCGTGGGACTCGTGGGCGAGCGGGCGGCCGGACCGATCGCGATCTACCTTGCCGCGGCGATGGGGCCGGTCGTCGACCGCCTCGCGATCGTCGGCGTGGCGAGTCCGTCCGACCCGTTGAGTCGCGACCTGCGGACCCCTCTCCTCGACCATCTCGACGCGGAGGCGCTGGTGATGGTCGGCGGAGGGGGACCCGCCGCGGTCGCCGACGCCGAGTGGTACGTCGGGCGCATGAGGGCGGCCGAGATGCAGGTTGTCCCCGACGACGAGATCGGCTCGGTCAACGGAGAGATCACGCTCACGTCGGTATGGGACCGCGTTCTCGCTCACGTCGCCCCGGGCGCCGCGCGTCGCTGACTCGCCGCGAGTCTCGGCTCACCGCTGCCGACGCGTCGCGGCATGGACCGCGCGCGCTCGAGTCGCCGGCGGATCGATGGCGGGATGGCGCCGGGTCAGCCCCGCGACACCGCCTTGACCTGCACGACGTTGGACTCCTCGTCGACCTCGACGTGATCCGTCTGCGCCTTCAGGAAGTCCGAGAAGCTCCGGAACCCGAGCGCTTTCTCGCTGAACGAGGGGTCGAGGCGCTTCATGAGGTCCTTCACGGCGGAGGCGTGCAGCCATTCGCCGTCGGCGCGCTCGCCCTCGAGCTGCATCGCGCGGTCGAGCAGGTCGACTGCCGGGTCCTTCGAACGCTTGCGTGCGCGGGGCCGCGAGGGCGCGGCATCCTTCTTCGTCTCCGCCAGATTCGGGATGCCGGGAAGCGAATCGTACGAATCGAACCGGTCGCACGCCGCTGCGAGCGACTTGGCCGTCGAACCGGCCACGCCGACGCCCACGACGTAGCGTCCGAGTCGCTTGCAGCGCTGCGCGAGGGGGACGTAGTCGCTGTCGCCGGCGACGATCACGACGTGAGTGAGGTCGGGGAGACGGAACATGTCTTCGACGGCATCCACCGCGAGGCGGATATCGGCGCCGTTCTTCGCGTACGCCGCCGCGGGGAAGAGCTGCACGAGATCGACGGCGCGAGCGACCAGCTGTGAGCGGTACTCAGCGTTCACGGGGGCCGACCAGTCGGCGTAGGCGCGCGTGAGCACGAGTGTGCCGAACGACGCCGCGTAGTCGATGACCGCCCCGACATCGATGGTCGCCTTGGTGAGCCGGTCGGCGATCTCGGGATCCATCGGGTTCTCGGCGATCTTTTGCCGGTCGCGCGAGTAGGCGTTGCGGCCGTGCACCCGGTCGTACCAGGACATGACGATGTTGTCGAAGTCGAGATAGACGGCGACGCGGGCGCTCTGCGTTTCGGGCATGGCATCCAGTTTCACCCGTCGGGGCTGCCAGGGCCAGTCCGCGGTCGGTCGCGCCGCTCGGCGCGGTGGTCGGCGTGCTGCTCGGTGCTGCGTGGTGTGCCGTCGTGCGGAGTTCGGCTGCGGCGCGCCGGTTCGGGCCGTTTCGGGGCGGCGTGTCGGCCACGAACTCCGCGCGACGGCACGCCCCTGATGCCCACCGCCCGTACGAACCGGCCACGGACTCCGCGGGACGGCGCGCCCCGTACGCCGCACGCCGGGGGAATGGATGCCGTGGGCCGGTGCTGCGGTAGGGGTGGGGTGTGTGCCGTCGTGCGGAGTTCGTCCGCGGCGCGCCGATTCAGCTTGTCTCGTGGCGGCGTGTCGGCCACGACCTCCGCGCGACGGTACGCCCCGAATGCCCGCCGCCCGTCCGAACCGGCCACGGACTCCGCGCGACGGCGCGCCCCGTACGCCGCACGCCGGGGGAGTGGATGCCGTGGGGCGGTGATGCGGACGGGGTGGGGTGTGTGCCGTCGTGCGGAGTTCGGCCGCGGCGCGCCGGTTCGGCCCGTCTCGTGGCGGCGTGTCGGCCACGAACTCCGCGAGACGGTACGCCCCGACGGCCCGCCGTCCGGGAAATGGACGCGGCCGGTGCCGCCCCGCCGATCGCCCCGGACTCAGCGCTCCCCGGGGTAGACCACGCCGATCTGGCGGCGGACCTCGTCGAGGACGCCCATGATCGCGACGGTCTCGTCGATCGGCAGCACGTCGCTCGAGGTCACGCCGGCCGCGACGAAGCGCTCGGCGGCCTCGGCCTGGAACTGCATGCCGCGACCCTCGATCTCGGTCGTGAACTCCTCGAGCACGTCGCCGTCGGGCGACACCACGCGGAACGACGTGGGGGTGTACCAGACCCGGTCGATCTCGATCCGGGCGTCGGTGCCCACGATCTGCGCGGTGTTCGCTCCCGCCCCGCGCGACGACGACACGGTGGTCGACAGGGCGCCGCCGGGGTGCACGAAGAGCGTGGCGACCTCGGCGTCGCTGGCGGCATCCGACAGTCGGGCGACAGCCGAGACGCTCTCCGGCAGGCCGAGCACGTCGACGGCGAACGAGATCGGATAGATGCCGAGGTCGAGCAGGGCACCGCCCCCGAGCTCGAGGGCGTTGAGGCGGTGAGCGGGGTCGGTCGAGATCTTCTGCGTGTGATCGGCTGAGACCACACGGATCTCACCGAGGGTCCCCTCGGCGATGATCTCGCGGATGCGCACCATGTGCGGGAGATACCGGGTCCACATCGCCTCCATGGCGAGGAGGCCCTTCTCGGCGGCGCGGTCGCGGATGATCGCGGCTTCGGTCTCGTTGAGCGTGAAGGGCTTCTCGACCAGGACGTGCTTGCCGTGGTCGAGGGCGAGCAGCGCGTTGTCGACGTGACCCGGGTGGGGGGTGGCGATGTACACGATGTCGACCGTCGGGTCGCTCACGAGCTCTTCGTACGAGCCGTGCGCGTGCGGGATGTCATACTGCTCGGCGAACTCGCGCGCGCTCTCGATGCGGCGGGAGCCGACGGCGGCGACGTCGAGGCCCGCCGTGCGGAGGTCGGAGGTGAAGGCGTGGGCGATGCCACCTGTCGCGAGGATGCCCCAGTGCAGTCCGGTCATGGTCCCACCGTATCGGCGGCGTCCGACATCGACCGCCCCGTCTGCGCGGGGAGTCTCGGATGCCGCGGGCTTAGGCTCGCTGCATGACGCCCGTCGAGCGATTCCGCGAGCTCCTGCGCATCCCCACCGTCTCCCGGGTGGACCCCGCCGAGGTCGATACAGGCCGGTTCGAGGAGTTCCACGCGGCGCTCGCACGGCTCTACCCGCTGACGCACGCGCGGCTGGAGCGCGAGGTCGTCGCCGGTCACTCGCTGCTGTACCGGTGGGCGGGGGAGTCGGCGGATGCGCCCGTCGTGCTCCTCGCACACCAGGATGTCGTGCCGGTGGACGGGCAAGCGTGGCGGCATGCGCCCTTCGACGCCGTCGTCGAGGGGGAGGGTGTCGAACAAGCGATATATGCCCGTGGAGCCATAGATGACAAGGGTGCTCTCGTCGCCATCCTCGAGGCGGTCGAAGAAGCGCTGGCGGAGGGTGTCACGCCGCGGACCGACGTCTGGCTCGCGTTCGGTCACGACGAAGAGACGCACGGCTCGGGGGCTCGTGCGATCGCGGCGCTCCTCGCGGAGCGTGGCATCCGTCCGGCCCTCGTGCTCGACGAGGGTGGGGCCGTGGTGGAAGGGGCGCTGCCGGGCGTGGCGGCACCGACCGCGATGATCGGCGTCGCCGAGCGCGGGGTGGCGACGTTCGATCTGGTCACGCGCGAGGCCGGGGGCCACGCCTCGACTCCGCCGCGCCTGCCCGCGACCGCCCGGCTCGCGCGCGCGATCGACCGCCTGCGTCGACGTCCGTTCCCGCTGCGGCTCGCGGATCCGGTGCGCGCGATGCTCGGGACGGCCGCCGCCCACGCGGGCGAACCCCTCCGCACGCTCTTCCGGCGCACCAGCCTGTCGGCGCCGGTCGTCACCGCCGCGTTCTCTCTCCTCGGTCCCGAGACGAACGCCCTCGTTCGCACGACCGCGGTCGTGACCCGGCTCGAGGGCGCGGCCGGCGAGAACGTCCTGGCCACGACGGCGCGCGCGAGCGTGAACGTCCGACTCCTCCCCGGAGACACGCTCTCCGACGTCGCGATCCATCTCCGCCGCGCCGTCGCGGATCCGCTCGTCGACCTCGAGCTCCGCCAGGGCGGCGAGGCCTCTCCGGTGTCACCCTGGCACGGCGACGAGTGGCGCCGCGTGGCGAGTGCGGTTGTCGCGACGCTCGGGGACGACGTGGTGCCTCTGCCCTACCTCCAGCTCGGGGCGAGCGACAGCCGCTTCTACACCGGTCTCACCGCGAACGTGTACCGGTTTGCACCGTTCCACCTCACCCGTGCAGAGCGCGACGCTCTGCACGCGCCGGACGAGCGCATCCGCGTGGATTCCTGGCTCCGCGGCATCCGCTTCTACCGGGCTCTCCTCGAATCCTGACCGTGCGATCGCGCGCGGCACGCAACGGACGAAGCGCCGGGTTATCCTCGTGTGACCGGTCACGCGAGGGCCGTTGACGCAAAGAGGCGAACCATGAGCGAGACCGACCTTCCGGATGCCACGGGCCGTGCCCCCAGCATCCGCGACGTGGCGCGTCTCGCGGGGGTGTCCTATCAGACGGTTTCGCGGGTCATCAACAACAGCCCCCAGCTCCGCCCCGAGACGGCGGCGCGGGTCCGCTCGGCGATCGCCGAGCTGAAGTTCGTCCCGAATCAGGCGGCACGCGCCCTGGCGACGAGTCGTTCGCGTCTCATCGGCGTCCTCGGTCCGAGGACGACGACGCACGGCACGGCGACGATGGTCCAGGCCATCGAGTCCGCAGCCCGCGCCGCGGGATACCGGCTGACCCTGACGAATCTGGCCACGAGCGCCCCCGAGGACGTGCGTGCCTCGATCGATCACCTCATGCAGCAGTCGGTCGAGGGGCTGATCGCGGTGGCGCCGCAGACGCGCGTCGTTCCGATCCTCGACGAGCTGCGGCTCCCCGTGCCGGTGCAGATCGTCGCCTCGACGGGCACCTCGACCTCGCACAACGACCAGGCGGCCGGCGCGCGCGCCGCGGTGCGCCACCTCATCGAGATCGGGCACACGCGCATCCTGCACATCGCCGGTCCCCGCGACTGGGTCGAGGCCGACCACCGCATGCGGGGGTACCTGGCGGAGATGGATGCCAACGACCTCGCGCCGCGTCCACCCGTCCTCGGCGACTGGACGGCGCAGTTCGGTTTCGAAGCGGGCCTCGAGCTGCTGCGCACCGAGGACGCGACCGCGGTGTTCGTGGGCAATGACCATATGGCGCTCGGGTTCATGCATGCCGTCCGGGCCATAGGACGCTCGGTGCCCGAGGACATCTCGGTGGTCGGCTTCGACGATGTGCCGGAGTCGGCGCACCTGTGGCCGCCGCTGACGACGGTGCGGCAGGACTTCGCGGGCATCGGCGCGCGCGCGGTGCGCGAGGTCCTCGCCGCGTTGGGTGAACCCGCCGACGCGGGCGCCTCGGTCGAGCCCGACCACCTGCGCCTGATCGTGCGATCGTCGACCGCGCCGCCCAGTCGCTGATCGTCACATTTCGGCAACGGCTGGACGGGGTGCGCACGCGGACTTGACACGTCGGTCCCGCACGGGGGTAGCATCACACACACAATGTGAACGGTCACATGACCGGTCACACGACCGACGGGACTCGCTGCGGAGCGGATCCGTCGAGACGAAGATGTTTCGACCGTCTTTCGTTTCGCCCTGTCGAATCGTGCGTCCGGCGTGACCTCGTCCGCAGAGACCGCGGTGGGCTCCACGTGGAGACACCGCGACACAAACCCAATGGAGGGAACCAGAGTGAACAAGCACAGCATGCTCAAGACGATCGCCGGAGTGGGCGTTCTCGCGCTCGGCATCGGCCTCGCCGGTTGCGCCGGAGACCGCACGGGCAACAGCGCTGGCGGCGACCAGGAGGCGGGTGGCACCATCGGCGTCGCGATGCCGACCCAGCAGTCGGAGCGGTGGATCGCCGACGGCAACAACGTCAAGTCGCAGCTCGAGGAGCTGGGCTACCAGGTCGACCTGCAGTACGCCAACGACGACATCCCCACCCAGGTCTCGCAGATCGAGAACATGATCACCACGGGCGCCAAGGCCCTGATCATCGCCTCGATCGACGGCACCACGCTCACCGACGTGCTGCAGCAGGCCAAGGACGCGAACATCCCCGTCATCGCGTACGACCGCCTCATCAACGGCACCGAGAACGTCGACTACTACACGACATTCGACAACTACAAGGTCGGCGTCCAGCAGGCCACCTCGCTTCTCACGGGCCTCGGCGTCCTCGACGCCTCGGGCAAGGAGACCGGCGCCACCGGCCCGTTCAACGTCGAGCTGTTCGCCGGAAGCCCCGACGACAACAACGCCACGTTCTTCTGGAACGGCGCGATGGACACCCTGAAGCCGTACATGGACAAGGGTGTGCTCGTGGTGCCCTCGGGTCAGACCGAGTTCGGCCAGGCCGCGATCCTCCGCTGGCTGCCCGAGACGGCGCAGAAGCGCATGGAGAACATCCTCACCGTCATCGGGGGCACCAAGCTCAACGGTGTGCTCTCGCCCTACGACGGTCTGTCGATCGGCATCATCTCGGCCCTCACCTCGGGCGGCTACTCGGCCAGCGACCTCCCCGTCATCACGGGTCAGGACGCCGAGGCCGGCTCGATCAAGTCGATCATCGCCGGCGAGCAGTACTCGACGATCTTCAAGGACACGCGCGAGCTCGCCAAGCAGGCCGTGACCATGGTCGACGACATCCGCAAGGGCGAGACCCCCGAGGTCAACGACGAGAAGACCTACGACAACGGCAAGAAGGTCGTCCCCTCGTACCTCCTGCAGTCGACCATCGTGACGAAGGACAACTACAAGGAAGTCCTGATCGACAGCGGTTACTACACCGAGGCCGACCTCAAGTAATCCCCGTGGGCGCGCCCTGCGCCGCCCGCACCGCCTCCGCCGCGATCGACCCGTTCGGTCGCGGCGGAGGCGCCCCCACGTCTCTCACCCCCACCGGCCCATGGCCGGCCCTGCAAGGAGGACCTCGTGAGCACCATCCTCGAGATGCGCTCGATCACCAAGGAGTTCCCCGGCGTCATCGCGCTCGCCGACGTGTCGTTGACCGTCGGGCGCGGAACGGTCCACGCCATCTGTGGCGAGAACGGCGCCGGCAAGTCCACTCTCATGAAGGTGCTCAGCGGTGTGTATCCCGCGGGCGACTACCGCGGCGAGATCGTCTTCGACGGCAAGACCGTCGAGTTCAAGGACATCCGCGACAGCGAATCCGCCGGCATCGTCATCATCCACCAGGAGCTCGCGCTGAGCCCCTACCTCTCGATCGCCGAGAACATCTTCCTCGGCAACGAGATCACCCACCGCGGTCTCATCGACTGGGACGCCACCAACCGCGAGGCGTCGAAGCTGCTCGCCCGCGTCGGGCTCGGCGACAGCCCCGACGTGCCCGTCAACGAGATCGGCGTCGGCAAGCAGCAGCTCGTCGAGATCGCGAAGGCGCTGTCGAAGGACGTCAAGCTCCTCATCCTCGACGAGCCCACCGCGGCCCTGAACGACGACGACTCCGAGCACCTGCTGGATCTGATCCGTCACCTCAAGGGCCAGGGGATCACCTGCATCATCATCAGCCACAAGCTCAACGAGATCCGCGCGATCGCCGACGAGGTCACGATCATCCGCGACGGGCGCACGATCGAGACGCTCGACGTCGCCACCGGCGGCACGAGCGAAGACCGCATCATCCGCGGGATGGTCGGACGCGAGCTCGAGAACCGCTACCCGGACCGGGACGTCGAGATCGGCGAAGAGGTCCTGCGCATCGAGGACTGGAACGTCAGTCACCCCACGGATGCCAGTCGCACGGTCATCCACAACGCGAACCTCACCGTTCGCGCCGGCGAGGTCGTCGGGATCGCCGGTCTCATGGGTGCCGGTCGCACGGAGCTCGCGATGAGCGTCTTCGGCAAGAGCTTCGGCTCGCGCATCTCGGGGAACGTGTACGTGCGCGGCCAGAAGGTCGACACCTCCACGGTCCCCGCGGCGATCCGCAGCGGACTCGCGTACGTCACCGAAGACCGCAAGGGCGCCGGACTCAACCTGATCGACACCATCAAGCGCAACATCTCGATCGCCGGGATGCGCAAGCTCGTGAAGGGCGGGTTCGTCGACGGCGACGAGGAATACCTCGTCGCCAACCGCTACCGCAAATCGATGAACATCAAGGCGCCGAGCGTCGATGTGGTCGTCGGGAAGCTCTCCGGCGGCAACCAGCAGAAGGTCGTGCTGTCGCAGTGGCTCTTCTCCGACCCCGAGGTGCTCATCCTCGACGAGCCCACGCGCGGCATCGACGTCGGCGCGAAGTACGAGATCTACACGATCATCAACTCCCTCGCGGCACAGGGGAAGGGCGTGCTGGTGATCTCTTCGGAGCTCCCCGAGCTGCTCGGCATCTGCGACCGCATCTACACCCTCAGCGAAGGCCACATCACCGGCCAGCTGCCCATCGAAGAGGCCACTCCCGAGGCACTCATGGTGCTCATGACGAAGGAAAAGGAAGCCGACCATGTCAGCGCTTGACAACACCGTGACCCCGCAGGGTCCCGCGACGCCGAAGGGTCCCGTCGGCGGCGGCACCGGCGGCGGTGCCGGCAGCATTCTGCAGTTCTTCACGTCGCGACTGCGTGAGATCGGCATCTTCATCGCCCTGATCGTCATCGTCCTGCTCTTCCAGGCGCTGACCGGCGGGCGCCTGCTCACCGCGGGCAACGTGTCGAACATCATCGTCCAGAACAGCTACATCCTGATCCTCGCGATCGGCATGGTGATGATCATCATCGCCGGACACATCGACCTGTCGGTCGGTTCGGTCGCCGCCTTCGTCGGTGCGGTCTCGGGTGTGCTGATCGTGCAGTGGGGCCTGCCCTGGTGGCTCGGCATCCTGCTCTCGCTCCTCCTCGGTGCCGTGGTCGGCATGTGGCAGGGCTTCTGGGTGGCGTACATCGGCATCCCGGCCTTCATCGTGACCCTGGCGGGCATGCTGCTCTTCCGCGGTCTGACCCAGATGACCCTGGGCAACACCCAGATCACGCCGTTCCCCACGGAGTACCGCGCGCTGGGCGGCGGCTACCTCTTCCCCGACCTGTTCCCGGCCGCGTCCTCGCCGGCGGAGTGGATCACCGTCGGCCTCGGCGTGCTGACCCTCGTCCTCTTCGTCGTCTCCCAGGTGCGTCAGCGGGCGAAGCGCGCTGCGCTCGAACTGCAGAACGAGCCGCAGGTCGCCTTCCTCGTCAAGCTCATCGGCGGCGGCGCCCTGATCGCCTACCTCACCTACCTGCTCGGCGTCGCTCCGGGATCGCGCGGGACGCCCATCGTGCTCGTCGTGCTCGGCGTGCTGATCATCGGGTACTCCACAGTGATGAGCCGCAGCGTGTTCGGTCGCCACATCTACGCGATCGGCGGCAACCGCACCGCCGCGAAGCTGTCGGGCATCAACACCCGTCGCGTCGACTTCCTGCTCTTCGTGAACATGGGCGTCCTCGCGGCCCTGGCGGGCATCGTCTTCACGGGCCGACTGAACTCCGCCGGCCCCGGCGCCGGAAACCTGTTCGAGCTGGATGCCATCGCCGCCTCGTTCATCGGTGGCGCCGCCGTCCAGGGCGGTGTCGGCCGCGTGGTCGGCGCGATCGCCGGTGGTCTGGTCATGGGTGTGCTCAACAACGGCATGTCGCTCATGGGTATCTCGACCGACGTCCAGCAGTTCATCAAGGGTCTCGTGCTCCTTCTGGCCGTGGCCTTCGACGTGTGGAACAAGAACCGCACGCGCGGTTGATCCACCCCCGTAGAGACGCCCCGACGCTTCCGCGCCGGGGCGTCTCGTCGTTCCTGCGGCAGGATGGAACGGTGACCCCCCGCACGCCCGTCCGCCGCGCCGCCGCGGTGCTCGCCGTGCTCGCGCTGGGACTCGCCGGTTGCACGGCGACGTCGACCCGGGCGGCCGGCTCGAGCGACGGGGCCGGCGTGATCGGCGTCGCGCTGCCCTCGACCACCGATGCCGGATGGGAGCACGCGGGGGAGGCCGTGGCATCCGAACTCCGCGATCGTGGCTACCGCGTCGACCTGGAGTACGCCGCCGACGACGCGCGAACGCAGGCCGCGCAGGTGCAGAACATGCTCACGAAGGGGGTGGATGCCGTGATCGTCGCGCCCCTGTCCGCCGAAGAGCTCGCGGCGCCCGCCGAACTCGCCGACGAAGACGGCGTTCCGGTCGCCCTCCTCGGTCGCGGTCTCGCCGTTTCCGGAGCGGGGTTCGCCGCGGTGGTCGAGCCGGAAGAGCTCGGCCGCGCCCAGGCCCAGGCTCTGCTCGACGCGCTCGACGCGGGGCAGGGGGCGGATGCCACGGACCCGACGCCCGCCCCCGGGACCGAGACCCCCGAGAGCGCCGCGCCCGAGACGGTCGCACCCGACGACGTCGGCCCGACCTCGCCGGCCGGACCCGTCGAACTGACCGTGCTCGCCGGCGCCGCGGACGACGCCTGGGAACAGCGCCGTCACGCCGCCTCGATCGAGGCCCTGACCCCCGCGGTCGACGAGGGGCGCCTGGTCATCGCGTCGGGCGCGACGTGGGATGAGGCCGCCGTCGACGCGGATCCACTCGACGTCTCGGACGCCGCGGAGAAGCGCGTGCGGAACGCCGTCGCGGAGGCGGACGCGCGGGGTGAGACGGCCGGCCGCACGGCGTTCCTCGCCCTCGGCGACGACGTGACCCGCGGTGTCGTGACCGCGCTCACCACCGACCCGCCCGTCTCCGAGACCGCTTCGCCCACGCCGTCGCCCTCGCCGGCCGCGGAGCGTTCGACGCCGAGCGTCGACCGTCCGACCCCGATCGTCGTCGTCTCCGGAGCCGACGTCGGGACCGTGCGCGCCCTCGAGCAGGGCACGCTCACCGCGACCGTCTTCGTCGACACGCGCGATCTGGCCGCGCCGATCGCCGATGCCGTGGAAGCGCTGCTCGACGATCGCGAACCGGAGTCGGACGGCACCGAGATCCCCGGATCGACGGACGTCCCGGCTGTCGCGGTCGGCCCGCAGACCGTCCGAGCCGACGACATCACGCGTGTCCTGCTCGACACCGGCTGGATGACCCCCGAAGAGCTTTCGGGATAACCCGAACGAGGGCGGGGGCTGCCCGGGCGGTGCGGAGACGAGGCCCACCCCTACCGTGGAACACATGACCACGGCATCCGTTCTTCCGCCTCCTCCGCCGAACCCGCCCGGACGCGACGACTCCGCGACCATCGCCGCGGACACCGCAGCCCACACCGTGTCGCTGCCGCCCGTCGAGCCGGCCGTGACCCCCTCGTCCCGTGTGCGCATCGCCACCCCCGGGCGCATCGCCGGGGCCGCGGCCCAGATGGCCGCGCTCGGCCTCATCGGCCCGATGGTGTTCAGCGCGCTGTTCGGCATGCTGGGCGGCGGCATCGGACTGCTCTTCGCGCTCCTGATCGGCGTCGTCGTTCTCGTCGCCCTCGTCTACGCCCTCTTCGCAGTGGCCTGGTTCGAGAGGGCCCGTGTCGACGGCCTCTACGGCTTCGGCCTCCCGGCGCTGAGTCCCCGCCGCAGCCCGCGCCCCGGATTCGTCGGCTTCCTCCACACGGTCTGGCTGCAAGCGATCGACCCCGGCCAGTGGCGCGCGGTGGCCTCGTTCACGATCGGCACGATCCTGGGCCTGGTCACCCTGACCGCCGCGGGTCTCGTGGCGTGGGGCTTCGCCCTCGCGATCGCCCCGATCGTCGGGTGGCCGGATACGCGCTTCCTCGGCATCTTCCCGCTCGACGGGTTCGCTGCGCCCGTCGTCGGCGTCGTCGCGCTCGTCGCATCGCTCGCCGGAATCGTCGGACTCGCCGTACTGCACGGCGTGATCGTCCGCGCGATCTTCGTCCCCTCTCGCGAGGCGGAGCTCGAGGAGCGCGCACGCACCTCCGACACCCGCCGCGCCGGAGCGGTCCGTGCCGCCGAGGTCGAGCGCACGCGCATCGAGCGCGACCTCCACGACGGCGTCCAGCCGCGACTGGTCTCGATCGGCATGACCCTGGGGCTCGCCCAGACCAAGATCGACGACGACCCCGAGACGGCGAAAGCGCTCGTCGCCGAGGCGCACGCCTCGACCAAGTCGGCGATCACCGAACTCCGGCAGCTGGCCCGTGGCATCCACGCCTCGGTGCTCGATGATCGGGGACTGGATGCCGCCCTCTCGGCGCTCGCGTCGCGCTCGCACATCCCCGTGACCCTCGACGTGCGTCTGCCGCGTCGGTGCAGTCGTCCGGCGGAGGCCGCCGTGTACTTCGCGATCGCCGAGGCCCTGACGAATGCGGCGAAGCACTCACGGGCGACCGGGTGCCGCGTACACGTCCGCCTCCGCGAGGACGGGACCCTCTGGGCCCGGGTCGAGGACGACGGGCTGGGCGGGGCGCGCGTCGTCCCGGGCGGTGGCCTCGACGGCATCGTCAACCGCGTCACCGCCGCCGGCGGCACGGCGCGCATCGACAGCCCCCAGGGCGGACCGACGACCGTGGAGGTGAGCGTCCCGTGCGCATCCTGATCTGCGAGGACTCCGTGCTGCTGCGCGAGGGGCTCGTCCGCCTCCTCGCCGACGACGGTCACGAGGTCGTCGCCGCCCTCCCCGACGCCGATGGGCTCCTGGCCGCGGTCGACGAGCACGCCCCCGACCTCTGCGTCCTCGACGTACGGCTTCCGCCGACCTGGACCGACGAGGGCATCCGCGCGGCGATCGCGCTGAGGTCCCGGCATCCGGGACTCGCCGTCCTCGTCCTCTCGCAGTACGTCGAGGAGCAGTACGCCAGCGACCTGATCGCCGACGGGCAGGGCTCGCTCGGCTACCTGCTCAAGGACCGGGTCGCCGACGTCCGCGACTTCCTCGACGCGGTCGCCCGCATCAGCGGGGGAGCGACCGTGCTCGACCCCGAGGTCGTCGGCCAGCTCCTCGCCCGTCGCCGTCGCGACGAGCGTCTGCAGAGCCTGACGGAGCGGGAGCGCAGCGTGCTCGCCCTCATCGCGGAAGGCCGGTCGAATCAGGCCATCGCGCAGGCGCTGTTCGTCTCGGAGGCCAGCGTCGAGAAGTACATCACCGCCATCTTCACCAAGCTCGGCCTCGAGCAGGACGAGACCGGCAACCGCCGCGTCATCGCCGCCCTCGTGCACCTGGGCCACGACCACACCGGAGCAACGTCATGACCACGCAGACCCCCCTCGAGCCGACCCCCGTCGAGCCGACTCCTCCGCCGGCGCAGACCTCGCGCCGGGGAACCGTGCTCGCGGTGTCGATCGTCACGATCGTCGTCGGAGCGATCGCCCTCGTCGGCACGGTGGGCGGCACCGCGATCACCGCGGCGGCCGCGCTCGCCGACACGCGATCCGGTGTGAACGCGGGCTCCGTCTCGGCGCGCGGCCTCACCGATCTCTCGGTCGACGTCGCCGGAGGCTCGCTCACGATCGAGTACGGCGATGGGACCGACGCGACGCTCGAGGCCGGGGGCAATCGACGCGGCGGCTGGACGTTCGAGCGCACGGGCGACACCCTGCGCGTGTCGTCGCCGCGGGGCACCTTCGTCGACTGGGACCGGAGCCCGGGCGCGACGCTGACTCTCCCGCGCAGCCTGAAGGGCTCGCCGCTCGACGGTCGCATCGACGTCACGGGTGGGACGCTCGACCTCGACGCCGAGATGCGCGCGCTGACGGTGAACCTGGCCGGCGGTGCGGTCGACCTGTCCGGCAGCGCCGAGACCCTCGAGGTCACGGTCGCCGGCGGCGCCGCCACGGCCGAGGTCGAGGATGTCGACACGGCGACCTTCGAGGTCGCCGGCGGGGAGCTGACGGCCGGGTTGAGCGGTGCGACCCCCAGCCGCACGACGGTCACGGTCACGGCGGGATCCGCCGACATCACACTGCCCGACGACGAGTACCGGGTCGTGAACCAGGACGGTATCGGTTCGGTCGACAACAGCCTGCGCACCTCCTCGTCGGCGAAGGCCGTCGTCGACGTCGAGGCGGCGCTGGGGCAGGTGTCTCTGTCGTCCTGAGCGTCGCGACGGCGCCCGCCTCGTGGACCCCGATACGTCGGACCGCGAGGCGGGCTCGTGTGCATCACGGGGGCGTGGCCCGTGCGGTCATCCCCGCAGGTAGACGGTCGCCGTTTCCGTGAAGAACTCGCGTGCCGCCTGCCCCTGCTCCTTGGGGCCGAGGGCACTGCCGCGGTTCCCTCCGAACGGAACGTGGAGGTCGGCGCCGGCCGAGGCCGAGTTCACGTGGACCACGCCGACGCGGACCTCCTCGATCGCGGCGAGGGCGCGACCGAGGTCGGTGGTGAAGATCGCCGCCGACAGGCCGTAGTCGCTGTCGTCGACGAGGCGGAATCCCTCGGCGGCGGAGGCGACGCGGCGGACGGCGACGACCGGTCCGAACAGCTCTTCGCGCCACAGCTCGCCCGGGTTGGATTCGGGGACCTCGAACACCGACGGCGGCACGAAGAACCCCTCCGAGAGCGGTCCTTCGCGGTAGGGGCCCGGCGCGACGACCGGACGCGCGTATCCGCTCGCGCGCTCCAGGGCGGCGTTCACCCTGTCGCGGGCTGCGGCGTCGACGAGCGGGCCGACCTCGATGCCGTCCGCGACCGCGTCACCGACGCGGGCGGCCGCGGTGCGCTCGGCGAGAGCGGCGAGGAACCGATCGGCGACCGCCTCGTGCACGATCACGCGCGAGGTCGCGGTGCATTTCTGTCCCGCGGCCCGGAAGGCTCCGACGGCGACCTGCTCGACGGCGAGCTCGAGGTCGGCGTCGTCGAGGACGAGGGCGGCGTTCTTGCCGCCGAGCTCGCCCTGGAACGGCACGCCACGCGCCGCGAGCTGCGCCGCGATCGCCCGTCCGACGCGCGTGGATCCGGTGAAGGTCACGGCGTCGATGTCGGGGTGCGCGACGATCGCCTCGCCGACCGCAGCGGTGCCGTTGACGAGGTTGAGCACCCCGTCGGGGAGACCCGCCTGCTGCAGCGCCTGCGCGAATCGCATCGCCAGGACCGGGACGAAGGTCGCGGGCTTCCACACGATCGTGTTGCCCCACGCGAGGGCCGGGGCGAGCTTCCACGCGGGGATCGAGAAGGGGAAGTTGAACGGGGTGATCGCCCCGATGACCCCGACGGGGCGACGAACGACGAGGATGCGTTCGCCCCGCGTCGGCGACTCGTAGACCTCGCCGGAGGGGCGCTCGACGTCGTGAGCGTGATAGCGGAGGATATTCGCCCCGTGTGCCACCTCGGCGACCGCCTCGGCGAGGGTCTTGCCCTCCTCGCGGGCGAGTTCGGCTCCCCATTCCTCGGCGTGCGCGGCGGCGATGTCGGCGGCGCCGCGGAGCACGGCCGCACGAGCGCGGGCCGGGGTGCGGCTCCAGCTCGCGAACGCGGCGCGCGCGGCCGCGACGGCGCGGTCGACGTCCGCGTGGTCGGCACCGGGACCGGTGGCCACGATGTCGGACGGACGGCTCGGATTGACGTCGACCAGCTCTTCTCCGCCGCCGGTGACCCAGCGGCCGTCGATGAGGTGCTGCAACAGGGTCGTGTCGGTCATCGCTTCTCTCCCTCGGTGACGGAACGGAAGGCCGGAATGCCGGTGAGGTGGGCGCCGAGCACGAGCGTGTGGATCTCGTCGGTGCCCTCGTAGGTGCGCACCGACTCCAGGTTCGCGGCGTGCCGCATGGGCGAGTACTCGGCGCTCACACCGTTGCCGCCGAGGATCGTCCGCGCCTCCCGTGCCACGGCGATCGCCGCGCGGGTGTTGCTGAGCTTGGCGACCGAGATCTGATGGGGCGCGAGGCGACCGGCATCCTTCAATCGCCCCAGACGGAGGGCGACCAGCTGGGCCTTCTCGATCTCGAGGGCCATGTCGACGAGCTTGCTCTGCGTGAGCTGGAACGACGCGATCGGCTGGTTGAACTGCATGCGTTGCCCGGCGTAGGCGAGCGCGGTCTCGTAGCTGTCGCGCGCGGCCCCGATCACGCCCCACCCGATGCCGTATCGAGCCTCGTTGAGGCACGAGAAGGGGGCCCGCAGTCCGCGCGCCTCGGGGAGCTGCGCGTCCGCCGGGATACGCACGTCCGAGAGAGCGATGTCGCACTGGATCGACGCGCGCATCGACATCTTGGGGGCGATCGGGGTCGCGGTGAACCCGGGGGTGTCGGTGGGGACCAGGAAGCCGCGGACGCCCTCGTCGGTCTGCGCCCAGATCACCGCGACGTCGGCGATCGAGGCGAGGCCGATCCACCTCTTCGCACCGTTGAGCACCCAGTCATCGCCGTCACGGCGGGCGAAAGTGGTCATGCTCGCGGGGTCGGAACCCGAGTTCGGCTCGGTGAGCCCGAAGCACCCGATCGCCTCGCCGCGTGCCATGGACGGAAGCCAGCGCTGCTTCTGCTCCTCGCTGCCGTGCTTGTGGATCGCGCTCATCGCCAGGGAGCCCTGCACCGAGACGAACGTGCGGAGTCCGGAGTCGCCGGCCTCGAGCTCCATGGCCGCGAGGCCGTACTCGACGGCGCTGCGACCGGGGCACCCGTACCCCGAGAGATGCATGCCGAGCAGCCCGAGGGCGGCGAGTTCCGGCACGAGCTCGACGGGGAAATGCGCCCGGTCGTACCAATCGGCGATCGAGGGCTTCACGCGCTCGTCGACGAACGCCCGCACGCGGGTGCGGACCTTGCGTTCGGCGTCATCGAGCAGGCCGTCGAAGTCGAGCAGGTCGGGAACGGTGCTCATGCGGCATCCTCCGTCTGGGTCAGGGTGGCGGTCACGGTGCGGATGGCGTCGACGAGGAGACGCAGCCCCGTGTCGAGGATGGCCTCGTCGATCACCAACGGGGGAAGCAGCCGGATGACGTTGCCGTACGTGCCGCACGTGAGCGTCAGCACGCCGGCCGCGTGGCAGGCGGCGGAGACGCGCTGGGCGAGGTCGGCGCGCGGTGCGAGGGTGCCGGGGTCGGCGAACTCGATCGCCATCATCGCTCCGCGTCCGCGCACCTCGGCCACGGACGGGATCTCGTCGACGAGGGGTTCGAGATGGCCGCGGACGGCGCGTTCGATCCGGCCGACGCGGGGGAGCAGCTCGGGGTCGTCGAGCACCTCGAAGACCGCCAGCGCGGCTTCGCACGCGACGGGATTTCCGGCGTAGGTGCCGCCCAGACCGCCCGGGTGCACGGCATCCATGATCTCCGTCCGGCCGGTGACGGCGCTCAGGGGGAGGCCGCCGCCCAGGGCTTTCGCGGTGAGCAGCAGATCGGCGACGACGCCCTCGTGCTCGCTCGCGAACAGGCGTCCCGTTCGCCCGAGTCCGCTCTGGATCTCGTCGATCACGAGCAGGATGCCGTGCCGCTCGGTGATCTCGCGCAGCCCGGGCAGGAACCCGGGGGAGGGGACGACGAAGCCGCCCTCGCCCTGGATCGGCTCCACCACGAGAGCGGCGAAGCTCTCGGCGCCGTGCTCTCCGACGATGCGCTCGATCTCGGCGAGCACCTCGTCCACCGGGCGTCCGCGCAGGGGGTTGGCATTGGGGAGGCGCACGATGTCGCCCGGGAACGGTCCGAACGAGGTCTTGTACGGATGTTCTTTCGCGGTCATGCCGAGGGTCAGCAGCGACCGGCCGTGGTACGCCTCGTCGACGACCAGGACCCCGGCGCGTCCGGTGTGGGCGCGGGCGATCTTGACGGCGTTCTCGACCGCCTCCGCTCCCGTGGTGAAAAGGCCGGTGCGCTTGTCGTGCGTCCCCGGCGTGTTCGCGTTCAGCCACTGAGCGACACGGACGTACCCCTCGTACTCGGTGACCATGAAGCAGGTGTGCGTCACGCGGCTCATCTGGGCGGACACGCGCTCCGCCACGCGGGGATTCGCGGCGCCGACGCTGGTGACGGCGATACCCGAGGCGAGATCGATCAGCTCGTTGCCGTCGACGTCCTCGAGGGTGGAGGCCGTGGCTCGGGCGACGAAGACGGGCAGGGTGACGCCGAAACCGCCGGGCACGGCGCTCGTGCGTTCGTCGTGCAGACGGCGCGAGCGGGGGCCGGGGATCTCGGTGACGAGGCGGGGAACGGTCATGGGGCGACTGTACGGCTCGGCGCGCGAGCATGATCGGGCGGTGTGCACGTCCTCGTGACGAGTGCTGTGCATCCTGCACAATAGGGGCATGCCGACCCTTTCCGCGCTCGCCGAGGCCGCGGGTGATGCCCTCGTGCCCGTGACGCCGTTCCCCCCGTCGAGGCTCGTCACCGGCGTGCACGTGTCGGAGCTGGCGGCACCGGGCCGCTACCTCGCCGGCGGGGAACTGCTGCTGACCACCGGCATCCCCCTCACCGGGCGCGACAGCGACGACGACTACGTGGCCTCGCTCGCTGCACATGACGTCGGTGCCCTCGGCCTCGGCCTGGGTGAGGGGTGGGACGCTCCGCCTCCGGGGTTCGCGGATCGGTGCGCCCGGGCGGGAGTGCCGTTGTTCGTCGTGCCCGACGGCATCCCCTTCCTCGACGTGTCACGGGCACTCGTGGGCTTGGAACGCCGGCTCGAGCGCGATGCGGGGCTCCGGGCCGCCTCCGCGCACACCCGACTGGCCGAGGCCGCCGCGGGAGAGGACGGAAGAGCTGGTGTGGTGAGGGCGATCGCCGAGGCCGTCGGCGGGTGGGCCGCGTGGGTGCCCGCGCCCCGGGCCGGGGGGACGGCGCTCCTGCACCCGCCCGCGCTGGAGGGCCTGCTGCCCTCGGTCGTCGCCGACATCGAGGCGTCGCTCGGGCGATCGGGTGCGGGCGCGGCCTCGTTCTCGGCGCACGGGTCGGTCGTGCTGGCGCTGCCCGTGACGACGGGATCGGGCCGGGTCGGCGCTCTCGCGATCGGCGCCGGGCGTCCCCTCGCCCCCGCCGATCGTCAGCTCGCGCGCACCGCCATCGCGCTCCTACGCGCGCTCGCCGCGCCCAGCGCGTCGACCGATGCGTCGACCGCCGGCGCGTGGATCGTGCGTCTGGCCCTCGACGGGCGCGCCTCGGCGGCCCGCGACCTGGCTCGCTCCAGCGGCGTCGATCTGCCTCCCGTCGTCCGGGCGCACGTCGGGCCCCCCGACGCCGGGGCGGCGCCGCTTTCGATCGTGGACGGCCCGCTCCGCGTCTCGCTGCGCGGGGCCGACGACGTCCCGCCGATCGGGGCGACGAGCGTGCCGGTCGTGTGGGAAGACGTCCCCGCCGCCGCCGATCGCGTACGGGCGTCGTGGTTCGCGGCGATCCGCGACGACCCCGACGCCATGCCCGCCGTCGTCGAGCCCGCGGACCGCGCGACTCGATGGCTCGACGCGCTCCGTACGCCCGAGCTGCGCGACACGGTCCGCGCGCACCTCGCCGGAGGACAGCGCGTCGAGCACACCGCGCGTGCTCTCGGCGTGCACCGCAACACGGCCCGACAGCGGATCGCGGCGGCGGAACGCGCGATGGGCGTCGCTCTCACCGACCCCGACGCCGCCGCCGAGCTCTGGATCGCTCTCCGTCGCGTCAGCCGTTGACCTCGTCGAGCCACGCGAGCACCTGCTCGGTGTGCTCTCCGAGTCGCGGCGGCGCGGACGAGGCGCTCGGCACGGCGGGTGACCAGGCGACGGGCGATCGCACCTGACGCGAGGCACGCCCGTCCGCTCCCCGGGTCTCGTACACGGGATCGAGGCCGAGGCGGTCGGCGAGCGCGAGCCCCTCGCCGATGGTGTTCACGACGCCCGCAGCGACGCCCACCGCGTTGAGGCGTTCGGCCCACGCGGCGGCCGTGTCGCCGGCCAGGGCCTCCTCGAGGGCCACGGCGAGGTCATCACGATTGCCGACCCGGAGCGCGTTGGTCGCGAAGCGCTCGTGCTCGGCGAGGTGGCCGACGCCGAGCACCTCGGTCATGCGCCGGAACTGCGCGTCGTTGCCGCACGCCACCGCGAGGGGACCGTCGCCGCATCGCAACACCTCGTAGGGGGCGATCGAGGGATGCCGGTTCCCCAGGCGCGCGGGCTCGGTCCCGGCACCGAGGTGAGCCGAGACCTGGTTGACGAGCGCTGCCTGGAGGCTCGACAGGAGGTTGACGTCGATGCGGGAACCTCGCCCGGTCAGCTCTCGACGTCGGAGGGCGGCGAGGATGCCGATGACGGCGTCCTTGCCGGTGAGAACGTCGACGAGCGCGACCCCCGCCTTCATGGCCTCGCCCTCCCTCTCGCCGGTGATGTGCATGAGCCCGCCGACGGCCTGGGCGACGAAGTCGTAGCCGGGGAGGCGCGCGCCCCCGTCGAGGCCGAAGCCGCTCACGGAGGCGTAGACGAGTCGCGGATGCCGCGCGGACAACGTCTCCCAGTCGAAGCCGAGCCGCGCGAACTGGCCGGGGCGGAAGTTCTCGATGACGACGTCGCTGCGGGCGATGATCTGCTCGGCCCGTGCTCGATCGCCGGGGAGGGTGAGGTCGAGCGCGATGGACGACTTCCCGCGATTGGCCGCCTCGAAGTACGTGGTCATGCCCGAGGAGGCGTAGGGCGGGCCCCACGCGCGGGTGTCGTCGCCGCCCCCGGGGCGTTCGATCTTCACGACGCGGGCGCCGAGGTCGGCCAGCATCATCGTGGCCAGAGGGCCCGCGAGCACCCGTGAGAAGTCGGCGACGACCACGCCCTCGAGGGGGGCGTTCACGTGTGCACCCCCGCCAGCGCGTGCGCCGTGGACGCGCGCGCCACGACCTCGATCGGGAACTCGACGTCGGTGCCGCGCGGGCTCCGCCCCTCCAGCACATCGAGGAGGAGCGCGGCGCACGCCACCCCCGAGGCTCGCGGACGCAGGTCGATCGAGGTGATCGACGGGCGCAGGAACGGCAGCGAGGGATGATCGACGCACGAGACGACCGTGATGTCGTCGCCGACTGTCCGGCCGAGTCGTTCGAGGGTGGCGACCACCTCGATCGCGCTGGAGTCGGGCCCGCAGACGATGACGTCGGTGTCGGGCCTTTCCGCCAGCAGCTGCTCGGTGCGGCTGCGGATCTCGACCCAGGGCGCTTCGAACGACACCGCTGCCAGAACGGGGTCGAGTCCGCGCTCCCCGCACGCGCGGCGGTAGCCGGCGACGAGCTGGCGACCCCAGTCCGAGGAGTCCGGCGCGACCAGGAGAGCGGGGTGACGGGCGCCCGTGCGGTCGATCTCGTCGAACAGTCGCCGCATCGCCGACTCGTGAGAGGACCACACGACGCCGACGGGCTCGCCCTCGACGTCGGCGGGGAGATGCTCCTGGGTGACGATGGGGATGCCGGAGGCGAAGAGCGCCGGCAACGCCGGGTCTCCCGCGAGCGGGTCTCCGATGACGAGGCCGTCGGCGCGGATCGGGCGGGATCGTCCAGACGAGACCGAGGGGCTCACGATCGTGACGTCGACGTCGTGCGCGGCGGCGTGGGTGACGATGCCGAACGTGAAGGCCATGTAGTACGAAGAGCGCGAGACGACCTCGGGCAGGACGATGCCGATCGTCCCCACCGAACCGCTGCGCAGCTGTCGAGCGGCGGTATTGGCGGTGTAGCCGAGGGCCGCGGCCGCCGCGAGCACCGCCTCGCGGGTCGCGGGGGAGACTCGTCCGGTTCCGCTCAGGGCGTCCGACGCCGTGGTCTTGCCGACCCCGGCGCGACGGGCGACATCGATCAGGCGCGCTCGGCCGGTCTCGTGCATGCCGAGGAGTCTAACCACACCGCCGCGAGCGTCATCTCCCCGAAACATTTCGGGTCTTGCGCCGAAACGGGACTCTCGCATACTTTTGCCGGAACGTTCCGGCATCAGTCTTGCCGCCCGACTGGAGATGCGATGACCTGCACCTGCACCCCCGCCCCGCACCCCTCGCGCTCGCGCCGACTCGGCGACGAGTCCGGGGCCCCGTACGCGACCCTCTCCGAGGGCGAGCTGCGACGTGCCGCCGAGATCCTGCGTGCCAACGGGGCCCTCGGCACCGATCACCGCATCGCGTACCTCGGCCTCGACGAGCCGGACCGGCGCGATGTGCGGGCGGGGCGCACGGTGGCCCGGCGGGCTCGCGCGCAAGTGCTCGACGTGGCGACCGGCCACGCCCGCGACATCGCGGTCGACCTCGAGACGGGCACGCTCGTCCTCGACGCGCCCATCGACCACGACGACAGCGGACAGGTGCCGCTGCTGCAGGAGGAGCACGCGCTCATCCGCGACCTGTTGGCGGTCGACGAGGACTGGCTGGCGGCGCTGCGTCTGCGCGGGATCACCGACCCCTCCACCGTCGCCCTGGCGGGGCTCTCCGCGGGGCGCTACCCGATCGAGGGAGAGGAGGGGCGTCGGCTCGCACGCGTGCTCGCCCATCACCAGCCCACCCCGCAGACCATGCCGTGGGCGCACCCCATCGACGGTCTCGTGGCCTACGTCGACCTCGGCGCCCGTCGCGTGGCACGAGTGGTCGACGTCGAGGTCATGCCCATCCCGCAGGAGACGGCCGACTATCACGTGCCGGGGACGTTCGGCCCCGAGCGGACGACCCAGAGACCGATCGTGATCCAGCAGCCGGAGGGGCCGAGCTTCTCGTTCGACGGTGACGTGCTCACCTGGGAGAAGTGGTCGCTGCGCATCGGCTACGACATGCGCGAGGGGCTCGTCCTCCACGGGATCGGCTTCGAGGATGCCGGCCGGACGCGCCCCGTCGTTCACCGCGCCTCGATCGCGGAGATGCTCGTCCCCTACGGCGACCCGGGTCCGGTGCGCTTCTGGCAGAACTACTTCGACACCGGCGAGTACCTGCTGGGTCGTCTCGTGAACAGCCTCGAGCTGGGGTGCGACTGCGTCGGTGACATCACCTACCTCGACGTCCCCATCGCCGATGCCCGCGGCGAGGTCAAGGTGCTCCCGAACGCGATCTGCATCCACGAGGAGGACGCCGGGGTGCTGTGGAAGCACACCGAGCAGTTCACCGGCACGAGCGACGTCCGTCGCCAGCGCCGGCTGGTCGTGTCGTTCTTCGTCACGGTCGGCAACTACGACTACGGCTTCTACTGGTACCTGTACCTCGACGGCAAGATCGAGTTCGAGGCGAAGGCCACCGGACTCGTCTTCACCGCGGCCTATGACGAGCGCACCGCTCGCTTCGCGAGCGAGCTCGCGCCGGGCCTGGCCGCTCCGTACCACCAGCACCTGTTCTGCGCCCGCCTGGACATGGCCGTCGACGAGGGCCCCGCGGTCATCGACGAGATCGATGTCGCGACCGTCCCCATCGACGACGGCAACCCGCACGGCACCGCGATCGGTTTCCGCTCGACACGACTCACCCGCGAGAGCGAGGCCGTGCGCCGCGCCGATGCCTCCGTCGACCGCACCTGGCGCGTGAGCAGCGCGGAAGCGACGAATCGCTTCGGCCGCCCGGTGTCGTACGTGCTCAAGCCCGAGGGCAAGCCCGTGCTCCAAGCCCACCCCGAGTCCGTGATCGCCTCCCGCGCACGGTTCGCCACGTCCGACCTGTGGGTGACCGCTTACGACCCCGACGAGCGGTACCCCGCCGGTGCGGTGGTCAATCAGAGCGTGGGGGAGCAGGGACTCCCGGCCTTCATCGCCGACGATGCGTCGCTGGAACCCGCTGACCTGGTGTTGTGGCACACCTTCGGCCTCACGCACTTCCCCCGTCTGGAGGACTGGCCGATCATGCCCGTCGACTCCTGCGGCTTCGCGCTCACCCCGCACGACTTCTTCGACCGGAACCCGACCCTGGACGTCCCGGCGTCCGCATCGTCCTGTGCATGCGCCCACGAGGCGCCCACCCACTCGACGACCTCGCTTGACCCGCACCACTGGCACCACCCGTCCCACTCGCACCACCCGTCCCACTCGCACCACCTCCCTGTTTCGCCGTCGAGCCCCGCACCCTGATCCGCGGGCCGGCCCCTCGAGAGGAACCGCCATGAGAACACGCACAACCGCGGGAGCCGCGATCACCGCGATCGCCCTCCTCGCCCTGACCGGGTGCACCGGCGCATCCGGTCCCGCCCCCGCTGCCACGTCGGAAGAGGTCGCGCCCGGCTTCCTCGCTCTGGCCGACGAGTCCGCCCCCGCCGGGGGAGAGCTCGTCGTGCAGGTCGACTACGACACCGCCGAAGCCGCCGGCCTGGATCCGCAGGCCGCGGCGACCGCTCGGTCGTGGATGCTCGAGGGCCTCGTCTACGAGACCTTGACCACGATCGACGAGAACCTCGACGTGGCTCCCGGCCTCGCCACGTCGTGGGAGACGCCGTCCGACACGCAGTACGTCTTCACCCTCGCCGACGACGCGGTCTTCTCCAACGGTCGGCCGATGACCGCTGCCGATGTCGTCGGCAGTCTCCAGCGCCTGCGCGACACCCCGGTGACCTGGACCGGCCAGCTCGGCCCGATCGCATCCATCGAGGCGACGGGGGACCGCGAGGTCACCGTCACCCTGTCGGAGCCGTACACCCCGTTCTTGGCCGCCCTGGCCAACACGCCCGCTGCGATCCTGCCGATGGCCGAGATCGAGGCGGGGACCGTCGACATCACGACCGAGATGCTCGGCACCGGGCCGTTGGTCGCCTCGGCCCACCGTCAGGACGAGCAGTGGACCTTCGTCCCCAACGAGCACCACCCGGATGCCGCGTCCCTCGGCTTCTCGATCCTCACCGTCGACATCGTCGGCGATGAAGCGACGCGTGCCGCCGCGCTGCGGGACGGGTCGGCCGACCTCGCGATCCTCAACTCCACCGACTCGGCCTCGTTGCTGTCGGGGGCCGCCGATGTGCGGGTCGCGACACAGCGCAACACCGACTTCCACTACCTGATGATCAACTCGATCGGAGGGGACCCCGCACTCGCGGACGAGAAGGTGCGGTTCGCCCTGAACTCGGCGATCGACCGCGAGGCGATCAACACGCTGGTGTTCGGCGGCTCGACCGCCGTCACCGGCGTCACGCCCGCCGGACTCCCCGATTCCTGCGACCCCTCGATGCTGCCCTCCACAGCCCGCGATCTCGCCGCAGCCAAGAGCGCGATCGACGCCGTCGGCGGTCTCGACCTGAACCTGCTCGTCTACACCGACGAGCCCGTCCTGGCACAGATCGCGCAGATCATCCAGCAGAACCTCGCCGAGATCGACGTGAAGGTCTCGATCGAGCAGGTCGACTACGCGACGTATTCCGGGAAGGTGTACGCCGACCCTTCCGACTTCGACCTCGCTCTGAGCTGGTTCGCGGGCTACGCCGACCCGTCGATGGTCACCACCTGGTGGAACCCCTCTCTCGCGGGATTCTCGGCGGTGTACATGACCGGATCGAACGACCTGAACGCCGCGATCGCCGCGGGTGCGTCGACCCCTGCCGGTGCGGAGCGCGCGACGGCCCTCGCGGACGTGTGCGACCTCGCCGACCGGCAGAGCGAGATGGTGCCGCTGGTCCTTCGGCCCTCCACGATCGGCTGGAACACCGCCGAGCTCAGCCCCACCCTCACCGCCGACGAGGGATACGGCAACGTCCTTCGGCACATCGCCGAGTTCCGCGTCGGCTGACATGACCGTCGTCCTCTGGTCGATCCGACGGGTGCTCGCGGCTCTCGCCACGCTCGTCGGGGTCTCCGTGCTCATCTTCGCCTCCGTGCGACTGATGCCCGGTGACTACACCGACCTCGTCCTGGGTCCGCTCGCCACCGAGGCGCAGCGGGCCCAGGCCGTGGCCGCATCGGGTCTGGATCTGCCCCTTCCCGAGCAGTACCTCCGCTGGATCGGCGGGGTGCTCACCGGTGACCTCGGTTACTCCTTCGTCTCCAACGTGTCGGTGACCGACGAATTCGCCGCGCGCCTGCCGGTCACCGCGACCATCGCGGCGATCACCGTCGTGGTCACGCTGCTCATCGGCATCCCCCTCGGCTTCGTCTCGGCCCTGCGGGCCGAGGGATCGGCGGGAGCGGCCGGCCGCCTCGTGAGCGCCCTGGGCATCAGCGTGCCGGAGTTCCTTCTCGCGGGGCTCCTCGTCTTCGCGGTGTCCACCCTGGGGCTGGGGATCTCGGTCGGGCAGTACTCGTCGTTCGCCGACGACCCGGCGCGCTTCTTCGGCTCTCTCGTGCTGCCGATCGTCGTGCTGTCCGTCGGGTGCGTCGCCGTCGTGGCCCGCAACACCCGCGACGCCGTGCTGAATGTGCTGGTGGAACCCCACGTGCAGGCGAGCGTCGCGCGAGGCGAGACGCCGATGTTCATCATCCGGCACCACGTGCTGCGCAACGCGGCTGTCCCGATCCTGACGATCGTCGGCGCCCTGGTCGCGGTGCTCCTCGGCGGCACCGTCATCGTCGAGTCCGTCTTCAACGTCCCCGGAATGGGGTCCTACCTGCAGACCGCGCTCGGGCGCCGGGACTACGGGATCATCCAGAACGCCGTCCTCCTGGCGGCGACCGTCTTCATCGTGACCGCCCTCGTCGTCGACCTGGTCTCGAACGCCATCGACCCGCGCCTGCGCCTGACCGGAGGGGGTCGACGATGACCATCACCCCCACCTCGACGCAGCGTCTGGTGCGCGCGCGCGACCGCACGTTCGGCGCGTGGCGCGGTCTCGACGGCCTCGCCCGGACCGCGATGATCGTCCTGGCCGCGCTCGTGCTGCTCACGCTGGTCGCCGTGCTCACCGGCGTCTTCGGGTCGACGAGTGCGACCATCGGCGGCCGCTTCGCGCCTCCCAGCCCGACAGCTCCTCTGGGCACCGACAACCTCGGTCGGTCCTTCCTGCCGCGCCTGTTCGAGGGCATCGCGACCACGCTGGTGGTCTCGATCGTCGCGGTGCTGTGCTCCGCGGCCATCAGCACCGTCATCGGCATGGTCGCCGGCTACTACGGCGGCGCGGTGAGCGAGCTCGTGATGCGCATCGTGGATGTCCTCTACGCCTTCCCCGCCCTCGTGCTCGCCATCCTCGTCTCGGCGCTGCTCGGCCCGGGCCGGCCGGCGGCGATCATCAGCATCGTCGCCATCACCATCCCGTTGATGACGAGGGTCGTGCGGGTGGCGACCCGCACGATCGCCGAACGAGACTTCGTCGTCTCCGCGCGGATCAGCGGGGTGCGCACTCCCGTCATCTTCGTGCGACGGGTGCTGCCCAACATCGCCGGCACGGTCGTGGTGCAGGCCAGCTACGCGCTCTCGGTCGCCATCCTGGTCGAGGGCGGGCTCAGCTTCCTCGGCTTCGGAGTGCAGGTGCCCGAGGCCTCCCTCGGTCTGCTCATCCAGCAGGGGATGCTCGCGATGACCTTCGCCCCGCACCTGCTCATCGTGCCCGGCGCTGTGCTGGTCGTCGCGATCCTGTGCATCAACCTCATCGGCGACAGCTTGCGCGATCGCCTCGAACCCCGCGAAACGAGGTCCCTCACATGAGCGCCGTCACCATCCGCGATCTCGCCCTCGAATTCGATGGTTCGCCGCCGGTCCGTGCCCTCGACGGTGTCGACCTCGAGATCGCAGAGGGTTCCTCGCTCGCCCTCGTCGGCGAATCGGGGTCGGGCAAGTCGACTCTCGCGTCCGTTCTCGGGCGGTTGCAGCCCCGTTCGGCACGGATCGTGCGCGGCATCGTGCACGTCGCGGGTACCGATGTGCTCTCCCTGGATACTCCCGCCCTGCGCCGCTTCCGTCGCGACGAACTGGCCTTCGTCGCGCAGGACCCCATCGGCTCGCTCGACCCCACGATGCGCATCGGCCGCCAGTTGCAGCTCGTCCTGCAGAGCACCGGACGGGATGCGTCGCTCCGACGCCGGGTCGAGATGCTCGAGGCGATGAGGATCGCCGACCCCGAGCGCGTGATCCCGCTCTTTCCGCACCAGGTGTCGGGCGGGATGGCGCAGCGCATCGCGATCGCGCTGGCTCTGTGCCGTGGGCCCCGTCTGCTGATCGCGGACGAGCCGACCGCGGCGCTGGACTCGCAGGTGCGCGAGGAGGTCGTGCGGCTGATGTTCGATCAGGCGCGAGCTCTCGGCACGACGATCCTGTGGCTCAGTCACGATCTCCCCGCTGTCGCGCGATGGTGCGACGACGTCGCGGTGATGTACGCCGGACGCGTCGTGGAGCGCGGGCGTGCCGCCGATGTCCTGGGCGCACCCTTGCACCCGTACTCCCGTGCCCTCGCCGCGACCGACCCCTCACGTGTCAGCCAGGGGGAGCGACTCATCAGCATCCCCGGCGCGCCTCCGGTCCTCCACGGCGAGGCGGTGGGGTGTGCGTTCGAGTCGCGCTGTCCGTCGCGGATCGACGCGTGCGCACGCACCCGGCCGCAACCGCTGGGCCCCCGTGCGACCCTCTGCATCCGGACCGACGAACTCCGCCCCCGCGTCCGCGAAAGCGAGGTGTCCGCGTGAGCGCCCCCGTGATCTCGCTCGACGACGTGTCGGTCCGTTTCTCGTCGGGCTTCGGTCCGACGCGACGCGCGATCTCCGCGATGGACCACGTCTCGTTCGACATCGCGGCCGGCGAGACGCTCGGCCTCGTCGGCGAGTCGGGCTCGGGAAAATCCACGACCGGCGCCGTCGTCCTGGGACTCCAGCGCCCCGACGAGGGACACGTCCGCTTCGAAGGGATGCCGCTGGCGCGCAATCTGCGCGCGCGAGCCGGTCGCATCCAGGCGGTTCTGCAGCACCCGCGCTGGGCTGTCGACCCGCGATCGAGCGTCATCGACGCCGTCCTGGAGCCGCTGCTCGTGCGCGGTCGCCGCTCGCCCGCGACGGTGACGCAGGCGCGACGGATGCTGGACGCCGTGGGCCTGCCCGCCTCCTTCGACCAGCGCCGCCCGCACCAGCTCTCGGGCGGTCAGCTGCAGCGCGTCAGCGTCGCACGCGCGCTCGTGACGCGCCCCGCGTTCGTCGTCTTCGATGAGGCGGTCAGCGCTCTCGACGTCTCGGTCCAGGCGCAGATCCTGAACCTGTTGCAGGACCTCCAGCGCGAGTACGCCTTCGCCGCGCTGTTCATCTCGCACGATCTCGCCGCCGTCCGCTACATCTCGCATCGTGTCGCGGTCATGCAGCGCGGCCGCATCGTGGAGCTCGCCCCGACGAGCGTCTTCTACGACTCACCCGCTCACCCCTACTCGCGTCAACTGTTCCAGGAGCTCACCTCATGACCCCGTCTCCCCGCCTCGCCCCCGTGCGGACGCACGGCGCCCGCCTGTCGAACGCCGACTTCGCCCTGCAGCCGGTGTACGGCACCGACCGCGGTCGGGTCGCCTACGACTTCCCGGGTGTGCTCGTGGGCACCGCCGAATACGCGGAGGGTCCGACCGGGGCGACGGTGCTGTCCGTCCCGGGCGGGGCCCGCACCTACGCCGACCGCCGCGGCGGAGCGGTCGGCGCGAGCGGACTGTACGGCTTCAACCACGCGATCTGTCTCGCCGGTGGCTCGGTCTACGGGCTGTCCGCCGTCGCCGGGGTCTCCGAGGCCCTGTTCGACGTGGTGGACCACCGCGCCGGCTTCGACGAGCTGCAGCTGGTCTCGGGAGCCATCATCTACGACTACTCGGTGCGCGAGAACGGCGTCTTCCCCGATGCCGCCCTCGGGAGGGCCGCGTACGGCGCCGCTCGTGACGGCGTCGTCGAGGTCGGACGCGTCGGTGGTGGAGCCGCGGCCTCCGCCGGGAAGGTCGACCCGTCCCGCGTGGAATTCACCGGCCAGGGAGCGGCTTTCCGGCAGGTCGGCGACGTCAAGGTGCTCGTCGTCACCGTCCTGAACCCGTATGGCGTGATCGTGGACCGCGAGGGGCGGATCGTCCGGGGCAACTACGACGAGCGCACGGGGGAGCGTCGGCATCCCGCCGCGGACTACGAGGAGGCGATCGCCGAGACGCGCCTGGTCGCGCCGGTGTCGGGGAACACGACCATCACCGCGGTGGTCACCAACGTGCGCCTGAGCGACACCGACCTGCAGCAGTTCGCGCTTCAGGTCCACAGTTCGATGCACCGTGGCATCCAGCCCTTCCACACCTCGATGGACGGCGACACGCTGTTCGCGCTGACCACCGACGAGGTGGACCTGCCGGTCGATCCGGCGACCTCGCGCGGGCGGCTGTCGCTGAACCCCACCGCCGTCGCGACCCTCGCGGGCGAGACGGCCTGGGACGCGATCCTCTGCGCGGCGGGCTGAGTCGTGCACGAGTTCCCCGCGTATCTCGCTCCGTCGCAGGTCGAGGTCACCGACCTCGTGCGTCGGCATCCGTTCGCCCTGGTCGTCTCCGGCGGAGGTTCCGACGCTGCTCCGATCGCGACGCACACCCCGGTGATCATCGAGGACATGCCCGATGACAGCACGCTCGTGGGGGCCGAGCTCCTCGGCCACATCGCGCGGAAGAACCCGCAATGGAAGACGCTCCGCGACGGGCAGCCGGTGCTGCTGGTGTTCTCCGGCCCGCATGGATACGTCTCACCCACGGCGTACGCGGACGATCCGAACGTGCCCACGTGGGACTATGCCGCGGTCCACCTCACCGCGCGCGTGACGGTGCTCGACGAGCGCGACGCCAGCATGCACGTGGTGACTCGGACGGTGCAGGAGCTCGAGGCCCTCGAACCGACCGCGTGGGACGCGTCGTCGTCGCTCGCGACCTTCGAGCGCATCGTCGGCGGCGTCGTGTCGTTCCGCTTCGACGTCATCGAGCAACGCGCCGTGTTCAAGCTCAGCCAGGACAAGCCCGCCGACGTGCGGGCACGGGTCGTGGCGGCCGCGCGCTCGCGGGGCGACCGTTACGGCGACGTCGCGAGTCTCATCGAGAGCGTGGGGAGAGGCGCATGATCGTGCACGAGTGGTCGGCGGACGGGACGGATGCCGAGGCCGAGGGCCGCCGTCTGGGAGCCGCGTGGGCTCCCCAGCTGCATGCCGCCGTCGCCTCTTACCGCACCCTGTTCGAGCAGTCCGGGGTGGATGCGGGGACGGTCGGCGAGATCGCCCGGGAATGCGGCGAGGCGACCGAGCAGTTCGCGCCGGAGGTCGCCGCCGAGTTCCGCGGGGTCGCGGACGGCAGCGGACTCGACCCGGAGGCTGTGCTGCTGCTGACCTCTCGGACCGAGGTGCTCGCCCGCATGACGCCGTCGATGGAGTGCTCGACGATCGTGCACGTACCGGCCGCGGATGCCGCTCCCCGCACGCTGCAGACCTGGGACTGGCACGAGACGCTCTCGAACGAGACCCTCGTGCGGCGTTGGCGCACGAGCACGGGCACCCGGGTCGCGGCCTTCTGCGAGTTCGGGCAGCCGGCGAAGATCGGTGTGAACGACCGTGGTCTGGGCGTGCACTTCAACATCCTCCACCACCGTTCGGACGGGTCGCGGGTCGGTGTGCCGGTGCACGTGCTCTCTCGCATGATCCTCGATCGGGCGAGCACCCTCGACGAGGCCGCCGCCCTCGCGCGTGCCGTGCCGCTCGCCGCGTCGAGCGTGCTCACCGTCGTCGTGCAGGGGGCCGCTGCCGCCATCGAGGTGACGCCCGACGGTGTCGCGGTGCTCCCGGTGGGCGCGGGCGACACTCTCGCGCACACGAACCACTTCCTCGACGCGCACCTCGCGGCGGGAGAGTACTCGCCGTATGAGACGACCAGCGTGCCGCGGTACGAGTGCCTCGTCGACAACGCCGCACTCGCTCGGACCGTCGCACCGCGTGAGCGGGCGCGCGCGTTCGGCGCGGTGTCCGGGCCGGGGATCTCGGTGCGAGCTCGCGCCGAGCAGCCGGAGCATCTGCGGTGGGAGACGAAGCTCACGGTGGCGATCGACGTGGACGCCGCGGCGCTGGAGTTCGCCGCCGGGGCCCCGGCTGACGTCGACTCGCTGCCCTGGCGGCGCTTCGCCGCGCGCTGAGCCGTTGCTGTCCGAGGCACTTCACGGTGGGGCGGCTCTCGCGACGGCCGCGGCGACGGCGACGCTCCTCGTGCCTCCGCGTCGGGAGCACGGGGCCGCCGTGGGCGCTGCCGTCCTCATGACGGCGGCCATGGTCGACACGATCCTCGGACGCCGGATCGACGCGGTCTGGTGGGTCTCGGCGCAGATCATCGTCGCGGTGGCGCTCGCGGTGGCGGCCAGGGTCGCCGCGGGCTCGCGTCGCGCGCCGGTCTCGACGACGACCCTGCACGAGTCGATCGCGCTGCTGTTCATGGCGGCGACGATGGCCCGCATGGTCGCGGGGCAACCCGGAGCGGCGCATCATCACGTGGCATCCGACGGGCTGGGCGCGACGGTCGCGGTACTCTTCCTGCTCTATGCCGGCGTCACGGTGCATCACGTTCGCGAGCGGCGAGGGATCTCTCATCGCCTGCACGCTCTGCTGATGGCTGGGGCGGCGACGATGATGCTCGCCGCGAGCTGGTCGGCGTGACCCGGGAGCGCGCGACGACCAGCGACACGAGGACGAGCGCGATGCCGAGGGCTTGGAGCGGCGCGAGGGACTCGCCGCCGACCAGCACTCCGAGCACGACCCCGGTGACGGGATTCAGCAGCCCGATGATCCCGACGGTGCCCGCCGGCAGGTGGCGAAGCCCGGTGAACCAGCACACGAACGCCAGCGCGGTGGCGACGACGGCGATCCCCGCGTAGGCCGCGACGCCGATCGCATCCACGCGCGGGGGCGGCCCCTCGACGATCGCCGCGGCGACCACGAGCGCGATCCCTCCGGCAATGAGCTGCCATGACGTCGTCGCGAGCAGCGGGGTGTCGTCGCGCCACCGGGTGGTGAGGATCGCCCCGAGCGACGACGCGAGCAGAGCGATGACGGATGCCACGACCCCGGCGGGCGACACGGCGCCGGCTCCGAGCCCGACGACCAGCAGCACCCCCGCGATGCCGAGCACGGCCCCGGCCGCCCACCGCGCGGTCGGGCGCTGGGACAGGAGAGGCCAGGCGATGCCGGCCAGGGCGAGCGGGGCCAGCGCCATGATCGACGCCGCGATGGACGACGGGAGCAGTTGCGCCGCGAGGTAGACGAGCACGAAGAAGGCGCCGAAGTTCAGCAGTCCCAGGACGGGGGCCCGCCACCACCATGAGCCGCGCGGCCGGCGTCGGGCGATCGCCCACAGCAGGAGTCCGGCGGGCAGGGCGCGCAGCGCCGCGCCCCAGAGCGGTGCGTCGGGTGGGAGCAGGTGCCGCGTGACCACGTACGTGGCACCCCACGCGATCGGGGCAACCGCGGTGATCGCGACGAGCCGCCATTTATCTTCCATGGAAGACAGTATAGTTTCCGCGGAAGGTATCATGGATGCCATGACCGACCACGTCGATGAACTCGTCGCGCAGTGGGCTGCCGAGCGTCCCGACGTCGATGCCTCGCCGATGCAGATCATCGGGCGGATGAGCCGCATCGTCGACCGCCTCGAGGCCGAGTTGCTCGTCGTGTTCCGGCGCTACGGCCTGGGCGAGGGGGAATTCGACATCCTCGCGGCGCTCCGTCGGAGCGGCGAGCCCTTCGCGTGCGCACCCGGCGAGCTCGCGCGGCACACGATGGTGACCACCGGCGCGGTGACCAAGCGCGTCGACCGGCTCGTGGCATCCGGGTTCGTGTCGAGAAGCGCGAGCGACGACGACGGCCGCGGTCGAGTGGTGTCGCTCACGCCGGCGGGCCGGCGGATCATCGACGAGGCGCTGGTCGCCCACGTCGAGAACGAGGAGCGCCTGCTGTCGGCGCTCCGTCCGGCCGACCGTCGTGCGCTGGAGGCGCTGCTGCGCAACTGGGGGTCTGCCCTCGGCGTGTAGGCGCTGAGGCTGTGCTGACGCTTCCGGTGCCGCCGCCGTGCCCGCGCTTGTTTGCCCCTATTTGTCGTGCGGCGCATGCTCCGGCGACCACGTGCGGCAAGTCACGCCCCGACGCCGTCGCGCCCGTCCCTGGTTTGCCTCAATTTGACGTTCGGCGCACGCTCGTTTGACCACGTGCGGCAATTGACGCCCCGACGCCGTCGCGCCCGCGCCTGGTTTGCCTCAATCTGACGTTCGGCGCATGCCAGGGCGACGAAGTGCGGCAAATGAGGATTGCCGACGCCGGCGCGCCCGCGCCTCAGTTGCCCATGTTTGTCGCGTGGCGCGTGCTCAGGCGACGAATTGCGGCAACTCACGCACGTGTCTTCCGCTACGACAAGCCGCCCGCACGGGCGATCGCCTCGCACGGCGCATCCCGCGCGCGACTCACGCGCCCTTCAGCGCCTTCGCGATGCGCTGGATCGACACGGGTTCCGCCGTGCCGAGGCGCTGGGCGAACAGGCTCACGCGCAGCTCCTCCAGCAGCCACCGCGTCTGCACGAGGTTCGCGGGTGCGTCGGCGGGAAGCGGCATCGTGCCCCCGGTCTCGACGAAACCGGCGGCGGCGCGCTCGTACTCGGTCATGCGCTGGCGGTCGCGGCCCGGGTTGTCCGAGAGCGTCTTCACCCGCTCGAGCGCACCGGCGAGATACCGGGGGTAGTGCTGCAGGCGTGGGATGCCGGTGCGCGAGAGGAAGCCGGGGAACAGCAGCCCCTTCACCTGGCCCCGCACGTCGTTGAGCGCTCCGAGGAGCGTCATCGATGCGGCATCCTTCATCGCCCTCTCGACCTCGCGCTGCGCGAGCAGGATCTTCGCCGCGAGCGACACCGTCTGGAACGTGCGCTCCACCGAAACGGAAGAGAACGCGTCGCGCACCCGATCGAAGTCCCCTCGGGTGCGCACGGCGCCGTCGCGCCCGAGGATGTCGTCGGCCAGGGCCACGCGCGCATCCTCGATCAGGGCCTTCGCGTTCTGGTACGGGGATGCCGCGAGCGCGAGCTTCTCGTTCGCGGTGAGGTGGTCGAGAACGTAGGTGGCGGGGGAGGGGACGGCCAGCAGCATCAGGCGACGGATGCCGGCCCGCGTGAGCCGCGCGGCGTCTTCAGGCGTCGCCTCGACGCGAAGATCGACGCTGTCGCCCTCGTCGACGAGCGCCGGATAGCCGCGTACGACGCCGCCGGCGACGGGGGTGTCGACGACCTCGGTGAGCTCGTCGAGGTCCCAGGTGGTGAGCTTCGTGCGCGAAGCGAAAGCGGGGGAGGCCTGGGCGACCTTCGCGGCCCTCTGCGGGGGCCGAGAGATCGTCGACTCGACGCTGGAGCGGGCCCGGTCGGCCAGTCGTCGCTGCAGCGCGCCGAGGTCGCGGTCGCTGCCGACCGCCCGGCCCCGGGCATCGACCGCCCGGAACGAGGGGAGGAGGTGCGCGGGAACGCGCTCGAGCTCGAAGTCGGCCGCGCTCACCCGCTGGTTCGCGACGCGCTGCACCAGGGCGGCGAGGGCGTCGACGAGCGTCGTTTTCGGGAGGCCGTTCGCGTGCTCGGGGCCCTTCTCGGCGAGTTCGGCCGAGAACTTCTCCGCCCAGTCGGCGGCCGGCACCACGTTGCGGCGGATGGTCTTCGGCAGGGCGCGAAGCAACGCGGTGACGAGCTCGTCGCGCATGCCGGGCACCTGCCAGTCGAAGCCGTCGGGGCGCAGCTGCGCGAGCAGGGGCAGCGGCACGACGACCGTCACGCCGTCGTCGGGGGCGCCCGGCTCGAAGCGATACGCGAGGTTCAGGGTCTGATCGCCCTGCCGCCAGCGCGCGGGGAAGGCCCGGTCGTCGCCCTGCGCTCGGTCTCCGGTGAGGTCGGACTCGCGCAGGTCGAGCAGGTGCGGTGTGCGGTTCGAGGCATCCTTCCACCAGGTCTCGAACGAGCGGACGTCGGTGACGTCGGCGGGAATTCGGGCGTTGTAGAACGCGAACACCGCTTCATCGCCGATGAGGATGTCGCGGCGGCGCTCGCGCTCCTCGATCTTCTCGAGCAGGCGGCGCTGCTCGACGTTGCGGCGGAGGAACGCCGTGAGGCGCTTGTCGAGGACCGAGGGGTCCCACTCGCCCTCGACGAGGGCGTGCCGCACGAACATCTCCCGGGCGAGAGGGCGGTCGAAGCGCGCGAGCTGGACGCGACGCCGGCCGACGAGCTCGACACCGAACAGCGTGACCTTCTCGTACGCGGCGGCGGAGCCGGCATCCTTCGACCAGTGCGGCTCGCTCAGCGAGCGCTTCACCAGGTCGGGGGCGAGTTCCTCCGCCCACGCGGGGTCGACGGCGGCGACCGTCCGCGCGAACAGGCGCGAGGTCTCGACGAGCTCGGCGGCCATCACAGCCGAAGGACGCTTCTTCTTCAGCCCCGAGCCGGGGAAGATCGCGAACCGCGCGCCGCGGGCGCCGATGTACTCGCCCTTGACGGGGCGTGCGTCGCCCGGGGTCTTGCGGTCCTTGGCCTGCGCCATCGTGCGCGGATCCAGGATGCCGATGTGCGACAGCAGTCCGGACAGGATCGCGCGGTGGATGGCGTCGCCGGCGGCGTGGCCCTCCGGCGCGTCCCCCGAGGACCCTCGTCCCACTTCTGACGGTGCGTGTCCCGAATTGTGCTGCTTCGAGCGCTCCGCACCGGCCATAAGTGGGACATGGTTCTTCGCGCCGCGCCCGCCGGAGCCGCCGCGCCCACCCCCACCGGAGCCGCCGCGCTCGACCGAGGCGCCCAACGAGCGCAGCTGCCGGTGCACGTCGACCCACTCGCGCACGCGCACGTAATTCAGATGCTCGCTCCGGCACAGGCGCCGGAACGCGCTCGAGCCGAGCTCGGCCTGCTTCTCCTGCAGGTACTCCCACAGGTTCAGCAGCGAGAGGAAATCGCTGGTCGGATCGGTGAACCGGGCGTGGAACCGGTCGGCCTCCTCGCGGCGGTCCTCGGGGCGCTCGCGCACGTCCTGGATCGACATGCCGGAGACGATCGCGAGGACCTCGGCCGAGACGTCGTTTCGGCGCGCCTCGATGAGCATTCGCGCGAAGCGCGGGTCGATCGGCAGCCGCGCGATCTCGCGGCCGATCTCGGTGAGGCGGGGGCCGTCTTCGCGCCCGCCACCGCGCGAGGGGTCGCGATCGGGCCGGTCGTCGCGGGAGCGTGCCCCCGGCGCCGGCAGCTTCACCGCACCGAGCTCGACGAGCAGGTCGAACGCCGCCTTCACACCGCGCGAATCGGGCGGGGTCAGGAACGGGAAAGCCTGGATGTCGCCGAACCCGAGCGAGAGCATCTGCAGGATCACGGATGCCAGCGACGTGCGCAGGATCTCGGGTTCGGTGTACTCCGGCCGACGCAAGAAATCGTCCTCGGAGTAGAGGCGGATCGCGACACCGGGCGACGTCCGCCCCGCGCGACCGGATCGCTGCTGCGCCGAGGCCTGGGACACGGCCTCGATCGGCAGCCGCTGGATCTTCGACCTGTTGCTGTACCGCGAGATGCGGGCTGTGCCGGTGTCGACGACATACCGGATGCCGGGGACGGTGAGACTCGTCTCGGCGACGTTGGTGGCCAGGATGACGCGGCGGCGCACGCCCGCGACGGTCGAGCGCTCGAAGACGCGGTGCTGCTCGGCGGCGGACAGGCGCCCGTACAGGGGGAGGACCTCTGTCGGCGCGGCGTCCTTCTGATACGCCCCGCGGATGGCATCCGCCGCATCCCGGATCTCCGCCTCACCGGGGAAGAACACGAGCACGTCGCCCGCGGGCTCCCGGTCGAGTTCCCTCAGGGCCGCGACGACGGCCCCGACCTCGTCGGCGTCGTCGCCGTCGCGCGTCGCGCGGGCCGAACTCCTGACTTTCTGCGGCGCTGCGACCCCGCGGCCACGGGATGTCGCGGCGTCGGAGCCGTCGGCATCCGGATCCTCAGGAGTTTCGCCCGCACCGTCGGCGCCATCCAGCGGCCGGTACCGGATCTCGACCGGATAGGTCCGCCCCGACACCTCGATCACGGGCGCCGGCACCGGCTCGCCGCCCGGCTCGGCGGGCGGCGCGGCGAAGTGGCGCGCGAAGCTCTCGGGGTCGATCGTCGCCGAGGTGACGATGACCTTGAGGTCGGGGCGCTTCGGCAGGATGCGGCGGAGGTATCCGAGCAGGAAGTCGATGTTGAGCGAACGCTCGTGCGCCTCGTCGACGATGATCGTGTCGTAGCGGCGCAAGAGCCGGTCGCGGTGGATCTCGTTGAGCAGGATGCCGTCGGTCACGAGCGCTACGCGGGTGTCGGCCGACACCTTGTCGGTGAAGCGCACCTTGTACCCGACGGTGGAGCCGAGGGGGACCTGCATCTCTTCGGCGATGCGCTCGGCGATCGTGCGCGCGGCGATGCGGCGCGGCTGCGTGTGCGCGATCGAGGTGCGGCCGAGCTCGAGGCAGATCTTCGGCAGCTGCGTGGTCTTGCCCGATCCGGTCGCGCCCGCGACGATCACGACCTGGTTGTCACGGATGGCGCGCGCGATCTCGTCCCGCGCGGCGCTGACGGGCAGCTCGGGCGGGTAGACGATCACAGGTTCGACGGACACAGCCTTCCAGCCTATCGCGGGGTGGCGCCTCCGCGTCCGGCCCCGACCGTTCGTGTCAGCGCGTGAGTTGTCGCGATTGGTCGCGTCGGGCGGGGTGTGGCGCACATATGCGGCAAGTCAGTATGACGTTCGAGTGCCCGCGGGGCGTTCGTTTGCCGCGAGTGGCCGCGTCGCGTGGGGGGTGGCGCACATATGCGACAACTCAATGTCGGGTCGTGTGAGTTTCGCGAGCGGAGAGGGCGGCTTCGACCCGCGTGGATTGCCGCAGTGTGTCGCTTCGGAGGGTGGAGAAGCGACGTTTTCCGGCAGATGACGCGGAGGGGCGTCAGGGCATCGCGGCCTTCGCTGCCAGGATCCGGGTCACCGCCGCATCCACCTTCGCGGCGAACGCGCTGTCGTTCTGCGCCTTCGACAGCACGGCCTGGCGCATCTCGGGGTAGACCGACGAATCGGCCGAGACCAGCAGCAGGTCGATCCCCGCCTCGACGGCGAGTGTTGCGCGGTCGGCGGGCGACCACGCCTGCACCTGTTGCGCGGCGGAGAGGTCGTCCGTGGTCACGACTCCGTCGAAGCCGACCGTGTTGCGGAGCACGCCGACCACCGTGGGCGAGAACGCTGCGGGCGCCGAGGAGTCGATCTTCTCGTAGATCGCGGTCGACAGCATGACCACGGCGGGTCCCTCCGGCAGCACCGTCGAGTACACGCCGACGTCGGCGCCGTCGGCCGTGACGAAGTCGTCCGTCACCCCGGCGGTCGTGTCGGTGTTGTCGCCCACGTGCCCGAGCCCGGGGAAGTGCTTGAAGGTCGGAAGCACGCCGCCGTCGCGCATCCCGGCGGCGAACGCCCCGGCCTTGGCCGCCACCGTCGCCCCGTCGTAGCCGTACTCGCGCTCGAGTTCGCCGATCGGCGGGTTGCTCTGCGCCGTCTCGGGGCTCGTGACGATGTCGGCGACGGGAGCGAGGTTCATGTTCACGCCGGCTTGCGCGAGCTGCCCGCCCCAGGTCGCGGCGTTGCTGCGCAGGGTCGCGTCGTCCTGCTGCCCCTGGTCGACCGCGGAGGGGATCTCATCGAACCCGGGGCCGCTCAGCACCTGGACCTCGCCGCCCTCCTGATCAGTGGACACCCACAGCAACGGTTGACCCGCGGCCTGCGCCGAGGTGAATGTCGACACGAGCTGGGCGGTCGCCTGCGCGCCGGCATCCGATCTCCCGTGCAGGAAGATCCCGCCGATGTGATCGTCCGCGACCGCCGAGAGGGTGGTCTGGTCGGCTCCCTCGACGGACGTGCCCACCATGAACATCTGCCCGACTCTGTCGTCGAGGCTCATCCCCGCCAGCGGGTCGGCCGTGGGCGTCGGCGTGGGTGTCGGTGAGGGAGAGGGGGATGCCGTCGGACTCGGCGTCGGAGCGGGCTCGGGGACGCACCCGGTGAGCGCGAGCGCGGTGAGCACGAGAAGGGCGGAGGTCCGTGTGGCGGTCTTCACCCTCCGATGTTCTCGCACGAACGACCCGGACCGCCGCCCCTTGCGCGCGGGTCTTGCCGCTCCCGCTCGCCGGGCCGCGGCTGCATCCGGCGCATGAGCTCGCCTGCGCCGACCCCAGCCCTCGCTGTCCGCGCGCGCGTCTCAGCCGCGCCCCACCGAACACGTCGCCTGGTCGGCCTTGCTCCCGCTGACGTTCCCCGGCAGTTCGACGACCTCGGGACCGGGGGTGGCATCCGTCGCGCCCGGGGTGGGGGTCTCGGGCGCCGTGGGCTCGGCCGTGGGTGCCGAGGGGTCCAGCGTCACGCCCTCGTTCGCGCCGAGCTCACCGGTGAGGGCGATCGGCGCGTTGCGGGCGAGGGCGTCCCACAACACGGCGGCACCGTCGAGGTCGGGAACGACCTTGTCGCTGTCGTCGGGGTCGGTCAGCACGGGGTACTGCACGAACGTGGTGTCGCTGAGCGGAACGTCCTTGAGGGTGTACGCCAACTGTGCGATGCGAACGGGATCGGCCAGACTCTCGCTCGGGGTGACGTTGTTGACCGCGGTGTTCGCGAGCGCCAGCAGGGTTCCGGGGTTGGAGAGCACCTCTTCGCTGCGCACCTTGTTGAGCAGCCGCGAGAGGTACTGCTGCTGGTTGCCGATGCGGGCGAGGTCGCTGCCGTCGCCGATGCCCTTGCGGGTGCGCAGGAACGCCAGGGCGTCGTATCCCTGGACGACGCGCGGGCCGGGCTCCCAGTTGATCCCGGCGTCGTAGTCGTTGATGCCGTCGCCGCCGATGCACACCTCGACGCCACCGACGGCGTCGGTGATGTTCACGACGTTGCCGAAGCTCACCTTCGCGGCGAAGGGGATCTGCTGACCCGTGAGGTTCGACACCGTGCTGGCCACGCACGCGAGGCCGCCGGCCTCGTACGCCGTGTTGATCGACGCCTTCCACGCCCCGGACGACACCGAGCCGTCCTCGTTGGTGCACTCCGGGATCTCGAGCCGCAGGTCGCGTGGGAACGAGACCACCGTCGCGCGGCGTGGAGCCTCCGACACGTGCACGAGGAGGTTGACGTCGTTCCGGATGCCCTCGGCCTCTGGATCGCTGCAGCGTTCGCCGAAATCGTCCTTGACCTGGTCGTCGCACTCGTCGGTTCCGACGATGAGCACGTCGAACGCGCCCGCGTACTCGCTCAGCGACGGGGCTTGCGAGGGGGCGTCGGGGAGCGGCACCGCGGCCTCCTGCAGGCGCTGCGACAGCATCCAGGCGTAGACGCCGCCGACGGCGACCGCGGCGACGACGGCCACGGTGAGGCCGATGGCGAGCAGTTTCAGTCCTCGGCGCCAGCCCGAGTCGGGGCGGCGGCGGGCGTGAGCGGCGGAGGGTTCGGGGGGCACGGCGTCAGTAAACCACGCCGCTCGCAAAGAACCCCGGACGTGCGCGACGGGGCGGCCGATGGCATCCGGCCGCCCCGCGCGTGCGTGTGGTGTTACTGACCGCCCTCGGTGAGGGTCACGTCGATCGGCGTGTATTCACCGTCGACGGTGACGCCCTCGTCCTTCAGCTCGGACAGCGCCTTGTCGATGTACTCGTTCGAGTACGCGGAGTCGGCCGGCTCGGTCGTGATGAGGTTGAGGCCGTCCTGGTTGACCGCCTTCAGCGCGCCGTGGACCGTCTTGTCCCACGCGGCGGAGTCGATCGTGCCGAAGTCGCCGCCGGTCCAGATGAGCTTGTTGACCTCGTTCATCTGCCACAGCTGGTGCACGGGTCCCACGGGGAACGCGTTCACACCGGGAGCCGTCGCGGCCTTGTAGGTGATGTCCGCCGCCTCGGTGGGGTTGTCGCGGGCGAAGACCCAGCCCTTCGTCACGGCCTTGAGGAAGCGCGTGGCGGCGTCGGCGTACGCCGGGTCGTCGGAGAGACGCTTCGTGTCGGCCCAGATCGCGTCCTGCAGCATGGCGCCGGCGGTGTCCTGGTACGAGATGACGTTGATGTCGTCCATCGTGTAGAGCTTGCCGGTGGCGGGGTTCACCGTCTCGAGCAGCTGCGCGAGCTCGTTGTACGTCATCGCCTGGGCGGCATCCACGTCCTTGTCGAGGAGTGCGTTCATCGAGAAGTCCTGCGTGGTGATCTTCACCGTCGAGGCGTCGAGACCCTTGTCGGCCATGGCGGCGAAGATCTCCCACTCGTTGCCGAAGCCCCACGAGCCGATGCGCTTGCCCTCGAAGTCGTCGACCGAGGTGATGCCGGAGTCCTTCCACGACACCTGGGTCGTGCCGGACTTCTGGAACACCTGCGCGATGTCGGTGAGCTCGACGCCCTGGTTCTCCATCGTGCCGAGGACCTTCGGGACCCAGGCGACGGCGAAGTCCACGTCTCCGGCGACCAGCGCGTCCTGCGGAACGATGTCACCGCCCGAGGGGACGACGTCGACCTTGTCGAAGCCCTCCTCCTGGAAGTAGCCCTTGTCGAGGGCGACGTAGTACCCCGCGAACTGCGCCTGCGGCAGCCACTGCAGCTGGAGCTTCACCGAGGTGAGAGGCGTGAAGTCGGCGTCGGATGCCGCGGGTGCGGAGCTGCCGCCGGAGCAGGCGGAGAGCGCGAGGGCGGCGACGCTGACGCCGGCGATCGCGCCGAGCGTGCGTCGGATGCTGTGTCTCATGGAAGGTCCTTCCGGTTCGGGTGGAGCGTGTGTCGGGTGGTGCAGGCTCTTTCGTCGTGGGGTGGATGCAGATCAGCTGCGCGCGCGTCCCGCACCGAGACGGCGCGCGACGAGGCGTTCGAGCAGTGAGGTGACGAGGAAGAAGACGAGGCCGATCACGATGCCTCCGCCCACGAACGCCCAGGCGAGCGAGGCACGTCCGGACTTGGCGTAGGTGGCGATCGCGGTACCGATGCCGTCGGCGGGTCCGCCGAAGTACTCGGCGACGAGGGCTGAGATGACGGCGAGGGATGCCGCGACCCGCACGCCCGTCACGAGGTACGGCAGGGCCGTCGGCAGCGTGAGACGGAGGAACGTCTGCCCTCCGCTTGCGGCGGTGGCGCGGAAGAAGTCGCGCTGGACGGGGCGGGTCTGACGGAGACCGCGGAGCGTGTTGACGAACACGGGCACGAACGCGGCGATCGCGGCGACGGCCTGCCGGCCGAACTGGCTCGACGCGCCGAACATCGTGTTGAAGATCGGCGTGAGGGCGACGATCGGCACCACGGCGAGGGCCGCGACCAGCGGTGCCGTCATGCCGTCGACGGGGCGCCAGGTCGCGGCGAGGGCGGCGAGCAGGATCGCGAGCAGGCTGCCGGCGAGGAGGCCGACGAGCGCGTTGGTGCCCGTGATGCCGGCCGCCTCGGCGATGAGGCCGAAGCGCTCGACGAACTCGGTGACGACCGCGAACGGATCGGGCAGCATCCGCGGGGCGCTGCCCGAGGCGACGAAGGCGTACCAGGCGGCGAGTCCCGCGATGCCGACGACGATCGGGGCGAGCAGGCGTGCCCAGCCGGGGAGGCGGACGGCGTTCATCGCTCGTTCGCCCGCTGCACGGGCGAGCCGTGGAGTGCTTCGCGCACGGCGGTCACGCGGGCGAAGTACTCGGGGGACTCGCGGAGGAGGTCGTCGCGGGCGCGACCCGGGCGCGTGTCGACGACGTCGGTGATGCGTCCGGGGCGCGGGCTCATCACGACCACCCGGTCGGAGAGGAACACGGCCTCGGGGATCGAGTGGGTGACGAACACCACCGTCGCCCCCGTCTCGGCGGCGATGCGGGCGAGCTCACTCTGCAGACGCTCGCGGGTCATCTCGTCGAGAGCGCCGAACGGCTCGTCCATCAGCAGCAGCTTCGGGGAGGCCGCGAGGGCACGGGCGATCGCGACGCGCTGTTGCATGCCGCCGGACAGCTGGTCGGGGTATCGCCCGACGAAGTCGGTGAGACCGACGAGTTCGGCGAGCTCGGCGACGCGGGCCTCCCGGCGGGCGCGGGTCCACCGGTGCAGTTCGAGAGGCAGCGCGATGTTCGCCGCGACGGTACGCCAGGGGAGGAGACCCGCCTGCTGGAACGCGATGCCGTAGTCCTGGTCGAGTCGCGCTTGCCGTGCCGTCTTGCCCGCGAGGGTCAGCTCGCCGCTCGTCGCGGTGTCGAGGTCGGCGATGAGGCGCAGCAGCGTCGACTTGCCGCAGCCGGAGGGGCCGATGAGCGAGACGAACTCGCCGGCCGCGATGTCGAGGTCGACGTCGGTCAGGGCGATCACCTCGCCCCCTGCGCTCGGGAAGACCTTTCCGAGCCCGCGGGCTCGAACAGCGGTGTCGGTGGTCATGCGGTGTCCTCCCCGCGACGGAAACGATGAAGGGCCACGCCGACCAGGGCGACGCCGCCGGCGGCGACGAGTCCCATCACGACGGTGCCGAAGGTGGGTGCCCAGGGCGCGGCGGGGTCGGAGGAGGCCTGCCCCGCGAGCTGGATGAGCATGCGGCCGATCCCGCCGCGCAGACCGATCGACACCTCCGCGACGACGGCACCGACGACGGCGGATGCCGCGGCCAGACGCAGAGCGGGCAGCAGGTGCGGCACGGCGGCGGGGAGCCGCAGGTGCACGAGGGTCTGCCACCACCCGGCGGAGCTCGCGCGCATGAGGTCGAGGTGCAGGGCATCGGGGGCCTCGAGCCCGCGGAGCATGCCGACCGCGACGGGGAAGAACGCGAGGTACGACGCGATCAGCGCCACCGAGAACCATTGCGGCCACGGGAAGCCGGAGCGGTCGATCTGCGTGCCGAGCGCATTCACCACCGGTGCGAACGCGATGAGCGGCACGATCTGGCTCACGACGATCCACGGCAGGAGTCCCGCCTCGACCAGACGCCAGCGCTGCATCGCGATTCCCAGCAGCGACCCGACGACCACCCCGATCAGCCACCCGAGGGCCGCGAGACCGAGAGTCGTACCGGCAGCTTGCACCACGGACAGCAGCAGCGGCGGCGTCTCTCCTCCGCTGGTCGGCGCGAACATCCGCGCGATCATGTCCCACACGTGCGGCATGGCGCGGTCGTGCGTCCGGGGGAGCAGGATGACGCCCGACCCGGCGGATCCGTCCCCGCCCACGGTCACGCCGTCAGCGGGACCGAGGAACTTGTACAGCTCCCAGAGGGCGATGACTGCCGCCACCCCGGCCGCGCCCCAGCCGATCCGGGCCGCCGCGGTGCGTCCGCGCGTGGACGCGACCCTTCCGACGACCGCTGTCTCGCCCGGCGTGACGACCTGATCGGTCACGGGGCGCTCACCGCTTCGCCGTGACGTGCTCGGACAGGGCGGGGATCACCGTCTCGCCGTACACCCGCATCGTCTCCTCCTTGTTGTCGTGCTGGAGGTAGCCGGCGAACTGCGTGACGCCCAGCGCCCGCAGCTTCTCGAGCTTGGCGATGTGCTCCTCGGCGGTGCCGAGCACGCAGAACCGCTCGACGATCTCGTCGGGCACGAAGTCGACGTGGTCGTTGTCGCTCTTGCCGTGCGAGTTGTAGTCGTAGCCCGTCCGGCCCGCGATGTAGTCAGTCAGCGCGGCCGGCACGTCGGAGCCCTCGCCGTACTTCGCGACGATGTCGGCGACGTGGTTGCCCACCATCCCGCCGAACCACCGGCACTGCTCGATCATGTGCGCGCGCGATTCGGGGGTGTCCTCACCGATGTACATGGGCGCGGCCACGCAGAAGGCGATCTCGTCGGGATCGCGGCCGACGTTCTCGGCGGCCTGGCGGACCGTTTTGATCATCCACTCGGCGATGTCGAGGTCAGCGAGCTGCAGGATGAAGCCGTCGCCCACCTCGCCGGTGAGCTTGAGCGCGAGGGGGCCGTAAGCGGCGACCCACACGTCGAGCTTCGACCCGCGGCTCCACGGGAACTGCAGGGTCGCGCCGTTGTACTCGACGGCGCGGGAGTTGCCGAGTTCGCGGATGACGTGGATCGACTCGCGCAGCGCCTTCAGCGTCGTCGGACGCCCGTTCGTCACTCGCACTGCGGAGTCGCCGCGGCCGATGCCGCAGATCGTGCGGTTGCCGTACATCTCGTTCAGGGTCGCGAACGTGGATGCCGTGACGGTCCAGTCGCGGGTCGCGGGGTTCGTCACGAACGGTCCGACGGTGACTCGTCGCGTCGCGGCGAGGATCGCGGAGTGCACGACGTACGGTTCCTCCCACAGCAGGTGCGAGTCGAAGGTCCAGACGTGGCTGAAACCGTGCGCTTCGGCCAGCTGCGAGAGCTGGATCGTGCGGGCCGCGGGCGGGTTGGTCTGCAGGACGACGCCGAAATCCATGGGGTCCCCTCTCAGACCAGGTACTGGCTCAGGCCGCGCTTGACGAAGCGCCCGTCGCCCTTGGCGCCGATGTAGGCGCCGTCGTCGACGACGACCTTGCCGCGCGAGATGACGGTGTCGACGTGCCCGTCGATCTCGTAGCCCTCCCACGCGGAGTGGTCCATGTTCATGTGGTGCGTCTTGCCCACCCCGATGGACGTGTGCCCGGCCGGGTCGTAGACGACGATGTCGGCATCCGCTCCCGGGGCGATGACGCCCTTCTTGCCGTACATGCCGAACATGCGCGCCGGCGTCGTGCTGGTCAGCTCCACCCAGCGCTCGAGCGTGATCTGACCGGTCACGACACCCTGGTACATGAGGTCCATGCGGTGCTCGACCGAGCCGATGCCGTTGGGGATCGCACGGAAGTCGCCCTGGCCGAGCGTCTTCTGGTCCTTCATGCAGAAGGGGCAGTGGTCTGTGGACACCATCTGGATGTCGTTCGTGCGCAGCGCCTGCCACATGTGGTGCTGGTGGCCCTCGTGCTTCGAACGCAGCGGCGTGGAGCACACCCACTTCGCGCCCTCGAAGTCGCCCCACTCCTCGCTCGACGCCCCGAGCTGGTCTTCGAGCGACAGGTAGAGGTACTGCGGGCACGTCTCCCCGAACACGTTCTGTCCGTTGTCGCGCGCCCACGCGAGCTGCTCGACGGCCTGCTTCGCGCTCACGTGCACGACATAGAGAGGTGCGCCGGTGAGGTTCGACAGCATGATCGCGCGGTGCGTGGCCTCCTCTTCCATCTGCCACGCGCGCGCGACGCCGTGGAAGTACGGCGAGGTCTTGCCCTTCTCGATCAGCTGCTCGGCGAGCACGTCGATGACGGGCCCGTTCTCGGCGTGCATCATCGTCAGGAGCCCGGTGTCGGCGGCGACCTGCATCGCGCGCAGGATCTGCGCGTCGTCGGCGTAGAAGACGCCCGGGTACGCCATGAACATCTTGAAGCTCGAGATGCCCTCGTCGATCAAGCCGGGCAGGGCGGCGAGGGAGTCGGCATCCACCCCTCCGACGATCTGGTGGAAGCCGTAGTCGATCGCGCAGTTGCCGGCCGCGAGCTCGTGCCAGTGCGCGAGTCCGTCCTGGACGCGCTCGCCGGCGCGCTGCACCGCGAAGTCCACGATCGTCGTCGTCCCGCCCCAGGCCGCGGCGCGGGTGCCTGTCTCGAAGGTGTCCGACGCGCTCGTGCCGCCGAAGGGCAGCTGCATGTGGGTGTGCGCGTCGATGCCGCCGGGGATCACGTACTTGCCGGTCGCGTCGATGACGGTGTCGACGGATGCCGCGAGGTCATGGCCGAGGAGCGTCGAGCCCGGCGCGAGCACGGCGGCGATCGTCTCGCCGTCCAGCAGCACGTCGGCGGCGCTGCGCCCCGTCGCCGAGACGACGGTGCCGCCCGTGATGAGGGTGGTCGCCATCTCAGGCCTCCACGATCTCGCCGTAGGTGTCGGGCCGGCGGTCGCGGTAGAACTGCCAGTCGTCGCGCATCTGCTGCACGAGGTCCATGTCGAGGTCGCGGATGAGCACCTCCTCGTGCTCCGATGAACCGACCGCTCCGACGTGGTTGCCCCGCGGGTCGATCACCTGGCTCGTGCCGTAGAAGGTGACGGCATCCTCGCCGTACTCGTTGTCCTCGCGGCCGACACGGTTCGGCTGCAGCACGAAGTAGCCGTTGGCGACCGCGGCGCACGGACCCTCGACCTCCCACAGGCGGTTCGACAGTCCGGGCTTGGTCGCGTTGGGGTTGAACACCATGTGCGCGCCGTTCAGGCCCAGCTCGCGCCATCCCTCGGGGAAGTGGCGGTCGTAGCAGATGTACATGCCGACCTTGCCGACCGCGGTCTCGAAGACGGGGTAGCCGAGGTTGCCCGGGCGGAAATAGAACTTCTCCCAGAACTTGTCGAGGTGCGGGATGTGGTTCTTGCGGTAGCTGCCGAGCACGGTGCCGTCGGCGTCGACGAGCACGGAGGTGTTGTAGTAGACGCCGGTCTGCGCCTCCTCGTAGATGGGCAGCACCGACACCACGCCGAGCTCCTTCGCCAGGGCGGCGAAGCGCTGCACGATCGGTCCGTCGACCGGCTCCGCATAGCGGTAGTACTTCTGGTCCTGGGTGATGCCGAAGTAGGGGCCGTAGAACAGCTCCTGGAAGCACACGACCTCGGCGCCCTGCGCCGCGGCATCCCGCGCGAACTGCTCGTGCTTGTCCAGCATCGATGCCTTGTCGCCGGTCCAGGTGGTCTGCGTGATCGCGGCGCGTACCGTCGTCATGGTGCCCTCGTTCCTCCCGGGCCGTCGTGGCTCGATTCCGTCGCTGCCGACGGGCGAGGACCCGGTTCTGTTACTGTCGCGCCTGAACATTTCTCCACGATTTCCACGAGTGACACCGCCGTAAATTGGGGGCCCATGATCCCGCCCGACTCCTTCGTCGAGCGCACGTCGGCCGGCCTGGCCGCCGAGATCGCGCGGCTCGTCAGCGACGGGACGCTCGCGCCGGGGGAACGACTGCCCACGGTCCGCGACGTCGCCGCCGCTCTCGGGGTGTCGACGGGAACCGTCGCGTCGGCATGGCGTGCGCTCGCCGACGCGGGAGTCGTGTTCTCGCGCGGCCGTGCCGGGACGTTCGTCCGCGCCGAGCGGCGGGAGTGGCTAAGCCCCCGGGTGCAGGGGATGTCGGCCGCCCGCGTCCCCGGCGCCCCGCGGGGCCTCGGGGCCGGGCGCGACGTCGCGGCGCTGCGCCTCGACCTCTCGCTCGGTACTCCGGACCCCTCGATGCTCCCCTCCATTGAGCGCGCACTCGCCCTCGCCCGCCCGCGCGCCGACACCGGGCGGTACCACGACCTCCCGGTGCTCCCCGACCTTTACGACGTTCTCCGCGAGCAGTGGCCCGTGCGCGGTGTCGAGGAGCTCACCGTCGTCGACGGCGCCCTCGACGGCATTTCGCGAACGCTCGACCAGGTGGTGCGCTTCGGCGACCGCGTCGCGGTGGAGTCGCCCGGTTTCCCCTACTTCTTCGACCTCATCGAGGCCGCCGGCGCGGTGCCGGTGACGCTCGAGTCCGACACCGACGGTGTGATTCCGGCATCCCTCGCCCGTGCTCTCGCGCTCGGACCCTCGGCCGTCCTGCTCCAGCCGCGCGCGCAGAATCCGACCGGAGTGTCGATGTCATCCGAGCGCGCACGTCGACTCGCGAACGTGCTCCTGAGCGTGCCCGGCGGCACCCGCGTCACGGTGATCGAAGACGACCACTCCGCCCTCATCGCGAGCGCGCCGCCGGTGACCCTGGCGCTCTGGCTCCCGGCTCAGGTCGTCCACGTGCGCGGGTTCTCGAAATCGCACGGCCCCGATCTGCGCATCGCGGCCCTCGGCGGACCGTCGGCGATCGTCGATCGGATCGTCCGCCGGCGCATGCTCGGCCCCGGCTGGACGTCGCGGCTCCTGCAGTCGGTGTTGTTCGAGCTGCTCACCGACCCGCGCTCCACCGCGCCGGTGCGCACGGCGCGCCTGATCTATCGCGACCGTCTCGACCGTCTGGCCGCAGCCCTCCGCCGTCTCGGCATCGACGTCGGCGACCCCGACGGCATCAATCTCTGGATGCCGGTCCGCGACGAACGTGCCGCACTCGTGCACGCGGCTGCCGAGGGGATCGGCATCGCCGCCGGGTCTCCATTCGTCGTCGACCCGGAGACCTCGCCGTCGGGTGGGGACCGCGTACGGGTGACGGCCGGATCGGTCGTCGAGAACGTCCGGCTCGTCGCCGAGGCGCTCGCCCGCGCGGCCTCGGCCGCACCGCTGGCGTAGACGCGTCAACCCCGGAGCCGAGGTCGGTGAGGGCTTCTAGGGTTGAACGCATGACCGTTCCTTTTGTGCAACTCAACGACGGAAACTCCATCCCCCAGCTCGGCTACGGCGTGTTCCTCGTGCCCGCCGACGACGCCGAGCGCGCCGTGTCCGAGGCTCTCGAGGTCGGCTACCGCCACATCGACACCGCCGCGATCTACAAGAACGAAGAGGGCGTCGGCCGTGCGATCGCCGCGAGCGGCATCCCGCGCGACGAGCTCTTCGTCACGACCAAGCTCTGGAACGACCGGCACGACGGCGACGAGCCGCTCGCCGCGATCGACGAGAGCCTGCAGAAGCTCCAGCTCGACGCCGTCGACCTGTACCTGATCCACTGGCCGACGCCGAAGAACGACAACTACGTCCACGCGTGGCAGAAGATGATCGAGATCCGCGACGCCGGCAAGGCCCGCTCGATCGGCGTCTCGAACTTCCTCGTGCCCCACCTCGAGCGCATCGTCGCCGAGACGGGCGTGACCCCCGTGGTCGACCAGATCGAGCTGCACCCCGCCCTCAGCCAGCGCGAGATCGCGGCGTGGGGTCAGGAGCACGACATGCACATCGAGTCGTGGGGTCCCCTCGGCCAGGGTAAGTACGACCTGTTCGAGATCCCCGCGGTGAAGGATGCCGCCGAGGCCCACGGCAAGAGCCCCGCTCAGGCCGTGCTGCGCTGGCACATCCAGCACGGCTTCATCGTGTTCCCCAAGTCGGTGCGCCGCGAGCGCCTCGAGGAGAACTTCGACCTGTTCGACTTCGAGCTCACCGCCGACGAGATGGCCGCGATCGACGCCATCGACCCGGGCGACGACTCGGGCCGCGTGGGCACGCACCCCGACGACCTGAACTGACGTCGGGCGCCCCGCGCGTATGAACCGCCTCGCGAACGCCTCGAGCCCCTACCTGCGCCTCCACGCCGACAATCCCGTCGAGTGGTTCCCGTGGGGGCCCGAGGCGTTCGCGCTCGCGGCCGCGAGAGACGTCCCCGTGATGATCTCGATCGGCTACAGCACCTGCCACTGGTGCCACGTCATGGCGCGCGAGTCCTTCCAGGACGCCGAGACCGCCGGCGTCCTGAACGACGGCTTCGTCTCGATCAAGGTCGACCGCGAAGAGCACCCCGACGTGGATGCCGCCTACCTCGACGCCGCCTCCGCCTTCACCCCGCACCTCGGCTGGCCGCTGACGGTGTTCGCGAGCCCAGAGGGTCGCGTCTTCTACGCGGGCACGTACTTCCCGCCCGTGCCCCGGCCCCCGCAGCCGTCGTTCCGCCAGGTCCTCGCCGCGGTCCGCGAGGCGTGGACCGAACGGCGGAGCGAAGTGGATGCCACCGGCTCCTCGCTCCGCGACGCTCTGGCCGCTGCGGCCACCGCCCCCGCCGACGCACCGCCCACCCTCGAGAAGCTCGCCGCTGCCGCTCGCACCGTGGTCGCCCGTGAGGACCGCGAGTACGCCGGCTTCGCGGCCGGTCCCGCGTTCGAGACCCCGAAGTTTCCCACCACCCCCGTGCTGAGGTTCCTGCAGCACCCCGCGCTCGCGTCCGACGTGCCGGATGCCGCGGCCGTGGCGTCCCGTGCCCTCGCCGCCATGGCGGCATCCGATCTGCACGACACCGTCGAGGGCGGCTTCTTCCGCTACGCCACCCGCCGCGACTGGAGCGTGCCGCACTACGAGCGCATGCTCACCGACAACGCCGGTCTCGTCGAGGTCGCCCTCGCCGCCGGCGACGAGGCCACCGCGACCGACGCGGCCCGCTTCCTGGTCGACGTCCTGCAACTGCCGTCGGGCGGCATCGCCGCGGCGCAGGACTCCGAGTCGGTCATCGACGGCGTCCGCAACGAGGGCGGGTACTACCGCGTCGCCGACCGTTCGGCGCTGCAGCCCCCGGCTCTGGATGCCAAGGTCGTCACCGGCTGGAACGGCCACGCGATCGCCGCCCTCGCGGCCGTGGGTTCGCGCACCGACCCACGCTTCCTCGAGGCCGCCCGCTGGGCGGCCGACGCCGTGCTCGAGAGCAACGTCGCCGACGACGGGACGCTCCGCCGCGCCTCGCTCGACGAGATCCGTTCCGCCGCCCCGGCGACGCTCGAGGACTACGGCGGGCTCGCCCGCGGTCTGCTCGCCCTCGCGCGGGCGACGGGCGAAGTGGCCTACGCCTCGCGGGCGCGCGCGCTGGTCGACGTGTGCCTCGGCGACGACGGCATCCATCCTCCCGGTGGGGGAGACCCGGTGCTCCTCGCTCAGGGGATGCAGCCGCACGGCGTCCCGAGCGACGGCGCCTCGCCCTCGGGGCCCTCGGTCTTCGCCGCAGCCGCCCTCGACCTCTGGCGGCTCGGCGCGGGGGAGCAATACCGAGCCGCCGCCGAGACGCTCGTCCGCGCGGCGGCGGACGGCGCTCTGGCGACGCCGCTCGCGCACGGTGCGATCCTCGAGGTGGCGGTGGGACTGGCATCCGCTCCCCGTCAGGTGGTCGTCGTCGGCGAGACGGATGCCGAGATCGCCGACGCCGCCCGACGCGTCGCCGCCGACGTGGTCGCGGTGGTCACACCGGAACAGGCGGTGGCGTTCACGGCGAGCGGATTCGAGCTGTTCGAGGGCAAGAGCGCCCTCGGCGGCGAGGCGACGGCCTACGATTGCCGCGCGTTCACGTGCGCGCTGCCGACGACGGATCCGGCGCGGCTGGTCTGACGCGCGGGGCCGGTGGCTGAGTCCCGAGGGCGAACACCGGATGCCGCCCGCCCGGCGCGCGGGTGAAAACGCCCGCCGCGCGCCGCGGAACGACGGGGAGCACCGCCGAACCTGGGAAAACGTGATGCCTAACCTCGGCGCAGCCTGAGTCGGCAGGCGACGTTCTCCGCCACGTCGGGCGGTTTCCGCGGGGTGGGCATGCGCTTCTCTTCTCGTTTCTGGTTGACCTCCGTGGTGGCCACGGTCTCCCTCGTCATCGGCGTGGCCGTTCCTCTCGATGCCGCGACGGCGCTCGCTCCGGCGACGCTTCGCCCCGCGGAAGTGCCGCACGAGGACACGGCCGCTCTCCCGTCGACCGATGAGGCCGCTCCTGTCCCTCAGCTGCCGGAGGGGTCTTTCGCCATCCCGTCCGACAAGACCCTGCCCCGCGACCGCGCCGAGGTCATCCCGGATCCGACGCCGCCGCCCGTCTCAGACGCCGTGGCCGAGTGGGAGAAGCGCTCCGTCGACACGTCCGGGCTTCGTCGTGTCGACGAGTCCGAGGATTCCACGCGGTACACGAATGCCTCCGGAGCCACGGTCACGCGCGTGTCGTCCGAGCCCGAGCGTGCGCGGGACGACAACGGCGAGTGGGCCGACGTCAACACTTCCGTCTCGCGCGATGGTGACGACTGGACCGTGCAGAACCACCCCCTCGATCCGGTCTTCCGTGGCGGGCGCGGACACGCCCCGTCCGTGGAGGTCTCACGCGACGGCCACGACGTTTCGTTCGCGCTCCTCGGCGCGGAACCGGGCGAGCTCGCCGCTCCGTACTGGTGGTGGGACGACTGGGAGGAGCTCACCTATCAGGACGTCTTCGGAAGTGCCGACCTGGAGTATCGCGTGGAGCCCGGTGCGGTCAAGGAGTCGCTCGTCCTGGATGCCGTGCCGACGAAGCGCTCGTCCTGGACCTGGCGGATCGACGCGGGCTCATTGACTCCGGCCCTCGGCGAGGCGGATTCCGTGATGTTCACCGATGCGGAGGGCACCGAGGTTCTGATGATCCCGACCCCCATCGCCACCGACTCGAGCGGGGTCGAGGGTGAGCGCGAGTGCGCCAGCACAGCGCTGAAGGTCTCGCTCTGGCAGGCGAGCGACCGGTCGTGGCGGTACACCGTCCGTGCGGACCGGACGTGGTTGAGCGATCCGGCGCGCGTGTACCCCGTACGGATCGACCCGACGATGAAGACCCCGAACGGCACCACCGCCTACAAGTCCGATGGAACGACGTGGTACGGCGCGCAGATGGTCGGCAACACCCGCGAGGGAAACCGTGACAAGTACTGGCGATCGGTGGTCTCGTACGACTACGGGAACCTGCCGGGGCAGTTCATCGCCGCCGCGACCATGGGGATCGATTACGACGACCACGGCACGACCTCGACGCAGACGGGGTGGGTGCAGCACGCGAGCGCCTTCTCGTACAACGGCATGGGCTCGCACCTCGGCTCCTACACCCTCGGGACCGACTGGACCGCTGTCGAGGGCGACGGGGTCGCGGCGCGACTCGCGAGCAATCTGCGCATCGGAGATCGTCCCGCGTTCATGATCGGCGGCTGGGAGGGCTCGTCCTACTCGTTCAAACACATCCAGTCTGCGCTGTGGGTGGAGTCGTGGGATTACCCGTCCGTCGGCGGATGGGGACCAGCCGACGGCGGGACGGGGATCTCGCTCACGCCGACTCTGGGGTTGAGGGCATCCAACCCGGGTAATCGCCCCCAGCAGTATCTCTTCGAGCTCGCTACCGATCCGGGCCTCACCGACAGGATCGCCATTCAGGGATGGGGAAGCGGAACGCAGTTCCCGATCCCCGCGGGACTGCTGCGAACCGGGACGTCCTACTACTGGCGCGTTTCGATGGTCGATGACCTCGACGGCCTCTGGGGTCAGTCGACCCTCTTCCGGTCACCGGTCTACAACTTCTCCACGAACGCCGTCCCGCTTCCGGATGCCACGACGGCGACGCCCGGCAGCCCCGTGACCGAGACCCCGGCCACGGTCACCACGTTGACGCCGACCCTTCGGGTGGGCGCTGTCGCTGACACCGACGGCACGGGCGGTTCGATGACGTACCAGTTCAAGATCGCGACGGGCCAGGATGCCAGGTCCGGGGCCGTCGTGACCTCGGGCTGGGTGACCGCCGTCGACGGCGTCGCTTCCTGGACGGTGCCGCCGGGCACGTTGCAGGACGGCGGCGTCTACTCGTGGACGGTCACGACGAATGATGGGCGAGACACCAACACCGAGAACGGCTGGGTACGCCGCCTCAGGACTGATCTCAGACTCGGGGCGTCCGGCCCGTCTCCCTACGACACCGCCGGCCCGGTGACGACGAACCTCGCCAACGGCAATGTCAATCTCTCATTCGCGTCGCCGACGGTGCAGGCGTTGGGCGGCGCGATGGGAATGTCGTTCACCTACAACTCGCAAGAGGTTCCCGGTGCGAACCGGGGTTTGACGGGGGAGTACTTCGACGCGCGCTCGGGCGGTGTCGCCCCGACGTCAGCAGCCGGCTACACCTTCACAGACAAGACCCCCGCGATGGTGCGGACCGACCCCGCCGTGTCGTTCCAATGGGGGAGCGGGGCACCGGCCGAGGCACTCCCGGCGGACCACTTCCTGGCGCGATGGACGGGGTTCCTCACGGTGCCCACGGATCTGATCGGTAAGTCGCTGCGTTTCGGCGCGACCCACGATGACGGTATCCGCCTCACATACGACGGGCAGAAACTCATCGACCGGTGGCAGGGCGGGGGATGGACCACTTCCGCGGACACCACGATCACGGGGGCGGGCGGGGCGAAGCCGATCCGGGTCGAGTACTACGAGGAGGTCGGCCTGTCGTACGTCGATCTCTGGGTGGAGTACACGCCCGACGGTGCGTCCTCTCCCGTCCGCATGAGCGTTGCACCCGACTGGTTCACGAAGCGCGTCACGACCCTGCCGCAGGGCTGGGGCGCCTCGGTTCCTCTCGCCGGGGCGTCGTCGAGCTGGGTTTCGGCGCAGCTCACGGATGCGTCGGTGGTGCTCACCGACACCACGGGTAAGGCGCACACGTACACGAAGGCCTCGTCCGGCGGCTACACCGCCCCGAGCGGGGAGTACGGCGTCCTGTCGCTCGACGGCAACGGCTGGGTCGTCTTCACCGATGAGGACGGCACGGTCTACCACTTCACGAAAGAAGGGCGCGTGGCCTCCGCCACCCCTCCCGAAGATGTTCGGAAGGCCGCGGCCCCGCAGAGCATCTTGAACGCCAACGGTGTCGCCACCGAGGTGGTCGACCCGGTGTCGAAGAGCGGAGATCAGTACACGCGCAAGGTCTCGTTCACCTATCAGAACGGCGACCGCTCCTCGTGCCCCGAACGCTCGGGAGCCGGCTACGGGAAGGCGCCGGTCGACTTGCTGTGCCGCATCTCGTACCCCGACGGTACGGAGTCGCGACTGTTCTACAACGGCAACGGTCAACTCGCGGCGATCCTCGATCCGGGCGACGAGCTGACGCTCTTCGGTTACGACGGTTCCGGCGGATTGCTGAGCCAGATCCGGGATGCCACCGCCAACGACAGCGTTCCTGTCCCGGTCGCGGCGGGTGCCGCCGACCCGGCTACGACCTCGATCACGTACGACGGCGCGCGTGCCACGGGGGTGACGCTGCCCGCGCCCGACGGCGTCAGCGCGAGCGCACGCCCGTCGCGCACGTATTCCTACGGTGATGGCCGCACCACGGTCTTGATCGCGGGCCTCCCCGGTGTCTCCCAGACCGTGACCTTCGACGCGGCGTGGCGCCAGACGGCATCCACGAGCGCGATGGGCGTCACCACGAGCCAGGAGTGGGACCCGGCGAAAGACCTCGTGCGTCGGACGACGGATGCCACCGGGCTCGTGTCTACGCGCGTGTACGACCGCACCGACCGCCCGGTGGCGGCGTATGGCGCAGCACCGGCGGCCTGTTTCGCATCCGACGGTCGACCGGTCGGGCAGCCTCTCGACGTAGGCGGCTGCGGCATCGTCCCGGCATCGAGCAGCTCCGTTTACGACGGCGGCCTGAAGGGTCTGCAGGCGGCGTACTACTCGAACACCGAGAAGCTCTCGGGTAAACCGGAGGCCTACGGTCTGGGGCTCGGGGGCGACTCTGGAGGGACCGTCGACCGCGACTGGGGAACCAACGCACCGATCGCGGGAGTGTCGAGCGATCACTGGTCGCTGCGGCTGACCGGCCTCGTCACCTTCCCCGAGGCGGGCACCTACCGACTCCGCACGACGAGCGACGACGGCGCACGGCTGTGGCTCGACGATGTGCTCATCATCGACCGCTGGGGCGCGCCGGCCGGCACCGATGGCACGAGTGCCGCCTTCACGGTCGCCGCGGGAGAAGTACGCCGTATCCGGATCGAGTACTTCGACATCACCTCTTCGGCCTTCCTGAGGCTGAAGTGGGCGACGCCGTCGAGCGGAGAGTTTGCGATCGTGCCCGGCGCGCAGCTCCGCCCCGACTACGGACTCGTGACGTCGAGAACGGTCGACGACGCGACGACCATCGCGGGCGCAGCGGCGCCGTCGATGACGACCGCGAACACGTACGCCGACCCCGTGGTCGGGCAAGTGACCGAGAGCACCGTCGACCCGGGTGGTCTGGCGTTGAAGAGCACCGCGTCGTTCGACCAGCTCAACGGCGCCGGCTGGTTGCGGCAGAAGTCGAAGGCTCTGCCCGCCGCGGCGGCATCCGGTTCGATCACGGATGCCAAGAGCACAACGCGCGCCTACTACGGCGACGCGGAGTCGTTGACGGAGGACACCTGTGGGGTGCCCGCCGGGACGAAGCAGTTTGGGATGTTGAAGTCCTCGACAGGGCCGACTCCGACGAGCGGCCCGGCGATCGTGACCTCGTACGTGTACGACGTCATGGGCCGCACGGCCGGCACGCGTGTCACGGGTGATGAGGCGTGGTCGTGCACGACGGTCGATGCGCGTGGGCGCACGGTGAAAGAGGTCTCGGTGGGTGGCGCGGGGGTTGCGACCGACACGGTCACGACCACGTACACGCCGACCTCTTCTGGTCTGACGGTGACGGTGGCCGGGTCGCCCGTGCCCGGGTCGAGCACCTCGGCGACGACGACCAAGACGGATCTTCTGGGTCGCGTGGTGTCGTACACCGATGTATGGGGTGTGGTCACGACGCCTGAGTATGAGCCGCTGACGGGTCGAGTGTTGCGTGTGACGACGGCGGGTCCGGGTGTGCCGTCGTCCACCACGGCGTTTGCCTATGATCGCGACGGCAAGACGACGACGGTGACCTTCAACGGTCAGGTGTACGCGGCGTCGTCGTTCGATGCGAAGCAGCGGCTTGCTCAGGTCGCGTACCTGGGCGGCTCGGCGCTGGGGGTGTCGTGGGATGACAAGCGCGGCACGGTGGGGTCGCAGACGTGGTCGTTCCCGTCGTCGGGGTCGATCACCGATGAGGTGACGCGGTCGGTGGCGGGTCGGATCGTGCGCGAGAGCGTGTCGCAGGGTGGTCGGGTCTTCGAGTCGACGTACGGCTATGACGCGGCGGGTCGGCTGGTGTCGGCGAGGATTCCGGGTCACGAGTTGTCGTATGAGTTCGCGTCGTCGGGTGGGTGCGGTCCGAACACCGCGGCTGGTGCCTCGGGTAATCGGACGCGGTTTGTCGATCGGTATACCGCGCCCGGGTCGTCTGCGGCTCTGGTATCGACGACGGAGTACTGCTACGACTGGGCGGATCGTCTGCTTTCGACCGGGGTGTCCGGCGCGGTGCCGGGGGTGTCTTCGGTCTCGGATGGACTCAGCTCTGGTGAGCTCGCGTATGACGTGCGGGGGAACACGACGCGGCTGGCGGATCTGTCGATCTCGTATGACGCCGACAATCGGCATGTCGCAACGAGCACGGCAGCGGGGTCGAGAGTTTCGCTGGTGCGGGATGGGTCGGGTCGTGTGGTGTCGCGGACGGTTGCTCTGGCGGGTGATGCTCCGGCGGTGACGTCGCGGTTTGTGTATGCCGGGGCGGGTGATTCTCCGTGGGCGGTTGTGTCGGGGGATGCCGGTGTGACGGTGTTCTTGTCTCTGCCTGGTGGGGTGACGGTCGATGTTCCCGTCTCGGGTGTGGCGTCGTGGTCGTATCCGTCGTTGCAGGGTCACACGCTGACGACGGGGGATGGTGCGTCGGCGTCGGGTGTGCAGGTGTATGACCCGTTCGGGCAGCCCCTCGATCCGGTGACTCTGGCGGTCGGGACGGCCGCGGCGAACGATGCGGGTTCGGTGAACGGCACGACGGGGTGGCATCAGGGCGCGCAGAAGCTGACCGAGTCGGTCGACTCGGCGCTGCTGATCGAGATGGGTGCGCGGTTGTATGTGCCGGCGCTGGGTCGGTTCTTGCAGGTCGACCCGGTCGAGGGCGGCGTCGACAACGACTACGTCTGGCCGACCGACCCGATCGGCAAGAACGACCTCAGTGGGCAGTTCGCAATAGCGGCGGCGGTCCCCCTGCTTGCCTTCGGGCCGTGGGGGTGGACCGCGCTGGCCGCCGTCGTGGTCGTCGTGGCCCTCGTAGCAATCGCATCTTCGCCGGGTTTCCAACGGGGGATAGCGTCGATGCGAAGCGGCATTATGGAGATGGCGCATCGCAAGAAGTCTGGGGCCCGCAACGCAGATCGACTTGGCCACGGAGCCGATAAGCAGGGGAAGGCCCCCGACAAACACACGAACGCTCAGAGTCACGGCGGCCGTCAGAAACCAAATTTCAAGTCAAACCAAAATAAGCGCAACGGCGGATTCTCCTCGAGGCGAGCGCCATACCAGAGGTTTGCGTGGTGACCAATTTCTTTTCGTGAGGGCGTATGAGTGAGCAAATTTCGACGGGCAAAGATTACGAGGCGTTCTTGCGCCGAATCCGCGCAAAGGAGGGTGATAGCGAAGGAACCTACGTCACGCTCTCTGCTGTTGTCCTGCCGCGAGTCCTGACCGCTCAACTCTGTAGCGCCAAGGACATGGCGACCGCAATGTATATTCTCGGCGCGTACGTGTGGTCGGAGCCTACCGGCGAGCTGGAGGGTCTGCACATTCTCAGGGCAAGTGCTGACCTTGGTTCGGTTGACGCCGTGCGAGCGCTCGGAGACGCGCTTAATTGGATGGGCTTGTACGAAGAGTCGATGCCGGTCCTCAAGACTGCATTGCAAAACGAGCCCCACGATGCTCGTCTTCACGGGCTTCTTGGGCTGTCGATGTATGAGTTGCACTTGGATGAAGACGCACAGTTTCATTTAAGAACTGGTTTGCAGGCGGATCCGTCACTTGCGGTCCCCTTGGCCCAGATCCGACGTCGGGCCGGAGACGAGTCAGAGTACCGAGATCTCATCACGGAAGCGGCGCGCCTTAACGTCTACGGCGCGCACGTTCTTGCGGGCAACTTGTTGGCCGAGCAAGGAGACAACGATCAAGCTATGGAGCTGTATCGACAGGGAATCCTTTCGGGGGACGCCCATTCTGCTTTCAATCTTGCATGCTTGCTGTACGAAGTCGGTCGAATGGAAGATGCGCGACAGGAATTTGCCCTAGCGCGTGAAATGGGAGATCTTCGCATGTCCCCCTTCGATCAGATGGATGGCTAACCGCCGCGGAATAGGGCCATGGGTGCGAAGAGTTCAGGGTCTATGTTCGCTACCGAAAAAATAGTTGTGGCAGGTATTAGCGCAATGAGAATGCTGTGAACAGGCGCGGCAGGATCCGCCGTCGGTCGACATGAGGCAACATGTCGCAACGTCCACGACAGCGGGGTCGAGAGTTTCGCTGGTGCGGGATGGGTCGGGTCGTGTGGTGTCGCGGACGGTGGATCCGGCGGGTGATGCTCCGGCGGTGACGTCGCGGTATGTGTATGCCGGAGCGGGGGATAGCCCGTGGGCGGTCGTGTCGGGGGATGCCGGTGCGACGGTGTTCTTGTCCCTGCCCGGTGGGGTGACGGTCGATGTTCCCGCGTCGGGTGTGGCGTCGTGGTCGTATCCGTCGTTGCAGGGTCACACGCTCACGACCGGGGATGGGTCGTCGGCGTCGGGTGTGCAGGTGTACGACCCGTTCGGGCAGCCCCTCGATCCTGTGACGTTGGCGGTCGGTACGGCCGCGGCGAACGATGCGGGTTCGGTGAATGGCACGACGGGCTGGCATCAGGGTGCGCAGAAGCTGACCGAGTCGGTCGACTCCGCGTTGCTGGTCGAGATGGGTGCGCGGTTGTATGTGCCGGCGTTGGGTCGGTTCTTACAGGTCGACCCGGTCGAGGGCGGCGTCGACAACGACTACGTCTGGCCCACAGACCCCATCGGCAAGAACGACCTGACGGGCAAGTTCGAGGTCGACTGGGGGTTGGTCGGGTCGCTCGCAATCGGTGTTGCCGCAGCCGTCGGGACTTCTGTCGCGGTCGCCGCGTGCGCCGCATCTGTTGTGTGTGGAATCGTCGCTGTTGGCGTAATCGGTGCCGTCGCGGGGGCTGCGCAGTATGCCGTGCAGACACCCGCCGCATCACAGAGCTTGAGTGGGTATGGGCAGGCGATGCTATTCGGCGCAGCCAGCGCGTATATCGGGGGCGGAATCTTGCGGGGTGCCGGTTTGGCTGCGCGCTCAAGTGGGAGCGTCGGGGTGAACAGCGCTAAGTTCGGGAATTACACCTTGGGCGCCAGAGGCGTCCCGAAGGGTGGGGGTGTATGGAATCGCGGTGGCGCGAATACAAAATGGGGATGGGGTAAGGGGCGAGGGTACGAACAGTTTCGGGTTTCCTCCAGATGGATACCATTCAACCGATCCCGGGCGGGGTACGGTCACATCCCGCTCCTATTAGGACGGAGTTTGCGTGGACCGCGATGAAGTATTACGAGCCGTGCTCTGCGCCGTGAATCGAAAGGTGGCTCTCCGCGCGGATGCATCTTTTGTGGCGCCGCCGCCGGCTGCGGGGATCGCGCAAGTATTCATTCGCCCGCATAATTCCGATGCACCCGAAGTATGCGTGACCGATACGGCTGTTTCGTTGTACCTTGAGTTCTTGGGTGCGCATTGGGAGGCGGACTCCTCGGAAGACGTATCGTTCGCCGAACGTTTCGACTGGGCTGTGGAGATGATCGCAAACGCTGCTGAATTCGGATTGATTCGGGTTCGGCGCAGGGGGTCATTGTGGGGGCGTCAGACTCATTTACTTATGTCCGCGGGCGATGAAGACGCCTGGCGACGTGATTCTCGGTTCAGGATCGTTCGATCGTGGCCATCTTGGAGTTAGGGTCCCACCTGCGTGTCCGAATGGAAGGTCGGCCGTGCGACGTTGGTCGATGAGTAAACGGTGCCGTGGCAGTCGTAGGGCGCGGGTAATGACGACGATGTTCTCGCGGAAGAGAAATAGTTCAACGCCCAAGGAGCCTACATAGGGTGCGGGGCGGTCGACTCTGAACAAGCACCAGAAGGGTCAGACGCGTAAAGATCGAGGTTCACCGACAAGAAGAGGCGCCATCCAGGGCAGAATCAACGATGAATAGACAGATGTACGAAGTTGCGACGCGGAGGTTCGCTCGTGTTACAGCCGAGTGACCGCAGAATCGAAGACCTGAGCTTCGCTGACCTCGAGCGGTTAGCGGAACTCATGTATGAGGAGGGGAACTTTCAAGCGGCCGCAACATATATGCAGCATGCGGTGAAACTCCCTCAAGCCGACTCCTCTACTCACTTCAATCTCGGGCAGGCCCTCTTTGGTGTTGAGCAATACGAGGCGGCCGCTTATGCGTTCTCAGGTGCAATTCCGAAGATTGCCGATGCCTACGTTAATCGAGGGCTCTCGTGGGAGATGATCGGTGATACAGGCGCGGCGAGACGAGATTACAGATCTGCTCTGAGCATCAACATCAGAGATGTCGACGCGTTGGTGAACATCGCCACGCTCGACTTGATGGAAGAGCGCGTCTGCTCAGCAGAGATATTTTTGCGATGGGCAGCATTGATAGACCCTCGATGCAACTGGCAACTAAGCGACGTGTTCATTCACTATGGTGACCTAGACCAAGCGGCGAAGCTTCTTGAGATAGCCGTCGCGGCCGGTGAGGAACGCGCTGCCACGTCTTTGACAGAACTGCGGGCGTAGCTCCCGGGTGACGGTCGAACGACTTGGAGCTCTATCTTCGGAGCCGTTGAGTGTTGGACGCGCAAATCGGTTGCTGTCGAATTCGGTGTGGGGTGCGGTGCCGGGGGCGGCGCAAATTGCTGATGGGTTCAACGCGGACGAGCTCGCGTACGACGCGCGGGGGAACACGACGCGGCTGGCGGATCTGTCGATCTCGTATGACGCCGACAACCGGCACGTCGCAACGACGACGGCAGCGGGGTCGAAGGTGTCGCTGGTGTGGGATGGGTCGGGTCGTGTGGTGTCGCGGACGGTGGATCCGGCGGGTGATGCTCCGGCGGTGACGTCGCGGTTTGTGTATGCCGGGGCGGGTGATTCTCCATGGGCGGTGCTGTGGGGGGATCCCGGTGTGACGGTGTTCCTGTCTCTGCCTGGTGGGGTGACGGTCGATGTTTCCGCCTCGGGTGGGCGTCGTGGTCGTATCCGTCGTTGCAGGGTCACACGCTCGCGACCGGGGATGGTGGGTCGGCGTCGGGTGTGCAGGTGTACGACCCGTTCGGGCAGCCTCTCGATCCGGTGACGTTGGCGGTCGGTACGGCCGTGGCGAACGATGCGGGTTCGGTGAACGGCACGACGGGGTGGCACCAGGGTGGGCAGAAGCTCACCGAGTCGGTCGACTCCGCGTTGCTGATCGAGATGGGCGCCGATCCGGGCGTGCCGTCGTCCACCAAGACGTTCGCATATGCCCGCGGCGGGGCTGACCCGCGCCTGCTCCGCGCGTCGCAGATTCGGAGAAGCGCACCAGATCCGGATGAAAGCGCTGAACCGATCCGATTCTCCTGACCATTTCCGAATCCATGGACCCCGGCGCCGCCCTCACTCCAGCAGATGCCGCAAGTACCTCCCCGGCGCCTCCAAAAACCCGCGATGCAACCGCACCAGGTCCAGGTCTTCCCACGCGCTCTCACGGATGCCCCACTCGCCCAGCTCGAGGATCGTCGCTCCCGGCAGCGCAGCGAGGACGGGGGAGTGCGTCGCGCAGATCACCTGCGTGCCGCGGGAACGCATGCGGTCGAGGGATGCCAGCCAGCGCAGCGTCGACGAGAACGACAGCGCCGCCTCGGGCTCGTCGAGGCACGCGAGGCCCGCGACGTAGCGCTCGTGGTCGAGCACCTCGTCGAGGAGGCTGTTGAACGACTCGCCGTGGCTCATCTCGTGGAGGCGCAGGGCGTCGCCCCCGTCGAGGTCCTCTCGCCACGAGTAATAGCTGTGCATCGTCTCGGCGCGCAGGAAGAACCCCCACCGCGGAGCGCGCGGACTCCGCTCGACGCGCAACCACTCGCCGAGCGGGCTCTCGGTGCGCCGCGTCTCGCTTCCGCCGTTCGTCGACCCGCCCTCGGCGGGGAGCCCCGCAGCCTCGGCGATGCCCTCGATGAGCGTGGACTTGCCCGAGCCGTTCTCGCCCACGAGGAACGTCACACCCGGACCGAACTCCCAGCCGTCACCCGCGGCGACCTCGAGGAACTGCGCGACGGCGGGGACCGTCGCGGGCCACGCCGAGCGATCGACGGGAGCGTCACGGAAGAGCTTCACCCGCTGCACCGGCCGCGGGTCGTGCAGCCACTCGTCGCCGCGGGTCACGTCGTCAGATCCAGGTCGGCAGCCAGTTGTGCAGGCGCCAGAACTCGTACGGCACCGGCAGCCCCGCCCACACGGGGTACCAGAACGCCGAAAGGGCGGCGCACAGCACCAGAAACCCGACGACGAACACCTGCCCCCCGGCCCTCGACCCGCCGCGCACTCCGCGGGAGATGTCGCGCAGCGCGAACGCAAGCGCGAGCACGAGGAACGGCAGCATCGCCACCGTGTAGAACTGGAAGATCGTGCGCTCGGGGTACAGCAGCCAGGGCACGTAGGTCGCGGCGAGACCCGTCAGCACCAGCGCGTAGCGCCAGTCCCGGACGAGCACGAAGCGCACGAGCAGATACACGGATGCCGCGACCCCGGCCCACCAGATGAGCGGGTTCGCGAGGCTCGAGATCGCTTCCGTGCACCCGCTCGGCAGACCGCACCCGTTGACGCCGTAATCGTCCTGGTGCCAGTACATCGACGTCGGGCGGATGAGGAACGGCCACTGCCACGCGGGGCTCGCGTAGGCGTGGGGGGTCACGAGGCCCACGTGGAATTTGTACATGGCCTCGTGGTAGGCCCACAGGCTCTGCAGCGGCGCGGGCACCCACGACCAGAACCCGGGCGATGCCACCGGCGTCGAGCGCATGTAGCCGCCGTCCGTGAACAGCCATCCCGACCAGCTCGACAGGTAGACGACGGCGGCGACGGGCACGAGTAGCACGAACGAGGCGAGGCCCTGGCGCACGGCATCCATCGGCCATTGACCGATTCCGGCGCGTCGGCGGGCGAGGGCGTCGGTCACCACGGCGTAGACACCGACGGCGGCCAGCACGTAGAGACCCGACCACTTCACGGCCGTGGCGGCTCCCGCGGCCGCGCCGGCGGCGATCAGCCACGTACGGTTCCACAGGATCGGCCCCCACATGGGGGCCTCGCCCTCTCGGGCGGCCCACAATGCCGCCCATCGCTCGGCCGTGCGCCGATGATCCAGGGCGACGAACCAGAACGTCAGCACGACGAAGAACGTCAAAAAGATGTCGAGAAGCGCGATCCGGCTGAGCACGATCCCGAGTCCGTCGATCGCGAAGAGACCGGATGCCACGGTCGCCAGCGGGATGGACCGGGTGAGCGTGCGCGCGACGAGGTAGATCAACAGCACCGTCGCGGTGCCGAAGACGGCCGCAGCGATGCGCCAGCCCGTCGCGGAATCCGCTCCGAAGAGCGCCATGCCGGCGCCGATGAGGATGCGTCCGAGCGGGGGGTGCACGACGTAGCTGCCGATGCCCGTGAAGATGTCGGTGTCGCCGGCGGCGAAGCGTTCGTCGGCGTTGTCGGGCCAGGTCGAGGGGTAGCCGAGCACCCACTGGCTCCACGCATCTTTGACGTAGTAGGTCTCGTCGAACACGAGCTGGTGAGGGGTGCCGATGTCGATGAGACGCAGCACCGCCGCGACGAGCGTGACCAGCGCGGGGGCGAGCCAGCGCCAGAGGCGCAGACCGCGCGGGTCGGCGAGCAGCGCGTCACGCCGCCGGTCGAGGCGTGTGCGCTCGACCGGCGGCAGCAGAGGAGGGAGGTCGGTGCTCACGCGCCCCAGCCTAAGGTGGAACGGTGATCATCCTTGCGGCCACCCCGATCGGCAACCTGGGTGACGCCTCGCGCCGCCTGATCGAGGCGCTCGAGAACGCCACGGTCGTCGCGGCCGAAGACACCCGCACGACGCAGCGTCTGCTCTCGGGCCTGGGGGTCGAGAACCGCCCGCGCCTGATCGCCCTGCACGACCACAACGAGAAGGAGCGCGCGGCCGAGCTCGTCGAGCTCGCGCGCGAAGAGGATCTGCTCGTGCTCAGCGACGCCGGCATGCCGACCGTGAGCGATCCGGGCTTCGGTCTGGTCGCCGCGGCCGCCGCCGCGGGCGTGACGGTCACCGCCCTGCCGGGGCCGAGCGCCGTGGTCACCGCGCTCGCGGTCGCGGGGCTGCCCACCGACCGTTTCGCCTTCGAGGGGTTCCCTCGCCGCAAGCCCGGCGAGCGTCGCCGCGCGTTCGCGCAGTTGGCGTCGGAGGAGCGGACCCTCGTCTTCTTCGAGTCGCCGTCGCGACTGGCATCCACTCTCGACGACCTCGCCGCGACCTTCGGCGCCGATCGTCCCGCGGCGGTCTGCCGCGAGCTGACCAAGCTCTACGAAGAGGTCAAGCGCGGCACCCTCGCCGAGCTGGCGGCCTGGGCGGCGGAGGGCGTGCGGGGCGAGATCGCGATCGTTGTCGGCGGTGCCACGGCGCGTGAGGTGGCGTTCCCGGATGCTGTGACCCAGGTGCTCGAACTCGTGCGCGGCGGCACGCGGCTCAAAGAAGCGGCGGCCGAGGTCGCCTCGCTGACGGGCCACTCGTCGCGCGAGCTCTACCAGGCGGGGCTCGCGGTCAAGCGCTGACCGCGGGACGGACCGGACGGCCCGCCCCGCGGGATACCTCACCGACGTCGGCGATGCAGGGCGAGGCCGGCGCCGGCGGCGAGGGCCAGGAGACCCGCCGCGGCCAGTCCGAACGGCATGCTCGTGCCCGTCGCGGCCAGGCCGTCGGGCGTGGTGTGCGACGGCAGCGGTGTGGCTGACGGGGTCGGAGCCCTCGGGGCGAGAACTCCGGGGGCGGGCTCGGTCGGTGCGGGCTCGGTCGGTGCGGGCTCGCTCGGCGTCGGTGCCGGTGTCGGCTCACCGGGGGTTGGTTCCTCAGGAACAGAGGCGCCGTCGCCGACCCGCTCCAGCGCGAGATCGTCGATCGTGCCCCACGCGTCCGCCGGGAGATCGGCGGTCACCCGCACGGTGAGACTCTCACCCCCCGCGATCACGATCTCGTCGGTGCGCGGTTCGGACCACACCCGCCATCCGCCCGCGGTGAACGGCGCGACCGCGGAGTCGGCATCCGAGATCAGCTCGATGCGTGCCGTTCCGTCGCCGAACGCGCCGCCCTGCAGCGCTCCGGCGGCGACGTAACGACCGGCCGGAAGGCCGTCGACACGCTGCTCGAGAGCGAACGAGATCGGCGAGGCGGCGAAGAAGTGGGCCGAGCGCTCGCCCGAGCGCGGATCGTCGGTCGCGCGCAGGGAGAGAGGTCCCTCGACGGTCCACATCGAGACGTCTGAGTCTTCGAAGCCGGGGTTCCGCAGCAGGTTCTCGGCGGACACCGTGATCACCGCGAGGGCGGCGTGACCGTCGTCGGTCTCGCCGACGATCTCGTAGACACCCGGGTGGGCCAGGTCGGGCGTCGGATCCCACGTCACGGGGCTCTCCTCGCTCGCGCCGTCGCTGTAGCGCACGGTCACCCGCTCCGGGAGGCGGACGTTCTCGCCCGCGGACACCGCGATGCGGACGGCGTCGACGCCCGTCACCTCGCGGGGCGCCACCGCGCCGGTGCGGATGTACGAGAACGTGCGCAGCGACTCCAGCGGGGTCCCGTCGACGTCGAAGAGCGACTGGTTGTCCCACGCCGACCCGCCGAAGTACTCGCCGGCGTCCTCGGGGTCGTATTCGCCCGCGAAGCTCGTCGCCCAGCCCGAGCCGTCGCGCTCCCAGAGTGCGCGGTTCTGCGTGAGCCGCTCCGGCGGACCCACCGGAAGCCACGCGGGCTCCCAGTAGTACGCTCCGATCCCGGCATCGCCCACGTCGGCGACGGCCTGGATGACGTCGTGCAGCGCCGTGGCCTGACCCTGCACGCTCACCGGGTACGCCTCGGCCTCGGATGCCGTGTCGATCACGTCGGGGTGCCCGTCGGCGTCGTCGAGCGTGCGCACCCACGACGTCTCGGCGACCATGACCCTCTTGTCGTAGGTGTCGGCGACTTGGCGCAGGACCGCCGTGAGGTTCGCGGTCGTGCCGTGCCAGAACGGGTAGTACGACGAGGCGAACACGTCGTAGTCGACGTCGTTCGCCGCGAGCTGAGCGGCGTAGGCGGCGTAGTGCCCCGGGCGTTCGGGGTTGGTCACGTGCACCGCCACGAGGGCGTCGGGGGTGACCGCGCGCACGGCGGCCGAACCTGCCGAGAACACCCGCGCCATGTCGGGCCAGCCGGTCATCCCGGCGACGCCGCCGTTAGTCTCGTTGCCCACCTGCACGAGCTGCACGTCGACGCCGGCGGCGACGAACGCCGTCAGCGCGTCGCGCGTGAAGTCCCCGACCGCGGCGGCGGTCTCGGTGGCATCCATCCCCGCCCACGCCTTCGGTGCCTTCTGCTTGGCGGGGTCGGCCCAGAAGTCGGAGTAGTGGAAATCGACGGCGACGCCGAGGCCCGCTGCTGTCGCGCGCTCGCCGATCTCCACGGCCCGGTCCACCCCGACGGTACCGCCGCCGTACCCGCGGCCGGCGGCGTCGAACGGGTCGTTCCACACCCGCACGCGCACGTCGGTCACGCCGTGGTCGGCGAGCACCGCGAACAGGTCGGCCGGGGCGCCGTCGTCGTCGCGGAAGACCACGCCCGACTCCTCGAGCGATAGCACCGACGACACGTCGACCCCCAGGGCGAAGTCGGATGCCAGGCCGTCGACGCGCGGAACCGTGATCCCGGCCTCGACCGGCTCGTCGATCGGCGCGGCCTGGACCGCCGTGAGGGGCGCCACCGCGAGGGCGGCGCCGAGCGTCAGGGCCGCGAGGGCCGCGGGGCGGGTGTGTTTCGGCATCCGGATCTCCATCGATCGAGCACGGGGCGGTCGGGGTTCAGCCCTTGACCGACCCCTGGGTGAGGCCGCCGACGATGTAGCGCTGCAGCGACAGGAAGAGGGCGAGGACGGGGATCGAGGCGAGCACCGAGCCCGCCGCGAACAGGCCCCACCGGGAGGTGAGCTGGTTCGAGACCCACTGGTACATGCCGACGGCGAGGGTCCAGTTGTCCTCGGACACGAGGATGATGCGCGCGAGGATGTAGTCGCCGAAGGCGGCGATGAAGGCGAGCAGCGCGACGACTGCGAGGATCGGCGTGACCAGCGGCATGATCAAGCGCCAGAAGATCTGCGCGTGGGTGGCGCCGTCGATCTTGGCCGATTCGTCGATCTCGATCGGGATCGTGTTGAAGAAGCCGTACATGAGGAAGGTGTTCGCCCCCAGGGCCCCGCCGAGGTAGACGCAGATGAGCGCGAGCTTCGAGTTGATGCCGAGCGCGGGAACGACCTCGCCGATGGTCAGCAGCATGAGGAAGATCGCCACGAACGCCAACGCCTGGGGGAACATCTGCACGATGAGCAGGCCCGTGAGACTCGCGCGACGCCCCGAGAAGCGGAAGCGCGAGAACGCGTAGGCGCCGGCCGCTCCCATGATCACCGCGCCGACCGAGGCGACGCCCCCGACGAAGAGGGTGTTGCCCACCCACGTCCAGTAGCTCGTGCCCGACAGCGCGGCGAAGTTCGAGAAGTCGATCGCTGAGAACAGCGCGTTCGACGAGGCGAGGCTGCCACGCGGGTTGAGCGAGGCCGAGAGCACATAGACGAGCGGGAACAGCGCGTAGAAGGCGACGAGCGCGGCGACGGGGTACTTCCACCCGACCTCGGCGAGCCAGCGGCGCTTCTTCGCGGGGGTGGTGCGGGCGGCGTCGCGCCTGGGGCCGCGTGCGGTGACGGTCATGCGAACTCCTCCAGCTTGCGGGTCTGACGGAAGGCCAGCGCCGAGATGGCGCCGACGACGACGAACACGACGATCGACAGGGCGCTCGCTAGGCCGTAGTCGGCGGCTCCCCCCGAGACGCCGGAGATGTCGTAGATGGCCGAGATGAGGATGTCGGTCGAGCCCAACGCGTACGGCGCGCCGGGTATCGCGGGCCCGCCGTTGTTGAACATGTAGATGACCGTGAAGTTGTTGAAGCTGAACGCGAATGACGAGATCGCCAGCGGCGCGGTCGACACGAGCAGCAGCGGCAGCACGATCGAGCGGAAGGATCGCCAGCGGCCGGCGCCGTCGAGCTGGGCGGCCTCGAGCGTGTCGGACGGAAGCGCCTGCAGCGCGCCCGTGCACACCAGGAACCAATACGGGTAGCTGAGCCAGACGTTCACCCACAGCACGGCGAGCTTGGCGAGCACGGGGTCGCCGAGCCAGTTGATCGGCAGGCCGAAGAAGAAGACGTCGTTGATGACGCCGAACTCGGAGTTGAACATGCCCCGGAACAGCAAGGCCGACATGAACGCGGGGAACGCGTACGGGAGGATGAACAGCGTCCGCAGGAACTTCCGCGCCCGCACGCGCGGGTCGTTGAAGATGAGAGCGAAGAGCAGCCCGAGGCCGAAGCTCAGGACGACCGAGAGGATTGCGAAGGCGAACGTCCAGCCGGTGACGGACAGCAGCGGTTGCAGCAGAGCGCCGTCGGTGAACACGCGCAGGAAGTTCTCGAACCCGACGTTGACGTACCAGCCGGTGGGCAGGCTCTGTCCGTCCGCTGAGGTGAACGTCCCGCGGCCGGTCGCGGCGTAGACGGTGCCCGTCGTGGTGTCGGTGATGGTCTGCGCCTGTTCGTCCCAGACGAGCGTCGAGGTGTACACCGTCGCGGTCGAGCCGTCGCGGGTGCGCAGCGCCCCGTCGTTGGGGTCGTCGGACAGGGGGACCCGGAGGGCCGCGGCGGCCTGCTGGACCGCGGGGTCGGTGAGCACCTCGGCGCGCGGCACGACCGTCCAGCCCGACACTTCGGTGGGAGCGCCGCTCGCGCCGATCACGCCGTCGACCGTGGTCAGGGGCTCGTCGGGCGTACCCACGCGCACGACATCGTCGTCGGCGATCGCGAGACCGTACGTGCCGAGTCTTTCCACGACGGCCATGGGGTAGGTGGCGGAGTCGTCGACCCGGCGCTCACCCTGGATGAGGGTGGCATCCACCGCCTGCGACTGGGACCCGGCATGACCGGTGCCGTAGTTCGTGAAGGCGATGTAGGCGGTGTAGCCGAAGATGAACACCTGGAAGGCGAAGAGGAAGATCAGCCCGGGCAGTAGGTACTTCAGTGGCAGGGCGCGACGGGTGAAGTAGACGACGTCGGCGACGATCAGCAGCACCGCGGTGATCGAGGCCAGCAGCCAGGAGTCGGCACCGACCGCGGTGAGGATGGTCAGGGTGCCGAAGGCGTTGATGATCGCCATGATCGCGAGCTTCACGAGGAAGCCGACGCCGATGCCCCGGAAACCGCGGGCGTGGGACTCGCGCCGCGGCGCCGGGAGAGGCGCGGGGGCGGTGGGGGTCGTGCCCGGGGGCGCGACGGGAGGGGTGACCGACATGGGTGCTCCGGATTCGTCGGGGTGGTACCGCGGGCGGGCGTGCGTGATCGCGCCCGCCCGCGGAGTCGTCAGCCGGCCAGCGTGCTCTGCAGGTCGGTGATCATCTGGTTCCACGTCGAGACGGGCTCGGCGCCGGAGATGATCTGGGCCTCAGCGGCGTTCCAGAGGTCCCACACCGAACCCATCTCGGGGATCGAGGGCATCGGGACGCCGTTCTGCGCCGACGCGAGGAAGCCGGCGATGATCGGGTCGGATGCCACCTCCTGACCGAGCGAGGTGTATGCGGGGATGCGCGGGTCGGCCTCGTAGAGGGCGCGCTGCGCGTCCTCGGTGCCGAGGTAGTTCACGAGGAACTCGGTCGCGAGCAGGGAGTTCTTGCTCTGGGCGCTCAGGTAGAAGCCCTGTACGCCCACGAAGGGGGCCGCGGTCTCGCCGCCCGCGCTGGGGATCGGGTTCACCGCGACATCGATGCCCTCGAACGAGCTGATCGCCCAGGGTCCTTGAACGGTGTACGGAGCCTTACCGCTCGCGAACAGCTCGTTGTTGATGTCGTAGTCGATCGTGGTCGAGAGATACCCGGCCTGTCCGTTGGTCGACAGCCACTGGGCGAATCTCTCACCCGGCGCCCCTCCCATGCCCACCTCGGACGTGTACGAGCCGCTGGCATCCTGAACGAACACGGGGGCGCCGAACGAGGTCTGGAGTCCGTACATCGTGTAGCCGTCGCCGGTCTCGCCGGCGGTGTTGATGACGAACGGGCGCTCCGCCCCGGATGCCAGACCTCGCTGGATCATGTCGTCCCACGTTGCGGGTGCCTCCGTCCCCACCAGGGCGGTGTTCTGGACCAGGGCGACCGTCTCGAGCGAATACGGCAGGGCGTAGAGCTGCCCGTCGTAGGTCATGGCCTCGAGAGCGACGGGCTCGAACTTCGAGGCGGTCTCGCCGAGGTCGATCGTGTCGACGACGCCGGCGGCGACGAGGGCACCAAGCCAGTCGTGCGCGCCCACGGTGATGTCGGGCCCTTCGCCGGTGGGCACCTGGGCGATGAAGTCGTTGCGCAGGTCCTCGAAGTTCTTCTGCACGAGACGCACGGTCGCGCCCGTCTCCTCCTCGAAGGCCTTCGCAGCGTCGCCGATGGCCTGCTCGCGCTCGGCGTCGGTCCAGACGACGATCTCGGGCCCGTCGCCGCCCTGGGCGGTGTCGTCGCCGGAGCCGCCGCCGGAGCAGCCGGTCAGGGCGAGGGCCGAGACGGCGAGGATCGCCGCTGAGCCGAGGATCGCGCGCCGTGGTGCTGTCATGCGCATGGGAGGTCCCTTTCTGTGCGACCGCAGCCATTGCGGTCGGGTCGGGCGACCGCGATCGTCGCGGTCGGGTCGTGCGGGGTCGCTGTCCTCGCGGCCCTCATCACCCGGACGCATCGGTGCGGCCGGGTGTCGTGCGGGGTCGGGTGCCGGCCCGTCAGACCTCCTCACGTGCGGTGCGGACGACGGCGACGCCGCCCGCGGGAACCGTCAGCGCACCGCCGGTGGAGGCGCCCGTGAGGAGCTCGGTGCCGTCGAGGAAGAGGTCGACGGCGTCGTCGCGATGATTGACGACGAAGGTGAAGTCGTGGTCGTCGGAGCGTCGGACGACCACCTCGCATCCGGCCGGGAGGAGGGATGCCGAGACCCCGGCGTCGGCATAGGCGGCAGCCATGACGTGGGCGAGGCTGTCGGCATCCAGGCTCGTCGACACGTACCAGCCGGTTCCCGCGCCGTACGCGTGGCGGGTGAGGGCGGCGCGCCCGGCGGCCGGACCGTCGATGTAGCGGGCCATGATCTCGGCACCGTCGACGAGGAGGTCCTCCGCCCACGCGCGAGCCGTGAGGGCAGCGCCGTCGGCTCGTTCGAGCGTCGTCGTCTCGCCTTCGCGCAACGGCAGGAACTCCTCCACACGCACACCGAGCACCTCGGCAAGGGGAGCGAGGTAGCCGCCGGGATGCACGGCGTCGTTCTCGTCGACGATGCCCGAGAAGAAGGACACCACCAGCGTGCCGCCGCCGCGTACGTAGGCGGCGAGGTTGTCGGCATCCGCGGTCGACAGCAGGTACTGAGCCGGGACGACGACCAGGCGGTAGCCCGACAGGTCGTGTCCGGGCAGCGCGAAGTCGACGGTGATCCCGTCGCGCCAGAGCTGCTCGTAGTACGCGCGCACCTGCGCCTGGTGGGTGACGTCGACCGAGGGACGCCACTCGAGGTCCTGCGCCCAGAACGACTCGAAGTCCCACAGCACCGCGGCCTCGGCCTGCACGCGCGCCCCGCGCACCTCGCCCAGACGGCCGAGCACGTCGCCGAGATCGACGACTTCGCGCCAGACGCGGGAGGCGGTGCCCGCGTGGGGGAGCATCGCCGAGTGGAACTTCTCGGCGCCGGAGCGCGAGGCTCGCCACTGGAAGAAGAGGATCGCGTCGGCACCGCGGGCGAGATGCGTGAGTGAGTTGCGGGCCATCTCACCCGGGCGTTTGGCGACGTTGCGCGGCTGCCAGTTCACGGCCGAGGTGGAGTGCTCCATGAGGATCCACGGGGCGCCCCCGCCGACCGAGCGCGAGAGGTCGGCGGCGATCGCGAGCCCCACGTGCCCTTCGGGGTCGGCGGCCCACAGGTAGTGGTCGTCGGAGACGATGTCGACCTCTCTGCCCCATGCCCACAGGTCGGTGGTCCAGCTCTGATTCGCCATGAAGTTGGTCGTGACGGGTTGCGCGGCCTGCTCGCGGATGGCATCCCGTTCGACGCGGAAGCAGGCGCGCAGCTGGTGGTCGGTGAATCGGGCGAAGTCGAGGCGCTGCGCGGGGTTGACGACGCTCGGAGCGTCGGCGGGGGCGCCCACGTGCTCCCAGTCGCCGTAGTGCTGGCCCCAGAAAGCGGTGCCCCACGCCGCGTTGAGGCCGTCGAGCGAGCCGTACCGTTCGCGCAGCCAGTCGCGGAAGGCGGCGACCGAGGCGGGGGAGTAGTCCTCGCCGACGGGCACGCCGTACTCGTTGTGCACGTGCCACATGACCACAGCGGGGTGCGCGGCGTAGCGCGCGGCGAGTGCGCCGGCGATACGGGCGATCGCCGCGCGGTAGGCGGGGGAGGAGGGGGATGCCATGCCCCGCGAGCCGAAGCCCATCGTGCGGCCGTCGCGGGTCACCACGCGTGCCTCGGGGTGGGCGTGGAAGAACCAGGCGGGCGGCGACGCGGTGGGCGTGCCGAGATCGACGTGGATGCCGTTGTCGTTCAACAGGTCGAGGAGGTCGTCGAGCCAGGCGAAGTCGAAGACGCCCTCGCTGCGCTCGATGAGGGCCCACGAGAAGATCCCGACGCTCACGAGATTGACGCCGGCTTCGCGCATGAGGCGCACGTCCTCGTCCCAGACCTCGCGGGGCCACTGCTCGGGGTTGTAGTCACCGCCGTACGCGATGCCGTCGAGAGCGGGCCAGGGGGTAACGCGGGTCATGACACTCCATCGGATCTTCGTGCGGCCCGGACTGGGACCGGTCACAGCCTCCGTTGCCTCGGCCGCGCAACGCAACCTCGTCCCCTCCTTCGTTATCGAACTGTGACCGGTCCCAGTCGGCCCGCGTGGCACGACCGGAGACGCACGCGTGGACAGATAGCATTCCGGCATGGAACCGACCCCGACGGCTCGTCGTAAGCCGACGATTCGCGATGTCGCGGCCGCCGCCGGGGTCTCTCGCGGCACCGTGTCACGCGTCATCAACGGCGGCCACTGGGTGTCGCCGGATGCCCGCATCGCCGTCGAAGAGGCGATCGAGCGCACCGGGTACACCGCCAACCACGCGGCGCGAAGCCTTGCGACGGGTCGGTCCGGATCGCTCGCCTTCCTCATGACCGAGCCGCAGCACCTGCTGTTCGACGACCCCACCTTCGCGCTCCTCCTGCGCGGCGCCGCCGCGGCGCTGTCGGAGCGGGGGATGACCCTCGTCCTCCTCATCGCCGGTACACCGGCCGAGCGCGCCACCGTCGGGCACTACGTCCGCGCGGGCCACGTCGACGGAGTGCTGCTCATCTCGTCGCACGAGGCCGATCCGCTCCTGGACTCGTTGCTCGAGGCCGGAATCCCGACCGTCTCGTGCGGCGTCCCTCTCGGCCATCGCGCCGAGGTGCTGAGCGTCTCGGTCGATGAGAGCGGTTCGGCGCGGGAGATGACCGCCTACCTGCGCTCCCG